>NZ_CANLZZ010000029.1 GCF_947495725.1 uncultured Lutibacter sp. | reverse complement strand
AATCCGAAATTTACTTTTGATACCGCAGGCGATTTTGAAGTAAAACTAGTTGTTACCAATTCGGCAGGAACCGACGAGATAACAAAAACAATAACCGTAACAGCAGCGCAAGTTTCACCAGTTTCAGCGTTTAGTTTTTCACCAACAAATCCAGAAACAGCACAAGAAGTTACTTTTACAAACGAAAGTACACACGCAGAT
>NZ_CANLZZ010000028.1 GCF_947495725.1 uncultured Lutibacter sp. | reverse complement strand
ACTCCATTTATAAATAGCTGTTCCCTGAATAGTTGAACTGCTAGCGTCTAGTGTAATAATAGGTGAATTACATGTAATAACATTTTCGCCAGTAATTACCGCCACAAATTCTGTGCAATTTGCTGGATTTATAGTTATTACAACAGTTGCCTGATCACAAACAATTGGACTTCCATTATCACAAACTTCATATACAAAACTATC
>NZ_CANLZZ010000027.1 GCF_947495725.1 uncultured Lutibacter sp. | reverse complement strand
TCTAAAGAATTATTTAAAACCGTTGTTCCATCAACAGCTACATCATTATTTAAATGGGTTTTACCATCTACGTTAAGGATTCCAGATAAATTAGTTGGAGCACTATTTTTAACATTTAGAGAGTTATTTAAGTTGGAAGCACCGTCAATAGTAAGTGTTCCCGTTAAAAGAGTAGGTTTTTGATTATTAACACTTAACTGATCATTTAAGTTAGTTGTGCC
>NZ_CANLZZ010000026.1 GCF_947495725.1 uncultured Lutibacter sp. | reverse complement strand
TCATTGTTTAAAGAGGTAACACCTTCAACATTAAGTAATCCAGATAAATTGGTGGTACTACCATTTACTACATCCAATGTATTGTTTAAAATAGAAGCTCCTTGTACATCTAAGGTATTATTTAGTTTGGTTTTACCATCTACATTAAGATCTCCAGATAAATTGGTAGCACTTCCATTTGCAACATCTAATGTGTTGTTTAAAACAGATACACCATCAACATTTAGCT
>NZ_CANLZZ010000025.1 GCF_947495725.1 uncultured Lutibacter sp. | reverse complement strand
GCCTTCAGTTTGTGCTAGCAAATTAGTTGAAATGAACAAGATTGCTATAAAAAGTATTAATCTTTTCATAATTAGTTGTTTTTATCAATTAGAATTAATTCATCAGCTTTTTCATTTAAACTATTTACTCTAGCTTCTATATTTTTAAATTTGTTTTCGTATTCTTTTTGTTTTTGTTCTAATTTCTTAATTATTTTTGCAAAATCACCGTTATGCACTCCTACCACCGTGTTTATCATTTTAGGACCTTGCTTTAAGTTGTTTTCCCAGGATCTACC
>NZ_CANLZZ010000024.1 GCF_947495725.1 uncultured Lutibacter sp. | reverse complement strand
TCGTGTTTAAAACACACTATTAAAGGTGATGCAAATTTAGCGACTATAGATGAAGTTAAAAAATTAATGGGTGGTGACGCTTCTGGTAGAGTTGCTAGATAAAAAAATGAAGACTTTTAATTAGATTTGGTTAATAAGGAAGTTGGGTTTATAAAAAACTCAGCCTTCCTTATTTTTTATCTAATACAACTAAAAAATATAAAATTAAAATGGCACAATTTACTAGAATAGAAGTTGCAAATGCAATGAAAGAAACAGGAATGATTCCTTTGTTTTTTAATAACGATATAGAATTAAGTAAAAAAGTATTAAAAGCTTG
>NZ_CANLZZ010000023.1 GCF_947495725.1 uncultured Lutibacter sp. | reverse complement strand
GATATAAATAATACTTATAAGGATACCGCAGTAAGTGGAAATGTATTAACAAATGATGAAGATTATGAAGGAGATATTCAAACAGTTACTACGCCAACTGTTATAACCGTTGAAGGAGTAGCAGTAACAATAGATTCAACAACAGGAATTTATAGTTATACGCCGCCAACAGGTTTTGTAGGAACCGATAGTTTTGAATATACAATTTGTGATAATGGAACTCCACAGGCTTGTAGCACTGCAAAAGTGACTATTGAAGTAATGGAAAATCCATCAACAGATACAAATAGTCCACCAGTAGCAAATGATGATACTGCTATGA
>NZ_CANLZZ010000022.1 GCF_947495725.1 uncultured Lutibacter sp. | reverse complement strand
TTTTCTTTACTTAAAGAATTACTAGGTGTTGATACTGTAAAATTAGGTATTGATAAACTAGGTAAACCTCCAGTTGGAATTTGAGGTATTCTAGGAATTACATTTGGTATAGCAGGTAAAATAGGAATTTCAGGTATATAAATTCCAGGAATTTCTATCTTCGGAATATCAATTGGAAGTGGATCTAAATCTATCCCATTAGTTATTAAGATAGGATCTGTTACAGAAGTATATGGTATAGTAATGGCAGGAAAATCATAAGGTAAACGAAGACCATCATTAATACTTCCAATAATTCCATTACCAATTTGAGCCATTGCACCTGCTATGTATGCGGCAGGCATTAAATC
>NZ_CANLZZ010000021.1 GCF_947495725.1 uncultured Lutibacter sp. | reverse complement strand
AGGTTTTTTTTTTGTTTGTTATTTTTTTTGAAAAAAATTAACCCAAAATGTATGGTGGGAAATTTAATTAGTTTTATACGTGATTTTAACTGTTACTTTGAAGTTGTCATTTTAAAGAACTTCATTGTTGAAATTTAAGCTATACGAGTCGGGTTTTTATGTTAAAACTAATAAAGTAGTGCTACCTTAACTATATTTTATAAAAAGGCGAGGTGAAGTTTTTATTTGTTAAGTCTTAGCTGCTGTTGATCTTCCGTTTATAATTAGAGTCTAAATGGCTTTTTTTTAAAGTAATTTAATAAAATAATTCAGGGTATTTGTTAGTTTTAATTAACGGGTTTTCAGAAGTATAA
>NZ_CANLZZ010000020.1 GCF_947495725.1 uncultured Lutibacter sp. | reverse complement strand
AATTGATGAAACAGTACCAACAGTTACAGTTTCAGCAGATGCAACAGAGATTACCTGTTCTAATACAGATGTAATTATAAGTTCAACACCAACGGTACAAGGAACCGCAAGTTACTTATGGAGTAATGGAGAAACAACTCAGAATATAACAGTAACAGCAGCGGGAACATATAGTGTAAAAGTAACAGACAGTGATAATGGATGTTCAGTGACATCATCAGATGTAGTAGTTGGAATTGATGAAACAGTACCAACAGTTACAGTTTCAGCAGATGCAACAGAGATTACCTGTTCTAATACAGATGTAATTATAAGTTCAACACCAACGGTACAAGGAACCGCAAGTTACTTATGGAGTAATGGAGAAACAACTCAGAATATAACAGTAACAGCAGCGGGAACATATAGTGTAAAAGTAACAGA
>NZ_CANLZZ010000019.1 GCF_947495725.1 uncultured Lutibacter sp. | reverse complement strand
GCTTCGAGTATGGGAGAAGTGTATCGAGAAGTCATGTTCCTAACAGCAAATGTTCTCGATACAATTTTCTACGTTGCCCTCCATAAATCACTCGAACTGACGATTTGTTTTTTGGTTCCGTCACTTTGAGTGCTTCGAGTATTGGAGAAGTGTATCGAGAAGTCATGTAACAGAAAATGTTCTCGATACAATTTTCTACGTTGCACTCCGTAAATCACTCGAACTGATGATTTGTTTTTTGGTTCCGTCACTTCTAGTGCTTCGAGTTTGAGAGAAGTGTATCGAGAAGTTATGTTCCTAGTAGCAATTGTTCTCGATACAATTTTCTACGTTGCCTCCGTAAAACACTCGAACTGACGATTTGTTTTTTGATTCTATCACTGCGAGTGCTTCGAGTTTGAGAGAAGTGTATCGAGAAGTCATGTAACAGAAAATGTTCTCAATACAATTTTCTACGTTG
>NZ_CANLZZ010000018.1 GCF_947495725.1 uncultured Lutibacter sp. | reverse complement strand
CCTTTAATGAAATTGTTTGGGACGGAAATCAAAAAGATTTAAAAGTTGAAATTAATTTAGATGGCAATTATAAAGATCTAAGTAATCAACCTCTTACCTTTATTCCTTATGCATATCATAGAGATATTATTGCTTCAGGAAATTTGGCTATTGGTGGCGAAATTGATTTTGAAGGTGATTTAGAAGTAAATGGTAAAACTACTTTAAATAATTCTTTAGAAGTGAAAAACCAAAGTCCTACTGATTTGTCTGGAGTTCTTAATGTTGAAGGAAAAACTACTTTAAATGAAGCTTTAGTTGTTGAAAATGGCAGCTCTACAAATTTAAGTGGTGATTTAACTGCTGATGGAGCAACAAAACTTAACGCTGCTTTAGAAGTTAATGGACAAGCTTCAATAAACAATAATTTAAAAGTTACTGGCCAAAACCCAACTGATTTAACCGGTGCACTTACTGTTGATGGGGTAACAAACCTTAACAATGCTTTAAATGTAAATAATCAAAGTCCTGTTAATATCTCTGGAGATCTTAATTTAGG
>NZ_CANLZZ010000017.1 GCF_947495725.1 uncultured Lutibacter sp. | reverse complement strand
TTTATAGTTATTACAACAGTTGCCTGATCACAAACAATTGGACTTCCATTATCACAAACTTCATATACAAAACTATCGGTTCCTGTAAATCCTAAAGTTGGTGTGTAATTAAATGTTCCATTTGAATTTAATACAACTATTCCATTAGTTACACCTACAACTGGTGTAGTATTAACAGTTTGAATATCTCCTTCTGGATCAAAATCATTATCCAATACATTTCCTGTTATTGCCAATCCTGAATCTCCATTATATGCATCATCATTTGCATAGGTATCATTCGTATTTCCATTTTCTGGCATAACTATTATATATACTACTGCTGTATCACACATAGAAGGAACTCCATCATCACAAATTTCATATATGAATGAATCTAAACCTACAAACCCTGAATTTGGAGTATACGTATAAGTTCCATCTAAATTTATAACTACTAATCCATTTTCTGGATTTGTAATTGGCGTTGTATTTAGAATGATATTATCTCCATCCAAATCGAAATCATTTGTTAATAAATTCCCTTCTACTGGTGTATCCAATGCTGTCATAGCAGTATCATCATTTGCTACTGGTG
>NZ_CANLZZ010000016.1 GCF_947495725.1 uncultured Lutibacter sp. | reverse complement strand
ACTAAATGAAAAAAGTAGTAACATTTGGAGAAATCATGTTAAGATTGGCTCCACACGGATTTTTAAGATTTTCTCAGTCAACATCGTTTGATGTAATATATGGAGGAGGAGAATCTAACGTTGCAGTTTCACTAGCAAACTATGGAGTACCAGTAGACTTTATTACGCGCTTACCAAAAAATGACATTGGTGAATGTGCTATGATGGAAATGCGTAAAAGAGGAGTTAACTGTAATAATATTGTTTGGGGTGGAGACCGTTTAGGAATTTATTTTTTAGAAACTGGAGCAGTAAATAGAGGAAGTAAAGTAGTTTATGACCGTGCTCATTCTGCAATGGCTGAAATTCAACCAGGAATGGTAAATTGGGAAGAGGTTTTTGCTGGAGCTGATTGGTTTCACTGGACGGGTATTACTCCTGCTATTTCTCAAAGTTCTGCTGATGTTTGTTTAGAAGCTGTAAAAGCAGCTAGCAAATTAGGCTTAACAATTTCTACAGATTTAAATTACCGTCAAAAATTATGGAAGTATTGTGATGACGCTCATAGAGAGGTTGTTATGACAGAGTTAACATCTTACTGTGACATTATTTTAGGTAATGAAGAAGACGCTGAAAAACATTTCAATATTAAACCAGAAGGATTAGATATTACAACACAAGGAGAACACGTTAAAGGTGAGGCTTTCTTATCTGTATGTGATCAAATGTTAAAAAAATTCCCAAGAGCTAAAAAAGTAATTACAACATTAAGAGGTTCTATTTCTGCATCTCATAATACTTGGGCTGGGGTTTTATATGATGGTGAAAAATTATATGAATCTCCTCAATATCAAATCACCGATATTGTAGATAGAGTTGGTGGTGGTGATTCATTTATGGGTGGATTAATTTATGGTTTAATTGAATATGAAGGAGATGATCAAAAAGCATTGAATTTTGCCGTAGCTGCTTCGTGTTTAAAACACACTATTAAAGGTGATGCAAATTTAGCGACTATAGATGAAGTTAAAAAATTAATGGGTGGTGA
>NZ_CANLZZ010000015.1 GCF_947495725.1 uncultured Lutibacter sp. | reverse complement strand
GAGAAACAACTCAGAATATAACAGTAACAGCAGCGGGAACATATAGTGTAAAAGTAACAGACAGTGATAATGGATGTACAGCAGAAGATAGTGTAATAGTATTACAAGATATCGATGCAGCCACAGCAACAATCACAGGTAATGAGGAGCTGACTTGTGCAAATACAACGGTAACGTTAAGTGCAGCAACAAGTATAGTAAAAGGAACAGCAAGTTACTTATGGAGTACAGGAGCAACAACCGCAACAATAGATGTTACAGCCGCAGGAACATATTCGGTAACAGTAACCGATAGTGACAATGGCTGTTCAGATGAAGAAACAGTAACGATAAGTCAAGATGTTACAAAACCAGTAGTTATTTTAGAAGCGGAAACAACTGAATTAAATTGTAATGTAACAAGTATTGTTTTAGAAGCAAGTGAAAGTACTGGAGGCGATAAATTCTATTGGAGCACAGGGGAAACAACTTCAAGTATAACAATTACAGAAGAAGGACGTTATTATGTAATTGTTACAAAAAATTCAAATGGTTGTTCAGATTTAAAAAGCATAACTATTACGCAAGATAGTAACGAACCAGTTGTTGAGATTACAGGAGATTCTGAATTAACTTGTTCAACAACGAGTTTGGTATTAGACGCAAGTAGTTCAACGGTTCAAGGAACCGCAAGTTACTTATGGAGTACGGGAGAAACTACAGAGTCAATAATTGTAAGTAATCCTGGTGATTATACGGTAACAGTAACAGATTCAGATAATGGATGTGATGCAACAAGTGAAGTTTTCACGGTAACAGAAGATGTTACTGAAGTGATTGCAACTATTACAGGTGATTTAGGATTGACTTGCACATTAACAAGTGTAACCTTAGATGCTAGTAGTTCAACTGTTCAGGGAACAGCAACTTATTTATGGAGTACTGGAGAAACAACAGCAAGTATTCAGGTGAATGAAGCTGGAAGTTATTCAGTAGTAGTTACGGATGGTGATAATGGATGTTTTAATAGTGATGAAGTTATTGTTTTATATAATTGCACATATGCTATAGCAGATATAAATAATACTTATAAGGATACCGCAGTAAGTGGAAATGTATTAACAAATGATGAAGATTATGAAGGAGATATCCAAACAGTTACTACACCAACTGTTATAACCGTTGAAGGAGTAGCAGTAACAATAGATTCAACAACAGGAGTTTATAGTTATACACCGCCAACAGGTTTTGTAGGAACGGATAGTTTTGAATATACAATTTGTGATAATGGAACTCCACAGGCTTGTAGCACTGCAACAGTGACTATTGAAGTAATGGAAAATCCATCAACAGATACAAATAGTCCACCAGTAGCAAATGATGATACTGCTATGACAGCATTGGATACACCAGTAGAAGGGAATTTATTAACAAATGATTTC
>NZ_CANLZZ010000014.1 GCF_947495725.1 uncultured Lutibacter sp. | reverse complement strand
ACTCCATTTATAAATAGCTGTTCCCTGAATAGTTGAACTGCTAGCGTCTAGTGTAATAATAGGTGAATTACATGTAACCACTGATGATTCATTAGTAATAATTGCTATCACATCGGTTACATCTTCTGACACTACGAATACCTCACTTGTTGTTGAACATCCATTGTCTGAATCTGTCACCTTTACACTGTAATTACCTGGTGTATCAACAATAATTGTTGTTGTTGTTTCACCAGTATTCCATAAGTAGCTTGCGGTTCCCTGAACTGTTGAACTACTTGCATCTAAAGTTACACTTGTAATAGCACATGTTAATTCCGAACCTCCAGTAATTATGGCCTCTATATTAGCACTTTTATTTGTAACTATAAAGTCAGAACTTACAGAAGAACAACCGTTATCTGAATCTGTTACTGTTACGGAATAATTTCCTGCTTCAGTAACATCAATTGTCGCTGTTGTAGCACCTGTACTCCATAAGTAACTTGCTGTTCCTTGAATTGTTGAACTACTTGCATCTAAGGTAATACTTGTTATATCACAATTTATTACTGCGTCTCCAGTAATCATTGCAACAACTTCTGTAACATCTTTTGTTACTGTAAATACATCACTTTGTGTTGAACATCCATTGTCTGAATCAGTTACTATTACACTATAAGCTCCAGGTTCACCTATTTCTATGCTAGAACTAGTTGCTCCCGTATTCCATAAGTAACTAGCAGTTCCTTGAACCTTAGATTCACTTGCATCTAAAACAATACTTGTAACTGCACACGTTAATTCAGATTCACCTGTTATTGTAGCAGTTACTTCTTTGATATCTTGTGTCACTATAAATTCTGTACTAGTCGCTGAACATCCGTTATCTGAGTCTGTTACTGTTACACTATAAACTCCAGGCTCATCAACATCAATTGTAGCTGTTGTTGCCCCAGTATTCCATAAGTAACTAGCAGTTCCCTGGAATGTAGATCCACTCGCATCTAACTCAACACTTGTTACAGAACAAGTTAATTCTGATGCTCCTGTTATTATTGCAATAACTTCTGTGATATCCTGATTCACGGTAAATACTTCACTTTGTGCTGAACATCCATTATCTGAATCGGTTACTGTAACACTATAATCACCCGGTGTATCAATTTCTATACTAGAAGTCGTAGCTCCTGTACTCCATAGGTATTCCGCTTCGCCTTGAACCGACGAACTACCTGCATCTAATATGGTGCTAGTCTTTGTACAAGTCAATTCTGAATCTCCCGTAATTTCTACTATTGGCTTTATAAAGTCCTCGGTAATAGTAATTCTTGAAGAACTTACACAACCGTTTTCACTATCCGTTACAAAAACTAAGTAATCACCAGATTTTGTAACTTCTATTGAAGAAGTAGTTTCATTTGTACCTAACCAAAGATAACTAGGTGTACCTTGAATACTCTCAGTAACCGCATTTAGTTTTATACTTGGCGTATCACAATTTAATTCAGTATTCTCAGCTATTATAGAAATAGTGGGATCTACCTTATTATAATTTACAACAACTTCATCTCTTGAACTACAACCATAATTTGATATAACACTTAGCGTATAAGTACCTGCAGCACTTACAGTTGGTGTTAATGTTGTTGCTCCACTTTCTATAATTCCATTTGAAGTTGACCATTGATAACTTAATGTCGATTGATCACTGATACTTGCACTACCATTTAAAACAACCGTTTCATCAATACAAGTTATAGTTTTACCAACTCCAGCGTTAACATTTGGTAATGGATTGATCGTAATGATCATTTCATCATTTGCTGCTTCACATGGTCCTGTTGGATCATCTGTTGTGATTGTCAACGTTACTGTACCTGCTGTAATATCTG
>NZ_CANLZZ010000013.1 GCF_947495725.1 uncultured Lutibacter sp. | reverse complement strand
CTATCTGTATGTGATTCTAATCTAATTACCATACCTGGATACTTGTTCATTAACTCAACAACTTTATCTAATTCAACTGCAGCATCTGGTCTTATATTGTATTTATCTAAATCAAAATAAATAATTTCTAGATCGGCCAAAATTACAACATCTTCTACTGGTTTCATAGCAATATTTAAATCAACTATTAACGCTCTCTCCTTTTCTAATCCAAATGAACTAAATTTCTTGGCTACATCTTGATATTTTTCTTTTGAACCTTTTAATACAAACTTTTCGTCTCTTGGAATAATATGCTCATATGCTCCGTCTTCCTTTGTTATAAAATAACCTAATTCTTCTCCATTTTCTCTTGTTAATAATACTTTTGCTCCTACAACTGGCTCGTTATTTGCGTCATCATAAATATTTCCGCTTAAAGTTAATGGGGGAATTCTTGTAAATGCGTATATATCATCTCCTCCAACTCCTCCTTTTCTATTGGAAGAAATATATCCTCGTAGTCCATCTTTTGCCAAATAATAAGCAATATCATCTTTTTTACTATTAATTGGCTCTCCTAGATTAATAACATTAACAATTGTTTGGTTTTCATCTTTTACTGATGCAAAAACATCCATTAAACCAAGTCCAACATGTCCGTCAGATGAAAAGTAAAGTGTATCTTCTTCATCGTATATAAATGGAAAAGCTTCATTTCCTTCTGTGTTTATTATATTTCCCATATTAACTGGAGTAGCAAAAGTTCCATCTTCAAGCAATTTACTTACATAAATGTCTGTACCTCCAAACCCTCCTGGCATATTCGACGCAAAATAAAGGTTTTTACCATCTTTGCTTAATGAAGGATGATAAACAATATAGTTTGGATTATTTAAATTTATGGGCTTAACATTTACCCATTCATTATTTATCAATTCTGCACTATAAATTCCAATATGCATTATACCTCCTTCGTCATTAATTTTTTTAGAATCATGGTAATTATTCCTTGAAAAATACATTTTTGTGCCATCTTCCGTAAATGTAGCTGGACCTTCATGATGAATTGAATTTACACTTCCTTCAAAAGAACTTGTCCCTTCCACGGAACCACCTTCTTTGGAAACCTGATATAAATCTAACATTGGTTGTTTATCCCAAGCATATAACCTTTTAATAGAAACACCTTCATCTCTTGAAGAACTAAAAACAATATTGTCATTTAATTCTGTTGCTCCAAATTCATTAAACTTTGTGTTAATTGATAGTTTTTTTAATGTGTTTTTTTCAGATGAATTAAATATGGCACTTGCCAAGTCTTCGTTTTTAAAGAATTCTTTTACCCTTGAATCTTCTTTATTTCCAGATTCTTTATACTTCTTCATCCACTTTTTAGAGGCTTCATATTTCCCATTTGCTCTTAATGTTTGGGCATAGTATAAAAAATATTCAGAAGGTACATTTTCTTGTTTTACAACTTTTTCATAGATTTCTAAAGCTTTTTCGGGTTGTCTAAGCATTATATAGGCATCGCCTAATTTACGCATAGCATGGTATTTATTAAAACTAGTGTCAATTAATTTTTCATAAGTATTGATAGCTTTTACAAATGAAAAATCATTAAACTGTCTTTCTGCTCGTTTCTGTTTGGCTGTTTGTCCAAATACTGATGTGCTTATTAAAACCAAAGCAACAAATAAAACTTGTATATTTTTCATAATCTTCATCATTTATTTGGTTAAAAATATCTTGGAGATTTTTGTTTTTTCTTAAAGTATCTAAATTCATACATAAGTAATATTTCATGTGATCCTGATGTATAAGGTCTAATTTCTCCGGTAGGTATTTCATATGTATATCCAACTCTAAACTGATCGGAAACTTGAAAATCTACTATAGCGCCTATTGCATTTTGATCGCCATTAAATCTATACGAACCTCCTACCCAAAACTTTTCATAAAATAAAAAGTTTGCCGATAAATCAGTTGATATTGCTGCTCCCTTTGTGTGTTTCATCATAAAGGATGGCTTTAATTTCAAATTATCATTTAAATTAAAAACATACCCTCCTATTAAATAATAATGAACTCGCTCTAAAGCTGCAAATTCGGTGTCATTGTTTAAATCATGATTTATTAGCTTTGGAATAGATAAACCCATATACCACTTATTAGAATGAAATAATACTCCTGCTCCAAAGTTCGAATTCCATCTATTTAATTTTTCATTAAAATAAGGATCCTGACCAACTTCTGTGGCGTTGTATAATTCGTCTGCTAACTTGTAATAAGTCATACCTCCTTTTAATCCAAAACTCAAATCAACTTTTTCACTAGCCTTTATTGTATAGGAAAAATCTGCATAAACATAGGTAAAGTTCTCATATCCCGATTTATCATTTAATAATGAAAGTCCTAATCCTACCTTTTCATTACGTAAAGGAGAATGAATAGACAAGGTTTGTGTTTGTGGCCCTCCATCAAATCCTGCCCATTGATTCCTATTCAATCCTACAATACTTAAAGCATCTCTACTACCTGCATAAGCCGGATTAATAGCAATTGTATTGTACATGTATTGAGTAAATTGTGGCAATTGCTGGGCGTTAGAATATTCTAACCCCAAAATACCCATTACTAAAAGTATAATTATACGTTTCATAGATTTATTTTTTTTAGTTTGTACCTAAATATATATATCCTGTAATTGGCTTAAAACCACTACTTAATACATTAACTATATAATAATATGTCCCTGTTGGTAGACTGGCACTACTACCTATGGTTGATCCACCTGTATTAGCATAACCTCTCCAATTATTTTGATAATTATTTGATTGGTAAACCATTTTTCCCCAACGGTTAAATATTTGAACATCATAACTAAATCCACATCCTTCCAAACCTAATAATTCAAATTGATCATTAAATCCGTCTTCATTTGGTGTTACTACTTTCGATATTTCTAAATCACTTGTTGAACATGGTAATACCGCACAAGTTTGGATAGTTAATTGTGAAATACATCCATTATCCCCTGTATAAACAAAGTTATAATCATCTCCTGAATTATCATAAACTAAGTCAAATGTATTTCCTCTTAATTGATCCTCATTTCCAATACTTTCCCAAGTTCCATTTCCTTCTCCCGCAACACTTAAATAATCATTTAAATTTAACTGTAATATATCTCCAAAACTAACTCCTATTAAATCATCACAAATATTAACAACTTCCTCTACTTCTGAATTATCTTCTGTAATGGTAACTACCTCACTTGTAGCTGAACATCCATTAACTGAATCTGTAACGGTAACACTATAATCACCCGCCACAGTAACATCAATTGTTGCGGTTGTTGCTCCTGTACTCCATTTATAAATAGCTGTTCCCTGAATAGTTGAACTGCTAGCGTCTAGTGTAATAATAGGTGAATTACATGTAA
>NZ_CANLZZ010000012.1:2500-5674 GCF_947495725.1 uncultured Lutibacter sp. | reverse complement strand
TTAATAAAATAATTCAGGGTATTTGTTAGTTTTAATTAACGGGTTTTCAGAAGTATAAGGATTTAAGTTAAAAATTAAATTAAAAAGGGTTTAAAAAGTCTTGGAAATGAGAAAAAAGGTGTTACATTTGCAGCCGCTAACGGGTAAAGGTAGTTGGTGGTAAGTTCAGGGATTTAGTTGTGGTAAAAACTTTTAAAAAATAAACAAATAATTATTTGTGAGATTAAAAAAAGGTATTACATTTGCAGCCGCTAACGGGTAAAGGTAGTTGGTGATAAGTTCAGATATTAGGTGTTATAAAAAACTTTAAAAAACAATTAAAATTTTAGTTGTGAGATAAAAAAAAAGGTTTTACATTTGCACCCGCTAACAAGGAAACGAGATTAGCGAAGTTCATAAATAGAGATTTTGGAATGGCCGAAACAAGAGTAGGTTAGTTAGTTCGATTCTAACATTTCAACAAAGAAGTTCATTGAAAATATTGAAATTGACAGCGTAAAATAGAGTAAGAACCTATGTTGTAAACATAGACAATTCTTTTGAGAAACATTAGCATCGTACGTTATTAAAAATATATACGATGAAGAGTTTGATCCTGGCTCAGGATGAACGCTAGCGGCAGGCTTAACACATGCAAGTCGAGGGGTAACATTAGTGCTTGCACTAGATGACGACCGGCGCACGGGTGCGTAACGCGTATAGAACCTACCTTTTACAGGAGAATAGCCCAGAGAAATTTGGATTAATGCTCCATAGTATTATAAAATGGCATCATTTAATAATTAAAGTTTCGGCGGTAAAAGATGGCTATGCGTTCTATTAGCTAGATGGTAAGGTAACGGCTTACCATGGCAACGATAGATAGGGGTCCTGAGAGGGAGATCCCCCACACTGGTACTGAGACACGGACCAGACTCCTACGGGAGGCAGCAGTGAGGAATATTGGACAATGGAGGCAACTCTGATCCAGCCATGCCGCGTGCAGGAAGACGGCCCTATGGGTTGTAAACTGCTTTTATATAGGAAGAAACCGCATCACGTGTGATGCTCTGACGGTACTATATGAATAAGCACCGGCTAACTCCGTGCCAGCAGCCGCGGTAATACGGAGGGTGCAAGCGTTATCCGGAATCATTGGGTTTAAAGGGTCCGTAGGCGGACTAATAAGTCAGGGGTGAAATCCAACAGCTTAACTGTTGAATTGCCTTTGATACTGTTAGTCTTGAGTTATATGGAAGTAGATAGAATGTGTAGTGTAGCGGTGAAATGCTTAGAGATTACACAGAATACCGATTGCGAAGGCAGTCTACTACGTATATACTGACGCTAATGGACGAAAGCGTGGGGAGCGAACAGGATTAGATACCCTGGTAGTCCACGCCGTAAACGATGGACACTAGTTGTTGGATTTATTCAGTGACTAAGCGAAAGTGATAAGTGTCCCACCTGGGGAGTACGAACGCAAGTTTGAAACTCAAAGGAATTGACGGGGGCCCGCACAAGCGGTGGAGCATGTGGTTTAATTCGATGATACGCGAGGAACCTTACCAGGGCTTAAATGTAGGTTGCATTAGCTAGAGATAGCTATTTCTTCGGACTACTTACAAGGTGCTGCATGGTTGTCGTCAGCTCGTGCCGTGAGGTGTCAGGTTAAGTCCTATAACGAGCGCAACCCCTGTCGTTAGTTGCCATCAAGTAAAGTTGGGGACTCTAACGAGACTGCCGGTGCAAACCGCGAGGAAGGTGGGGATGACGTCAAATCATCACGGCCCTTACGTCCTGGGCTACACACGTGCTACAATGGTATGGACAGAGAGCAGCCACTGAGTGATCAGGAGCGAATCTACAAACCATATCACAGTTCGGATCGGAGTCTGCAACTCGACTCCGTGAAGCTGGAATCGCTAGTAATCGCATATCAGCCATGATGCGGTGAATACGTTCCCGGGCCTTGTACACACCGCCCGTCAAGCCATGGAAGCTGGGGGTACCTGAAGTCGGTCACCGCAAGGAGCCGCCTAGGGTAAAACTAGTAACTAGGGCTAAGTCGTAACAAGGTAGCCGTACCGGAAGGTGCGGCTGGAACACCTCCTTTCTAGAGAAAGAGATGTTAAGTTACGAAGAAGAATTGTTTCTTACTCGATTGCTGTCAATTTTAAAATATAATTTAAGTAAAGAATTACAGAGTCTCGTAGCTCAGCTGGTTAGAGTACTACACTGATAATGTAGGGGTCGGCAGTTCGAGTCTGCCCGGGACTACAAAATTTTACTTAGAGAAGGATTTTAGAAGTTGAGAATTGGAGTTGTTAAACTTAATAACTCAAAACTAATAACTCATCACTAAAAGAATGGGGGATTAGCTCAGCTGGCTAGAGCGCCTGCCTTGCACGCAGGAGGTCATCGGTTCGACTCCGATATTCTCCACAACGGCATAATAATGCCACAAGTTCATTGACATATTGAAAAAATGATATCGTAAAAATCAAAAATATAATAAAAAGTAATTTTTATTAAGCTATATATAGAAATATATAAAACAAAATAGAATAAAAAAGCAAATAGCATAAAAAGCTAAATAAGGGCGTATGGCGGATGCCTAGGCTCTCAGAGGCGATGAAGGACGTGATAAGCTGCGAAAAGCTGCGGGGATTGGCACACACAATATGATCCGCAGATATCCGAATGGGGCAACCCGGTATGTTGAAGACATATCACCTCGCAAGAGGGGCAAACCCGGTGAACTGAAACATCTAAGTAACCGGAGGAAGAGAAAACAATAGTGATTGCGCTAGTAGTGGCGAGCGAACGCGCAATAGCCCAAACCAGTTTTGTTACGGCAAAATTGGGGTTGTAGGACCACGATATTCGATGCTAAGAGAATTAGAACAGTTTGGAAAGACTGACCATAGAGGGTGATAGTCCCGTATAGGTAATCGAAGTTATTGATAGTGGTATCCTGAGTAGGGCGGGGCACGTGAAACCCTGTCTGAATTCGCGGGGACCATCCCGTAAGGCTAAATACTCCTGAGAGACCGATAGTGAACTAGTACCGTGAGGGAAAGGTGAAAAGAACCCTAAGTAAGGGAGTGAAATAGATCCTGAAACCGTACGCCTACAAGCGGTTGGAGCACTTTTACAGTGTGACAGCGTGCCTTTTGCATAATGAGCCTACGA
>NZ_CANLZZ010000011.1 GCF_947495725.1 uncultured Lutibacter sp. | reverse complement strand
GGATCCTGCTAACTGTACTGTTTCTGTTCCATCTACAATACATAGGTTTTGTACTGGACCTGCTTCTGCTGTAGCATCATTTGAAAAATTAATGACTACGGTATCATTTGCTGCTTCACATGGTCCTGTTGGATCATCTGTTGTGATTGTCAACGTTACTGTACCTGCTGTAATATCTGCTGCACTTGGATCATAAATCGCTGTTGCGCTTGTTGCATTATCAAATGTTCCTGTTCCAGAAGTACTCCATGTTATTGTACTTGCTCCGCCTCCAAAGGATCCTGCTAACTGTACTGTTTCTGTTCCATCTACAATACATAGGTTTTGTACTGGACCTGCTTCTGCTGTAGCATTTGAATCAACTATCAACTGAACTGTATCTGTAGACTCACATCCATTTGCATCCGTTACTGTCAATGTTAAATTATACGTTCCAACCGGTGCATTGTTATGTGTTGGACCTGAAACGTTTGTGGCACTTAAATAAGTTGTATCTCCGCTCCACGAATAAGTATAAGGTGCTGTTCCGCCTGTTGCGGAACCAATTAATGTCATTGTGTTTAAATCATTGTCCCAACATACTGAATCATTTAATCCCGCATCTGCGGTTGGTGCAGTAGCAACAATAATTTCTGCATAATTACTTATCAACGAACAACCTGCACCATCAGTAACAACTACTTTATAAAAACCAGTAGTAAGCCCTGTATAAATTCCACTTCCATCCCCAGAAGTGTTAGCAGCATCTAAATAAGTTCCTCCACTAGTTGTTGAATATAATAATTCATAAGAATAATTTCCATCACCTCCTATTGTCCCACTTGCAGTTATAGAACCAGTTGAACCATCACAAGAAGTTGCTGATGGAGTAATACTTAAACCTGTTAAATCCTCTTCAATAGTAATAACATTAATTTTAACCTCAGTTTCATCTCCAACACCTGTATCGGTGACATGTAAGGAAATAGAATAATTTCCTGGTGTAGTATACGTATACGAGGAAAAAACATGATCAAAAAATAACATTGATACATTATCATATAAATCAGGAGTATAGGGACCATCAGTTGTACCGTCTCCATAATCTATAGTAAAAGTATAAGGTGATTCAATGGGATCGTTTATATCAACTCCATAAATTTTCCCTCCCGTAATATCAGTCGTTACAGTTATTTCATTACAATTTTTTGTGAAATTAAAATCTACAATTAACGGTCCATCTACTGTAATATTTGGAACTGTAGAATCACATTTAGGACCATTATTTTGACCTGGAAGGTAATTAGAGTTAGCTCCCCAAGAAATATAAATATCTAAAAGTTCAAAAGAAGCACCGCAACTGTAAGGTAATTTTGCCACTCGATAATCATTAGCGACTAATATTTGTTTGCTCTCAGTGGCAGATACAGTTGTTTGTTTGACAGCTATTAAACTTGTTGTTGACCCTCCTGACAAATCAGACTGAATACCATCAATTAATAATTTAAACTCTATATACAAGCCATATTTAGAAGAAGCTTTATCTAGGTCTATCCATAAATAAACATCGTTTGCATCAAACCCGGAATCATTACAACTCCCTATTGGAGCTCCAGTACTTGTTCCTAAAAAAACCCTTCCTATTTCAACATCATTTGAACTACAGCTCGCTATAGAACCAGATGAAATTAAATATGGAGTATCCATAAATTCAGTACCTTGTGAAAAACCAATTGTTGAAAAAAACAACATCGATATAAAAGTAAAAAAACGAGCAAAAGTAATTTTTTTCATAATCTTTTTATTTAGTTATATTTAACTTTAGAAATAAAATTTCATAAGTTAACTGCAATAAACTTTTCCTTTTACGGAATCTTAAATTATGGGGTAAAACTATTTTATAATGTACAACGTCACATTATAAACTAATTAGGGCTCAATAAATAAAATAATTTTATGTAGGACTTTAAATCTTATGTGGGGTTACATACTACAAGATTTAGACAATTTTTCTCATTATATTATAACAAACGTACAAAAACTTTCTCAATCATGCAATAAAACTTTAGAAATTATAGTAAATAAATTATTCTCAAAAAATAATAATTTTTCATTTTTAATTCTTTTTCTTATAAATACCATAAGCTGCACCTATAACCAACAAAAAGGAAACTCCCCCATCAATAGGTAATTCGGGATATGGGCCGGGTCCATTTGGTTTTGGAAATGGAGGTCCCTTTTTTTTCCCATAAGAGTAACTTATAATACTCATTAGGAAAAAAAGAATAAATACCAGATATCGAATTCTTTTCTTTCTCATATACTGTAAGGCTTCCAATTTTTGGATTACAAGGGCTCAATATTATGCTTAACTTATTTTTTAATAACTTTTTTTGAATAACTTCCTTTTTCCGTTTCAATTACAACCAAATACACACCAACTTCAACATTAACTGGGAGAATAATCTCTGTCTTATCTATATTTGTTGACCTTGATAATATTTGTTGTCCAATAATATTAAATAATGAAATATTTGAAATCTTAATTTCACTTCGTCTAATAATTCTAAGCTCGTTTTCTATAATGTGAGTTCTAAAATTATTGCTTAATTCTTCATTTGTTTCTGAAAGTTCAAATTTGGGTTTAAATACAATGGAATACATATTATTAAATTCTCCACTTTCTAATTCAACCTCAAATTCATTATTTAATATATCGTATGTGTCATTTGAAATATTATTACGCAAATAAATCTCCATATTCTCAAATGCATTATTAATTGTATCAACTTTAATTTTAATATTACCTTTTTCTTTTAAACTTACACCAACAGGAATAACACTTTCTTTTGATAAATAATCAATAGCTTGGATAACTAATTTTTTATTATCTGTTAACCAATAAAAATCATTATCTTGAAAAACAGATACTTCTGCGTCAAATCCTTTATCAATTTTATTAGATGCTCTTTCATCTATAGTTAATAATAACTGCCTGTTTTTAATACCTGAGGTTTCAAATCCAATTCTTATTTTTAATCTTAAATCTTTTTCTGCTTTTGAAGATTTGCTAATTTTTTCCTTTGCCCCTTTAAAAAATATTGATTCGGAAGGAATTCCTTCAGTTACAAATTCTCTTTGATTATTGTTAAATTCAACTGTTCCACCACCATCTCCTACTACCCAAAAAGCCTGACCTACAGGAACATATCTTGTTGGTGTTTTTGACCCATATTCTCCTGGATTATTAACATTTTCTCCAAGAGTTCCTGACCCAACTCCACCCGCTAATGTATAATATGCATATCCTGCACTTGCTGTGCTTTCGATGTGCGTATTATCAGTACTCCAATCTTCATAAAACTCCAAAACCCCTGTTATTGTTGAATTATTAATTGCGTTATCTATTATAAATTGATCTGCATCCAAAGCACTTGAATAAGGATTACCTATTAAATAGTAATTACCGTTGGAAATTGTTAATTGAATATCCTCATTATGTGGTTTTCCTCTATAAACAAAATTTTGCTTATTAATTGCAGCTTCAGCAGCCGTGAATGAACCTTTCATTGTATGTCCTTCTCCAGCCTTAAATACCTTATCTAAATTTGCTCTTTTAAATCCTGCTCCATTTTTATAAGTATAAATCCAACGACTAGAAACAGTAATTGGTGAAGTTGACATATCACCATCATTTGCAGGAGTAAAATTAATATCAGAACCATAAGAGTTTCTACCATCTTTTAGTACATCTTTTACAGAATA
The DNA here is from genome assembly GCF_947495725.1 of uncultured Lutibacter sp. Lineage (GTDB taxonomy): Bacteria > Bacteroidota > Bacteroidia > Flavobacteriales > Flavobacteriaceae > Lutibacter. The sequence goes on along the minus strand of NZ_CANLZZ010000011.1, from coordinate 3,350 downwards.
TGAGCTTGATTGAGGTTGACCTATCAATCCAACAGGAGAAGACCAATCCTCATAGTTATATAAATTTCCCTGACCTTGCTGATCTCGTTCAATATAACCAGAACTAGAACCGTCTAATATACTTTCATTAAATTGAATAGTTGCATTACCAGCAGTATAGTAGCGTTTTTGTATTAATTGAGACTCACCTTCCAAATCAATAATACCATCTAAATTTAAATAATGTGTAATCCAAAGCCCTTGTCCTGTTCCAGTTCCAGTTGTTAAATTTGTACTACCATCCATTGTTAATTTTCCACTATCAGAAATTAATCCTAGAAGCGTTATATCTCTTATACCTGAAGTTATAATATTTGACATTTGCACAATATTCCAATCAATTTTAGTTCCAAATACGGTACTGTTTGGAATATACCAAACACTAGTTTGTGTCCATGTATTATTATTATCCCAAGCACCATCATTATTAGTTGTATAAGGCAATGGAGCGGATTCTTCTTGAGATGTTGTAATATTTCTTAATCTACCATTAAGACTACCTTTAGTAGGAGTTAAATATCCGCAATTCTCACCCATTCGATAGTAACCATCTAAATTTGACCATAATAAAGGGTCATCTTCAGTTCCATTTTGAGTAACATCTGGACCAGATACTTTAATAGGAATAATCTCTCCAACAACATCATCTCCTCCAGTAAGTTTTATTTCTTGATTCATCATTTGGCGAATATGCTCAATGTCTAAAGCTTTATTCCAAATCCGTAATTCATCAATCCAACCATGGAAATTATTAACAGGTTTATTGGGCGGATTATTGGCTTGATCCATAGCTCCTAAAATACATTCCATAGAATTTGGTATTGGAACCATATTGCTATTTTGACTAGCTTTTTCAACCCCATCAATATAAAGTTTATATACACTTCCATTAAAAGTAACCGCTATATGGTGCCAAGTTATTGCATCTATTGCATTACTTGAAATAGCGTTATTACCCCAATAGAATTGAACAGTACTGCCAGACAACCTTAAATCATAACCTGTGGTTAAATCATTAGCGTCCCTTTTAGAAAATAAACATTGCGTTCCGACCAAATCTTCTGGTTTTACCCACATTTCTATACTAAATGCTCCAGTTCGGTCATAATTATCTTTAAATGTGATATAATCGTTTACACCATCAAAATTAATATCACTACAGCTATTTATAGTTACATTAACAGAATTAGAACAACCATTTACTGTCCAAGTAAGAGTGTAAGTTCCTGGTTCTCCTGTAAAAGTTGCATTCGGGTCGTTTATATCAGAGAATGTATAAGTAGCTGGTAACCCCGTTGAACAACTAGTTGGAGCGGAGGAAATTGTCCATGTACCAATTTCACCTGTACCTGGATAATTAGGTGTTACAGGAGCAATATTTGGTACTTTATAATTGTTATTATAAACGCCATTATCGTAATTTTCTTGAGCAGTAATGGTATTGTCATAAGCCGCTAAAATAACAGTATCCTCCCCACACTCACTAACAATTGGCACAATGTTTTCTCCAGCATAGGATAGAGTAGCTTCAATTGTAATAAACTCCGTACCTGAATTATCATCACTTCTACATCCATTAATTAAAGAAGTAGCTCCATAATTTTGTATACCTGGGGTAACTGCATCTATATTAATGGTAGAACCAGTACCCACTACAACACCAAAATCGTCTGTCCATTCAATAACTTCATCTACAGGATTATTTGGAATTTGAATATTATCTATAGCCCAAACACTATTAGCCGTTCCGGAGTATGTAAACTTAATTCTTAGGTTAGTTAAACCTATATATTGTTGTAAATCAATGGAAACATGGTTATCGTTAAGTACAGCTCCTAACGTATTTCTGCACTGCCCAGTAAAACCCGGATAAGGGTTTATAAATCCCGTATCGCTTGGTCCTATATAATCATATGCAGCACCTGGGTCAAGTTCAATATCATAATTTGCACCTCCATCTGTAGAGATTTCTATCTTTAACCAAGCTCCGGTTTCAAGGTAATACGCTTGATCAAATTCCAATTGCATAGTTGTTAAACCTAAGGCACTAAAAATAGGTGTTTCCAATGTAGACAATGGGCTAATAATGTGTACATTATTAGGTTGATTTATAATGGGAGGAATTCCGGCAACAACGGCAAATTTCGAATTATCAGAAACGTCGAAACATCGGTTATTCAGTTTTTTAGGTCCATTTGTCTCTTTCCAATAGGTATCCATACCATTATCTCCACCTGCAGACATTTCAGCTTCACCATCAACTTGCCAACCCAAAGTATTTAAATTCGCTTCATTGAACAAACCTCCATTATTTACTTCTGAACCAACTCCAAATTCACTTTCTACTACCACTGTTACGGTTTCACCTAAACAAATAGTATTCATTTCGGTTCCATTAACAATTGTAGGAGGTAAATCAGGTGGTACAACTGCTAAAACAGCTATTGGAGAAAACCCTAAGCAGTCCCCTACATCAATAACAACTCTTACAAGTGTGGTTACTTTAATATCATAAATTGTATGAGATGTAGTATTATTTGCAATTGGCAACCATGTAACACCTCCATTTGTAGAGTATTCCCATCGGTTTATATTACTAGCTAGAGCCGGACTTACAGTCAAATTCAAGGCTATATCTTGCTGTATTGTATTTCCACTAACATCTACAGGACATGCAGTGATATCTATAACATCAGAGGCATCAGCAGTAGTTTCTGTTTGAACAATATATCCTTCTAGTGTTCCACTATTTATAGTTGGAGCATCTACTGTAATTTTAGTAATACAAGTATCAGAATTCCCTTGACTATCAGTAACCGTTAACTCAACATCGTTAACACCAATATCATTACATCCAAAAACGTATTTATCTAGGCTAAGGGATATATTTCCACAATTATCTGTAGACCCATCATCAATCTGGTTAGCTAAAAGTGTTGCTTCACCTGTAACACCATCTAAAGTTAAAGTAACTGAAAAATCTGCAACACATCTTGCGATAGGATTTATTGCATCATTTACAATTATTGTTTGAGTAACATTAATACTATTTCCTGCATTATCCGTTACGCTATAAATTCTTGTAATTGTAACAGGACAACTACCAGATGGCGTGTCGCTAACAAACGCAATTACAGGGTTTGCTGTACAATTATCTGCTTCATCTGTAACTACCGTAATATCTGGATCAGGTGCAGAACCTGATGCATTTATCGTTGCAGGGTTAGAAGCTGTTGGTATTTCATTGTCTGTTACTACTACCGTTTGGGTAACCGCTGTTGCTGGATTCCCATTTACATCATCTACATTCC
>NZ_CANLZZ010000010.1 GCF_947495725.1 uncultured Lutibacter sp. | reverse complement strand
ATCTTTATAATTGCCATCTAAATTAATTTCAACTTTTAAATCTTTTTGATTTCCGTCCCAAACAATTTCATTAAAGGTTCCTACATTTGAAGAACCTTGTCCTATCATAAGATTAATCATTCCATATTTATCTGTGGAAGTGGAATGTGTTTCTTGAAATTCAATTCCTGCGGAACTTGTAATTGTAAATCGAACAGAAAGTGATTTATTAGGTAAAATATTACCACTCACATTTTCACCAGGAAGTTCTTGGGTGTTTGGGTTAATAATAACAGCTTGATAACTTAAGCCTTCAGTTTGTGCTAGCAAATTAGTTGAAATGAACAAGATTGCTATAAAAAGTATTAATCTTTTCATAATTAGTTAGTTAATTGGTTAGTTAGTATAGTTTATTTAGTTTAGATTATAGATTTGTTATTAAACCTAATCCAACCATATTTGATTTTATTTTTAGTTCTGAACTACCAGAGTTGTTACTATCTTTTAGTGCAAGACTTTTTCCATATACATATTGAAAGTATAGAGAGCAATTTTGAGCAATTGGATAGGAAATACCCGCTCCTCCTCTTAAAAAGATTGCTGGATTATCAAATTCTTCAACATTTACAATATTGAAAACTTGGTTATTAATAGTTTGAGTACCTTGAACAATAAATTCAACAGAGGCTCCTGCTTTTAGGTAAAAGTCGAATTTATTAATTTTAAATACGTTGTAGTTTAAACCAATATTAAGACCTAAATAATCCGTATTCCATTCATAATAATTATTTAAAGCGTCGTCACTACCTATAGCTCCATAACTGTTATAAACAAGGCTTATAAATAGATCAAGGTTTTTCGATGAAATGGGCGTGTTAAATCCAACTGAAACATAACTGTTTGAAACAGCTTGTAAGTTTTCCAAGTTAGAGCCTTGAGAGTTTTTAAAATCAAAGGAAGAAGCTGTTTTTCCAGTTTCTAAAAATAATTGTTGAGCAAACGATGATGTTCCTATAAATAGGAGAATCAATAGCGTAGTTTTTTTCATGGTTAGCGTTTTACTAGGTTAGCTTTAAATTTTTTGTTTCCGGAAGTTATGTTCAATATATATTGAGCACTTGCCAAGTTTGATAAATTAATGTTTATTTTTTGAGATGCTTCTCTATTATTTTGATAAACAACCCTTCCAAGCATATCAAAAATGAAAATTGAAAGTTGTTCTTTTAAATTTTCATTAAAAGTTATATTTATAGAACTTTCAAATGGGTTAGGATAAATAATTGCCTCAATTGTAGTTTCTTCAAGAATAATTTCACTTGAAATTAAAGGAGGTTGAATAAATCCTTGTCTAAGGGCAATTCTATCTGATTGAAAAGTACCGATTACACTAGATTGTCCTATGCTTTGTTGAATTACATAGTTTTTTTTGTTAATTGAGATATTTTCTGAATTTCCTTGAACGCTTATGGTGGATCGTTGAATTTCTTGTGAAAAACAATTCGCCGTTAAAATAAAAGAAAATAAAATGAGAAGTAATTTTTTTTTCATACTGTAAATTTTAAGCCTAAATTAACTATAAAAATTCAATAAACGAAATAAAATATGATATTTGTCATATTTTATTTTAGATAGGTAATTGTTTTACAGCACTTTAATTTTTGGTTGCAAGCTTTATTGAGAAATTTTATAATACGTAAAAAGCCACTCAAATTTTAATTGAGTGGCACTTTAAAATATATAAATTTTTATTTTGTTTTATTTTCTATTTAATCTTTTTAAGTTGTTTTTGAATTTTTTTAATGGCAGTTTCAATTGGTTTTTCAGGCTCAATTACATTGTATTCTCCCCAAAATTCAGGATCTGAAAATCCTGAAGCTTCATCGCTTAAAATTACAGATGATTTAAAGCGTTCTTTTGAGTTAAATGTTGTTTTTTCTAAATTTTTCTCCCAATTTGTAATAGCCATTTCCATAGTTAAGTGGTAAATAGAATTAAATAAACGCTTATCATAATCTATTTTAAAACCTAACTGGATTCTACTATATCCAAAATACCATTTTCCATTTTTTTGTCTGTAATTAACTTGGTAGCTAGCTTCAATTGGTTCAACATCTGCTTTCCTTGGTTTTTTTACAATAAAAATTCTACTGGCATTATATTTGTCTTCTAAGTTTAGCTTAAACTTAACGCTAGTTAATGCAAATGTATTAGCATCTATATATAATTTACCATAAAACAATGGGTCTTCAATATGAGGTTTTTGTTTAAAATTTACTACATAAATTGGACGATTATCAATTTTTGTTGAAGTGTCAAATTTGAAATCATATTTTTCAAACACATCGTTACCAAAAAAGTTTAATGTGTTTTTCATAACATCAATCTGGATAGTGCTTAATGGTCCTCCTTTTAACTTTAAGGTAATGGTATCTAATTTATCATAATCGGTATTTTTACGAGCTTTATACAATTTCAATAAATCAACTCGACCACTATTGTAAGATTGTTTTTTTATTTCAACAACTGCCTCAGAAAGCGAAACATAACTCCTTCTTTTTTTTATGGTTTCTCTATAAAAAGCGGTCATGTTTGTTGGGAAATCGAAGTAATTGTCTCCTTTCCTATTGAGCATTTCTTTCACAAGAACTTTTGGATCCTTAATGTCAATTTTAATTTCGGTTAACTCTTCTATATGTGTTTCTAATTTAATTATGATTTTATCTTTATCAAAATCTTTAAAGTCAATAACCTTACTTGTATAGCCTAAAAACGAAACAGTAATTCTATTGTTTTTATAGATTTTAGGAATCTTTAATAAAAATTCACCTTGAGAATTTGTTATAGAGCTAATATTAGTGTTGTTAACATTTAATGTAGCGTAAACTAAGGGCTTTTTAGTTTTAGTACTCAAAACAACACCTTTATATTGGTCAAAACCAATAGTATCATTTAAAATCTTGTTGAAAGCAAAATTGGAATTATGAAAGCCAATTAACACAAAAAACAAAAATGCAGCGAGAAATTTAAATTTCTTTTTAATATTAATATGATAGTTTTCCATAATGTATTGCGTTTTATTAATATTTTTTTATTCTACATTACAAGTTACTAAATATTAAGTAAATATAAAAGAAAGGGTGCATATTTGCACCCTTTGAATTTATTAATTTTTAATAGGAAATCCTCTGTCCCTCATTAATGCATCAATTTTAGCATCTCTTCCTCTAAAGAGCCTATAAGCCTCTGCAGGATCCATTGCGTTTCTAGGAGCAAATAGGTATTTCACCATTTTTTTTGAAAGCTCTTTATCGTAAAATCCTCCAGGAGCTTCTGAAAATGCTTCAGCTGCATCAGAAGTTAAAACATCTGCCCACATATAACCGTAATAAGCAGTAGCATAACCTTCACCAGAAAATACATGCCCAAAGTGTGGTGTTCTATGGCGCATAGGTAGTTCCTTAGGCATATTCATTTCTGCCAAAGTCTCTTTTTCAAATTTTGCAATATCAATATTTGTTGGGTCAGCCATATGTAATTTCATATCCATAATTGCTGAAGCTAAATATTCTGTAGTTGAAAATCCTTGGTTGAAAGTAGCTGACTTTTTAATTTTTGCAACCAATTCCTTCGGAATTACTTTTCCAGTTTTATAATGAACTAAAAATTGATTTATTAATTTATCTGTTGCTAACCAACGCTCTAAAACTTGCGATTGAAACTCTGTATAATCTCTAACTCCGCCATTCAAAGTTGGATAACGTACTTCAGAAGAGAAGAAGTGTAAAGCGTGTCCAAATTCGTGTAAAAATGTAGTTGCATCGTCCCAAGAAACTAATAATGCTTCACCTGGGGCAGGTTTTACAAAGTTTGAATTGTTTGACGCTAATACATTCTTTTTTCCATCGAAAGTAGAATGACTTCTATAAGTTGTTGCCCAAGCTCCTGAACGTTTTCCAGGACGTGCAAACGGATCTAAATACCATAAACCAATGTGTTCTCCAGAAGTTTTATCAGTTACTTCCCAAACCTTAACATCTTCATTAAATACTGGAACTGAACCCTCTTTAACAGGTGTAAATTTGTAATTGAAAACTTCGCTTGCTACAAAGAATAAAGCATCGGTTAATTTATCTAATTGTAAGTATTGTTTTACTTCGTCAGAATCTAAATCGTATTTTTCTTTTCTAACTTTTTCAGCATAAAAACGATAATCCCAAGGTTCAATTGTAATTTTTTCACCACTTTTATTAGCTACTGCTTGCATATCGGCAACTTCTTCTTTAACTCTAGCTATTGCAGATGGCCATACAGCATCCATTAGTTTCATAGCATTTTCAGGAGTTTTAGCCATTCGGTTTTGTAAACGCCAATCTCCATAAGTTTTGTAACCTAATAAACCAACACGTTCTTTGCGTAGTCTTAAAATTTGAGCAATAATTTCTTTATTGTCAAACTCATCGTTATTATCTCCGCGAGAATAATAGTTTTCCCATACTTTTTTGCGTAATTCTCTTTCGGTAGAATATGTTAAAAACGGATCCATATACGAACGTGTGTTAGGAATGGCGTACATTCCTTCTTTTCCTTTATCAGAAGCAATTTTAGCCATAGATTTTATCATTCCATCGCTTAAACCACCTAGTTGATCTTTGTTAATATAAACCACGTAGTTTTCTTCATCGGCTAAAACATTGTTTCCAAATTTGGTGTATAAAGAAGACAGTTCTTTATCAATTTCAGCATAGCGTTTTTTCTTTTCAGAATCTAATTCAGCACCATTCATTGCAAAACTTTCGTAGGTAAGTTGTACAACCCTTTGTTGATCTGCTTCTAAAGGTGTTTTTAATGAATTATCATAAACTGTTTTTATTCTTTTGAATAACTCTGAGTTTTGAGAAATTTTAGAACGAAATTCAGAAAGCTTTGGAGACATTTCAGTTTGAATAGCTCTAAATTCAGGCGAAGAAACATTAGAGCTCCAAATACCATAATATTTAAAAATTCTGTCTAATTCTGCTCCAGCTTTTTCTAATGGAACAATAGTATTTTCGAAAGTAGGCGCATCATTGTTAGCGGTTATTGCATTAATATCATTTAAATGCAATTCCATTCCTTTTTCAAGGGCTGGCTTAAGATCTTCTAAATTCATTTTGTCAAAGGCAGGAACACCACCAAAAGGTCCAGTCCACTCTTCTAACAATAAATTATCATTCATAACTGTTTCTTTTTCTTTAGTTTCATTACAGCTAATTAATGCTATACAGCAAAATGTTGCTAAAATTTTAAATGTAAATTTCATATTTATTTTGATTTGATTGAATTGAATCAAAATTAATGATTTAACACATAGAAATAAGAACTAGGAGGTTTTTTAGAGGTGAAATACTGTTAAGGATTTGTTAAAATTACAAATATAAAGGCATTCGAATGTTAATTGTACAAAAAAAAGGAATTACACTGCTGTAATTCCTTTTTTAATGACTTATTTTTTAGTTTTTTAAAGATGTTTTTTTGCATCTAATTTTTCAATTACTTTACCATAAACAATTAGGGCTACAGCAGAGACCATTGCAATTGCGGCAAAATAATACCAAATATAATGAGCGTTGCTAGCTGCGGTTTCCCAAGCTTCACGAGAATCAAATAGTTTTGGATCTGGACAATATTTAGAAAGTAAATATCCCGATATACCAAAACCTACAATTGAAGCTATAAAAGAGTGTAAGTGACTAAAACCTAAATATAAGCCTTCTTCACCTTTTGGTGCTTGTAAAGAGAAAAACTCTAAGAAACGTGGAGATATAAAAGATTCAGCTAAAGCTTGAAGTGCAATACCAATTATCATCATTAAAGCAACAGGATGCATTATCATAAACCCTAAGTCAAAACCTTCTCCATTAAACCAGTTTCCTGAAGCCATTGCAATGGCAGATAAAGGCATTATAAACATTCCAACAGTCATAGAAAACAAGGGTGTTTTACTAGCCATAATTCTTGTAACAAAAGTAACTGTTAAAACAACAATTAGTGGATTTACGTTTGCATACCAAGACGGAGCGGCACCTTCACCAGCCATACGTAAAACATATTTTGGCATTGTTGCGTAAAGTTGATGTTGAACCATCCAAAATCCTGTAATAATAATTATTAAAGTAATTAACCTTCCGTTTGTTAGTACTTTCACCAAGGCTGTCCAAATTTCATTAAATGTTTTTCCTTCACCTTCACGTTTAGCACTTTTGTAAAAGAAAATAATCATTAGAAGTGCTAAAGCAGTCATTGTTGCTGAGAAATAATTAAGATTTATTAACCCCATATCTCCCATAGAATCACGTAGAGGTTTTACAATTGTTTTTCCTGAAAAAGCACCAATGTTAACCATCATATAAAAAATAGAAAATCCAGCAGCTCTATTTGCTTCTGTAGTTTCTTTCGCAACAGTTCCAGTAATAACTGATTTTATAAAAGATCCACCAAACATAATTACTAGCATAACTGGTGCAATTAACCATTGATAAGAAGACTCTTTTAAACCACCGGCAAACGAAATTTCACCCGAATAATCTACTAATCCCGCAGATTCTAAAAAAGTGGGTAATACGGCTAACCCCAGATAACCAATTGTTAATAACGAAAAAGCAATCATTAAGGAGAATTTAAATCCAATTTTATCGGCTAAAGCCCCTGTAAATGTTGGTAATAAATATAATCCTCCAGAGAATACCCCAGAAATAATACCGGCTTCAATATCAGTAAATCCTAAAATTCGAGATAAATAAAGTGTAATAACAATAAAAACTCCATAATAAGCAGCTCTTTCTAACAGCTCTACAATATTTGCGGTCCAGAATGCTCTTGAAAATCCTTTTAATTTTTGAAACATGTTTCGATTTTATAAAATTAGTTTTCGAAGTTAGTAATTTTAGATGAATGGTTTTTTATAAATGTTAACTAATATTAATACTAAATAGTTCCAAATATGGAATAGTTTAAATAAATGAGAGTTAAATTTAATTAGTTTCTATATAAATTAGATAAAAGATAAATTTCAAATTTTAATAATTATGTAGTAGTTTTAGACGTATTATAATCTATAGAAAAGTAAAAAGTAGTTCCTTTAGTTAATTCGCTTTCGACCCAAATTTTTCCACCTAGTATTTCTATATATGCTTTTGCAATTGCTAATCCTAAACCAGCCCCATCATAATTTCTATTAAGCGATTCACTTCCTTGTCTAAACCTTTCAAATATAAGTTTTTGCTGTTCTTTAGAGATACCAATTCCAGAATCTTTTACATAGAATACAATGGATTCTTTTTTTACTTTATAACCAAATTTTATAAATCCTTGAGTTGTAAATTTTATAGCATTTTTAATAAGATTGGTTAAAATTGCGTAAATTTTTATGTTATCGGTTAAAATATAAGCATTATTATAAGGTAAATCATTATTGAAACTAAAATGAGTTCCCTTTTTTTCAACTTCATCTTTAAAAAGTGCATAAATATTTTCTATTTCGTCATTAATGTTAACTTCAGAAATATTTATTTCCATAATACCCGATTCAATTTTCGAAATATTTATAATATCGCTAATTAAATTAAGCATTCGTTTTCCGCTTTCTTCAATAATATTAATAAATTTTTTCTGTTTATCTCCAGTTAAATTAGGGTTTTTTAGTAAATCGGAAAAGCCTAAAATTGAATTCATTGGAGTGCGTATTTCGTGACTAATATTTGCAAGAAATGCGGATTTTAGTCGGTTATTTTCTTCTGCAAGGTCTTTGGCTTTAATTAATTCTTCATTTTTTTCTTTAAGTTCTTTTTCGTGATTTTTAATTCCTGTTATATTTACTCCAATACTTGCAATACCAGAAGCCGTATTAGAACTTGAATATAATGTAATATTATGCCACGAAATATATAATAATTCGCCATTTTTAGTTAGAATTTCATTTTCGTAATAGGTAGCAGCATTAATGGTTTGAGAAAAAACTTTTTTTAATGTATCTTTTAAAGGGGACTGAATAAAAATATCAAACCAGTTTTTACCTAATATTTCTTCTTGTGTATAGCCTGTTATTTGAAGTAAATAATTATTGCAAAAATTAATAGTTCCATCATTATTTAGTAATAGAGATACTATATTTCCACTTTCTAGAACTTGTGTAAATCTAAGTTCAGACTCTTTTAATTTTAACTGAGCAATGGAATTTTGAAAGTTTGTGTATTGTTTTAGCATTACAATACCCAATAACATAGTTGCTGGTGAATAAACAATTATAAGTGGAATTGAAATGATTTTTAAAGTTGGAAGTATTTTGTCTACTGGTAGAAAAATTGTACAAAAAGACATTGTTATATGTACTATTAATCCCAAAGACAATAATTCTAAGTAGTAGTTTTTAGTTTTCCATTTAGGTCTAAATTTTCTCCAATACAATCCAATTAAACCTGAAGAAATAATTACAGCTAAACCCATCCATAGTCCATCACCACCAATAAATACTCTGCCAATACATGCTATAATTATTGTAATTATTGTTGGAATTGGACCAAAAAATAAACCGGAGATTGCAAGCATTACAGAACGAGTATCAAAAGAAATTCCGGGAGCCAAAGTCCAAGGAGTAAACATTAATACAATACTGATACAGCCTAAAATAATTCCAGTTAGTATTTTCGAAGTATAAGAATTAGAATCTTCATTTTTAATCCAAAAATTTTGATAAATCATTGAAAAACTCAGCAATATAGCAACGTTTTGTAATAAGCCTATTATGATAGATTCTTCCATTTAATTTACTCTAAATAAATTTTTAAGTTGAATTTATTTTTGTTTCAAATTCTGGTAAATTTACTTTTTTTTTACATAAAATGGTATTTTACAATTTAATTTTATGGGATCATAAAATCTTTTAAATAAAAAAGGAACTACAAATAAGTAGTTCCTTTTTAAATATTATAAGTTTAAGTATTTTAAATTAACTCTACAAACAAACCTTCGTCTGTATTATTTACTTTTGCTAAGTTGTGTTTTGTTAATCCTTTAATGGTTTTATCCCATTTTTTATTGCTTAAACCACTTTGAGTTTTTAATTCAGGTAATTCAATTTTTTCAGCTTTTTTCAGCAATTCAAATACAGCCTTTTCATCATCGTTTAACTCAACAGCTGGAGCTTTTTTCTCAGGTTTCATTTGTGGGAAAAATAAAACTTCTTGGATTGATGCATTGTTAGTCATAAACATAACTAAACGGTCAATTCCAATTCCAATACCAGAAGTAGGAGGCATTCCATATTCTAGTGCTCTAATAAAGTCTTGATCAATAAACATTGCTTCGTCATCACCTTTTTCAGAAAGTTTTAATTGATCTTCAAAACGTTCTTTTTGGTCAATAGGATCGTTTAACTCTGAATAAGCATTTGCTAATTCTTTACCATTTACCATTAATTCAAAACGTTCAGTTAACGCAGGATTTGTTCTGTGTTCCTTTGTTAGTGGACTCATTTCTTTTGGATAATCGGTAATAAATGTTGGTTGAATGTAGTGGTGCTCACATTTTTCACCAAATAATTCATCAATCAATTTTCCAACACCCATTGTTTCGTCTACTTCAATACCAACTTTAGTACAAACTTCACGTAATTCAACTTCATCCATTCCGGCAACATCAAAACCAGTATGTATTTTTATTGCCTCTAAAATTGGAACTCTAGCATAAGGTGCTTTAAAACTCACCTGGTTTTCACCAATAGTTAGTTCGGTTGTTCCGTTAGAATCAATTGCGATTTTTTCTAATAGCTCTTCCGTCATATTCATCATCCAGTTGTAATCTTTGTATGCAACATACAATTCCATTACTGTAAATTCTGGATTGTGAGTTCTGTCCATTCCTTCGTTTCTAAAGTCTTTTGCAAACTCATAAACTGCATCAAAACCACCAACAATTAATCTTTTTAAATATAACTCGTTAGCAATACGTAAGTATAAAGGGATATCTAATGCGTTGTGATGTGTTTTAAACGGACGTGCAGCAGCTCCACCAGGAATTGGCTGAAGTATTGGAGTTTCAACTTCTAAATAACCACGTTCATTAAAAAAATTACGCATTGAAGTGGTAATTTTAGTTCTTTTAATAAAAGTTTCTTTTACGTGATCGTTTACAATTAAATCTACATAACGTTGTCTGTAACGTTGTTCCGCGTCAGAAAAAGCATCGTGTACTTTTCCATCGGCATCGGTTTTCACAACAGGAAGTGGTTTTAAACTTTTAGAAAGTACTGTTAATTCTTTTACGTTTACAGAAACTTCTCCAACTTTAGTTTTAAAAACTTCACCTTTAATTCCAATAATATCACCCATATCCAACAATTTTTTGAATACAGTATTATACATTGTTGCTTCGTCATCAGAAGAAATTTCATCACGGTTTAAGTAAATTTGCATTCTTCCGCTTGCGTCTTTTAATTCGGCAAATGAAGCTTTTCCCATAATTCTTCTACTCATCATTCTACCAGCTAAAACAACTTCCTTTCCTTCAAAAGCATCAAAATTTGAAGTGATTTCTTTTATGGTAGTTGTGGTTTTAAATTCTTCAGCAGGGTATGGGTTAATTCCTAAATCGCGTAGTTTTTGTAAAGATTCTCTTCTAACTATTTCGAGTGGTGATAATTGCATGATGCGTATTTTATGATTTACTTTTTATTTACAGTTTGCAAAGATACAATCAAATAAATTATTTATAGAGTTTCAAAAGAAAAAGTATTTATTTTATGATTTCAAATAATAATTTATATATTTGCTCATCGCTTTAAAGGCGATTTAGTTGTGTTGTTTTGATGTGTAAAAGCATCAATAGGTTTATTAAACCAATGGAAAGCTTCCCGAAAAACCGGGACGCTTTTTTTGTTTTATAAAGGCTGTTATTGAAATACACTGAAGAAAGCATCTTTGTATTCCCAGAAAATTGAAAAGTACAATCCAATAAAAACTATAGCAGTAATAAATTTTAAAAATGTTGAGGTTATAAAACCAATAAATGATCCAAAAGCTGCTTTTAGTGCTCTTTTAGAATCTTTGCTATCATTTAACATTTCTCCTATATAAGCTCCAATAAAAGGACCTATTACAATTCCAAAAGGGGGAAAGAAGAATAATCCTAAAATAAGTCCAATCATTGTTCCAATTACTCCATAGCGAGTGCCGCCAAACTTTTTAGTTCCCATAGCCGGTATTATATAATCTATAATCCAAATAATTAGAGCGATTGCCAAAGTAATTCCAAGAAAAGTCCAATTCATGGGAACGGCATTAGTTAAATGAAGAACCAGTAATCCTGCCCAGCTTGTAATTGGACCGGGTAAAACAGGAAGAAAAGATCCTAAAATTCCAAGAAAGGTAAATAAAATACCAACAGTTAAAAGAAATATATCCATATGTTATTTTTTATCAAATTTAATTTATAATTATTTAAATACAATAATCGTGCTATTTTTTAACTAAAAAATTAGTTTAAACTAAATATTTAGTTATATTTGTATTGTTAAACTAAAAACTTAGTTGAAAAATGAATAAACAATTAACAAAAGCAGAAGAGCAGTTAATGCAAGTTTTATGGTATTTGGAAGAGGCATCGGTAAAAGAAATAATAGAAGAATTGCCTTTGCCTAAACCCGCGTATAATACTGTTTCTACGATAATTAGAATACTTGAGACTAAAAATTTTGTAGGTCATAATGCAAAGGGTAGAGGTCATATTTATTTTCCAATTGTAAAAAAAACAGATTATAGTAATCAAAGTTTGCAAAAAATTGTAGATGGTTATTTTGAAGGATCATTTAAAAGTATGGTGTCATTTTTTGTTAAAAAAAATGATGTTGATTTAAATGATTTGGAGGCTATATTAAAGAGTATTAATGACAAAAAGACAGAAAAATGATAAATTATTTAATACAAGTACTGTTGTTTCAAGCAGTTTTATTGGCTGTTTACGATTTTTTTTTACATAAAGAAACTTTCTTTAAATGGAACAGATTTTATTTATTGATTGCGCCATTCTTATCGTTTATTATTCCATTTTTAAAAGTAGAAAGTATTCAAAAAAGCGCAGCTCAAGATTACCTAATTCAACTACCCACGGTTTTTTTAAACCCTCAAAATGTGATTGGACAATCCGAGAATAGTTTAATTGTTTTAGATTTTTTGAAAATTATTTTTTACGTAGGAATGCTTATTTTATTAAGCATATTCTTTGTTAAACTTTTCAAAATATTAACATTAATTTCTTCAAATAGAGTTGTTAAAAAGGAAAATTACAATTTAGTTTTATTGGAGAATAAACATTCGGCGTTTTCTTTTTTCAACTATATTTTTATTCATAAGGATTTACTTGAAAATAATAGTTTTAATGTTATCCAACACGAATTAGTTCATTGTAAGCAAAAGCACACTCTAGATTTATTGTTGTTTGAATTGTTGAAAATTGTGTTTTGGTTTAATCCGTTTATATATATTTTTCAAAAACGTATTACCTTATTGCATGAATATATTTCGGATGCAGAAGTTGTTAAAGAAACAGATAAAACCCAATATTTTAACAAGTTACTTTCTGAAACTTTTAGTGTTGAAAATATCACATTTATCAATGAATTTTATAAACAATCATTAATTAAAAAAAGAATTAAAATGATTACAAAAGAAAAATCTCGAAATATTAAACAGTTAAAATATTTATTTGTTGTTCCGCTGTTAATTGCAATGTTATTTTATTCGTCGTGCTCGGAAAAAGCGCAATCAGATACTCTAAATATTGAAAAGAGTAATAAAAATGATGAGGAAGAATTTAAAAACAAACAAGTAGCGGGTTCAGCTGAAGATGATTCTGTACCATTCTCTAATGTGGATGAAATTCCGGTTTTTCCAGGTTGCGAAGGAACAAAGGAAGAATTAAAAAAATGTTTTCAAGAGGGAATTATGGAACATGTAGGCAATAATTTTAATTCGAAGAAAGCTAAAGGTTTGGAGTTAGAACCTGGAATAAAGAGAATTTTTGTAATGTTTAAAATTGATAGTGAAGGTAATATTGCAGATGTTGAAGCGAAGGCACCACATCAGATTTTAGCAGATGAAGCAATAAGAGTTGTTAGTAGTCTTCCAAAAATGAAACCAGGAAAACATTTAGGGAAAAATGTTGGAGTTAAATATTCCTTGCCTATTGCTTTTAAGGTAGAGAGTGAAGAAGGTGATTTAAAAAATGAAAATGGGTCACAGCCTATTTATATTTTAAATGGAAAGGAAATTTCAGAATTAGAAATGAAGCAATTAAAACCTTCAGATATTGAAAGGATTGATGTACTTAAGGATAAATCGGCAATGGAAAAATATGGAGAAAAAGGAAAAAATGGAGTTATTATAATTACAAGTAAAGTTCAATAGTTTATTAGATGTAAAATATACATTGTTAGATTGTTGACTAAACTAAAAAGTTGTATTTTCACATTGTGAATTTTAAACGTATTTTAAAGCAATTAATTGCATTATTAATTTTAACTGGACTTGTTTTATCATGTACTTATTTTGTAAATAATACTGAAAAGGCAACTATACCAGTAGTAGATACTATTATAGATTTTAATAGTGTTGATGTTTTTCCGTTGTTTCCTAGTTGTGATAGTATTCCATCTGAAGAAAAACAAAAAATATGTTCACAAATTAAATTATCCGAGCAATTATACGCTTCTTTACTTTCTTATAATTTAGTTATTTCAGAGAAAATAAACGACACCATATTTATTAAATTACACGTTGATAATAAAGGAAATGTTTCTCTTGTAAATATGAAGTTTTCGGATTTGGTAAAAAATCAAATTCCTAATATTGATAGTATTGTTGAAATTGGAGTTGGAAAATTGCCTAAAATGTCTCCTGGTTTAAAACGAGGAATACCAGTTACAACAGAATTTACTTTGCCAATTGTTTTAAAAAATTAGAAAAGAGGCTTTCTAAAAGTATTTAATAACGTCATTCTGAATTTATTTCAGAATCTCATCATAAGTATTACCTATCGACAAGTGAACCTGAAACGAGTTCAGGTTGACGCAAATTTAAGCTTTCGGTAAGCCTCTTTTAAATTTCAATATTCTTAATCGTTTAACATTTTCCAAAGCGTGTCTTTTAGTTCTACAAGACCTTGTTGAGCAATAGATGAAATAAATAATGTTTTAATACCTTTTGGAAGGTCTTTTTTAATTTCTTCTTTCAACTCGTCATCAAGCATATCAGATTTAGAAATCGCTAAAAGACGTTCTTTATCTAATAATTCTGGATTGTGTTGTTTAAGTTCGTTCAATAAAATTTTATATTCCTTTTTAATATCATCAGAATCTGCAGGAATTAAAAACAACAGCGCCGAGTTACGTTCAATATGTCTTAAAAATCGATGTCCTAATCCTTTACCTTCAGAGGCGCCTTCAATAATTCCTGGGATATCAGCCATTACAAACGTTTGAAAATCGCGATATTGTACAATACCAAGATTTGGTTTTAACGTTGTAAAAGCATAATCGGCAATTTTAGGTTTTGCTGAAGTTATAACTGATAAAAGTGTCGATTTTCCGGCATTTGGAAACCCAACTAACCCAACATCGGCTAATAGCTTTAATTCTAACTGAAACCAACCTTCTTTACCATCAACTCCAGGTTGTGCATATCTAGGTGTTTGATTTGTAGATGATCTAAAATTCCAGTTTCCTAAACCTCCCATACCACCTTCGAGTAAAATTTGTTCAGTATTTTCTTTGGTTATTTCAAAAAGAATTTCTTGTGTTTCGCCATCTCGTACAATGGTTCCTAAAGGAACATCAATATAAACATCGCCACCGTCTTTACCTGTACTTCTAGATTTTGCTCCGTGACCACCGTGTTCGGCTCTAAAATGCTTATTAAACTTTAAATGGAAAAGTGTCCACAAGTTTGGGTTTGCACGTACAATAATATGTCCTCCTCGACCACCATCACCACCATCGGGTCCACCTTTAGTAATATATTTTTCTCTATGTAAATGGGTAGATCCACCACCACCTTTACCAGAGCTTCCATATACCCTTGTGTAGTCAACAAAATTTCCTTCAGTCATAATATTGTAATTTTATTTATTTAATTATTTAGAAGTTAAGTAATTAGTATTTAAAACACTAAATAATTAAACAACATAAATTATATTTTATCAAAAATTGAGCATAAACGCTCAGTTATTTCTGGAATAGTTCCAACACCATTTGCTCCAAAATATTTGTTTTGTGCTTGGTAATAATCTTTTAAAACAGCTGTTTTTGTATTATATTCATTAAATCTGTTACGAATTTTACTTTCGTCTTGGTCATCAGATCTACCACTAGTTTTTCCACGTTCTAGTAATCTTCCAACTAATAAATCTTCAGGTACTTCAAGTGCAACCATTCCATTAATTGATTCACCTTTTTCTTCTAAAAAAGCATCTAATGCGGCAGCTTGTGATTCTGTTCGAGGAAATCCATCAAAAATGAAACCTTTAGCGTCAGCATTTCTTTCAACTTCAGCTTTTAACATTTTAATTGTTACCTCATCAGGAACTAAATTACCATCATCCATGTATGATTTTGCTAATAATCCAAGCTCAGTTTCGTTTTTAATATTGAAACGAAAAACTTCACCTGTTGAAATGTGAATTAGTTCGTATTTGTCTCTTAGTAATTCTGCTTGCGTTCCTTTTCCTGCACCTGGAGGGCCAAATAATACAATGTTTTTCATGGTTGGTTTTGTTGTTAGTTGATATATACTAGCATAATTTCTTCCTATTCCGTCGTAGTCTAATCCGTACCCTACAATAAATTTGTCGGGAATTGAAATTCCTATATAATCTATTGGTAGTTCTTTTTTAAACACGTCGGGTTTAAAGAATAACGTTGCTATTTTTAGTTGTTTTAATTTTTTATCTTCAAATATTTTGTAGATTTCTTCAAGAGTATTACCGGTATCAATAATATCCTCAAGAATAACTACAGTTCTACCTTCTAAGTTTTCATTAACACCAACAAGTTGTTTTATTTTTCCTGTTGAATTAGTTCCTTGGTATGATGCTAATTTTACGAATGAAACTTCACAAGGTCCGTTATATTCACGAACAAAATCTGCAACAAACATAAAACATCCATTTAATATTCCTATAAATATTGGAGTTTCATCTTTACAATCGGCGTATACTTTTTGTACAACGCTTTCAACAGCTTCTTGTATTTGAATTTCAGAAATATACGATTTGAAATATTTGTCGTGTAATTTAATAATGCTCATTGGTTCTGTTTGTTGCAAATGTAATAATCAATAAATAATTATCATATTCTGTTTGTAATAAAATGCTAATTTGAAATAGAAAAAACCGTTTTGATATTTCAAAACGGTTTTTATGTATTTAATTCTTTTAAATATATTATTTTTTAGAATCTACTTTTTTTACTGTATCATACATTAATGGAGATGCAATAAATAGTGATGAATACGTACCCACTACAACACCAATAATTAATGCAAACATAAATCCTTTAATAGAATCACCTCCAAACAAGAAGATAGCCATTAAAACAACTAATGTTGTTAACGAAGTATTGATAGTTCTACCAAGTGTGCTGCTTAAAGCAGTGTCTACGACTTTAGAGAATTTCCAACCAGTATGAATACCTGCAAATTCACGAATTCTATCAAAAATTACCACGGTATCGTTCAACGAATATCCAACTACTGTTAAAATAGCCGCAATAAATGATTGTCCGATTTCCATATCAAATGGCAATATTTTATAAAATATTGAGAATATAGAAAGTACTATTAATACATCGTGGAATACTGCAGCTACAGCTCCAAGACTGTATTGCCATTTTCTAAATCTAAATAAGATATATAAGAATACAACCAATAACGAACCTAAAATTGCCCATCCTGCAGCAGTTTTAATATCATCTGCAATAGTTGGCTCAACTTTTATAGAGCTCATTATACCTACGGTTTTCTTTCCATCAAACCCAGGTTTAAATTCATCCATTGAAAGTCCTTCAGGCAAATAACCTTTTAAACCTTTAAATAATAAATCTTGAACTTCATCATCAATATGATTTCCTTCTTCTTCAATTTTATACTTTGTAGTAACTTTTAATTGACTAGACTCACCATAAGTTTTAACTTCAGGAGCACTTCCAAAAGCACCTTTAAGAGTTTCTGAAACTTCTGTAGGACTTATGGTTTTATCAAATTTAACAACGTAAGATCTTCCTCCCACAAAATCAACTCCATAATTTAATCCATTTGTAAACAATGAAATTAAACCTCCAAGAATTATAATTGATGAAATTACGTATGCAATTTTACGTTTGGTTAAGAATTTAATATCAATTCTTCTAAACCATTTTTTAGTAATGTTTGTGTTGAAAGTAAACGTTTTTCCTTTAGCAGCATACCAATCAATTAATAAACGAGTGATAAATACCGCTGTAAACAATGAAGTAACAATACCTACCATTAATGTATAAGCAAAACCTTTTACTGGTCCAGTTCCAAATACATAAAGAATAATACCAGTTAACATTGTTGTAATGTTAGCATCAATAATTGCTGATAATGCACCTTTAAAACTAAATCCGTGCTCAATAGCTCCTTTTAATCCTTTTCCTTTGTCAAGTTCTTCTTTAATTCTTTCGAAAATAATTACGTTGGCATCAACCGACATACCTATTGTTAATATAATACCAGCAATACCAGGTAAAGTTAATACTGCTCCAAAGGCAGTTAAAATTCCGAATATAAATAAAAGGTTAACTAATAAGGCAACATCGGCAAAAGCACCTGCTTTACCATAGTAAAAAATCATCCAAAGTAATACTAATAACAGCGCTAATCCAAAAGAACTCATACTACTATTAATTGCTTTTTGACCTAAAGATGGACCAACAACTTCTGATTGGATAATATGTGCAGCAGCTGGTAATTTACCTGCTTTTAATACGTTTGCAATATCTTGTGCTTCTTCAACGGTCATGCTTCCACCAGAAATAGAAGTTCTACCAGTTGTAATAGCTGTATTTACTGAAGGTGCTGTATGAACGTTGTCATCTAAAACAACAGCTACAAATTTACCTACATTTTCGGTAGTCATTTTTGCCCATTGTCTTGTTCCGCTAGCATTCATTGTCATACTAACTTCAGGTTTTCCTGTTTGTCCAAATTCTTGACTTGCATCATCAATAACATCACCTTCAATTGGAGCAACATCTTCACGGTTAGATTTTATACCGTATAAGTAAATTAACTCAGTAGCATCATTTCCGTCAGCTGCAGCAGATGTAAATGATTTTGAATCCCAAAGGAATTTAGCGTATTTCATTTCATTTGTTAGCAGTGCTCTAACTTCTTTCATTGCTAAGTATGAATTTACTTTTGCAGTGTCAATAACCTTAGCTGTTCCTATAATAGAAGAAACTTGATTTTGAGATTGAGGAATGCTTGGCGATAAAACAGAAAATAAATTTTTTGTTCTTTTAGTAGCTAAAGAATCTGAAACTTCACCTAAAAGATCTTCTAAATCTTCTTTAGCGCTAGTTGAATCAACTTCTGTTTCTGTACTTTTTAATAAATTTTCTACTACAGAGTTTGCTTGAAAAAAGAAATTTGCTGTTTCTTGGTTAGAATAAACTTCCCAAAACTGTAATTCGGCAGTACTTTGTAATAATTTTTTTACACGATCAATATCTTTAGCTCCTGGTAACTCAATTAAAATACGACCAGAATTTCCAATTCGTTGAATGTTTGGTTGGGTAACACCAAATTTATCAATACGACTTCTTAAAACTTCAAAAGCAGTATTTACTGAACCTGTAACTTCAGCTTCAATAATTGGCATTACTTCTTTATCAGAAAGTTTGAAATTTATTTTTTCTCTTAAAGACTTATTTCCAAAAATGCTAGGGTCGCTTAATTTAACACTTCCAGCACTTGTTTTTTCAAAAGCATCAAAAAATAAATCTAAAAAACGATCATCACTATTTCTTTGAGCTTCTGTTGCTCTCGCTAAAGCTTCGTTGAATATTGGATTTTTGGATTCATTTGATAAACCAATTAAAATATCTTTTACAGAAACTTGTAAAATAGCATTAATACCTCCTTTAAGGTCTAATCCTAAATTTAATTCTTTATCCTTAATATCGTTATAACTAAATTTTGCAATACCTAAATCAATAACTGGTTTATTTGCAATTGAGTCTAAGTAAACTCTTTCTAATTTTGCGATTTCTTTACCGTCGTCAGATTTAGATTCAGCATATGTTTTAGCTTTATCTTCAACACCATTTGTAAACCATGTAAATGATAATTGGTACAAACTTACTATTCCAAATAGGATAGCGAATAACTTTATAAGTCCTTTGTTTTGCATTTTAAATTATTTTAATAAAAAATTCTTTTGTAATAAACGTGCAAATATATAATTTCAAATAGAGACTGACAATACTTTTGGGCTTTTTATACCTATTAATTTAGGGTTTAATATTTATATGGAATCTAGACTACTAAATTTATATATTTGTTACCTTAAATTAGATCAAAATGAAACATTTAACGGATATTGAAATAGCACAAAGTAAAAAGCTAGTAAATATTAAGAAAATTGCAAGAAAATTAAATATTGATGAAGATGATTTAGAACTTTATGGAAAGTACAAAGCTAAGTTGCCGTTAAGTATTATTGATGAAGAAAAAGTTAAGGAAAATAATTTAATATTAGTTACTGCAATGACACCAACTCCAGCAGGAGAGGGAAAAACAACCGTTTCAATTGGTTTAACAGAAGGACTAAATAAATTAAATAAACAAGCTACTGTTGTTTTAAGGGAGCCATCATTAGGTCCAGTTTTTGGAATGAAAGGTGGGGCAGCAGGAGGAGGTTATTCTCAGGTTTTACCAATGGAAGATATCAACCTTCATTTTACAGGTGATTTTAATGCTGTTGAAAAAGCAAATAATTTGCTATCGGCTTTAATTGATAATAATTTACAAAGTAGCTGTTGCAAATTAAATATTGACCCAAGAACCATTTTGTGGAAACGTGTAATAGATTTAAATGATAGAGCATTACGCAGTGTAACAATTGGATTAGGTGGAAAAGCTCACGGAATTCCAAGAGAGGATGGATTTAACATTACACCTGCTTCAGAAGTAATGGCAATCCTCTGTATGGCAAGTGATTTAAAAGATTTAAAAAAACGATTGGGTGATATTTTAGTTGGTTTTACATTTGATAATAATCCAATTTTTGCAAGAGATTTAAAAGCTGAAAATGCGATGGCCATTTTATTGAAAGATGCTATTAAACCTAATTTAGTGCAAACATTAGAGGAAAATCCAGCTATAATCCATGGTGGTCCATTTGCTAACATTGCTCAAGGAACAAATACCATTATAGCTACAAAAATGGGACTTTCATTATCTAATTATGTGGTTACGGAAGCTGGTTTTGGTGCAGATTTAGGTGCTGAAAAATTCTTAAATATAAAATGTGTAGCCTCTGGGTTAAGTCCAAAAGCAGTTGTATTGGTGGCTACAATACGCGCACTAAGACATCACGGAGGTTCATCAAAAGAAGAATTAAACACTTCTAACTTAAATTATGTAAAACAAGGATTTTGTAACTTAGAGAAGCATATTGAAAATATTAGAAAATTTGAAATTGAACCTGTTGTAGCAATAAATTACTTTAGTGGAGACTCGGAAGATGAAATTAATTTTATTGTTAATGAATGTAGCAATATTGGTGTGCAGGCCGTAGTTTCTAAAGGTTGGGCAAAAGGAGGTGAGGGATGTAAAGATTTAGCCGAAGCTGTTATTAATGTTGTAGAAAGAAATAATGCTCATTTTAAGCCACTTTACGATTACAATTTACCAGTAAAGGAAAAAATTGAAATAATTGCAAAAGAAATTTATGGCGCAGATGGAGTTGATTTTGATAAAATGGCAAAACTTAATTTAAAACGAATAGATAGACTAGGTTTTGGTAATTTCCCTATTTGTATAGCAAAAACTCAAAAGTCATTTTCTGATAATGAATTTTTAAGAGGAAGGCCTAAAAACTTTGTAGTAACTGTAAGAGAAATTAGTATCTCGGCTGGAGCAAGATTTATTATTCCAATTTTTGGACAAATGATGCGTATGCCTGGCTTACCATCGGTTCCTGCTTCCGAATCTATGCATATTGATGACAAGGGAGTAATAAGCGGTTTAAGTTAAATAATTATGTAGTCATGAGTTTAATTACTAGTTTTTCAAAGATTAAAACTTGTTCTTTTTTCTTTGCTTAACTACATTTTTAACCATTTTACCAAAATTTTTATTTTTCTTTTTTCTTTCAATCGAACTTGATTCAAAGAATTCTTTTTCGCGTGTCATTTTTATATAATTATTATAGGAGTCTATATTAATAATTCCATTTTCAATGGCTTCTAAAACTGCACAACCAATTTCGTTTGTATGGGCGCAATTATTAAATTTACAATTGTTAGATAAGTTTAAAATTGTATTAAAAGTTATTTCTAAACCTTTATCGGAACTTGTAATTCCAACTTCCCTCATTCCTGGATTGTCAATTAAAACTCCATTTTCAGAAACAATTAATTCTCTACTTGTTGTAATATGTTTTCCTCTATCAATAGCATCACTTATTTCTCCGGTTGCCATTATTTTTTCACCAATTAGGTTATTAATTAGTGTAGATTTTCCAACACCAGATGAGCCCAATAAACAGTATGTTTTACCTTTACTTAATATTGATTTAATTTCATTTAACCCAATTAATGATTGATTACTTAAGTTAATAATGGTTATGTTATTTATTCTTTTTTTAATGCTTTCAATAATCGATTTTAATTCATTTTTGTCAATCAAATCAATTTTGCTTAAAACTATAATAGGTTTAATATTAGACGAATTACAAATAGTTAAGTAGCGTTCCAATCTATTTATACTAAAATCTCTATTTACAGATTGAATTATCAAGGCAACATCTATATTTGTTGCAATAATTTGAGTTTCACTTAGTTTACCAATGGCTTTTCTTTCTAATACCGAGCTACGTGGAAAAACAGCATGTATCAATGCTTTATGATCGTCATATTCCGAAATAGCCACCCAATCTCCAACAACAGGTAAATCGCACTTTGATTTAGCAGTAAACCTTAGGTTCCCAATTAGTTCTGAATCTAGTTCGTTTGTTTCCGTTTTAACGGTATATCTATCTTTATGTTCCGAAATTACACGTCCTACAGCAAAAGAATTTAAATTATTTTCTTCTCTATATTTTTCAAGTTTTAAATTATATCCTAAATCTTCAAGTGTCATTTTACAGTTTTTTTTAATATAATTATTATAGCACTAAGATGATTATGTTTTTCTAATTTTTAGTTTTTATTTATTAAAACCATATTTTCTAAAAGTTAAATTAATTCTAGGTTTTTTATAATCTGAATTTAAAGGAAGCGCATGTTCATATCTTTCCTGGCAGTATTCTCCCATTACAAGCAAGCTTCCATTTTCTAACTTAAGCTCATTTACTTTTCCAGTTTCCTTTTCTCTAAGTAGGAAAATTCGTTCTTCACCTATACTTAAAGAAGGTATTATAGTAGTATCTCCAAATGCAATATAATCTGAATGAAAATCTACACCTGAGTTTCCATTGGGATAAAAAATACAAACGCAAGTTTCAAATTTAATACCCGTATGTTTTTCAATACTTTTTTTTAGAAACGCCATCTTTTCAGACCATATTTTATTGGGACCCCAAACTAACTCTGGAAATTTTCCATTTTCAAAAAGTTCTTCATCAAGAAACATCATTTTACCGTATTTTTCTTGAAAATATTCACCATTATTCATTTTTATCTTTAAAGGAGTGGTAAGTTCTTTGTAAGTCAATAATTCATTAAATAGTTCATCACAATCATTTTTGGATAAAAATGATTGAACATATTCAACAGAGCAATTTAAATTTAATTTCATATGATTAAATTATCTGGATTTAAAGCTTTTAAATATACTCTAATTTACCATTTTTTTGATTTTATTTTGAGGTTTTAGGAGTTTTCTTTTGTTCTAATTATTCTATAAAAATTCATTGAGTCTTTAGTGTTAAAGACACTTTTTATCCAAATCAGGAAAAGATCTGTAGGTGTAGTATTGCAAAACTTCTTCTAAAGCCATTTTAAGTGCTTTGTTAACGGGTAATATAATGTTTCCTAAATGAAAATCTATTTGATTTAGTTTCATGTAGTATTCAGTAAACACAGGTACTTTTAATCCTTTTGTAATTGCCTCACTCGTCTTGTAATAATTAGCTGTCTGACTTTCTTTAATTATTTTACAAGTAGCTAATCTTAGTTTCCCAAATTTTTCCGTATTGGCTGCAAATCCAAATAATCGACAAATTAAACCTCTATATTTGTAATTTCTGCAGCGTCCTTGGTTAATAACAGTGAGCGGTTTGTAGATTAAACAAGTTAAATTTTTTGTGTTATTAATAATTTTAAGTGTTTTTTCCGCTTCTCCAGTTAAATACAAATGAAAGGCCCACGGTAAGAATTCTAATGGAGAAGCCTCCACATTGGGGAAAGTGCAACATTTTCCACAACCAGAAATACAACTCAATTCTGATGATTTTTTAAATTGAGCGATTTCTTGCTCTAATTGATGAAATAGTTTTTCTACCAATTGTACTCTTCGCTCTATTGACATTATTTTTTATGGAAGGTAGACTTAATAAAACTAAGTAGATGCATTTCTTACATAAAAGAATTTTTATTGTTTGAGTTTAACAATTTTTTTGAAGCTATAATTTAATTAGTTTTGTATAATTAAATTACTAATTAGAGATCAATATTAATAATATATTTAGCTATATTTAAATAATTGATAAAGCTCTAAAAATTAATACAGTAATAGGTTTTTACTATTTTCATTATTTTATTAAAACTATGTCTCATTATTTATTAGAACAAAATATTAAGAAAAACATACACCTTTCTAATGAAGATTTAACCACTGTTTCCAACTATTTTAAACCTTTAGATTTAAAGAGAAAAGAATTTTTATTAACTCAGGGAAGCATTTGTAAATTTGAGGGCTTTGTAGTGGATGGTTGTTTCAGGGTTTTTACTTTAGATAAAAAAGGAAACGAAAACACCCTATATTTTGCAGCTAAAGATTGGTGGTTAATGGATATAGATAGTTTTATGAATCAAACCGCTTCAAATTTAAATATACAAGCATTAGAAGATAGTAAAGTGTTGTTAATAAGCAGGAAAGATAAAGTATCTTTGTATGAGTCACTGCCAATTGTAGAAAAACTTTTCCGTATTATGTCGCAAAAAGCACTAGTTTCGTGGCAAAGGCGATTAATACGAAATCATTCTTTTACGGCAAAAGAACGCTATTTTCATTTTATTGAAACCTATCCCGATATTTCATCTAAACTTACAGATAAGCAAATAGCAGGTTATTTAGGTATTAGCCATGAATTTTTAAGTAAGATAAAAAAAAACAGCAAATAATTTTATTCAATTGAACTTGTTCAACTTTTTTATCGTTTTCATTTAAGTTATTTGCGTAACTAAAATTATTAATGGTAATGAAAAACATACTTAAAAACGAAACAAAAGCAAACAAGGTTAAATTATTAAGAGGTTTTAAACTTTTAATTTTATTTATACTTTTAAATACAGGAACTACTTTTGCACAAGTATCAAATGATATAACACATGAAGAAGCTTTAAAAGCTGTTTTAGCAGCAAAAAAGAAAGCCGAAATTTCAAATGTATTGGTAAATATAGCAGTTGTAGATGCTGGTGCAAATTTAAAAGCCTTTATTAGAATGGACGGTTCTTTTTTGGGAAGTATTGATGTTGCTATAAAAAAAGCAAAAACATCGCGCTATTTTAACATAGCTACAGGAGATTTAGGTAAACTTACCCAGCCTGGAGGTATAATTTATAATATTGAACATTCAAACGGTGGGCTTATGAGCTTTCCAGGAGGAGTTCCTATAAAAGACAAAAATGGTGTGATAATAGGAGCCATTGGCGTAAGTGGAGGAACTATTGAACAAGACCATGAAATTGCAATGGTAGGAGCAAAATCAATTATAAAATAATTTATTAAATTCAAAAAAAGATTAGAATTATGAATAATATTAAAAAATGGTTTCTTTTTGGGGTTGTACTTGTATCTCAAATTTGTTTGTCACAAAATAGTGATGAATTAATGCTTTATAGGCAAGATTTTAAAGATATTTCGGGAAATAATACGGTTTCTGTTACAAGCTATGAAAAAAATGGCGCTCATTTTGTGTATGCAGGTGGAGTAGGTAATGTGGATGTTTACAATATGGATAAAGAAGGTATTCTTACACCAATTAGTAACCATGAACTTTATATGAAAAAAGGGCCGGCAAGAGGAATGGTTGCCGATAATATTAACGGTACAGACTTTTTGTTTATAGCCAACAAGCACGGAAATGTTATAGAAACGTTTAAAATTTTAGACAACGGTTCTCTTAAACGTGTTGCTTTGATTGAAGATACGGATAAAACGCATCTAGGTACAGCAATTACGCTACAAGTTGTTCATATGAAAAAAGCATCATATCTTTTTGTTGGAGGTTTAGAAGAAACTCCAGGACTAAGTAGCTTCAAAATTCAAAATGATGGAAAACTAACTCATGTACAATCTATGAAAGATGATGAAAAAATTCATACGGATGGAATTATTGGGATGTTTATTCATAGAGTAAAAGGAAAAACATATTTGTATACAAGCGGATTTCAAGATAATGGTGTAAGTAGCTTTAGAGTTTATGAAAATGGAAAATTTAAAAATGTAAACAATATAAGTGACAATACTACAGATCGATATTTAACGGGAGCTTACCCAGTAACAGGTGTAACTTTAGGCGATAGTAAATATGTTATTGTAGGTCATAGGCATCATAAATATTACAAAAGAGGTGGATTTATAAAAAGAACAAACTTTGTGTATCATGGAGATGCCGTAAGTGTTTTTAAGGTGAACAAAAAAGGAGCCTTAATACCACATTTTATTTTAAAAGATGATGAAACAACCAAACTTCAAGGACAAACAAGAATTGAAATTGTTTCAACAGACAATAATGAAGCCGTATTAGCAGTTGGTACAAGAGACGATGCTAGTATTCAATTATTAAAATTAAACAAAGAAGGTATTTTAAGTCCTATCAATTATTTAGAAACAGGTTTTTCAATTTATTATGGTTTAAGATCACATAAAATTGGAAATGACAATTTCCTAATTGCAGGTTCTTTTAGATTTGATTTAGGTAAAGTGGCAACCTATAAAATTGCTCCTAAAATTAATAGAGAAGGAAAAATTTTAAGGCATATGGTAAACTTAAAATATAAAAAAGAAGCTACCAAAGAGCAAATTAAGGAGGCAGTTAACACTTTTGTAAATCTTAAAAATGAAATTAATGAAATTGCTAATATTGAATGGGGAATAAATGATAGTACTGAAGGTGTGAGTAAAGGATTTACACATTGTTTTACGTTAACTTTTAATAACGAACATGCAAGAGAAATTTACTTATTTCACAAAGCTCATTTAGACTTAGTAAGTAAAATTGGTCCGCTAATAGATGATGTATTTGTTATGGATTATTGGGTGAAAAAGTAATTAAATAAAGCCGTAAATTTTAAAATAGAAATATAATATGAACGATATAAAACATAAAAAAGCAATTATAACAGGAGGAGGAAGAGGCCTTGGTAAGGCAACGGCAATTGCTTTCGCAAAGGAAGGTATTGATATTGCAATAACTGGTAGAGATGAAAAAGCATTAAAAGAAACCGTTTCTCAATTAGAAAAGTTTGGAGTTAAAGCTATATATTCTGTTTTTGATGTAGGTAATTATGAAGAGGTTAAAAGCGGTATTAAAAGTATTATAGATACCTTAGGGAGTGTAGATATTTTAGTTAATAATGCAGGAGTTGGCGGATTTGGATTATTTAAAGAGATGGAGGTTGCCGTATGGACTAATATTATTCAAACTAATTTAATGGGTATGTATTATGTGACAAAAGAGGTTTTACCACATTTATTAAAACAAGATGGAGGTGATATCATAAACATTTCTTCTACGGCGGGTTTGAATGGAAATGCCAGTACTTCAGCTTATTCAGCTTCGAAATTTGCAGTTATAGGGATGTCAGAATCACTAATGAAAGAAGTTCGTAAAGATAATATTAGAGTTTCTACATATACTCCTAGTACATTTGAATCGGATATGTCCATTAATGCTGGAATAGCAAATAAAGGCTCTCAAGAAAGCGTTTTACAACCTGAAGATTTTGCAGAATTAATTGTTGCGGGTTTAAAACTTCCAAGAAGAGCAATGCTTAAAAGTGCGGCTTTATGGTCTACTAATCCTTAATTTAAAATGAGATGTATTAAACATTGGTAATACTAAAAACAATGTTTAGAGTTTATAACACAACAAAAAAGCGTTTCTTAAAGAAACGCTTTTTTTATACTAAAATATGTTTAGAGTTTAATTTGTAATGCAGCACAGGTAAATACTATTTATTGTATTTTATGTGGTATTTATCTAATAATCCGGTTAGGTATTTTACCGAACCTATTACTCCCAATTTACCTTCTGCTCCAGATACAATTCCTACTAAATATCCATTGGAATCTATTACCGGAGAACCACTTCTACCAACAGGATTGATGTTTTCTGTTTTAGTTAAAATATAATAATAGTTCCCTAGATTTTGGTACATTTTCATTTTAATAAGTGATGGAGATTTTGATGTTTGTTTATGTCCCCATCCAACGGAGTATACAATTTCTCCTTTTCTAATTGGTGTTGTTCTAATTTTTAAAGGGTAAATATCTTTATGCACACTGTTAATTTTAAAAATAATCCAATCTCTATCTTTCAATGTGTTAAATTCACCAATAGGTTCACTATTATTTTTATTAATTAATTTGTTAATTTGAACACTTTTTTCAATTTGACCTTTTGGATACATAGTCCAGCTTTTAAAATCCTTTCCTAAATCTATTGTATTTAAATTATTATTTTT
Source organism: uncultured Lutibacter sp. (assembly GCF_947495725.1). Classification (GTDB taxonomy): domain Bacteria; phylum Bacteroidota; class Bacteroidia; order Flavobacteriales; family Flavobacteriaceae; genus Lutibacter. Next base: position 26,073 of record NZ_CANLZZ010000010.1, on the reverse strand, counting down.
AAAAACCATAAAAAAGTGTTTACAAGTAACAGCAATGGTATCATAACCAGTATCAATTAAAAATGAATTTGCAATATTTTGGTAAATTGTATCTGTAAACTTAATTGTATTTGTTAAGGCAAAGTTAGGCCATTGAGATGTTTGTTTTTCCATCCAAGGTTCTTTAACAAAAACTTTTTCTTGATTATGGCAACTTAAAAATATCAAGATTAACAATAGGTAGTAACAATTTCTCATTTTAAATATTTTATGAAGCATACTATTATCTGAACGCTTCTATGTAAATACTTTTTTCACTTTAATAAATTTAAGAATAATTTAAATAAGTTACTGCAAATGTTTTATAATGTTTTAAAGAGTAAGTATAATTCTAATAAAAAGGAGGTATTAATTTAAAAATTAATTGAACTTTTAATTTGAAGTATTGAACCACTTTCAAGCTGAGGTTGTTTTTTTATGCGTTTATTTTTCTCCAACTAGATATGCTCCTAAAGGACGAATATATTCTGAAGGAGCCGCATTAACTTCTAGTTGTTTATTCACATATTTCAACACAATTTCTTCATCTTCCATAGTGGTACCATCTATATTTGTTGTTGTTGAAAAGGTAACAGCTCCGCCTGCATCTGTAATATTTTTCACAAAACGATACGCTTGTTCGCCATCAAACATTAATTCGGATCTTTCACTAGACCAAGTTGATCGTATAGGTAAAAACAAATGTTTTAGAGTTAGTTTAGAGCCATCATATGAAGTAGTTGCAGATGTTTTAATATCAGCTACCGTAAATTCTTCATAGGCCCAAGAATTTGGAGGTGCTCCTTGTGCTAATGGAGTTATATGTCCTGCTGTAATATCCGACCAGGGATCTTTTGCGGTAAGCTTTATAATTTTGTAATCAGTATCATCAGAGTCTTCAATTCCGTCGCTATCAACTTTTAAAAAATTGCCATTCATATCTTTAAAATAATCTTTATCATAATTAGCAGCAACTATTACATCTGGATCTACATTGCGTATCATTTGCACAAATTCAGTTCTTTCACTATCGTTACCAGGATAACTCGAAAAAGCATCAATCCAATAGCCATCTACTCCCAATTTTTCAAAACGTTTTATATAACCTTCACATAAATTCATCCAAGCTTTATGTTCGTTATTAGAGAAATAGTGCGCAACATAGTTATTCCAAGACGCAGCACCGGTTGCTGTAGCTCTTTTTGCTGGGCTCATTCCATTTAAGTATAAAATTACCTTCTTATTTGCATTTTTAAACTCGGTAATTACATCAATTATAACTTGTTCATTGGCTAAACTAGGTACAAATTCCTCATCTATAACTGCGCCCGAAACCCCCATAACAGCATCAATATTTTCGTTGGTTCTTAAGGTCCATAAATGTGAATTTGCATTGTTAGTAGCATTTGTAATTACGTGTCCCATCGTAGGGTAGCTGTTTATTATTTCTTTAGCACCTGCTAAATAATTATAGCCTTTACCTCCGTTAGAAATCGCTTTTACATAATAATTTAAATCTTCGCCTCCTCTCACATATAATCGAGCTCCCCAAGATCCTTGAAGTGTTAGCGATGTAGTTTTAACAGGACTATCTATATTGCTTTCATTTGTACAAGATGTGGAAATTATGATTACAGTTAAAATTGTGATCATATTTTTAGCAGATTTCATAAATGTTCTTTATTAGCAAAGGTAATTAATATTCAAAATGGTTTCAATATTTAAGAAATTGATTTTGTAGGGTGTTTTTTCTTTTAGGAATTGCAAAGTAGGAGAGGATTTAAGTTTAAAAATGTGTTGTTTTTACTATGATTTTTGCACATCTAAAACCTCATTTGATTTAAGATATTCTAATTTAATATTTTTTTAATTAAAGCAAATAATTCTTTTTTTATTATTGGTTTTGTAATGTATTCGTTACATCCTGCTTCAATTGATTTTTCTCTGTCTCCTGTAAGTCCAAAAGCTGTTTGTGCAATAATTTTAACTTCTTTATTAAATTTACGGATTTTTCTAGTTGCTTCGTATCCATTCATTTCAGGCATTTGAATATCCATTAAAATTAATGTTATATCAGGATTTTCACGACATAATTCAACAGCTTCTACGCCTGTTTTCGCTGTTAAAACTTCGGCTTCAAGTTTTTGTAGTAATAAGGAAATTAATATAACGGATGTTTCATCATCTTCTGCAACTAGTATTTTTATGTTTCTAATTGGAGTCTCTTCTACTTCAACAGAAATATCATGATTAGAACTCCATTTTTCTTTAGTGGGAATTTGATATGGCAATGTAAAATAAAATGTGGATCCTAAACCTATTTCGCTTTCAACCCAAATTTTCCCTCCTAGTTTTTCAACATATGCTTTTGAAATTGATAATCCCAAACCAGCTCCTTGATGTGCCATTTTATCGGAAATATCGGCTTGAATAAAACGCTCAAAAATAGCCTTCTTTCTATTTTTAGGGATGCCACTACCAGTATCTTTTACATAAAATTCAAGTTCAGAAATATCATTAGCCTTTTTTAATTTATAACCAAAAGTGATTGACCCTTTTTCGCAATATTTTAAAGCATTTTTTATAAGATTTGTAAGTATTGCATATACTTTTTCAATGTCAGTTATTAAGTTGGCACCTTCTGTAGGTAAATCATTTTTGAATTCAAACTGTAAACCTTTTGCTTCAATATGATGATGAAAGAAATTATAAATGTATTCGATTTGTTCGTTAATGTTGGATTCCTTTAAATTAACTTCTAATAAGCCAGATTCTATTTTAGAAATACTAATTATATCGTTAATAATATTAAGTAATCGTTCTCCTCCCTTTTCGATAATTTGAATATATTCTTGCTGTTTTTTACCTGAAAGTTCGGGGTTTTTTAACAAATCAGCGAACCCCAAAATACCATTCATTGGAGTTCGTATTTCGTGACTCATATTTGCTAAAAATGCAGATTTTAAATGGTCGCTTTCTTCTGCTTTCTTTTTGGCAGCTTGTAAGTCCGAATTTTGGGTTCTAAGCAATAACTCCTTTTTCTTAAGTAATATTTGCGTGCTTTTAAGTTTCCATAAAGAATAAGTAATACCAAATATTAATAAACATAGCAATAAGGTAATAAAAATGATTAATGGTGTAAAAGGAGAGTTTATTTCACTTGTAACTTGCAGTTTTAACCCATTTTTTAAAGAGGTTAATTCTTTTTCTGTAGTTATGGAATTTCTATTAAAATTATTTGTTGGCAATTCTGTTATAACCAAACCATTGCTATTGCGTAAACTAAATAATGTTTTTGAATTAGTATTATCAATCCAAGTGTTAAGCACTTCATTGCTTGAGTAAACGGCAGTAAATAAACCTAAAAATTTATTGTTGTGAAAAGCTGGATTCCAAGCTTCAAATGATGATTCTCCTTGAATTGCTTCAAAAGGTTCTGTATAAACGGTTTGCCTTAACTCTTTTGCTAAACGAGATGCTTTTTTGGGCATTGGTAACTCAATATTTAAACCAATTATATGTGAGTTTCCTCTAAGTGGAGAAACAGATTTAATTGTAAAATTTGAATCGACCCAAGTTATATTAATCAACTCAGGATGATTTTTTAAATAATCACCTACTATTTCTTGAAAAGTGGATTCAGGAAGGTTACCTTCCATTAATTCAATTTCAAGTAGTTTTAGAAATTCAATATTTCCTTTTAAATTCAGTTCAATTATTTTTGAATATCTTTCTGCTAATAATTCGTTTGCTTGTTTTTGGTTATTTATAGAATTATGACGTAAAATCACCAATAAAGAGCTTAATATCAATGCGAAAGTTACTATAATTATAACTGAAATGGTATAATTTGAGTTTGTAATATTCTTTAATTTATATTTAAACATTTATGTATTATTCATAAATTAAACAGTTGCTTTGTGGGATAATGATATAGGTTGGTCATTTTTTTAATACTATGCCTTTTTTAATAGTTGATACAATTAAAAGTTAATTGAAGTCTACGATTATCATAAATATTATTGCCAGGTTTTACAATTTTTTCAGCTAAAATAATATTTTTTATTATTGTTCCAAGCAATTGGCGTATTTTAACGTATAGGCTATTAATTAAATATATTAAATTAATAATCATAGTTTTATAAAATGTAAGCGTTGTGTATAGGTGTAACGGAAGTTGTTATTACAAGAAAATTACATTGGTTTTGAAAGTGATTTTACAACTAAAAAGTGTAGAAGATAGTCTAGAGATTTTTGGTGGAAATTAAAAACAAGAAGTTTATTATAAAAACGATGTTTTATACTACTTCCCAAGTAGTTTCTTTAATTGTTGAAATGGTGTTAAAATAATTTTAGAGGTCTTTAAATTTTATTAGTTTGCAATTTAGTGTAAACGTAAGCATATATTAAGTTAGGTGATTTTTTCTTTCTTTTTCATTATTTAATTTTTAATGTACCATTGTTTTCTAAATCTTTTTAAGAAGAGCCTTCATTTCATTTTCACTTATATCTAGTTTTAATAGATCAAGAGCAGCTTTTATTGTGCTACAGTAAAAGTGATTGTTGTTCCCTTTTTTTGCTACTTTATCTTGATATAGGTGGGTAACAACAGTAGAGGATGGAGTGTTAACAATATTAACATTTGTGTAATTTAAATTAATCATAGTTTCTCATAATTCAATTAATTTGTCAATTTCTTTAAATGCTGATTCTAAATTTACATCTCTTAAATCAGAAAAAATTTTCTTAACATTCAGCATTTTTTTATTGTTCAAGGTTGTTTTAGTATAGTTAATATAGCTTTCTGTTGACCAATCTCCATAAGCTTTCTGAATTAAAAGGTTAGATTCCTCAATAAATTTATAACGTATTTCCATTTTTTATAGTTCTGATTTTTTTAATAATTTTTTAAAATTAATAAATTTTTTAATAGAAATAAGTGGGGTTATACAATGTTTGTTGTAGGTTTTTATCTGCATTAAATTATACGAGTTATTGTCGCGGTTTTTATTCGCATATTGCATTTAAATAAAAACTCAAATTTTGTCCTCCTTTATTCCAACTATCCATAGCTTTTTCTCTAAAATATGCGGTATGAGTTGGTGAACTAGCAGTTGAAATTGCAAAATATTTACTTTTTTCATTTGCTTTTACACTTTCAAGCCATTGAATTGTTACTGCAACATCTTCGATTTCTTTATTAAGAAAAATTTCATAAGGTTCTAAATCAACTGTAAGCCAACCAAGAAAGTTGTCTTTTATTTCGAATACGATGTTCTGTTGAACTATCAAATCTGTTGGAAGTCCGTCTTTAATTTTATAAAAATTTAGTCTAAATTTTAAAGATTTAAAATCATTTGAAGTTATATTAAAATTCAAATCTTTAATATGGCAATTTCGTTTTACTTTAAATTTCATTCCTCTTTCTTTACTTAATCGGTCATCAACATCTTTTTCATAATATGAGTAAAAATTTGAGTGAAATAAACCAAGTCCTTTTGATGTTCTTCCAATTTTTTTTGGCTTAAGTTTTAATTTTTTTGAATTCACAACTACTTCTTCTAATTCCATATTTTTTGGTTGAAGAAAAATCGGTTTTTTTATTTTATTTAGTTCCGATACTAGATACTTTTTAGTTTTAAAGCCAATGTATGAAAAAATAACAGTGTCTTTTGAAGAAACCTTCTTATTTAATGAAAGCTTAAATAAACCATTGTTATTAGAAACGGTTCCTACGGTTTTATTTTTAATTCCAATATTAACATAGGCGAGAGGCTTATTATTTTCGAAATTCCAAACTTTTCCGGTTATTGTTTTTTCTTGAGAGTGTATAATTGCCATTATAAAAAATGCAATTATTGAAAAAAAAGTTTTCATGAAAGTTGTTGATTTTTGTTTAGTAGATCAAGATGAAAAAAACAAAAATAATTTTCTGTTAAGAATATAATAATTGGGAAATTCTTAAGATTTAGAAACTGTGCTAAAACAACGACTAAAAGGTGAAAGAATAAAAAGTTGCATTTTTAAATACACAATTTTCTATTTAAAAATCTAATGTATTAGTTAATTCGATTATATACAAATTTGTAATAAACCAAATCCCCATATCCATCCGTATCAGAATCCACTAAGATTAGAGTGTTATTTTCGTTTTCAAATTTAACGGTATCATTATATTGAAGTCCTTTATGAGTAAATTCATATAAATTATTGTTAAGTTTTTTCCAAGTCATATGTATCGTTTCAACCACTATACATTCTCCAGAATTATTTCTGTTATAGTAAATGTCTGTTCTATTTCCATCTGGTGTAATTTCAATAGTGGAGGGTTTACAATCTCTTGCAGTTATTTGTTTATCATTTTCATACATTGTAACATACTCCCAATTGCCTATTAGTTGTTCTTTTTTGTTCTCGTTATTTTCATCATTATTACAAGATATTAGAATTAAAACTAGGATTACAGTAATTTTTTTTAGCAATTTTTTCATTTCATTTTATTTTGTTTTATTTCATAGGTGTATTTATAAAAAAAATAACGTTTTTTAAACGTTATTTTTCATTGGTTAAAATTAGTATTATTTTATGTTAGAAACATTCTATATTACAAAGCTAGTATTTTTTAGATTTATAGTTAAATACAATTTACCTAAAATTGAAGTATAGAATGTTTCAAGGGTTTTTCATTCTAATTAAAAATAATAAGAAAGCCCAAAAACTAAATTATTAGGGTTTAAATTAAAACTAAAAGAATCAAATTTAGTTTCACGACTGTCCGCTTTATTTTTACCAGTTGAATAGCCTAAAGCTCCAATGCTAGTTTCTAAAGCAAGCTTTTTAGCTAGAAAAATTGTTAACCCAGGGCGAACTCCAACAAACAAACTTCTAGTATTATTGTCATTAGAAGTTAAGTTAGATAAGTCGTTATTATCATTCCAAGTTTTGGACATTCTAAATTCGCCTTGTAAATGAAAAGAGACTTTAGTATTTACATTAAAAAATTTCTTAACGTATGGAAATACAACTATTCCATTTTGTTTTGAATTATAAATTTCAGTTTCTGAATAGTAATTTTCATTTTTACGATATTCATAACCAACTCCCATTCCAATAATTAAGTTGTTTTTAATTGCATAACCAACTTGGGGGTAAAAGCCAATATAAAATTGATCATTTTCTGCGTTAGTTGAAGTGTTGTTAGTTTCCGAAGAAGAATTGCTATAGGTGAAATTTCCTCCTAAATTCCAAGTTCCTTTTTCAATGTTTAAAGGTTCTTTTTTTTCTTGACCAAAACTAATTCCAAACGTAATTAAAAGTGCAATAATAAATAATTTTCTCATAATAAAATTTTAAGATTAAGTTGTAGAAGTATCAAGCTTTATACCATGAGCCTTTGTAGTATATTAAGATAAGTTTAAGTAATAGTTTAGTTTTTGAACGCTAAAAAAGTAATTGACTTATAAAGAGTCGGTTATGTTTTTAGCTTTAAATAAAACAAAAAGTTATTTGTATAAAAAACAAGAATTTTATAAACGGACGAGTAGTTGTGTCAAATTAAACTTGATGTTAATAGAGGTTTTAAATTAATATTTTTCAGTTTTAAGATTTTTTACTTTTGGTTAATTGAAGAATGATTTTCGATGTTTCCACAAAAAATAAGTTGTCCAAAATGAAATTAACACAAAGGGTAAAAACAATTTCGTTCCTGGAGAAAATGACTCCGAGTAAAAATCTCTTATTATAATTACAGTAAATGAATACCAATAGAATCCATTAGCTAAAAGTGCGGCTAACCAGCCAATTTGAGTTTTTTTCCAAAGTCCAATGGAACCTATTAAAAGAATAGGAACAGACCATATAAAATCTGCAATACCAAATCCATATGTTGTTGCTAGGTTTATACGATCTCCTATATGTATTTGCGAAGAAATAGGTGGTAGTTTGATAAAAGCAATAATCCAAAAAAACAAATGCAACATGGCGGCTAGTCCATTAATTGAAGCGATTATTTTAATCCAACACCGTTGGTTGTATAATAATCCTTTTTTCATTGTATTTTAATTTGTTGCTAAAAATTTGAATAACCAATTTACGTGTTGCTTATTACAATTATTCGTTATTAAAGTTAACAATTTTAAAACTAAGAAGCACACTATTTAATAAAAATTGTAGGGTACATTATTCTTCAAATATTTGATTTACAGAATCTTTATTGCTGTTATTTAAAAAATCATCAAGTATTATGCTTTGGGCTCTTTTTTTAATAAAGTAATTTTATGCTAAATAGGAAATAACACTGTCTATGACTTCTTTTGTTTTTAAAATTTTAAAATGTCCAGTTCCATTAATTTCTTTAAACTCAGATGCTTTCCAATTATTATGAACATTTATAGAGCGCGCAATTGGAATTACTCTATCATTTTTATCATGGATAATAATTGATTTTTTAACATTAATAGATTTTACAAATTCGCTAACATTTAAATTTGTAATATCCATGTTTATTTCATTCTCTAATCTTTTAATAAGTTTATTTTTAACGTTATTGTTTATTCCAACCATTTCCGAGACATCATTTATGCGTTCAGTAAATTTGTCGGGTGTTGTAAGTAATACATATTTATCAATTTCCAAATCGCTATTAGTGTAAAGCGCATATGTTGTAGCAACACCACCAAAGGAATGACTAATTAATTCCCTTACTTGGAACTTTCTTATTAAAATGCCAACCAATTCGGTAAATTCAAACAAACTTGTTTTACCTTTAGAACTAAATCCGTGCGAAGGACCATCAAATGAATAAACGGTGTAACCATTTACTAATAGTTGTTCTATCAAATCGGAGAAATTTCCAGCTTGACCTTCCCAACCGTGGATAAGAAGAATTTTTTTATCGCCACCTTTCCAAGTATAAAGCTGAATATCAAAATCTTTGAATTTAAACATTTCTCTTTCCGCTTTGTTAAGTGTGGCTACTTCATTTTCTCTAAGTTTGTGAACTTGCGGATTTGTTAATTGCTTGTATGCAAATGATGTAATAACTTTTGGGAAAAGAGTAGATAGGGTTTTAACAACGGTTTTTTTCATTCGAGCTTTTTATAAGTTTGTAGTTGCAATATAACGTTTATTCATGCTATTTTATTCATTCAAATTTAAGTATAAAATGTATGTGGTTTTATAGTGTGGTATTTATCAATGCTAAGAGTTTATTAGGGTTTAGATTCTATTTTTAATTGGGTTCGAATATAGTGGTTAATATCCGATTTTTTAACCGCAAGGTATTTTTCAATAGCATTGTAATAATCTTTATCGGTTGTACCGGTAGACATAAAATCTTTAAGTAAACTCCAACCGCCTTTATCCATTATTTTTTTTGCTATAAGTCCGCCTAATACATAATGATAAGAAGTTTGGTTATCTAAGTTTGTTAGCTTAAGCATGTTGTTTAAATCTATTTCGGGATGCTTTTGTAAATATAGGTTTGTACGTTTTATGTGCCAATGTAAGCTTTTACCACGACTTCCGCCTAATAAGGTTGCAATTCCTTCAGAAACCCAAAAGTGTTTGTTTTTAAAATGTTCGTCTATTTGAAGATGAAAAACTTCATGAGGATAATACTCTCCCAAACCACCACAATATACTTTGTCGTCAGTGGCTTTTCCACTTGGCATTGATTGTTCGCCCATTCCAATGTAATAATCAAACCCCTTTAGTTTTTGAATTTCGTCATAATTATTTGCAAGATAGTATTCAAATGGTTTTGGTTGTACACTAAAGTTTTTACAAATTTCATTAATAAAGTTATTCAGTTTTTTAGCTTTTTCGTAATTAAATTTGTGGCATGGAGGAAAGTAAAAATCTACAATACCAACCTTTTTACGATTCCATTTTTTTTTGCTGTAACTCAACCAATTGTATAACTTAAATTTTCCGTTTTCTTTTATAGCCAAATAATTTACAATTGCTAAAACATGTGGGTTCCCATTTTTTTTAACATAAGAATATTTAACTTTAATTTTACAACTATCATTTTTAAACTTAATGCTTAAAACTTGGGCAGGAATTCCCATATATAGTGATGGTTGAAATTCGCTTTCCAAGAAATCATAATTTTTATGCTTCTCTTGTTCTTTTTTATTCCAATATGGATTCTTTCCTTTTTTTTCGGGATTTGAAGCCAAGTAATTTTCAAATAGCAGCATAACTTTTTTAGTTTCTACATCTGTTGCATCTATAGTGTGGTTGTACGTTACGCTTTGCCCAAAAACACTTAAGCTAAAAATAAGAAAAATTATAATTTGAAGCTGTTTCATTCTAAAGGTTTTAAGTGTTTTTACAATGGTTAAGCAGCCAATTTAATAAAAAAAATGACTAGAAAATCCGCAAGAATTATCAAAAATATGCTTCTACTAGCAATAAATTAGATAGGATGTTGTAGGTGGTTTTTATTTTTTCATTTTGTTTTATAAAAATCTAATCTTTCACAGTCCATACATAGATTATCGTTAAAGAAAATTCCAACTCCAAATCCAGATGAATGTAATGACATTCTATATCTTTTAATATGAATTTTGCCTTTGATATACTTATTCGATGAATTTCGGATTTTTAATTTTTCCGATACAATTAATTCTTTGTTTTTAAATAAAAAACAACTGTCGTTTTTTATTTTTATCAAATTTACATCTGCGTATTTATCATTATGAATGGGTTTTAAACGATATGTTCCGCTAAATTCAGAAACTATTTGGTTGTAACTGTTCAAATTCGAAATCGTTTGGATTCTATCCCAAATGTAAATATCGAAAATCTCATTTTCTCCTAAAAGATTTTTGTATTCAGGAATCAGAGTTGAGTCAGAGTCAGTTTGGGTTTCTTGTTCCAATAACTTTGAGAAATTCATTCCAACATTGTTTTCTGTTTTAGAAATTAATTCAGTCAATGAATCATTTTCTTTTTTTAGAATTTCTTTTTCTGCAGCTAGTTTTTCTTCATTATGGTTACAAGAAGAAACTATAATAATGAATAGAAGTAGGAAAGTTTTTTCATAGTTTGAGTTTTCTATATTAACCACAACAAGTTTTTATAATATTTTTACGACTAGAAAATCGGAGATTTTTTCGGTTGTAGTAAATCGTATGTTGTATTATGTTTTAATCAATTTTTTAATAAAGATAGCATAAAATTTAGGAGTTGTTGAGCGTAGTTATTTTTCTGTCTGTTTTTGAATCCAATCCATAAGTTCATCTTTATTTATCGAGTCCCAAGTTGATTGAGTATTCCTTTCTTGTAATGGATTGTCCTCAGGTTGTATTACAATCAATTCGGTGTTTTCATTTCCTGCTATTCTCAATTCAGCTAAAAACCCAACTATATCTGTCGAATTATTCTGGTATAATGTTCTTAATTGTTTTGTTAGTTTATATTTTATTGCTGGTTCTATATACGCTCGAACTGCATAATTCTTGTAAATTTTAATATTTTCATTCTTTTCATCAAAGTAACAATACGATGAGAAGTTGTGATAATTTTCGGGATTAGTTTGTGGTGTTCCTCCCAAGTTGGTTTCCAATAGATAATTTATAAATTTTGGTTCCCAAAGGTCAATTAGGTTAATTCTTATATCACGTTTATGTTGATACCATTTTCTTATAAAATCCATCGTGAAATTGCAAGGGACAATACCTTTAATTTTAAGTTGAAATTTGGAGTCACTCTCAGTCATAAATTTAATATAACGCATCGCTCTATGTCCAACTAAACTTGCTCCTAAAAAGAAAATGTTGTTATTCGGTAAATTATAGGTGTCAAATACTTCTCTAATTAGCTTATGCGTAGAAATCATAGACGATTTAGAAAAATAAAAGTCAAGAGGGATTTCGGTTGAAACCGACAATACCGCAAAGTCTTTTTCCGATGCTTGAGTATACATTTGCTTTGAGCTCCTATTCTTTTTGTCATACTTGGAATCTTCTAAGAAAATGAGCACACCTTTTATTTCCTTATTTTTAGGAAGCATTAGCGTATAACCCTTTTGAATAAAAGGCAAAAAGTCATTATCTTCTATTCCAACTCTTAGGCTATCATTTTTTGCGGGTTCGTAATATTCAACCATTTTCTGTGAAAAAGATTTCGTACTAAAAACTATCAGAAAGAGCAAAAATAACACCTTAAAAGTTGTTTTCATTATCGGTTTTTTTTAATTACACACAACGGTTTTTTTGGTTGTTTTGTTGCGTGTTTTAAGTACCTAATTTAGCAAATAAATTACAGATAGAATATTCCGCAGGAATGTTCGTAAGTAGGCTAGAACTAGCAATGGATTATATACTTTGTTAGTTGTTCGGCATTATCTCTGTTTTAAAGAAGCCTAACTTTTTTTAGCTGAAATTCTAATTCTTCTTCATTTCGTAATATTTTAATTGTTATTTCAGCAGTTCCTTTTGATATAATACCATCGTTAAAGTAATCACACTTATTTTCATTAGTGATTTTTGAGTAATCGATATTGTTTATCTGTAATATTTGGTCTCCAATTTGTAATAGTTTTGATGCGGCTGTATCATTATATATAAAATCTACAAATACCTTATTTTTATTAAAATTAGGATTGAAACCAAAATGGTTTAATTCTGTATTATTAGAAGTACTTTCTTGAACCATTTTGATATTTTTTGCTTTCCAATTCAAAATCAATCTATAATTTTTAAAAAATAAAAGGCCAAGATTTGTTTTACCATTTTTCACTCTCATTATCTTGTTTTTTATAATATGGTCCCCTATTTTTATTTCATCAATTTTTGCAGAATACTCATTTTTCTTCTCGCCTTTTCCATACATTCCTATTCCAGAATATCCTGAACCTGCTATATACTTCGTTATTTTATTAGATTCTTTTTGTTTTACAAAATTTAAATACGATAAATGTGGCGTAGAATTATTACCTAAATCAATCAAATTATTTAATGCTTTATCTCCATTTATATAACTAATTATAGATGGTACACTAGATGCTGTGCCAATAAACATTTTTGACTCAATAGCATCTGAAGGAATATTTAGTTTCTGTTCATTATCTGTAATCGTAATTAATTGATTTTTAAAATCGAAGTCCCATACAGCAAATCGCATTAAATTAGAACCAATAAAACCATCGGCATTTAAACAGGCAAGTTCACCACTATTAAAATCTGATATAGCTGCAATAGTATTCTGAAAATTAATACCTCCGATTTCAATATTGCCTATTTTTGTATAGTTAAGTAGTTGGCTAGTTTTATGAATATCAGTTACATTTTCACTTCCTAAAGACTTAACGTTAAGCTTTTCTGCCAATTCTTTAGAAAGTACGTTAGAAGCTCCAGTGTCTAAAATAAAGTCATATGTTTCATTTTCAATAGTTACTTTAAGGATAATAAGTCCTTTACGGTATTCAAATGGTATAGTAGTTTTAAAGTCTTCCTGAACGATATTTCCTTGTTTAAGGGTTTTAATTATTTTTGACGATGCACAACTGGTTAATAAAGTAAGTACAATAAGTGAGAATAATAGTTTGGTGTGTTTCATAAATTGATTTGGTATTTATTAATATTTTTAGTTTAGGAATAAGTTTTTCTTTATCCATTCATATAAATAGACGCTAATTTTTCTGAAATGGTTGCCTGGGTTGAGTGTTTTTTTTGCTGACAGGTAACGTGATTGTGTATGATTAGTGGCGTGTTTAAGCACCTAATTTAGCAAATAAAAACCGAATAGAAAATCCGTGAGGATTTTCGTAAGTAAGCTTGAACTAGCAATAAATTCTATATGTTGTTGTGGGCAGTTATTTTCTACATACTATCATCCAATGTCTTTCATTCGGATTTTCTTCAGTTTCATTAATTTCTTTTGCTTCTATTATGTTATAGTTTCCAAATTCTTTTTTTACAGCCGTTTCGTCATAAAAATAAAGGTTTAATCCGTGCGGAGAATTGAAAGTGTTTTTTTCTATTTCGTCTCCTATTCCAAATCGCTTATCGTTTATAGATAATGCCACAAAAACCATTAAGCCATTTGGCATTAATTGTGAATAGCAATTCTCGATTAATTTCCATCTGTCGATTTTGTCCAAAAGATGAATTAGAGAATAACAGTAGATAGATTCGAAACGAGCCTTGTCAAATGGCATATCAGTAACAGAACCGTAATGTATCGTTACATCATTCCCAAAATATTTTCCAGCTCTTTCAATCGCGGTTTTTGATATTTCAATTCCTGTAACATTAAATCCGTTATCATAAAACACCTTTGCATTTCTTCCATAACCGAAACCTGGAATCAAGACGCTTTTAATTTTATTTCTCTGAAACAACTTAAGGACATTCTTTGAATTGTCAGTCGGACTTTCTCCCCACATCTTATCGTTATTCCTAAAAGCAGACTCCCAAAATTCATTCATACTTCGGTTATTTGTTTTGATTGTTCTTAAGTTTTATGCGTTCACTTTGTTTTAATTGCCCACAACGTGTTTGTACAAGATTTAGTTGCTTGTATAAGCACGTAATTTAGCAATTAAAAACCGAATAGAAAATCCGCAAGGATTTTCGTAAGTAGGTGAGAACAAGCAATAAATTATATACGTCTTAAGTTAGCAATTCATTAAATTTAATTAATAATAATTACCATTAAAAGAGTCTATGAAAATAATAAAAACTTAAATTGGCTTGGGATAATAATGTCAAATAATAATGAAGAATTTATTTGTTTTTCAGCTCAGTTCTTTGTTGTGCAACGTTTTTATATTCATCTTTCTTTGAAAAACCTCCTTTATAATGTCAATTTCTTTCTTAAATAGAAGGTCGCTTCTAGTTGCGAAGTATAAGGTATTAGAAACATCTTTTTTACCTTTCCAAACTAAATTTATTTTATTTAATTCGATTGAATTAGATACCAAAAAATCTGGAACAATAGCAAATCCTTTATTGTTTTCAACACATCTTATAATTGAACCAATATTAGGAAGTATGTAATTAGGTTTAAAATCGGGTCTTTTATTGAAATTTTCATACCAAAACCTATTAAAATGTTCCATTTCGTTAGAGGCACTGTACCAAGTTTTATTTTTTAGTGTTTTTTCTAATAACGAAAAATCCTTGTTTTTTATCAGTTTATTTATTTCTTCCAAATCACTTTGATTACCTGCAATTAAAACAATATTTTCTTCTGTGAAAGCTTCATATTCAACAAGAGAATTTGTGCTGTTATCAACTTTTGGTGTAATGATAAGGTCGAGAATACCATTATTTAAATCTTTTATTAAATCTTGATTAGTTCCAAATCTAGCTACAAGATTAAAATTAAGATTGGAAATTTCTGGTTCTAAAATAGTTTGAAATGTTTCGGTACACATTCCAATACTTATTGAAGGAACCATATCTTTTGATGTTTTTTTAAAATGTTGCTCCGCTTTTTCAAGTTGTTTAATGCTGCTTAAAATAAAATTGTATAGTGCTTTTCCTTCTTCGGTCGGAATCATTTTTCTAGAGGTTCGCTCAAATAATTTTTTACCAACATAGGCTTCTAAAGCATTCAAATGTACGCTTACACCTGGTTGTGATGAATACAAAGCTACGGAAGCCTTTGTCAATGTTCCGTTTTCGTAAATTTCTTTAAACGTTCGATACCATTCTAAACTGACCATAATCTACTCTATTAATATTTTAATGCAAAGGTATGAATTATATTATTTTTACAATACAACTAAGTGCTTTAATTTTGTCAAATATTAAATAATAGACAAATGAAAAATATATTTATAATTAATGGAAGTCATCCATTTGCACATTCTGGTGGAAGATTTAACGAAACACTTTTCAATACTACGATTTCATTTTTTGAGTCATTAGAGAGTTATGAAGTGAAATCGACCCAAGTAGGAGAAGACTATAACCCACAAGAAGAAGTAGAAAAATTTAAGTGGGCAGATCTAGTGATTTATCACACTCCAATTTGGTGGTTTCAAATTCCTTTTGGATTTAAAAAATACATAGATGAAGTTTTTACGGAAGGTCATCAAAACGGAATTTATGCAAATGATGGAAGAAGTAGAAAAAATCCAAACATCAATTACGGAACTGGTGGTTTAATGCACGGAAAAAAATATATACTTACTACAAGTTGGAATGCACCTAAAACCGCATTTACTTTAGAAAATGAATTTTTTAATCAAAAAAGTGTAGATGAAGGTGTTATGTTTGGGTTTCACAGAATGAATGCTTTTACAGGAATGGAATTATTGGCAACACATCATTTTCACGATATGGAAAAAAATGCAGATGTTCCCATTGAATTGAATAATTACAGTGCTTTTTTAAATAAAAACATAATTGCTTTGAACTATGAATAAAAATAGATTAGAAGCATTAACGGACGGTGTTCTTGCTATAATAATAACCATTATGGTATTAGAGTTTAAAGTACCTGAAAATGCAGATTTTCAGTCTTTAATAGATTTAATGCCAATATTTGGTATTTACACCATTAGCTTTATTCTAATTGTAGTGCATTGGAATAATCATCATCATCTGTTGCAAATTTCAAAAAGTATTAACAGCAAAATATTGTGGGCAAACCATCATCAATTATTTTGGTTGTCGATAGTACCTTTTGCAACAGCTTGGGTGGGCGAAGATTATAGCAAAGATATTCCGATGGTGTTTTACGGTTTTATTTTACTTATGAAAACCATTGCCTATTTTATATTAGAAAAAGCAATTATTGCACATCATAAAAATGATGATTGTATAAGTGAAATTCTTTACAACAAATTTAAGAATTACATAACCTTACTGTTATATATTTTAGGTATTGGAGTTAGCTTTTTCTTTCCGTTAATTGCATTATTAATATATGTAATTATACTGTTTATATGGTTTATTCCTAGTAAAAAAGTAGAAAATGTGGTAAGTAATATTTAATAGATAAAAACAAAACTAAATCTAAAGAGCACGTACAAAATGTATGTGCTTTTTTTTGTAGTTCAAATTTTGAAATTTGATTGAAAAATCTCGTATGCTAAAGCATTTTTATCTATTAAATAATTAATAGACATCTATAAAATGCATTATTTTTATAATACAATTTATAGATATAATTTTGTGCCAAGAAATCAATAAAACTATAAATGGTTAAATATATTATGTTGCAGCAGACCATTTTTTTAGCTTTTAATAGATTCTAAATTAAAGTATTAATAATTATAAAATTTTAAAGATGAAAAGTTTAAAACAAAAATTAAGAATTAGTATTGTTGCCATAGCTTTAACTATGGGCTTCATAAATGTTAACGCACAAGAAGTGCCAATGTCCCCTTATGGACCAGATGATGAAATAGGAGCATTAAACCTAATAACACAAGAGTCTGTATTAAATGCAATGAAACTTGTTAAAAATGGTAAAGTATATCGTTTGGGAATGGTGGTTAATGAGAAAACACCCGCATTTCGTCATAGATATTTTCATATTGAAACACTACAACCTGAAACTAAAACAGAAGGTTCTAACAAATTTACATATGTAGATGACCAATTAATAGGTTGGACGGGTGTAGGTTCTCAAATAAATGGGCTTTCTCATTATGGTCGAGATAATGTACATTATAACGGACATAAAGTAGAAGATTTTCTTACTGTAAGAGGAGTGAAAAAATTAGGATTGGAAAAGCTACCGCCTATTGTAGCACGTGGTGTGGTATTAGATATGCGCTCTTATTACAAACAAGATATTGTTAAGGAAGGTACAGTATTCTCGGTGAAAGACATTGAAAATGTGGCTAAAAAACAAGGTACAGAAATTCGTAAAGGAGATGTTGTATTATTCTACACAGGATGGACAAAACTTATGGGAGTAGATAATGAACGTTATCTTGCAGGGGGTGCCGGTATAGGTACAGAAGCTGCTCGTTATCTTGGAGAAAAAGGTGTTGTTGCAGTTGGAGCAGATAATTGGTCTTTTGAAGCTGTTCCACACGAAAACGCTAATCTTTCTTTTCCTGTAAATCAAATGATGGCTACAGAATTTGGTGTGCAAGTTTTAGAGAATATACTTGTTGATGAGCTGGTAGCAGATAAGGCTTTTGAGTTTCTTTTTATACTTGGTCACCCACTTTACGAAGGGTCAACTCAAGTTCAAATTAATCCGGTAGGAATAAGATAACAATAATTAACAAGCTGTACATTTATATAGATATCAGATGTACAGCTTTTTTTTAAAATCGAATAAAACAGAAAACAACTTTTATTCGACAAGTAACAGTTAAAATGATTAATAAAAATATTATATACAATGAAAACATTTTTAATAACAATAACAATGGCATTATTCTCTTTAATAGGTAATTCACAACAGATTGACATAAAAATACCGAGCAATAAATCAAGTCATTTTTCAATTCCTAAAAACGCTGTAACTATTATAGCGTGGACAAAAATAAAAGCAGGTAGTGAGCAAAAAGTTATGAAAGCCACAAAATTAATGATGGATAAAATCAGAAAAAATGAACCCAGATGTTTGATTTTTGAAGCACATCAAGGAGAAACAGCACCTGGATTAGTATTGTTTTATGAAGTTTTTGCTGATGAAGCTGCTTTTGAAAACCATCAGCAAGCAACTTACGTGCAAGATTGGTTTGATGCTATCGAAGGTTTCACAACTATGGAAATGAATGTGAATAGAATGACAAACTTTAATACTCATTAAAAAAAATCTCTTCCCTAAAGGCAGATACCTTTTGTATTTGCCTTTTTTTTTCTAAAAAAAATAAAGACACTATAAATGACACATATAAGGAAAACTATTAATAATAAAATGTGGTAAATATTTCTAAAAAATAGTCTTTAAATAGTTTAAATAATGGTTATGAGTCAAATGTTGCACAACGGTCTTGTGCAATATTTAGTTGCGTGTATAAGCACGTAATTTAGCAATTAAAAACCGAATAGAAAATCCGCAAGGATT
The DNA here is from genome assembly GCF_947495725.1 of uncultured Lutibacter sp. Lineage (GTDB taxonomy): Bacteria > Bacteroidota > Bacteroidia > Flavobacteriales > Flavobacteriaceae > Lutibacter. The sequence continues at coordinate 7,062 of NZ_CANLZZ010000010.1, read as the reverse complement.
TTCGTAAGTAGGTGAGAACAAGCAATAAATTATACACGTCTTAAGTTAGCAATTCATTAAATTTAATTAATAATAATTACCATTAAAAGAGTCTATGAAAATAATAAAAACTTAAATAGACTTAGGATAATAATGTCAAAAATTAATGAAGAATTTATTTGTTTTTCAGCTCAGTTCTTTGTTGTGCTTTCGTTATTTACATTCTTTTTCTTTTAATAATCCTATAGGTTCTTGCATTTCCTTTTTCAAATTTGATAAATGTTGTTTCTGTCTGATTAGCATAGCAATAAATACAACAAGATTATCTTGAAACTTCACGAAGATTGGATTATTTGGCTCATTTGTCCAATCGTTTTTTGGTAATAAATCCACTAGTTCTTTACCGAGTACTTGATTAAGGTAATTAATATCTTGATATCCAAAATCAACTATTAATTCATAATCACTCATTCTTTTAAGAATTTCATTCCTATTCTCTTGAAGTAGATTTAAAATATTGTTCAAAAATGTACTGTGCTGAATGAGTCTGTTTTTAAGTTTCAAATCTGTCAACAGTTTTAACTGTCCTGACGATGTTATGTCTTCAAAAGCGATATTGCTAGGTACAAAAACGTCTTGTCTTAAAGCAATTACAAATTTATTAAGTATTTCATCTCTTTCATTTGGTATTTTGTTTAAATCTAATATCAATTCTTTACAGAGCTCTATTTTGTTGTTTATCAGTTCGGTAGTGTCATCAATTAATTTTTCATTGAGTTCAAAGTCATCTAAAATTCTACAGTAATAATCAGCTTCAGCAATTTTATTTTTTCGGTTTTCATTCCAGTTATTAATCTGCAAAGCAATCAAAATTCCAATGACTACAAGAATAATTTCTCCGATAGCATATTTAAAATACTTTCCAGTTTTATTTTCAGTCAGCAGTTTTTGTCTAATTTTTCTAAAGAATTTTATCATTGATTAGCGATTTGTCATAATGAAGCACAACGGTCTTGTACAAGCTTTAGTTGCGTGTTTTAAGTACCTAATTTAGTAAATAAAAACCAATTAGAAAATCCGATAGGATTTTCGTAAGTGTGCAAAAAACCAAGCTATAAAATATACCAGTTGTTGGCAACTGGCTTTTTAATCATTCAAAGATTTCAAATACTCATTTAAAACTGAAGATACTTGTGAGTTTTCATCAATTTCTAATTCTCGTAAAAATATTTCTCGAATCACGAATTCAAGGAGAATATTAGTTTTAATAATTTCATTTGTATTTAGACTCTTCTCTTTATGCTTTTCCTCCAAATGAGCGTGATAGTTTCGTGTAATTTTTAATTTTTCCGCATAATTTTCAATGTCATTAATTTTAGAATTAATACTAGATTTTTCTAATAGATAATTTAGCCTACTTTTTAAATAACCTTTATTATTAATATTGTTTTTATGATAATTTTCTAGAATTGAAATATAAGTTAAGAACTTATTTTCAACTAACACTCCTTTTTGTCCATAGACACTAAAAAAATTAAGTATTACTAATTCTAATTTTTCTTGTTTATCTAACCAATTTGAAATAATATTTTGTGAATTTTCTCTAAAAACCGAAAAATTTATTTTTTTTCCTGTTGTTGAAGACAAAATATTATTTTTCTTAATTACAGAATATGCTTTGTTTTCGTCTGTTCTAAATTCAATTATGTTTGAATAAAATGGAATGAACAGTAAAATATTAAAAAGTCTCTCTATAACTGTTTTTATCTTAAACAACTCTTTAATCTCAAAACTCTTATTACATTCAATATTTATGAAGATATTTTCTTTAATATATGAATTGCGTCTTCCTTGAGAACCAGATGAAGCTCTAAAAAAGAGATATATATCGAAATCATTATTCTTAAATAGTTCTATTCTTTGTGGTTGTTCGTATAGTTGACTTATTTTAAATGTATTTTCAATTTCAGACTTGAAATTAAAGCCAGTAATTGGAATCCAATTATTTATTAAATCCGAACTTAACAAAATTGTATTATAAATGCTTATTTTTATATCGTTGTCATATCCAGAAAAAATGAATGAATTATTCGATTGATATTTATACTTGGTTAATGAACCAATTGTTTGATGAGTTTTATAAACATCATATAGTTTTATTGAATATGTTTGAGATTTATCATTAGAATTAATATATCCAAAAACTAGATTTTCTTTATTCCATTTTTTAGTAACATTTTCATCTTCTCTGAAAGGTTTTAGCGACGTAATAGTTGCAATTCCTCTTTCATCAATATATAAGGTTGATATGATTTTATTGTCCTCATTATCAGATAACCAAAAAATCCCTTCATAGTATTTATTATAGAAGTCCAATTATATCTAGAGTTTTATTTTGTCTGCTTGTTGCCAACGGTCTTGTGTATGGTTAGTTGCGTGTTTCAGCAACTAATTTAGTAAACAAAAACTAACGCGAGAAAATTCCGAAGGAATTTTCCAAATAAGCAACGACCAAAGCAATTAATTATACACGGTGTTGTGCTTTCGTTATTTCTCAAGTTCTTGCTCAATTTCCTTTATAATGGTCTCTATTTCCACCTTTATACGGCCAAATAATCGTGGTCCATTCGTTGCTTTAGCCAATAAATGGTAAGCTAATAGATAATTTTCAAATTCAGCTGATTCGAAGATTAGCTTGTTATCTAGCTTTTCGGAAATGGACTCGTGCTCAAAATCCATAAATCCTATATCCATCACAATTTTTCGGATACTTCCCTTTTTATAAAAAATAGTACGCAATTTTTCGTCTGTGAATTCTGCTCCATTTAACTGAATGCTTAAAAAATCCAATGAACTATCAAAAGAGGCCAAGTTTTGCCTTAAGCTTTTATTTAAAATAATATTGAGCTTACCTGAACTAATGATGTCATTTAAAACTCCTGTTGCCGGTATATAGCTAATTGCACTGCCGAAAATAGGGGCGAACTTTTGAGAAATTCTCTGATTACTGACTGTGTCAAGCACATTTCTGTCAAATAAGGTCAATAGATATTCAAGAGACTGTATACGTTGCTCATTTTCTTGAATAGAGGCATTTATTTTATTCAAGTTAGTTTTAAATTCTGCTTGCAGAGATAATAAATATTCCTGCTCTAGAATTCTTTGTTCGTTGTAATTATTGTTATTGTTAATCTGTAAGGCTATTAATATCCCAATAACCACAAGTAAAATTTCTCCAATGGCATAAATCAAATATTTACTGAATTTGTTTTCAGTCAGCATTTTTTGTCTAATTTTTCTAAAGAATTTTATCATTGGTTAGCGGTTGGTTATAATGAAGCACAACTCGTTATATAACATAATATATAAACGTTTATACGTTTATATTGCCGGATAAACGCAATTTTTGTGTTTTTTATTAATTTGTTTATATCGTTTAGAATGCAATTTTTATAACGATGCACTAAGTTAAAAAAATCTAAGAAAAGAAGAATCTTTTTTTAAATTAAAATAAATGAAAACAAATAAACATTAAAACACCTAGCTTAAAAATAAACTTTTTCTGTTGTAACCTTAGAAATTAAGGTAAGTAATTTTTGCTGGTTTATTGGTTTTGAAATAAATGCATTACAACCGGCTTCTTTTGCTTTATGCTTGTAGTTTTCTTGCGTAAAAGCAGATTGAGCAATAATAAATACCTCTTTATTAAATTTTCTAATTTCTCTAGTTGCTTCAAAACCATTTAAATGAGGCATTTTAATATCCATAAATATAAGATCTATGCTTTTAGATTGTTTTGCCAATTCTACAACTTCGCGCCCATCTTTGGCTCTAACAATTTGTTCTGCTATATTTTCTAATATATTTTCTAAATAAACAAATGATATTTCATCGTCTTCGGCAATAAGTATATTGTATTTTTCTAAAATAGAAAGGTCTGGAGTTTCGGTTGGTGTGGTTTTATCTAATAATTGCTGATTGTCAATACTGTTTGGAATGCGCACATAAAATGTAGAACCTTTGGCTGGTTCCGATTCTAATTTTATATGTCCTTTTAGTAAATGAACATATCCTTTAGAAATTGATAAGCCAAGTCCAGATCCTTCAAAACCGCTGGTATGAGAATAATCGGCTTGCACAAATTGTTCAAAAATAGAAGCTTGTTTGTCTTTAGATATTCCAATTCCGGTGTCTTTTATCCAAAATTCTGCATAGCCATTATGCAAAGAGTAGCTTACTTCAATACTACCTTTTTTAGTAAATTTTAAAGCATTCTTAATTAAATTTGTAAGTATTGAATTAAGTTTATATTCATCGGTATAAAAAGGTTGGTTTAAGGTTGAATCTTTTTCTTTAAAAACAAAACTCAATCCCTTTAAAGTGGCTTCAGGATGAAAGAAATTTCGAAGTTCGCGTATAATTTCTTTAATAGGAACTGCTTTAATAATTGGTTTTTCTAAACCCGATTCTAGTTTAGAAACTTCAATAATATTATTTATGGTATCTAACATTCTATGTCCACTTTGCTGAATAATAGAAATAAACTTAGAGTGCTTTTCAGAAGAATAATCGGTATTTTTTAACAAATCGGCAAAGCCTAAAATACCATTCATTGGTGTTCTTATTTCATGACTCATATTTGCTAAAAAAGCCGTTTTTATTTTGTCGCTTTCTTCGGCTTTATTTTTTTGCTCTTCAAGTTCTTCCATTATTTGAGAGTTTAAAGCCAATTGCTCTCTAAGGTCTTTAGTTTTAGTACGAACTCTATTTTGTAAAACTCTATTTACTATTATTAGAAAAATTAGAATCACTAAACTTAAACCGCCAATTAGGGTTATATATTTTAAATAAATACGCCAATTGTTATTAATTTCATCGTATTCTGCTAGCGAATTATCAAATATTTTTTGATACTCGCCATTGGCTAAAATTACCTCTAAACCATTGTTTAAAATTGCTGCTAACTCTGGATTTTCTTTAGAAACTTTAAAGCCCATAGAACGTTCTAAAATTCTATGGTTTAATGGTTTTACATAGTCTTTGTACGAACTTTTAGCATAGTACATTGCACAAATTCTTTGTCCAAAAATACAGGTTACATCTTCGCGATCTAAAGCATTTATAAAATCGGTGTAATTAGTTACAAATAAAAATTTAGCCGATGGATTAATAGATTGTACATACCTAATAAGCACATCATTTTTCCACATTGCAATTAGAGGTTCTTTGGTAGTACGAACATATTCGAGCGAAAATTTATTATGAAAATTGGAATTGTATAAAAAACAATGTGATGTATTTATAGCAGGACGCGTATAAATAAAATTAGGATCCAGGCTACCAGGATAATGAATACCTCCAATAGCATCAATTTCATTATTGTTTAACGCCCTATTAATTGTATACCATTCTCCAGAATTAATAAATACATCTTCTTTGTAAATGTCTTTTATGGCATTTAAAATATCAACATTAAATCCAACTAGTTTTCCTTCGTTATTTAGATAATTATAAGGGGGATAATTGTCGCTAAACATTATTTCATGTTGAGCGTGTAACTTTCCAGTTATCAAAATGATAAAGAAAATTAGGGCAATATAAAATTTTTTCATTGAGGGGTTGTTTGATGCAAAAATAAAAATAATTTTATCAATTAAAATAGGTGTTTATTATTTTATCAATAATAAAGGATAAACAACCTTATAAAAAGTTCGAAAAAGGTGTTTTGTTTTTGTGATACTATAAATGTTGTTGTTTTGCTTAGTAAATAATGACTAATACTTAATAAAGCTTGGCAAAGTTGAGGGACTTTGAGAAAAAAATACTACAATTTTTCACTAAAAATACTACATTTATTTTATAAATATACTAGTTTAATTTTTAAGAAATTGTACAATAAATTTAAGAGGTTATAAAGGAGTTTATTTTTTTATAACCATTTAAAAATACAAAATAAATATAGAAAAGTAAAAAAATCTAACCAATATTTAAATCAGTTAGATTTTTTCAATTAATAAACTTCAAATCTTACTTAATCACAATCGTACACATACTGTGTAGTGCTTGAAATACTTATTCCAGATACAATAATAGTTGCTGCACTTGTACGTAACAAGTTTCTCGCGTCAATGGTATTGTTTACTTCTCCTATAACTGTTCCACTTCCATTTTTTGAAACCGTTTTTTTAAGTTGACAATCTTGATATGTATGCACGTCAGTTTGTGTAATTGCGTTTGATGCATCATAGGTTTGAACCAATTGAGGAAAACTGCCTTCTGTACTTAAGAAATCGGAGAAAAGGACATAACTTGTCAATGCTCCTGCTGAGGTATAATTATCGGTACGAGCAAGGCGCATATTAGAATCGTATTCACTAATTGTATAACCAGTTAAATTTCCGCTAGCATCGTAGTTTTTGCCTTTCACGGTTTTGTCGTTGTTGCTATATTCATATTCGATATAGTTTTGTAAAGCACCTCCCATTTTGGTTTCATCTTTAATTCTTCGTGCTTGTGCATCGTATTGAATGCTAGTTTCTATAGTTGATCCAATAGTTGATGTTGTAATTCCAGAAATTAGTTTTTTTCCATTTACAACGGTATAAGAATAATTTATGGTTGTAGTAAAACCAGAAGAAACAGTTGAGGTTTTTTCTACGTAACAATCAGGTAAATTACAAGAATTGCTATTGCCACCACCAGCTGTTACCGTTATTGTTTTTGTTATCTCGTCGGTTCCCGCCGAATTGGTAACTATTAGTTTTACTTCAAAATCGCCTGCGGTATCAAAAGTAAATTTCGGATTTTCTTCGGTAGAACTAAAACTTGTACCTGCTGCCGACCATTGGTACGAATCTGCGTTTGTACTTTCGTTTGTAAAAGTAACTTCTTGTCCTGTTTCTGGATTTGTTGGCGAAAAACTAAACCCTGCAACTGGAGAAACTTGCGCGGCTGTTACGGTTATTGTTTTCGTTATTTCGTCGGTTCCCGCCGAATTGGTAACTATTAGTTTTACTTCAAAATCGCCTGCGGTATCAAAAGTAAATTTCGGATTTTCTTCGGTAGAACTAAAACTTGTACCTG
>NZ_CANLZZ010000009.1 GCF_947495725.1 uncultured Lutibacter sp. | reverse complement strand
TAATTTTTAACTTAAATCCTTATACTTCTGAAAACCCGTTAATTAAAACTAACAAATACCCTGAATTATTTTATTAATTATTAAATCTAATATTTAAAATCTATCCCGAACAAGGTGGCAACTTTATTAATATATATATGGTGTAATGAAAATTATAAATAATCTAGTACAAAAACTATATAAGCTTTTAAAAGAAATTGCTCATCTAATAGTTTTCTAATATCTTTGCAGCCTTAATAAAAAAATATGATTCAAATAACTTTACCTGATGGTACAATAAAACCTTTTGAAAAAGGAAGTACTCCTATGGATGTCGCTAAAAATATTAGCGAGGGTTTTGCGCGAAATGTAATTTCTGCAAAATTTAATGATACAACTATTGAGTCTTCTACCCCACTTGTGGAAGATGGTGATTTAGTTTTATACACATTTAACGATGTTGATGGTAAAAAAGCATTTTGGCACTCATCGGCACATGTTATGGCACAAGCTATTCAACATTTATATCCCAAAGTTAAATTGACCATTGGACCTGCAATTGAGAATGGATTTTACTATGATATTGATTTTGGAGAAAATGTGGTTTCTGAAAAAGATTTTCCAGTTATTGAAAAAAAGTTTTTGGAACTTGCACGAGGAAAACATGAATTTAAAATGCGTGAAGTTAGCAAAGCCGATGCTTTAGCTAAATATAAAGAAGAAAAAAATCAATATAAAGTTGAGTTAATTGAAAACTTAAATGATGGAGAAATCACTTTTTGTGACCATTCAGATTTCACTGATCTTTGTAGAGGTGGGCATATTCCTAATACTGGTTTAATTAAAGCTGTTAAAATAATGAGTGCTGCTGGTGCTTATTGGAGAGGTGATGAAAAAAACAATCAATTAACACGTATATATGGTGTTTCATTTCCAAAACAAAAAATGCTTACGGAGTATTTAGAGTTATTAGAGGAAGCTAAAAAACGTGATCATAGAAAATTAGGAAAGGAATTAGAATTATTTGCTTTCTCATCAAAAGTTGGACAAGGATTACCTTTATGGCTCCCTAAAGGTGCAGCATTACGTGAAAGATTGGAGAACTTTTTAAAGAAAGCTCAGAAAAAAGCTGGTTATGAAATGGTAATAACACCTCATATTGGACAAAAAGAGTTATACGTAACTTCTGGCCATTATGCTAAATATGGTGAAGACAGTTTTCAACCAATTCATACTCCAAAAGAAGGTGAAGAATTTCTATTAAAACCTATGAATTGCCCGCATCACTGTGAAATTTTCAACCATAAACCTTATTCATATAAAGAACTTCCAAAGCGATTTGCCGAATTTGGAACCGTCTATAGGTATGAACAGAGTGGAGAATTACATGGATTAACTCGTGTTAGAGGATTCACTCAAGATGATGCTCATATTTTTTGTACACCAGACCAACTTGATGAAGAATTTAAACAAGTTATTGATTTGGTACTTTATGTTTTTAAATCACTTAGTTTTGAAAACTTTACAGCTCAAGTTTCTTTAAGAGATCAAGAAAATAGAGAAAAATATATTGGAAGTGACGAAAACTGGGAAAAAGCTGAAAATGCGATTATAAATGCTACTAAAGAAAAAGGATTAGATTACGTAATTGAATATGGAGAGGCTGCATTCTATGGTCCAAAATTAGACTTTATGGTAAAGGACGCTTTAGGCAGAAGTTGGCAGCTTGGAACCATTCAGGTTGACTACAATTTACCTGAACGCTTCGATTTAAGCTATAAAGGAGCAGATAATCAATTACACAAACCTGTAATGATACATAGAGCACCTTTTGGCTCCATGGAACGTTTTATTGCAGTATTACTTGAACATACAGGAGGAAAATTCCCATTATGGCTAACTCCAGAACAAGTAATTATTTTACCAATTAGCGAGAAATATCAAATATATGCTGAAAAAGTTTTAAATTTGCTAGAAAATTCCGAAATTCGCGCACTTGTAGATGATCGAAACGAAAAAACAGGTAGAAAAATAAGGGATGCTGAAATGAATAAAATTCCTTTTATGCTAATTGTAGGTGAACAGGAGGAAAATGAAAATACGGTTTCGGTTAGAAAACAAGGTGAAGGAGATATAGGTACATTAAAAATAAATGAGTTCATTTCCTTTATTAATAAAGAAATAGATAGTACATTAGAAAAATTTTAGTTTAATTTAAAACTTACTGTTATAGCAATCAAGAGAAGATCAGGGGGAAGAAAACCTTGGAGAGTAATTAAGGAGGACCAGCATAGAATTAATGAACACATTAAATATGTTGAAGAAGTCCGGTTAGTTGGTGACAACGTTGAAGTTGGGGTATATTCTCTTTCCAAAGCAAAATCTTTGGCCAGAGAACAAGAACTAGATTTAGTTGAGATATCACCTAAAGCTGTTCCACCTGTTTGTAAAATTATTGATTACAAAAAGTTTCTTTACGAACAAAAAAAGAGAGAAAAGGCTCAAAAATCAAAAGCTTCAAAAGTTGTTGTTAAAGAAATTCGATTTGGACCAAATACAGATGAACACGATTTTGAATTTAAGAAGAAACACGCCCTTAAATTTTTACAAGATGGAGCTAAATTAAAAGCTTTTGTATTCTTTAAAGGTAGATCTATTATATACAAAGATCAAGGTCATATTCTGTTATTACGTTTAGCAACGGAATTAGAAGAATACGGAAAGGTTGAGCAAATGCCTAAATTAGAAGGTAAACGTATGATTATGTACATTGCTCCAAAAAAGAAATAATAAGCTTTATTTGTAATCTTAATATAGATTAAATTAAAGAAAAAATATTAAGCAAGTCTAAAAAAGTAGAAGAAAAATGCCTAAAATGAAAACAAAATCTAGTGCTAAGAAGCGTTTTAAGCTTACTGGTTCTGGAAAAATTAAGAGAAAACACGCTTTTAAAAGTCATATTTTGACTAAAAAAAGTAAAAAACGTAAATTAAAGTTAACTCATGATGGTTTAGTACATAAATCAGATGAAGCTAACATTTTACAACAGTTAACTTTAAAATAATAAAGTTACAGGGAATTTAATAATTAACCTTGGAGTATGGCACATACAAGTGTAATTTAGTTTACCGCCTACTACAAAAAACAAATTGAAATTATGCCAAGATCAGTAAATTCAGTTGCTTCAAGAGCTAGAAGAAAAAAGATATTGAAGCAAGCAAAGGGTTACTTTGGACGTAGAAAAAACGTTTACACAGTAGCAAAAAATGCGGTTGAAAAAGGAATGTTATATTCTTACAGAGACCGTAAAAACAAAAAAAGAACTTTCCGTGCATTATGGATTCAACGTATTAACGCTGGAGCTCGTCAGTATGGAATGTCTTACTCACAGTTTATGGGAAAAGTAAAAGCTAATAATATTGAATTGAACCGTAAGGTTCTTGCAGATTTAGCTATGAACAATCCAGAAGCTTTTAAGGCAGTTGTAGATTCAGTAAAATAGATTTTTAATTTCTTGCTTATATATAAAAACCCAATCTTTCGATTGGGTTTTTTATTTGTAAAACTTTCTATTTTTCTATTTCCTTTAAACTTTCCATTTTTTTATGAGCCATAAAACCAGCAACATCTTCAAAATGCTCTTTAACACGTTTATTCCCAAACTCAAAAACTTTTTCGGCCAGGCCATCTAAAAAGTCACGATCGTGAGAAACAAGTATTAAAGTTCCATCAAAATCCTTTAAGGCTACCTTTATAATATCCTTTGTTCTCATATCTAAATGATTTGTTGGTTCATCAAGAATTAATACATTAACAGGTTCAAGCAACAATTTAATCATAGCTAAACGTGTTTTTTCACCACCCGAAAGTACTTTAACTTTTTTGGTTGTATCATCTCCACCAAACATAAATGCTCCTAACAAGTTCTTAATTTGAGTTCTGATATCACCAACAGCAATTTGATCTATTGTTTCAAACACTGTTAATTCTTCATCTAATAGTGACGCCTGATTTTGAGCAAAATAACCGATTTTAACATTATGTCCAATTTCCAATTTACCCTCAAAATTTATCTCACCCATAATAGCTTTTACCATGGTTGATTTTCCCTCTCCATTTTTCCCTAAAAATGCAACTTTTTCCCCTCGTTCTATTACAAGATTGGCATTTTTAAATACAACATGATTATCGTAATTTTTAGATAAATCACTCACAACAACTGGATATTGCCCGCTTCTTGGAGATGGAGGGAATTTTAATCGTAAGGCTGAAGAATCAATCTCGTCAACTTCTACTAACTTTAGTTTTTCCAACATTCGAACACGAGATTGAACCTGATTTGTTTTTGAATATGTTCCTTTAAAACGTTCAATAAATTCCATATTTTCAGCAATCATTTTTTGTTGCTCATCGAACGCTTTCTGCTGATGTGCCCGTCTATCCTTTCTCAATTCTAAATAATGAGAATATGTGGCTTTATAATCGTAAATTTTACCCATAGTAACCTCAACAGTTCTATTTGTAATATTATCTACAAATGCTCTATCATGAGAAATTACAATTACGGCTTTGGCAGAATTTATTAAAAAATCTTCTAACCATTGAACACTTTCAATATCTATATGATTTGTGGGTTCATCCAATAAAATTAAGTCGGGTTTTTGCAATAAAATTTTAGCTAATTCTATTCGCATACGCCATCCACCAGAAAATTCCGATGTTGATCTTTGAAAGTCTTCCCTAACAAACCCTAAACCTTTTAAAACTTTTTCAACTTCAGCTTCATAATTTATCTCTTCAATAGCATAAAACTTTTCACTAAGTTCAGAAACACGCTCAATTAGTTTCATATATTCATCACTTTCATAATCGGTTCTAATGGTTAATTGCTCATTAATTTTATCAATCTCGTCTTTCATTTCGAAAACTTCTGAAAAAGCTTTAGAAGTCTCTTCCATAACTGTTGATTCATCTTTTGCTAATAAATGTTGCGGTAAATAAGCAATTTTGGTTCCAAGTGGAGAAGAAATATTTCCTGAAGTTGGAGTTTTTACTCCAGCTATTATCTTTAGTAATGTTGATTTTCCAGCTCCATTCTTTCCCATCAAAGCAATTTTATCATTTTCATTAATTGCAAATGACACATTTTCAAATAATGTTGTTCCTCCAAATTTTATGGAAACGTCGTTAACTGTAATCATATTTTATTAGTTTTTTCGAAAGCGGCAAATATACATTGAATAATTTTATAGTTAAACTCAATCCAATTCATTTGTAAACAAAAAAAGCAAGAACCTGAAGTTCTTGCTTTAAATGAAATCTGTGGTACGAAGTTAATTATAAAACCTCTCCTAATTCTTTTAACTTTTCTGTATTTTCAGCTAGTTTTAATTCTTCAACTATTTTATGAATATCTCCATTAATAACATTAGATAAATCATACAATGTCAATCCAATTCTATGTTCTGTTACACGTCCTTGTGGATAATTATAAGTTCTAATTTTAGCTGAACGATCTCCACTTGCAACCAAAGAATTTCTTTTTTCCGAATCTGCAGCTAGCTTTTTTTCTAATTCTTGTTCATACAAACGAGAACGCAAAACCTTCATAGCCTTTTCTTTATTCTTATGCTGTGATTTTTGGTCTTGACATTGCGCCACTAATCCAGTAGGAACGTGTGTTAAACGTACGGCCGAATATGTTGTATTTACCGATTGACCTCCAGGTCCAGAAGAACAAAAATAATCTACACGAATATCACTTGGCTTTAATTCAACATCAAATTCTTCCGCTTCAGGTAGTACCATTACAGTTGCTGCAGAAGTATGAACTCTACCTTGGGTTTCAGTTTGTGGAACACGTTGAACACGGTGAACACCTGACTCAAACTTCATATCTCCGTATACATCACTTCCAGTAACACTAAAAATTATTTCTTTAAATCCACCTGAAGTTCCCTCACTAATATCCTCTACTTCAGTTTTCCAGCCTTTATCAGAACAATACTTAGTATACATTCTGTATAAATCTCCTGCAAAAATACTTGCTTCATCCCCTCCTGTACCTGCTCTAATTTCTACTATTACATTCTTGGCATCTTCAGGATCTTTTGGAATTAACATAAATTTAATTTTCTCTTCAAGTTCTGGAATTTGAGCAGTTGCCTCCTCAAGTTCTGCTTTTGCCATTTCTGTCATTTCTTCATCAGAACCATCTGCAATAATTTCCTTAGCCTCTTCAATATTATTTAGTAAAGATTCATATTCTTCAGCTATTTTCATTACCGCACTTAAATCTTTATACTCCTTATTTATTTGTATATAGCGTTTTTGATCTGAAATAATATCCGGTTGGATAATTAAGTCTGATACCTCATCGAAACGTTGTTTTACTATTTGTAACTTATCTAACATTTTTTATTTTTATTGGATTGCAAATTTACACTAATTTCTTGATACTATTATCCCAACCAACTTTTACTATATAAATAGAAAGTTAATGAAATATACTAAATTTTTATGAAAAGTAGCTAATATTCGAAAATTCCAAATTCGCTTTTAATTGTTAACCGCTTTGTGTTGGAAGCTTCAACTTTTCCAATAATTTGGGCATTTACGTTATATGATTTTGATATTTTAATAATGTCTTCAGCAATTTCTGGTGAAACATACAATTCCATTCTATGCCCACAATTAAATACTTGATACATTTCTTTCCAATCAGTTTTACTTTGCTCTTGAATTAATTTAAAAAGTGGTGGAATTGCAAACATGTTATCTTTAACAATATGTAAATTATCAATAAAATGAAGAATTTTAGTTTGCGCTCCTCCGCTACAATGCACCATACCGTGAATGGTTTTAGCATTGTATTTATCCAAAATGTTTTTTATAATTGGTGCATAGGTGCGTGTTGGTGAAAGCACTAATTTACCCGCATCAATTGGAGAGTTCTCCACTGAATCTGTTAATTTTACATTACCTGAATACACTAAATCTTCTGGTACAGCGGCATCAAAACTTTCTGGAAATTTTTTAGCCAAATACTTATGAAATACATCGTGACGAGCGGAAGTTAATCCGTTCGAACCCATTCCTCCATTATATTCTTTTTCGTAAGTTGCTTGTCCAAATGATTCTAAACCAACTATTACATCTCCTGGTTTTATATTTGCATTATCAATAACATCACTACGCTTCATCCGTGCTGTAACTGTCGAATCTACAATTATGGTTCTCACTAAATCACCAACATCAGCTGTTTCTCCACCTGTAGAATGAATTTCAACTCCAAAACCTTTTAAATCTTTTAATAATTCCTCTGTTCCGTTTATAATGGCAGAAATTACCTCACCAGGTATTACATTTTTATTTCTTCCAATTGTAGAAGATAGCATAATATTATCGGTTGCTCCAATACACAATAAATCATCAATATTCATAATTAAGGCGTCTTGTGCAATTCCTTTCCAAACAGAAATATCTCCAGTTTCTTTCCAATACATATAGGCTAAGGACGATTTTGTACCGGCTCCGTCTGCGTGCATAATTAAACAATAATCATCGTTTCCAGTTAAATAATCTGGCACAACTTTACAAAATGCTTTAGGAAACAATCCCTTATCTACATTTTTAATTGCATTATGAACATCTTCTTTTGATGCCGAAACCCCTCTTTGACTGTATCTTTTACTTACTTCTGAACTCATTGTACCTTAATTATATTGATGTGCAAAAGTAATTCTTCTTTTTCACATAATGAAACATAAAAAAACCGAATGTAATTACATTCGGTTTTTTTACTTTTTTTTAGTTATTCCCAATCTGGCATTCGTGCGTTTTCAAATAATTGAGTCCTGTCATCATCATTACTATTTAAATCAAATTCGCTTTTATATATATAACTAGTTGAAATATTATCATTCGAAGTATTTTCAAAAATTATTTCGGCTTCGTTTGGTGAAAACCTTGGATCTAAATCGTTAGTTCCGGATTCTTTACTTTGAGATAAGTCAAAGGTTTCTCCACTAATAAAATTATATATATAAATATGAGAATCTAATTGTCTACCGTTAAAATTCTCAAATTCAGATACATCATAACTATATAGTAATAATTTATTATCTACAGATATATTAATTCCTCCTGCAGCTCCTTTAACATCTGATAAAACGTTCGTTAATATATTTCCACCCAAATCAATTGTATAAATTTTTACGTTATATCCTGTAATATCATTTGTTTTTAATGCTATAATACTTTCATCATTACTCCAGTCACATTCTGTAATAAAGCTTCCATCACTAGTTTGATAAATCAGTTTTAATCCACTTCCATCTTTATTAATTACATATAATTTATCGTAATGTGGATACAGCAATCTATCTCCGTTAGAAGACCAAGAGAAATCCATTTTATCTAAATTGTACCCCTTTACTGGTACTTGTGAAGTAACTTGTCTAACATCCGCCCCATTCAAATTCATTGTAAATAAATGAGTTTCATTATTATATGTTCTTAAAAATGCTATTAAATTGGAAGAGTTATTTTTTCTAGGTCTCCAACTGTTTATATTTTCTGATGTTAACTGAACCTTATTTTCGACAATACCATCAGCCACATTATAGCCTGAAGAATATATTACATTATTACTTGATATTTTTTCCACATAAAAGAATCTATTTTCTGGGTCAATTCTTGTGGTAAATGAACTTAATGGACTTAAAACATTTTCATTTACATCATCACTCGCCGTTACTTGCCAAAAATACTTTACTCCATATTTTAAATCGGATGCTACAAAAATTGTATCTGTTAAATTCTCAAATTTTATAAGCTCATTATCTTGATCATTCTTTAATTCTAAAGTATATTTAATTTCATCCAAATCAGGATCTGAGGCTCCCCATACAAACTCAACAGAAAGTTCTTGGTTTTCAATTCCATCTTCTGGTGAATAAAGTATTGGTGTACTTGGAGGTTTGTTTAAGGCATCATCATCTTCCATTTCAAATATAACATTTACAACAGCATCTTTAGAAACTGTTGCAGGTTCAAAAGATGTTAAATACCCCTCTTTTGTTGCGCTTATTGAATAATCACCTTCCTCTACAATATCAAATTTAAAATAACCATTTACATCCGTAAAAACTGTATTATTCGAAGAACTTAAAGTAATTTTTGCATTCTCAATTGGGCTAAAGCTGATTGCTTCAACAACCCTACCTGTTATTACTCCCTCTCCAAGTAAGTCAATTGTATCTTCACTACAATTTATAAACAAACTTAGTAGAGCTATTAAAACAATTTTAATTCCTTTTTTCATATTCAGTTTTATTTAATTATTCAAATAATACCTTTTTCGCTCTATTATATGGTTTCCCAAAATAAAAATTAATCCCGGCACCAATTTTCCAGTAATAATCATTTCTCTTACCTTGAACAACATCATCAATCTTGTCGTTAAACATTAAATTTTGTTCGCCAAATAAATACAATCCAAATTTATTTGATGGTAAATATTCTATTCCTAAACCATATTGAAACTTTAAAAGCATATCTTTTAAATCCCTATTATTTGTTATAGAACCTATACCTCCATAAATATATGGTGAAAAATTGTCGTAGGGAAGAATTGTGTAGTCTAGGTTAACATCCAAATTTAAAAATTTCTTCTTGAATGAATCTTCATTCTCTAATTCGAAATAGCCCAAATTAGAACTTAAACTTAAAGCAGGATTTTTTAAAAATAATTTTGACTTAACTCCGCCTCCCATTTTTCCAACAGGATTAGAATAATCTCCAGATATATGAGATGACGAACCATATGCTCCAATAGCTATTCTCCCTCTTCTATCATCAAATTCTCTATCGAGCAGTGCAGTGCTTGCCGCTTCTTCTTTCTCTTTATTGTATTCGCTCTTTAAATATTCAATGATCTTATCTCCACCTTTTGGAACCCATAACCCATCTATTACCCCTTCAATAATTAACAATTCAACTGCTTTGTCTATTGCTTCTTTAATTGCAAGTTGAGTAGGTTCATTTTTTGTAACTCCCGTTTCAACTTCTAACAAACGTTTAACATCCACATATCTAAATAAATTTGCCGAAATACCTTGAGACAAAATTGTTTTGGACACATATACATTTTTTAATATTCTTCCACTAGATGTGGAAACAGCTCTCAAATAAATTGTAATTCTGTCCTGTCTATATTCCGTGGAAGCTCCAACCCCAAAATATCTTGCTCCGGATCCACCTGTTATAATATTTGAATCGTAGGAAACAACTCCTCCTTCTAAAATTATTCCTGCAAATAATAATGGAGGTATTGATGTAGTTTGATCTTGTTTTGCGTCTGCCGCATACTCTTGCCTAGTTGATCTGATTATTTGTCTTTCATTAAGTAAATTTCCAATATTTTCTCTCTCAATTGGAGTAAACCACTTTGACTCCTCTAATGATTTTAAAAGAATTGATGTACCTCCTTGAGTAACTGCAGTACTAAAAGTTGAACCATTTTCCACCAATTTATACTGCCCCGTATGGTCTCTAAATTTATAGACTCCAACAACTGTTTCCGTAGCAGGTAAAATGGTATCTAAAATACTTTTACGCGAGGTACTTTCACCTATCCTAGCCTTTGAAATTTTTATTGGCTGATTAAAAAATGCTCCACAACTCGTCAAAAACACTAACACAGTGTAAACACTAAATTTGATTAGTTTGTTCATTTAAGTGGGGGTATTATTTTAGTTTGGTATAATAATTTGTGTTTGCTCTCCGGTAGTAGTATCTAAAATATTTACCGATAAACCATCGGTTGAAGGAGAAATTTTAACAACCAAAGACCCAAAAACATAGGTTCCTACTGTTAAAGCTGAATCTCCAAATTCTTGTTGAAACAAATCTTGAGATAATGAGTTTAACAACTGCCTATTTAAAGTTTCTGTAAAATTGTCTAAATCCGACCCTTGGTCAAAACTAAAGTCAGATTCTTCTTCAAAACTATTTTGAGCATTAGCTGAAGCTAATAATTGCTGATAATTAAATGTATCTCCACCAAAAAAAGGATTTATTGGTTTATAAACAATATTTTGAGAATATGTTAAAAAAGGGATACATATAAGAATTAATACGATGTAATACTTTAACTTTTTCATACCTAAATATACTAATTAAAAATTAAATTCTGCTATTCTTAAACAACATTTTTCTTTGTTTTGCATATTGATTAACTCTTTGGATTGAAGCTTTTACAGCAGACCTTAAATATTCTTCATCTGGTTTTGACATAAACTCAAATAACACTCTGTCTTCACTTGTAACTGTTATAATACTACTTCTTCCAAAATAAGGTTTCTCTTTTATTGTAATTATAAATGGATGCATATTTCCCGAAGTGCTATAATTTTGATAAAAATAATCATGAAAATCCTTGCCAACTTTTGTAATTACATCGTCAATTACAATTCCTTTTAGCACAAAGTCTTCTTCTTTTTTAATTTTTCTAGTCGAACTTTTGTTTTCCGCAGGAATAACAACTAAAGAATCTTTTGAAATTAATTTATTATTTTGCTTTATAAATAAATAAATTTTTAAATTTTCATTATTTTCTAAATTCATTCTAACTTCCGATAAAACTTTGCTTTCATTTGGATTTAATGAGAATTCACCTTCTTGATTATTACTAGAATAATTTCCTGAAGCACTCATTTTTAAAGCCAATAAATTATAATAAAGTTTTTCTTGAAAAATTTCCTCTTGATTCTCTGCCTGAGCCTCTATAAGAATTAAATTATCAGTTTCTTGAATGTTAATTTTACCTTTTACTTTTTCATTTAATTGACTATAGCTTACTCCAGTTAAAAACATTAAACAACTAAAAATAATATTTACATAAAGTTGTTTCATAATTCTAATAATTTTTTATGATAATAGTTTTAAAATTGGATTTTTGAACAATACTTAAATTTTTAATTATAGAATTTTCACCATAAATATGAAGTGCATTTGAATTACCTTGTTGTAAAACATTTAAATTTAGAGCCTCTCGACTATAGAAACTAATGAAATTATAGCTATTTCTATCTCCAATTTGTGCAATTTTCTGAGAAGCATTAAACTTTTTAACAATATCTATATTATTGTAATTTCCAATTTGATCTAAGGAAACAAAATTACCAGTTCCATTGGAAGAGTTATTACTTATATTCTGAAGATGATTATTTTCTGGTATAAAAAAATTATTCTCATACAAATGTTTGTACAAATCCTTTTCTTCTTGAGAAAAAAGGAAATTTATCCCAAATATTAAAATGCTAATGGTTAAAACAAACTTCTTTTTCATAATATTCGTTTTAAATTATTATATCCTACAACTAATTTACAAAAAAATAATAGAAGAGGGATTAAAATCCCTCTTCTATTAAAAATTAAATTCTTCTATTACCAAGAAAAATAAGCTGGATTCTGATTGTATTGAGTTACGCAGGCTCCATTCATTCTACCTACTTGATTAACATTACTATTGTTATTTCCAATAGCAGTTGCAGAAGTTGTTTGATCAACTAATGCCGTATTCATATATCCTCTTTGATAAACATAACTTAAATTATCTGCTCCAATAGCATCTTGATTTATACAAGCTTTATTACTTGTTCCATACTGCATTACATCTGAATCATTCATTGCTAAACCTCCTGAAACAGAAGTTTGGTTTTCAACAGAAGTATTTGAATAACCACTTTGAAACGCATAGGCATTATTATTGCTTCCGTTTTGAGTTTGTTGTGCCGCATTATCATCTCCTCTTTGTGCAATTTCTGCCGTATTTCCAGCAGCTCCATCAGAACCAGAATTTTGATATTGCTCTGCATAATTTCTATTTCCCCATGTATTTGGCAATCTACCCATTTGAGAAATAGTAGCTGTATTATTATCGTAGTATTGACTTTGATAAGCTACATTAGCTCTACCTGCTTGAGTTGAACTTGCCATATTATCCTCAGCAAAACCAACACCTACAACCTGCTTGGTATAATTACGCCATCCTATTTGATTTACATTACCAGTATTTCTATCTCCATTGTGATCAATATCAGAATGATTATTAAATCCTTGTTGACTTACATATGCGTTATTTTCATGACCACCGTCTCCGAAATTTGCACCATCTTGGTCTATTTTGGAATAGTTTCCAGCTCCCTCTTGTAAAACATGTGCCATATTCATATAACCTCTTTGATCCAAATCACTTATGTTATCCCAAGATCCAGATCCGATTGTTGCCGGAATTACTTGATCAATTTCGCAATCAATACAATTTGGACTTTGTGGTTGTTGTGCAAATAACAAGGCTGTTGCGCATAGCATAGCTACACTTAAAATAAGTTTTTTCATAATAAAAAATTTTTATAGTTAGTAATTAAAATAATTTCTATTTCACAAATTTATAGGGTAATACAACTAACTTACAGATAATACAATCCTAAAAATTAGAAATCCTTTAAATTCATTAAATAGGGTAATACAATTTTTTTTTTGGGGTTTAAACAGTAGGGCTTATAAAATAATTAAGTACTTCATTATTTGTTTAAACAGGACTAAAGTACTATTATTCTACTAATAATCACAACTTTAAAACAACTACTTTGCGAATTGCAAGATTTCAATAACAAACCGCAACTTTTGTAACATAAGTTGCATATAACATATAAACAATACATTTATTACAATAAAAAAAGGTATTTTAATGAAAAATCATTTAAATACCCTTTAAGAATAACAATTTTGTAAAATTTTAATAATTCTTTATAATCAAAGATTTAAAATTTGTTTTTTGAATAATACTAATATTTTTAATAATTGAATTTACTCCATAAATGTGGAGCGAATTAGAATTACCCTTTTGCAGAAGATTTAAATTAAGTGGGGTTTTATTATAGTAATTAATAAAACCATAATAATTATTATCTCCTAATTGACTTACCAACTGAGCTTCGTACCCAATTTGTTTTAACTCTACGTTATTGTTGTTTCCTACTTGATTTAAGTTAACAAAATTATCTGAAGATTGAATATTTTTTGATAATTCTGGATTTTGATTTTGAAGTAAAAGATTAGGATTGTTGTTTAATTGAAACTGATTATTTAACAATTCAAAACTACTAATAGTTCCCTGAGCTAACAAATTAAAATTAGTTAAAAGAGAAATAATAAAGACTAAAAAATAAATATAAATCTTCATTCTTTTTGATTTAGAAAAAAGAGGGGATATTCCCCTCTTCTTTTTTAATTAATTATTAGAATTAATGTCCACCACCATTTCCACAACCATTTCCATTTCCACCACCTCCGTGTTGAACTACATCAGAAGTGTTTCCATAACCTCTTTGGAATATTTTACTACTATTTTCCATTCCTCGCTGCACAACACTTGCCTCATTAGCATTTCCACATTGCATTGTTAAACTCCAGTTTAAATGCCCTCTTTGATCAACATTTGCCTCATTATCATTTCCTTTTTGTTTTATAAAACTCCAACCATCATGACCGTGTTGCTCTGTGGTTGCACTATTTTCATCACCATATTGAAATTCCCAAGACTCATTAGAGTTCCCTGTTTGGAACGTTGTTTGTTCATTTTCATCACCAACTTGAAGTACATAACTTTCATTAGACTTACTATCTTGTGTTGTTGAAGAAGTGTTTTTGTCTCCAAACTGTGAAGTAGCACTAAAACTTCCATTACCTGCTTGTTCTGTATATGCAATATTGCCATCTCCCATCTGCAACGTATAACTCAATACATTATGACCTGTTTGCTTAGTTGTAGAAGTATTTCTATTTCCTATTTGACTTGTATAAGCATCATTTCCATTTCCTTTTTGATCGGTCATTTGCACGTTACCATTTCCAAGTTGGAACACATAACTTTCATGAGCTTCAGTAACTGAACCTTCATCAGCCGTCATTAATTCTGGTTCATCATCTTCTCCTCCACCTTTTTGATTTGTTGTAGATTTATTAGCATAACCATCTTGATATTCAAAAGCTTGATGACCTTCACCTCTTTGATCTACTGCTGAATTGTTACCACTACCAAATTGATGTTGTACAGTATAATTGCTTTTACCATGTTGTTCGGCAGAAGCTACATTTTTTGTAAAACCAAATCTAGTTGCATTTTGTACTTGAACCGCTCTGTTTGAGTTTCCTCTTTGAATAATACTAGCTTTATTTCCTCCCCAAGAATACCAATTAGCACCTGATTGATTTTGAACAGCTTCATTTGCCTTCCCATCTTGGTCTATTTTACCAATATTATAAAAGTCACGTTGTGTTTGACGTGCTGAATTTCTATTTGCAACTTGAGTTACCTTAGCGTAACTGAAATATGAACCAATTTGATCAACAACGGCATTATTTAAATGTCCTTTTTGACTTACATCGGCCTTATTATACCAACCTACTTGATCAATATCAGAAGTATTCGTATTTCCGTGCTGTACTACTTGTGCATCATTTTTTTTCCCTCGTGAATTAATATCACTCATGTTTGACTGTGAGTAAATTAAAGTTGTAGCGAAAAATATCGCCATCACAGATAATAATTTTTTCATAATTAAAATTTTTAAATTAATAAATTATTTAGTGAAATAAACTTATACAGGAGCACAAACTATTTTTAAGAAGACAAAACACAATACTGCATTTCCAACTTAAAATAATTATATAAATTTACAACGTAGGGTGAGAAACTTAATTTTTGAGGCTTATACTTTTTCGCAATTGCATTTTTTTTTAGAATTGAAAACTATTAATACTTAATACTTTCAATTTCCACATTAAAGATAACTATACTCTTGTTAATTTCAAATATTAAAATATTAAATTTCAGTAATTTAGAATGCTTCTATTCAGACACTTAAGTTACATATAAAATCGCTGATTTATTTTTCACAACAAACTACTTAAAACCTTTAATAAATGGTTTAAATAAAAAAAACCTGATTTAAATCAGGTTTTTTTTATTTAATTCTATCTTGCAAAAAGAAGTTCTCTATATTTGGTTAAAGGCCATAATTCGTCATCAACCATGAGCTCTAATTTATCGCAATGATATCTTATTTCCTCTAAAAAAGGCTTTACCTTTGTACAATAACTTGCTGCCTTTTCTTCAATTTTAGTTAATTTATTTGCTTTTTTTCGAGCAGCAATCATTGCATCAATTTTTATATGAATAGCTTCAATATGACTTGATATAAGTTTTATTAATCCTATTTGCTCTTTAGCATGCTCTTCAAAATCTTTTCCAAATATTTCTTTTAAACCCGAAACATTTTTAATTAACATATTTTGGTAACGTACCGCAGTTGGAACAACGTGGTTCCCAGCTATATCTCCTAAAACTCTAGATTCAATTTGTATACGCTTTGTGTATTCTTCCATCTCAATTTCATATCGTGCTTCGGTTTCTTTCCTCGACATTACTCCCATTTCTTCAAATAATTCAATCGATTTTTTTGAAATTCTTGCTTTCAAAGCTTCCGGTGTTGTTTTATTATTGCTCAACCCTCTCTTTTTAGCTTCCTTTTCCCATTCAATACCGTAACCATTTCCTTCAAATAAAATATTTTTTACTGATTTTATATACTCTCTAAGAACGTTAAATATAGCCT
Source organism: uncultured Lutibacter sp. (assembly GCF_947495725.1). Taxonomy (GTDB): domain Bacteria; phylum Bacteroidota; class Bacteroidia; order Flavobacteriales; family Flavobacteriaceae; genus Lutibacter. Next base: position 76,059 of record NZ_CANLZZ010000009.1, on the reverse strand, counting down.
CATCCTTTTTTAAATCTTTCTTATCGATTAATGCATCAACTTCAACCTTAAAATCTTTTAGCTGTTTTGCCACAATAGTATTTAATACGGTCATTGGGTTGGCACAATTTGCAATAGAGCCTACTGCTCTAAACTCGAACTTATTACCTGTAAAAGCAAACGGAGAAGTTCTATTTCTATCTGTGTTATCTAATAATACATCTGGTATTTTTCCAACAACATTCAATTTTAAGTCGGTCTTTTCCTCAGGCGATAGTTTCCCTTTTGTAACACCTTCTAGCTCTTCTAAAACATTTGTTAATTGCTCCCCAATAAAAACAGAAATAATAGCTGGAGGCGCTTCATTTGCACCCAATCTATGATCGTTGCTTGCAGATGCAATAGCAGCACGTAATAATTCTTCGTTATTATGTACAGCCTTTATGGTGTTTATAAAAAATGTTAGAAATTGCAGATTACTCATAGGGGTTTTTCCAGGCCCCAATAAATTAACATTTGTATCTGTTGAAAGCGACCAATTATTATGTTTTCCCGATCCATTAACTCCTGCAAATGGTTTTTCATGTAACAACACTTTAAAATCATGACGCAATGCCACACGTCCCATAACGTCCATTAATAATGAGTTATGATCAACAGCTAAATTAGCTTCTTCATAAATTGGAGCTAACTCAAACTGATTTGGAGCAACCTCATTATGCCTGGTTTTCGCAGGGATACCCAACAACATACACTCATTTTCCAAGTCGCGCATAAAATTATATGCTCTTGTTGGTATGGATCCAAAATAATGATCATCTAATTGTTGCCCTTTTGCTGGGGAATGCCCCAACAATGTTCTACCTGTTAAATTTATATCTGGTCTGCTTCCAGCCAATGCTTTATCTATTAAAAAGTACTCTTGCTCCCAACCTAATGAAGAAGAAACCTTCTTCACATTTTTATCGAAATACTTACAAACTGCAGTTGCTGCATCATCCACAGCATGCAATGCTTTTAATAAAGGTGTTTTATAATCCAAAGCTTCTCCTGTGTATGACACAAAAATTGTTGGAATACATAAAGTCGTTCCATAAATAAAAGCAGGTGAAGTTGGGTCCCAGGCCGTATATCCCCTTGCCTCAAAAGTATTTCTTATTCCACCATGAGGAAAACTAGAAGCATCTGGTTCTTGTTGCACTAATTGACTTCCTCCAAATTTTTCAACTGCCATTCCATTACCAATTGTTTCAAAAAAAGCATCGTGTTTTTCTGCAGTAGCACCTGTTAACGGTTGAAACCAGTGTGTATAATGGGTAACTCCTTTTGACAAGGCCCATTCTTTCATAGACGACGACACCTGATCTGCAATTTTTCGATCAATTTTTTTTCCATGCTCAATAGCACTCATAACACCTTTAAAGGCTTCAGATGTTAAATATTGACGCATGGTATTTTCATTAAAAACGTTTTCTCCAAAAATTTCTGAACGTTTTTTTACTTCATTTACCTTAACCGGTTTTCTATTTTGCGCAAGCTGAATTGCTTTAAATCTTAATGTTGCCATTCTAATAATTTATATTTAATACGAAGATACAAGAAAATTAAAAATATAATTTATAAATAAATATCATTTTTTAGTATATTTTTTAATTTTTTTACAATTACCCTATAAAAAAATAGGGTATCGACAAAAATAATATGTATTAAATATTTTTAACCCCTTAAATTTTTATTGTATGGTATAAATAATTATTTTTGTCAAAATTATTTTGTAAACATTAAAAATTATTTATAACATGGCAAAAATAAAATTAGAATACCTTTGGTTGGATGGTTATTTACCAACACAAAACTTAAGAAGTAAAACTAAAGTTGAGGAGCATGAAAATTTCCAAGGAACTCTTGATGAAATTGGATTGTGGTCTTTTGATGGTTCATCTACAAAACAAGCTGAAGGAGGTTCTTCTGACTGTGTTTTAAAACCAGTTGCTATTTATCCTGATCCAGATCGTATTAACGGTTATTTAGTAATGACTGAAGTAATGAATGCTGATGGAACTCCACACCCATCTAATGGTAGAGCTACTATTGATGATGATAATGATGACTTCTGGTTTGGATTTGAGCAAGAGTATTTTATTATGGATGTTAAAACAGAATTACCATTAGGATTCCCTAGAGGTGGTTACCCAAAACCTCAAGGAATGTATTACTGTTCTGTAGGTGGTTTAAACACTCATGGTCGTGATTTAGTTGAAGAACATGCTGATCTTTGTATTCAAGCTGGTTTAAACTTTGAAGGTATTAATCAAGAAGTTGCTTGTGGACAATGGGAATACCAATTATTTGCTAAAGGAGCGAAAAAAGCTGGTGATGAAATTTGGGTTTCTAGATATTTATTAGATAGATTAACTGAAAAACACAATTACTATATTGAATACCACCCTAAACCACTTGGTGATACTGACTGGAATGGTTCTGGTATGCACGCTAACTTCTCTAATACAACATTAAGAACATGCGGTTCTAAAGAGACTTACGAGGCTATTTGCGAGGCATTTCGTCCTGTAACAAAAGAACATATTGAAGTTTATGGTGCATTTAACGATCAACGTTTAACTGGTAAACATGAAACTCAATCTATTTCAGACTTTTCATATGGAATTTCTGATCGTGGAGCTTCAATTCGTATACCAATTATGGTAGTGCAAAAAGGTTGGAAAGGTTGGTTAGAAGACCGTAGACCAGCTTCAAATGCAGATCCATATAAAGTTGCTGCAAGAATTATAAAAACTGTAAAATCAGCTAAAATTTAATTTTAGTTATTTATACTACAAAAAAAAACACTGCATATGCAGTGTTTTTTTTTACAAAATTTAAACGCCTAGTTAAATTATCATTTTATAAATAAAGCCTAGGTATAACGCTAATAGTATTAATCCCTCTTTCCAACTTAATTTCATTCTTACTGGTGCAAAAACTAAAGGGAAAATTAGCAATGAAAAGCCAAGCATCCAATAAATATCGCTCGAAAGCAATCCGTTATCTGTTACTTCTACCGGTGTTATAATAGATGTTAAACCTAAGACAGCCAAAATATTGAAAACATTTGAACCTATTAAGTTACCAAGCGAAATTGCTTTTTCTTTTTTCAATATTGCTATTACCGAGGCGGCTAATTCGGGAATACTTGTTCCAACAGACACAATTGTAATTCCAATTACACGTTCACTTACATTAAACTTCTCTGCCATTCCTACGGCTCCATCAATAAGTAATTCAGATCCTCCCCATAAAGCTATTCCTCCTATTATTAAAAACATTACATTTTTATATAAAGGCAACTCTTCATCATCTTCAGGCAACTCATCCACAACCGCAGTTTTTTGAAATTTTAATAGATAAACTAAAAACACCAGCAACATTGAGAACAAAATAATTCCTTCATATCTCACCAAAACTCCATCAAAAGCAATAAACCCATATAGCATTGCAGAAGCAACCATCATAACAGGCCAATCTGTTTTATAAAAACTTTTTTCTACACTAATTGTAGAAATTAAAATAGTAATGGCTAAAACCAAACCTAAATTTGCAATATTAGAACCAATTACATTTCCTAAAGCTATATCTGCGTGTCCATCTAAAGCTGATTTAATACTTACAATTAATTCGGGAGCTGATGTTGCGAAAGAAACAACCGTCATTCCAATTACAATTTTCGGTATTAACAACCTTAATGAAAATCCAACAGCTGCCTTCAATAACCAATTACCTCCTAATATTAACAATAATAAACCAAGAGCTATAAATAATAAATTCATCAATATTTTTTATTGCAAATATAGCAGAATAAAAATGTGTTGAATTATTTCAATTTAAAAATAAAAAGAAACAATTACCTTTAAATTTTGTCTATCTAAAACAAATAAAATTTTTGAAACCAAAAGTATAAGAATAAATTTTGCTTGTAATAAAATTAAATTAACAATTTTCCCAAAGCACAAAACTTTAAATTTTCACATAAAATTCTTTTTCCTTCATTAATTTAAAACCAATTGCTTTAATTACTTTTCAAATTATTGCATTTTGCAAGATCTTTTTTTAATTGTTAATTTCGTGTTATGAAAAAAACAATTTTTAAAATTATTGCAAAAATTAATAAAATTATGCTCCCTAGTTACTCAAAAAAAGGACTAGATATGGTTAAAGCAAAAAAATGGCAACTCGCAATTATTGGTTGGCGCTATTTTGTTACAAAAAATAGTTTGTAAATAATTTATTTATATTATATTTGCACCCGTTAAAACGGCCTCGTGGCGCAACTGAATAGCGCATCTGATTACGGCTCAGAAGGTTACAGGTTTGAATCCTGTCGAGGTCACAAGTTAAAAACGCAATTTCTTTTTTTTGAAATTGCGTTTTTTTTATTTTATAGATTCTTACAACTTCATTTTATTTTAATAAACAAAAAAAAGGAACCAATTTTAACAATTGATTCCTTAGAAACTTTATATAATTTTAGAAAATATTTTCAAAGAATGATAAAAGTCATAGATTAAACAAAACATTAACTATATTTTTGTCTCATATTTCATTACTTATTGAAATAGGTAATGTTTTTGATTTTTTTAGTTAGTAGTAAAAAAAAGAGAATTTGTCTTCAAATTCTCTTTTTTTATTTTAAGTTTGGTTCGAAATACTATAAAGTAACAACTGAATTTTCTTCAGCTCCTAATCCACTACCAACAAATTTATCGGCATTAGCATCGTTTACCCATTTTTCACCATCTAAAAGATATTTGAATTGAAATTCTTGCTCAGCAGGCAAATCAATTACAACTTTAAATGATCCATTTTTTAACTTTTTCATAATAACTGGTTCAGCAGTATTCCAGTTATTGAATTCTCCTAACAAATCTACTCTTTCAGCTCCTAAAGCCTCTTCTTTATCTAATAGAAAAGTTACTTTACAAACCGGTTTACTCTTTAAATATTGTTTCTTTAAACTCATAATATTCTAATTTTTAATATGATACTACAAATTTACTTTATCATTATTAGTTATTTTACAACTCTATTCTCTAATTTATATCCTAATTTAACCTAAAACTGTATTTAAAGCGTATTCAGGTTAATTATTAACAAGAATAGATGTAAATATTTCAAGTTTTAATTCAAAATTAACCAATTTGTATTTTTAAATGATTTTGCGATTAAAAAGACCTCTTTAAAGCAATAAAATTATTTCCGCCAATAATTAACCTTTGCTTACATCATAAAAATAAGTGCAATAAATTACTTTAATCATATTTTAACATTACAAATCCTTATTCAAAACATATTATTTGTAAAAATATCAGTCAAAACTATTTTTTATCCTACAAAAATTAACGAACTTTAACAAAACCTAAGCTATTGAATATCTGTTAATTTCATAATTATGGAAAAAAGTTTCAAAATTAATGTCGATGAGTCTTTTGAATTCAATTTAAAAACTTCCGATGCCGATAAATTAGATTTAATTAAGCTATCCAAAAAAAAGCTTCACATTATTCACAACAACAAATCTTTTAACATCCATTTAAATAAATCTCAATTTTACAAAAGAAAGTATGTGATTACCATAAATGAACATATTTATAATGTTAATATTTCTAATCAATTAGATCAATTAATTAAACAACTAGGTTTATCTAGTGGATCTTCTAAAAAAATAAATCAAATTAAAGCCCCAATGCCAGGGATGATTTTAAATGTTTCTGCTAAAGAAGGAGATTTGGTTAAAGAAGGTGACACCTTGCTAATATTGGAAGCCATGAAAATGGAAAACTCAATTTTAGCACCTAAAGATGGTATTATTAAATCGGTTAATATTAAAAACAATGAAACTGTAGAAAAAGGTGAATTAATGATTGAGATGGATTAATTGACTTTACCAAGTATCAAAAACTAGTTATTATGAAAAAAATTTTAGTAGCAAACCGTGGTGAAATAGCCATTAGAGTTATGAAAACCGCAAAAAAAATGGGAATAAAAACAGTTGCCATTTATTCACAAGCTGACCGAAATGCGCCCCATGTTAAATTTGCAAGCGAATCTGTTTGTGTTGGAGAAGCACCTTCAAATAAATCATATTTAAGAGGAGATAAAATAATTAAAATAGCTAAAGAATTAGAGGTTGATGCCATTCATCCTGGATATGGATTTTTAAGTGAAAATGCAAATTTCGCAGAATTATGTGAACAAAATAACATCATTTTTATTGGACCGAAATCTAAATCAATTCAAATGATGGGAGATAAATTAGCCGCAAAAGATGCTGTTAAAAATTATAATATACCTATGGTCCCTGGTGTAGACAGAGCTATAGTAGACCCCAAAGAAGCTGTTGAAATAGCTCATCAAATAGGGTTTCCAATTCTAATTAAAGCTGCAGCCGGTGGAGGCGGAAAAGGAATGCGTATTGTGGAAAAGGCAAAAGATGTTGAAGAACAAATGAAAAGAGCCGTTTCAGAAGCAAATTCAGCTTTTGGTGACGGTTCGGTATTTTTAGAGAAATATATTACATCTCCTAGACATATAGAAATTCAAATACTTGCCGACAACTTTGGAAATATTTTACACTTTTTTGAAAGAGAATGTAGTGTGCAAAGAAGACATCAAAAGGTTTTAGAAGAAGCCCCTTCCTCTATTTTAACTCCTAAATTAAGAGATGAAATGGGACAGGCGGCAATAAAAGTTGCAAAATCTTGCGATTATCTTGGAGCCGGTACGGTTGAGTTTTTACTTGATGAAAATTTAAATTTTTACTTTCTCGAAATGAATACCCGATTACAAGTTGAACATCCTGTAACTGAATTTATAACTGGTGTTGATTTGGTTGAGCAACAAATTAATATTGCCAGAAATGAAAAAATAACCTTAAAACAAGAAGATTTAAAAATTAACGGACACGCATTGGAATTACGGGTCTATGCGGAAGACCCTCTTAATAATTTTTTACCAAGCGTTGGAAAATTAACAACTTATAAAATTCCTGTAGGAACCGGAATAAGAGTAGACGATGGATTTGAAGAAGGAATGGAAATTCCTATTTACTATGACCCTATGCTTTCAAAATTAATAACTTATGGTAAAACTAGGGATGAAGCCATTCAATTAATGATTGAAGCCATTGAAAATTACAAAATTGTAGGAGCTATGACTACTTTACCATTTGGTAAATTTGTTTGTAAACACGAAGCGTTTAGATCGGGTAATTTTGATACTCATTTTGTGAAAAACTACTACACTCCAGAAAAGCTTCAAAAAGAATTGGAAGAAGTAGCAGAATTAGCTGCTTTAATTGCCTTAAAAATCCATCTTGAAGAACAAAAAATTTTAAAAGTACCTGGAGTTTAACTAACTAAATAAATTATTATGGATAAGCATATGGAGACCAAAATTGAAAAATTAGACAAAAGAGTTGCTCTAGCTCATTTAGGTGGTGGTGAAAAAAGAATTGAGAAACAACATGCAAAAAAGAAATTAACAGCTCGAGAACGAATAGCATATTTATTAGATGAAGGTTCGTTCGAAGAAATGGGCGTTTTAGTAACTCATAGAACTACAGATTTTGGAATGGAAGACCAACTTTTTTTTGGGGATGGTGTTGTTACTGGTTATGGAACAATTGATAACAGATTGGTTTATGTTTTCGCACAAGATTTTACGGTTTTTGGAGGTGCATTATCTGAAACTCATGCCGAAAAAATTTGTAAAATTATGGATGCTGCTGTTAAAGTAGGTGCGCCTTGCATAGGATTAAATGACTCTGGTGGAGCAAGAATTCAAGAAGGTGTTAGATCCTTAGGTGGCTATGCCGAAATATTTCACAGAAATGTGCAAGCTTCTGGCGTAATTCCACAAATTTCTGCAATAATGGGACCTTGCGCTGGTGGAGCTGTTTATTCACCCGCAATGACAGATTTCACCATAATGGTAGAAGATACTAGTTATATGTTTGTTACTGGACCAAACGTGGTTAAAACTGTAACAAATGAAGAGGTAACTTCAGAAGAATTAGGAGGTGCTAGTACACATTCTACAAAATCTGGTGTTGCACATTTAACTTCTGCAAATGATATTCAATGTTTAGATGACATTAAAAAGTTATTAAGTTATATTCCTCAAAATAATAGAAAAACTACTAAAAAAATACCTTATGAAGTGGGTGAAGAATTAAGAGAACATTTAATTGGCCTAATTCCTGAAGATACTCATAAACCTTATGATATGCATGATGTTATTAAGGGTTTAATTGACGAAGAATCTTTTTTTGAAATTCAAAAAGACTTTGCTGAAAACATTATTGTTGGTTTTGCACGTTTGGCGGGAAGAAGTATAGGAATAGTAGCTAACCAACCAATGCAATTAGCTGGTTGTTTGGATACAAATTCTTCAATAAAAGCAGCTCGATTTACCCGCTTTTGTGATTGTTTTAATATTCCTTTACTAGTTTTAGTTGATGTTCCTGGTTTTTTACCTGGAACTGATCAGGAATGGAATGGGATTATTAAAAATGGTGCAAAATTACTATATGCCTTAAGTGAAGCAACGGTTCCAAAAATAACCGTAATTACTAGAAAAGCTTATGGAGGAGCATATGATGTAATGAACTCTAAACATATTGGTGCAGACATGAATTTTGCTTGGCCAACAGCCGAAATTGCAGTTATGGGAGCAAAAGGTGCAGCTGAAATTATTTTTAGAAAAGAAATTGCCGCTTCTGAAAATCCAGAAGAAAAATTAAAAGAAAAAGAAGCTGAGTATGCCTTTAAATTTGCCGACCCATACAGAGCCGCAAGACGTGGCTTTATTGATGAAGTAATATATCCTAAAAATACTCGTCGAAAATTAATTAAAGCTTTTCAAATGCTTGAAGGAAAAGAAATAAATACACCTAAAAGAAAACATGGAAATATTCCACTTTAAAAAATAGTGTTAAACTTGTGTTAACCTGTAAGTTTTAACAATAAATATCGTCAAATTTTTAAAGAGTTAAAACTTCATTTTTTAATTTAATAATGTTCTTTTGGTTAATTAATTAACTCTTTTGGAAAAGTCAGTATGCAAATACTGACTTTTCTTATATTATTTCAGCAGATAATCCTTTTGTAAGTAATTGAATACAGCGCGGTTTTAAATCGTTATATTCACCTGTTTTAACAGTACATTTACCTTTATAATGAACTAAAATTGCACATTGTTCAGCCTGTTCAAGTGTATGATCACAAATTTCAATTAATGAATCAATAACATGGTCAAAGGTATTCACATCATCATTAAATAAAACAATTTCATTTAAAATTGTTTCTTTTTCCAATGTATCAACATCTTCTTGTATTTTCTTTTTTGTACTCATAATTTTACTAATTTATAAAAAAAAATGAAATTACATCCATTTTAAACAAACAACAGAATTTATATTTTTAAGTTCATTTACTTTTTTAAGTAGTCCTGTTTTATTATTTCTTTCAAAAACAACTAAATTGTTAGTGTCTTGATTTGCAGCAATTAACCAATTTCCATCAGGTGAAATTGTAAAATCTCGTGGTGTATCTCCAAACGTTAATTGTTGGCTAATTAACTCTAGCTTGTTGGTTTTTATATCAAACTTAAAAATTGCAATAGTATTGCATCCTCTATTTGAAACATACAAAAATTTACCATCTAAACTTAATTTTATTGCTGCTGCAGAAGAAGTTTCCTTAAAAAAATTAGGTATTGAATTTATGGTTTTTACTACTTCATACTTTGAATTAATCTTATTCAAAATTAAAACATTACCTGTTAATTCATTTATTACAAATGCCACCTTTCCTGACTTATGAAATACTATATGTCTAGGGCCTTCACCTAATGAAACGTTAATTTTATATTCTTCAATCAAAGAATTTTCTAAAGAATTAAAAACAACAATTTTATCAATACCCAAATCAGGAACAAATACTTGACCATTATTTTCTATAACCATATGTGCATGTGCACATTCTTGTCTTTCTTTGTTTAAACTTGACCCAATATTTGTAATAGTTTGGTGGCAAGGTTTTAATAGTCCATTTTTTTCAATAGCGTATAAGTGCACATTACCTGTTTGATAACAAGCTACTCCCAAAGTAGTATCATTAATTAAACTTAAATGACAAGGTAAACCTCCAGCTACTGATTGTTGATTCAATAATTTTAATGAGAAATTTTCTTGAATTTCAAACGAAAGCACAACAGGCTTTTTATCCTTTGAAACTTCTTGAAAACTATATAAGTACTTCTTACATTTTGAAATGGCTATATAACTTGTATTTCTGTTTAAAAAAACATGCAGAAATTGCAACTCACCTGTTTTTTGATTAAAATTAAAACAATAAATACCCTTACCTGTTCCTTCTAATCCAGGTCCAACTTCTTGCGTATAAGAACCACCAAATAAAATCATTATTCAAATATATATTTTAAAGCTACCCAATTATTACGTTCAATAATTTTATCAATTTTTAAACCGTATTTAGATACTTCAGCATCTATAATTGGAATATCATCTTGATAAAAGCCACTAAACAAAATTGTGCCATTTTCATTTAAACAATTCATGTAAGCTTCCATATCATTTATTAAAATATTTCTATTGATATTTGCAATAATTACATCGTATTTTTTATTTAATAAAAGAGAAGCATCACCTTCAAAAACATTAATATTTTTACAATTATTACGTTCTACATTTTCTATTGAATTTTGGTAACACCAATTATCAATATCAATAGCGTCTATAGGTTTTGCTCCTTTCATTTCCGCAAAAATTGCCAAAATTCCAGTTCCACAACCCATATCTAATGTTTTCTTATCTGTTAAATCCATATCCAACAAGTGTTGAACCATCATATGAGTAGTTTCGTGATGACCTGTTCCAAAACTCATTTTTGGCTCAATAACAATATCGTATTTTAAATTTGGATTCTCGTGAAATGGCGCTCTTATACTTACCAAATCATCAACTTGAATTTGATTAAAATTCTTTTCCCATTCGCTATTCCAATTTGTTTGTTCAATAACTTCTTGTTTGTAAGAAATCTCAAATTCATCCGAACTTAGTATCTGAATATCATTTAATATTTCAGCATTCCAATCTCCTTCTTGAATATATGCCGTTACTCCATCTTCATTTTCTACAAAACTTTCAAAGTTAGCAAAACCCAACTGTGCTATTAATATCTCAGTTCCTGGTTCTTTTGGCGCTACCTTAAATGTATATCCAATATATTTTAAATCCATGTTTTTTTATTTTCTGCATACAAAAATACGGTTTCCTTTCAATATCAAAGAAAACCGTATTTAATTTTATAATTCTATTTTTTTAGAAAGACTTTATTAAAGCCAAAAAGTTATCGGCATTTAAAGCTGCTCCACCAATTAAACCACCATCAACATCTTCTTTAGAAAAAATTTCTTTAGCGTTTCCTGGATTTACACTACCTCCGTATAAAACTGACACATTTTCAGCAACTTCAGTATTATATTTAGCTGCAACAATTTTTCTAATAAATGCGTGCATTTCTTGCGCTTGTTCTGGAGAAGCAGTTTCACCAGTACCAATTGCCCAAACTGGCTCGTATGCTAAAACAATATTTTTCCAAGCATCGGCTGGTAAATGGAATAAACCATTTTTAATTTGGCTTTCAACAACATCAAAATGTTTATCAGCTTTTCTATCTTCTAAAACTTCTCCAAAACAGAAAATAACTTCTAATCCGTTAGCTAAAGCAGCGTCTACTTTTTCTGCTAAAATAGCATCTGTTTCACCAAAGTATTCTCTTCTTTCAGAGTGTCCTAAAATAACAGTTTTTAAACCTAAGGAAGTTAACATTTCAGCAGAAATCTCACCAGTGTAAGCTCCACTTTTAGCTTGATGCATATTTTGGGCAGCAACCTCTACATTTGATCCTTCCGCAACTTTTACAACCTCACTAATATTTACAAATGTTGGAGTAATAATTACTCTTGTATTTTCTAATGTTAAATCTTTTACATTGCTTACAATTTCGTCAGCTAACTGTACAGATTCTTGAACGTTTTTGTTCATTTTCCAGTTCCCTGCTACTATCTGTTTTCTCATGATATTATATATTTGATATTATTATTCTTATTAATCCCACAAATTTACAATTAAAAGCCTAAAAACTAGTGTTAAGCAAGTGTGGATTGCGCAATCGTTTTCGATTAAAAGTAAACATTAAATAGCTACTTTATTCTAATTTTTGGATCTAATAACCCATAAATTATATCCACAAAAATATTTATTAAAATAAACATTGTTGCTATTACCAAAACACTTCCCATTATAATTGGTAAATCAAGTGTATTTAAAGCGTTTACTATTTCTTTACCTAATCCATTCCAATTAAAAATGTATTCCACAAAAACGGCTCCCGCTAGCAAAGATGCAAACCATCCTGAAATTGCAGTTACTACCGGATTTAAAGAGTTTTTTAAAGCATGTGTTTTTATAATTTTAAATGTTGAAAGTCCTTTTGCTTTTGCAGTTCTAATATAATCTTGGTTTAATACTTCTAATAATGAATTTCTCATTAATTGAATTACAACCGCCAATGGCCGAATACCTAATACTATTGATGGCAATAATAAATTTTTCCATTGAATATAAATGTGATCTCCAAAATCATCGACTTCATACAAACTACCTGTCATATTTAAATTAGTGTATTTATGCAATACAAAACCAAAAAGCCAGGCAAATAAAATAGCAGAGAAAAACGAAGGAACACTCATTCCTAATGTGCTAATTACTGATATAATTCTATCAAAAAATGAATCTTTATAAAGCGCTGAGAGTATTCCAAAAAAGATACCAATTATTATTGCTATTGTTATTGCAGAAACCGCTAAAATTGCCGTATTTGGCAATGTTTCATTTATTACCTCTGAAACATTTTTATCATTTTTTTGAAACGATTTTCGTAAATAAGGCAATTTAACAACAACTGTCTTATCCCTTGTTGAAACTAACTTTGTAAAAGTATACTTATCACTATCTAAAAAAGTGTAGTTTTCAACTTTATTACTATGAATTGAAATTGGAGATAAATCATTTAGATAGTATAAGTATTGTATGGAAACTGGCTGGTCAAATCCATACTTTTTTCTAATATTTTCAAGTTGTTCGCTATCTTCTCTCTGATCTAACATCATTCTTGCTGGATCTCCAGGTAAAATGTTAAACAAAAAGAAAATAACAGTTACCACTCCAAATAGTGTTAAAATTCCGTAAAATATTTTATTTATAATATAGCTAAACAATGTAGATTATTTGTTGAACAAATATAACTTAAACTATTAAAATTACTACTTTTGCGTAATTCTTTATTTAACACTATGAATAAACAAGAACTTATATTACAAATTCAGAAAAAAAAATCATTTTTATGTATTGGCTTAGATGTAGATTTAACCAAAATTCCTACACATTTATTAACCAAAGAAGATCCTATTTTCGAATTTAACAAGCAAATTATTGATGCAACACATCATTTGGCTGTAGCTTATAAACCTAACACTGCTTTTTACGAAGCTTACGGTATTAAAGGTTGGCAAGCTTTAGAAAAAACAATTAATTATATAAATGCAAATTATCCTGAAGTTTTTACAATTGCCGATGCTAAGCGTGGCGACATTGGAAATACCTCAACAATGTATGCAAAAGCTTTTTTTGAAGATTTAAATTTCGATTCTGTTACCGTTGCACCTTATATGGGAAGCGACTCCGTAGAGCCATTTTTAGCTTTTGAAAATAAAACAACTATTTTATTGGCATTAACTTCTAACAAAGGAGGTTTAGATTTTCAAGGTTTAAAAACTGATAAACAAGAAATTTACAAGGAAGTTTTAGAAACTGCCATTACTTGGAAAAATTCAGAAAACTTAATGTTTGTAGTTGGAGCAACAAAAGCTGAATATTTTGAAGAGATTAGACAAATTGTACCTCATCACTTTTTATTAGTTCCTGGTGTTGGCGCACAAGGAGGAAATTTACAAGATGTTTGCAAATACGGGTTAAACAAAGATTGTGGTTTACTAATTAATTCTTCAAGAGGAATTATATATGCTGGTAACGATGAGAATTTCGCAAAAACCGCAAAAAAAGAAGCACTAAAGTTACAACAAGAAATGGAAGCTATTTTAAATGAAAATAATTAAAGATCAAATAGGAAGGGAAATTACGTTAAAATCTACACCTAAAAGAATAGTTTCTTTAGTACCATCACAAACAGAATTATTATACGATTTAGCCTTAGAAAATGAATTGGTTGGAATTACACAATTTTGTGTTCATCCTTTCCATTTAAAATCGACTAAAACAATAGTTGGAGGAACAAAAAAAGTTGACTACGAAAAAATAAAAGAGCTAAATCCCGATTTTATTCTATGCAATAAAGAAGAAAATGCATATGATATGTTACCTGAGTTAGAAAAAATAGCTCCTACTTATTTTTCTGATATCAATACCATAAACAATGCAATCGATTTAATTTTACATTTAGGTTCAATTCTAAACAGAAGAACCGAAAGTGATAATTTAGCTCATAAGATTGAATATAAATTAAACGATTTTAAAAATTTTATAAAAGACAAACCAGCTAGAAAAGTAGCTTATTTTATTTGGGCAAATCCTTGGATGGTAGCGGGAAATGACACATTTATAAATGAAATGTTACAACTAAATAAGTTTGAAAACATATATGACCATATGAGTCGTTATCCTAAAATAAATATTCAAAAACTGAGATGGGAAGGAGACCCAGAAGTTATTATTCTTTCTTCTGAACCATATAAATTTGAAGATAAACACGCTATGGAACTGGGTAGTTTTACCAACAGAGCCATTACTGTTTTTGGCGATGGAGAAATGTTTAGCTGGCCTGGATCTAGACTTCTTTTAGCTTTTGATTATTTTAAAAAATTACATGAAAAATTAGAAAGTCACTTTTAATTGTTTTATAACTAAAAAAAGCCTTTCAAATAATTATTTGAAAGGCTTTTTTTATGAGCTATTTATTATCCTGTAAAGCAAAAACCTTTTTTAATAGATCTGAAGTTCTACTTGCTACTTTTTCTCTAATTTCTTTTTCTTCAATCTCAACCATTGTAAATACACCTTTTAAGGCTTCTCCGGTAACATAATCTGTTAAATCGGGGTTTACTTTTTTAACTAAAGGAACACTGTTATATTTTGTAATTAATTCACTCCAAATTTTATCAGCTCCTACTTTTTGAAAAGAACTTTGAATAATTGGATTAAATTTTTGAGTTAACGCCTCAGTTGTTGTAGTTTTTAAATAATTAGTAGCAGCATTTTTATCTCCTAATAAAATATTTTTTGCATCATTAAAAGACATTCCCTTAATAGCATCCACAAAAATTGGTATTGCCTCACTAACTGCATCTTCTGCTGCTCTATTAAGTACTTTTAAACCTTCATCGGCCAACTTGGTTAACCCAATATTTCTAAGGGTATTATCAACCTTTTGTAATTCTTCTGGAAGTAAAATACGGGTTAATTCATTTTTATAAAATCCATCTTCAACCGCCAATTTTGTAACTTGTTTTGTTATACCATTATTTAAGGCTTCTTTTAAACCATTTCCAATTTGATCATTTGTAATTACCCCTCCATTTGTTGGTAATTGATTAATTACCTGCTGTAATTCCGAACAAGCTGTTAATTGAACTATTGTAAAAACTAATAATATTTTTTTTATCATAATTATCTTATTTATTAAATGTATCTCTTTTTTTATCATAATTATACGGACAGTGTCGACATCCATTTTTACAACAATATCCGCGTTTTAAATGATATTTTTCAGTAAAAACTTTGTAACCCTCGTCCGATAGGTAGTAATCTTCTAATTCCAATTTTTATAAATAATTTTTATTATTCTTAGATTTTACAATAATAATGAATTAAAAGTTACAAAGATTAAATCAAAATAATTTAAATTTAATGTTGAATCAATACTATTTATAGTAAAACTGTATTATTTCAAAAAAAAATGTAATCACTTTTAATTTTCTTATATTTTTAAATAAGAAATTATCTTAAAACCAACTCATTATGAACAAGAAAAAAAACGTTACCACTGCCGCAGGAGCTCCGGTTAAACATTATGAAGATTCTCAAAGTGTTGGAGCTAGAGGTCCTCTTTTATTGCAAGATTACTTTTTACACGAAAAACTTGCTCATTTTAATAGAGAACGTATTCCAGAACGAATTGTGCATGCAAAAGGATCGGGAGCATATGGTACTTTTACTGTAACACATGATATTTCAAAATATACACGCGCAAAACTATTTTCAAAAATTGGTAAAGAAACTAAAGTATTTGTTCGATTTTCAACTGTTGGAGGTGAAAAAGGATCCGCAGATACTGAACGTGACCCAAGAGGTTTTGCCGTAAAGTTTTATACTGAAGATGGAAACTGGGATTTAGTTGGAAACAACACTCCAGTTTTCTTTATTAAGGACCCAAAAAAATTCCCAGATTTTATTCACACTCAAAAAAGAGATCCTTATACTAATTGTAAATCGCCTACAATGATGTGGGATTACTGGTCTTTAAATCCAGAAAGTTTACATCAGGTTTTAATTTTAATGTCCGATAGAGGAACTCCCGTTGGTTATCGATTTATGAATGGTTATGGTAGCCATACATTCTCTCTTGTTAATGACAAAAACGAACGTGTTTATGTGAAGTTTCATTATAAAACAATGCAAGGAATTAAAACTTTTACAGATGCGGAGGCTGCTGAACTAAAATCAAAAGATCCTGATTTTTCTCAAAGAGACTTGGTAAATGCAATTGACAATGGTCATTTTCCAAAATACGCATTAAAAATTCAAGTAATGACTAATGATCAGGCAAAAACTTTCAAATGGAATCCGTTTGATTTAACAAAAGTTTGGCCTCATGCAGATTTTCCTTTAATCGATGTTGGAGTAATTGAATTAAATGAAAATCCAGATAATTACTTTGCACATGTTGAGCAATCTGCTTTTGCACCGGCAAATTTAGTCGATGGAATTGGCTTTTCACCTGATAAAATGTTACAAGGAAGAATTTTAGCCTACCCAGATGCACATAGATATAGAATTGGTGTTAATTATGATTCTTTACCTGTAAATAAATGCCCATATGCCGTAAATAACTATCATAGAGATGGAACTATGCGTTTTGATGGAAATGGAGGAAATACACCTAATTACCGTCCTAATAGTTTTGATACTCTTGTAGAAGATGATAAATACAAAGGGATACCTTACGAACTAGAAAGCAATGTTGCTGGCTATTTCGACAGAAATGAAAACGATGATGATCATTTTACACAACCAGGAAATTTATTTAAAATTATGACTCCTGAAGCCAAAGCAAATACTATTAACAATATTGTAGGCGCTATGAGTGGAATTTCCGGTATTAAAAAAGATGAAATTATTAACCGACAACTTTGTCATTGGTTTAGAGCTGACTCTCAGTTAGGAATGGGAATTGCTAAAGGATTAGGAGTAGAAATTGACCCTTCTTTTCTTAAATAAAAATTTTAAATTAATTTAAAATAAAAAAACGTTCTGAAATGTCAGAACGTTTTTTTTTACAATACTTTTATTTTATTTCAGGAGGATATTTAGACATTATTTCTCCAACAAATTCTTTTATTCTTTCCTCTTTTTTCTCAACATTCCCCGATGTTGTTAATCCTCCACTACCTATTCCTTGCCAAGCTAATTCTTTTTTATTAGCATCAATTAAATCAACAAACAAAGTTCCTTCTGTATATTTGGATATTTGCATACCAAAGTTTGGACCATAATACCAAGGATGCCATCCCATATAAAACTGATTGTTGTTATAAATATCAACTTTTTGTCTAGATTTAGTAAATATATTTACTAATAAATCTGGTGTTTCAGATTTTGTAAATCCTTTAGACAGCAATTCATTTTCAACGGCTCTTAAAATTCTACGCTTATCTAAATCAGAAATTTCTGCTTTATCTATTCCTTTTTTATAAAAAGCGAAAGTTTTATATTTTGAAAAATCGGTACTTGTATCATAATCAGATGTAACCCTAACAGAACTACAAGATGCTACTAAGAAAAGTAAAACTAACGATAGTAATTTAATTGCTTTCATTTCGAAATATTTTAAAAATTAAATCAACCTTTTATTAAAGATTAACAAATATAATTATGTTTTTCAATAATTTCTACAATAATAAAACATCAATAATCATACCAAATTAACTCTATAATAATTCCCCAATTGTTTTTATCTTTATACAAAATTGTAAGCAAAATTAATTGGCTCAATTATTGAAATATAAGAATACCATGGTTATAATTTCTAAATATTTGGTTCCTAAAAACTATGTTGGATTGACAATTTACCCTTTTATTTTCATTAAAAATAAAGCCCAAATAGAAGATGCCTATTTGTTAAATCATGAAAACATTCATTTACAACAACAAAAAGAGCTATTTTGGATTTTCTTTTTTATTCTCTATTTTACAGAATATGCTATTGGTGTTTTTAGATATAAAAACCATAACAAAGCTTACAAAAACATAAGTTTTGAAAAAGAAGCCTACAAAAACGAAAGTAATTTAAACTACCTACTATATAGAAAAAAATTTAGCTTTTTAAATTATTTTAAGTAAAAACAACCGTTTTATTATTGTAAACCATAACCTTTCTTTTTGTATGTAATTTTAAAGCCCTAGACAATACAATTTTCTCTAAATCTCTACCTTTTAAAATAAAATCTTTAATGGTGTGAGTATGCGAAACTCGGGTAATATCTTGCTCTATAATTGGTCCTTCATCTAAATCTTCTGTAACATAATGACTGGTTGCTCCAATAATTTTAACTCCTCGTTTATACGCTGAATGATAAGGTTTAGCTCCAGGGAATGCTGGTAAAAACGAATGGTGGATATTGATTATATGATCTGTATATTCAGCAATTAACTTTGAAGATATAATTTGCATATAACGTGCCAAAACAATAAAATCAACTTTATACTCTTTTAACAACCTTAACTGCTCTTCTTCAGCCTGCTGTTTTGTTTCTTTAGTCACTTTTACACAAAAATAAGGTATGTTAAACGACTTTGCAATATGCTCTAAATCTGGATGATTACTTATAATTAAAGGAATTTCAACCTCTAACTCATTTGAAATATACCTACTTAAAATATCGTATAAACAATGCTCATATTTTGAAACAAAAATTGCCATTTTTGGTTTTGAATCTGAATCATGTAACCTCCAAGTCATATCAAATTTCTTTCCAATAACTTCATTAAAAACATTTTTAAAAACTGGCAATGAAAAAACGCCTTTTGAAAATTCACATTCTAGGCGCATAAAAAACATATTATCTACCCTGTCCACATGTTGATCTATATATACAATATTACCACTTTGTTGATGAATAAAATTTGTAACAGAGGCAATAATTCCTTTACTATCTTTACAATTAATCAGAATTGTTATTCGTTTCATTTTCGATTGAATTAAGTTTCAAAAATACTAAATTTTGAATGAGATTTAACACTTTTACAATTGTTATCTAATTACTAATAAATATCATGTATTTTTAATATATTTATAATTTACAACTCAAAAACTGACTAATATTATAGAATGAATAAAATAACACCATACAAAGCCAAAAATAAAATAAGAATTGTTACTGCTGCAGCTTTATTTGACGGCCACGATGCTGCCATAAACATTATGCGACGAATAATTCAGGCAACCGGAGTTGAAGTAATTCATTTGGGTCATGATAGAAGCGTTGAAGAAGTAGTAAACTGTGCAATTGAAGAAGACGCTAATGCAATTGCTATAACTTCCTATCAAGGCGGCCATATGGAGTATTTTAAATATATGTACGATTTATTGAAGGAAAAAGGCGCTTCACAAATTAAAATATTTGGTGGCGGAGGTGGTGTAATTCTTCCTGAAGAGACTGAGGAATTAATGACCTATGGAATTACACGAATATATTCGCCAGACGATGGAAGAAAACTAGGCCTTCAAGGAATGATTAATGACATGGTTAAAGGCTGCGATTTCCCAACTGGTGAACATATAAATTTCGATGCTACCAACTTAAAAAACAAAAACGCCACACTAATTGCCCAAGCCATTTCCGGTGCTGAAAACTATTCAGTAAAACATGCCGATTTTATTTCAAAAGTTACCAAACTAGCTTCAACATCAACAATTCCTGTTTTAGGTATTACAGGAACTGGAGGTTCGGGAAAATCTTCTACAATTGATGAAATTGTAAGGCGTTTTTTACTTGATTTCCCCAACAAAACTCTTGGGATTATTTCTGTAGATCCTTCAAAAAGAAAAACTGGCGGCGCATTATTAGGTGATAGAATTAGAATGAATTCTATAAAAAATAATAGAGTTTATATGCGTTCTTTAGCAACACGTCAATCTAATTTAGCACTCTCAAAACATGTTAGTAATGCTCTTGATATTTTAAAAGTTGCTGAATTTGATTTAATTATTTTGGAAACTTCTGGAATTGGGCAAAGTGATACCGAAATTCTAGATCATTCTGATGTTTCAATGTATGTAATGACTCCTGAATATGGTGCAGCTACCCAATTGGAAAAAATTGACATGCTAGATTTTGCCGATGTTATTGCATTGAATAAATTTGATAAACGAGGAGCATTAGATGCGTTGCGTGATGTAAAAAAGCAATACCAACGTAATCATAATTTATGGGATTCATCTATTGAAGATATGCCTGTTTACGGAACCATTGCCTCGCAATTTAATGATCCCGGAACAAATGAATTGTACAAAGTTATAATTGAAAATATTTCGAATAAAACAGGAATACAATTTAATTCTTCGTTTAACTATCTAGATGAAACACCTAAAAAACAGTTTGTAATTCCTCCAAATCGCACACGCTATTTATCTGAAATAACAGAAAACAATAGACTTTATAATCAAATTGCAGAAAAGCAAAAAGAAATAGCTCAAAAGTTATACGGAATCTTTAAAACTATAGAAACTGTAGTTAAAAATAAGGTTGAATTAATTGAAAATGGTTTAGATGAAGATTCTATTTTAAATAAAATTTCTGAAAATGATTCAAAACAATTAGTTTCATTATTGTTTAAAGAGTTTGCTAAACTAAAAATGGATTTAAATCCTTACAACTGGCAGTTAATTTTAAACTGGGAAGAGAAAAAACAACGCTATAAAAATGAAATCTATACGTTTAAAGTACGTGATAAAGAGATTAATATAAAAACTCATAGCAAATCGCTATCTCATACACAAATACCAAAAGTTTCTTTACCAAAATACGAAGGCTGGGGAGATGTTTTAAAATGGATTTTACAAGAAAATGTCCCTGGAGAATTTCCATTTACATCAGGTATTTACCCTTTTAAACGCCAAGGTGAAGATCCAACACGTATGTTTGCCGGCGAAGGAGGACCAGAACGTACAAACCGAAGATTCCATTATGTCAGTTTAGGTATGCCCGCCAAACGTTTATCTACTGCTTTTGATTCGGTTACTTTATACGGTCAAGATCCAAATATACGTCCAGATATTTATGGTAAAATTGGTAATGCAGGAGTTTCTATTTGTTGTTTAGACGATGCTAAAAAATTGTATTCTGGTTTTGAATTAACCAACCCTACAACATCCGTTTCAATGACTATTAATGGTCCAGCTCCAATGTTATTAGGATATTTTATGAATGCTGCTATTGACCAAGAATGTGAAAAACACATTTCAGAAAATGGGTTAAATAATAAAATTGAAGAAAAAATCACATCAATTTATAAAGCAAAAGATGTTGAGCGCCCAAAATATCATGGTGAATTACCTGAAGGAAATAATGGTTTAGGCTTGTTTTTATTAGGAGTTACTGGAGATGAAGTTTTACCTTCAGAAATCTATCAAAAAATTAAAGCTGAAACTATTTCTAAAGTTAGAGGAACTGTACAAGCAGATATTTTAAAAGAAGATCAGGCTCAAAATACTTGTATTTTTTCTACTGAATTCGCACTTCGCTTAATGGGTGATGTTCAGGAATATTTCATTCAAAATAATATTAGAAATTTTTATTCGGTTTCCATTTCTGGATATCATATTGCAGAAGCTGGTGCTAATCCAATTTCACAATTAGCTTTTACTTTAGCTAATGGATTTACTTATGTAGAGTATTATATTTCAAGAGGAATGGACATTAATAAATTCGGCCCAAACTTATCGTTCTTTTTCTCAAACGGAATTGATCCAGAATATGCTGTTATTGGAAGAGTTGCAAGAAAAATTTGGGCAAAAGCAATGAAGGAAAAATATGGAGCAAATGAACGTGCTCAAATGTTAAAATATCATATTCAAACTTCTGGACGCAGTTTACATGCACAGGAAATTGACTTTAATGATATTAGGACAACACTTCAAGCGTTGTATGCAATTTACGATAATTGCAATAGTTTGCACACAAATGCGTACGATGAAGCAATTACAACTCCAACCGAAGAAAGTGTGAGACGTGCAATGGCTATTCAACTAATTATAAATAAAGAATTAGGACTAACTAAAAATGAAAATCCAATTCAAGGTGCGTTTATTATTGAAGAACTTACCGATTTAGTTGAAGAAGCTATTTATATTGAATTTGACAGAATAACAGAACGCGGTGGAGTTTTAGGCGCAATGGAAACTATGTATCAACGTAGTAAAATTCAAGAAGAAAGCCTGTATTACGAAACCTTAAAACATAATGGAAAATTTCCAATTATTGGTGTTAATACATTTTTAAGCAGTAAAGGTTCTCCAACTATTTTACCGCAAGAAGTTATTAGAGCAACGGAAGAAGAAAAACAACTACAAATTAATGCAGTTAAAAATATTCACTCTAAAAACACTGTAAAAACAAAAGAGCAATTAAAACTACTTAAGCAAAAAGCTATTAAAAATGAAAATATATTCGAACAATTAATGGAGGTTTGTAAAGTATGTTCAATTGGTCAAATTACGGATGCGTTGTTTGAGGTTGGTGGTGAATATAGAAGGAATATGTAACAATAGTATAAAAGATAAATAAACTAATTTTACTTAGAGTTTTATAAAATAGAATTCACATAGCTTTTATGTATTCTGCGTAATTGTATTAACTCTTTTCTTAACATTTTCACAAAATCTTTACCCTGAATTTTTGTACGTTCCAGCTTAATACAATTAAAATACAACCTATCAATTAAAAATTGAAGTGACTTTGCATACTTTAGCTTAACTATTGGGTTCATTTGAATTTCAGTTTCTGCAATTTTAGGTACTAACCCCAATGAATCCATTACCAAGTTATTTGCATACTTATCACACTCTTTACTTGATGTATACATAGAATACAAATCTTTATCATTAGTTACATAAGCCGCTACATTTCGTGTAAGACGAAAAATATCAATTGACTTTTGATAAATTTTTGAACCACTTAAACTGTTATTTGAATTATTCAACATTTCTTTACAATAGTTAAAACAAATTTACTTCGACCTTGTTAAAATTAGATTTAAATTTTAAACTTACAAACTTAATAAACTTTAAATTTTAATAATTATACACGTATATGCTTTTAAATATGAAAATAGACAATATTGATTGGAAAATTTTGAATACGCGTTAAAAAAACACCCTACAATCCAACACCCAAATTGCAAAACACGTAAAAACCACTTAATTCACTATTGATGAGCGTATTATAAAAATAAAAAAACAATCCTATTGTAAAAAGCTACCGCTTAACTTCTAATTCTTAAATTTTTAACTAACTACCTGAAAAATGGCAGCGGCATAGATAGCAAATCTAGCAAAACGCAATAAACCAAAAAGCAACACTCCTTTAATTGGGTACTTAATCATACCTGCCGCTAAACAAGTTATGGAAAAAGGAACAGGTAATAAGGCCCCTACAACAATTAAAAAACCACCCCATTTTTTGGTGTTTTTTAAATGTTTTGACATTTTAGTTTCAAAGTAATTTTTAACTTTTTCTATTGTTAAAATTGCTTTTCCTATAAAGAAAGAAATGACACCACCAACATAAGAAATAAAGGCTAAAAGCACCAAATTAAAAATAGGTTCAGATGTTTTTTTAGACCAAGCAATAAAAATTTCAGGAGGAATTAACCCTAAAAAAGATTCAGACAAAAAGAAAACTGTAAACACTTGAATATCAGTAAATGTATCGGTAAAATGTTTTAGTCCTTCATTAACATTATAAACATAATTATTAAATAATAATAGCGCAATTATAACAATTACCACAGGCCATAATGCCTTTTTTAAACTTTTACCAATAAACGCGTAAAAACCAGTATAGGAATAATACTGATGAAGCAACTCAATTTTTGATTTTTTTTGTGTTTTAGTTTTATTTTTCATTAATAATCTCCTCTCTGTTTCAATAGCTTAATAAAATTTCTTCTCATTTTTTTAAGCGTACAAAAATAGTTAGTTTTACTTAAAAAAGTGAAAATAAAATGTTAATTATCAAATCTGAAAGCAATTTTTAACAATTTAAATTGAATTACGTTTCCCTATCAATAATAGTTAATGCAAGTCTAATTTTAAAATATTCAATTTCTGCGTTCAAATGCTCGTAATATGGCTTTAAAGCTTGAGGACTTTCTAGCTCATCTTTTGTTTGTCTTATTTTCTCAACTTCTTCCTTTGTTACAAAATCATAAATTTCAATATCCTTTCCCTCGGTATACAGCAAAGCCAAATGTGAAAAGATAGTTGTCGATTTTAAACTACGCTTATCAGCAATTTCATCAATTGTTAAACCTTCTTTATATAAATCGTATGTAATTTTGTGTGTATCTTTCTTTTTTTTTGTTTTTCTTTTCTCGTTTGAAAAAGCTATAATTTCCGCTATAAAATCTTCTCCATAAACCTCTAATTTTCGGCGCCCTACTCCACTTATTTCTAAAAAATCCGATTCACTCATTGGCCTTGCTCTTTCCATTTCCTTAAGCGAAGCATCACTAAAAACCAAATATGCCGGAATATTCTCTGCTAAAGCAATTTCTTGTCGTAATTTCCTCAATCGTTCAAATAATGAATCTTTCTTAGCTTTTGGTGTTTTTGCAACTTTTATTGATTTTTCAGAAACACTTGGTTCTTTATACTCAACTGGTTTTGTTAAATTAACTTGCTCATTTTCAAATAATACTTTTTTAGAAAAACTAGTTAATTGCAGTGCGTTATTTTTATGAAACGCAATTTCACAATAACCTTGATTTGTTAGTTGAATTAAATATTGCTGCCAATCTCTCCAAGAAATATCACTTCCAACTCCGTGGGATTTCAACTTGTCGTATCCTTTTTCTAAAACTGATGCATTATGTGCACCTCTTAATACATCAATTACCATACCAATAGCTTCGCTTTCCTTTAACCGTGTAATTACCGAAAGTGCTTTTTGAGCTATAATAGTACCATTAAAAAATTGTGGAGGGTTTTTACATACATCACAATTACCACAATTTTTAGCTAATAATTCACCAAAATAACTCAATAAAATTTTTCTTCTACAAGTAGTTGCTTCAGAAAACTGCTTCATTCTTTCCAATTTTGCAGCCTGAACCTCTTCATTTGAAGCTCCACTCATAAATTTTTTCAACTGAATTACATCGGAATAACTATGAAATAATAAGGCATTTGCTTTTAATCCATCTCTTCCACAACGCCCAATTTCCTGGTAATAACCTTCAATGTTTTTAGGCATATTAAAATGAATAACCCATCGTACATTGGATTTGTCAATCCCCATTCCAAAAGCAATAGTAGCGCAAACTACTTTTGTTTTATCATAAATAAAATCTTCTTGTGTTTTAGAACGTTCTGCAAAATTTAATCCTGCGTGGTAAGGCGCCGCATTAATTCCATTTTGTTTTAATTTTGCCGCAGTTTGTTCCGTTCCTTTTCTACTTAAGCAATAAATAATACCCGACTCATTTGGTTGCTTTCTAATAAATTTAATTATTTGAGAAATTCGATCATTTGCAATACGAACTTCTAATTCTATATTTTTTCTATCAAAAGAAGAAATAAACTGTGTTGCTTTAGGAATATTTAATTGCTCAACAATATCTGCTCTTGTAGCTTTATCTGCAGTTGCAGTTAATGCAATAATTGGCGTATTTGGAAGTGTTTGTTTTAAAAAACCAAGTTGCTGATAGGATGGACGAAAATCGTGTCCCCAAGAAGAAATACAGTGCGCTTCATCTATAGCCACACAACTAATATGCTCTTCTGTTAAAATATTTTGAAGAAATGACAAACTCTCTGGTGCAACATATAACAACTTCAATTCTTTACTAAATATTTTTTCAAACACTTCCTCTTGCTCAAAACTTTCTTGACTGCTATTGTAAAAATCTGCTGAAATTCCATTCGCATTTAAACCATCAACTTGGTCTTTCATTAGGGCTATTAATGGCGATATTACAAGTGTTAAGCCTTCAAATAACAATGCTGGTAATTGAAAACAAATGGACTTACCTCCACCAGTTGGCATAATAACTAAATTATCCCTTTTTTGAAGTACCGATTCTACAATTTTTTGTTGCTCATCTCTAAAAGTATCGTAACCAAAATAGGTTTTTAATGTAGGTTGTAATTTCTCTTGTAGGTCTTTTGATAGCATTTAACTAATTTTCGACAAAAGTACGTTAATTAACAAATTAGAAAAAATTGAATTTCAAAGCAATTATTGCTTCTTAATTTATACATACGTTAATGATATGGATATACATTTAAGATATCTTAAAATATTAACCTAATAGTATGGATTTCTGCTATTTTACCCTTGTGTTCTTTCAAAAAAATGATGTTCCCCTCACAAAACTTTCGTAATTTTGCCAACTTAAAAGTTTGAACAAAAAACTAAAATAAAAAACATGAGTAAAATAATGACAGTCGACATATTGTCGAGTATTAAAGGAGCACAGCCCTCAGAGACCGTGAACAAATTATTTGAGGTAATTAAAAATGCACAACCAAATAATAATAACTCTTCTAATAATGTCAATTATAATTGTGTTTCAGTAAATGATTTAAGAGAAGATGTTGTTATAGAGAGCCCAATTTTGGAAAAACAAATTATTAAAGAAAACTTTCCAAAAGAAAAAAACGGGTATTTAGTAGTTTCAAAAGTGATAGAAGACTAATATGGATTCGCAAATAAAACAGCTTCACCAGCAATTGGTGAACAAGGAAATATCTTGTACAACCTTAGTTCAAGAGAGATTAGATTTACTAAAAAAGAACACCTACAACTCGGTTAATTCATTATTAGAAGATACTGCTTTGGCTTTAGCTACAAAGGTTGATGCTAAAATTGCAAACGGTGAAGAAATTGGTTTGTTGGAAGGAATTCCTTTTGGAATTAAAGATGTATATATGGTTCAAGGAACTTACACTACAGCTAGTTCTGACTTGTTAAAAAATTACAAATCGGCTTACACGGCAACTGCCATTCAAAAACTATTAGATGCAGGAGCAATTCCATTAGTAAAAGAAAACTGTGATAGTTTTGGTCACGGTTCTTCAAGTGAAAATACTATTTTTGGCGCCGTAAAAAATGCTATTAATCCGGAATTGGTTGCTGGAGGATCAAGTGGTGGATCGGCAGTAAATGTAGCAAAAGATTACACTGTTTTTTCAATTGGTGGAGATACTGGAGGTTCTATTCGCCAGCCGGCTGGTTACAATAAAATTTATGGCTTAAAACCAACTTATGGTCGTATTTCTAGATATGGAATTATGGCTTATGCGTCCTCTACAGACTGTGTGGGACCTTTAGCAAAAACTATTGAAGATATTCGTATTGTACTTAATGTAATGAGTGGAAAAGATGGCAAAGATCAAACCACACACACATCTTCTCAAATTAATGAAGAAGCTATTAAAACTAACAATGTAAAAACTGTTGGTTACTTTAAAAACTTTATTGATAACGACGCAATTGATCCAAAAATAAAAGCTGACTTTTTAGCTGCTATTGAAAAAATAAAAGCAACGGGAATAGAAGTAAGAGAATTAGATTTCTTTAAATCTGATACTTTAGTTTCAACGTATTATACTTTGGCAATGGCCGAAACTGCTTCTAACTTATCACGATTAGATGGAACCAATTACGGAAACAGAATTGAAGGTGAAAATTTGAAAGACACTTATTCAATAACTCGCTCCGAAAATTTTTCAGAAGAATCTAAACGACGAATAGTTGGGGGAAATCAAGTTTTATCTCAGGGATTTTCAGATGAAATTTATTTAAAAGGTTTGGCTTTAAGAGATCAAATTTCACAAAATTTTGAAAAGGATTTTGAAGAAGTTGATTTAATCATTTCTCCCGTTACACCAAATTCACCTCCAAAAATTGGTGATAGTTTAAAAGATCCTTTAGCAATGTATTTATCAGATGCTTATACAGTTGGTTTTAGTTTAGGTCAATTACCTACACTTACTGTACCGCAAGGAACGGAAACTGGTTTACAAATTACAGCTGCAAAAAATCAAGAACAAACAATATTGAAGTTTGCTAACTTCTTAAAAGAAACAATATAATGGAATTGGAACAATTAACCGCCGCTATAAAAGCGCACGATTTAGAATTGGTAATCGGACTTGAAACACACGTTCGATTAAATACCAAAACGAAGTTGTTTTGTTCTTGTCCAAATCAAGAAATTGAAACACCAAACGAAAATATATGTTCAGTATGTACTGGGCAAATGGGAGTTTTACCATCTATAAATAAAGAAGCAATTTCTAAAGCTATTTATTTTGGAAAAGCTGTAAAATCCACCTTTAAAAACGAAGTAATATCTTGGGATAGAAAACATTACGAATACCCAGACAACCCGAAAAACATTCAAATTACACAGTATCACAATCCGGTAATTCCAGATGGTGAAGTTTCGTGTTTTAGAAATGATGGTTCACAATTTACTGTAAATTTAACACAAGTTCATATTGAGGAAGATGCTGCAAAACTAGTGCACGAAAAAAATATTTCGTTAGTAGATTTTAATAAAGCTGGTGTTCCTCTTATTGAAATTGTGACAGATCCTTGTATTCGCAATATTGAAGATGCTTCTACCTATGCACAGTACATTCAACGAATTGTACAAAACTTAGGAATTTCTGAGGCTAACTTAGAAAAAGGAGAATTTAAATCGGACGTTTCTGTTTCTATTCGTAAAAAACGTAGCTACGATTTAAATCCACGAACAGAAATTAAAAACTTAAACTCGTTTAAGTTTATGGTTGATGCATTAAAAGAAGAAGTTGAAAAACAATTTAATTATTACATTGAACATAAAGAATTTAGACCCGATCAAACAACCGTTTTATGGGATGCAGATTTAAAGCAAACTAAAACAATGCGTAAAAAAGAATTTGAAGCAGATTACCGCTTTATTTCTGAACCAGATTTACCGTTTGTTAGCATAAAAAAAGAAATTGAAGAAATTAAAGTTGATACTAGTGTACTTCCTTATGCTGTGGAATCAATTTTAATTGGTGGTGGAGTACTACCACAAGATGCTAAGTTTTTCACAGCCGATTCATTGCGTTCGCAAACTTTTGTTGCAATTAATAATGAGTTAAAAGATCCTTCGTTTGTTGCTAAAACTTTAGCAAATAATATCAAAGCTGAAGATTATGCCAAAATTAATAACATAAACCATTTAATAGAAATTTTCCAATTATTTAAAGCAGAGAAAATTACTGCGGTTCTTGTTCAAAATGCAATAACAGCTTATTTAGTTGACCGAACGTTTGACTACAATAAATACTTTGAAGAAAACACTATTTCAGAAGAGAAGATTAATGAAGTAATTTCTAAAGTAATTTCAGAAAATAAAGTTGTAGCAGATGAAATTAAAGCTGGAAACCAAGGAAAAGCAGGTATTTTAGTTGGTAAAGTAATAGCTATTATTGGTAAAGGTGCTTCAGGAAAAGTTATTCGTCAGAATATTATTGATACTTTGGGTGCTGCTGCAATTTCTGAAAAGAAAAAAACTTTTGGTGAACTTCCAAAAGCAAAAGTTTCGGCCGAAAAGGTTGAATTGGAAGATGCGCTACCAGAAATTCCTATTGTTATTAAAGATAATTATAGAACTCATAAAATCACTGATTTATCAAATGCAACGGTTTCAGAAAAAGTAACTTTGGCTGGTTGGGTTGCTAGTGTGCGTGACCACGGAGAACTTATTTTTATTGATTTACGTGATTCAAGTCAAGAGGTTTTCCAAGTTCGTTTAAGCAGAGAATCATTTCCAAATTTAGACGAATTAGTAAAACTTAAACCAGAATCTGTAATAAGTGTAACAGGAATTGTGGTTGTTAGAAATGAAGATGATTTTAACCCGAGTTTACGTACAGGGAAAATTGAATTAGAAACTTCTGAATTAGATATTTTAAACCTTTCTAAAACATTACCTTTTGAAATTAAGAGGGCAACAAAAACAAACGAAAATGTTCGTTTTCAATACAAGTTTTTAGATCATAGAAACGATGATGTAAAAAGAGCAATTGTAAACCGACATAAGGTTATAAAATTGTTACGTGATATTTTAGATGAAGAAGAGTTTTTAGAAATTGAAACACCTATTTTAAGTGCCGGAACAGATGAAGGGGCACGTGAATTTATAGTTCCAACTCGTAAACAAGCTGGAAGTTTTTACACTTTACCACAAGCACCTCAACAATTTAAACAAATGTTAATGGTTAGTGGCTATGAAAAATATTTCCAAGTTGCACGTTGTTTTAGAGATGAAGATTCTCGTGGTGATCGTCAGCCCGAATTTACACAATTAGATATTGAAATGGCCTATGCAAGTATGCAGCAAATTATAGATTTAAACACTAAAATGTTTAATGAAATAGTTAAAAAAATATATGGTAAAAAATGGATTTTACGTCCATTTGAGGTAATTACCTATAAAGACGCAATGGATAAATATGGTTGTGACAGACCAGATTTACGCTACGGTTTACAAATGCAAGATATTACTGATATTGTAAAAGATACAACATTCCAAGTTTTTAGTAAACCAATTGAAGATGGCGGAATTGTTAAATGTATTAGAGTTTCTGCAAAAGAACAAGGTGGAAAGCGAATGACTAAAGGTCAGATCGAGAATTTAACTGCTATTGCACAATTTAATGGACTTGGTGGATTGGCTTATATTATTGTAAATGAAAACGATTTACAATCGCCTATTATTAAGTTTTTAGGCGAAGAAATTGCTGCAAAAATTATTGCTGCAACCAATGCTCAAGTTGGTGATATTGTATTCTTTTCTGCTGCCGATTATGCAACAGCTAATAAAGCTTTAGATGCAGTGCGTCAAGAAATGGGTAAACTATTACGCTTAATAAATCCTAAAGAATTAAGACCTGCTTGGGTTGTAGATTTTCCAATGTTTGAAAAAACAGATGAAGGAAGATGGACATTTACACACAATCCGTTTTCTATGCCAGCAATTTACGATTTAGAAAAGCATATGAACGGAAATGAAGATGAAATTGGAACAATTATAGCTCAACAATACGACTTAATTTTAAATGGATTTGAAATTGGTGGAGGATCAGTTCGTGCACATAAGTCCGAAATTTTAGAAGCAACTTATAGAAATATGGGTTACAATAAAGAAGAAATGATAAAAAGTGTTGGAACTATGTACAAAGCTTTCCAATATGGTGCGCCTCCACACGGTGGAATTGCTTGGGGAGTTGATCGGTTAATGATGATACTAGAGAAAAAGAACTCTATTAGAGATGTAATGGCATTTCCTAAAACAGGAACAAGTGAAGATTTACTTTTTGGAGCCCCTTCCCTATTATCAGATAAAAAGATTGAAGAACAAAATGTGAAAGTTATTAGATAATTAACTTTTTCATTTCAAATAAAAAGTCCTATTTATATACTAAATAGGACTTTTATTTTTAGTAATATTATAGTTTAATAAAACAACTTATGGAACAATTTACATTAATTACGGCAAGTATTTTAGGAGGATTATCGGTAATTTTTGGAGCTTTTGGAGCTCACGCTTTAAAAAAAATACTATCAGAAGAGCAACTAAAAAGTTTTGAAACTGGTGTAAAATATCAAATGTACCACGCTATTGTACTTTTAATAATTGGATTCAATTTTAATTTTGAAACTACTTCAGAAACATATATGGTTTACAGTTTTATAATTGGAATCTTATTATTTTCTTTTAGTATATATGGGTTGGTTATTTCTTCTGCAAAAAACAGAAAATTGAAATTTTTAGGTCCAATAACACCTCTTGGCGGTTTATTTTTAATTATTGGTTGGGGTTTATTAATAGTTTCTATAAAAACCGGATTTTAGCAAACTGAATCAAATTTTAATTATATTTGATTCATACTCGTATTTAAACTCTTTAAAATGAACTATTTTCAAACACTTTGTTTAGCATTTTTTTTATTCCTAAATTGTAATCAAGAAGCACCAAAATTAGTAAATGTTACTTCAAATACTGGAGACAAGCCATTTCAATTTAAAGCTGAACTTGTTGTTGACAAATTAGATCAGGCTTGGGGAATGGCGTTTTTACCTGATGGATCGATGCTAATTTCAGAAAAAAAAGGAGATTTAATTCATTTTAAAAATGGAGTTAAAACTCTTATTTCAAATGTTCCTGAAATTATTGTTCAAGGGCAAGGTGGTTTTATGGATATTCAACTAGACCCCGATTATAAAAATACGGGGTGGATTTATTTTTCTTACGCTTCAAATATTGAAAAAGATAATAAAGGTGCAAATACAACTATTGCTAGAGCTAAACTAACAGGTAATTCTTTAACCAATTTAGAAGTTTTGTATAAAGCAACACCAAACACCAAAAAAGGTCAACATTTTGGTTCTAGAATTGTTTTTGACAAAGAAGGATTTTTATATTTCTCTGTTGGTGATAGAGGAAAAAGAGATGAAAATCCACAAAGTCTTCAAAAAGATGGAGGAAAAATTTACCGAATACATAAAGATGGGAGTATTCCAACGTCTAACCCATTTTACAATACGCCAAATGCAAAAAAAGCTACCTATTCATACGGTCATAGAAATCCGCAAGGAATGATTTTACATCCTGAAACTGGTGAAATTTGGTTGCACGAGCACGGTCCACAAGGTGGTGATGAAATTAATATTGTTAAACCTGGGAAAAATTATGGTTGGCCAAAAGCTTCTTATGGAATCAACTATAACGGTACAACTTTTACTGAAAACAAAACATTACCTGGAATGGAAAACCCAATTCATTATTGGGTTCCTTCAATTGCACCTAGTGGAATGGCATATGTAACAAGCAACAAATACCCAAATTGGAAAGGGAATATTTTGGTAGGTTCGTTAAAATTTCAATATTTAGATAGATGTGTTATTTCTGATAATAAAGTAGTTGAAGAAGAAAAATTAATGGAAGATATTGGACGAATTAGAACTGTTGTTCAGGCACCCGATGGATATATTTATGTTTCTGTTGAATTTAAAGGAATTTACAGATTAACACCCATTAATTAAAAGTTATACTGATTAATGCTCCAAAAATCTAGATTTTATTTTCTATTAATTCTCTTTTTATTAACGGTTAAAATAAATGCTCAACAACTTGTGGGTAAAGTTGTTGATGCCGCAAATAGTTTAGAGTTAAGTGATGTTGTATTTACTTCAAAAGAATATAGCACTAAATATATATCAACCAAAAATGGTGAAATAAAGTTGCCAAAAACTGGAATATATTCTATTAATAAAATTGGATATATTACTCAAGAAATTTCTCTAATTAGCACAAATTATTTTGTTGTAAGTCTTAAACCAACATTTGAAACACTTTCAGAAATTGAAATTAAAGCACTTAATTTTAAACATAAATTAAATGAAATTCCAGCTTCTATTGCTCTTATTCAAAAAAAAGAAATTGCGGTAAACTCAACAAATGTTGCGCAGGTAATTAATAAAATTCCTGGTATATATATGCATTCTGGAACGTATACAACAAACAGAATTACTATAAGAGGAATTGGCTCTAGAAATTTATATGGAACAAGTAAAATTAAAGTTTATTACGACGACATTCCATTAACAAATGGATCGGGAGAATCATCTATAGAGGATATCGAATTAACAGCATTAGGAAGTGTTCAAATTTTAAAAGGATCTTCTGCTACACTATTTGGCTCAGGTTTGGGTGGTGCAATTCAGTTTGTTCCGGAGAAAGGTTTTTTTAGCGAACAAACCCTAAATACTGCTTTAACAATCGGATCTTTTGGTTTAAACAAATATGTACTCCAAACCGAACTTGGAAATAATACAAACTCCGCAAACCTTATTTATTCGAATTTTCATAGTGATGGATATAGAGACAATAATATTACAGATAAAGAATCTATAACTATTGCATCTAAACATTTTTTTAATAGTAAAAACAGTTTTTCTTTTTTTGGAAATTATATTGATTTAAAAGGATTCATCCCTAGTTCAATTGATGAAGAAAATTATTTAAATAATCCCACTTCTGCTGCTTTTACTTGGAATAACGCTAAAGGTTATGAAGCTTCAAAAAAAGGAATGATTGGTGCTTCGTGGAAACATACTTTTAATGATTCTACTAACCAATCTACAAATATTTTTTATTCAAATTTTGACACTTATGAAGCCAGACCTTTTAATATTTTAAAAGAACAAACTGCTGGTTTTGGAATTAGAACTCGCTTAAATTCTTTAAGTAAAATTTTTAATTCTAGTTTTAATTGGGTAATTGGAGGTGAATTTTTTAAAGACTCCAAATCTTATGGAACTTTTGAAAATTTATATAAAAACGCATCGGAAAATTCAGGATCTATTGAAGGTGAACGTTTAAGTAAATGGAAAGAAAACAGAACTTATTTTAATTTATTTTTTGATTCTAAATATAATTTATCAAATAGTACTCAATTAAATATTGGAGTAAACTTAAACAACACTTATTACAAACTTTTCGACAAATTTAATTCTGGTTTTGAAAATTCATCGGGATCGTATAATTTTAAAACTAAACTCTCGCCATCCTTTGGTATCACCCAACAAATAAATGAAAATTCTATGTTGTATGGATCTATTAATCACGGATTTTCAGCTCCTACTTTAGAAGAAATACTATTACCAAACAATGAAATAAACTCAACTATTAAACCCGAGGAAGGTTGGAATTTTGAAATTGGCAGTCGTGGAAAATTAATTAACAGCACACTTAATTATTCTGTTTCTATATTTTATATGAATGTTAAAAACTTATTAGTTGCAAAACGTATTGGAGATGATCAATATGTTGGTGTAAACGCCGGTAAAACTAGTTATAAAGGTTTTGAGTTTTCCCTAAATTATAACATTTTTAAAAACAATACTTTAAAAATTTATAACCAACATAATGTAAGCATTAACAACTTTAAATTTAACGATTTTATTGATTTTGAAAATGACTATTCTGGAAATTATTTACCGGGAATTCCTAAATTTACTTACAATACATCAATTAATTTAGAAACAATCTTTGGTTTGTACACAAATTTAGATTTCAATTATTTTGGGAAAATGCCATTGCGTGATGATAACATACTTTATTCCAAAAAATATCAATTAGTAAATGCATTAATTGGCTACAACATTAATATTAGCAAACGGTTATCGTCAAACATATTTATTAAATTTAATAATGTTTTTAACGAAAAATATGCTTCTATGTTATTGATAAATGCCACAAGTTTTGGTAATTCAAAACCACGATATTATTATCCTGGAGAGCCCACAAATTTTATAGGAAATATCAATTTAAAATATACTTTTATATAAAAATAAACCCAACAACTTTCTTAAAAAGTGCTGGGTTTACATTACATCAAATTACAAATTTTTATAAAAACTTAGGTTTAATAACCAACATAACCCAAGCCCAATTTTGGCTTCCCGCTGCTAAAGATTCATCTAAACCTTTAAGTTCATACATTCCGTCGCTTGCAAACATTTGAGAATACCCTGCTACTAAAGAATATCCTTTGAATTTTTTAGAAAAAACTAAATCTACTTCAGTACCTAAACTTTTTTCACCGCTAGGCAATTCTTGTTCTCCCGAAAAATTTAGAGCTTTTACAAGTAAACTAGACTCGTTACCTAAATTAAAAGTGGCACTTGCATGGATATCAAATAATCCAATTGAGTTTGCGTGATTTCCAACGTAAAAATAGTCCATAAAACCATTAAACTTATGGTTTGTTCCGTAAAGTGGGAAAAAAGCTCCTGTCTCTCCAGCATCTCCGTCATTTCCACTAATAATTTCAGTTCCTAATCCAAAAGTTACTTTATCTGTGGCCTTTAAAGAAAAATCTACACTCGCTAAATACGCACCTTTAACATCAACTTCGCCTTGTCTTTTTCCTGTTTGTAAAAATAAATTTGCAGCTGCTCCAAAAGTTCCCTTTTTATAATCTAAATGAGTTCCTATTGTTTGCAAATTACTAATATCTTCAGTTTCTTGAAATCCGTTATTTAAAATTAATAGGCTTCCTGAAAATGAATCCCAAGAATTTTTTAAATATGCGTATTGCATAGTTTTGTAGGAGAAAAATCCAGTTGTGCCGTAATAATTTCCTGAAGAAATGAATCCTGTTGGATTATCATAATCTTGATTAAAAGCTAAACCTAGATCAAACATAAATTTATCTTTATTATATCTTAAAAGTGCAGCATCGTGGTTTCTACCTTGTTGTGCCCAATCTAGACTTCCAAATATTCTATGATCGTCATAAATAATTGCCTGACGACCAAGTTTTGTAGTTAATCCTTCACCTAAATTAATTTCAGCCCAAGCTTGAAAAACAGCAAAAGAATTGTTTTCGTCATCAGGTAAAATTTGTCTGTTTTCACCCCAAACCATTACATCTTGTAAGCTAATATATAAATTGTATCCTTCTGCTTTGTAGCCAAATTTTAAACGAGCTCTTGTAGATATACCAAAGCCAGGTTCAGCTGCGTCGGCTATTAAGTTTCCAAATCCATTTCTATATTCAGTTCTAGGTCTTAACTCTCCTTCTAAAGAAAACTGCGCTTTACTGGTAATTGAAATTAATACTAGAAATACTAAAATTAAAATTTTTCTCATTGTTATTAGTTTTTGTTTAGTTTTGATATTATATTTAAAGACCTTTTTGTCTTTTAAAATGCGAAAATAAATCAATTCAAACTTTTAATCACTGATTTTTATCAACTTTTTTGTAATTACCATAAAATATTTAAACTTACAACTGAAAATAAAAAAAGAAATATTAGTACCGATGCTTTCCAAAATACATGCGCTTTTCTTAATTCCATAAAATAAAACGAAACCCCAACAAATTTAAAAATAGAAAGTATTAATATGATTGTTGAAGTAAACTCTAAATTACTATTTGAGAAAATAGCAGAAACAATAGTTAATACTATTAAAACAATTAACACTTTTAAAAATACAGCATTCTTCATACTAAAATATTAAATAAATTACCGGAAATAACAACAACCAAATTAAATCGCACATATGCCAAAAAGCAGCACTTGCTTCTACATCTTCTAATTTTGTTGAATTATTTTCTTTTTTTATTCCAAAGTAAATTGAGATTAAAATAACTAAACCAACTACTACATGAATTACATGAAACAATGTAAGCATCCAATAAAATGAGAAAAAGGTATTGTAGCCCATTGTTAAACCTGCATCTATTTTACCATAGTATTCAACACTTTTAAGTAGTAGAAATAAAACACCACCTAACATTGTTAATTTTAAATATAATGAAGTTTTAGCCGTGTTTTTTTCTTTAAAAAATGCTACTGATTTTGCCATAAGAAAACCGCTAGTAATTAAAAATAGCGTATTTATAGCACCAAAAGTTGAGTTTAATAATAGTCTTGAAGTATGAAATACCTCAGGCTCATCCTTACTATAAAGTATCATAGCAACTAAGGCAATTCCAAAGGTAAATAATTCTAAAAATATAACTATCCACATTAGGATTCCACCAGGTGGATAGTATAAGTTTTTATGATTTAATGATTGTGTTTCCATAAATTAATCCCAGTCTAACAAACGTTTTTGACCTTCTAATTTTTGAATATCTGTAATATCTTGCGACATTTCAATAACTCCTTTGTATTCTTTATTATCGTTTCTAATAGCGAAATATCTAATATGAATAATTCGTCCTTTAAAATTGAACCAAAACTCAGCAACATCTTTTGTTCCTGCTTTAAATTCTTCAACAATACGCAACACCATATCTACACTTTTTGGCGGATGACAAAAACGTACCTCACGTCCAATAATTCCTTTACTTCTAGGAAAAACTCGATCGTCTCCTCTATTGTAAAAAATTACTTTATCATTTTCATCAACATACGTAATATCTACTGGTAAAAAACGAAGTAATAAATTTACTTGTTCAGGTGTCATATATCCCTCATCATAATGAAATGTATTATCTAAAGAAAACGATAAATCACGCTTTTTAAAATCTTTACTTGGATGTACATATTCTTCCTTTTCAAGTGCTGGATAAGGAGTTGGTTTTTCTAACAACATCCAACCAATTTCTTCATCACCTTGATAAAATTCTTTCCAGTCATCTTCGCTCAACAAATCCATTGAATTTGGAAATAAACGCGTATCTTCAATAGTCATTAACCGTTTTACACCTTCAATTA
Organism: uncultured Lutibacter sp.; assembly: GCF_947495725.1. Lineage (GTDB taxonomy): Bacteria > Bacteroidota > Bacteroidia > Flavobacteriales > Flavobacteriaceae > Lutibacter. The sequence goes on along the minus strand of NZ_CANLZZ010000009.1, from coordinate 37,146 downwards.
AATAAGGAATATTATCAATAATTTTGGCTGTATTTTTCTCTTTATTATAACCATTTAACAAACGAATTTGATCTCGTAAATTATCATGAAAAGACCACATTCCTTGGCTTGGACCTTCCCAACCATGTTTTTCTAAATATGGAAATAACTGATTTTCTTTACGAGCAAAACGTTTTTCAATAGTTGTTAATTGATTAAATATGTTAAAATACTTCTGAAAATCCTTTACTGGATCAGCATCATATAATTCTAATAAAATATCTTGTATTAAGGCACCTTCCTGATAATAAACTTTTACAGGATGTCCTTCAGGTAATTTTTCTATGGTAGGTAAAAATGAATCCATTATTCAATAAGATTTAAAGCTTTTGGTATTAATACATTTTTTTCGAAATGCATGTATTTATGTACTTGGTGTTCTAATTGTTGTAAGTTTTTATATAAGAATTTATATGAATTACAAGCACTCTCTGGAGTTGTGTAGTTAGATGATAATTTGGAAATTTCTTTAAAAGAATCTCCCATTAAACCTTGTGCAATTTCATTTCGTTTAATAGCTTTTTGTAAGGCTTGTAAACTTTCTAACGTAACTTCTTCAGATTTTTCATTTGCATCAACAATTTCATTAATACTTGGATACAAACTCATTATTGAATTTTTAAATGTTTCGGTTATTACCATCTCAACAGCAATAATCAATTCATTTATTTCAATAACTTCTTTATGTTCGCTACCATGAACTTGCGCTACTTTAGCAGCATATGGCAAAATCTCATACAAACCATCGCTAATTGTTGTATGGAAACCACCTTTTACCTCACTAATTAACGTAGGAATATCTAATTCTTCAATGTTTGTTTCTCCAGAGATTTTATTATTTATTGTTTCAATTTCTTGTTTTAAAATATCAAAATCGACTCCACTTTCCTTACACGCTTTTTCTAACGTATCTCCACCTCCACAACAAAAATCAATTTTGTACTTACTAAAAACGTAATCAGACCCAAGATTTTTTGAAACAACCTCTGCTACCGTATTTTCTTTTGTTATTTGCATTGTTATAATTTTAGATTACAAAGATATTAAATAAAAGACAATTTTATCCTTTTTTATAAAAAAAATACAACAAACTATACTACAACGTTTTAGATGGAATATTTCTTAATTAAAATCTGCTTATTTTCAACAATTAAGCTAAGATTGATGTTTAATTTTCTCGTATAATTGAACTAAATATTTTAATAATTCTGAAGGTGTTGTTAAAATTTGATAATGATTTTGTCCAAACATTTGAGGCAGATAATATTTTGCTTGTGCTTCAATGGCTAAAGCATATGAATTAATATTACGTTCATTTAATTCCCGAAGTGCTTGTTTTACATCATTAACACCATATTTACCTTCATACTTATCGTAATCATTTGGTTTACCATCAGAAATTAAAATAACCCACTTATTTTTAGTATCTCGCTTATCTAACATTGCACCTGAATGACGCAAAGCAGCACCAATACGTGTATAACCACTTGGCTCAACTGCACCAACTTTAAACTTTGCTTTGTTCCAATCTTCATCAAAATCTTTTATCGTAATATATGACGAATGATTGCGCGTTTTTGAGTAAAAACAGTCTATTGAAAAATCGATATTAAACTCTTCTAAAATTTCTCCAAACAGAATTGAAACCTGTTTTTCAACATCAATTACTTTATTTCCTGCGGCGTACCCATCGCTTGATAAACTAATATCTAGCAACAATAAAATAGATAAATCCTTCTCTTTTTTTCGTTTAGAAATGTATATTTTTTCTGAAGGTGTATGTCCAGAGTGTACATCAACAAATAAATCTGTTATGGCATCAATATCAAACTCCTCACCTTGCGTTTGCCTGCGCTGTTGTTGGTATTTATTATTTACCGTAGTTAACATTTTACGCAAACCATTTAATGTTGAACGGTTATCGTTTAATGTTTTTTTGTAATACGGAACGTCTGTTTTTAATAATGATTTTGGGTATACTTTACAAAAATCAGGTTTATAACTTCGTTTTGTATAATCCCATTCATCGTATTTAATATGGTAACCTTTTGAATCAATTTCTGAACTTTCTGAAACCGTTGTGTTTTCAATAAAATCGGCTTGATATACAGAATGTACCGTATCATCAACGCGCACTGTATATTTCATATTAATATCTTCTAACGCATTGGAATGATCATCTAATTCATCTTCACCATCAAAATCTCTAAAATTTCCTCCAAATTCTTCAGCCGTTTCCACTTTTTCAAACTGATGTTGCAAAACAGCATCTTCTTGTTGTTTAATATCTACCTGAACAGAAATAATTTCTTCAACAGCATTAGATTTTAAAATAGTTTTTGGCTTCTCTTCATCTGCTTTTTTAACCTTTTCTGTAAAATTCTGTAATTTTTCTTCTGAAGCTTCTTCAGGATTATTTCGCATCCATTTTCCGTAGATAAATGAAAAGTCTTTAGCAGTGTAACTTTTTTGTTTTTCAGAATAAAATTGAACAAATTTGTTATAATATTTTTCCGTTATCGGAAATTGTTCAAACAATGAAGTCAAAACTTTATTAGCGTTTTCTTCAGCTTTCTGCTGACTCTCTAATAACTCGTGTTCTTGATTATCATTCCAATTTAACTCTAAATTCTTTTGAACTGATAAGTATAAAATTCTGAATAAATAAAATGAAATATTTTCATCAACAGAAGTAAATTCAACAAACCGACTTGGTAGAAAAAAGTTATTATTTTTATAACCTCCTTCTCGTTCAGCTTCATAAATATCAATAGATTCACCAGTAATAGCACGTGCCAAAATAGTTAAACGAGGTTTTAAATCGTTTAAATTTACAGCATGTAAAATATCTGCCTGCCTTTTTTTACTTTTTCGTTTAAAGTAATAGGCAAGTTTTGTAAAAAGATATTCATCCGGTTCAAACATTACTTTTAGTTATTGAGTTTAGTTTTTGGTTAATTGCTATTTGTTATTGTGTGTATTTTTATGTTGATGAGATTCTGAAACATACTTCGACAGACACAGTATGACATGACTTATTAACCATTTTTGACTTAGACAGGCTCATTATGACAACTTTTTATTTTCAGCTTGTTTTCAACTCCTCTCGTCCACTTTCAATTTCAATCTCCCAACTTCCAACTTCTGACTTCTAACTTCTCACTTCCGACTCCCTTTAAATCATTAGATTACATAAATCTTTTAAAGCTTCAACCACATCTAAATCATCGGTTAAAGGTTCTACAATCGCAACTTCAACAGATAAACGTTTTGGTAATCCGCTATAAATTAGTTTTGCAGCATCAACCAACAAACGCGTAGAAACAGTTTCTGCCAAACCAAGCTCTGTTAAATTTCTAATCTTAGTAGCAATATTTACTAGTTTTTTAGCAATTTCCTTATCTACCTTAGTTTCATTTACTAATATTTCAGCTTCAATTTTAGCTTCAGGATAAGCAAATGATGTTGCTATAAATCGCTGACGAGTAGATGGTTTTAATTCTTTAAATCCTTTTTGATAACCAGGATTAAAGGATGCAACCAACATAAAATCTTCGTGCGCTTTTACAGTTTCACCTAACTTATCAATAAACATTTCACGTCTGTGATCTGTTAAAGAATGAATGGCTACAATTACATCTGGTCTTGCTTCAGCAATTTCATCTAAATAAATAATTGCTCCTTGTTTTAAAGCAGTTGTCAAAGGACCATCAGACCAAATAGTTTCTGCTCCTTTTATAATATATCTTCCTACTAAATCTGTTGAAGAAGTTTCTTCATGACAAGAAATTGTAATTAATTTTTTATCTAATTTATGAGCCATATACTCAATAAATCTAGATTTACCCGTTCCTGTAGGACCTTTTAATAAAAATGGAATTTTGTTTTTATAAGCGTGTTCAAACACTTCAACTTCTTTTCCTACTTGGTGGTAATATGGTAATTGATTTTTCATATTAAAAAATTTAAAAAACCAGAACTAAAATAAACTATTAAGTATGGAATAATTATAGTTTACCATAGCTCTGGCCAAATCTAAAATCAATATTTTAATTATTTAATTCCAAAGCTTCATCGGTTGGTTTACCGTGCTTGTAAAAATCTATAATATATAATACAATTCCTGTTGTAAACATAGTTGCGCAAAGTATCAACACTACAAAATGTATGCTTATTTCTTTTTGAACAGCCATAAATTCCATTCCAAACTTACGTTCTAAATAAACCTGAGCAACACCTGCAACACCAAAAGCAACGGTCATACCAATCATACCAATATTAGATAACCAAAAGGCCGCTCTACCACTCGCAGATTCGTATAATTTTCTACCTGTCATATTTGGCAAACTATAACTAATTATTGCTAAAACAATCATTGCATACGCTCCCCAGAAGGCTAAATGTCCGTGCATTGCAGTTACTAAAGTTCCGTGAGTGTATAAATTTGTTTGAGGTAATGTGTGTGCAAAACCTAACAAACCTGCACCAACAAACGAAACAATTGCTGAACCTAATGTCCAATATAATGCTAATTTATTTGGATGTTTCTTCTCTCCTTTTCTGTACATATTTACAGCAAATAATGCCATTGCTAAAAACGCTAAAGGTTCTAATGCTGAAAATATACCACCAACTACTAACCAAATTTTATTTACACCAATATAATAGTAATGGTGACCTGTTCCTAAAACACCTGATAAGAATGTTAATCCAACAATTACGTACAGCCATTTTTCAATAACTTCTCTATCTACACCAGTTAATTTAATTAATAAGAAGGATAAAATACCTCCCATAATTAATTCCCAAACACCTTCTACCCATAAGTGAACAACCCACCAACGGAAAAAAGAATCTGTAACTTGACTATCGAATGGTAACATACCCGGTAAATACAATAAAGCTGCAAATAAAAGACCCATTGACAATACTAAAGCTGTAGTTGTTTTTCTTTTTGAAGTAAATAATGTTGTTAGAATTAATCCTAAAAATAGTAAAACGTTTACTACTACTAAATAATCTAAAGGTCTAGGAATTTCTAAAAATTTTCTTCCTTCCCAATAATTAAAATGATAACCAACAACTGCTATTACACCAACAATTGCCAAACTAATTAACTGAACGTAAGCTAGTTTAACACTTACAAGTTCTTTTTGAGCTTCTTCTGGAATAATATAATAAGCGGCTCCCATAAACCCTGATAACAACCAAACTACTAATAAATTAGTATGAACTGCTCTTGCGGTATTAAAAGGAATAAAATCATGTAAATTATCGAACCCTATTCGTGCGAATCCCATGATAAAACCATAGGTAATTTGTAAAACTAATAGCAACATTGAAAGGGCAAAAAACCAATACGCTACTTTTTGTGATTTATATTTCATCTTTATAATTTCTTAGTTGTTAATTTTTTCTTTTGCTAACGGTGATATTTTTCTATCGACTCCTACTACTTCTCCAAACCCGTTTAAGTCAATTTCACCTATCCATTTAAAAAAAGCTACAACATCTGAAGCTTCTTGCTCGGTCATACCATAAGCTACCATTTTTCTACCATTTGGTTGCCAAGGTCCTTGAGACATTAAAATGCTCTTAATTACTTGCTCCCCGTTGCCATCATATTTTTGGTTTAAACGGTCTACAACTTTAGTTAATTCTGGTGCATAATATGCGCCTTCACCAAGTATTGTATGACATCCCATACAATTGTTTGATTCCCAAATTTCTTTTCCTCTTACAACTTCTGCTGTAATATTGCCGTGATTTGTTTGGTCAACTTCTTTTGATAAAGAAAATACTGTAAGTCCTATAAAAATTAGAAACGTTACTAATGTTCCCCCCAAAAAGAAAGCTCTTGCCTGTTTTTTAGATAACATGTGTTTAGTTGTTTAATTAATTAATTTTTCAGTTTTAAATATATTAAGACCTTTTTATCTTTTATAAAAGCAAAAATAGATTATAATTTTTATTTATCAGTGACAATTGTCAGTTATTTTACTTTTTATCGAATTCAGGGGAAAGATCTTTTAACGAAAGTTTTCTACCATGAGATACAATTTCTTCGGAAAATTCCATAATATTTTTATCTCTAAACTTCCCTAAAATACTGTTTTTAAACGGTTCAACTATAAAATGAACGGGACAAGGGTTACTTCCATCACATTCTGATAACCCTAAAAAACATTCGTTTAATCTATTTAAACCATCTATATTCTCAATTATATCTAAAACCGATTTCTTTTGGTTACTCTTTGTTAAATAAAACCCTCCATTTGGTCCTTTTGTAGATGAAATTATTTTCCCTTTAACCAATTGTTGAAACAATTTAGCCAAAAAAGGACTTGGAACATCTATACTTTCTGCAATTACTTTAACGCTTATTTTTTTCTTGTCTTTAACATGTTCTGCCAAAAATAAAGTTGACAAAATTGCATACTTACTGGCACGAGATAACATCATAATCCTTAACTTTTCAATTTCAATACGGTAAAATTAACAAAAAAAGACAAACATGTATTATATTTTTTCAAATTGAACAGTAAAATGTCTCATAATTGGCGCTTCATCAATAATTTTATATCCTGATTTTGCTTCATTTCTTGTATCATAAATATTTTTTAAAGCAACGGCAATAAAATCCATGTGATTATTAGTATAAGTTCTTCTAGGAACTGCCAAACGTACCAATTCTAATTCTGGATATCTGTTTTCTCTTGTAATTGGATCTCTATCCGCCAAAACTGTTCCTATTTCTACGCCCCTAATTCCACCTACAATATACAATTCTATTGCTAAAGCCTGAGCTCTATATTCCTCTCTAGGAATTGTTGGCACAAATTTATTGGCATCTAAAAATATAGCATGACCTCCAAAAGGTTGTTGAACTGGAACTCCATATTCCACAAGCTTTTTACCCAAATAAGCTATTTGTTCTACTCTACTTTCTAAATAATTAAATTCTGTAGATTCGTTTAAACCAACTGCCAATGCTCCCATGTCTCTTCCATTCATTCCTCCATAGGTTATAAAACCTTCAAACATAATATTAAACACGGTTGCTTTTTTAAATATTCCCTTATTATTTAAGGCTATAAACCCTCCCATATTTACAAGTCCATCTTTTTTAGCACTAATAGTCATTCCATCTCCATAAGAAAAAACTTCTTTTACAATTTCTTTTATGGTTTTATTTTCATAGCCTTTTTCTCTTTTTTTAATGAAATAGGCATTCTCAGCAAATCTAGCAGCATCAAAATACAAAGGAACACCATATTGTTTGCACAAATTTGAAACCTCTTTTACATTTTTAACAGAAACTGGTTGCCCACCAGCACTATTACAAGTTATTGTAAGAATAACAAAAGGAATTTGCTCTTTTGGATATTTTTGAAATACATCTTCTAATTTCTTTAAATCTATATTACCTTTAAACGGGTGCAGTATTGATGTATCAAAAGCTTCATCTATGGTGCAATCTACAGCTGTTGCTTTCCTAAATTCAATATGACCTTTGGTAGTATCGAAATGCGAATTACCAGGAACAATATCTCCTTCTTTTATCATTGCTGAAAACAACACATTTTCGGCAGCTCTTCCTTGATGCGTTGGTAAAAAGTATTTAAATCCAGTTATATTTTTTACTACTTTTTTTAATTTTTTATATGAAGACGATCCTGCATAACTTTCATCACCAATCATCATTTCTGCCCATTGCTTATCACTCATTGCCCCGGTACCAGAATCGGTTAACAAATCAATAAATACATGTTCCGAATCTAAATTAAATAAGTTGTATTTAGCTTTTTTAATCCATTTTAATCGTTGCTCTTTTGTTGAACGCTTTATTGATTCAACCATTTTTATTTTATAAGGTTCTGCATATGGCAATTCCATAAGTAATATTTTTAGTTTAAAAGTTTAAAAGTTTGAGACTGGTAATTAGAAGGCACTATTTAATAAAGCACTCAGGACGCTTAATATTTAAATATAAATTATTACTAGTAAATGTTCTCATTGTTTAAAAAAGTATAGCAAATTTATAAACATTTATTAAAATGGACAATTTTAGTTACAATAAATTGAATAATTAATTAACTGATAAACGTCAGTTATTGTAACAAAAGTTACGGTTAACTTTGACCTTGTATCTTTTTAAGAATTTTAACTTTTTAAAACTTAATAACATACCATTTATATGACAATTATCATTATTTTTGCCAAACATATAGAATTCTAATAAAAGCATCCCTATGAATAAATTCTTATCACTTATATATTCAACCCGTTTAATGGCCGTTTTGTTCCTCGTTTTCGCAATGGCAATGGGGGTGGCAACATTTATTGAAAACGACTATGGAACCGAAACAGCCAAAGCCTTAGTTTATAATGCTTGGTGGTTTGAAGCAATTATGGTTTTCTTTGCAATTAATTTCTTTGGAAATATCTTTAAATATAAATTGTTAAGAAAGGAAAAACTGGTAGTATTAGCATTTCACTTATCCTTTTTATTGATAATTATTGGTGCAGGAATTACACGATATGTTAGTTTTGAAGGAATTATGCCAATTAAAGAAGGTAATGTTACCAATAAATTTCTTTCTGAAAAAAATTATATAAGTATTGTAATAAACGATGGAAAGGAACAAAAAACTCCGGTTCATCATCCAATTTTATTATCCTCACTAGGAAGTAATTCCTATCATTATAAAACAGATTTTAAAGGAACAGATGTTTCTGTTAAACTTACCGACTATATTCCTAATGCTTCGAATGTGTTTGAAGAAAGTGAAACTGGTGATGATTATATTCTTTTTGTCGAATCAGGAGGTGGCGGTCGTCACAATCATTACATCAAAAAAGGAACTTCGGAGTTAGTTCACGGTGTTTTGATTGGGTTTGATGCTCCAAACAAAAACACGATAGACTTTAATTTTATAGACAATAAATTAAAAATTACTTCTGCTGTTGATGGTCAATTTTTTAGAATGGCCGATAGTTTTGAGGGAAACATTAAAAAAGATTCTCTTCAAGATTTTTCTATTCTAGCTGTTCACAATTTAGCCGGATTGCAATTTGTAATCCCTAAAAACCCAATTAAAGGAGCCTATAAAACTGTACCTGGTGACAAGGATCAAAATTCGTTAGCTCAATTAGAATTTGATGTTACCAGCAATGGAGAAACCAAACACATTAAATTAAATGGAGGAAAATTAGCAATTCAACCCCCAACCCAGTTTTCGATTGGAAATTTAAATTTTAGAATGAGTTATGGTGCCCTTCAAAAACAATTACCTTTTAGCATAAAACTAAACGATTTTCAGTTAGACAAATATCCCGGTTCTGAAAGTGCAATGTCTTACGCCAGTGAAGTAACCGTAATAGATCCTAGTGAAACCTTTGATTTTAGAATTTTCATGAATAATATTCTAAATTATAAAGGTTATAAATTTTTTCAAAGTAGTTATAATATAACTCCAGAATATGAAGAAACTCATTTATCTGTTAATCACGATTTTTGGGGTTCTACAATCACTTATATTGGATACTTTTTGTTGTACGCCGGGTTGATTTTAATTTTATTTATGAAACATACCAGATTTGATGCTTTAAGAAAAAGTCTTCAAAAAATGAGGAAAAACAAAGCTTCACTTTCATTACTCGTTTTACTATTTGTTTCGGGAGCAAGTTTTTCTCAACAACACAAACACGATTTATCCGAAAAACAAATTGATTCTGCATTAATTGCCAATAAAATTGACAAAAACCACGCAGAAGCTTTCAGTAAAATTATAATTCAGGATGCTGGAGGTAGAATGAAACCTATTCATACATATGCCTCTCAATTGTTAAGAAAAGTTAGCAAACAGGACACATATAAGGAAATGAATGCTTCTCAGGTATTTTTATCAATTCAACAAAATCCACGCTTATGGTTTCAAATTCCTATTATTTATGTTGAAAAAGGAAATACGAAATTAAGAGATATTATTGGTATTCCACACGATCAAAAATATGCAACACTTGCAAACTTTTTTGACAGCAAAGGGATGTATAAAATTGCTGAAGACCAGCAAAAAGCCCAAAAAAGTAACATTAAAAGTAAGTTTGAAAAAGATGTTGTTAATGTAGACCGGAGAGTTAATTTATTTTATTCTGCAATTACCGGTGATATTTTAAGAATATTTCCTATCCCTAATGATGCAAATAATACTTGGGTATCGCATAATAATTTAAACAACGCACATTTTACTGGACAAGATTCATTATTTGTGCGACAGCTTTTACCAATCTATGTTCAAACCCTATCTGAAACTACAAAAACTAATGATTATACAACCGCAAATCAATTATTAAAAGGATTATCCGATTTTCAAAAGAAATACGGAAGTGCCGTTTATCCTTCTGATAAAAAAATAGATTTAGAAATTGCATATAATAAGTACGATGTTTTTAAAAAACTGTTTAGTTACTATATGTATATTGGAACATTAATGTTTCTTTTTGTAATATTTCAAATTTTTAACAATAACAAAATCATCAACTTTTTAATTAAAGGAAGTATTGCTATTATTATTGGACTATTTTTAATGCATACTGGCGGGTTAATTGCACGTTGGATTGTAAGTGGACACGCTCCTTGGAGTAATGCTTACGAATCTATGATTTATGTAGGATGGGCAACAATGTTATTTGGTTTAATTTTCGGTAGAAGATCTTCTATGACTATTGCTGCAACAGCATTTTTAACTGCATTTATATTAATGGTAGCACATTGGAATTGGATGGATCCAGAAATTGCTAACCTTCAGCCTGTATTAAATTCGTATTGGTTAATGATTCATGTGGCAATTATTGTTGCTAGTTATGGTCCTTTTGCTTTAGGTATGATACTTGGTTTAATTGCATTAATCCTTATGATTTTAACCAATTCTAAAAACAAATTAAAAGTTGGTGCAATTATTAAAGAAATTACCATTATTAATGAAATGTCACTTACTGTTGGGTTAATAATGCTTGTAATTGGTAACTTTTTAGGCGGACAATGGGCCAATGAAAGTTGGGGTCGTTATTGGGGTTGGGACCCTAAAGAAACTTGGGCTTTAATTAGTATTATGATTTATGCATTTGTTTTACACTTAAGATTAGTGCCTGGTTTAAGGGGTCGATTTATTTTTAATGTGTGTTCTGTGGCGGCTTTTGCCTCTATATTAATGACTTATTTTGGAGTTAACTTTTACTTATCTGGATTACATTCTTATGCTAGTGGTGATAAAGCAATTACACCTACGTTTGTATATTATGCCGTTTCAGTTGTTACTGTTATTTCAATTTTCGCATTTATTCAGTATAAAAAACATTATAAAAAATAACTAAAATCGGAGCAAAAATGTAACTTTGCACCTTAAAAAATAATTTTCAATGTTTAATAAGTATATAAAATTAGTTATAGCTGCAGGTATTTTAGTTTGGGCAATATTTCAATTTGCTGATGGTAATATTATGAATGGAATTTCTATAGTATTATTAGCTGGTATTTTTGTGTTGTTTTATTTTAAAAACGAATTTATTTTGTTAGCTTTTTTACAATTAAGAAAACAAAATTTTGCAGGAGCCAGTAAATGGTTATCTTATATTAAAAACCCTAGTAGTGCTTTAATTAAAAAGCAAGAAGGATATTATAACTTTTTACAAGGTATTATGGTTTCTCAAACAAACCTAACTCAGGCCGAAAAATTCTTTAAAAAAGCATTAAGTTTGGGTTTAAATATGAAACACGATGAAGCTATGGCAAAATTACAATTGGGTGGTATTGCAATGTCTAAAAGAAGAAAAAGAGAAGCTACTATGTTAATTAATGAAGCTAAAAAATTAGATTCTCAAGGTGTTTTAACCGATCAAATTAAAATGATGAAAGATCAATTGAAAAAAATATAATTTATTTCAAAAAATCATATAAAAAAAGAGCACAATGTATTGTGCTCTTTTTTTATTTTATACCAATTTGTTTTTATTCAATAATTATTGGATTAAGCTCCGGATTGTATTGAATTATAAAAATACCTTTGTTTTCAAAACTACCAAATAGTTTTTTATTATAATCAAACATAGCTGAAATTCTTGATGATGTTCCAGCCTTTAATCCATCTTCTAAAGAATCTTTACTTGCAAGCCTAATTAGGGCATCATAAGTTACATCAAACCCTCTTATGGCATATTTTGAAGGAAACGAATTATACGTATTTTTAAATTTGTTAAAAAATTGTTTTACCATTGGATTTTGCATATTAACAAAGTCTTTAGAGGCAAATACAAAGTTTAGCTGACCTAAAAAACTATTATCTACATTATCAAAATTCTTTCCTTTATCTATTGATAATAAGGTAATATTATACTCTTCTGCAAACCCTTTAAGATTGTTTATAGTTGCAGCTGTAGTAACAATTTCATCACTAATTAATAATACCCAATTGTTAGTATCTAAACTAAGCTTTTCTTTAAATTTAGTATTATCTATATAGCCTTTATTCGATTTTATAACCTCAACGTTTTGGATAGAATCAAATGCTTTTAAAGCATTTACTGCTTTCCACAATTTACTTTTGGAAGCTTCCAATCCATCATTTACAACAATAATATTTTGCCCTTTATAACTTGCTTTCATATAGTCCAATAATCTTTCCTCCAAATCATCAGAATCCGATTTTATTAAATTATTATTTGAAAGTCCGTCCTGTTTTTTAGAATACATTGGAGCAAAAACAGGTACATCTATTTGCTTAGAAAGCCAATGTGCTTTTTCATAAAATAATGGGCCAATTACTATATCTGTATTGCTAAAATCATTTCTATCAACAATTGTTTTTAATTTGTAATTCGAATTTTCAGTATCAAAATAATTTACATTTATGGATAATCCTTTTCTTTTTAAAGAATCAATTGCTATTGCAGCTCCCATATGAAAATCAGTTGCTATTGTTAATAAAGAATTACTTTTTGAAAAACTTCTTGCCCTTGTAGAATCGGTGTATTTATTGATTTGATATGGTAGCATAATAGCTACATTAATATTCTTTTCTACATTTAAAGATTCAACAAATAAACTTACTCCTTCTAAAACTTCATCTTCCTCATCAATAACAGTATTTTCTTTTATTCTAATTTTTAAAACCATTCCTAATTTTAGTCCATCATTTAAAATTGGATTTAGTTGTAATAATTCTTCCTCCGAAATTTCATACCGTCTTGTTAAATTATATACAGTTTCATCTTTAACAACAGTATGTAATATATAAGTTGCTTCAGAAACTTCTTCCTCTTTATTAACATTCAAAGGAATTTTTATTTTCATTCCAATTTTTAAACCTTCTGCTATATGAGGATTTAGTTTTTTTAGCTGCTCTATTGTGGTATTATACTTTTTAGAAATACCATATAAAGTTTCTTTAGGTAGTATTGTATGATATTCACCTTCATCTTCAACAACTTCAACTACATGTTTACCATAATTTAAATTAGGAACAATAATTACGGTGTTTGCTTTAGGTTTTCTTCCAATATCGGGATTTAACCGCAATAAATCTCTTGTTGAAATTTTATAAACCTTTGCAATACTCTTCATTGTTTCCCCTTTTTGAACTGTGTAGGAAACGTACTTTTTTTGTTGCGCTACTAAACTAATAGTACAAAACAACAATAATGTAAACAGAAACTTTATGCTTTTCATAGATATCATTAATTTAAGTGGTTTTTATTCCCACTCAATAGTTGCTGGTGGTTTGGAACTAATGTCATATACTACTCTATTAACGCCTTTTACACCATTTATTATTTTATTTGAGGTTTTTTGTAAAAATTCATACGGTAAATTAACCCAATCTGCGGTCATACCATCAGTAGATTCTACAGCTCTTAAAACTACCGCTTTTTCATAAGTTCGTTCATCTCCCATAACACCTACAGAATTTACAGGTAATAACATTGCTCCTGCTTGCCACACTTTATTATACAATCCTTCATCTTTTAATCCTTGTATAAAAATATGATCAACTTCTTGTAACATTCTCACCTTTTCTGCTGTTATATCTCCTAAAATACGAATTCCAAAACCTGGACCAGGAAACGGATGACGACCTAATAACTCAGCATCAATTCCCATAGAAGCTCCAACTCTACGAACTTCATCTTTAAATAAGGTATTTAAAGGTTCTACTATTTTTAGCTTCATAAAATCTGGTAATCCACCAACATTATGATGCGATTTAATAGTTGCTGAAGGTCCTCCAGTTGCCGAAACCGATTCAATAACATCTGGGTAAATAGTTCCTTGTGCTAACCATTTTACATCTTGTATTTCGTGTGCTTCATCATCAAAAACTTCAATAAACACACGTCCAATTATTTTACGTTTTCCTTCAGGATCCGATTCTCCTTCCAGTTCTTTCAAAAAACGTGCCGAAGCATCAACTCCTTTCACGTTTAAGCCCATGTGTTTGTATTGATCCAATACATTTTCGAACTCATTTTTACGTAGCAATCCATTATTTACAAAAATACAATATAAGTTTTTCCCAATTGCTTTTGAAATTAATGTTGCAGCAACTGTTGAATCAACTCCACCAGATAAACCTAAAACAACTTTGTCGTTCCCTAATTTTTCTTTTAATTCGGCAACTGTTGTTTCAACAAAACACTCGGGTGTCCAAGTTTGCTCTAAACCTGCAATATTTACTAAAAAGTTTTTTAATATTGTTAATCCGTCTTTTGAATGATATACTTCTGGGTGAAATTGAATACCATAAGTTTGCTCATCCTTTATTTTAAATGCCGCTTTAGCCACATCGTGTGTGCTGGCAATTAATTCAAAACTGTCTGGTAAATCTAAAATGGTATCACTGTGACTCATCCAAACCTGACTTCCTTCAGAAACACCTTCAAAAAATGGTTCGTTTTCTTTAATAAAGGAAAGATTTGCTCTTCCATATTCACGTGTATTTGAGGCTCCAACTTCTCCACCAAAATTATGAGCCATATATTGTGCCCCATAACAAACTCCTAATAAAGGAAGTTTTCCTTTAATTTCGGATAAATTTGGATGTGGAGCATCTTCTGCTCTCACTGAAAATGGACTTCCAGAAAGAATTACAGCCTTGTAATCTTCCACTTTAAAACTTTTGCTATTATACGGGAAAATTTCACAAAAAATGTTTAACTCCCTAACTCTTCGAGCAATCAACTGCGTGTATTGCGAACCGAAATCTAATATAAGTACCTGATGTTGCATCCACAAAAATAATATTATTCTAAACAGTATGAATATTTTATTTATTTTTTTCTCAACAATATTCTACAATTACATCTAATTTAATTCTTAATTAGGCTTTTCACTTCATTATTTACATAAAAAAGGATAAAAAAACACTTTGAAATTAATTAAAATAATGCGTTTTAAGGCCATTTTAAAAAATTACACTCGCCATTTAAACCTAAAATCTTAAAAAACCTTAATAAAAGCGATTTTAAACGATTTAAGCGACTTTAAATTTATTAGCAATTGTTAATAACTTCATACTTTGCCCAATTCTTATATAAAAAATATACTGTCTCAATTACTTATATTTGTGTGTTACAAAATTAATATAATACCTATTTATTAAGTATGAGCGAAGAAGCAAAAAAACACAATTATTCGGCTGATAGTATTCAGGCTCTAGAAGGAATGGAGCACGTACGTATGCGTCCATCTATGTATATTGGTGATGTTGGAATTAGAGGATTACACCATTTAGTATATGAGGTTGTAGATAACTCTATTGATGAAGCAATGGCAGGTCATTGTGATACTATTAATGTTATTATAAATGAAAACAATTCCATTTCGGTAAAAGATAATGGTCGTGGTATTCCGGTAGGAATGCATAAAAAAGAAGGAGTTTCGGCGTTAGAGGTGGTAATGACCAAAATTGGTGCTGGAGGTAAATTTGATAAAGATTCCTATAAAGTATCTGGTGGTTTACACGGAGTTGGTGTTTCGGTAGTGAATGCACTTTCCGATCATTTAAGAGCAACTGTTTATTCCGGAGATGGTAAAATTTGGGAACAAGAATACGAGCGAGGAAAAGCAATGTACCCTGCAAAACCAATTGGTGATACTACCGAAAAAGGTACCATGGTTACTTTTACACCAGACAAAACCATCTTTGCACAATCTACGGAATATAATTATGAAACTTTAGCAACAAGAATGCGCGAGTTATCATTTTTAAATAAAGGATTAACTATAACATTACAAGATAAAAGAGTTACAGACGAAGAAGGAAATAACCCTACTGAAACTTTTTATAGTGATGAAGGTTTACCTGAATTTATTAAGTATTTAGATGCTACTCGAGAGCAATTGATTGGTAATGTAATTTCAATAGAAGGTGAAAAAAATGGTGTTCCTGTTGAAGTAGCAATGGTTTACAATACTTCGTATAACGAAAACTTACATTCATATGTAAATAACATTAATACACACGAAGGAGGTACGCATTTATCTGGATTTAGACGTGGTTTAACAGCTACTCTAAAAAAGTATGCAGATGAATCTGGAATGCTTAAAAATCTAAAGTTTGAAATTGCTGGAGATGATTTTCGTGAAGGATTAACAGCAATTGTATCTGTAAAAGTTGCAGAACCACAATTTGAAGGACAAACTAAAACAAAATTAGGAAACCGTGAAGTTACCTCAGCGGTAAGCCAAGCAGTTTCTGAAATGTTACAGGATTACCTAGAAGAAAATCCAAATGACGCCAAAACAATAGTTCAAAAGGTAATATTAGCTGCAACAGCTCGTCACGCCGCACGTAAAGCACGTGAAATGGTACAACGTAAAACGGTAATGAGTATTGGCGGTTTACCTGGTAAATTAAGTGACTGTTCTGAAACCGATCCTGATAAATGTGAAATTTTCTTAGTTGAGGGAGATTCAGCAGGTGGTACGGCCAAACAAGGACGAGACAGAGCTTTTCAGGCTATTTTACCATTACGTGGAAAAATTTTGAATGTTGAAAAAGCAATGCAACACAAAGTTTTTGAAAACGAAGAAATTAAAAATATGTTTACTGCTTTAGGTGTTTCTATTGGAACCGAAGAAGATCCAAGAGCATTAAATTTATCTAAGTTACGTTATAATAAAATTGTTATTATGTGTGATGCCGATGTAGATGGTAGCCACATTGCCACTTTAATTTTAACATTCTTCTTTAGATATATGAAAGAATTGGTTGAAAACGGACACATATTTATTGCTACTCCTCCATTATACTTAGTGAAAAAAGGACAAAAAAGAGAATATGCATGGAATGATGACCAACGTGATATGATTGCCTTAAATATGGGTGGAAGCGTTAGTATTCAACGTTACAAAGGTCTTGGGGAAATGAATGCTGAACAATTATGGGATACAACAATGAATCCTGAGTTTAGAACATTACGCCAAGTAGTTATTGACAATCAAACTGAAGCCGATAGAGTATTTTCTATGTTAATGGGAGACGAAGTTCCACCACGTAGAGACTTTATTGAAAAGAACGCAAAATATGCGAATATTGATGCTTAACAAGCTTTAGAATTAATTAATAATTTAAAAATACCACTTATTTTAGTGGTATTTTTTTTTTGTTATATTTGAAAACTAACTAAAAACCCCTAACTATGAAAAATTTATCACTATTTTTTCTTGCTTTACTATTTACTTTATCTGTAAAATCTCAAGAAGATGATGGTATGGAAGCCATCCTATTAACAGGTGTTGAAGACGCATCTAAACTAACAAATGCCTATATTAACCCAGCAATGAAAGGACTCATTTTTGGAATGAATAATGGTTGGTATCATACCGCAAAAACACATAAAAAATTAGGCTTTGATATTTCAATTGGCTTAAATGCTGCACTTATACCAACAGAAGATGAAATATTTCATTTTGCCGATTTAGGATTGTCTTCATCAACTACATCAACCTCATTAACAGGAGCTACTGTTGCTGGAGAAAACTCGTTAACAGCACCGGTAAAAGTAAGTACAGTTATTGATGGCGAAGAAGTAACCGCCAATTTTAATATGCCGGGTGGTGTAAAAGATGATCTACCAATTAACGCTATTCCATCACCTAATGTGCAATTAACATTAGGAGTGTCGAATAAAATGGATGTTATGGTGCGTTTTGTGCCAGAAGTAGGCTCGGATGATGTAAAAGGTAAGCTATTAGGCTTAGGATTAAAAAAAGATATTACAAGTATATTTGGCGCTATTGAAAAACTGCCGTTACATGTTTCTATTCTAGGAGCATTTACCAATATGAATGTAAATTATGATATTCAAAACGACAGTTCAATTGCAGGTTCAAACCAAGAAGCTACATTTAAATTGAATTCTTATACAATTCAGGCAATTGCATCTTTAAATTTTCCGGTATTAAATATTTATGGAGGAATTGGATATAACGGTGGTTCTTCAGAATTAAAAATGAAAGGAACTTACGAACTAGAATACGATACAGGAAATCCTGCTCCAAATGACACTAAAACAGAAGTAATAACCGATCCATTATCATTAAAATTTGATGCAAATGGTATGAGAACAACTTTAGGTGCTAGACTAAGTTTAGGCCCTATAAAAATATACGGAGATTACACTTTACAAGAATACAATACTATTACTGCTGGTATAGCAATTAGTATTCGATAAAAAAATGACATATGTCATATAACTCGTTGAAAAATAGCTGTTTTGAGTGAATTCTCATGGCAAAAACGATTTCGTAAATTAAGATATATGTCATTTTTAGTTACCATAAAAATTAGTATTTTTGGTACTTTAATTGAACAAATAAAATAAGATTTAAAATATGAAAGTAACAGTAGTAGGTGCTGGTGCGGTAGGTGCAAGTTGTGCTGAGTACATAGCCATTAAAAATTTCGCAGACGAAGTAACATTAATCGACATTAAAGAAGGGTTTGCTGAAGGTAAAGCAATGGATTTAATGCAATGTGCATCTTTAAATGGGTTTGACACTCAAATTACAGGTGTAACAAATGACTATGCTGCAACTGCAGATAGTGATGTAGCTGTAATTACAAGTGGTATTCCTAGAAAACCAGGAATGACTCGTGAAGAATTAATTGGAATTAACGCAGGTATTGTAAAATCTGTTTCAGAAAACTTAATTAAATATTCTCCAAACGTAATTATTATTGTAGTAAGTAACCCAATGGATACTATGGCTTATTTAGCTCATAAATCAACTGGATTACCTAAAAACAGAATTATTGGTATGGGTGGTGCTTTAGATAGCGCTCGTTTTAAATTCCGTTTAGCTGAAGCGTTAGGATGTCCTGCATCTGATGTTGATGGAATGGTAATTGGTGGACACAGTGATACTGGTATGGTTCCATTAATTGGTAAAGCTGCTCGTAACAGTGTAAAAGTTTCTGAATTTTTATCAGAAGAAAGAATGCAAGAAGTTGTTGAAGCTACTAAAGTTGGTGGAGCTACATTAACAAAATTATTAGGAACTAGTGCTTGGTATGCTCCAGGTGCAGCTGTATCTGCAATGGTACAAGCTATTGCTTTAGATTCTAAAAAAATGTTCCCATGTTCTGCTTTGTTAGATGGTGAATATGGTTTATCTGATATTTCAATTGGAGTTCCTTGTATTATTGGCAAAAACGGTATTGAACAAATTGTTGAAATTGAATTAACTGATGCTGAAAAAGCTAAAATTCAAGAAAGTGCAGTTGGTGTAAAAGCTACAAATGCTTTATTAGACTAATTGTAAACAACACAATTTATTTAAAACTCCTCAAACTTTGTTTGAGGAGTTTTTTTTATCCATAAAAATAATACACAACTAAGTTAAACATACGTTTATCCGTAAATTTTTAAAGGTAAAACAGTTATATTTGTTTGTATATGAAAAGTTGGCAACAATATAAAAAGATAGATTATGAAAAATTTAAAGTATTTACTATTCAGTCTGATTTTTACGATAAATTTCGCATGTGTAATCAATGAAAAAATTGAAGATAAAGAGTTTAACAAAATTCCTGATAAAATAACGCAAGAAAAAGTAATTGGTGATTATATAATTCACTCAAGTTCGATTGATAAGTTTGATAAGATTGAAAAAATTGATGAATTTATTCTTTCAATTAAAACTGACTTGACATTTTCAATTAAGAATGCTCCAGTTAAGTTAGTTAATGGAAAATATTATTTTGAAAAATCAGATTCTCTTGTATTGGAAATGAATGGAGAGTGGAATTTGATTTATAACAAACAGAATTCAGATAACACTCTAAATCTAACAATTGAAAAAAGAGAAAAAAACTCATATTATAAATCATTTATAGCATATAAAGTGTTGAAATCTGATAAAGGATTGATTTTATCTAATTTAATTCCAGTTAATGATGGGAAATTTGAATATATGAGATTTGTAAAAAAAGATTAAAATACAGTAGCCAACAACTCATATAATTTATGCTTAAATTTGAACTAGTACAAACTGCAAACATTCAACTAACGATTTGCTACGTACGAAAAATCTCCGATTTTCCAAACGCACAAATCTTATAAAAGCCCGTTACCACATATTAACACTTAAATTGTGAAAAAGATTATAACAATAATAATAGTTTTTATTTCAACTTATTCGACTAATTCCCAAAGTATATATTATGGGAGATATAATGATTTAATTGAGAATCCTCAAAGTAAAATTCTAAAAGAAAAAAAAGCAAAATCAGTAATTGTCAAGCATTATGAAAACCCTGAAACATCAGGAAACCACTTGCATGATTATATTTATAAAATTGATTCTACAGGGAATATCTCTGAAAAAAAATTCACTTCATATTACGGGGATTTCATAAAAAAATACTATTACGACAAAAAGAATATACTTAAAAGAAAATCTTTCTCAAAAAATAATAATAAATACACTTATTCTAGACCTCAAATGCGAATATTAACTAGAAGTGATTTTAATCCTATTAACTTTTACTATAAATATGATGACCTAGGAAGATTGAAAGAAGTAAAATCTTGCGATAGCTTAAGTAATTGTAGAATAGAGCATAAAAAATACTTCTCCGATAGAGTTTTTACATTTTTTAAGGATGTTGAAGGAAATTTGATAAAAAGAAAAATTTTTGAAAGAAAAGATAGTTTAGAAATAGAACTTGAAATTAATAAGCTTAATGAAATTGAGAAAAAAACAATCACTTACTTCAATAAAGATAGTTTAGAAACTCATAAAGATAACTTTGAAAAAGATACACTTGCTTATAGAGTAATAAATGAGTTTGATATAAAAAATAGAAAGATAAAATCTGTAAGAACACAATATTTTAAAAAGTATAAAAACTATGTAAGAAATGCTTCTATTACAAAAGAATATTATATATATAATCAAGATTCTAGCATTCGTACAGCAATAAATAAAAGTACAGATACTTGGAGATATGAATATCATTACAACGAGAAAGGATTATTGATTGCAATAAATACATTTATTGATGAGAAATTGAGATATTTAGATATTTATGAATACAACATGTAGTAACAACTGGTATATTTATTGTTTGGTTCTTCCCTACTTACGATAGCCCTCATGGACTTTCTTGGTTGGTAATTATTTACTAAATTTATAGCTAAAACACACAACTAAATCTTGAACAAGACCGTTGTGTGTAATACGAAAAAAAGGAAAGTAATAAATGAAACTAATTAAAAATTTGGGCCTTCTAATTACTGTTTTAATAATTTTCAGTTGTGAAAAAATGGTTAAAACCGATGAAATTGCTGATGTAATTACTGAAAATGATCTTGACATAGAGTTGAAAATTGATACTCAAAATGATTATGAAATTCAAAGAATCTCGAAAAATGAAGAGAATAACAATTATCTTAAAATTATTGTAGCAGATGAATTTTATTTAAGAGGTAAAGCAAAAATTAAAACAAACCAGAAATATAAACTATCCGTTACTTTAAAGAATAACAATGCAAATCCGGTTGTATTGTATTCATTTTGGAAAGGGCTTAAAACATCAAAACGAAGTTTTACGTTAGCAGGTAAAAATGAAAATCCTCCAACATCTGAAACTCAAAAAACACATTCAGATTGGATAACATTTGAAGAAAGTTTCCAGGCCCAAAAAGACGAAGATTCATTTATGATTGTAATCTTCTCTAGAAAAGGTATTTTTTATTTAAAAGATATTAAAATAGAGCAAGTTATGGATTAAGGAGCAAATTATTTGATCTTTTGACAAAAATACTACACGCAACAAATAATATAAAAACTCGTTATGTGCAATTAATAAATGAAACTATGGACGTATTAAAACTAGCAATCGAATGGGCAAAAGCCGAAGTATTCTCAACACGTTTCTTTATTTTCTTCGCGATTGGATTTTTAATGGCAAGTGTTGGATTTTGGCAATTAGGAAAAACAGATTTAGCAAAGGCTTATATCATTCCAACGTTAGTAGCAGGTATATTACTATTAATAATTGGCAGCGGCACTAACTACACCAATATTCAAAGAATTAAACAATTTGAAAAGGATTTTAATACCGATGAAACTGCCTTTTATAAGTCCCAAATTGAACGCTCTGAAACCACTTTAAAGCAATTTACATTTGTATTTAAATTAGTTCCAATATTAATTATCGTAGCTGCATTATTAATTCTATTTATTAATACACCAACTTGGAGAGCAATTAGTGTTACAACCATTTCAATGCTAATTATCATTTTATTAATTGACGGAAATGCACAATCAAGAATTGTGAACTACCACAATGAATTGAAATTGTTGGACTTAAAAAATGAAATAAAAAAATAACTACAAACATTTAACTAACGATTTTCTACAACCGAAAAATCTTCGATTTTCCAATCGCACAAATCATATAAAATCACATTAGCCACTATTAAAACACGCACTCCTTATGACAACTTTTCCTGTAACAACTTCTACTCTTTCCGAAAATGAATTAGGTGAATTTGTAAAAGAAAAATATGAACTGAATAATAATTTTGAATGTAAATTATTTAGGACAGGAATGAATCATACTTACTTTCTTTCATACAATGAAGAAAAATATGTTTTGAGAGTTTATAGTTATAATTGGAGGTCAAAATCAGAAATCATAGACGAAATTGAGCTTTTAAGGCTGCTAAGTAAAAATAACTTGAATGTTTCTTTTCCTATTAAAGATAAAAAGGGAAATTTTATTCAAGAAATAAATGCTCCTGAAGGTTTAAGATATATAGTGCTTTTTTCATTTGCAAAAGGTAAAAAAACTAGATTTTTAAATGAAGAAATGTGTTTTGAAATTGGCTTTTTAATGGCGAAAATTCATAGTCTTACTTTAAATAAAACTATAAATCGAACTTCTTATAACAAAAAAACACTTATAGAATTACCCTACGAATATTTAAAACAATTCTTTTCTGAGAAATTACACGAAATGAAATTTATTAAAGAATTTGAAAAAACTTTTCAAAACTCAGATTTTGAACACACTCAAAACGGAATTGTACATATGGACATTTGGTATGATAATATGGCTATTGAGGGCGAAAAAGAAATTACAATTTTTGACTTTGATTTTTGTGGAAATGGATCACTTATTTTGGACATTGGATATTTCTGTAAACAATTATTTTTTATAGAATCCGATAAAAATCAATACGAATCTAAAGTCCAAAGTTTTCTTAATGGTTATCAAAAAATCAAAGAAATATCTGAAAAAGAACTCAAATTAATTCCAAAAGCAGGAGCTGCTATTTTTATATTTTATCTAGGAGTTCAAGCGCAAAGATTTGATTGGTCTAACATATTTTTATCTGAAAATTATTTAAAAATGTTTGTTGGAAGAATTAAATCTTGGATTGATTATTATGAATTAAAAAAATAACAGTGGTTAACATCTCATAAAATTTATGCTTAAAATTAAACTAAATATTAACAACCAACATTCAACTTACGATTTGCTTCGCCCGAAAAATATCCTATTTTCCAGTGGTACAAATCTTATAAAAATATGTTGCAAGCAATTATGAAAAAGATTCTATAAATAGTGATTTTTCTATTTTTAATAGGAATATTTGCTTGTGATTGTGATGAACCTTCGATTTCTGAAAAATATATTCAGTCTGATTTTGTCGCTAATGTGACAATTCTAAAAATATATCCTAATCAAAAAGGAGAACAAGGATATAGATCAGATATTAAAATTAATGAATTGCTAACTTAAGCTGTATAACCAAAATTTTCGCCTTTAATAAAATAGAATGTTTCTAAAATATAAAAAACGTAAATTTAAATATCTGAAAAACAAGTTTTAATAAAGAATTATTCATAATTTAAACCATCGTCAATAACAAGCTGAAGAAACAATGCGAATAGCTTTAATCATATTGATTGGAATACACGGAATTATCCATTTATTTGGGTTTTTAAAAGCTTTTGGCTTATCTGAATTTAATGAGATCTCACAACACATTTCAAGAGTAAACGGTATTTTTTGGTTATTAACATTGCTACTTTTTATCACTACAGTGGTATTAATGCTTGTTCAATCCAATTATTGGTTGTTAAGTGGTTTTTTGGCTGTGATTGTTTCACAAATATTAATTTTTAACTTTTGGACCGATACAAAATTTGGTACAATAGCAAATGTGATTATTCTATTTTCAACAATTATTGGATATTCAACTGTTCATTTTAATAGTAAAATCAATAAAGAAAGAATAGCTCTATTTGAAAATTCACAATTCAAAAACCAAGAAGTAGTTACCGAAAAAAAAATACTTCACTTACCTCCTATTGTTCAAAAGTGGCTAACAAACAGCGGATTATTAGGTAAGCCGTTTATTTCTAACACGTATTTAACTCAAGAACTTCAGCTTAAAATGAAACCAGAACAAACAAGTTGGAATAATGGTAAGGCTGAACAATATTTTACCATTCAACCGCCAGCCTTCAATTGGAATATTAATACCAACCTGAATTCAATATTGAGCGCAGTAGGTAGAGACAAATTTGAAAATGGTAAGGGTGAAATGACTATTAAACTTCTTTCTCTCATTCCAGTTGTAAATGTAAAAAATGACAAAAAGATAAATCAAGCAACTTTACAACGATATTTGGCTGAAATTATTTGGTTTCCATCGGCATCCTTAAGCCAATACATTAAGTGGGAGCCTATAAATAACTATTGCGCAAGAGCAACTATGGAATTTAAAGGAACTAAAGGTTCGGGAGAATTTCATTTTAATAAAGATGGATATTTTGAGAAATTCGTAGCAATGCGTTATCAAGATTCAAAGGATACAGAACCTACAAAATGGATTGTAACTGCCACCAAAACCAAAGAAATGAATGGAATAAAAATACCCGTTGAATGTGAAGCAAGTTGGGGATTAAAAAATGAAAAATGGACTTGGTTAAAATTAAAAATAACAGACATTAAATACAACGTAACAGAAATGCCCATAGCCAAAAATGTATATCATAAATAGTTTCATTTAAAAAATAACAAGTTTATAAAACAAAAAAACATTAATTTTAAATATTGGAAAATTGCATTCTCTGAAAATTAACCTACCATAACCAGCTTACAAAAAAATGACAAATAAATATGGACTTTCTACTGCATTGATTTCATTTATAATTGGAACACTATTGCTAGTTGCTTTTTATTTCTCAAATTCTATTTCAATAACAATATTTGGAATATTTTTTATAGCCATTGCTGGTATTGTAAATTTAAGTGTTTTAATAAAAGTTTTAATTAATTTAATAAAGGAAAAAGAACATAGAAAAAAACATATGCTAACTTCAGGAATTATAATTTTAAACATTCCTATCGCCATTTTGTATTTTTATATTGTAATGTTTTTATTAAACACCATGAGAATTTCAT
Source organism: uncultured Lutibacter sp. (assembly GCF_947495725.1). Classification (GTDB taxonomy): domain Bacteria; phylum Bacteroidota; class Bacteroidia; order Flavobacteriales; family Flavobacteriaceae; genus Lutibacter. Next base: position 11,122 of record NZ_CANLZZ010000009.1, on the reverse strand, counting down.
TAATTAATGAAACTGGATCCAATTTAACAGATTTAAAAATAATTGGAGGAGAAACTAAATTAATAAATGAGCTTAAAACTGGAGATAAACAAACCGAATGGGTTGAAATAAAATCTGAAACCCCTATTATTCTTCAATACAAACTTAACGGTGAAATCAAAACAGAATCCATTCATTCCTACCCTGTTACTGGAGAAAGAATCAATCATAGAATTGGAAATAATTCTAATAAAATTGAGAATACCTATTAGTTAAATACTTGTTATCTTTTATACAATTTAGGTAAACCTATACATTCCACAAACAATTTGTTAGGTTTTTAAGAAACCAAGCTCTAAACTCGTTGAAATTCATTATAAAAACATAAAAACCACAAATTTCAACATACAAAATGGTTACAATTTAATTGAATAATTTATAAATTAACCTCATTAAAAATGTAACAAAAAATAAGAAATTCATACTTATTAGGAAACTAAAAAACAATATTATGAAAAGTGAATGGATTGGAACATTTGAAAATTCTGAAATTAGAATTAACAATACTTGGTTTAACGGAGAAATGTTATTTGTAAATGGTGAATTACAAGATAAAAGATATGGATTTGCCGGTTCAAATTTAACCGGACATTTAATTAATAAGAATGGCGAAAGAAAAAATATAAAAGTAAATTTAGGTGGATCTTTCAAAATTAATTGCATTGTTTTTGTAGACGATAAAGAACTATCTGTTGAAAAAATAAAATAGAACGGGCTAAATAACATTTATACAACAAATAATAAAATATATTACTTGTGCGCATCTACTTCTAAAAAGCGCCACCGAATTTCTTGATCTGGATTTATTTGTTAAATTTAGTACCTTAACACACCCTATAAACTAACAACAAAAATCAATTTTAACCTAAGTTACTTTTTTGGGGAGAGATTTTAAGACAAAAAATGCAAGAAATTACAACTTATTTAAAGCTTCCTTTTCAATTTAATGAAGAAAAATTGATTCATGACCTCTCATTAATTCTTGATATAAATTGGATTCCACATTTTAACACTGCCGATTATAATGGAGATTGGAAAGTAATTTCATTATACGCTCCAAACGGAGAGCAATCTAATATATTCTCACTGTCATCACCTACATCAATAATATCGGAAACACCAGCACTTAAAAAATGTCAATATTTCAAAGAAGTTATCAACTCTTTTAAATGCCCCATACTTTCAGCTCGTATTTTGCGATTAGGAGTTGGAGCCGGAATTAAACCACATAGAGATTACGAATTAGGCTATGAAGATGGAAGTTTTCGTTTACACATTCCAATTGTAACTAATGCACATGTCCAATTTATTTTAGATGGTAATGAGTTAACAATGTTACCAGGTGAATGCTGGTATACAAATGTAAACTACGTGCATTCTGTTAAAAATTTAGGCGAGTCTGATCGTGTTCATTTGGTAATTGATGGTAAAAGAAACGAATGGTCTGATAGTTTGTTTTTCTCATTAGCGTCTAGCGAAAGTTTTCAACCATTTCCTCAAGAAAATGAATCTCCAGAAACAATTAAACGAACTATTGAAGAGTTGAAACATAGTAATGAACCAATCGTCAAGCAATTAATAAATGATTTACAACAAAAATTAACTGCCTTAAACGAAAGCTCAAAAGAATAAAAGGAACATTCAACTACTTTGAAGAAAAAGATATATTAAACATAAAAATTTAGTAAAAATGAAAGTGACACCAAAACACAATGAACGTATAGCTAAAATGACTTTTGCTTCGGTTTATCCTCATTATGTACATAAAGTAGAAAAAAAAGGAAGAACAAAAAAAGAGTTACACCAAGTAATAGAATGGCTAATCGGTTATAATGAGACTAAAGTTCAGCAATTTATTGATGAAAAAGCAACATTCGAAACCTTTTTTAAAAAAGCCAATTTAAACCCAAATGCCCATTTAATTACTGGTGTTATATGTGGTTATCGTATCGAAGAAATAGATAATCCATTAACACAACAAGTAAGATTTTTAGATAAAATAGTAGATGAATTGGCAAAAGGTAGAAAATTAGATAAAATTTTACGAGAAGAAATAAAATAAATTAAACTACTGATAAACAAACGGTAACATATCTAAAAATCATCATAACAAGACAATAATTAGATGCCACTCAACCGTAATCTGTAGATTTAAGTATTGGTGGCAGTCTTTCTACTAAAAATACTACACTGCTCGTTATGCCTTTTTCTTATAATTTCTGTTCAATTTTTATTTACTACATTAGAAACTGAAATAAACCGTAAATAATTTCCAAAACCATTATTCCTAATTAAAAAACTATGAAAACAACTTTAAATAAATTTAAAACGCTAACATTTTCAATTTTAATTATACTTACGGTTATTGGATGCAATACAAAAAACAAGAATAAAACGGCAATTAAAGAACAACAAAAGACAGCTTCTAACAATGATCTTTCTGCGGTGCTCGACTCAATTAATTTAGAAATAAATAATGGAGATTATGGATTAATAGACCGTTTTATGGTGATACAAAATGACGAAATATTGGCTAATTATAAATATGAGCAAGATTATGAAACCATTGCTAAAAAATATGACACTACTAATCATCAATATAATTACAATCACCCAAGTTGGTACCCATTTTACCAGCAATCGGAATTACATACTTTACAATCCATTACCAAAAGTGTTACTTCCATTCTCTTAGGTATAGCTTTGGATTTAAATAATGATTATACTATTAAAACAAAGGCAATGCTCTTTTTCAAAGACTACAATATCAACTTTCAAGACATAAGAAAGAATACTATAACTATTGAGGATTTATTAACAATGAGAAGTGGTTTAAAATGGAACGAAGATGATTATACCGACCCAAAAAATGATTGTGTGCTTTTAGAAGCTAGTGATGAATGGATACAGTATGTTTTAAATAAACCAACAGATACCATTCCAGGTACAAGTTTCGAGTATAATAGTGGCGCTAGCGTGTTATTAGGTAAAATTACCCGTGTTATTACAGGAAAACGAATTGACAAATGGGCCGAAGAAAAATTATTTGAGCCACTTGGAATCACTGATTATTATTGGAAAAAAACTCCTAATGGTGAAATAGATACGGAAGGTGGATTATATCTTAAGGCAGTAGATTTAGCCAAAATTGGCACTTTATTTTTGAATAAAGGTAAATGGAACAACAAACAAATTGTATCTGAAAGTTGGGTTACCTCATCTACGAGCCCAATAGTTGATGAAATTGATCCAAACAAAAAAAGTAACGTAGGTTACGGATACCAATGGTGGATTATCCAACACACAAATGGAAAAAGCGAAATATTTGCCGGTATTGGCTATGGTGGACAATGTTTACTATTTGCGCCAGAATACAATTTATCAATCGTATTTAACGGTTGGGCTATTAATGAAAAACCAAAAAAGGAAACTTGGAAAGTTATGCAAGACAGAATTATGCCAATTCTAAAGAATAAATAACGGAGTATAAAACCCCGTTTAATTTATTATTCATTTTAATACAAAACAGCTTCTAATTTTAAAGCTTTATCATTCGAATAAGTTAACGTACTATCAATTTCAAAGCATCTTTTAAAATTTTTAAGTGCATTAATGGAATCACCCTTTAATAATAAAGCGTCTCCATAGCTGTCATAAGTATTAGCAGATTTTGGATATTCTTCTATATTTAATTTAAAAACTTCTATAGCTGCATCTATTTTGTCTGCACCTAATAATCTATAACCTAGAACATTCATACTTCTTTCAGAGGAAATATAGTGAAGGGTATCGGATTTAAACTTATGGTAAATATGTATACCTTTTTCACTATTTCCAGCTGCTATTTCTTTAGCCATCTGTTTTTCAATTTGATACTTTGGAATTATATACGGTTTTCCATCCAAAATATTTTGGATACTATTTAAAATAGCGCTAAAATTTTCTCCAGAATTGTTAGTTAATAAAATAAAGCCATTATTAGCATCAACTTCGTTATGTAAAAAAGTTCCAAAGCCAACCCAACCACCGGAATGATTAACAACTTTTGGTTCTCCCTGTTTAGAATTAATAAACCATCCAAATCCATATGTTGTAGACTTTCCATTATTTAGAACACCCGGAGTCCAAGCTTCATCTAAAAAACTTTTTGGAATAATTGTATTATTAACAAGTGCCTGATTCCATTTATATAAATCGTTTAATGTGGAGTAAATGCCTCCATCTCCCCTAACATCATTTACAATATTATAATCATTTAGTACTAAATCTACTTCATTTAAAGCTGTTTCATAACCAAATACACGATTTGGCATTGCAGGATCTGAATCTATCTGATATTTATATAATACAGTATTATTCATATCCAAAGGCTCAAATATAGTTTCCTTTAAATATTCTCTAAAATGTTTTCCCGAAACCTTCTCTACTATGGATGCTAAAAACAAATAACCGGTATTACTATATTCCCAGCGTTCACCAGGTTGAAAATCAAGCTTGGGATTTACTCTATAAAACTCCTTAATAATTTCATCATTTCCTAAAATATAAGTCTTAGTTAAATCTTTTGGCTTCCAATTTTCCGCTATCAATCGTTCATAATCAGTCAATCCCGAAATATGATGTAATAAGTGACGAACCGTAATATTAGCATAAGGAAACTCCGGAAGAATAGATTTAACAGTTTGATTATAATCTAATTTACCGGCCTCTTTTAATTTCATAATAGACATTGCAGTAAATTGTTTACTTACTGAAGCCAATCTAAATTGAGAATTTAATGTAAGTGGTTCTTTAGGATCAATAGTTCTTAAACCGTCTGAGTTTTGATAAATAATTTCGCCATTTTTATACACTAAAATGTTCCCCGTAGTAAATCCTTTTTCATTCATATTATAAACAAATTCCTCAAAAGTATTCGTATTTATATGACTAGTATTTTTACAAGAAAACAAGCAAGTAACAAATAAACATACCAAGGAGCATTTGATATAATTTTTCATTTTTTATAGGTTTTAGATTATTTAAAGATACTATTTTAACAGAAAACTCAAAAAATGAAGGTAATTGATTTACAACTATGTTGTAATAATAGCAAATTCGAATACATAAATAATAGCCATTAGAAAATACATTAAGACAAATCCTCAGCTATTTTTTCTAAACCTTTTGCTTGCAACAAAGGTAAAGCTGATAAAAGAAAAGACCAAAACAACAAACCATACTTATCTTAAAAAATGACTAAATTGTTATTCTTATCTTTAGACTTTAAAAATTTGAATATGGGAAATAAATTGGCATTGTAATTCATTTTTTAACCTATAGCTTTAATTAAGAAAGAGAAATTCCAAAAAGTATTATTATGACAAAAATTAGAAAATCATCAATCGAAATAGAAAAGGAAGAATTTCGAAAAATTGGATATAAATTAATTGATGATATTTCAAATTTTATTCATTCCATAGACCAAAAACAAGTAACCCCAAATGAGAGTCCAAGTAAATTGCAACATTTATTAGGAAATTTATCATTGCCTGAAAACGGAAAACCTGCTACCGAGTTAATTTCAAAAGCAACAGATTTATTGCTCAATCATTCTTTACTTAACGGTCACCCAAAATTTTTAGGTTATATTACTTCTTCTGCTGCTCCAATTGGTGCCTTGGCAGATTTATTGGCAGCTTCAGTAAATCCTAATGTTGGAGCACATATTCTGAGTCCTATAGCTACAGAAATTGAAAAACAAACAGTAAAATGGTTGTGCCAATTTATTGGTGTTTCATCTAACTATGGAGGTATATTGGTAAGTGGTGGAAATATGGCGAATTTTACGGCATTCTTAGCCGCAAGAACAGCAAAATCCCCAAAAAGTATTAAAGAAAATGGGGTTCAAAATACATCAAATAAATTAACTGTTTATTGCTCCAAAACAACGCATACTTGGATTGATAAAGCAGTTATTCTATTTGGTCTAGGCACAAATGCTGTACGTTGGATAGAAACTGACTCTTCTAATAAAATGGATACCAAAGTATTAGAAACCACCATAAAAAAAGATTTAGAAAATAATTGCATTCCATTGATGGTTGTAGGCACAGCAGGCGACGTAAGTACAGGAGTTGTTGATAATTTAAGTGAAATTTCTATTATTTGTAAAAAATACGACTTGTGGTTTCATATAGACGGTGCTTATGGTGTACCCGCAGCGGTTGTCCCTAAATTTAATTATTTATTTGAAGGAATTAAAGAAGCCGATTCTATTGCTATAGATCCTCATAAATGGTTATACAGTCCGCTTGAAGCTGGATGCACCTTGGTTAAAAATCCACAACATTTAATAGATACGTACAGTTCACATCCTGAATATTATAATTTCAGTAAAAATGAAGACGATATAGCACAAAACTTTTACGAATATGGACTACAAAACTCACGTGGTTTTAGAGCATTAAAAGTATGGCTAACATTACAGCAAATTGGTAGAAGTGGCTATGAAAAACTAATTACTGAAGATATTGAACTTTCTAAAATGTTATTTGATTTAGCTGCAAAGCACCCAGAATTAGAAGCTATTTCTCAAAATTTGAGCATTACTACTTTTAGATATGTACCACAAGAGCACGGTAAAAATAACAACTACCTTAATACATTAAACCAAAGTATATTGAATGAATTACAAACTGGTGGTGAAGTTTTTTTATCAAATGCCATTGTAAACGATTTTTATTGTTTAAGAGCTTGCATTGTGAATTTTAGAACTTCAGAAAAAGACATTGAAGACATTATTGAAATAATTGCTAGCGTAGGAAAAAAAGTTCATTCAAAACTTTCAAAAGAGGAATAGAGAACACTGCGTTTTACAAAAATATTCATAAATTTTCTATTCAGTTTGTTTTTGTTAAATTCGAAACTTAACCTATAGTTATAATTTTGGACAAGCCATATGACAAAAGAAATACCTCATATACTATTCAATTCTGCAGCAACTAATAATATTGGTTTTGAGATTGTTCCTATTGAACAAATCGCTAAAAGAAAACATGAACACAAACACAATCCTGAGTTACCGCATCAGCTAAAATTTTACAATCTTATTTTTTTTACTGAAGGTTCTGGAAGGCATTTTATAGATTTTAAATGGTATCCTGTTCAACAAAATAGTTTGGTTTATTTAACCAAAGATCAAATAAATGCATTCGAATTCTCAGAAGATCTAAAAGGTTATTGTATCTTATTTACCGAAGAATATTTTGTGAATAGCTTCTCTAATTTAAGTGATGACTTCGTATTTAGACTTTTTAACCCCGAGTTGTTTTCACCAATTCTTCAAATTCCTCAAAATTCCGATTTTTTAACCTTTTTTAATTTATTACTTAAAGAATTTGGAAATACTCAATCGTTTAACCACAAAATAATTATCAATTCTCTTCTAACCATTTTAATATCAAAAGCCGAAAACTTGAAGCAGAATATAACCTTCTATATTTCCGATTCTTCTAAAATTGTTCTTTACCAAAATTTTATTTCACTTATTGAGAAGAACCTATCCAAAAGTAGAAGTGCAAATTTTTATGCCAAAGAATTGGCGATTAGCTATAAACATCTAAATACCATTTGTAAGGAATTGATGAATAAAACTGCCAAAAACGTGATTGATGATTTTGTAATTCTTCAAGCAAAAAGAAATTTAATAAATTCAACAATAAGTAGCGCTGAATTGGCATATAGTTTAGGATTTGAAGATCCAACAAACTTCACCAAATACTTTAAGAAAAAAACAGGTTTAACCCCTAAATCTTTCATAAATTCATTCTCAAAAGACTAATGGTTCAACTTTAACCATTTTAACACCATTTTTCATCTTTCCAACAAGTTGCAATTGCTTCATCTTTGTACTCTAATTAAAAAACAAAAAAATGAAACAAATAATTACAACTGTTGCAATTACTCTTTTAATAACAGTAAGCAACGCACAAGACAAAAATATTAACACTAAAAAATTAGGAAAAATGGAAACAAAAACAACATTAACAAACAAAGAAAAAGCAGTAGCCTTAATTACTAGTTTAGAAACTGGCGATAAATCAACAATTGCATATATTAACCCTACAAATTACAAGCAACATAATCTTGCAGTAGCCGATGGATTGGAAGGTTTTGGTGAAGTATTGCACCACGCACCCGAAGGAGGTTTTAAAGCGAATGTAGTTCGTTCATTTCAAGATGGAAATTACACTGTTACGCATACTGAATATGACTTTTTTGGTCCAAAAATTGGCTTTGATATCTTTAAATTTGAAAATGGTCAAATTATAGAACATTGGGATAATTTTTCTGAATTAGCAGCTACAAACCCAAGTGGAAGAACACAAACAGATGGTGTTACAAAAACTACTGACATTGATAAAACAGAACAAAACAAAGCACTAGTAAAAGATTTTATAAATACCGTTTTAATAAAAGGCGAGTTCGACAAAATGCACAATTATTTTGATGGCGACAACTATATTCAACATAACGCTATGATTGCAGATGGTGTTTCTGGTTTAGGAAAAGCCTTAGAAGAAATGGCAAAACAAGGAATTACAATGGTATTTGAAAAAAACCATATTATTTTAGGAGAAGGTAATATTGTTTTATCGGTAAGTGAAGGAACATTCGCAGGAAAACCAACATCATTTTATGATTTGTTTAGAATAGAAAACGGAAAGATTGCAGAACACTGGGATACTATTGAAACCATTTTACCAGAGGCAGAAAGAAAAAACACTAACGGAAAATTTAATTTCTAAACATAACTTTAAAATACAAAAAAATGAAAACAAAATTAATTACATTTATTTGTCTTGTAATATTTAGTATTGGACAAAGTTTTGCGCAAAGCAATACAACAGAAGAAAATAAATTTCAATTTGGAGAACCTGAACATTTTATAGATGGTTACTCATTAAACTATCAATATCAAGATGGTAAAGCAATACATATGGAGTTTTACAATGGTAAAGCAACATATGAATGGATTAATGGACCTAGAAAAGGAAAAGGAAATACAGACATTCCTTACCGATCTCGTAAAATTGGAGATAACCTTTATATAGTTAATTGGCACGAAACAGGGATTAAAGATTATTTAACCATTGTTTTTGATTTTGAAAAAATGATGATTCATAGTTCTATTATTGTTGGTTATGAAAACAAGCCTGAAAGAAAACTGAGAACCGTATTTTCAACTGGGGTTATAGATCATTTAAAAAAGAATTAATATGAGTTCAGTAGCAATTTGCCCAACTTGCAGCAGTAAATCAAAAATAAAAGAGGTAAATGGAAATAAAACGTATCAAGCCATTCAAGATGATGAATTGATAAAAAAAGTAGGACAGCTAAAAAAAGCAATGCAAAAATACAAGGAAAAAGCAGCGCAATTAGAAAAGCAACTTAAAGAGCGTAATTAAAAGCGACTACTTCATTAATAAAAAAAAGCAAAAACGGTTTAAAACTAAACCGTTTTTGCTTTTTTATTATAGTTACTTTTATGCTTAACTTAAATAAGCAGTTAACATCCATGTTAATTTTTCTTGTTCAGAAATTAAATCACTCATTAAAGAAGCAGTACCTTCGTCGTTATTATCAGATGCCATTTCCATAATTTCACGTTCTTGAACTAATAATAGGTTTAAATTATTTAATATAGAATTAACTGCATCGTCTCCATTAGATGTGTTTTTAACAATTGCAATTGTTTTGTTTCCCAAATAATCTTCAAACGTATGCAATGGTTGTAATCCTAAAGTTAAAATGCGTTCTGCAATTTCATCAACAACATCATTAGTACTGTTATAAAGTTCTTCAAATTTTTCGTGTAATAAGAAAAAATTTCTTCCTTTTACATTCCAATGCAATCCTCTTAAATTCATATAATGAATTTGAAAATCTGCTAAGAGCACATTTAATTTATTTGTAACATCCATTTTATAATCTTCATTCAATCCTATCTTTATTTCTAAAGTTTCCATATTTATTTTGTTTTTAATTTGTTAAGCAAAATTACTTATTACCTACTTACCGAATAGCAACTTTTATGACACTAGTATGCGTTTTTATGATACTAAAATTACTTACTATTTAAAAACAATAGTTACTACAATGGCAATCTGTTAATTAAAAAAATAGGACAAATGCCGTATGGTTTTAACCATTCTTACAAATTACTTTTATCTCATAAATCACTTAAGCTATCTAATTATCTAACTAAAAACATTTTTATTATGAAATCAAATCATTTTTTAACCATACTAAAAGGAACCTTTTTTTCTTTTATCTTATTTATGTTCGTTTTAGGTTGTTCCAAAAAAGACGACGAAGAAGAAAAACCTACTGCGCCAGTTGCAGGATTTAGCATATCACCAACAAATCCAGAAACACGACAAGAAGTTACTTTTACAAACGAAAGTACACACGCCGATTCGTACCAATGGTCTGCAACAGGTACAAGTTTTAGTTCTACCGAAGAAAATCCGAAATTTACTTTTGATACCGCAGGCGATTTTGAAGTAAAACTAGTTGTTACCAATTCGGCAGGAACCGACGAAATAACGAAAACAATAACCGTAACAGCCGCGCAAGTTTCACCAACTGCAGCGTTTAGTTTTTCACCAACAAATCCAGAAACAGCACAAGAAGTTACTTTTACAAACGAAAGTACACACGCAGATTCGTACCAATGGTCGGCAGCAGGGACAAGTTTTAGTTCTACCGAAGAAAATCCGAAATTTACTTTTGATACCGCAGGCGATTTTGAAGTAAAACTAGTTGTTACCAATTCGGCAGGAACCGACGAAATAACAAAAACAATAACGGTAACAGCCGCGCAAGTTTCACCAGTTGCAGCATTTAGTTTTTCACCAACAAATCCAGAAACAGGATTAGAAATTACTTTTACAAACGAAAGTACACACGCCGATTCGTACCAATGGTCGGCAGCAGGGACAAGTTTTAGTTCTACCGAAGAAAATCCGAAATTTACTTTTGATACCGCAGGCGATTTTGAAGTAAAACTAGTTGTTACCAATTCGGCAGGAACCGACGA
>NZ_CANLZZ010000008.1 GCF_947495725.1 uncultured Lutibacter sp. | reverse complement strand
AAGTGACGGAATCAAAAAACAAATCGTCAGTTCGAGTGATTTTACGGAGTGCAACGTAGAAAATTGTATCGAGAACAATTGCTACTAGGAACATAACTTCTCGATACATTTTTTAGAAATTCCTGTTTGCAACAGCAATTCCAAAAAAACACTCGAAGTGACGATCCAGAAAAAAAGCGAAACACTCGAAGTGACGGAACCAAAAAACAAATCGTCAATTCGAGTAATTTACGGAGTGTAACGTAGAAAATTGTATCGAGAACAATTGCTACTAGGAACATAACTTCTCGATACACTTCTCCCAAACTCGAAGTACTCGAAGTAACGGAATCAAAAAACAAATCGTCAGTTCGAGTGATTTACGGAGTGCAACGTAGAAAATTGTATCGAGAACATTTTCTGTTACATGAATTCTCGATACACTTCTCCCAAACTCGAAGCACTCGAAGTGACGGAACCAAAAAACAAATCGTCAGTTCGAGTGTTTTACGGTGGCAACGTAGAAAATTGTATTGAGAACATTTTCTGTTACATGACTTCTCGATACACTTCTCTCAAACTCGAAGCACTCGAAGTGATGGAACCAAAAAACAAATCGTCAGTTCGAGTGTTTTACGGTGGCAACGTAGAAAATTGTATTGAGAACATTTTCTGTTACATGACTTCTCGATACACTTCTCTCAAACTCGAAGCACTCGAAGTGACGGAACCAAAAAACAAATCGTCAGTTCGAGTGATTTACGGAGTGTAACGTAGAAAATTGTATCGAGAACAATTGCTACTAGGAACATGACTTCTCGATACACTTCTCCCATACTCGAAGCACTCGAAGTGACGGAATCAAAAAACAAATCGTCAGTTCGAGTGATTTTACGGAGTGCAACGTAGAAAATTGTATCGAGAACAATTGCTACTAGGAACATAACTTCTCGATACACTTCTCCCAAACTCGAAGCACTCGAAGTGACGGAACCAAAAAACAAATCGTCAGTTCGAGTGATTTTACGGAGTGCAACGTAGAAAATTGTATCGAGAAAATTGCTACTAGGAACATAACTTCTCGATACATTTTTTTGGAATTCCTGTTTGCAACAGCAATTCCAAAAAAACACTCGAAGTGACGAGAAAAGAAAAAATTATTAATAATTTTAAACCTATGAAACTATCATTTGTATATATTTTAAAATGTGCCGATAACACTTACTACACTGGTGTCACTTCCGATCTCTCTAAAAGGTTATTCGAACATCAAAACGGCTTACATATTAACAGTTACACAAATAAAAGAAGACCTATAGAATTAGTTTTCTATGCTGAATTTACTGATATTAATTTGGCTATTGACAAAGAAAAACAAATAAAAAAATGGTCTAAAACAAAGAAAGAGGCTTTGATTAATGGAAATTTTAGAATGCTTCCTAATCTTGCTAAAAAGAAATTTAATTAACTCCCCAAACGGCAGCGTGAGTGTTTTACGGAGGCAACGTAGAAAATTGTATCGTGAATATTTATAACTTAAAACATGACTTCTCGATACACTTCTCCCAAACTCGAAGCACTCGAAGTGACGGAACCAAAAAACAAATCGTCAGTTCGAGTGATTTACGGAGTGCAACGTAGAAAATTGTATCGAGAACAATTGCTACTAAGAACATAACTTCTCGATACACTTCTCTCAAACTCGAAGCACTAGAAGTGACGAGCCAGAAAAAACTAGAAACACTTGAAGTAACGGACAAGAATTAACAAAACTAGCTACTTCTAAAATCGAAGTACCGAAGTGACGAAAAAAGCTACAATAGTATTAGATTATTGTTTAATATAATTAATCATTCACATTTTTAATTTCTAAATTTGTAGCTTAAAAATTCAATCAATAATGAAAAAACTGTTTACATTTTTATTTTTAGGAGTATTATTTCTTGGCTTTTCACAACAAAAAGAATTAACTATTGACGATGCCGTTTTAGGTTATTATAAAGGATTGTATCCTTCATCAATTTACAACAGACATTGGGTAGACAATTCTAATATTTATGTTTATCAAAAAGAAAACGCTTTAATTTATACCGATGCAAAAAGCAATGTTGAAGTTAAAACTCTTACTCTTGAAGATCTTCAAAAAACATACAATTCTTTAAAACGTTTCCCTAGTTTACAAGATATTTCATCCTCTTCATTTTCATTTAGAAATGGCAATTCAGTTGAAATTTACAACTATGTTTCAAATTCAAAAGAAGAAACTATTCAATTTGATGAAAACGCTCAAAACAACGAGTACAATTCCAAAGCAAAAGCTGTAGCCTATACAATTGACAATAATTTATATATAGCTAACGAAACAAATTCAAAAATTGCAGTTACTGATTTTAAAGATACTAATATTGTTTCTGGACAACCAATTCACAGAAGTGAGTTTGGAATTGTTAAAGGAACCTTTTGGAGTCCTAATGGAAGTTACCTAGCATTTTATCAAAAAGACGAAAGCAATGTTACTGATTACCCTTTAGTTGATGTAAACACCTACCCTGCTTCGTTAAAAAATATTAAATATCCAATGGCCGGACAAGGTAGTGAACAAGCTAAAATTGGTATTTATAATCTAGCAACTCAAAAAACTATCTATTTAAATATTGATACCAGAGACGAGCATTATTTAACAAACCTATCTTGGACACCTAATGAAAAATTTGTGTTGGTTGCTGAAATAAATAGAGGTCAAAATCATTATTGGTACAATATGTACAATGTTGAAACTGGAGAAAAAGTAACAACAATATTAGATGAAAAAAACGACAAATGGGTAGAACCAGAGCACGATGCCGTATTTTTACCAAACAGCAATACCAACTTTTTATGGTTTAGTGAACGTGATGGTTTTATGAACTTATATGAATATACAACTAATGGAAAATTAGTAAAACAGTTAACAAAATTTAAATGGGTAGTTACCGATATTTTAGGTTTTGATTCGAAAGCAAAAAATGTATTTATAACAGGAACTAGTGAAGATGCAAGAGAAAATCATACTTATAAGGTAAACCTTAAAACAGGTAAATACACTAAAGTAACTTCGGAAGCTGGCACACATAACACAAAACTTAGTTCTAATGGAAACTATTTAATAGACCAATATAGTAGCTTAACTACTCCTAATAACATTCATATAATTGACACTAAAAAAGGGAAAACAACTTCTATTTTTAGTGCAGAAAATCCATTACAAGAGTACAAGTTAGGAACAACTGAATTTGGTAATATAAAAGGTGATGATGGTACAACATTATATACTCGTGTTATTAAGCCTGCAAACTTTGATGCTTCAAAAAAATACCCTGTACTTGTGTATGTATATGGCGGGCCTCACGCTCAAATGATTACAAACTCTTGGTTAGGTGGTTCTAATTTATGGATGCAAGCTTTTGCCACAGCAAACGATTATATTGTATTTACCTTAGACAACCGTGGGTCTGCAAACAGAGGTTTTGCTTTTGAAAGTATTATTCACCGTAATTTGGGCGATGCCGAAATAAGCGATCAACTAAAAGGTATTGACTATTTAAAGAGTTTAAATTATGTAGATAGCGAAAGAATTGCTGTTAATGGTTGGAGTTATGGTGGATTTATGACAACTAGTTTAATGTTACGTAATCCTGGTGTGTTTACAACTGCTGTTGCTGGTGGACCGGTTATTGACTGGAAATACTACGAAGTAATGTACGGTGAGCGTTATATGGATACTCCAAAGGAAAACCCAACCGGCTATGATAAAACAAGGGTTGCCAAATACATTAAAAACTTAGATGGAAAATTGTTAATTATTCACGGAAGTGTTGATCCTGTGGTTGTTCCTCAACATAGTATGAGTTTACTGCAAGAAGCTATTAAACAAAAAGTACAGATAGACTTTTTTACTTACCCAATGCACGAACATAATGTTAGAGGTTATGATAGGGTACATTTAATTAATAAAATGATGAACTATATTGTTGAAAATAATAATTAACTCTCTTTTAATTTAACAATTAAATAAATGAGACTGTCTAAAAAGTAAACTTTTCATCAACCTGAATTTATTACAGGTTCTCATAATGATTGAATATCAGTATGATGAGATTCTGAAATAAATTCAGAATGACGAGTTTTAATGCTTTTCAGACAGCCTCATTTATTTGTTTATAAGCCTTTATTTTAACCTTTACTTCTACTACCCTCTTTATAAACTGTTATCGCTTTTTTTAACCGATGTTTCATTGATAATGAAGGTTGATAATTTAAATGAAATTTTTTAATAGAACGTTTTGGTGTTAACTCACTAGCCACATCAGCAGCTTTTCCTTGAAAACCTATTTTAAATTTTCCTAATTCGCCTAAATCTAATATTTTACCATCTTCTAAATGTTGTTGCATTTTTATACCTAAGGCAATTATAACACTCATAACATCTGGAATACTTAAACTACTTTCAGTACTAATTTCTTCACTAATTCTTCTCAAATCTATTGTGCCAGTATTCACCGCTTGTAGAATATATTGAGGTTTTTTATTATTCGCTATGGTATTACTTCTTTTTGTAATACGGTATCGTATGGCCATATTTAATTGTTTTTGTTAATAAAAAAATCGGAAAATAACTTTTTAACTACTACTATTTTATACCTTTAGAATAGTCTATAAAAGTTGAACTTCTCAAAACTATTAATTTATTGTAGTATTTTCAAAAATATATAGTAGTATTTCTATATAAATATACTAGTATAATTAGTATAAAATACTAGTATATTTACTAAAAAGATTACCACCTTTTACAAATCTTATAAGCATCTTTGACATTATTTATGCCTATAATTGTTAAAAAGTATGCATATACTTTTTTAAAAATTCCATTTTACATATTAAATTACCTTAAGTCTGTCCACGTTTTAATTAATTAAGTAGCATTAAAACAAGTAATTAAATCACTTACTAATTTCAAATTTTAATAAAATATTTAATATATTTGAAATGCTATGAAAAATAACTTATTACCTATTATCACACTTAAAAGAGATGTAATAAACAATATTGATTCTATACTTCTATTTTTTAAGTATAACGATCAATTGCTTCTAATAATTAGAAATATTGGAAAGTTTAAATGGAGTAAATCCAGAAGATGTTGGCACGGAAAATTTAATCAAGAAAATTTAAAGTCGGTAAGAAAATCTTTTAGTCATTTAACAACTATAAAAGAAGATGACTCTTTATATAGTGCTCCAAAAAACAATACAATAAAGTTAGCACGAAGTTTAAGTAATTATAATAAAAATATATTAGAGGCCTTTGTAAAATACCTACAAGGCAGAATGTATGGCAAAAGTACCGTTGAAACATATTCTATTTTTATAGCTGATTTTTTAAAATACATTAAAGAAAAACCACTTAACACATTAACTAATAGAGATGTGGAATTGTTTATTGAAGATGTATTTATTCCAAAAAAATATAGTATTAGTACACACAGACAATTTATTAGTGCTATGAAATTATTTATAGCTTTTTATCCGGAATCTAAGATAGAAGCGTTGAATTTAATAAGGCCTAAGAAATCGAAATTTTTGCCAATTGTTTTATCTCAACCTGAAATATTAGAAATTCTTAGAGTTACAAAAAATCTAAAGCATAGAGCTATTATAGCATTAATCTATTCGTGTGGTTTAAGGGTTGGAGAACTTATTAATTTGAAATTACAACATATTGATGTTCATCGCTATCAAATAGCTATTAAAAATAGTAAAGGAAGAAAGGACAGATATGTTAATATGGCTGTAAGTTTAACTCCGTTAATAAACAATTATATTAGAACTTATAATCCTATTATATATTTTGCCGAAGGCACACCAGGAAATAAGTATACGGCGAGCAGCGTTCGAGCATTTTTACGAAAGTCGTGCAAACTTGCAGGCATCACAAAAACAGTAACACCACACACTTTAAGACATAGCTATGCTACACATTTGTTAGAAAACGGAACTGATATTAGATTGATTCAAACCCTTTTAGGGCATAATAAGCCTGAAACCACCATGATTTACACCCATGTTTCAACAAGTAGTTTGGAAAAAATAAATAATCCGTTAGATGTAGCAGTAAAGAAGTTTAAATTTAATGGGAATAAAGCAGAGAATTTAAAATTAAACCAAAATAATTAAAAATGATAATAGTCATAGCATTAATTCATCATATTTTTTACATTTGAATGTTAGATTTATACGCTATGAATTTAAAAATTAATAACATGTACATTTATTCACCTTATCCCGACATTTATTAGGGATAAGTGTATTTAATATGAACATATAACAGAGTTGCCAACAATATGAGAAAAGCAGTTTCCATAACAATATTTAGTCTTTTAATTATAAGTTGTGTAAACAAGGAAAAGAAACAATCTGAAAACGAAATAAAAACGGAATTGAATAAAGAAACTCAAAATTTAGAATTGAAAAAGGAGGAATTCTTAAAATCGAAAATATTCTTCGGGCTTAAAAATTTGAATGACGGATTCGACTCTGAATCGATATATTACTTTTCTGAATCTGACTTTGACATTGTTCTGAACAGAGTGGAAAAAAACGGAATTGGAATTTACGGAATTGAACCTTGGCTGAATGGAGATTTTTATAGTGTTAGAGTTCACGAACAACTAAATGCTGAACCAAATGACCCGAAATGGTATCGAGAAGCATTTTCTGAATTTAAAAAAAGAGGAAAGAATTTACAATATTCTGCAACTTATGAAATACCGAATGAATTAATAGTGGAATAAAATACTGTTGGCAACACCGTGTATAATTAATGGCTAGTTTTAGCTTGCTTACGAAAATCCTCGCGGATTTTCTATTCGGTTTTTATTTGCTAAATTAGGTGCTTAAACACGCCACTAATCATACACAATCACGTTATACACAAGCGAGTAACAACTCTAATTAATGAAAGAAAAAGATATATCTAAAATAGCCGAAAATAATAGATTGACTTTAACTATGGTTGAATTATATCTTCACTATTCACCTGCAATAGTAATTTCAGTTGTTCCAATTCTTAATATATATTTCCTAATATCGAGTATCATAAGAAATGACCAAATTAGTTACGATAGAGTAATTGATGGGATTGGATTACCGATTGTTCTCTTCTTGATTTCAATAATAATATTTATAATAAAGTATAAAAATCTAGAGTTTAAAACGATAGAGATTGATAATGACAATAATAGATTTGAGAAAGCTCTTGAATTTACAATAAAAGAACTTGAATGGAAAAAACTTGATAAAAGTAAGAACTATTTTTCCGGAGTGTCTGAATCTAGTTTGATCGGTTTTGGAGAAAGAGTCACTATTCTAAAAAAAGACAGATTAATATTGATAAATAGCATTGAAAACCCGAATAATATTCTTTCAAATTTTTCATTTGGAGGAAATAGGAAAAATATTGAGACATTTAAACGGAATTTAAAAGCCTGTGTATAACACCTTATATAATTTATGCTTACATTCGAACTAACATTAACGACAAACATTCAACTAACGATTTGCTACGTCCGAAAAATCTCCGATTTTCCAGTCGCACAAATCATATAAAAACCCGTTGTATACTATTTTGAAACGAACATTTAGTAAAAAATAAAAATTGTAGAAAGATTAAAAATGAAAAAGAATAATTATCTGATTTTACTATTATTTATTGGACTGATTTACTCTTGTGGAGAAAAGAAATATGAGGATTATAACGAGAATGAATTTAATGAGGTACAAGGAGTAATTACTAAAGTTAAACAGAGCTCAAGCCCTTTTGATTCTTCGAGAGTAAGAGATATTGAATATTTCTATTATTTAGGAGAAAAAGAACCTTTCAGAGGTGGAGAAAAAAATATTGATTTATATTTAAATTCTGGACAACCGATTGTTGTTTTAGTTCATAAGAAAGATTCAACGATTAACTTTTATGGATATAACGGAATGATAAATATTGAGGAATTACAAAAAGGAGCAAAATACATTAAGAATGAGACAAATTTACTGAATGAGTAAAAAAAACAGTATACAACAACTCATAAAATTTATGCTTAAATTTGATTTAAACTAAAACGACAAACATTCAACAAACCGATTTGCTACGTCCGAAAAATCTCCGATTTTCCATTCGCACAAATCTTATAAAAAACCGTTGGCAACAAGCGATGAAAAACATAATTATTAAAAAGATTATTGATAAATGATTCTTCAATTATTAGGTGCAACATTAAGATTTTGTTATAATTCTCTATTTGGAAACTACAAACCTTTCAGTTCTTATTTCTTAGAATTTAAGATTTATACTTCAGAGAATGTCAAAAATAAAACTGAGACTGAAGCAAAAAATGGCAAAGTTGGATTTTATGCGACAATAGTTTTATTAATAGTAATCTTTATTTCACTCAATTGGTAAAAAGAGGATAAATGATTCTAACTGAAAAGAATATAAACCAACACAAAATAGAAAATTTGATTGGTAAACCGAATAAATTTGGGTTTAGAAAACCTAAAACTATAGGAAATGGTTCTTATTTTTTAAAGTCATTTATAAATAAAACTGACAATTCTGAGATAATAAAAATTGATTCAAAAAGTAATTTTGAGAAATATTCTAACGGAATATTATTACGATTAAATTTCTCCAATGAACTGAGTGCAATTCCACTTACGAAAAATGAGATAAATAGAATTGAATTAATCAGAGGCGAGGAAAGAATTAATCCTTTTCCATTTTCACCTATGTGGATTCTTTTAAAACTGGGAGTTTCTATTTTGACAGCGAGATATTTCAAAATATATATTTCTGAGTATTCTATTAAAAATATGAGACTAATAATTGACACGGAAAAATACGAAATGGAGTTTATCGCAAATGGATTTTTATTTGAGAGACAATTAGAATATTTTGAGAATTTGAATTATGGAACGAGATTAAAAAAATAAAAGCCAGTTGCCAACACCTCATATAATTTATGCTTACATTCGAACTAACATTAACGACAAACATTCAACAAACGATTTGCTACGGCAGAAAAATCTCCGATTTTCCAGTCGCACAAATCATATAAAATCACGTTGTAAGTTATTTAACCAAAACCTATGAACATCAAGATTGAAAGAAAAATAGAACTACTAAATAAATTGATTGAAAAATCAAAAGAAATTCAATCTGAATCAGATAGTAATCCAAAATTTAAAAGTTGGAAAAATTTAGTCGAGAGAACATTCGTAAAACTATTTGGAGAAAAATCTGTGGAAGTTAAACAACTTAATACCCTAGAATTTCATTATAGAGGTATGAAAATTGGAGGTCAAGATTATAGTCAAACTCATAGAAATTATTACAAAAGGAGCTTTGATACATTAATACAATCAATAGAAAATTATCTAGAAGAATTTAAAGAAGAGTTAGGAACTATTCCAGAAATCGAAGAAAGTAATGAACTAGAAGATAATAATTTAATAACAAAGATTTTTATCAGTCACTCTTCAAAAGATTCTGCAATTGTGGAGGAAGTTATAGAAATTTTGGAATCTATAGGTTTAAATAGTACTCAAATATTTTGCACTTCTTTTAATGGTTATGGAATTGACTATGGAGATAACTTTTTAGAGAGAATAAAAAACGAATTAGATAATAATGCACTTGTACTATTTATTTTATCAGAAAACTTTTATCAAAGTCCTGTTTGTTTGTGCGAAATGGGAGCAACTTGGATGAAAACTAACACTCATATTCCGATATTAATTCCACCTTTGTCTTTTAAAGATATTAAAGGAGTAATTCCGTTAACTCAAGGATTTGAAATAAATGATACATCAGCATTAACTCAATTTAAAGGACAAATCGAAAGTTTATTTAGT
The DNA here is from genome assembly GCF_947495725.1 of uncultured Lutibacter sp. GTDB lineage: Bacteria > Bacteroidota > Bacteroidia > Flavobacteriales > Flavobacteriaceae > Lutibacter. Next base: position 153,985 of record NZ_CANLZZ010000008.1, on the reverse strand, counting down.
ATAAAAAATATTCTAAATAACTCAACTTGGGAAAGAAAAAGAGACAGAATAGTTAATCGAATAAACAAGGAAATAAAATAAAAAACAACTTACAACACCGTATATAATTTATTGCTAGTTCTAGCCTACTTACGAAAATCCTCGCGGATTTTCTATTCGGTTTTTATTTGCTAAATTTAGTGCTTAAACCACGCAACAAACCATATACAACAACGTTGGCTACAAGGCGACAAAAAAATTAATAAAAAATTGCTCCAGAATGAAAATTAAATCAATTAACATTAAAAATTTCAGAAGTATAAAAAATATAACAATTCCTATTGAAACTTATGGCGATGGTTCAAAGAAAAGCAACACCTTATTTTTAGTAGGAATGAATGAAAGTGGAAAAAGTGCAATCCTAGAAGCTATAAGTTTAATTAGCAAAGGAATGTCAGCAATTGATTATGAAGACTACTGCTTTCTTGAAGCTCAAGAAGATAATGGATATATAGATTTATATACAAATTTAGAGTTAACACACATTCCCTTTTGGAGAAAACAAATAACTGAAAAAATTGGTGTTAGCGAAGACTTTTCTAACAAAATTGAATTTCTTAAATTACAAAAAAACACCTACATAAATTCAGAAGGTTCAAATGAAAATTACAGTATAACTATAAATTCAGATTTACCTTTTTATCAATATATAATTAATACTTCATCAGTAACAGTAGCTAATAAAACAACTAAAAAAGAAACGATAGAATTATTAAAAGATTACAATGAAATAGAAGAAGAAATAACCGAAAAAAACGCAAAATCTTTTCTTTCAGAGAATCAGAAACTACTTACAAAATCAATTCTGGAAAATAAAATCTCATCATCTTTAAAAACTGTTTTAAATCATAATTTGCCAAAAATCCAAATCTGGAGATCTAGTTCAAAATATTTAATAAATGATGTAATTGATCTAGAAAAATTTAAAGAGGATACAGATATTTCAATTCCCCTAAAAAATATATTTAATATCTATGGTAAAACCAAAGATGAAGATATTAAATATACGATTGAAAGAGCCTTAAGCAATCAAGCAAGAAGAGATGAATTGCAGGAAAAAATGACAGATAAAATTACAAGACACATTAACCGTATATGGAAAGAGCATAAAATAAAAATTAGGATATCAATTAACGCTTCCAAATGTCAAGTTCAGATTGAGGATAAAGATAAAAAATTCGCATATTATACAATGAATCAAAGGAGTGATGGTTTTAAGCAATTTGTATCTTTAATATTATCATTATCTGCACAAAACGAAAGCAACAATCTTAAAAACAGAATTATTCTAATTGACGAACCAGAGGTTCATTTACACCCAAGCGGAGTTAGATATATGAGAGATGAAATCCTGAAAATTGGAAAAAATAATAATGTTCTAGTTTCCACTCATAGCCACTATATGATTGATACAGAAACACCTGAAAGGCATTGGTTAGTAAAAAAAGAAAAATCTGAAACCAGAATTTCTCAAATAAGTCAAGACGCAAATATTGAAGATGATACTGTACTTACTTCAGCTTTTGGATTAAACCTTTTCAAAGAGCTACTACCTAAAAACATAATAATTGTTGAAGGAAATGATGATAAAAATATCATTTCACACTCTCTTAATATTTTAAAAAATAAACTTTTCTATTCTATAAAATCAGCTGGAGGAGCTAGTAAAACTCCAGGATTTGCAAGATTACTCAATGAAGAAAAAATATCAGCTTTTATCTTACTTGATTCTGACAAAGAAGGGAGAGATAATAAAAAATTAATTTTAAAGAATCAATCAGATTCTTATTCAGGTTCAAACTTATTCACTCTGAAAGACTTATTATCAGAATTACCAAATGATAGTACAATTGAAGATCTACTCCCTTTAGAGTTTGTGAAAAATTATTTTGATAAAGAAATGGATGAATCATTTAATCTTGAAGTGAATAAACCGATTATTCATCAATTAAAAAATCAATCGCATATTCTGAAAACTAATAAGCAAAAGTTAGATTCATTAAAATTCAAACTTTCTGAAAAATTCTGTTTAGATTTTAAATCAAAAGCAAAAATTGAAGATTGCTCACGATTAAAAGATTTAATTGAAAAGCTTTACCTTAAGATTGATAGTTTTGAACAAAATGCCCAATAGCCAACAATGCGCATAAAAAATTGCTTATTTCTAACTAACATGATATTTAAAACAAATAAAAAACATAATTTTAAACAGCTGAAAATTGCGTTTTCAAACCCGCAACTTTTCATGCTCTAACCCGTTGTGGTGCATATAAAAAAAACGAAATGAGAGTAGAATTTTTAGGTCACGGACTTCATAAAAACCATACCAATACGGTTGGACACTATATGATTGATTCCTTTAAAAATGAAGACTACTATTCTTTTGTTGGGTTCTCTGCATTTACGAAAATGTCAGGGATTAACAGAATTAAGAAAGAACTGCTTGAAGCTTCAAAAAAATTTAAGTATTTAAAATTCTATCTTGGAATTGTACCAAAAGGGACTTCGAGAGAAGCTCTTCAGTTTTTAATCGACAACAATATTGAAACTTGGATTTTCTGCACAGAAGACCAAATAATGTTTCACCCCAAAATCTATTTTTTTCAAGGAAAGCATAATTATCGCTTCATTACAGGTTCTTCAAACTTGACAAGTTTTGGTCTATTTGATAATATAGAAGCGTCTACATTTTTTGAATTCTCAAAGACTAATCAGCAAGGAAAAAAGTTAGTTAGACAATTTGAAGAATATTTCGAGCCTATTCTGAATGGTACAGATAAGAATGTACAAAAACTTACACAAGAAGTTTTAAAAGACCTAGAAGAATCAGGCTTTATATGGCCTGAATCGAAAACAGATGCTGAGTTTGAATTTGTAAAATCTAATAAAAAAGCTTTTGCTAAAAGAAAGAAGATAAAATTTGATAAAGGTTCTTTAGGTGAAATTGAATCAAAACCGCCTTCGTACAAAAATGATGCGGACTACATACCTGCAATTACTCAAGATTATTTGAATTCTTGGCCAGATTTCTTTGATTTATTTAAAGAGTTCAAAAAGGAAAACCGTGAAAAAGGAGAAAAATATAGTGTTACTGTTCCAAGTGATTACAAAAATCCTTCACTTTATAATTGGTACTTGAAACAAAAGATTTATTACAAAAACAAAATACTACCTGACGACCACGAAGAACTACTAAAACAGGAACAATTTTACTTTGGCGATGCACATAAATTATGGCAAGAGTGGAAAGCTGACACTAAATTGAAATTGTTACAAGAAGCAGTTGATGAAGGAGAAAACGTAGGATTAAGCCAACGTTATGAATATAAAGGTGTTCGCATAGGAACTTGGATACAAGGAATTAAAAAAGCCAATAAATCAGGGAAAAAATTAGACGTAATGGAGAAAATAAATGACATTCTCGATTTGTCTTCCAAAAGCAGAACTCCAGTAGATACTGCTACAAGATTTGTTAATGACCTTTTAGAAAGAGAAAATCCAAATAAAGCAAATTTTCAAAACAGGTTTAATAGTGCTTTAAGAGACAGAATTGATGAACTCCCTGACGAAATACAACAAGACATCGTTGATGTTTGGTACTTAGTATTTGACGAAGAACGTCCTTTAGGTAGGATTAGAACTCGACAAAAAGATAGGACAGAAGAATGGAAATCATTTCGTTACAATAAGTCAATTAATCCAGAGGGTTATTGGTCTTTGACCGAATCTAAAATTGGAAATTTATACCATTGGATTAGACAGAAAAGGGAAAACAGAACAAGAATGGAATTAATTAGAAAAAACTTCAACCAACAAGAAAAAAGTGAATTACGGAGAGAAGGATTTCCAATTTGAAAATAAAATACGCACCACAACAATGGCTATAATTAATACGGGTTTTGGTGTTTAATCCAAAGTTTAGTGTGTTTTTATAATATCCGCCAAATCTTTTGATTTGGTTTTGAACAAAAAAGATAAAACAAAATAAAAAGTTTTGGCTAAGTGCTTAATCGAAAGTTCACTACTTTTAATTCCCGTACTAACCATAGCCGAGACGTTGTAAGCAATTTAAGAACAGCCTCAAAATCGACAAATTCATTGTCTGAATCTTAAGATTTTCCCAATTATTAAATTCTTAACTAAAAATTATTTCTGATTTTTTAACATTGCTAACTAAACAAAAATCAGCGACCTTTATGAAAATTTTCTTCTCTATAATATCAGTTTTTATAAGTGTAATTGTTCACTCTCAAGAAAAAACAATAACTGGAAAAGTTTGGAATTTCGAGAATAGTGAACCTCTCGCCTATGTTAATATTGGAATTAAAAACAAAACTGTCGGAACCGTTTCTAATAACAATGGTTTATTCAAGCTTTTATTAAATGACAAAGTATCTTCAAAAGACACTGTTGTTTTTTCATACATTGGCTTTAAAACTGAAAAATATTTGGTATCAGAACTAAATAAAATAAAAAAACCGATTTTACTTCAACCCAAAAATATGGAATTAGATGAAGTAGTTGTGAATTCAAAAAAAATAAAACTAAAATCAAAAAAAATTGGAAGGACATCAAAAGGACTCGGTTTGTTTCACTCGAATTTTTACTCATATTATGAAAAAGATGTTGACGACCGATTGAGTAAAGAAAGAGGAATGAAATTTAAAATGAGACGAAATTGCCATATCAAAGATTTGAATTTTAATATAACTTCAAATGACTTCAAATCTTTAAAATTTAGGGTAAACTTTTATAGAATTAAAGACGGACTTCCTACAGATTTGATAGTTCAACAGAACATCGTGTTCGAAATAAAAGACAACTTTCTGGGTTGGTTTACAATTGATTTAGAACCTTATGAAATTTTTCTTAATAAAGAAATCGAAGATGTTGCAGTAACAATTCAATGGCTTGAAAGTGTAAAAGCAAATGAAAAGAGTAAATATTTTGCGATTTCAACTGCAAGTTCACCAACTCATACAGCATATTTCAGAGAAAAAGCAATGGATAGTTGGGATAAAGGAGGACAAAATTTGAGTTTTTATTTGAACGCAATGTGTGAATAAAAACTGCTTACAACACCGTGTATAATTAATTGCTTTGGTCGTTGCCTATTTGGAAAATTCCTTCGGAATTTTCTCGCGTTCGTTTTTGTTTACTAAATTAGTTGCTTAAACACGCAACTAACCATACACAATCACGTTAGCCACAATAATTTGAAACGACAAATTTGAAATCATTAATAATTAATATTATACTTAAAGTTTTTGTTTTACCATTACAGAAACTCAAGATAAAACTTGAATTTAGAAGATTTAAGAAAGCACTCAAAGTTGAAACATACATATATCGGTGTTTAAATGTTAGGATTAGAAATTTGCTCGATACAAAAATCTATGGATATGATAATAATCAAGATGAATTGGTTTTTTTCGTATTATCTAAATTACTTGAGTACAATTTTGATAATAAAGATGAGATAACATATGAAAAAAGGAAAAAGGAAATTAAAAATTCAATTGAGATTATTCTAAATGACGAACTCTCATTAGAACTAATTGACGCATTCGCTAAAGTTAGAGATTCAATATATACAGAATATGGAGGAAAAAAGATACTTCAGAATAGGAAATTTCCAATTAATCCAATAGTTTCAAATGTTAACCTCGATAAATTAAATGAGTTCACGAAAGTTATAAGAAAAAAAACTAAATCTGAATTTATCAATCTTTATGATAGATCTACTTATAAAATAGATTTTTCACTTTCAGAAATTGGAAATATTCTTGCAATGATTACACCTATTATTTTTATTGGGGCATACTATTATAGTAAGATATATTTTCGTCACTTTGGCTTTAATATTCACAATTTTTTTACTTTATCTGATTATATTTCTGTATCCATCGAAAAAATTGAAGCAGCATTATTAGCTGGTTTTTTTGCTATTATTGGTATTACTATATCCTTAATCGATTATTCAAAGAATCTTTCATACTTATCATCAACTAAAGCCAAAAAAAAACAAAAAAACTCGTATATATTCATTTTTATAGTCTTAATAATTTCTGTTATATTTCAGTTTTATATTAATGGAAAATTGAAATATGAAGCCCTTCATTATTTATTAATTCCTATTTTCTTTTTTATTGCTGATTATCTATCAGTTAAATATTTCAAAAACTCTTTAAAAGCATTGTTTATTTTAACATTTATATCACAATTTTACTTAAATATTGGAATTTCTATTTATAAAGATATTCATCTAATTGAGAATAATTGGTCAATAGATTCACCGAAAATTAAGCTAACACCGAGCTTCGAAAATAAAAGTTATGAGAAATTAAAAATTATTGGATTTTCAAATGACTATGTATTTTTAAGAGATTCAATTAAATCAGAGTCAATTATTATTAATAAAGAAAATATCTTTTATGTAAAAAATTAACTGTGGCTAACACCTCATAAAATTTATGCTCACATTTAAACTAAATAACGAACCGACAAACATTCAACAAACGATTTGCTACAACCGAAAAATCTCCGATTTTCCAGTCGCACAAATCTTATAAAAACCCGTTGTGCTTCATTATCAGAAACCAATAACCAATGATAAATCTTTTTAGAAAAATTCGCCAAAAAATGCTGACTGAAAATAAATTCAGTAAATATTTACTTTATGCTGTCGGTGAAATTATACTTGTTGTGATTGGAATATTAATCGCTTTACAGATTAATAATAACAATAATTACAACGAACAAAGAAGTTTAGAGCGGGAATATTTATTATCTCTACAATCAGAATTTGAAACGAATCTAAATAAAATAAATACCTCTATTCAAGAAAATGAGCTGCGTATACAATCACTTGAATATCTATTGACTTTATTTGACAAAAAGGTGCTTAATACAGTCAATAGTCAAATAATTTCTCAAAAGTTCGCCCCTATTTTCGGTAGTGAAATTAGCTATATACCGGCAACAGGAGTTTTAAATGACATCATTAGTTCAGGTAAGCTCAATATCATTTTGAATAAAAGCTTAAGGCAAAACTTGGCCTCTTTTGATAGTTCATTGAATTTTTTAAACAAACAGATAAATGGAGCAGAATTCACAGACGAAAAATTGCGTACTATTCTTTATGAAAAGGGAAGTATACGGAAAATAGTGATGGATATAGGATTTATGGATTTTGAGCACGAGTCGATATCCGAAAAACTAGATAACAAGCTGATGTTCGAATCATCTGAATTTGAAAATTACCTATTGGGTTATCAATTGTTAGCTAATGCCACAAATGGACCGCGGCTATTTGGTCGCATAAAGACGGAAATAGAAACCATACTAAAAGAAATTGAGCAAGAACTGGAGAAATAACGAAAGCACAACAACGTGTATAATTAATTGCTTTGGTCGTTGCCTACTTGGAAAATTCCTTCGGAATTTTCTCGCGTTCGTTTTTGTTTACTAAATTAGTTGCTTAAACACGCAACTAACCATACACAAAACCGTTACCTGCAAGCTGAAAAGCCAACGCGCAGTCAAGCACATTTCATTTTTTTCGTGCCTCAAAAATAAAAAGAGCTTGCCTATTCCCACCACTCTTTCATATGGAAAATATCTTCTGAAATGTAAACATTATTAGCAATAAGTTAATATATTTGCGTAAAACACAAATTAATTGGCTAAAGTGGAAATAAATAGAATCAAAGTTGCACTAGCAGAAACCAGGAGAAAAAACAAATGGTTAGCAGAAAAATTAGAGAAAGATGAATCTACAATATCACAATGGTGTACTAATGCTAGACAACCTTCTTTAGAAAATTTATTAAATATTGCTAACGCGTTAGATATTGACATAAGAGAATTATTATATTCAACTAAAGAAAGTGCATAAATGAGTAATTCTAAAAAATATATAGACTTGTTTTCTGGTTGTGGAGGACTTTCTCTCGGTTTACATAACGCAGGATGGAAAGGTGCTTTTGCAATTGAAAAAAGTGAAGATGCATTTAAAACTCTTGAGCATAATCTAATCAAAAAGAAAAAGCACTTTGATTGGCCAAATTGGTTAGAGCAAAAACACCACGATATAAATGAAATTTTAGAAAATAATTCTAAAAACCTAATTGAGTTACGCGGAAAAATAGATTTGGTTGCAGGTGGTCCACCTTGTCAGGGTTTTTCAATGGCTGGTAGAAGAATAGAAAATGACTCTAGAAATGACTTAATTAATTCCTATATAAAATTTATAGACTATGTAAAACCAAAATTAATATTTTTTGAAAATGTAAAAGGTTTTACTCTTGGTTTTAAAAATAATGACAAAAAAGGCAAAGCATACTCTACATATGTAGTTGAACAACTACAGAATTTGGGATATTCTGTTAAAGGTCAATTAATCGATTTTTCTAAATATGGAATCCCTCAAAAACGAACAAGATTTATTTTAGTTGGTATTCAAAATGATTTTATCAAAGAAAATCCATCTATAAATAAGGAAAGCTTTTTTAATGGAATTCAAGAAAATAAAGAATCTTTTTTAGTAAGTAAAAATCTTACTCTCAATCCAACATTAGAAAATGCAATTTCTGACTTGTTACAATCTAATGGTGTCATCGCATCTGAAACACCAAAATTTAATGAAGGAATTTATGGAGAAGCTTTATCAAATTATCAAAAATTTGTCCGAAAATATAAAAGAAAGAATGGTAAAGTTGACAGTCATAGATTTGCAAAACATACAGATGTAGTAAAAGCTAGGTTTAAAATTGCATTGGATGAAAATCTAACAAGTTCAGCATATAGAGAAAGGTTTCAACTTAAAAAAAGTAGTACAAAAATCCTTGAAGCTAACAAACCAACACCTACGATTACGACATTACCTGATGACTATATTCATTATTGCGAACCTAGAATTATGACTGTTCGTGAATATGCGAGAATACAATCTTTTCCAGACACATATGAGTTCAAAGGAAAATACACTACTGGAGGAAAACGAAGAACTCAAGAAGTTCCAAGATATTCACAAATTGGAAATGCAATTCCGCCATTGTTTGGAGAACAAGCAGGTTTAATTTTAAAACAGCTTATATCCTAATGCAGAAAACACCACTACAATTTAAAATTAGTTCTGCATTAAAGAACATCATAGGAAGTGATTTAATAAGTGATGATTTCATTGCTGTTTTTGAGCTCGTAAAAAATTCTTATGATGCTCACGCTACAAAAGTTGAAATCACCTTTGAAGATATTTATTCAGATAACGCCAAAATTCTAATAAAAGATAATGGCAAAGGAATGAATTATGATGATTTAATTAATAAATGGCTTTTCGTCGCTTATTCTGCAAAAAAAGAAGGAACAGAAGAGGATAGTTATGATTATCGTGACAAAATCAAAATCAAAAGAGCATATGCTGGAGCAAAAGGGATTGGTCGATTTTCTTGTGATAGACTTGGTGGTGAATTATACCTTGAGACAATAAAAGATGAGTTAAATGCTAAAGTTGAAACTTTATTAACAGAATGGGATAAGTTTGAGGGGAACTTAAAAGAAGAGTTTGTAAATATTAGTGTTATTCACGAAACTATCGTAAAAAGTAATTACAATATTGAGCACGGTACAGTTTTGGAAATAACGAATTTAAAAAGTGATTGGAATAAAGAAAAGTTTTTAGATTTAAAAGATGCGCTAGCCAAACTTATTAACCCTAATACTCAAATTGAGGGTGACGAGTTTAAGATAGAATTGATTGTTCCTGATGAAATTGAAAATGATAAAAGCGAGAATGAATACCAAAATACTGTAAATGGTGAAATTCAAAACTTAATTTTCGAAACTTTAGAAATTAAGACCACAAAAATTATAAGTACAATTGAAAATGGTGAAATAGTAACTAGTCTAACTGAAGGAGGAAAATTAGTTTATAAAATAACTGAATCAAATTCATACAAATTTTTAGATAACGTAGACGTTCATATTTATCACTTGAATCAATCTGCAAAATCAACTTTTACTAGAAGAATGGGAACACAACCTATTCAATATGGACACGTATTTGTTTACAAAAATGGATTACGTATTTATCCTTATGGAGAAAGAGGTGAAGACCCATTCAAAATGGATAACCGAAAAACTCAAGGATACAGCAGATATTTAGGAACTAGAGATGTATTAGGCTATATTTCAATTGCCGAACCAAATGAGCTTCTAAAAGAAACATCAAGTAGAGGTGATGGATTAATTAAAACGAAAGCCTATTTTGAACTTGTAGATTGGTTTTATTCATCAATTAAAAAACTAGAGAAATATATCATTGATATAACTGATTGGGGAAATGAACTATCAAATGAAGATTATATCAAATTAGATAATCAAAGTCAACAAGAAGCAATAGAAAAATTAGTTGTTAACCTTACTAAATCTAAAGAATTAATTTCTTTTGAGGTTTCCCCTGAAATTTTTAAAATAGTAGACAAGAAACAAGAAAAATCAACTAAAAACACTTTAACTAAAATTAAAAAACAGTTAGAAAGTGATGATTATGATAAAGATGCTATTGTAGATAGTATTTCTAAAATTGAAAAAAACCTTGATGATTTAAAAAAGTCAACTGACGAAGCTTCAGATGAAGCTTTGGATAATTTAATCAAAAATGAAGAACTAGAAACTAATCTAGAAACTGAAAAGAAAAAAGGAGCATTTCAAGGGTCATTAATTGGAACAGATAAAGAGAGAATAGTTGGTCTTCAACATCAAATTTATCATTCATCTAGTCGAGTATCAAGAAACTTAAAACTTTTAATTAAACATCTTGGTGTAGAAAATATTGATTCTAAAACACAGAAGTACATCAAAATAATTTCATTAGAAGCTTCCAAGATAAATTCAATTGCAAACTTTGTAACTAAAGCAAATTTCAATCTTAAAGCTTCTGAAGTTACAATGGATTTAGTAGACTTCATTAAGGACTACATTAATGAACTATATTTATTAGAGGATAAAGTCATTGACACTAAAATGAGTCTGACTATTACAGGTTTAGAAAACAAAGAGTTTGTCAAAGAATTTAGACCTCTTGAAATCACTACCATTATTGATAGTATTATTTCTAATGCAGAAAAAGCTGAAGCAAATACTTTAAAAATAAATTTTGAGGAGCAAAAGAAAAACCTAATTATTTCTTTTAAAGATGATGGAAAAGGAATACCAGAAAAGAATCTAACTAAAATATTCGACCTTGGTTTTACTACAACGAATGGTTCGGGCATTGGATTATTCCAAATAAATGACCTAGTCAAAAACAGCCTGAAAGGTGAAGTTAGTGTAGAGTCAAAAATAAAAGAAGGAACAACCATTAAAATAACGATTAAATGAAACTAGATTACAAAATACTATGGTTGGATGACCAAATTAAAGATTTTATTGAGGATGAAATCATAGAAGAAGTTTCGGAATATTTATCGCAACAAGGTTTTAGGCCTGAAATTATTACAGCTTCAAAATCAGAAGATTTTTTTAAAAAATTAGACAATTCATTTGACCTTATTCTTACAGATTATCATCTTAACGACATAAATGGTGATGAAGTGATTAAGAAAATCCGTAGTCAAGATTATTCTGTAATGACTGAAATCCTTTTTTACACAGCAAAAGCGGATTTAAAAGATACCGATAAGATTAGTAGAGTTAGTTTTCTTGAAACAAATACACTTCTTGGTGACCACAGAGAGGAAGTTTTGAGAGCTACTATAAACCTTATAGAATTGACAATAAAGAAATTTCAAAACATCGTTGCTATGCGTGGAATGATTATGCACGAGACAAGCAGTTTAGATGTTGAAATGGAAAATATTCTGCAAAAAATATTAGCAAGTTCTAAATCACCAGATGATATTATAGCTGTAATTAAAAAGAAGTACAAAAAATCTAATGACGAATTCAATAAAAACATTGACAAAGTTGAAGATATTGACTCAATTTTAAGAACAATTGGTGCCTCTCATAGATGGAGAGCAATAGTTAGAAACTTAAGTGACGGAGAAATAAAATCTGTTATGACTGACTATGAAAAAGAAATCATTTTGATTAGGAACAAGTTTGCTCACGCAGAATTAATTGATGATGGTGAACGTCAATATTTCAGAGACAGAAAAAATGGTTTAGATTTTAATGAAGATTTCTGTCAACAAGTGAGAGAAGATTTATTAAAACATAAGGAAAATATAGACCTACTGAATTCTGAATTGGAAAAATAGCCAACGCAAGTTCAAGCACATTTAAAGTTTGCTCGTGCCTCACAAATTTAAAAGAGCTTTCACGCCAACGCTAACAAGTTTGCGGAAAGAAAACCAGCCAGGTAACAACGTGTATAAAACATAGCTATTATAGGCTTTTCGAGAGGTTTTTGCTTTTTTATAAAGTACGCCAAATTTTTAATTTGGTTATATTTAGAAAAAGAAATTAAACATAAAAATTAAAAATTCGGCTCGTGCAAAATCCGAAAAGTTAGTGTTTATTTATACGCTACGTTTCATACACAAGACCGTTGGCTGTAATTAACTGAAAAAATTGCTAAATTGAAAAATTCAGAACGACATCATTACATTCCAGAGTTTTTTATAAAAGGATTTATAGGAGACGATGGAAAATTATCAGTATTTGATAAAACTAAAGGAGAAATAAGTAAACTTCGAAAAAGCCCAAAACAAGTTTTTTTTGATTGGAATAGAAATACATTTGAAGTAAATGGTATAGAAACCGATTTTGTTGAAAATTTATATCAATTTGGAGAAAATATGTTTGCTCCAACCTTCAAGAAATTAACTGAAAAATTTGAGCCTATCTTAATTGAACCTTATGATTTATTACACCTTTTTTTATTTATTGCAACAACTCATTGGAGAGTTCCAAGCCAAGATAATACCAAAACAGATTATTCAAAATTTTTAGGAAATGAAAACTCTTTTTTTTCACTAAAAAACAAAGAAAAAGGAAAAAATGTTTCTAAAGAAATATATGAAAGGATTTTAAATGAACCAGCATTCAAAGAAAGCACCAAAATTATGAGAGCTGTTCAGAATTTTATAGAATCAGATACGAAAAAGAATGTTGATAATTGGAAATTGTATTATACTGAAAAAGGAATGAATCAATTTAATTTATTATCTGACAACCCATTAATTTTATGGAATGAGAATTGTAAAAACATATTAAATTCGGAATCAATTTTCCCTCTATCAAAAGGAAAAATAATTTATCATACCAACGGAAAGAAATTATTAGAATTACAACCAACGCATAGAATTTCAGTCGATATTTTAGCATTTATTAATGCTGACAAAATGGTTTGCGGATCAAATAAAGAATATTTATTAGCTATTTCAAAACTAGCTCAACAATATGATACTGATAGAAAAATTGAATTATTAAAATATGAAGTTTTTAAAATATTTAAATAAAACTACAGCCAACAACTGGTATATTTTATTGTTTGGTTCTAGCCTACTTACGAAAATCCTAAAGGGATGTACTTTCCTGAAATAGGTTGACTAAAAATTAGACAATCTAAACAACGAAAGTATGAACACAGAAAAACAAGTTCTAAATAGCATTTTAATTGATTTATAATCAAATGAGGAAATATTAAAAAAACCTGAAGACGAAAACTAATTAGTTTTCGTCTTCAGGTTTTAAAAATTCTGACTGATATTTTTCTAAAAATTTCTTTTGTCTTTCTATTATCTCTTGGGTCATTTTGTCAATATCTATATAATCCTTTCCAAAATCACTTCCAAAAAAGTCGTTTGTAAAAAAACGGTTGCTAAAAAGTGAATCTTGAGCAAAAATATCTTCAAAACCCTGATTTTCAAATCTTGAAAAATTTGAAAAAAATCTTGATTTAAAAGACTTAATCAAACTATCATTATCTAGTGATGATAAATTGTTAAACTTACTATCTGAGGACCAAGAATATATACTATCATATCTTATAAGGTTTCCATTTTCATCAAACTCTTTATCTACTTTCCAAGTTCCTTTTGGCTGTTCTGTAATATTTTCTTTTTCTTCTTTTTTTGTTTTAGTCTCTTGTCCACTACAACTAACACATAATAATACTGTTGTTAATAATAAAATATACTTTTTCATTGTTTTAAATTTTAAAATTAGACATATTTTAATAGCAATTTATAGTTTATGATGAGGCCATCAAATCAGCCTCATCAAAACATTTAATCATAAAACAATAATCGTTATGAAATTTTAATTGTTCTTACAGGCTTTTGCTTAGCCTCTTCTTTTTTAGGTAAATAAATACTTAATATACCTTCGTTATAGCTTGCCTTTATTTTATCTTCATCCACAGTTTCAGGTAAACTAAAAGTTCTTTTAAACGAGGAATATCCAAATTCTCGACGCGTATAATTTTCGGCTTTCTGCTCACTTTCATCTTTCGTCTCTGTTGAGATTGATAATACATCATTATCAAGATTAATTTGGAAATCTGATTTTTTTAGACCAGGAACTGCCATATCTACCAAATAGGCATCAGCAGTTTCCTTTATGTTTACTTTTGGTAAAGTAATTCCAGTATTAAAGTTTGATGTAAATACTGATGGTAGGTTTATATCAAATATTTCATCTAACCAATTAGACAATGAATGGAAGTTTTGATTTGAATTGCTGTTTGCTAAACTTCCGTTTTTAGGAACACTAACTAAATTGCTCATAATTACAAAATTTTAAATTAAACATTATTTCAAAATTGAAATCTTAACTGATTTCGACTTCAATAAAACAAAAAAAATACCAAATTGAATAAAACATATTTTCCAATAATTTTTTTCCATTAATAGTTTATTTCGCTGTCAATTTTTCAGATTCACAACTAAACTTTAATTCTAACAAATGTCAAACTGACATTTACTTATTTTAACATATACACTGAATTTTTTCAAACAAGTGAATAAATATAAATAACCTAAACAAAGGCCTCTACAAATACTACATCATTCAACTAAAAAATATTATCCTTAATTAAATAAAATGTTTGTAAAACAAAAATGTAATATATTTAAGCTTTCATAAATTGTATTTTATACAAAAAAAAATTTAGAATTAGAATTGAACTAAAAATGATAGAAAAAATTTACTTAGGATTAATACTTGTTTTTTTTATTATTGCTTTTGCTATTAGAAATATTAAAACATTTTTATCTACAAAACAATCGATAACAGGAAAATCTATTAAATTAACAATATCCATTTTCATTTCAACATTTATCTATTTATTAATTCTATTACGATTGATTATACTTGAGCCTAAATGGGTTTTAGAAATAGAGTTGTTAAAATATTCTCTGCTAAAAACTATTGGTTTCGTATTTATTTTCGTTGGATTTGTTACAGGTATTCTAGCTTTGGTGGCAATGAAAAACTCTTGGAGAGTTGGAATTAAATATGATCAAAAAACAAATTTGGTTACAAAAGGAATTTACAAAATTAGTCGAAATCCATATTTTTTATCCTATGATATTCTAATTTTTGGCTACATTCTTATTTTTCCTTCAATTATTTTAATTGTTTTATATTTAATTCTTGTAGTCGTTTTTCATAAAATGATTTTAGAAGAAGAAGAGTATTTACAAAAAATTCACAATACAAAATATATTGATTATAAAAAAAGAGTAAACAGGTATTTAACAACCTTTATAAATAACTAAAACAAATACTATTTACAAATAATTATCTGACTATCCAATATTTACAAAAATTATGTACATTTTCTATTCTGCTTTTATTGGCAGTAATTCACGAAATGCTGGCACTAATTATATGAATGAATTGTATAATATGTTAGCTAAAAATGCTGAAAAACTTCAGAAAGAAATTAAAAAAACAACTAAAGCATAAACATTAATTAACAAAATATATCATAATTACTCCCTAATAAAAGTCAACTTCAAAACTAAACATTGTACACTTACAAAGATATTGGAATTATAAATGAAAACTTACTTCCTTTATCAACCTCACTTTCTACCCAAATTTTCCCATTATGCTTTTCTATAAACTCTTCGCATAAAATTAAACCTAATCCAGTTCCTGTTTCTTCTTCAGTGCCTTTAGTTGTAACATTTTCTGTTATTTTAAACAACTTCGATTGTAATTCTTGTGAAATACCAACTCCATTATCTTTTACTGAAAATTGGGCAAATTTCTGATTATTTTCATCAGTAATGGTTTGAGACTTTACAGAAATAACACCTCCTTTAGGTGTAAATTTAATTGCGTTCGAAACTAAATTTCTTATTACCGTATCTATCATATTTTTGTCGGCTTTTATCAATAAATCCTTTTCCTCATTTAAAATTAGCTTTATATTTTTATTACGAGCAGGTTCTTCTAGTAATGAAATTGTTTCATTTATTAATGTTGATAAATTAATAATTTCTGTAGAGAATTTTAGTTTACCTGTTTGAGATCGAGCCCACGTAAGTAAATTTTCTAATAACCTATAGGTTTTTATTGAACTACCATGTATGCATTTTATAAAAGTTTCTCTTTCTTTTTCATCTATCACTGAATGATTTTTTAATAAAAGATTTGAAAAACCAAGCAATGCATTAAACGGACTTTTTAAATCGTGTGCAATTATAGAAAGAAATTTATCTTTTGTTTTATTTGCCTTTTCAAGCTCAAACACAACATTTTCAATTTCTTCCTTTTGTAATGTCAACGCTTTATTTGTTTCTTCAATTTGCATTTTTTGATTTCTAAGAATAATATTGGCTTTACGTTTTTGTAAAGAACTTCTTAGAATTACTAAAGCTAAACTCGACATTAAAATAAATCCTAGAATAAATGTGATATTTAATATTTTTTGACCTTTTGATTTTTCTGTAATTATAGCGTTCTTCTTTTGTTGTTCTAACTCAATAGCCTGTTTTTCCTTTTCGAATTTGTACTTATATTCAAGACCTGTAATTTCTTTTATATTTTTTTCATTGAAAACACTATCATTTAATTCTTTATATCGAATATAATTTTCTAGAGCTTTTTTATAGTTTTTTGTGGCAGTGTAAATTTCAGAAATTTGCAAATAAATACGTTTTTGTTCATTTAAATGTTTTAGTTCATTGGCAATTTCAAAACTTTTTTGAGTAAAGTCTAATGCTTTCTTAAAATTAGAGGTTCCTAAATAATAAGCCCCAAGGTTGGCGTTTGAATCTAAAATAAGTAACTTATCATTAATTTCGTTACTTATTTTCAAAGCTTTTTGGTAGTAATCAAATGCAAGTGCATAATTATTTTCGTGAAAATATATTCTACCAATATTATTTAATGTTCTAGCTATTCCATTTTTATCTCCAATTTCTTCTTTAATTTTTAATGATTTTTGAAAATTAGATAAGGCCAATGTAAAATTAGATTGTAATCTGTAAACTTCCCCTTGATTATTTAAACCCCTTGCTTCTCCTTGTTTATAATCAATTTTTTTACTGATCTTGTACGATTTTTCATAATAGGGTAAAGCCGCTGAGTAATTGGCTTGGTCGTGATATATTATACCTATATTGTTCAAGCAATTTGCTATATGTTGTTTAGAATCCAGTTCTTCATTAATTTTTAATGATTCTTGGTAATTTTCAAGTGACAAAGAATAATTACCTTGCATATAATAAATTATCCCAATATTATTTAAACAATTGGCTTTTCCTTGCTTATTGTTAATATCTTCATTTATTTTAATCGCTTTTTGGTAATACTCTATTGACAATTCATAGTTACCCAGATATTCATTAATTATTCCAATATATTTTAAACAAACTGCCATTTTTTGTTTGTTGCCAATTTCTTCACTTATTTTTAATGCTTTTTGGTAATTTTTAATTGATAAAATATAATTTCCTTGTTTTTCATTTATTCTACCAAAATATATTAAACAGTCTATTTTTCTATCTTTATTTTCAAGAGCTTCAAACGTATCTAAACTTTTTATAAAATAATCAAGACTTTTTTTATAATCAGCTTTATTATAAAAACCTAAACCCAACAAATATAAGCTCTCTGCTGTACCTTTTTTATAACTTAGCTTGTTAGCAAGTGTAAATGCTTCTTCCGAAAAATTTAGGCTTTTTGTTGTATTAATTTCAATTGTTGCTTCCGCAAAATCATTTAAAAAGTTAACCCTAATAGTATCAATTTCTGTATGTTGCTGTAATATACTTTCAAGACTGTCAATTTTTGATGTTTGGGAAAAAATGTTAAAAAAATTAAAAAGGATAAATACGAGCAGTGTGGGGTTTTTCATAAAGATATTATTGTTTAATAATACAAATCTTTGATCTAATTGCAATTTAATACTAAATTATCTATTATTAATTGATTAAAATCATTTTACTCAAGTATTTTTTAAACTTTAACAAACTATATTTTAAAAGCAATATGTAGTTAAAACCGTATTAAAAAGTTGGAACGTTAAAACAATACGGTCCATTGGGAAAAAAGAATTTTTATAACATTATAAAATTACCTACAATGTGGTTTTATATTATTCGAAATAATTAATGTCTATTGAAGATAAGACAGATTGCAAAAAAACACACTTTATTAAATTAATTTAAAAGTGGTAACTTTTTACTAAAAATCTATGTGAATTTTATATTTGGTTTTTATTTTCTAAATTAGGTATTTAAACAGGATTCTTAACCTTATTTAAATTAATAAAGTATTGAATGAAACTCGATTCTATAAACATATCACAAATTATTAAAGAAACTACTTTAAAACATCAAAGCAATGATTTTGCAGTTTGTTGGATAAAAAATGAAGTGGAAGGTATTGAAATAGGTGGTGTTTTATATAAAAACGTATCGAATTCTATTCTCTTTCTAGATCCCAAATATAATTGGAAGATAATTAAAAATAATAGTACCTCTTCTTCTGGTTATATTTTGTACCTAGCTAGTGAAGTTTTAAATAATCCTATTTTAAGTAATCTTCATATTAACAAAGTAAGATTTTTCAATTCATGCGAAATTCCACTTTTTAAATTAAGCCCAGGTATTGAGAAAAGAACACAAGCAATTTTGGAAATGATTGATGAACTTTTAGGGTCGCATCTTAATCATAAAGATGATGCCATATTGTCTTTATTAAATACCTTTTTTATATACTGCGACGGACAGTGTAATATTAAATCAATAGCTTCAAATAATAACTCTAAAACTAATATAGTTTATAAATTTAAAAAACTAGTAGACAAACAAGTATTAAAAAATCATGAAGTGACTTACTTTGCTAAGCTTCTTAATGTATCTCCAAAATACTTAAATGAATGTGTACAAGAAGTGCTTAATGTAAGTGCCAAAAGTATTATAATTGAACAATTGCTAATGAGAGCGCGGTATGCATTAAAATTCTCTAACAAATCGGTAAAAGAGATAAGTTTTGATTTAGGGTTTTCGTCTCCAGATTATTTTAGTTATTTTTTTAAATCTCATACTGGAATTACACCTTCAACTCTAAGAAAGAATTAGTTTTTCCTAAATTCTAAGAATATACCGTGATTTTCACATTGTTGTAATACTTTTTCCAATGTATTTTGCAATAAAACTTTATCATGGACAGAAAAAAATTTATAAAAACGTCGAGTATTGGTCTAGGAATTGCTCTAATTCCAGGAATTATTCAAACTCAAAATTCAATCAATCACAAATTTCATACTAGTAAAATTCAACCAAAAATAATTAAAGATTCTGAAGGTAATATTTTAAATGTTATAGGTGATATACAAACTCATAAATTGGTTGGTAGTGACACTGGAAATCAAATTGTTGAATGGGTAGACAATGTTGAACCTGGAGTTGGTATTCCACCACATATTCACACCAAAGAAGATGAAATATTTAGAGTTATTAAAGGACAAATTGAAATTATGGTTGATGGAAAAACAACAATTTTAAATGAAGGCGATGTAGCTTTTGCACCAAAAGAAATACCGCACTCATGGAAAGTTGTTGGAACAGAAAAAGCCAAGATGATTACCTCTGCTTTTCCTGCAGGAATAGAACATATGTTTAAAGAATTGGCGGAACTTCCAGCCAGTCCCCCAAATTTTGAAAAAGTAGCTGAAATTTGTGCTAAACATGGTATTAAATTTATCTAAATTACCAATACATAACAATCTAATCATAAAAAAACCGAAACTGATTTGTTTCGGTTTTGAACATTAAAATAAATATGTCTAAAAAAAGTTGTAACCAATAGAAACTTGTACTACATTAATTTTATTCTTATCAGTAAAACCATCTATATCGTTTATATCAGATAATCCCAAATTATAACGTACTCCAAAGTTAATTCCGTTTTCGAGTTTATATCCCACTCCTAAATTCACCCCAAAATCAACTGCATTATACGATTCTTTTACGTTTAAATTTTCTTGTTTTGCAGAGAGCAAAAATCCTATCTGCGGACCAGCTTCAATACTTAATCCTTTTGTAAAATAATATTTCCCCATTAATGGAATATCGAAATAATTTAATGAAACCACATCATCTCCAATACTAAACCCTTTACCTGAATACAATAATTCAGGTTGAAAAGAAAACTTCTCAGAAATTGGTATTTCTGAAACAACACCTATATTAAAAGCTGTTACAGGTTCCAAATCACTTGAATTGTCTCCTCTAACAGAGGAAAAATTAACACCTAATTTAGCTCCAAATTCAACTTCTTGTGCATTTACATTTAATAAGCCTAAAACCGTTATTACAATTGTTAGTACAATTTTTTTCATAATATATAATTTGAATTATTCTAAACAAATGAACAGCTTTTATTTGAACATAAAATTATATTTAAAACAACTTTAACATATTTAACTCATTTTAACTAGGATTGTAAATAATATAAAAATCATAAATATTGTTACAATAAAAGAAAGTAGTTTATAACAAAAGATTTAAGATATTATTTCATCCAATCGAATATAAAAATATTACACTAAAAAGGCTTCAATTAATCCTTTTGAACATTCTTTAAGCTTAACATATTAACAGGGTTTATACCTAAACCATGTACATTTTTCTGTGTAAAACGTACAACCTCATCATAATACAAAGGTATAATTGCACCCGAAGCCATTACCATGCTATCCATTTTTTGATACATGCCTCTGCGTATTTTATTGTCTGATATTTTTATAGATTCTTCATATAAATTATCAAATTCTTTAGAACTGTAATGAATATAATTTGGTCCATTTGGCGAAAAGTTTTTACTATGAAAAATGAACAAGTAATTTTCTGCATCAGGATAATCTGCCACCCAACTACCTCTAAAAATACTTAGTTTACCGTTTACTTTTGTTTGTCTTAATGTTGAAGGAGGCATAACATCAATGTTTACATTTAAGCCCGTTTTTCCTACTTCACGTTGTATATACTCGCATAAATCTAGGTACTGACTATTTGTACTAATAGTAATTGATGGATTTTCATTTCCTGATTCTTTAATATATTCTTGCACCAATTGTTTTGCTTTTTCTGGTTGATAGGTAAATCCTTGCATTTCATTAAAACTAGGTAAACCTTTTGGAATAAATCCGTTAACAGCAGGTGTACCAATTCCGTTTCGTAAAAACTTTAACATTTTTACACGGTCAAAACCATAATTTATAGCTTTTCTAATTTTTATAGAACTCACTTCTTTTTCTTCTGCATCCATATAAACCCCTAAATATTCTGTATTTAGATAAGGACTAGAAATCATATGAATGTTATTTTTATGATGCTCCTTTAATTCACCTTGAGTTGTAAGTAAATCATCTTTATAAGACGCATCTATGCTGCTCATAAAATCTAAATTACCTTGTATAAACTGTAAAAATTCGCTTTGTTTATCAGGTAAAAATGTAATAGCAACAGCTTCTAGATATGGTAATTGATTTCCCGTTTCATCTTTTTCATAATAAATAGGGTTTCTTCTAAAAACAAGTTTGGTATTCTCAACCCATAACTTAAACCTAAAAGGTCCTGTTCCTATAGGATTTGCCCTGAAATTATCCCCAAAATATGCAACAGCTTCTTTTGGAACAACCGAGCAATATTTCATACTTAAAATACTTAAAAAAGGCGGAAAGGACTGCTTTAAATTAATTACAAAAGTACTATCATTCTTTGCTTTAAAATCATCTACAAACTCTAACACCCATTTTCCTGGAGAAGCAACTTCTGGATCTATTAATCGTTTTAAACTATACTCAAAATCACTCGCTGTAACATTTCTAGTTGAATCTTTTCCAAACAATATATGTTTATGAAACTTAATTCCTTTTTTTAAATGAAACTCATAGGTTTTACCTTCGTTAGAAACTGTCCAAGATTTTGCAATATCTGGCTGAACTTCTAATTTTTCATCCAATTGAACCAACCCATTAAATAACTGATTGGTAACCCAAATAGTTCTTAAATCTTTTGCAAATGCAGGATCTAATGTTGTTATATTGGCGTGTTCATTATATCTAAACACTTTTAAATCTTTATTCTTTATTTCATTTGAAGAACAAGAAACCAACAACCAATAACTAACAACCAATAACCAACAATTATTTCTCAAAACCATAGTCATGTTCCACTTTACAAATTCTAAGTTGGTATTTTTTATACCACAATTCCTTTCCTTTTTTTCGAGCAACTGAATGCTCTGCATTGTTCTTCCATTTTAAAATAGCGTCTAAACTTTCCCAATAAGAAACCGTAATACCTAAATCATTTCGTGCTGATTCAATTCCCAAATAGCCATCCTGCTTTTTTGCTAATTCTTCCATTTTTACTGCCATTTCATCGTAACCTTCATTATCTGAAGTTCTTAGCGTTGAAAATATTACAGCATAATAAGGTGGTTTTGGTGTATTTGCTATCATGCTATAAAAATAAAATTCTGTACTTTTGCATCCGATAAATGTACAAGAATGAGCGCACAAAAAAAAGTGGCATTTTACACACTAGGATGTAAACTTAATTTTTCTGAAACTTCAACAATTGCACGTAATTTTAAAAACGAAGGATTTGATCGTGTAGAATTTGATGAAGTTGCAGATATTTATGTAATTAACACATGTTCTGTTACCGACAATGCCGATAAACGATTTAAAACAATTGTTAAAAATGCTTTAAAACAAAACGAAAATGCTTTTTTAATAGCAATAGGTTGTTACGCTCAATTAAAACCTGAAGAATTGGCCGCTGTTGATGGAGTTGATATGGTTTTAGGTGCAACAGAAAAATTTAAGGTTACCGATTATATAAACGATCTTTCTAAAAATGAAATGGGAGAAGTGCACTCCTGCGAAATTGAAGAAGCCGATTTTTATGTTGGGTCCTACTCTTTTGGAGACAGAACGAGAGCTTTTTTAAAAGTACAAGATGGTTGCGATTATAAATGTACTTATTGTACAATTCCTTTAGCACGAGGTATTTCTAGAAGTGATGAATTAAGTAATGTTTTAAAAAATGCCAAAGAAATTTCAGAAAAAGGAATAAAAGAAATTGTTCTTACAGGTGTAAATATTGGCGATTATGGAAAAGGTGAGTTTGGAAATAAAAAACACGAACATACATTTTTTGAATTGGTAGAGGCATTAGATAAAGTTAATGGAATTCACCGTTTACGAATTTCTTCTATTGAACCTAATTTATTGAAAAATGAAACTATCGATTTTGTTGCCAACTCAAATAGCTTTGTTCCTCATTTTCATATTCCTTTACAAAGCGGAAGTGATGAGTTACTTAAACTAATGAAACGTCGTTATTTAACTGACACTTATACAAACAGAGTTTCAGAAATAAAAAAAACAATGCCAAATGCGTGCATTGGTGTTGATGTAATTATTGGTTTTCCAGGTGAAACTGATGAGCTGTTTTTAGAAACCTACAATTACTTAAATCAACTAGATATTTCTTATTTACACGTTTTCACATATTCTGAAAGACCAAATACTGAAGCTATTGAAATGGATGGAGTTGTACCCAAAAAAGTGCGTGCTAAACGAAGTAAAATGCTGCGCGGACTATCGGTTAAAAAGAGAAGAGCTTTTTACGAAAGTCAGCTTGGGAATGAATTAACTGTTTTATTTGAAAGTGAAAACAAAGAAGGTTTCATTCACGGATTTACAGAAAATTATGTAAAAGTAAAAGCGCCTTGGAATCCTGAATTGGTAAATACATTACACCCTATTAAACTTACTAAAATTGACGAGGATGGTATTGTACGATTCGATTGGATAAAGATTCCAGAATTTATTTAAAATATTTTAGATGACAGATTTATATACTTTTGCAATATTAGTTTTTACGGCTTTTTTCACTATC
The DNA here is from genome assembly GCF_947495725.1 of uncultured Lutibacter sp. GTDB lineage: Bacteria > Bacteroidota > Bacteroidia > Flavobacteriales > Flavobacteriaceae > Lutibacter. Next base: position 129,563 of record NZ_CANLZZ010000008.1, on the reverse strand, counting down.
ATAAATCCGTTAGGCACAATGCCTATTTTTATGACAATGACAGCAGCTTTAAGCAAAGAAAGACGCAAGCAAACTGCAAAAAAAGCTACAGTTGTTGCCTTTTTAACAATAATAGCTTTTGCTTTTTCAGGTCAAATTTTATTCAATTTTTTTGGAATATCAGTACATAGTTTTAGAATTGTTGGAGGAGTTATATTTTTTATGATGGGTTGGGATATGTTACAAGCCCGTTTAGGTTCATTAAAACACACCGAAGATGAAGAACAAATTAATGCCTATATAGATGATATTTCAATAACTCCATTAGCAATACCTATGATTTGCGGACCTGGAGCTATTACGAATGCCATTATTTTAATGGAAGATGCGCAAGATATTCAACAAAAAACTGTTTTAATAGCTGTTATTGCTTTTGTATTACTGCTTACCTATTTAATACTAGTTGGTGCTAGTAAAATAACCGATAAATTAGGTGAAACTGGAAATAAAGTTATGATGCGTTTAATGGGATTAATTGTAATGGTAATTGCCGTGGAATTTTTCTTTAGTGGGTTAAAACCAATCTTACTAGATATTTTCAATAATGGATAATAAAATAACCCACATATACCTTGTTCCTGGCCTTGCTGCAAGTTCTAAAATATTTGAGTATTTACATTTTCCTGAAGATCAATTTAAAGTACATTATTTAGAATGGTTAATGCCTATATCCGACCACGAAAACATTGAAGATTATGCTAAACGTATGGCGCAACTTGTTTTAGAACAAAACCCTGTGTTACTTGGTGTATCATTTGGAGGTATAATGGTTCAGGAAATGAGTAAGCATTTAAACCCAAAAAAAATAATAATAGTTTCAAGTGTAAAATGTAGAAATGAATTACCTAAACGTTTAAAAGTGATTCAATGGACCTGGCTTTATAAATTATTTCCTTCCAAATCAATTAAAAACTTTGAAGACTTTTCTTCTTACGCCTTTGGTGATTTTGCAAAAAAAAGAGCCGATTTATATAAGGAATACTTATCTGTAAGAGATGAAAAATACCTAAATTGGAGTATTTATAATGTTTTACATTGGAAACAAAAAACAGTTTTAGATAATATTATTCATATCCATGGGTCGGAAGACCATGTATTTCCCATTAAGCATATAAAAAATTGTTATACTATTAAAAATGGAACTCATATAATGATTTTAAATAAAGCTAAATCCATTAGCAAATTAATTATTGAAGCCTTAAATTAATTGTTAAAATGGTTTTCTTCTTTTAATGAAATCAAATAAATTTGTACATTAACAAATGATTGTAAACTGTTATCCATTATTTTAACTTTTTTTTAATTTTAATGAATAACTTTTAGAATTATATTTATTGAATATAGCTATCTAAAAAAAAATATACCGATGAAAAATAGTATTAAAATATTGACTCTTGTTGCCATAATTATGGTAAGTTCATTATTAATGTTTGGAACAAAAGAGAACGTTGAAAAAGAAACTGTAACTACAGAAGAAAGTGACTTAAATACAAGTGAAACATATCAAATAAGAGCATTAAAAATCCCCGATAATTTAGAATTTGCAGGTGAAGTAGTTCCATTAAAAAAATCTGGAGTTAGAGAACGAATAGATCGTGAATTATTAGTTAATACCTATTGGCAATCAAATGGATTATTGTTAATAAAACGAGCTCATAAATACTTTCCAATAATTGAACCTATTTTAGAAAAAAATGGAGTACCAAATGATTTTAAATATTTAGCAGTAATTGAAAGTGGATTGCAAAATGTTACCTCTCCTGCAGGAGCAAAAGGTTTTTGGCAAATAATGCCACATACAGCGAAAGAAAATGGACTTGAAGTAAATTCAAATGTTGATGAACGTTACCATATAGAAAAAGCAACCGAAGTTGCTTGTAAATACTTAAAAGCAGCAAAAGAGCGTTTTGGTAATTGGACAATGGCCGCGGCAGCATATAACGCAGGAAATGCAGGAATGGCAAGAAAAATAAGAGATCAAAAAGTTGATGATTACTATGATTTACTTTTAGGTGAAGAAACAAAAAGATATCTTCCTCGAATTGTCGCAGTTAAAGAAATATTATCCAATCCAACTAAATATGGATTTATTTTTGACAATGAAGACTTATATAATTTAAAACCAATAAAGTTAATTGAAGTAGACACTGCAATTAGCAATATTGCCGTATTTTCAAAAAATTTAGGAATTAATTACAATATTTTAAAAACACACAATCCATGGTTACGCGAAAATAAGCTTAACAATAAATCTAGAAAATTATATAGTATAAAAATACCATCAGAAATCTAAACCGATGAAAATGACCTTAACAACAATTTTTACCTTAATAATTATTGGTTTATTAGCAGGAATATTAAGTGGTCTTGTTGGTGTTGGTGGAGGAATTATTATGGTTCCTTTATTTGTACTCGTTTTAGGATTATCCCAACACAACGCACAAGGTTTAAGTTTGGCGGTAATGCTACCACCCGTTACTTTTTTAGCTGTTTATAATTACCATACTTCAGGAGATGGAGGTAATATTGATTGGCGAGTTGCACTTATTGTATCTGCTTTATTTATTATTGGTGGTTTTATTGGTTCAAAAATTTCACTTCAAATAGACCAAAAGATGTTAAAACGAATTTTTGGCTTTTTTATGCTAATTGTTGCAATTAAATTAATTTTCACAAAATAAATTCTCGTTTAAAAGGTTTATAATATAATAAAAGTAGAATTATTGTAAGGCCTGAGAAAATATCCTTATATTCAACTTTTTTAAATTTAAAACCAATAAATGGATTTCACCAACCCATTAGTGTACGGAGTTCCTTGCTTTTTAGCACTAATTTTACTTGAGCTTACCTATAGCAAAAGTCATAATAAAAAAAACTTATACGAATGGAAAGATTTAGGAGCTAGCCTATTTATGGGAATAGGTTCTGCTGTAATTGCTCCTTTAATTAAAACTATTTCTGCAATTGTAATTTTCAATTTTGTTTTCGAGTTTTTTAATCCAGAAATTAATGGAATTAGAACCAATATTTTAGGTTGGGAATCTTTTGGATATGCTTGGTATGTTTGGATTGCTTGTCAAATTTTAGATGATTTTACTTATTATTGGTTCCATAGACAAAACCATATGGTTAGAGCATTATGGGCAGCCCATATTGTGCACCATTCTTCTGATAATTTTAATTTAGGTACCGCCGTTAGAAATGGCTGGTTTACAATTTTATACAAACCTTTGTTTTATATGTGGTTGCCAGCTTTAGGTTTTAGACCAGAAATGGTAGTTGTTTGTTTAGGAATTGAAGCTTTGTGGCAATTTCAACTTCATACTACCTACATTCCAAAAATGGGATTTATAGAGAAAATATTTAACACACATACAATGCATCAGGTACACCACGCAAAAAATGTGGAGTATATGGATAAAAACCACGGTGGATTTCTTAATATATTTGATAAAATATTTGGAACTTGGAAAGAGCTAGATGACAATATTGAAGTTGAATATGGTGTAACACATGCTCCAAACTCATACAATCCGTGGGTTATTTTAACCCATGAATATAAAGATATTTGGAACGATACTAAAAAATCTAAAAATTGGTATCATAAATTTATGTATATATTTGGTCCTCCTGGATGGAGTCATGATAATAGTACGCAAACAGTAAAACAAATGCAGTTAGAGCTTAAGCAAAACAAAGATTAACTGTAAAAATCAAATTTAAATATTATTCTTTGCAGGTATAATGATTAGAAATGTTGAAATATCCGATGCTAAAGCAATTTCCGAAATTTATAACTATCATGTTTTCAATACAATAGTAACATTTGATTTAAATCCTGTTAACATTAAGGATATTGAAGAACAAATTATTAGCACAACAAAAAAGTACCCTTGGATTGTTTTTGAAGAAAATAACAAAGTATTAGGCTATGCATATGCCAACACTTGGAAAACAAGAAGTGCTTATGATGCAACAGTTGAAAGCTCTATCTATATAACTCAAGAAGCACTTGGTAAAGGAATTGGAAAAAAGCTTTACAAGCATTTAATTAATGAATTAATTGCTTTAAATATACATGTAATTATTGGTGGAATTTCTTTACCTAATGATATTAGTGTTGCAATTCATGAAAAATTTGGGTTTAAAAAGGTTGCTCACTTTGAAGAAGTTGGGTTCAAATTTAATAAATGGATTGATGTTGGTTATTGGCAACTAAAAATTTAAACTTAACACATTTTTTTAGTTTATCTTTGCCAAATGGGATTATCAAATAACGACATCTTTAAAAAACTTAGAGTAGCACATAAACTTCGTGATACCGATATTATAAAAATATGTGAATTAGTTGACTTTAAAGTTAGTAAAAGTGAATTAGGTGCTATTTTCAGAAATGAAGATCATCCAAAATATGTAGAATGTGGCGATCAATTTTTACGTAATTTTTTAAACGGATTGGTTATTCATTTAAGAGGTCCAATGCCTCCAAAAGTAGCAAAACAACATCAAGACAAAAAGTTATAAATAAAAATGCTTAACAAACTTGTTAAGCATTTTTATTTTATTTGATTTCAATTTTTTCTCCCAAAAACTTTGGCTTCTTAAATAAAAGAAAATCTATAAACACTTTTACTCTAGCAAACTGTTCTCTTATTTTCGTTTTTAAACCGTAACTATTGGAAACAGTTTGGGCATTATACCCAATGGCATTTATTCCTTTTGCACGTGCAATATATACCGCCCTTTCATTATGAAATTGTTGCGATATTACTGTGAACTCCGTTAAACCAAAAATTTCTTTAGCTCTAACCATAGAGTCTAATGTTCTAAAACCCGCATAATCTAAGTAAATTTTATTTTCAGGTACACCTAACGCAATTAAATCATTTTTAAATGTAGATGGTTCATCATAGTTTTTTGTGCTATTGTCTCCGCTCACCAAAATAAACTCAATTTTTTTAGCCCTATACAATTCGTATGCAGCATTTAATCGATACTTATAATACAAGTTTACATTTCCGTTATTTAATATTTTTGAAGTTCCCAAAACTACTCCAACCTTCTGCTTTGGTATATGATCTACTTTAGAATATAAATGTTCTTTAGTAGTTTCACCAATTATGTATCCGCAAAGTAAAACTGCAATACAGCAAAAAATTAAAAACCGAAAAGCTAATCTTAAAGTGTTCTTTTTTAACATAAAGATTTTTTCACACTGTTATATTCCAAAATAATTTCATCAATTATTTCTTTGGCCGGTTTAATTGTATGAATTAACCCTGCAACCTGACCTATTTCTAATTCTCCATCTTTCAATTCTCCTTCAAACATACCTTTTTTAGCTCTTCCTCTACCAAGTTTTTCCCTTAACTCTTCAACCGTTGGTTTTTGCTTGTACAGTTCTTGAAGTTCATTATAAAAATGATTTTTTATCAAACGAACTGGAGCTAACTCTTTTAAGGTTAAATGTGTATCACCATCTTGCGCTTTAACAACCTCATCTTTAAAATTGATATGAGCCGATGATTCTTCACTTGCCACAAATCTACTACCTATTTGAACTCCGTCGGCACCTAAAACCATCGCTGCTAACATCCCTCTTCCAGTTGCAATACCTCCAGCTGCTATTACTGGGATGTTAAGTTTTTCCTTTACCATTGGTATTAAGGTAAATGTTGTTGTTTCTTCTCTACCATTATGTCCTCCTGCTTCAAACCCTTCTGCAACAACAGCATCAACACCTGCTAACTCCGATTTTATTGCAAATTTTACACTGCTAACCACATGAACAACTGTAATACCTTTTTCTTTTAAAAAAGAAGTCCACGTTTTAGGATTTCCTGCAGAAGTAAATACAATTTTTACGTTTTCTTCAACAATAATATCCATTATCTCTTTAATATTTGGATACAACATTGGAATATTTACACCAAATGGTTTTTCTGTTGCTTTTTTACATTTTTGAATATGTTCTCTAAGAATTTCAGGATACATTGATCCCGCTCCTAATAAACCTAAACCACCAGCGTTACTAACTGCCGATGCCAATCTCCATCCACTATTCCAAACCATTCCGGCTTGAATAATTGGGTATTCTATATTAAATAGTTTTGTAATACTATTTTCCATTAATTTTTTAATAATTTGAATTCTTTAATTTCTTTCCCTGATTCTATTTTTAGTAAATACAATCCTGTTGATAATGTGGAAATATCAACATCTGGATTAGTCCTCTCTATTTCATTTTTGAAAATCATTGTACCTGAAATAGAAAATATTGAAACTTTTAATGTATTAATATCCTTAGGGAATTTTATATGAATACGATTTGATGATGGATTTGGATAAAACAAAATACCATCATTATCAATCTCCAATTCTTCTTCATTTAATGACGCAAATATGCTCGAAAAATCAGGAATTCCATATCCCATTTGATAATCTACAGTAGGAATTGGTGCAATTGAAATATCATATAAATGTCCAGACTCTTTTACTAATTGAATAATTTCTGCATTTGTTTTGTTTGGAAAAGCTTGCCATAAACAAGCAATAACACCAGCCATTACGGGTGAAGAATAAGAAGTTCCATTTCCTGAAGAAACATTACTCGATGTATTAATTATAGCCGTTGCTTGTCCCTGAGCACAAACATCTGGTTTAATTCTTCCATCCGAAGTTGGACCATATGAGCTAAATGTTGCTATATTTCGGTCAGATTTAACAGCTCCAATTGTTAGTACGGAAGGTCCATCAGCCGGAGCATTTATATATGGCCAATCCGGATCGTTGCCTTCATTTCCGGCTGAATTAACCAAAATCATTCCTCTAGAAAAAGCAATTTCTGCACCTCTAGTAATAAAAGCTGTTTGCCCATCCATATCATTATAGTCATAATTATGATTAGGATTATCAAAAAACACAGAATAACCTAAAGATGTGTTAATTACATCTACTCCAAGACTGTCAGCTCTTTCTGCTGCTTCAACCCATAAACTTTCTTCCAATTTAACCTCTACGGGTGCATTTTCAGAAATAAATAAATAAAACTTAGCATCAGGCGCTGTGCCAACATAATTAGATGTTGCGCCATCCACTCCATTTTTTAAATACCCACCTATAATCGACAAAACTATTTGCCCATGAGAACTACCTCCCGTATCATAATCTGTGCTTCTATTTACAAAATCATATCCTCCCAAAATTTGTCCGTTATCTCTAAGCCTTTTAAATGCAAGCAAAGAGTCTACCTTTGGAAAACCAGCATCAATAACAGCTATTTGCATTCCATCTCCAGTAAAATTATTTAAGTGAAGTGTATCGGCTCCTAACATTAAAATTTGATTCTCTGCATTTCCATAATCAAAATTCGTTAAGGTACTAACGTTTTTCTTTTTAGGTCGAATTTTATTTTTGATTTTACTTGGCTTTGAACCATTTAAGGATCTATTTGCAAATTCAATAGATGCTACAAAATAATTCCCATCAATTTCCAAATTTACTAATGCGTCTATTTCAGCTTTTGTGCCCTGAATATGTAAAGCATTCAACCATTTTGATCTTGCCAATATAGAAACAGGTGTTTCATTTATTTTTGAAACATAACTAGCCTCAATAGGCACATCCTTACTATCTAATGGTATGCTATATCGCTCTCTTCTATCTAGAGATCGTTGAGTAAGCATATTTAAAGGTGTTGCAAAATAGCTGGCCTCATTAGGTTTATCCTTAAAATAAACCCAAGCATCTTCAACCTGAGCAAAGATGCCAGAAAATGAAAACACAAATAAAATAACCAAAACTCTATTTTTCACTTTTAAATATTATTATGCTACTAAATTACTGCTAATTATTTAAATAAAATATTGTAATATTTATGCTATTACACCAGAACCTAATAATTCTTCATTTATATACCAAGCAACAAATTGTCCTTCAGTTATTGCAGATTGCATGTTTTCGAACTCTACATACAAACCATTTTCAACTTTATATAATATTGCTTTTTCTAGTTTTTGACGGTAACGAATTCGAGATAAAACAGATAATGATTCTCCTGTTTTTAATTCCAAATCTTTACGAATCCAATGAAGCTCTTCGTTAGATACAAACAATACATTTCTGTAAAGTCCTTTGTGATTTTTTCCTTCACCTGTATAAATAACATTCTCAATTACATCGGTATCAATAACAAATAAAGGTTCTTTAGTTCCTCCAACTGCCAATCCTTTTCGTTGTCCTTTTGTAAAATAATGTGCGCCTTGGTGTTTACCTACTATTTTACCATCAGTTATTGAATACTTATATTTTGTAGCGTAAAATGCTAATTCTTCTTCTTTTGAATTAAATATTGGAATTTCTCTGTTATAAATTTCTGAATTCTCAGGAATTTGAACAATAACACCTTCTTTAGGTTGTAATTTTTGTTGTAAAAATTCGGGCAAACGCACTTTACCAATAAAACATAAACCTTGAGAATCTTTTTTATCGGCAGTAATTAAATCTTGTTCTGCTGCAATTTTTCGAACTTCAGGTTTTGTTAATTCACCAATAGGAAATAAAGCCTTTGATAATTGCTTTTGCGATAATTGACATAAAAAATAAGATTGATCTTTGTTTCCATCAACTCCACCTAACAATTTGTATACAGGTGATCCATTAATAACCTCTTCTCCTTTTCTACAGTAATGTCCCGTAGCCACATAATCTGCTCCTAAATCTAATGCAATTTTAAGAAATACATCAAATTTAATTTCTCTATTACATAAAACATCGGGATTTGGTGTACGTCCTTTTTCATATTCATTAAACATATAATCTACAATACGTTCCTTATATTGCTCACTTAAATCTACAACCTGAAAAGGTATTCCTAATTTATCGGCAACAATCATGGCATCGTTACTATCTTCTAACCAAGGGCATTCATTAGAAATAGTTACCGAATCATCGTGCCAATTTTTCATAAATAAACCAATAACTTCATATCCTTGTTCTTTTAATAAGTACGCAGCAACACTGCTGTCTACACCTCCAGACAAGCCTACAATTACTCTTTTCATTTTACTAAATTTAATTTGCAAAGTTAAGCATTCCTTTTATGAAGAAAATGTTAATTCTTGAATAATGTTTTTTGTTTTTAAAAGAAGAAAACACCTTATAAATTAGCTTTTTTTAGTTCCGATCTAACCCATTCATTTGGTATCATATCAATTGTTAAATTAATCCGCTCACTAGTTCCTTTATTATTAATTTTATGCGGGTCTGTTAGTCGTAAATACCAACATTCTCCTGTTTTCATTGGCACAGGAGTTCCATTAAGATAAAATATAACATCATTATTTGTTAAAATTGGAATGGTTAACCGAATTACAGACTTTTCAATTTCAATTCCCAATGTTGGATCTGTATGTTCTTTAACAATGCTTCCAGCTTCCAAACGTAATAACCTTACTAAAGTTACTGTTGTTTTTTCACGAAAAAAATCTATTACACTGGTTAAATACGGCGATTTTTTTAATGAATCGGTATCTAACCACTCGGTCCAAGTACCATCTGCATAATCTTCTGCTGGAGGAGGAAAGGGTATTGTTGGATCTACAATATGAGCAGGTGAACGTAACGGTAATACATTATAATATATAAAATCGGCCAAATTAAGATCTTCAATTTCAGCAATCATTTTTTTTACATCAAAGTAAAAAGGTAATTGAATCCTATCTTTAAATTTTGTTTCTTTTTGTATCATAAAAGTGAAAATACTAATTATATTTATTCTACAATATATTTAAAACAAAAAAAAAGCCTATCAATAAATTGATAGGCTTAACACTCTAAAAGGTATATTATTTATATTAAATAACTTTTACATTTACTGCGTTCATTCCTTTTCTACCTTCCTGTAAATCGAATTCAACTTCATCACCTTCACGGATTTCATCGATTAAACCAGAAATGTGTACAAAATGTTCTTTGTTTGAGTCGTCTTCTTTAATGAATCCAAATCCTTTAGTTTCATTGAAGAATTTTACTGTGCCTTTACTCATTATTAAAATTTTTAAATATTATATTAGCGCAAATATACTTATTATTTTTTTAACAACATTATTTTAAAGTCTTTAAATTGTAACTTTTGCTTTAACAAAAAACAATTTTTGTTGGTAGAATTTAAATAATTACAGTAAAATATTAATTATTTTCAATTATTTGATAAACGGTAAATTTCTCTAATATCCTTTAGAATTTTATCAAAATCTATCATTAAATCAACCAATTTACCGGTATGAATATCCCATACCCAACCATGTACGGTAATTCTTTTTTCTAACATTGCTTTTTGAACAGCAGCTGTTTTTAACACATTAACACATTGCTCTTGAACATTTAACTCTACTAACCTATCGTACTTTTTAGATTCATCTTCAATTAAATCCAACTCGGTATGATGTAGCCTATAAACATCCCTAATATTACGTAACCAAGGATTTAAAATACCCATATCTGAAGATTGCATTGCTGCTTTTACTCCACCGCATGAATAATGGCCGCAAATAACAACATGTTTTACTTTTAAATGGGTTACAGCATAATTAATAACAGACATTACGTTTAAATCTATATTAGGAACCATATTAGCAATATTTCTATGTACAAATACTTCCCCTGGATTTACGCCCATTAATTCCTCGGCTGTAACTCTACTATCAGAACAACCAATGTATAAAATTTCAGGTTGTTGCCCCTTCCCAAGATTTTTAAAGTAGTTTGTATCATTTTTAAGTTTAGTAGAAATCCAAACTTTATTATTATCAAATATTTTCGATATGTCCAATTTATAAGTTTTTAGTAGTTATTGTTTCGTTCAAAATTTAATTAAAAATGCTACAAATTAACTATTGCTTTAATTTATTATTAGTTTCATTTTCTTCTTTTATTACGTATTTCCACTTACCAACTTTTTCGTCGTTTTCATAATTTCCGTAATAAATTAATTCTCCATTTATATTGTAATATTTAGCTTCACCTTCTAACTTTCCATTTTTATAGTACAAATCTTCTAAAATTGAACCATTATCTGCGTATCGCTTTGCATTGCCATTAAGTTTTCCAGCTGTATAGTTAAAAATTTCATTTGGTTTTCCTGTTTTATAAAAACTTTTATATGTTCCATCTAACAGGCCATTTTTGTAGTTTTCTTCAATCATTAAAGTTTTATCGGGATAATAATATAACCAGGTTCCAATTCTGTTTTTTCCTTTCATTTCACCAAAACTTTCTAAAACACCTTCAAATGTGTAAAAGTTTACTTTTGCTAAGTCACTTTTTTCTGAAAACGTTTTTATTATGGTTGGATGTTTAGAGCTTATAATGCTATAATATTTAAAAACACCAACTTCTTTACCCGATTTAAATGTGCCTTGGTATCTAATATTTTTATTAGAATAATATTTTTTCCAAACTCCATCTCTTTTCCCATTTAAATCAAATTGATTTATTTTTTCTTGTGCATTTAGTTGATTTACAAGTAAAAAAATAAAACCTAATATGTAAACTATTTTCTTTTTCATTTTTAAATTATTCTATTATAATTGAGTTAGTCCAATTTAACAGTTCTGCATATTGTTTATTTGTTAACTCTGCATTTTTATGCAACCATAAATAGCTTTGCAATGGCATTTTATGATTTTTAAGTACTTCTTTTAAATCTTTTAAAATATGTGCTTTTTGATTTTTGTTATACAAGGTCCATTCCGAAAAATTTAAATGCTCTTTTCCGTCATTAACATGCATTGCTAAATACCACGATATTGGTGCTATTTTACTATACCATGGATAAACTGTATTATTTGAATGGCAATCGGCACACGAAATCTTTATAATTTCCTGAACATTTATTGGTATTGATACTTCTTTTGAAATATGATTTATATCCTCTTTAGAACTATTTTTTTCGGGTCTAATAAACTGAATTAGCGCAACAAAAACTAGAATCCCCAATAGTATTTTCTTCATTTTATATTATTTAATAATTAAACGCAAGTACTGCTTTTTTATTTATAATTATAAAAAAATCTTTTAAACTTAGTAATTAATATTTGCTTGCGAACAAAATTTAAAATAAAAAACAAAAGTTACAATCTAAAAAATGATAAATTGTAAATTTAAAATTTAAATATAAACTTTCTTTTTAACGAAAAATAAATGGGTATTTCAAATTTTTGGTATTATACTTTAGTTATTGTGGTAATTTTACATGTTGTTGTGGCCTTTGGATATTTAATGTATAAATTAACACCAAAAAAGAAGGACAAAGAGGGAAATGAATAAAGACATTTTAATTAATGAATTGGAAAATTTAGGCACTGCGTTAAGAATAAATCGTAATCGTGTTAGAGATGTTGTTTTAAACAACCCTCAGTTAATTCCATATTTGGTTGAAATTACTTTTGAAGTAGATAATAAACTTTCAATTAAAGCCTCTTGGGTACTAGAGCTTGTTTGCGAACAAAACATAAACTTAATAATTCCACATTTAGATACTTTTTGTAAAAATATTGGAACTGTAAAATTTGATAGTGCCGTTCGGCCTATCTCTAAAATTTGTAATTTTTTAGCAATTTATTTTAATAAAAGAACGCCTAATTCGATAAAAAAATCATTAACAAACACACATATTGATTTGATTATTGAAGCTGGTTTCGATTGGATGATTAGTAATCATAAAGTTGCTACAAAAGCGTACACTATGAATACGTTATTTTTGTTTGGGAAAAACTATGATTGGGTACACGAAGAATTAAAACTTATTATTTTGCAGAACATCCCCAAAGAAAGCGCTGCTTATAAATCTCGTGGTAAGATTACTTTAAAATTAATAATAGAAAACCAAATCTAATAATTTAGTTTTCTATTATTTAAACTATATCATTTTTCTCTACTTTTGAAACTCTTTAAGCGTGTATGAGCCATCTTCATTTACCTTAACAAAGGTAGCAAAACAATTTTCATCATACTTTAAATCAATTTCTTTATAGAAAGCAATTATTTCATCATCTGATTTAGAATCAATAGTTTTAAAATGATTATACATCTCTCTTGACAATTTACCTGATTTAGAGTTTTCATATGCTTCCAAACTACTTAAGTACTCATCCAATGTTTTCAAATTAATTTTATAGCTTTTATCCCCGCTTTTAGCATTGATCTTCGCTTTTTCATTAAAGTCAACAACACCTTCAGGTAAATCATAATTACTTATAAATTCTTGTAATTCGGTATCCGTAAGATCTACAAATTCATCGGCATATGTAATCTTTGTTTCTGTATCACAACTTATAATAAAAGTTACAACAAATATCATAACAATATAAAATCTAATTTTCATAATAATAAATTTTTTAAATTAAATATAAATATATACCAACTTTTGTTGGGTAAAATTATGATTGAGCACATCAAGAACTAAAATTAATTCTTCAACATAACAATCTAAAAGAAAGCGCTGCTTATAAATCGCGCGGTAAGATTACTTTAGACCTTATAAACAATAAATAAATCTAACATTTTTAGCTTAAAATCATTAATTTTGCTTTTTTCAACACAAAACTAAAAGATGTCATTAACAAGTTTAAACGCAATATCTCCAATTGACGGTAGATACAGAAGTAAAGTAGAAAGTTTAGCGCCTTTTTTTTCGGAAGAAGCCTTAATAAAATACAGAGTAAAAGTAGAAATTGAATATTTTATTGCATTGTGCGAAATTCCATTGCCACAATTGGTAAATTTCGACAACTCACTTTTCCCTCAATTAAGAGCAATATATATTGATTTCACTCCAGCTGATGCTCAAAAAATTAAAGATATTGAAAGTATTACAAACCACGATGTAAAAGCCGTTGAATACTTTATTAAAGAAAAATTTGATGCATTAAGTTTACAAGCTTATAAAGAATTTATTCACTTTGGATTAACGTCTCAAGACATAAATAATACAGCTACACCATTGTCAATAAATGATGCTTTTGATATTGTTTATTATCCTGAGTTAGCAACTTTGTTAGAAAAACTTAGACAATTAGCCGTTGCTTGGGCCGATATTCCAATGTTAGCACGAACACATGGTCAGCCGGCATCTCCAACACGTTTAGGAAAAGAAATATTAGTATTTATTGAACGTATTGAGCAACAAGTAAAGCTATTACAAAATGTACCTTACGCTGCTAAATTTGGTGGGGCAACTGGTAATTTTAACGCGCACAAAGTTGCATATCCGAGCATAGATTGGAAGGCTTTTGGGACTCATTTTGTTGAAAAAGTTTTAGGCTTACACCACTCTTTTCCAACCACACAAATAGAACATTACGATCATATTGCAGCAATTTTTGATGCGCAAAAACGTATCAACACCATTTTAATCGACTTTAACAGAGATATTTGGACTTATATCTCTATGGATTATTTCAAACAAAAAATTAAAAAAGGTGAAGTTGGATCGTCTGCTATGCCACATAAAGTAAATCCTATTGATTTTGAAAATTCGGAAGGAAATTTAGGAATTGCAAATGCAATTTTTGAACATCTTTCAGCAAAATTACCTATTTCTCGTTTACAACGCGATTTAACAGATTCAACCGTTTTAAGAAATGTTGGAGTTCCATTTGCGCACACAATTATTGCCTTTACTTCTACGTTAAAAGGATTGAATAAATTATTAATTAACGAAGCAAAATTTGCTGAAGATTTAGAAAACCATTGGGCTGTAGTTGCAGAAGCAATTCAAACAATTTTAAGAAGAGAGGCATATCCAAATCCTTATGAAGCATTAAAAGGATTGACAAGAACTAACGAGAAAATCACTCAAAAATCAATGGCCGATTTTATAGATAGTTTAGATGTTTCTTCAGAAATTAAAACTGAATTAAAAGCTATTACCCCAAGTAATTATACAGGAATTTAATAAAATACATATGAAAAAGATTGTTTTAATTATTGCAGTATTTACCCTTATATTAAGTTGTAAAAACGAACCCTTAGACCCTGATAGATTTAAAACTGGAACTTTCGAAATTCCAGGAGGTAAAGGTTACGAAAAAACAGTAATAATTAGGCAAGACTCTATTCAAATTGAAAAATATGAAGATAGAATTGACACATTATTAATAACTTGGAAAAACAATTTTAATTACACATTAAAAATGATAAATCCAGAAACAGCTATTGATGAAGATCCAATTCATATTAAAATAACCAATATAGAAAAAAACTCGTATGAGTTTGAAGCTGTAATTGGACATTCAAATTTTATTCAAAAAGGAGAAATAATTAAAATATTAGATTAAGCTATGGAGATTTTTTTACAAGGCTCTACGTGGATTGCTTTATTAACGTTAATTTTTTTAGAAATTGTTTTAGGTATAGACAACATTGTGTTTATATCAATTGTTTCAAACAAACTAGAAGAAAAAGACAGACCAAAGGCTCGTAATATTGGACTGTTATTAGCCATGGTTTTTAGAATTGCTTTGTTGTTTGGTATTTCATGGGTACTAAGACTGCAAACTGTTATTTTTAAAATAGATACAAATTGGCTTAATGCCGGAATTACCGGTCAAAGTTTAATAATAATAGCAGGTGGTGTATTTCTACTTTATAAAAGTGTTGCCGAGATTCACCACAAATTAGAAGGTGAAGAAGAGGGAACAAAAGCAAAAGCTAGTAAAACTATATCTAGTGCTATTTTTCAAATTGTTATGCTAGATTTAGTATTTTCATTTGATAGTATTTTAACGGCTATTGGATTAGTAAGTTTTGATTTACCACCTGTAGGTTTTGGTTATTTTGGAGGTATGGCAATTATAATTATTGCAATTGTTGTGTCCATTATAATTATGTTAATATTTGCTGGTCCGGTAAGTAAATTTGTGAATGAACATCCAACTATTCAAATTCTTGGATTGTCATTTTTACTGTTAATAGGAGTTATGTTATTAGCGGAGGGTTCACATTTAGCTCATTTTGAATTTTTTGGAAATCCAGTTCATAGTATTCCTAAAGGATATTTATACTTTGCTATTTTCTTCTCTTTATTTGTTGAATTTATAAATCTAAAAATGAAGAAAAGAAAAGATCCTGTGCAATTACGTAATTCTACCATAGTTGATGAAAAATTAAAAAACAAAAAGATTTTAGATAAATAAATTTCGTTAAAAAACAGATTAAAAAGAGCCGAACTATTAATAGTTCGGCTTTTTTTGGTTATTAAAATAAGCTCTAAATTTAGATTTTAATTATTCATAAAATACCCGCCAAAACATTACGCGTATTTATTATATTACCATAATTACCACCTATATTTTAGTGATTTAATAACAGCAAATTACTAACTCCTTTTACATCTGTTAGTTACACTTATAATATGTAACTAATATTACGTTACTAGAATTTTTTTTCACACTTTTTTACCATAAATAACTTAAAACCATTCTAAACAAGACTTTAAACATTGACTATCAGTATTTTAAAAATTTTTGTTTTATGATAAAAATCAGCAATAAACAAATATTTAGCCTCTAACTTTATAATAAGCTTTTAAACAAACAAATATCTAATATTATGAAAAACTTAAAATTAATAGGATTCTTGATGATTTTGGCATCAAGTTTAATGTTTATTCAATGTACAAGTGACCCTATTATGGGACCTGTTGGATTTGCAGGTGCAGATGGCACAAATGGTATTGATGGTGTTGACGGTATTGATGGTGTTGACGGCACAGCTTCTTGTGTTGCTTGTCACTCAAACAGCCACAGAACACCTATAAATGAATCATTTGATTTATCTGGTCATGCAACAGGTACTTCCTTCGCAAGAGGTTCTAGCACTAGTTGTGCACAATGTCATGGAAGTGAAG
Source organism: uncultured Lutibacter sp. (assembly GCF_947495725.1). Classification (GTDB taxonomy): domain Bacteria; phylum Bacteroidota; class Bacteroidia; order Flavobacteriales; family Flavobacteriaceae; genus Lutibacter. Next base: position 112,615 of record NZ_CANLZZ010000008.1, on the reverse strand, counting down.
GTTATGTAGATTATGTAACAAATGGAGCCATTAACCCTGAAGGATATACAAACCCATCTCCTATTTCATGTACAACCTGCCACTCAAGTCACAGTACATTTGATTTTGAAAATGATGGACATGACTATGCTTTAAGATCTTTTAACCCTGTTACCTTAGTAATTGACGAGGCTACAGTTATTGATTTTGGAGGAACAAGCAATATGTGTATTACTTGTCACCAACCTCGAAATAGTTATCCTGTTCCAGGATCAACTGGAGATTACACAATAACAAGTTTCCGCTTTGGACCACATCATGGACCACAAGCTACTTTAGTAGAAGGTGTTATGGCTGCAAATATTTCGGGTACCGTTGGCTACCCAGGTGTTGGAACCTCAACTCATAGAACTGGCGCTTCTTGTGTTAGTTGTCATATGGGAGAATCTTCAGATGTATCAGAAGGTTTACATTCTTGGAGTCCAACCTCACAATCTTGTACAGCTTGTCATACAAATGGAGCCCCTTCCGATGTAATGATAGAAACTGGTAAAACATTTGCTCAAGGTATGGAAGAATTACATAACCTTTTATTTGAACAAAAATATATTGATGCCAGTGGCTATGTATTGGGTGGAGACGGAGTAAATAGAGCCGGTACTTCTAATCCTTTAGTGGCTCCTGCAAAAGTTGCACAAGCTATTTGGAATTATAAAACTTTAGAAGAGGACAAAAGTCAAGGTGTACACAACCCTAATTACGCCAAAGCTTTACTTATAAATTCAATTGAAGCATTAAAATAATAGTCAGATATTTTAAAGTTCAGGAGATTATTATCCTCCTGAACTTTTATAAATGACATTAATGATAAGGTTAACTTAAAATTTCAAATTGAAATTTAATAGTACAAGTTAATAAATTTAAAAAACAAGACAGATGAAAAAACTATTGCAAATAGTTCTAGTTAGTAGCCTAAGTTTTCTTTGCTTTTCATGTTATTACGATGAAATTCCAGAACATATATTAAATCCATCTGAAATTCCAACAGACCCAACAGATCCTAATTATGTTGAAATTGAATTAAGCAGTAGCATTCAACCTATTTTTACTGCAAATTGCATAGGTTGTCATAATGAAAATAGAGATCCTGACCTTAGGGAAGGTAATTCATATAATGCTTTAATTCCTGATTATGTTATTTCTGAAGATGCAGATGTTAGTAAATTAATTACTGTAGTATCCTCTGGACATGGCGGATTATCTATTGAAGAAATAGGATTATTAAAGGCTTGGATTAATCAAGGCGCCAAGAACAATTAATTTTTAAGATTTTGAATATGAAAAATTATAAAACATTACTTTTTATCTTTTTAATACTTCCCTTTTTAGTGAACGCACAAGAGGAAACTAAAAAGAAAAAAGAAAAATTAGAGCGAGATGCCTTTGAAAGTTCTCTTATAATCGACAATCCTTCAAACGTATTGCTAAGTAAAAATGCATTGGAAGTACAAATGCAACATAGGTTTGGATTAATAAACAGTCCTTCAGGAAACGATTTAGCCGGTTTTTGGGGTGATTCTAATATTAGAATTGGTTTAGCTTATGGAATTCACGAAAGACTTACAATTGGGTATGGAACTACCAAATTTAATCGCTTTCAAGATTTTAATTGGAAAGTTGCTTTATTAAGACAAACACGCTCTAATAGTATGCCTATTAGCGTTTCTTATTATGGTAATTTTACTATTGATGCAAGAAAAAAGGATAAGTTTAATATGATTCAAGATAGATACTCGTACTTCAATCAATTAATTATTGCTAAAAAGTTTAGTCCGAGTATTTCTTTTCAAATAGCTCCAAGTATTTCACACTTTAATCTGGTGCACCCTGATATGAAAAATGATTTAGTTTCTGTTGCTTTTGGAGGCAGAATCAAAATTAGTCCACAAACTTCTATTTTAATTGACTATAGCCAACCAATTACAAAATTTGACAATAGTCAGTTTGATCCAAAACCGGGAATTAGTTTAGGGTTTGAATTTGCAACATCAGCGCATGAGTTTCAATTAATGCTTACAAATTACAATGCATTAGTTCAGCAAAAGAACTACATGTACAATCAATATGATTTTTTTAATGGCGATTTCTTAATTGGATTCAATATTACTAGAATTTACAATTTTTAACCAAACTCAATATCTAGGCAGGCCGACAAAAACAAATAAATAACACCTCAAACTTTCTATTTTGAAGGCCTGTCTAATTTTATTAACGTACCATTTCAACAAAGGTTAATTATGCAAAACAAAGAGAATAATAAAAAAGAAGGAACTAACAGACGAAAGTTTTTAAAACTAGGATTAATGTCTAGTGTAACTGCATTGGCAGGTACTTCTTTAGTTTCTAATTTATCTGAAAATGCAGAAGAACCAAAATCTTCTGACGAAAAAATTCGATTGCTTACTCCAGATGGTAAAATGGTTGAAGTTGATGCAGCACATGTAAATAAATACCCCGAAGCACATATATCTTCTGACGAATCGAGAAAAGGAATTCCAAATAGAAAATTTGTAATGGTTATTGATTTGGCGCGTTGTAAAAATGCACGTAAATGTGTAGAAGGTTGTCAAAAAGCACACAAACTCGATTATAACGAGGAATTTATGAAAGTCCAATTAATTCAAGATAACCCTGAAGCTTCGCCATATTGGCTTCCAAAACCTTGTTTTCATTGTGATGAACCTCCTTGTGTTACTGTTTGCCCAACGGGCGCAACGTTTAAACGTACAGATGGTATTGTTTTGGTTGATAATGATCGTTGTATTGGTTGTAAATTTTGTATAACAAGTTGCCCTTATTCTGCAAGACAATTTAATTGGGGACATAAAGATAAATTTGACGACAAATCTCAACCTTATTCTCCTGAAACAAGTGTTCCTGCAGCAGAAGGAACTGTTATGAAATGTGATTTTTGCCCTGATATGCTTCGTCAAGGAAAACTACCACATTGTGCTTCTTCTTGTCCAATGGGAGTAATTTATTTTGGAGATAAAAATGAAGATATTGTTACCAATGGTGAAGAAACTGTGAGGTTTTCTGAACTAATAAAAGATCGAGGAGGCTATCGCCATCTAGAACATTTAGGTACAAAACCAAATGTGTATTATTTACCAGCTGTTAACAGACAATTCCCGCTCGAACGAGGATTTAATGTTGACGAGGATATTATTGAACGATATAAGGACGTCCCTTTTGTTCAAGATTTAAAAAAACAAGGTAAAATTTAAAGCTCTTACTTATGGATGTTAAAAACAGAAAAAGAGAACTCGTTAAGGAATTTTTGCCATTGTTAGAAAAAACTACAAAAACATCAAAAATTTGGATTGGAATTTTAATTGCCACAATTTTAGTTGGCTTTTATGCATTTATAATTCAAGTTATAAAGGGACATGAAGTTACAGGAATGCGCGACAATGTTGTTTGGGGAATTTATATAATTAATTTTATTTTCTTTGTTTGTTTAAGTTATTCTGGAGCATTTATTTCCGGAATATTACATTTTTTTAAAACACCTTGGAAAAATTCCGTTGCCAGAATTGTTGAAATAATCACGGTTTTATCTCTAATCATTGGCCCTATTTTTATTTTATTATGTATTGGTCGTTTAGATAGGTTACATTATTTATTTTTATATCCGAGAATTCAATCTCCAATAACCTGGGATATTATAGCTATTATGACTGATTTAGTTGGTTGTTTTATTTATTTATATTTAACTTTTATTCCAGACTTTGCTATTTTAAGAGACAACAGTAAAAAAGCTTCAAAATGGCGACAAAAAACCTATAAATTTTTAGCAATTGGCTATCAAGACACAGATTCTCAACGCGCCAAACTTCATAAAATAACAAGAACTATGTCGGCAATGGTAATTGCATTAGCAATTGTAGCTTACTCTGTACTAGCTTGGATATTTAGTTTAACACTTCAACCGGGTTGGAATAGTTCTATTTTTGCTCCATATTTTATTGTTGCAGGATTATATTCTGGCGTTGCCGTAATAATAATTGCAATGTATTTAATACGAAAGTATTATCATTTAGAACACTATATTAGAAAAGTACATTTTATGGCCGCTGGAGCGATATTATTAATAATTTCTTTATTATATGGCTATTTTACTTTTAGTGAATATTTTTCTCGTTGGTTTAGCCATAAAGTACATGATACTAACTTACTTAACACACTATTTACACGGTATTTTTGGATGTTTATTTTTGCCAACTATATTGGTGTTTTAGTGCCAATAGTTATTCTATTTTTCAAAAAATTAAGAACAATTAAATCTATTACAATTGTAGCTATAATTTCAATAATAGGCTTATGGTTTAACCGTTATTTAATAATTGTTCCTACGCTAGAAACACCCTATTTACCAATACAAGATACTAGACCTGAATTTATTCACTATACCGCCACTTGGGTTGAATGGGTGTTGAGTTTTACAGGTGTTGCTACTTTTATTTTACTTTTTATTTTAATAATGAAATTAGTTCCAATTATTCCAATGTCTGGAATTATAGATAATGAAAGATTATATAAAAGAAAACTAAAACCAACTACTAAAAATTAATTTTATGAAAAATTATTTAATTAAATATTCAGTTATTTTAGTATTTATTGGATTTGTTTTAAATACTAAAAGTTTTGCGCAAGAAACAACGGTAAAAGATTATAAGTTTTCATTTAAATTTAATACTATAAAACAGCCAGACAATTCTCGTTTATTGGAAGTTAATTTTATAGCTACCAATAAAAAAGACAGAAAAGACAAAGTCCCTATTTACCAAGCCGAAATTAAATTTTACAATTTCACTGAAGAAGAAAAAGTTCTATTAAATACGGTAAAAACTAATGACGAAGGTATAGCTCAACTTATTATTCCTAAAAGTAAATCGTTTTTACAAGATGAAAATGGTTATATAAATTTAAGTGCCGTTTTTGAGGAAACGGACGCAATTAGCGGTTACGAAAAAGAAATAACAGTTAAAGATATATTTTTAGAATTGAACTTGTTAGAAATAGACAGTGTAAAAACCGCCAATATTAAAGCTTACACCATTGATAGTATAGGAGAAAAAATTGATGTAGAAGAAGAAATTGATTTAATATTTTCAGTTGCCGGAATGCTTTCTAAAATGCCTATTAATGAAGGCACTCTTGAAAATGGAACTTATGAGTTTGAATTTCCTACAGACATTCCTGGTAATATAAATGGAAATTTAGATGTTTTTGTTTTGGTTGATGATCACGACGAATTTGGAAGTATAATTCAAAAAAAATCAGTAAATTGGGGTGTATTCAACAATAAAATTATTGAAAACAATAATACGCTATGGTCAGAAAGTGCACCTATTTGGATGTATATTGTTTTAACAATATTATTGGTTGGTATTTGGGCTAACTTTATTTACACAATAGTTAATTTAATTAAAATTAAAAATGAAGGGAAAGAATTAGAATTAGCGAAAGAAGATTAAATCAACCATAATTTATTGGTATTATTATTGATATTTATTTAGTAACATTAATTAACATTAGACAACAAATATGAAAACAATTAAATTTTTAACATTTATAGGGGTTATTTGCCTAGGCTTATTTGCATTTAAATCTCTAGATCAAGAACCTTGGAAGGTTCCTGCGAAATACGAAAAAATGACCAATCCTGAAGAAGCTTCTAAAGAAAACATTGCAATTGGTAAATCCATGTATGCAAAGCATTGTAAATCTTGCCACGGTAAAGAAGGTTTAGGAGATGGACCAAAAGCCGATGAAGTTGAAGGAGATTTGGGAGATTTTTCCTCCAAAAAATTCCAAGCACAATCTGACGGAGCTTTGTTTTATAAAAGTTATATAGGACGAGATGATATGCCTAGTTTTGAAAAGAAAATGAGCGAAGAAGACATGTGGCTTACAGTTCATTATATGAGAACAATGGGCGAAAAGTAATAGATTACATGTATAAAAAAAGCCGAGCAATTGCTCGGCTTTTTTTTTGTAATTTATGCTGTTTAAATCGTCATAGAAAAAACTCGTGTTTCTGGTTTATTTTCTAATAACCGTAAATCAAAAGCCATACAAATATTTCTAACAAACATTCTTCCCTCCTCTTTAACTGTAACTTTATCTTCTGTAACAGTAATTAAATTATCATCAATTATTTCTTGTAAGCGATCAATTATTTCAGATTTTACTTTTTTATCCAAACCTATTTTCCATTCAGTTTCTAGATTGCACATTAAATTTAAAATATGCTTTCTTATTATTAAATCTTGTTCTGTTAATAAATGACCTCTAAAAATAGGTATAATTCCACTATTTACCTTTTGTGTATAGGTGTCAACATCTTTTTCATTTTGAGCAAAAGCGTACCAAGAATCTGAAATTGAAGACATTCCTAAACCAATCATTAGTTCGGTTTTTCCCGCAGTATACCCCATAAAGTTTCTATGTAACTTTTTAGATTTCATAGCTTTATGTAAAGAATCGGTTGGTAATGCAAAATGATCCATTCCAACCTCAACATAACCATTATCAAAAAATAATTGTTTACCTAATTCGTATAAATAACGTTTTTCATTATCCTTAGGTAAATCATTTTCATCAAATCCACGTTGGCCAACACCTTTAATCCAAGGCACGTGTGCATAGCTATAATAAGCTATTCTATCTGGTTTTAATTCAATGGTATTTTTAATTGTATTTCTTATACTTTCTTCAGTTTGAAAAGGCAATCCAAAAATTAAATCATGACTTATAGATTCATAACCTATTTTACGTGATAAATCATTCACACGTTTAACCTGATCAAAACTTTGAACTCTATGTATTGCTTTTTGAACTTTTGGATCGTAATCTTGAATTCCAAAACTATTTCTTCTAGAGCCTAAATCATATAAGGTTTGTAACTGCTCTTCTGAAGTATGATTTGGATGACCTTCGTAACTAAAATCAAAAACTTCAAATTTATCAGCTCTTTTAAATATCCCGTTGATTAATTTTTTTAAATTTTCAGAAGAAAAGAAAGTTGGTGTTCCTCCTCCTAAATGAATTTCTCTAATTTTTGGTCGTTCAACTAATAAATCGCAATATAAATACCATTCCTTTAATAAAGTTTCAATATATGGCTGTTCTACTTCGTGACGTTTTGTAATTTTTTTATGACACGCACAAAACGTACATAAACTTTCACAAAATGGTAAATGAATATAAAGACTAATTCCCTCTACCTCATTACTTTCATCAAAAGATTTTTTAACTGTACGTTCCCAATCGTGCTGAGCTATTCCTTCTTTATCCCAAAAAGGCACAGTTGGATAACTGGTATACCTTGGCCCTGGAATATTATATTTTTGAATTAATTTTTTCATTGGTTTTTAGTTGTTGGTTGTTGGTTACTTGTTGTTAGTTACTGACTCACCAAAAACTAACAACTAAAAACTACCAACTATTTATATTCTTTTACAGCATCAATAAATGCTTTTGCATTATCTAAAGGAACATGAGGTAAAATTCCATGACCTAAGTTAACAATATATTTATCTTTCCCAAATTCATCAATCATTTGATGTACCATTTCCTTGATAACTTTTGGAGGTGATAATAATCGTACCGGATCAAAATTACCTTGTAATGTAATTTTATTTCCTGTTAATTCTCTTGCTACTTTTGGAGATACTGTCCAATCTACTCCTAAAGCAGATGCATTTGAATTAGACATTTTTTCCAATGCAAACCAACATCCTTTTCCAAACGCAATAACTGGAGCATCATCTTTCAATGCTTCAATAATTTGATTGATATACTGCCAAGAAAACTCTTGATAATCAGTTGGAGAAAGCATTCCTCCCCAAGAATCAAAAACTTGAACTGCATTTACACCCGCTTTAACTTTCTCTTTTAAGTAAGCAATAGTTGTATCTGTAATTTTTTGAAGTAATGTATGCGCTGCAATTGGTTGTGTAAAACAAAACTCTTTTGCTTTATCAAAGTTTTTTGAACCTTGACCTTGTACACAATAACATAAAATTGTCCATGGTGAACCTGCAAAACCAATTAAAGGAATTTCATCATTTAATAGTTCTTTAGTAGCTTTAATAGCTTCCATTACATAACCTAAAGTTTCATCAATATCAGGGACAATTACATTGTCCACATCTTGTTGAGTTCTTACAGGATTTGGTAACCAAGGTCCAACTCCAGGTTTCATTTCAACCTCAATATTCATCGCTTGTGGGATTACCAAAATATCAGAAAATAAAATAGCTGCATCCATTCCATATCTACGAATAGGTTGTACTGTTATTTCTGAAGCTAATTCTGGAGTTCTACAACGTGTAAAAAAGTCGTATTTCTCACGAATTGCTATAAACTCTGGTAAATATCTCCCTGCTTGACGCATCATCCATACTGGAGGACGCTCAACAGTTTCGCCTTTTAGGGCTCTTAAAAATAAATCGTTTTTAATCATTCTTAATTTAGTTGTTAGTAGATTGATGTTAGTTGTTAGCTCTTTCAAGCTTCAATTCAAAATTAAAAACTAACAATTCAATATTTTTACTTATGCTTATTCGCAACAGCTTTCATCGCTAACCTAATTGCTGTTCTTACCTTGTAAATATCTCTTTTAGTCATTGCTGTATCTAAAAACCAAGCCTCGAATTGAGACGGAGGAAGGAAAACTCCGTTTTCCATCATTTTCCAAAAGAAAGTTTTAAACTTATCAGTATCACTTGTTTGTGCTGTTTTAAAATCTACAACAGGTACTTTAGTGAAGAATGGATTTATCATAGATCCAAATCTATTAACGTGTAAATCAATTCCATTTTCTTTGGCTGCCGTTTTCATTTCTCTTTCTAAAAATGCTGCTGTTTTATTAAAATCTTCGTACGGATTTCTTTTCTTCAACTCCTTCAAAGTTGCAATACCACAAGCCATAGCTATTGGATTACCCGATAACGTTCCTGCTTGATACATATCTCCTAGTGGTGAAACCATTTCCATAATTTCATTTCTTGCTCCATATGCTCCTACAGGGAAACCTCCACCAACTACTTTTCCTAAACAAGTTATATCCGCTTCAAAGCCAAGTAATTCTTGTGCACCTCCAAATTTAGAACGGAAACCAGTCATAACCTCATCAGCAATTAATAGAACATCATGAGATTTTGTTAACTCTCTTAATTCTTTAATAAACTTATCAGTTGGCCGAATAACACCCATATTACCAGCAATAGGCTCAATAATAACGGCTGCTACATCACCTTTTCTCAAATGACGTTCAACACTTTTGATATTATTAAATTCTGCAATCAACGTATTTTTAACCGCTTCATCAGGCACACCTTTACTTCCTGGAATACTCAATGTTGCTAATCCTGAACCGGCTGCAACCAAAAGGGCATCTGAATGTCCATGATAGCAACCTGCAAATTTTATAATTTTATTTTTTCCTGTAAATGCTCTAGCCAAACGTAATGCACTTAAAACAGCTTCTGTTCCTGAGTTTACAAAACGCACTTTATCCATTCCTGGAAAAGCATCACAAACCATCTCTGCCATAATAATTTCACCTTTAGTTGATGCCCCAAAAGTGTAACCATTTTTCATATATTTTTTTACAGTTTTCTCAACTACGCTATTTCTATGACCCAAAATCATTGGCCCATAAGACAACACAAAATCTATATATTCATTTCCATCTACATCGTAAATTTTACTCCCTTTTGCTTTATCAATAAAAATGGGCACACCCCCAACCGATTTAAAAGCTCTTACTGGTGAATTTACGGCTCCAACTAAATGTTTTTTACCTCTTGTATATAATTCTATAGATTTTTCTAATTTCATAATTTCTTACTTTTTCAATAATATTTTAGCTACATCCTTTGCAAAATAGGTAATAATAATATCTGCACCTGCTCTTTTCATAGAAAGCAAACTTTCCATCATTACACGCTCTTCATCTATCCAACCTTTTGCTCCTGCTGCTTTTATCATTGCATATTCTCCGCTAACATTGTAACATGCAATAGGACGATCAAAGTTGTTTTTTAAGTCTCTAATAATATCTAAATAGGCTAATGCCGGTTTCACCATTAAAATATCTGCTCCTTCTTGGTCATCAAAAGTAGCTTCCCTCAACCCTTCATCTCTATTTGCCGGATCCATTTGATATGTTCTTCTATCTCCAAAAGTTGGCGCAGAATCCGCGGCATCTCTAAAAGGCCCGTAAAAAGCTGATGAATATTTTACTGCATACGACATAATTGGTAAATTAGGAAAACCGGTATTGTCTAGCGCTTCTCTAATAGTTTGAATCATTCCATCCATCATTCCTGATGGCGCCACCATATCTACTCCGGCTTTTGCATGTGAGATAACTTGTTTCGCAATATTTGGTAAAGTAGCATCATTGTCAACATCATTATCATGAATTATTCCACAATGTCCATGGCTTGTATATTCACAAAAACACACATCCGTAATTACATATAAACTTGGATAGTTCTTTTTAATAAAACGAACTGCTTGTTGCATAATTCCGTCATCATTCCATGTTTCGGAACCTGTATCATCTTTTTCAGACGGAATTCCGAAAAGAAGTACTGCAGGAATATTTAAAGCAACAACTTCATCTAGTTCTTTTGAAATTGTATCTAAAGAAAATCTTTTAATTCCAGGCATTGAAACAATCTCGGTCTCAATATTTTCTCCTTCTTCAATAAATAATGGATAAATTAAATCGTCAATAGTTACTTTATTTTCTCTAACTAAACGGCGAATATTTTCGGTTTTTCTTAAACGTCGGGTTCTATTCATAACTAAATAATTTAAGCCTCTAAACTTTCTTTAAAGTATTCATTTACAGATTTTATTACACTCTCTACTGTTGAAACTTTTGCCACTACTACCTCACTAAAATGTTTTTTTGCTTCAGATGCTGTTGTTTCGCCAATACAAAAAGCAACCGCATTGTTTGTGGAGTTATCTAGTAAATAACTTTCTATTCCAGAAGGACTGTAAAATAGAATTCCTTTAAATTTTTCTTCAATTTTTCGCGGAGTTAATTGTGTTTGGTAACATTCAACTTCATTCACCAATATTTCATTCTTTTCTAAAATTGAAGGTAATTCATCTCTTCTTTTATTTCCGCAGAAAAAGGTAAGGTTTTTATCTTCTAAATTTTCAGCTAAATAATTCCCTAATTTTTCGGCATCTTTTTCTAAATGTTTAACTTTCCCTATTCTCTTTTCAATTAATCTTTTTGTTCTTCTACCAACACAGTAAATATTTTCAAAATCTAACTCCATTGGGGCAAAATTATTTAAAAGAGCCTCCACAGCATTCTGACTTGTAAATACCACATTTTTTATTGGATTTTTAACAATAACCGGTTTAATTCTATTGTTTCTGATTGTTATAAAATCACTACTTACAGCTCCAATTCTTGAATTTAAAATAGCTATTTGTTCGTGAGACAAACTTTTTGTTGAATATATTAATGTAGATTTTTCAATATCTGCAGGAACATTGTACATCAATTTTTTTGCTCCTCTTTCCAAAAGAAATTTAGCTCCAAATTCACCTAAATCCCAAGCATTATCTTTTGGTACATTTTTAGAAAATTCCATTTTATTTCTTCCATCTGGACTAAATAAAACTCCCTTAAATTTAATTTCATCTTTAATAAGCAATGCTAAAGCTCCAATTGGTGCTGTACAACCTCCTTCTAAAACTCGTAAAAAATCACGTTCAATTTTAACACAGGTGGCTGTTTCTTCGTGGTTTATTTGTTTTACAAACTCTATAAGTTCTTCATTTTTTTCTAATGCAGCAACCATAACTGCTCCTTGTGCAGGAGCTGGCACCATCCAATCTAAAATTAAAGCTTGGTCTGGTTTTGGTAATAATTTCAGTCTTTTTAAACCAACTTTTGCAAAAACTGCTCCGTCCCAATCATTATCTTCTAATTTTTGAAGACGAGTATTTACATTTCCTCTTAAACCAACAATAGTATGATTTGGGTAACGATACAACCATTGTGCCTTTCTTCGTAAACTACCTGTAGCAATTGTAGCTGTTTCATTTGAAAAGAAGTTATCATCTTCTTTCATAATTAATATATCGTTAAAATCACCTCTTTTAATTACTGCCGCTTGCACAATACCTTCTGGTAATTTTGTTGGCACATCTTTAAACGAATGCACCGCAATATCAATTTTATCATTTAATAATGCAACATCTAAATTTTTCGTAAAAACACCGGTTATCCCTAACTCATATAGTGGTTTATCTAAAACCATATCTCCTATGGAATCAATTTTTACAATTTCAGTTTTACAACCAAAGTGCTCTAATTGTAATGCAACGGTATTAGCCTGCCAAAGTGCTAATTCACTTGAGCGAGTACCAATTCTTATAATTTTATCCATTCTAAACTTCGGTTTTTTCTTTGCAGAATATTTTACTTATAACATTTATACTTTGATCAACCGAAGTTTCCTCATCTTTTAAATGTTTTACAAATTGTGTAGTAATTTTTTGAATCATTCTATTTGTTAAAAACTCAGCGTGTTCAACATTAAAATCTTTTATTTTTTTTGAATGAAAGTCAATTTCATCTTGTTGAATTGCTTGCAATGATTCTTTTAAGGCATTTACAGCAGGAACATATTTTCTATGAGAAATCCAATCATTAAATTCATTCTTATACTTTTCAATTATTTTTTCTACAACTGGAATTTCATTCTTTCTTATTTCTAAAGTTTCATCAGTTATTTTAGATAATTCATCAACATTTATTAAATTAACTTTATCTAATTTTTGCACACCTACATCAACATTTTCGGGCATTGATAAATCTAGAATCAATAATTCTTTTTCTTTATTAATGGTGTCTTTTGATACTGTAATACCATTTGCTCCTGTTGAAACTATTAAAATGTCAGAATTATTTATTTTTTCTGACAATAGTTTAAAATCAGCCACATCAAAATCTGGGTGATCATTTTTAAATTCTAATGATTTTGCTGTAGTTCTATTTATTAAGGTAATATTTCTGTTAGTAGTATATTCTAAAATATTTTTACAGGTATTTTTTCCTATTTCACCTAAACCATAGACTAATATTGATTTATTTTCATAATCGTCTACATTTTGTGTAATATATTGAACCGCCGCATAAGCCACAGAAGTTGTACCCGAACTTAATTTAGTTTTATTTTTAACCTCTTTACTTGCTTGTAAAACCAAATTCATAATGCGCTCTAAATAAGCATTGGTTGTTCCCAATTCCTTTGCTAACTTATACGCTTCTTTTAGTTGTCCAACAATTTCATAGTCTCCCAAAATTTGACTTTCTAGCCCTGTTCCAATTTTAAATAAATGAGAAATCGCATCTTTATTTTTATAAACGTTTGATACATTTATAAAATCCTCAACAGTTCCATTCGAATATTTAACTAACAAGCTAATTAATTCAAAAGGATGCTTTGCAAAGCCTGTAATTTCGGTTCTGTTACAAGTAGACAATACTAAAACACCATCAATACCATTTTTTACTGCATCTTGTAATAGTAATTTTTGATTTTTTTTCGAAATACTAAATGCACTTCTAACTTTAACATCGGCTTTTTTATAACTTAAACCTACGTTATATAATTTTGTTGGTAAATTTTCCAAACCCATAAAATTAGTTTATCCTAATAAGTAACGACAAAAGTACAATTTTCACTTCTATCAAAACATCGACAAAAGTACTTTTATTGTCGATATAAGTTATTAATATTAATTTAGAATCAGTCTAAATAGCTTATTATTACATTTCCTAGGGCAAACATAGATAAAATATAGCATACTCGCATATGATAAATATCAGTTTTTTTTATTCATTAATCTATTTAAGGTATTTATAAATGTTGTATTTTTGTTTAAGTTTGAAAACTATTTTGTAAAAACATCTTATGAAATCCAATTTAAAAAACTACAAAAACATCGACAAAAGTTCTCAATTAATTTTTGATGAAAAAAGCACTTTTAAAGTGTTACATTTCAATAATTTAACTGATGAGCAACAACTTCTAAAACAATCTTTAACTACAAATTATATACAGTTATATTTTTGTTTAAATAAAAATTGTATTGTAGCAATAAATATGGAACATTGTGCCATTCCAATTAAATCAGGTGGTTCTAATATGATTTATTTCAAAGATGAAACAATGGATGTTTTGTATAGTTTACCACCAAAATCTGAATTAATCGGAATTTTAATATCTATTGAATATTTTCATTCCCTTTTCTCATTTGAAGGAAATTTTTTATTCGATTTTAGTAGCTTTAAAACAGGGAAACCAATATTTGATTCTAAAGAAATAAGTCCATCTGTAGGACTAATTTTAAATCAATTAACAACAAAACAAATTAACCAGTCTTTAAGATCCATATATATTAAAGGAAAAGTTTACGAGTTATTAAGTTATTATTTTAGCGCTAACACAGAAACTGAAACAGAACATTGTCCGTATATTGCTAGCGAAGAAACGATATCAAAAATTAAACAAGCAAAAGAAATTATTATAGAAGAAATGATTAATCCACCTTCTTTATCAGATTTGGCAAAAAAGGTTGGATTAAATATAAAAAAATTAAAAACAGATTTTAAAGAGTTTTATGGAGTTCCAGTATTTACATTTTTATTAAACTACAAAATGGAACGCGCCAAAAAATTACTACAAGAACAGCAATTAAATGTAAATGAAATAGCATCCAATTTAGGATATAGCAATTCAAGTCATTTTATTGCAGCATTTAAACGAAAATTCGGTATAACACCAAAACAATTTGCAAAATCATAATGAAAGGAGCTTTATTAGTTAACCTTGGTTCTCCAAACAGTACCTCGGTAAAAGACGTAAAAAATTACTTAGACGAATTTTTAATGGATAAAAGAGTTATTGATATTCCATATTTAATTAGAGCATTTGTTGTTAAAGGAATAATTTTAAATACCAGACCTAAAAAATCGGCTGAAGCTTACAAAAAAATATGGTGGGATGAAGGTTCGCCTCTTATTGTTTTATCCGAAAGATTACACAAAAAAGTAGAAGAATTAAGTAATATTCCAGTAGAATTAGCAATGCGCTATGGAAAACCCTCTTTAAAAAGTGGAATTGAAAAATTAGCAAGCAAAGGTGTTACCGAAATATTTTTAATTCCATTATATCCTCAATTTGCAATGGCCACCACAGAAACAATTACTGTGCTCGCCAATAAAATTGTAAAAAAACAATTTCCTAATATAAAACTTACCGATTTACCTGCTTTTTATAACAAACCAGATTATATTGAAGTTTTAAGTAATAGCATTCAAAAATATTTAGAAGAATTTAAACCTCAACATCTTTTATTTTCATATCATGGTGTACCTGAAAGACACATTAAAAAATCGGATATTACAAAATCACATTGTAAAATTGATGGTTCTTGTTGTAATACTCCATCTCCAGCACATGAGTTCTGTTATAGACATCAATGCTATGAAACAACAAAACTTGTTGCTAAAAAATTAAAATTAAAAGAAGACTTTTATTCTACCTCTTTCCAATCGCGATTAGGTAGAGATCCTTGGTTACAACCATATACCGACCAAACCATAGATGCTTACGCACAAAACGGAATAGAAAATTTAGCAGTTGTTACCCCTGCTTTTGTTTCAGACTGTTTAGAAACTTTAGAAGAAATTGGTATGGAAGCTCAACATTCATTTAAAGAAAATGGAGGAAAGGAGTTTAACACAATTCCTTGTTTAAATGATAATGATGAGTGGGCAAATACATTATCTAACTGGATAAATAATTGGTCTAAATAATTTAAACTATGGATTATTTATATATTAAATCTCTTCATATCATATTTATCACAACCTGGTTTGCTGGCTTATTTTATATTGTTCGTCTTTTTATTTATTATAAAGAAGCCGAAGACAAGCCCCAATTAGAAAGGAATATTTTAAAAAATCAATATCAGCTAATGATAAAAAGATTGTGGTACATAATTACTTGGCCTTCTGCAGTTTTGGCAACTTGTTTTGCTATTTGGTTATTAATTTTACAACCTGCGTGGCTACAAACAAATTGGATGCTCATAAAATTAGGTTTTGTAATAGCCCTTTTTATTTATCACTGGTCTTGCCAAGTCATGTACAATCAAATTGAAAAAGGGCATTTAACGTATTCTTCTTTTACGCTTCGAATTTGGAATGAAGTTGCAACTATTATTTTATTTGCTTGTGTTTTTCTAGTAGTTTTAAAAAGTACATTTGATTGGATTTTTGGAGTTGTAGGTATTCTAGCGGTATCTATTTTACTAATGTTAGGTGTAAAATTGTATAAAAACATTCGAAAAAAAAGAAGCTGGGATAAAAATAAATCAAATTAAAAATTAGTAAACCCCTAAACCTAATATAAAAATATTGAATTCTCTATATAAGTTTACTTTCATTTATTGAATTTCCTTTAATTTTTTCAAGATATTTTTAAATAAAATTACATTGTAACTCATTGTTCTAAAATCAATTTCTGATTAAAATCATAGTTCACCCGAAAACGTTTTCGTAAATTTAATGTTGTTACAAAACAACTTTATATGCAATCTATTTTATGAAAACTCTTTTATTAGGAAACGAAGCTTTAGCTCAGGGAGCAATTGATGCCGGAATATCAGGTGTTTATGCTTATCCAGGAACCCCATCAACCGAAATAACAGAATATATCCAAAAATCCAAAACTGCAAAAGAACTTAAAATTCATTCCAAATGGTCTGTAAATGAAAAAACAGCTATGGAAGCCGCATTAGGAATGTCATATGCAGGAAAAAGAGTAATGACTGTTATGAAACATGTTGGTTTAAATGTTGCAGCCGATGTATTTATGAATATGGCTGTTTCGGGTATTAATGGGGGCTTAGTTGTGGTTGTTGCCGATGATCCTTCAATGCATTCCTCTCAAAATGAACAAGATTCTAGAAATTACGGTCGTTTTGCAATGATTCCTATTTTAGAACCTTCTAATCAGCAAGAAGTCTACGACATTACACGTTATGCTTTTGAACTATCTGAACAAATGGGGTTACCAATAATGATTCGTATGGTTACTAGATTGTCACATTCTAGAGCTGGAATTGTTACAGAAAAAAGAAAATTACAGAATGTAATTCATTTACCAAAAAATCCACATCAATTTCAGTTAATTCCAATGCATGCTCGTAATCAATATCAGCATTTAGTTGATATTCAAAGTAATTCAAGAGAAAGTTCAGCAAATAGTGTGTTCAACAAATATATTGACGGACCAAATACTTCAATGGGTATTATTGCCGCCGGAATAGCCTACAATTATATAAGAGAAAATTTTGAAGATGATGAATGTCCCTACCCTATTTTAAAAATTTCTCAATACCCAATGCCAAAAAAACAAGTAAAAAAACTTTTTGACACTTGTAAAAAAATTCTTGTATTAGAAGACGGAGCTCCTTTTATTGAAGAATTAGTTTCAGATTATTTAGGTGAAACTAAAAAAGTTATAGGAAGACTCACCGGACACGTTAATAGAGTTGGAGAACTAAATCCTGATAATATTGCAAAAGCATTAGGCTTTGCAGAACAAATAAATGAAGATATACCAAAAGTGGTAAAAGGAAGACCTCCTGAGCTGTGCGTTGGTTGCGCACATAGAGATTTATTCGAAGCAATTAATAAACTTAAAAGCGAAAATAACCAACAACAAGTGTTTGGAGATATTGGATGTTATGCCCTTGGAGTACTTCCTCCCTATCAAAGTATTAACACTTTAATTGATATGGGAGCTTCTATAACAATGGCTAAAGGCGCTTCAGATGCAGGGATTCATCCTTCAATTGCAATTATTGGGGACTCCACTTTTACACATTCTGGAATGACCGGACTTTTAGATGCTGTTATTGAAAACACACCAATAACAGTTATAATTTCCGATAATTCGGCTGTAGCAATGACCGGAGCACAAGATTCATCGGCTTCAGGAAGATTGGTAAGTATTTGTAAGGGGATTGGTGTTGACCAAAATCACTTAAAAATTATTACTCCTCTTCATAAAAACTTAGACAAAAACATTGACATAATTCGAAATGAAATTAATTACAATGGAGTTTCTGTAGTTATAGCTCAGCGCCCTTGCGTGCAACTTCCAAAAGAAAAAAAAGATAAATTAAAAGAACTTCAGAAGACGTTTTTAAACTAAAATTATGAAAACAAATATAATATTGGCAGGTGTTGGCGGACAAGGAATTTTAACCATTGCTGCAATTTTAGATATCGCAGCTTTAGCTTCAGGTTTAAACATAAAACAATCGGAGGTTCACGGAATGAGTCAACGTGGCGGAGCCGTTCAAAGTCATGTTCGTATTTCTGATAAAGAAATATTTTCAGATCTAATTCCACAAGGAAAAGCAGATATAATAATTTCTGTTGAACCTATGGAATTATTAAGGTATTTACCTTTTTTAAAAAAGAATGGACATTTAGTTACCGATAGTAATCCTTTTTTAAATATATTGAATTACCCTAAATTGGAAGAATTATATACCGAAATAAAATCGTTTCCAAACGCATTACTTATCGACGCCAAAGCAATTGCAAAAGAGCTAGGAAATTCTAAAGCAACAAATATTGTTTTATTAGGAGCAATAGCTCATTTATTACCATTAAGTGACGAAAGCCTTAAAGAAGCTATTAACACTTTATTTAGTAAAAAAGGAGCAAAAATTGTTTCTAAAAATATAGAAGCATTTAATAAAGGAAAGAAAATTGCTACTGAAAAAGCGTTATAAACACTAATTAAAATATGTTAAACGATAAACTACTGAACCCTAAAAGTATTGCTGTAATTGGTGCTTCAAATAATGTTTCCACTCCGGGAGGAAGTGTTTTAAGAAATTTAATAAAACATAAATTTAAAGGTGTATTGTATGCCGTAAACCCAAAAGAAAATAGTGTGCAAGGTATAAAATGTTATAACAATGCACATGAATTACCAAAAGTAGATTTGGCTATAATTGCCATTGCTTCAAAATATGTATTAGAAACTGTTCAAGTTTTAACTCAACATAAAAATACTAAAGGCTTTATAATTTATTCGGCTGGGTTTAGTGAAAAAGATGAAGAAGGAGCAAAATTAGAACAAGAAATAGTTAAGACTATAAAGGAAGTAAACGGAATATTACTTGGACCAAATAACATTGGTTTATTAAACCAAAACTACGCCGGAGTTTTTACGTTACCAATACCAAAAATAACTTCAAAAGGTGTTGATTTTATTTCTAGCTCAGGAGCAACTGCCGTTTTTATTATTGAAGCTGCCAAACGCACAGGTTTAACTTTTTCAAGTATATATTCTGTTGGAAATTCAGCACAAATTGGAGTTGAAGAAATTGTTGAACATTTAGACGAGATCTTTGACAAAGAAAAAAGTTCGAAAGTAAAATTACTTTATTTAGAGAGTGTTGTCAACCCAAAAAAATTATTAAAACATTGCATTTCTTTAGCTAAAAAGGGATGTAAAATTGCTGCGATAAAGGCCGGAAGCTCTAAAGCTGGTAGTAGAGCTGCAAGCTCACACACAGGAGCTTTGGCAAACTCCGATATTGCTGTAGATGCCCTATTTAAAAAAGCAGGTATTATACGATGTTATAGTAAATCTGAATTAATAACGGTTGCCTCTATTTTTATGCTTCCCAAGTTAAAAGGTAAAAATATTGCAATAATTACACACGCAGGAGGTCCGGCAATAATGCTTACCGATACACTTTCAAAAAACGGCTTAAAGGTTCCTAAAATTTCCAATATTAAAAGTGCTAAATTGTTAAAACAATTATATAATGGTTCTTCTGTTTCAAATCCAATTGATTTTTTAGCCACTGGCAATGCAGAACAATTAGGAATTATTATTGATTATTGCGAACATGAGTTTCCTGAAATTGATGCTATGGTTGTAATTTTTGGAAGTCCTGGATTGACGAATGTTTATGATGTTTACAATGTGCTTCACAATAAAATTAAAACTTGTAAAAAACCGGTTTTTTCGGTAATGCCTTCGATTGTAAATGTAAAAAATGAAATTGAAGAATTTATTTCAAAAGGAAATATAACTTTTTCTGATGAAGTGGATTTTGGAAATGCATTAGGGAAAATTTACAATTGTAAAAGGCCAAAATCAATTAAAAATTCAACTCAAAATACCGATATAAATACAATTAGAAAAATAATAAATAACTCTAACGATGGATATTTAACTCCTGAAAAAGTTAATAAAATACTTGAGGCAGTTGAAATCCCTGTGGTTCAACAAGTTATTTGTAAATCCAAAGAACTTTGCATACAAACCGCCAATAAAATGGGATTTCCATTAGTTATGAAAGTTGTTGGTCCAATTCATAAATCGGATGTTGGTGGTATAGTTTTAAACATAAATTCTGAACAAAACCTATTAAATTCTTTTAACGAATTGATGCAAATTAAAAATGCAACAGGTATTTTAATAC
The DNA here is from genome assembly GCF_947495725.1 of uncultured Lutibacter sp. GTDB lineage: Bacteria > Bacteroidota > Bacteroidia > Flavobacteriales > Flavobacteriaceae > Lutibacter. Next base: position 91,996 of record NZ_CANLZZ010000008.1, on the reverse strand, counting down.
AACCAATGAAAAAAGGCTTGGAATTGTTTATTGGCGTAAAAAAGGAAAGCAATTTTGGACATTTAATTATGTGTGGTTTGGGTGGCATTTACATAGAAGTTTTAAAAGATATTCAAATTAACCTTACTCCTGTTTCTAAAGATTTAGCTTTAGAAATGATTAAAAATTTAAAATCGTATAAAATTATTAAAGGAATTAGAAATCAAGAAGGAATTGACGAACTTAGATATGCTAATATTATTGAGAAAATCTCCACATTGGTAACAATTGCTCCTGAAATTATTGAATTAGATTTAAATCCACTTATAGGTAATTCTAAAGAAATTAATGTGGTTGATGCTAGAATAAGAATTGAAAAAAGTGTAATTATTCAATAATTTCAATTTGCCCTCTAATATTTGGGCAATTACTGCCTATTAAAAAATTAGTAGATTTTGGATGAATTTTAAATAAAACTTTTTCATTTTTTAACGCCTCAAAGTGTTCAATAATTTTTTTATTAGAAATTTGAGAGTTGTCAAAAACTATAGTATCTATTTTATTGTTTTTAATTAAAACTTTAATTCCTTCGTAATTATCTATTAACGCATCTTTAACAACCAAATATTTTTTATTAAGATGATGTACAATTACATCGTCATTTCCTAAATACAATAAATTAAATATAGGTTTTGAGTATGTTTTAACTTTTTTAAACTTTAAATACTTTAACAAGTACCAAAACTCAATTCCTAATCTCATAAAAAAATCGTAAACCAAATTAAGTTTAAAATGTTTTTTATAAAAAATTCGCATTGCATCATGAAAATAATTCAAATATTTTGAATCCTTATTTGTGCTTTCGCCCTTAAAATGAATGATTTTTGTTTTGGGGAAGTAATAATTTTGATATCCTTTATTTAGTAATTTTATGCTTAAGTCAATATCCTCTCCATACATAAAATAATCCTCATTAAAACCATTAACTTCATTAAAAACATCACGTTTTATAAACATAAAAGCACCAGAAGCAACATCCATTACACCCGATTCGTTTTCTTCTAAATGAGTAGCATAATATTTACCAGTTCTTTTACTTGAAATACCAAAGAGTTTGTTAAACGAAACACTCGGAGTTGGAATTCCTCTTTTACTTTCGGGAGCAAATTCTCCGGATCCATCAATTAATTTTACACCTAAAACGCCTAAATTTTGTTTGTTAATGTAAAAATTAAAAATTTTATCAAGTGTATCCTCGGCTATAATGGTATCAGGATTTAAAATTAACAAATAATCTCCAGTCGCTGCTTTTACTCCTTGATTATTTGCTTTTGAAAAACCTATGTTTTCACTATTTTCGATTAATCTAACATTTGAAAATTTCTTTTTTACAACAGCACAAGAATCGTCCTCTGAATTATTATCAACAACAATAATTTCTACTTTTAAATTTTTGGACGCTTCATTTATACTTAAAATGCATTGTTCCAAAAAATACTGAACATTATAGCTAATTATTATTACCGAAATATCCATAAATTTATAAGGAATTTTCGAATGGAATTCTATTTAAAATACTTCTACCTAAAGTAACCTCATCGGCATATTCCAGTTCATCACCTACTGCTATTCCTCGAGCAATGGTAGATGTTTTAACTCCTAACTTTTCTATTTGTTTAAAAATGTAAAAATTTGTTGTATCACCTTCAATAGTTGAGCTTAAAGCAAAAATAACTTCTTTAACAACACCTTCTTTTATTTTTTCAACTAAGCTTTCTATAGTTAAATTTTGAGGTCCCACACCTTCAATAGGAGAAATTTTACCTCCTAAAACATGATATAAACCTTTAAATTGAGCCGTATTTTCTATAGCCATTACATCTCTAACATCTTCTACAACACAAATTACCTCTTCATTTCTTAATGGGTTCGAACAAATATCACAAACTTCAATATCAGAAATATTATGACATTTTTTACATAATTTAATTTCGTCAACTAAATTATTTAAAGCCTTTGATAATTGATGTGTTTGATTACTTGGTTGCTTTAATAAATGTAAAACCAATCTAAGAGCTGTTCTTTTTCCAATCCCTGGCAATTGGGATACTTCATTTACAGCATTTTCTAAAAGTTTGGATGAAAAATTCATTTAGCAAATGTACAATTTCAAACGATATTCTCAATAAATTTACTTTCTTTGTTATCTAACAAATTTCACATAAATAAATGCAACCTATATACATACTATCACTTATCATAATTTATTTCTTTGTACTTCTTACAATAGCCTATTTTACAGGAAAAAATGATAGTAACGACACCTTTTTTAAAGCAAATAAAAAGTCGCCTTGGTATATTGTAGCTTTTGGAATGATTGGAGCTTCTCTTTCTGGTGTAACTTTTATTTCTGTTCCCGGATGGGTGCAAAGCTCGCAGTTTAGTTATATGCAAGTTGTAATTGGTTATTTATTTGGTTATTTGGTAATTGCATATGTGTTAATTCCTATTTATTATAAAATAAAAGTTACATCCATTTATGAATTCTTAAAGCATCGATTTGGACCAACATCCCATAAAACTGGAGCATTTTTCTTTTTTGTATCAAGAGTTTTAGGTGCTTCGTTTAGATTATTTTTAGTTGCCTCAGTATTACAATATTTTATTTTCGATGCTTGGAATATTCCTTTTGAAGTTACTGTTATTTTATCCATTTTACTTATTTGGATTTACACATTTAAAGGTGGAATAAAAACCATTGTTTGGACCGATACTTTGCAAACTTTATTTATGCTTATTGCTGTTGTTGCCACCATTATTATAATAGTTAACGGTTTAAACTTATCCTTTTCTGAAATAATATCGTCTCCTGAATTTGAGAAATACAGTAAAATTGTTTTTACCGATGACTTTAACGATAAAAAGTATTTTATAAAATCGTTTTTAGGAGGAATGTTTATTGCAATAGCAATGACAGGTTTAGACCAAGATATGATGCAAAAAAATCTAACATGTAAAAACACTAAAGAAGCCCAATGGAATGTTATATCGTTGGGTGTAGTTCTAATATTTGTAAACTTTGTTTTTTTAACTCTTGGCGCATTATTATTTATTTATGCTCAAAAAATGGGAATTGCAATACCAATGGTTGATGGCAATGTAAAAACAGATTTACTTTTTCCTGAAATAGCTTTAAATGGAAACTTAGGGATTTCGATAGGTATAATTTTTGTATTAGGCTTAATAGCAGCCGCCTATTCTAGTGCTGACAGTGCACTAACATCGCTAACTACATCATATTGTATCGATTTTTTAGATATTGAAAACAAAGAACAATCAAAACAAAAAGCAATTCGTAAAAGAACACATATCGTTATATCGGCTATTCTGGTAATAGTAATTGTTATTTTTAAATATGTTTTGGAAGACAATGTAATAAGTAGTGTTCTTCAAGTTGCATCTTATACTTATGGACCGCTATTGGGCTTATTTGCATTTGGTATTTTTACCAATATTAACATTAAGGATAAATATGTTTGGTTAATTGCTATTTTCTCTGTTGTAGCAACCTATTTTTTAAACAAATATTCCATTAATTTATTTAATGGTTATATTTTTGGCTATGAGCTGTTAATAGTAAATGGTTTAATAACATTTATTGGTCTACTTTCTATAAAAAAAACGAATTCGTAAAAAATTAATAAATGAATTTAATCCTATAAAAGAATTTTTATTTTTGCTTTATGGAAAACGATTTAAGTAATTACAGACGAAACTATCAGAAAGTTGAACTTTCAATGAATGATATTTCCGACAATCCAATGGAACTTTTTCAAAAGTGGTTTTATGAAGTTGAAGAATATGGAGGTGATGTTGAATCAAATGCAATGACCATTTCAACAATAGGTTTGGATGGTTTTCCTAAATCTCGAGCAGTATTATTAAAAAAATATACTTGGGAAGGTTTTATATTTTATACCAATTATAATAGCGAAAAAGGAAAAGCTATTGAAAACAATCCAAATGTTTGTTTATCATTTTTGTGGCATAATATAGAACGCCAAGTCATAATTAAAGGAGTTGCCGAAAAAATTTCAGAAAATTTATCCGATGGTTATTTTGAATCAAGACCAGATGGTAGCAAATTAGGAGCTTGGGCTTCGGATCAAAGTGAACCAGTAGCATCTAGAAAATATTTAGACGACCGCCTAAGCCTCTTCGAAAAACAATTTGAAAATAAAGAAATTACAAGACCAAAACATTGGGGTGGTTATATTGTAAGACCAATAAGTATGGAGTTTTGGCAAGGAAGACCAAATAGAATGCACGACAGAATAAGATACACCCTACAAGAAGATTTTAATTGGAAAATTGAAAGATTAGCTCCTTAAATTATTTATATTTGAAATTCAACAAAGCAAAATGAAAACACTTTATATTGTAAGACACGCTAAATCCTCATGGGAATATGAAGGAATTAAAGACATTGATAGGCCTTTAAAAAAACGCGGAATTAATGATGCTTATTTGATTTCAAATGTTTTAAACAAAAAAATTGCTACCCCCGATGTATTTGTATCGAGTTGTGCTAATAGAGCATTGCATACTGGAATGATTTTTAGCTATACTTTTAATTACCCTTTGGCAAATCTTAAAATAAGTAAATCACTATATAACTTTAGTGATGGTTACCTAATAAAAACTGTTAAAGCTTTAGATGACAGTTTTGATTCTGCCATTATTTTTAGCCATGATCATGGCATTAATACATTTGTAAATAAATTTGGTAATAAACAAATAAACCACGTACCCACATGTGGAGTTATTGGAATAAAATTTGACATTAACCATTGGAAAAATATTAAATCAGGAAATACTTTTTTAACCGAATTCCCAAAAAACTATAAATAATTAAATGTTGAAAATTGAAAAACTTGCAGGTATAGATATAGGTTCAAACGCTATTAGATTATTAGTTACTAACGTAATTACCCATAAAAAAGATGGACCACCAAGTTTTAAAAAATCCGCATTAGTAAGAGTTCCTATAAGATTAGGAGCCGACACTTTTATAAAAGGTTTTATTTCAGAAGCAAACAAAAATAGAATGATTGAAGCTATGCAAGCTTTTAAACTACTAATGAATGTACATGGAGTAGAAAACTATTATGCTTGTGCTACATCAGCAATGAGAGAAGCTACAAATGGAAATGAGGTTGTTGATGAAATTTTTGAAAAAACAGGTATAAAAATAAATATTATAAATGGTAAAAAAGAAGCCGCAATAATTTTTTCAACTGACCTAAGTAGTTTAATTGAAAGTGACAAATCTTATGTATATGTTGATGTTGGAGGTGGAAGCACAGAAATAACAATTTTTTCAAATGGTAAAATTGTCAACTCTAAATCATTTAAAATAGGTACAGTTCGTTTGCTTAATAAACAAAAATCATTTGAACATATATGGGAAAATATGGAAGTATGGATTAAATCTAATACTTTAAACTTAAAAAAGGTTTCACTTATAGGATCTGGAGGAAACATAAATAAACTATTTAAATTATCAGGAAAACCAATTGGAAAGCCATTATCTAATATTTACTTAAAATCACAGTTTTATTTCCTTAAAAAAATGACTTATGATGAAAGAATTTCAGAATTAGATTTAAACCCTGATAGAGCCGATGTTATAATACCGGCAACAAAAATATATTTATCAGCTATGAAATGGAGCAACGCAAAAAAAATATATGTCCCTAAAATTGGGCTTGCAGATGGTATTGTAAAAAGCTTGTATTTAAAAAAAATATAACGAATAATAATTAAAAATGATTTTTTTTCATTAAATTGTGACTAACCAAAAAATTGTGTGTCAAAATAACAAGTGTTTAGAAATTCTAAATATTATTAACCTTATTAAATACATGAAAAATGAAAAAACTATTATTTTCAATTACGCTTTTAGTCTTTGGAGCGAGTGCTTATTCTCAAGACTTGCCAACAAACCCAGAACCAGGAAAATGTTATGTACGTTGTAAAACTCCAGATGTTTGGAAAAACCAAGACGTTACAATTGAAACTCAGGCTGCCTACAAAACAATTTCAACTATTCCAGCTACTTACAAAACAATTACAGAAAGAGTACTTGTTAAAGAAGCTAGTCAAAAATTAGTAGTAGTTCCTGCTGTATACGAAACAAGAGACGTTGTAGTGGTTGTTAAAGAGGCTAGTTACAGATTAGAAGCTATCCCTGGAACATTTGGATCAGAAACTTTAACTTATACTGCAAAAGAAGATGGTTCAAAATTAAGCGTTAGTCCTGCTACGTTTAGATCAGACTCAGAGACAATTGAAATTAAACCAGCTTCAGCTACTTGGCAAATGAGTGATGTTGCTCCTGATTGTCAATCTAGTGATCCTAACGATTGTAGATACTGGTGTTACAAGCCAATTCCTGCGGAATATGTAACAATTTCTAAAACTTTATTAGATAGAGATGCTTCTACAAGTAGAACTTCAGTGCCAGGTTTTACAAAAACATATAAGAAAACGGTAGTTGCAAATAAACCATCAACTAGAAGAGTTGAAATTCCAGAAGTAACAAAAGTTGTTAAAAAAACAGTTATGGTTACTCCTCCAACTACAAGAATTGTTGAAATTCCTGCAGAATATGCAACTATTTCAAAAGTTATTTTAGATAAAGATGCAAGTTTTGTAGAGAAAAATGTTCCTGCTCAATACAAAACTGTTACAAAAGAAGTTCTTGTTCAAAAAGGTGGTTTAACTACTTGGAAAGAAGTTGATTGTAAATTAACTGAAGCTAGTATTTTACCAATTAACTGGAATTTAGGAAGTGCTACTTTAACTGCTGAAGCAAAAAGAATAATTGATACTCGTTTATTACCTGTGTTAAAAACTGGAGTAGCAGTTGCACTTGAATCTCATACAGATTCTAGAGGTTCTAAAGAAAGTAACCAAGATTTATCTGAAAGAAGAGCAATGGCTGTTTCTAACTACTTAATTTCAAAAGGAATTAATGCTAGTCAATTAACTGCTAATGGTTTTGGTGAAAATAGATTAACAAACAGATGTTCTGATGGTGTTTCTTGTACTGAAAGAGAGCATAGAGCAAATAGAAGAACTACATTTAGAGTTGTAAATCAATAAAAATAAATACACACAATAAAAAAACCGCCAATTGGCGGTTTTTTTTATTCTAAGTTTTTAATATTTTCTTTAAAAAAAGAATAATGATAACTTGTTTCGCGCATTAAATTATATCCTTTTAACCTACCTAGTTCCTTTTCTTTAGGATCTAAAATTACAACTGTAGGATATGTTTTAATACCAAAAGTTTCTTTTAGTTTTGAATTATCATTTTTTTGAGATTTTGAAATTAAATCTTTATTTCTTGGAAAATTAGCTTCATATAAAATAAACTCTTCTTCACTTAATTTTTTAAATTTTTCAGTTTTAAAAACATCAGAAACAAGCATTTTACAAGGCCCACACCAATCCGAACCAGTGAAAAATATAAGAATTGGTTTGTTTTCAGATTTAGCCAACTTTTTCACTTTCGAATAATCTTCTTGCCAATGAGCTATTTCTTCTATATTTTCATTAAAACTTTCTTGAGCTTTCAATGATCCTAGAATTCCAAAAGCAACAAAACAACTTATAATAATTTTCTTCATTTTAAATCAACTATTTTTTTAACAACCTCTAAAATAATGCCATATTTACAATTTTACAAATTCTTCTACCAATTTACCAACTACTTTTTCAGATATTTTGGCTACTTTTTGCACCTCTTCATGTGAAACTTCTTCTACCAAACCTTCAATCCCCAAATCTGTAATAACAGATATTCCAAAACATTCCATACCCATATGTTTCGCTACAATTACTTCTGGCACTGTAGACATTCCAACAGTATCAGCTCCTAATATTTTTACCATTTTATACTCTGCAGGAGTTTCAAAAGTTGGGCCTTGTAATGCTAAATAAATTCCTTTATGGATTTTAATATCCAATTTCTTAGCTACAATATCCATTTTTGAAATCATAGCTTTGCTGTAAGCTTCGTGCATATCTACAAAGCGAGGCCCAAAACGCTCGTCGTTTTTTCCATTAAGTGGATGTTCTGGCATCATATTAATATGGTCTGTAATAACCATTATATCACCAACTTTAAAATTTGGATTAACTCCACCTGATGCATTTGAAACTATCAATTTTTCAACACCCAAATATTTCATTACTCTTACGGGAAAAACAGTTTCTTGCATTGTCCAACCTTCATAATAATGGAAACGTCCACGCATAGCAATAATTGTTTTGTCTCCTATTTTACCATAAATTAATTCACCTGAATGTCCTTCAACTGTAGAAACTGGAAAGTTTAAAATTTCTTCATAAGGTATTGCAATTCTTATATCAATTTTATCAACCAAGTTTCCCAAACCTGTACCTAAAATAACACCAAAGTCTGGAGCTTTTATTCCTTTATTCTTTAAAAAATTAACTGTTTCTTGAACTTTGTTCCACATATCTTTTTATAATTTTATTAAAATCGTTTGAATGATTTAAAAATTCTGTTTTAATTGAAATATAGTGTAAGTTTTCTATCTTATCAAAGATACGTACATAATCCTTTTCTGTTGTCAATAATAATTTATTTTTTGAAACTACTGCATCAAATTTTTCTGATATTGTTTTTAAATCATCTTCATTAAAATTATAATGATCTGGATATTTCAAATGCGTAAACCTAACATCCATATTATGTAAATAATCTAATAACGGTGTTGGATTCGCAATACCTGTAACAAGTACAACCTCCTTTTCTTTTAATTCTTTTATTAAAAATTTAGATGAACCTTTAATTTCATCACTATAAGAAATTGTGGTGAAAAATACAGTTTGATACAAAGTTGGTTTCAATTTCTTAGCTATTTGAAACTGCTCCACTTCTGAAAGTGAATTTGGACATTTTGTAACAATAATTATTTGAGCTCTTTTGGCTCCAGATGTGTTTTCTCTTAAATTTCCTGCAGGCAATAATGAATCGTCTATATATAAATCGTTATAAGGAGTAAGCAAAATATTTAACCCTCCTTCAACTTTTCTATGTTGAAATGCGTCATCTAATAAAACAACATCTGGTGGATTATTAAGGTTTTCTAATTGATTTATTCCATTTGTTCTATCAGAATCAACCGCAATAATTACATTTTCAAACTTTTTATAATACTGAAAAGGTTCATCTCCTATTAAATCTGAGTTTGATTTTTCATCAGCAATTATAAAACCCTTACTTTTTCTTTTATATCCACGACTTAAAACCGCCAATTTACAATCAGCTTTTAACAATCTAATTAAATATTCTATTTGAGGAGTTTTCCCTGTACCGCCAACACTTAAATTCCCAACAACAATTACCGGAGTTTCAAATTTTGTTGAATTAAACACATGTTTATCATAAAGCACATTTCTAATACTTGTAATAAAATCGTATAAAAATGAAAAAGGATACGCTATTTTTCTTAAAGTTTTCACTAAAAGCGAAAATACAAAACAAATTATAATAATTATGCTTAAAATCTTTAACTTTATAATGTAAAAATTACCTTTGTTTTAGAATTATTTTGAAATTATGACTATAAGAGATATTACCAATTGTATTGAAGAAATTGCTCCATTAAATTATGCTGAAGGTTTTGATAATGTAGGGTTACTAATAGGAAACTACAATACAAAAGTATCAGCAGTTTTGGTTACCCTTGACGCCTTAGAAAATGTAGTAGATGAAGCTATTGAAAAACATTGTAATTTAATTGTTAGTTTTCATCCTATTATTTTTTCAGGATTAAAAAAAATTAATGGAAATAGTTATGTAGAACGCGTAGTATTGAAAGCCATTAAAAATGATATTGCAATTTATGCTATGCACACGGCTTTAGACAATTCAACGCAAGGAGTTAATGCCAAAATTTGTGAAGTATTAGGGTTAAAAAATAAATCCATTTTAATTCCTCAAAAAAATACAATAAAAAAGCTTACAACTTATGCCCCTGCAGAAAATGCCGAAATGGTTAGAAATGCACTTTTTAAAGCAGGGGCTGGAACCATTGGTAATTATGACAATTGTAGTTATAACACAGAAGGTTTTGGCACATATAGAGGAAATGATGATTCCAATCCTACAATTGGAAAGAAAGGAGAATTTCATATTGAAAATGAAACTTTTATTAGTGTAATATTTGAAAAACACAAAGAGAACAACATATTAAAAACTCTTTTTAATGCACATCCGTATGAAGAAGTTGCATACGACATTGTTTCGTTAGACAATTTTAATCAAGATATTGGAATGGGAATGGTTGGAGAACTTTCCGAAGAAATATCAGAACTTGAATTTTTAAATAAACTTAAAAAAACTATGAATGCTAAAGGAATTAGACATTCTAAATTTTTAAATAAACCAATTAATAAAGTTGCCGTATTAGGTGGTTCTGGAAGTTTTGCCATAAAAAATGCTATAAAAGCAAATGCAGATATTTATGTTACTTCCGATATAAAATATCATGAATTTTATTTAGCTGAGAACAAGATACTTATTGCTGATATTGGCCATTTTGAAAGTGAACAATTCACAAAAAATCTTTTAGTTGACATACTTACAAAAAAATTTCCTAATTTTGCAATCATTTTATCGGAAAAAAACACAAATCCAATTTATTACTTATAATATGGCTAAAAATAAAGAAGTTACTGTTGAAGAAAAGTTAAGAGCTCTTTACGACCTACAATTAATAGACTCAAGAGTTGATGAAATTAAAAATGTAAGAGGAGAACTACCTTTAGAAATAGAAGATTTAGAAGATGAAATAGTTGGTCTTAACAAAAGACTTTCTAACTTAGATGAAGACGTTTCAAATCTTAAGAATGATATTAGCGCCAAAAAAATGGTAATTGAAGAAGCTAAAACTTTAGTTAAAAAATACGCTGAACAACAAAAAAAGGTTCGTAATAATAGAGAATTCAATTCTTTAAGTAAAGAAACAGAATATCAAGAACTAGAAATTGAATTAGCTGAAAAGAGAATTAAAGAATTCAAAGCTAAAATTGAGCAAAAAAACGAAGTAATTGCTGCCACCAAAGAAAATATTGCTAGACAAGAAGATTTATTAAAACATAAATCTGACGAGTTAAACGATATAATGGGTGACACAGTAAAAGAAGAAGAATTATTACTTAAAAAATCAGCTGAATATGCTGAATTAATTGACGACCATTTATTAAAAGCTTATAATCGAATTCGTTCAACTGTAAAAAATGGTTTAGCTGTTGTATCGATTGAAAGAGGAGCTTCAGGTGGTTCATTTTTCACAATTCCACCTCAACGTCAAGTTGAAATTGCAAGTCGTAAAAAAATTATTACAGATGAGCATAGTGGTAGAATTTTAGTTGATGGAGCTTTAGCGGAAGAAGAAAAAACAAAAATTGATAATTTATTAAATTAAGTTTTTAAATAAATTAAGAAATAAAAAAGGCTTCCAAATTGGAAGCCTTTTTTATTTCTTAACTGCTCTTATAGAATACAGCAAGGGAAATAATCGTTGATCTTCTTGTAAAACATACATGCCATTTTTCGTTTTTTGCATATTTGGAAAGGTGTTATATGGCGACTCCTCAAACTCATGTAAAAATTCAATTATAAGTCCTGCAGAAGTTAAGGCTGTTATCACTTCTCCTAGCCCATGATTCCAACCATACTCTTTGCTTATTATATCGGCATCATTATTTGTGTATGTTCCTTTGTATTCCTCGTAAATAGCTTCTACATTCAAATAAGGGTATTTTAATTTTGGAGGAGTTTGTAAAAAATCGAACATCCAAACAATTGGATGGAATTCAATTAAATAAAAAACACCTCCTTTTTTAAGTTTGCTTGCAATTATTTCTCCCCAAGTTTTTAAATCAGGAAGCCATCCTACTACTCCATATGAAGTAAAAACAATGTCAAACTTTTCTTCTACACTATTTGGAACATCGTATAAGTTACTTTCAATAAACGTTGCATTTAACCCCAACTCATCATTTAATTTCACAGCCTCAGCAATTCCTTTATCCGATAAATCAATTCCTGTACATTTTGCTCCTAACCTACTCCAACTTAAAGTATCCAATCCAAAATGACATTGTAAATGTAATAGAGACTTCCCTTTTACATCTCCTAATTCTTCTAATTCATAAGAATTTAAAGATGTTTTTCCTTTTTTAAAAGAATCGACATCATAAAATTTTGATTTTTTATGAATATCAACTTTTTTATTCCAAGTTTCTTTATTTACACTAAAAATTTCTTTTATATTTTCTTTCATTGTATTAATCTAGTTCTTTAACAATATAATAAAAAACCATAGTATTGGAATTGACTCTACCCAAAAACTCGTATAATATCTAGATTTATGAATTGAGGAAAACCACAAAAACAGTCCTGTAATTATTGAAATAATTACTTCAGCAATTAAATATTGATTACTTCTAATTCCCAAAAAAACAAAAAATATAAGAGCAATTATACCAACTTTCTTTGCATTTGAAATACCTAATAACTGAGGTAACGTTTTTAAAGTTTCAATATCTGAATCTAAATCTCTTATATCAAAAGGTATAGTAATTGCCAATAAAATTAAAAATCTTTTCAAAAATTCTAAAATAACAAAAGTATCAATTGGAATTGAAGCTTCAGCAACTGGAAATAACACTGAAATTCCTGCCCAAGAAATAGCAATACTAAAAATTTTAAGACTTGGAAAATACCTAAAAGAAAAATGAGTATTCTTTGTTTTAAATATAGGAATTACATAAAAAAAAGTCATTAAAGTAAATGGAAAAAGAACAATTAATGAATTTAAATTAAAACTTGTAAAAAAAGTAAGATATAATAAACTCCCAGAAGAAAAAACAACCAAAGTTATTAACAAATTTTTACATTGTTGAAACCAAACTTTAAACCAACTTAATCGCTTTGATTTAATTTCATAAAAACGGATTAAATTATATGAAATTATAATAGAAAACCCCACAAAAAAAGGTGTTAAGTTATTGTAAACATTATATTTTAATAAGGTTATTTTACAAATACAAAACCCAGCAATAGCAACATGAATATTACTAAAAATATAAAAATCAACTATTCTTTTTAAAGCCAGCATTGGACAAAAATACAATTTAAAAACCTAAAAAATTCTTGGTTAACAAAATATCATAATTAAGTAACAATAGGCTAATTACATTCTGTAATTTTCAGTAATTTTGAAGCTTAAAATAATTATTTATACCAACTAATTAAATGAAAACAGATTCTTTTGTTTTAAGACACGTAGGACCGCGTGAAAAGGAAGTTAATGAAATGGTTAAAACTATTGGAATTAACTCTATAGATGAATTAATTTACAAAACTATCCCAGATGATATATTGCTTAAAAATGAGTTGAATTTACCTGAAGCCCTAAGTGAATTTCAGTACATACAACACATTAGAAAAGTATCTGAAAAAAATCAACTATTTAAAACCTATATTGGTTTAGGTTACCATCCTACCATTTTACCTGGTGTAATTCAAAGAAATATTTTAGAAAATCCAGGTTGGTATACTGCGTACACCCCATATCAAGCAGAAATTTCTCAAGGACGTTTAGAAGCCTTGTTAAATTATCAAACAATGGTATCAGAATTAACTGGAATGGAATTAGCCAATGCATCATTACTAGATGAAGGAACTGCGGCGGCTGAAGCAATGATTATGCTTTTTAATACTCGTTCAAGAGCTCAAAAGAAAAATAATTCAACTTTGTTTTTTGTTTCAGAAGAACTATTTCCACAAACCGTGGATGTTATAAAAACAAGAGCTTTACCATTAGGAATTGAATTGGTTTTTGGAAAGCATTCCGAATTCAATTTTACCGACAATGTTTTTGGAGCTATAGTACAATATCCAGGAAAATATGGAAAAGTAAATAATTTTAAAAGTTTTGTTGAAGAAGCAAATAAAGCCGAAGCAAGAGTTGTTGTTGCGGCCGACTTATTGAGTTTAACGTTATTAACACCACCAGGAGAATGGGGAGCCGATGTGGTTGTTGGAACCACACAACGATTTGGAATACCAATGGGTTATGGAGGTCCTCATGCAGGTTATTATGCAACAAAAGAAAGTTATAAACGCGATATTCCCGGACGAATTATAGGTGTTACAAAAGATAAAGATGGAAACCGCGCCTTACGTATGGCTTTACAAACTCGTGAGCAACATATTAAGCGCGAAAAAGCCACATCAAATATATGTACTGCACAGGTTTTATTAGCTGTTATGGCAGGAATGTATGGTGTTTATCACGGCTCTAATGGAATTACATATATTGCTCAAAAAATCCATAATTTGGCCACCACACTAAATATAGGCTTAAACCAATTAGGATTATCACAGGCAAACAAAGCTTTTTTCGACACACTTATTGTAAAAGTTACTGACAGTCAAAAGATTAAAAATTTATCTGAAGCTAAAGAAATTAACTTTTTCTATCCATCAAAAGATGAAGTTCTTATTGCAATAAATGAAACTTCAACTTTAAATGATATTAATGAAATATTATCAATTTTTGCCGAAGCTGAAAACAAAGAAACCATTGTTTTTGAAACTTTAACTGAAAGTTCAATTTCGGAAGAAATAAAACGTACAAGTAGTTTTATGACTAATGAGGTTTTTCGAAAATACCATTCGGAAACTGAAATGATGCGCTATATTAAAAAATTAGAACGAAAAGATTTATCTCTTAATCATTCTATGATTTCTTTAGGCTCTTGTACTATGAAATTAAATGCAGCATCGGAAATGCTACCTTTAAGTTGGCCTATTTGGGGAAATATCCATCCATTCGCACCAATAAATCAAGCTCTAGGATACCATCAAGTATTTGAAGAATTAGAAGCTGCATTAAACGAAATTACAGGTTTTTATGCAACTTCTTTACAACCAAATTCTGGTGCACAAGGTGAATATGCAGGCTTAATGGTTATAAAAGCCTACCATGAATCTAGAAATGAAGGTCATAGAAATATTTGCTTAATTCCTTCATCGGCACATGGAACTAATCCCGCATCAGCAGTTATGGCAGGAATGAAAGTTGTTGTTACAAAAGCAACAGCCGAAGGAAATATTGATGTTAATGATTTAAGAGCAAAAGCAGAATTACATAAAGATAATTTAGCCGCACTTATGGTTACTTACCCATCCACTCATGGAGTTTTTGAAAGTAGCATTATTGAAATTACTGATATTATACATAAAAATGGTGGCCAGGTTTATATGGATGGTGCTAATATGAATGCCCAAGTTGGAATTACAAATCCGGCTACAGTTGGCGCAGATGTATGCCATCTCAATTTACATAAAACTTTTGCCATCCCACACGGTGGTGGTGGACCAGGAGTTGGCCCAATTTGTGTTGTTAAGCATTTAGCTCCTTTCTTGCCCTCAAACCCAATTATTCCTACTGGAGGAAAAAATGCAATTACTGCTATTTCTTCAGCTCCTTGGGGATCTGCTTTAGTTCTATTGATTTCCTATAGTTACATTAAAATGTTAGGTGCTAAGGGATTAAAAAAATCAACAATTAATGCAATTTTAAATGCCAATTATTTAAGAGTTAAATTACAAGATCATTATAGTATTTTGTATTCAGGCGAACAAGGTTTTGCTGCCCACGAAATGATTGTCGATTTTAGAGAGTTTAAATCAAAAGGAATTGAAGTTGTGGATGTTGCAAAACGACTTATGGATTATGGTTTTCATGCTCCAACAGTCTCTTTTCCAGTTGCAGGAACTTTAATGATTGAACCAACAGAAAGTGAAAATAAAGCTGAGTTGGATAGATTTTGTGATGCTTTAATAAGCATTAAAAAAGAAATTGAAGAATCTACAGATATTGAAAATTCGGTAATAAAAAATGCGCCACATACTTTAGAAATGTTAACATCTGATAATTGGAGTTACAATTATTCTAGAACCAAAGCCGCATATCCTTTAAATTATTTAAAGGAAAATAAATTTTGGCCTACAGTGCGAAGAATTGATGATGCCTATGGTGATCGGAATTTAAATTGTTCATGCAATCCAATTGAGGATTATATGTAATAATTTGTAATTCAGTATAAAACCCTAAAGCTCACAAAACAAAGCTTTGGGGTTATATGATTATTAATTAGGCCACCCTTTTTTAAAGATTACTTAAAAAAATAGCAACAATTCTTAAAAAATTGTTATTTCGGATACAATCTTTTGAAAAATAAGTTAACATACTTTTATACTATTGTGTAAAATAGTACTTTTGCACTTCTATTGAAACTAAATATTTTATTCATAAATGAAAAAATTCACGAAACAAACTTATATCAATTGGTATAAAGACATGCTTTTTTGGAGAAAATTTGAAGATAAGTTAGCAGCTCTTTATATTCAACAAAAAGTTAGAGGTTTTCTTCACTTGTATAATGGCCAAGAGGCTGTACTAGCTGGAGCATTACACGCAATGAATGAAAATGATAAAATGATTACTGCTTATCGTAATCATGTGCAGCCAATTGGTTTAGGAGTTGATCCAAAAAGAGTTATGGCTGAATTATTAGGAAAAGATACAGGAACTTCGCGCGGAATGGGTGGTTCAATGCATATATTTTCTCCCGAACATAATTTTTATGGTGGGCATGGAATCGTTGGAGGACAAATTCCTTTAGGTGCTGGTTTAGCCTTTGCTGACAAGTATTTTGAAAGAGATGGAGTTACACTAACTTATTTTGGAGATGGTGCTGCACGCCAAGGTTCTTTACATGAAACTTTTAACATGGCAATCAACTGGAAACTTCCTGTAGTATTTATTTGTGAAAATAATGGATATGCAATGGGAACATCGGTTGAACGTACAGCAAATCACGATGATATCTGGAAATTAGGTTTAGGTTATGAAATGCCTTGTGGACCTGTAGACGGAATGAATCCTGTTAAAGTTGCCGAAGCAATGCATGAAGCAATTGAAAGAGCAAGAAGAGGTGATGGACCAACTCTATTAGATATTAAAACATATAGATATAGAGGGCATTCAATGAGTGATGCCCAACATTACAGAACTAAAGAAGAGGTTGAAGAATATAGAAAAATTGACCCAATTTCTCAAGTATTAGATGTTATTAAAGCTAAAAAATATGCATCTGATGATGAAATTAAAGCTTGGGATAAAGAAGTAAAAGAAAAAGTAGCTGAATGTCAAAAGTTTGCTGAAGAATCTCCATTCCCAGACAAACAATTATTATACGACATAGTATACGATCAAGAAGATTATCCATTTTTAAAACATAGATAATGGCAGAAATAATTACAATGCCCCGATTAAGCGATACAATGACTGAAGGAGTTGTCGCTGAATGGTTAAAAAAAGTTGGTGATAAAGTTGAAGAAGGAGATATTCTTGCTCAAATTGAAACTGATAAGGCAACCATGGAATTTGAGTCCTTTAACGAAGGATATTTATTACACATTGGATTACAAGTTGGAGAAACGGCTCCGGTTGATAGCTTACTTGCTATTATTGGTGAAAAAGGTGAAGATATTTCTGAATTGTTAGCTGGAAATAAAGCTCCAGAAGTTAATAAGGAAGAATCATCATTACCTGTTGCTGAAAAAGAAGTCAGTGCTTCTACGGAAACAACATCTGCGGAAGATACTTTTGTTGTTCCAGATAATATTACAGTTGTTACTATGCCTCGCTTAAGTGATACTATGACTGACGGTACAGTAGCTGCATGGTTAAAAAAAGTTGGCGACCAAGTTTCGGAAGGAGATATTCTTGCGGAAATTGAAACTGACAAAGCAACCATGGAATTTGAATCTTTTAACGAAGGAACCTTATTATATGTAGGGTTACAAGAAGGAGAAAATGCACCTGTTGATTCTTTATTAGCAATTATTGGCGAAGCGGGAACCGATGTAACTGAAGTTGTGTCCAAATTTAAATCTGCTTCTACCGCTCCAGCTGCTGAGGAGAAAGCACCAGCTGTTGAAAAAGAGACTCCTAAAACTGTTTCTGAAAATGCATCTGCTACCACTGCCACTGCAACCAAAAGAGTGAGCGCTATAAATTCTGAAAATGGACGTATTATTGCTTCTCCATTAGCAAAAGCATTAGCAGAAGAAAAAGGAATAAATTTAGCCAAAGTAATTGGTACGGGTGATAGTGGAAGAATTATAAAAATAGATATTGAAAATTATAACCCTGTAGTTGAGGTTGCCGCTAATACGGCTGCCAGCGTTTTAGCCGCTCCCTCTGGAGAAATAAGTAGAACTGAGGTAAAGAATTCTCAAATGCGTAAAGCAATTGTTAAAGCTCTAGATAATTCTCAAACTACAGCTGTAAACTTTACAGTTACAATGGATATTGACATGGACAATGCCATTGCATCTAGAAAAGTAATAAATTCAATACCTGACACAAAAATTTCTTTTAATGATTTAGTTGTTAAAGCTACAGCTATGGCTTTAAAATCTCATCCACAAGTGAATACTGAGTGGACAAATGAACAAACCATCTATAACAACCATATCTCTATTGGAGTTGCTGTTGCAATAGAAGATGGATTAGTAGTTCCTGTAATCCCTTTTACAGATACTAAGAGTTTAACTCAAATTGGTGCTGAAGTAAAAGAATTAGCAGTTAAAGCAAAAAACAAAAAGTTAACTCCAGATGAAATGTCGGGCTCTACTTTTACAGTTTCTAACTTAGGTATGTTTGGCGTGGATCATTTTACTTCTATTATTAATCAACCAAATTCAGCAATTTTATCTGTAGGTGGTATAAAACAAAAACCTGTTGTTAAAAATGGGGAAATTGTTGTTGGAAATGTAATGACATTAACTTTAGCATGTGATCATAGAACTATTGATGGTGCCGTAGGTGCTGCATTTATGAATACATTAAAAGAGTATATAGAAAATCCAGTAACTATGTTAGCATAGTTTATAATGAATTTAAAAAAAACCATTGTTTTCACAATGGTTTTTTTTTATGCCCTTAATTTTTATAAACATCTTCTTTTTTTATAAAGTAAAACAAGACTTTAAAATCATTTAAACTTTTAAATAAACTTATCCTTAAGTTTACACCTTTTTTACTTCTCTAAATTATGGTTTATTCAATAAAAACCATAGTAGACGAAATGTTAGCTACTAAATCTTTTAATTATATGGCTTGGTTAAATTCTTTAACAAAAAGAAAAACTTAACTATTGACATAAACATTTTACAACAAAAAATCCCCAACTTACGTTGAGGATTTTAAATATTTTAATTCTAAATTGCTTATTTCTTAAATTTAGCATATTTAGATTTGAACTTATCAATACGTCCTGCAGTATCTATTAATTTAGATTTACCTGTATAAAAAGGATGTGAAGTTCTTGAGATCTCTAATTTTACTAATGGGTATTCTACACCATCTACTTCAAGAGTCTCCTTCGTATTTACTGTTGAACGGGTTAAAAACACATCTTCATTTGACATATCTTTAAATGCTACCATTCTATAATTTTCTGGATGTATACCTTTTCTCATTGTGAACTCGTTTTAATGCTGTTTTATTTTTCAGACTGCAAATTTAACTATATTTTTGAAACTTCAAACAAATAATTTATTTTATTTACATAAAAATTAATAAAAAGCTATTTTAAGTTATGTCAAACAAATCATTTTTAGGATTATTTCTCTTTTTGTTCATGGTTTCTTGTAAAAGTGAGTATAAATTTATTCTTAATACTCCCACTAAAATTAAATCTAATGAAACTTTAAAAATTTCTATTTCAGAAAAGGAAGGAAAACCTATAAAATCTGTTCAGTTTTCAATTGATTCTAAAAAAATTAGTTCAGAAGGAACATCGGTAGAAATAAACATTAAAGATTATAAACTTGGCAAACACCAAATAACGGCATTAGTTTTTTATGAAGACAAAACTAAAAAGGAAACAAAAACTGTTTATTTTATGGCAGATTCATCTCCTGAAATATACACCTATAAAGTTGTGAATACATTTCCTCACGATGAAAAATCCTACACCCAAGGTTTAGAATATTATAACGGGTTTTTATACGAAGGTACAGGTAGAAAAGGATCTTCATTTATTAGAAAAGTAGAATTAAAAACAGGGAAATCACTTCAGCAAAAAGATTTAGACGAAACATATTTTGGAGAAGGAATAACTATTTTAAACAATAAAATATATCAACTTACTTGGCAAAGTGGAATAGGCTTTGTTTATGATTTGGAATCTTTTGAAAAGGAAAAAGAGTTTAAATATACCAAAAGTCGAGAAGGATGGGGACTTGCAAATAATGGTAAACAGCTAATAAAATCGGACGGAACCGAACGAATTTGGTTTTTGAACCCAGAAACTTTAATAGAAGAAAGCTATATTGAAGCCTACACTAATAAACAAAAAGTTGAAAAACTAAATGAACTTGAATTTATTAATGGAAAAATTTACGCTAATATTTGGCAAAAAAATTCTATTTTAATTGTTGATCCTACAACTGGTAAAGTAGATGGTGTTGCGGATTTAAACGGATTAAAAGCACTTATTGAAAAAGAACAAAATTTAACTGAAGACGATGATGTTTTAAATGGAATTGCTTTTGATAAAGAAAATAATCGTTTGTTTGTTACAGGCAAACATTGGAGTAAATTATACGAAATAGAACTTTTAAAGAAATAGTTTTCTATTTTTACTTTTTAAATTAATTAAATGCGGCACCTATTTCTCATCTTTTTAATATTAACGCTAATCTCAACTTCTTCTTGCAGAAAAGATTTTGGAGCGAGCTTAAACTCAGGAAAATTAACATTTTCAAAAGACACTGTTTATTTAGATACCGTATTCACAAATATTGGGTCGAGTACCTATAATTTAAAAGTCTACAATAAAAGTAATAATGCAATTTCAATTCCTTCAATAAAATTAGGGCGAGGCGAAAATTCAAATTATAGATTAAATGTTGATGGAACTCCAGGTAAAACATTTGAAAATGTACAAATCTTAGCCAATGATAGTATTTATATTTTTATAGAAACAACCATTAATTATAACAACGTAACAAACCCTATTTATAAAGATTCAATTATTTTTGACTCAAGTACCCAAGAACAATATGTACAATTGGTAACTTTAGTAAAAGATGCCAATTTTTTATATCCGTCAAAAAATTCAAATGGAATAATTGAAACCATCAATATTGGAATAAATCCAAACGGAGAACCAATAAAGATTAATGGGTTTTATTTAGATAACGACACAACATTTGATAATGATAAACCTTATGTAATTTATGGATATTGTGCTGTTCCTGAAAATAAAACGCTAACAATAAAAGCAGGAACTGTAATTCACTTTCACGAAAAATCTGGAATTATTGTAGATAAAAATGCTACACTTAAAATTGAAGGTGAATTAGGTAACAAGGTTTTATTTGAAGGCGACAGATTAGAACCTCAATTTAGCGAAGTTCCAGGACAATGGGGCGCTATATGGTTAAGAGCCGGAAGTAAAAACCATTCAATAAACCACACTTTAATTAAAAATGCTACCATAGGAATAATTATGGATTCTATAGGAAGCAAAAATACGCCTACATTATCTATAAAAAATACGGAAATTTATAACTCGTCAAACTTTGGAATTTTAGGAAGGGAAACAAACATTGAAGGTGCAAACCTTGTAATAAATAACAGTGGGCAAGCATCATTAGCTTGTATAATTGGAGGAAAATACAATTTTACACATTCAACTTTTGTTAATTTTTGGAATAGTAGTTTAAGAGAATACCCGAGTGTACTTATTAATAATT
The DNA here is from genome assembly GCF_947495725.1 of uncultured Lutibacter sp. Classification (GTDB taxonomy): domain Bacteria; phylum Bacteroidota; class Bacteroidia; order Flavobacteriales; family Flavobacteriaceae; genus Lutibacter. The sequence continues at coordinate 70,068 of NZ_CANLZZ010000008.1, read as the reverse complement.
ATTATTCTTTTTTTGAAAATGGAGCGCAAATTATTCAAACTCGAAATTTATACGAAGCCAATTTTTCAAATTGTATTATAGATGGAGGTTCAAATATTGAATTAGTTCTTGATAAAGTAGAAGGTTCTTTATTTAACTATTCTTTTAAAAATAATTTAATACGCTTTAATGATTTTAGTAACGATTATTTAACCATTCCTGAATATAATTTTGAAGATAACAATCACTTTTCTGAAAATATTTTAAATGGAAAATCAGATTTTAAATCCCCTAACACCAACCAATTAATAATAGGAACAAACTCTGATGTAATTGGAAAGGCAGATATTAATGAATCATTAAAAGCACCTATGGATATTTTAGGCATTTTAAGAACTTCACCTGCCGATATGGGAGCATACCAACACACACAATTTGAAAATTAAAAAATGAAAAACATAATAATTACAGGCACAAGTCGAGGTATTGGATTTGAACTAGCTCAACTATTTGCAAAGAACAGTTACAATGTACTAGCTTTATCAAGAAATACTGAACCACTTTCAAAATTAAACATTAAAAATATTTCAACCATTTCTGTTGATTTATTATCCGAAAAAGACCTGAAAAAAGTAACTGATTTTGTTTCTAATAATTGGAATCAAGTGGATATTTTAATAAACAATGCGGGTAAACTTATAAATAAACCTTTTGACCAATTATCGTCTAAAGATTTTATGGATGTTTACCAAGTTAATGTCTTTGCTATTGCCGAATTAACTAAGCAACTACTTCCCTATTTAAAAGAAGGAAGTCATGTAGTTAATATTAGTAGTATTGGTGGAGTTCAAGGTAGTTTAAAATTTCCTGGATTGGCTGCTTATAGTTCCTCTAAAGGGGCTTTAATTACATTAACAGAATTACTGGCTGAAGAGTATAAAGAAAAACAAATTTATTTTAACGTATTAGCACTAGGAGCTGTACAAACTGAAATGCTTGAAGAAGCCTTTCCTGGCTACAAAGCTCCTGTTTTGGCTAATGAAATGGCTGAGTATATATATAATTTTGCTTTAACTGGAAATAAATTTTACAACGGAAAAATTTTACAAGTTTCATCAACAACTCCATAAATGATTAAAGAAGTTTCTAAATACATTCCAACAGCTTCTATTAATTTAATTGGGGAAATTTTAGTAAATAATCCTATAGAAATTAAAATAGTAAATAAACGTGTAACTAAACATGGAGATTTCAAAGTTTTAAAAAACAGAAAAACTCAAATTACTATAAATAATAACCTTAACAAATATCAATTTTTATTAACGTTAGTTCATGAAATTGCCCATTATATAACATTTAAAGAAAATAAAAGGGTTAAGCCTCACGGAAAGGAATGGAAAAGAAATTTTCAACATTTAATGTTACCTTTTATAAATCCTGCTATTTTTCCCGAAATACTAATTCCTTTACTAGCAAATTACCTTAAAAATCCAAAAGCAAGCACCGGGTCAGATGTTTCACTCACCTATGCTTTAAAGCAATTCGACGAAAATTCAGAAAAGAGTTTTATCTTTGAGATAGCTTGCGGTAGTAATTTTAAATTTAAAAATAAAATTTACAAAAAAGGAAATTTAAGAAGAACCCGATTTGAGTGCTTAGAATTAAATAGTAAAAGAATATATTTATTTAATCAAAACGCTGAAATTGATAAATTATAGTATTATGAATAAAAATTATTACGCAGTTATTATGGCAGGAGGAATTGGAACTCGATTTTGGCCAATTAGTACCAGCCAGTTCCCTAAGCAATTCCACGATATGCTTGGCACAGGAGAATCCTTAATTCAGAAAACCTTTACACGATTTGAAAGTTTAATTCCTTCAGAAAATATATTAATTGCCACCAATAAAAATTACGAAAACTTAGTTTTAGAGCAGTTGCCAAAAGCCACCAAAAAACAACTACTTTTAGAGCCTACAATGAGAAATACAGCCCCTTGTATTCTTTATAGCGCCATTAAAATTTATAATGAAAACCCAGATGGTATTATGATTGTTGCACCATCTGATCATTGGATTGAAAACGAAAAAGAATTTTTAGCAAATGTTAAAACCTCATTCGATTTTTGTAGTGAAAACAATGCTTTATTAACTCTTGGAATTGAACCATCTAACCCAAATACTGGTTATGGTTATATAAAATATGACAAATCAACAAGTAAGGACATAAAACGCGTAAAAAACTTTACTGAAAAACCTAATTTAGAAACCGCAAAGTCATTTTTACAAAGTGGAGACTATTTATGGAATGCAGGAATTTTTATTTGGAGTGTAAAAAGTATTATAGAACAATTTAAAACTCACTTACCTGAAATGTTTTCTTTATTTGAAAAAGGAAATATGTGCTACAATAATACAAAAGAAGAAAGTTTTATTCTAGAAAATTATCCAAAGACCGAAAATATATCTATAGATTTTGGAATTATGGAAAAAGCTGAAAATGTATTTGTTTTACCTGTTAATTTTGATTGGAACGATTTGGGCACTTGGGGTTCACTTTACAACAAATTAGATAAGGATACTAATTCTAATGCTTCAATTGGTGGCGATTTTATTTTTAGAGACTCCAATAATAATATAATTCGAACAGAATCTGGAAAAAAAGTAGTTATTCAAGGGTTAAGTAATTTTATAGTTGTGGAAAAAGATGATGTTTTATTAATTTGCCCTAAAAATAAAGAACAAGAAATTAAAGAAATAACAGCTGAAGTTAAATCTAAATTTGGAAATAATTTCGTTTAAACCAATGTTTTATGGAAAAAGAAAATAACATTCAAGAACAAATTTCTCCTAACTCTAATACACCTCCACCAAGTGATATTAATGGTGTTATATCTAGTATTTATAAGTTTTTTGTTGAATTACTTGAAATACGAAAAGATACTGACAAAAAGGGTACCATTGAAGATATTAAAGGAAATATATCAATGAAAGGACATACGGCTTGGGTATTAGTTTTTTCAATTTTAATTGCCTCTATTGGCTTAAATGTTAGTTCTACAGCTGTTGTTATTGGAGCGATGCTTATATCGCCTTTAATGGGTCCAATTTTAGGAGTTGGGTTGTCAATTGGCATTAATGACATTGACACTTTAAGACGTTCTTTAATAAACCTTGGAGTAATGGTAGGCTTAAGTCTATTAACTTCAACACTATTTTTTATATTTCCAATTTTCCAGAATGAAACCCCTGAAATATTAGCAAGAACCGCACCCGATGTAAGAGATGTTTTTATAGCTATTTCGGGTGGTTTAGCGCTTATAATTGCAATAAGTCGAAGAAATCAACAAACAAATACAATTGCGGGTGTTGCAATTGCTACAGCATTAATGCCTCCTCTTTGTACAGCTGGTTACGGATTAGCCACTTGGAATTTAGCCTATTTTGGAGGAGCTATGTTTTTATTTACCATAAACACCATATTTATTGCATTAGCAACTTTTGTAATTGTTAAATTTTTGCGTTTCCCAATGCTTAAATACATAAACTCTGCAAAAAGAAAACGTATTGCACGAACTGCTTCATCAGTTGCACTTTTAGTTTTTGCAGGTAGTATTTATATGTTCTTTAACTTGTTTCAAGAAAACCAATTTAGACAAAATGCCCAAAATTTTATTAATGCCATTAAAGAAAGTGGTATAAGTATAATTGATGAAGATGCTGATAATATAAAATATCCTGAAAAAACCATAAGCATGGTTGTCTATGGCAATAAATTATCTGAAAAAGACCTTGAACTTTGGAATTCTAAATTACCCGACTACGGACTCGAAAACACAAAACTAATTGTACAACAAGGTGTTGACGATTCGGACTTAAGACATGAAGTTAAAAATTTATCAGATTTATATATTCAAAATCAAAAAATTATTTCTTCAAGAGATGAAACAGTAAAAGAAAAAGAAGAAAAAATTAAGCTCTTATCAGAACAATTACATAAATATGAATCTAATCAAATACCGTTTGTTCAAATAAGTAAAGAAGCACAAATTAACTACAATGGTTTATCAAAACTAAGTTATGCTAGATTAATTGAAACTAATTTTAATTCTGTGGATACAATAATGGTTTTTAACGCAAAATGGCACGATTCTGTTCCAAATGTATCAAACCAAAAATTACTACTAAATAAATGGCTTAAAACACGTTTAAATTTAGATACGTTACTTTTAAATAACAATTAAAAATCTAAAATCACCCCAAATCTCGGCAGCACATTTCCCGATGTATTTTCTATTTCTTCAAGATTATATCTTGAAGAATCAGAAGAATTTACAACCTTATTTCCATTAGAGTCTAACAATGGCAGTAAATATGATTGCGATTTAGATTCACTAGCATATACATTTTGTATATCAAAGTAAAAATTTAGTGACATTTTATTCCAATACCAAGTTTTATCAATTCTAATATCTAATTGATGATAAGTGTCAAATCGCTCGGAATTTAATTTTGTGTAGTCTAAAATACCACTATTTGTTACATCGTAATTTTCAATTAAGGAAGATGAATTAATGTCGTAAGGTGTATATGGTTGCCCACCAACTAAACGAAACTTACCTCCTATTTCCCAATTCTTTTTTAATTTTTCACCAGCAGTAATTGTAAGTAAATGTCTGTTATCCCAAGATGAAGGAATATAATCCTTTAAAGCATTTTGAAACTCACTTTTCACGAAAGTGTACGACATAATTCCGTATAATCCACCATATGACTTTTTTTGAGCTAATATTTCAAAACCATATGCCCTTCCATTTGAAGTAGATGTTACCTCTTCATTTCCAACCACACCAAAATCAGAACCTAAATTTGCCAAACTAATTTGATCTCTAACCGAAAAAGGGTAGTTTTTATACGATTTATAAAATGTTTCGAACGATATTTTTGAAGTTGTGTTTGGATTCATCTCTAATCCTGTTACATAATGAGTTGCCTCAATATATTTTAATCCGTTATTCTTATTTACCAATTCGTTTAAGTTATTCCTATAACCTAACACAGTATAAGCCGGAAGTTGGTTATATATTCCAGTTGAAGCATTAAAGTTTAATTTACCATTTAACTTATAACTAAAAGAAATTCTTGGAGAAAACTGGTTCAACGGAGACTGCATTTTATTATTATAATTATTTGCATCTAATCTAACTCCCAAAGAAATACCCAATTTTGAATCTAAATATCTTTTCGAAATTTGTCCGAATATACTATACTTTAACATTGACAATTCCGATGAAAAATCAATTTCTGAAACTCCAGATGAATTTGCTAATTGCTGAAAAGTACTATTCGTGTATTTTGCAGATTCTAAACCAACACCAAAATTTAACTTATAACTATTTTTTAGCGTTGAAGTATTTTCAAATCTAAATTTATTCTCTATTTCTCGAGAATTATAATTTAGAATTAAATCTGAAGGAATATTTGTGTTATTAAAATACTTTTTTGCCTCATTATTCCATTCATTTCTACTTAAAATATATTGTTGCATCGAATTTTCTCTATAATGTTTGTAGGAAACACCAACTGTATAATTCCATTGCTCTTGAACTGGAATATTACTTAAAATATATCTGTTTCTTTTAATAGTTTCTTCATCGGTTACATTATCATTTACATCTTCATTCAATTTAAAAGTATCTACCGCCCCCAAACCAATGAACGAAATTTCATCAGTTTCCGATAATTGATGTTTTACTTTAAACTGAAAATCGTTATAGGTAGGTAAAAATGGAAGTTTAATTAACTTAAATAAAAATTGAAGATAAGATTGGCGCATAGAGGCTATAAAAGTTGTTTTGGAACTCAATGGTCCTTCTAATGTAATTCCTGCGTCAGAAGTCCCAAAAGTAGCTCTAGTGTTCAATTTATCAGGATTTCCATCCTTTTGTGTAAATTGAATTACAGAACTTAAAGCATTTCCGTTATTTGCAGAAAAAGCACTTGTATAAAAATCTACCTTTCTAATTAAATCTGCATTTAAAATACCAACAGGACCACCAGAAGATCCTTGGGTTTGAAAATGATTTATTACAGGAACTTCAATTCCATCTAAATAAAATTTATTTTCAGATGGAGCACCACCTCTAATAATAATATCGTTTCTAAAACCGGGATTTGAAGCTACACCTGGCAATGACTGGATAACTTTTAAAATATCTCTATTTCCTCCTGGGTTTTTTTCAATCTCTGCAATGCCTAAAGTTTGAACTGATAACGGGCTTTCCAAAGATTTTTTAAATAACTTACTTTGAATAACAACCTCACTTAATTGTTCATTCGTTTGAACCATTTCAATAACTATAAATGGAGATTTTTCAATTGTCACTAAATAATCATCCGATATTTCTGTTTCATACCCTAAAATTGAAGCTCTAATTTTTACATAGCCCAAAGGAACATTTTTAATTACAAACTGTCCGTTTTCATCGGATACCTCCCCTATTGCTGTACCATCAATAATTACATTTACAAAAGGAATAGCTTCTCTACTTGAAACATCCATAATTTTACCAGAAACTGTTCCCTTATTTTGGGAAGTTCCCACAAGGATATTTGAAATTAATAATACTATTAATAAAACACTCTTTTTCATTTAAAAACTATTTACAATTACAAATATAGTATTTTTGTTTAACTTATTTATTCTTTTATTAAACATTTTGATTAGTAATCAAAAAAAACCTCAAACGTATTGTTTGAGGTTTGTGGTGAGAGAAGGATTCGAACCTTCGAAGCTTGCGCAGCAGATTTACAGTCTGCCCTCGTTGGCCACTTGAGTATCTCACCAAAATTTTAAAAAACTCTCTAATTAGAATTTTTTTTGTGACCTGGCTGGGGCTCGAACCCAGGACCACCTCCTTAAAAGGGAGGTGCTCTACCAACTGAGCTACCAGGTCGTCTTTTTCCTTTTTAGCGGCTGCAAATATATAAGTATATTTTTAAAAAACAAACAACTTTTCTAATTAGTTTCATTTAAATATGCCTCTCTTACTTTTTTAAATAAGTTTGAAGAATACACAAAATTTACAATAGCTTCATTTTCAGTTTTAAAGATCTCTTTATTCGATCCTTCCCAAGCTTTTACTCCATCTTTTAAAAAAACAATTTTTTCTCCAATTTCCATCACAGAGTTCATATCATGAGAATTAATTACAGTTATCATCTGATATTCTTTTGTAATTTCTTGAATTAAATTATCAATTAATGTTGCTGTATTTGGATCTAATCCAGAATTGGGTTCATCACAAAACAAATATTTTGGATTCATAACAATAGCTCTTGCAATAGCAACTCTTTTTTGCATTCCTCCGGAAATTTCTGCAGGAAACTTTTTATTCGCATTTACCAAGTTTACTCTGTCCAAAACAAAATTAACTCTATTAAGCATTTCATCTTGTGTTTTTTCAGTAAACATTTTTAAAGGAAACATTATATTTTCTTCCACTGTTAAAGAATCATATAATGCTCCACCTTGAAATACCATTCCAATTTCTTGCCTTAATTGTCTCCTCTCTTTTATTCCAAGTTCTAATTGTTTTCTACCATCAAAACTAATTATTCCTTTTTCGGGCACATGCAATCCAAGTAAACACTTTAAAAATACTGTTTTACCAGATCCACTTTGACCAATAATCATGCTGGTTTTTCCTTTTTCGAAAGTTGTAGTTACACCTTTTAAAACTGGAGTACCATTAAATTCTTTATATAGTTCTTTAACTTCTATCATCTATCCTAAAAGCATTTGAGTTAAAAAATAATTTAAAAGGATAATTACTACACTTGTCCATACCACCGCTTGGGTACTTGCGCGTCCAACTTCCAAAGACCCTCCCTTTACATAATAACCATGGTAGGCTGGAATAGTTGCAATTACAAATGCGAAAACTAACGTTTTAATTAAAGCATATTTTATAAAATAGGGATCGAAATCCAGCTGAATTCCATAAATATAATCTTCTGTAAAAAACCTCCCTGTTAATAAACCCGCAACATATCCTCCATAAATTCCTAAAAACATTGCTAAAACAATTAATAATGGATAGAAAAATAAGGTTGCTATAATTTTAGGTAAAACCAAGTAATTTAAAGAGTTTATCCCCATCACCTCTAAAGCATCAATCTGCTCCGTAACTCGCATAGTACCAATACTAGAAGATATATAAGAACCTACTTTACCAGCCAAAATAACACTCATAAATGTAGGTGCAAACTCTAATATCATTGAGCGTTTAGTGGCAAATCCTATTAAATATTTTGGTATAAATGGGCTTTCAACATTTAATGCTGTTTGTATGGCTACTACACCGCCAACAAAAAATGAAATAAACATAATTATTCCTAAAGATTTTAGTCCTAAATCTTCAATTTCTCGAAACAAAGTTTCTCTAAAAACCGACCATTTTTGTGGTTTTTTAAACACTTGTTTCAGCATAATAAAATACTTTCCAATATGCTCTAAATAGTTCATTTAATTTCTTTTTTGCTAAAATATCAAATTAAAACAATGTATTAACTTTTTGCAGCATAAAATTAATTTACACCTTAAAAATTCATTAATTTTGAAACCTCTAAATTATACAAAATGAAAAAAAGTATCATATTAATTTTAGTGAGTCTAGTATTAATACAATGTATAGCTATTAAAGCCGAATCAAACTCAGCTAAAACAATAGCCGAACCAACTTCATATGAAAGTTTTAAAAAGTTTGATAAAAACCCAAAGTTAGTTGTTGGTATAGTTGTAGATCAAATGAGGTATGATTATTTAATACGTTTTTACAATAAATTTGGCAATGGAGGTTTTAAAAAACTAATAAATCGAGGATATAACTTTAACAATGTCCATTACAATTATATACCAACCTATACTGCGGTTGGACATACTTCAATTTATACTGGTACTACACCTACAAACCATGGAATTATTTCAAATAATTGGTACGATAAATATGAAAAAAAATCTATTTACTGTGTAGACGATGATAATTATAAAACAGTTGGAGCGAAAACAGGAGGCCAAAAATCACCTCATAGAATGTTAACCACAACTATTTTAGATCAACTAAGATTGGCTCAAAACATGAACGGTAAAAGTATTGGGATCTCCATTAAAGATAGATCTGCAATTTTACCTGCTGGACATACAGCAAGCGCCGCTTATTGGTTTGAAGGAGGAAATGTTGGTAAATTTATTTCTAGTTCTTTTTATATGGAAAAACTACCTAGTTGGGTTGAAAATTTCAACAATTCGGGTATTGCAAATAATTATTTAGAAAAAACTTGGGATACTTTTTATAACATTGAAAATTATACAGAATCATTAATTGATAATAATAATTTTGAAAAACCGTTTAAAGGTAAAAAAGAACCTTCGTTTCCTTACAACCTTTCTAAATTAAGAAAACAAAATGGTAACTATAGCTTATTAAAGGCTGTTGCATTTGGCAATGATTTTACCACTGATTTTGCTAAAGCCACCATTCTAGGGGAAAATTTAGGAAAGAGTAATTTTACAGATTTTATTGCAATAAGTTATTCGAGTACGGATTATGTTGGACATCAATTTGGTGTCGACTCTAAAGAAGTTGAAGATTCTTATATTAGATTAGATAAAAACTTAGAAGATTTTATAAACTTTTTAAACACTGAAATAGGTGCTGATAATTATACATTGTTTTTAACCGCAGATCACGCTGCTGTACCAGTACCGTCTTATCTAAAAACATTGAAAATTCCAGGAGGTTATTTTGATAATAAAGAATTTAAAAAATTTGTAAAAACAATTACATTAAAGCATTTCAATTCAGATGAATTGGTTGAAAATATTTCGAATAACCAATTATTTCTAAATACTGAAATAATTGATTTTTTAAAGCTTGATATATTAAAAGTTGAACAAATTTTAGTTGATGAAATTTTAAATTTTAATAATGTATATAAATCTATAAGTGGACATACATTACAAGCCACTTCGTTTAGTTCTGGTGTTTTACAAAAGTTACAAAATGGGTATAACCAAAAAAGATCTGGTAATGTGTTGTTTGTTCCCAACCCAACTACTATTAGTTATGCACATGTTGGATCTACACATGGATCTGGTTATAGTTACGATACACATGTTCCTTTAATTTTTTATGGAAGCGGCATAAAACAAGGAACTTCAAACAAGTATTATCCTATTATAGATATTGCTCCAACTTTAGCTAGTTTTCTTAAAATAGAGCAACCAAATGGAACTTCGGGGAAAACAATTACAGAAATATTAGAATAAAAAAAAGCCCTCACTGAGGGCTTTTTTTTATTCTAATATTTAGTATCTATAAACAATTGCGTTAATATTCATCCCCGCACCAACAGACGCAAAAATTACCACATCGCCAGAGTTAATTTCTTGATTTTCCATTTTCCCTTGTTTTACATGGTCAAATAAAGTAGGAATTGTTGCAACAGAACTATTTCCTAATTTATGAATATTCATAGGCATAACTCCCGCAGGCACTTTAGATTTATATAACCTATAAAAACGTTTTACAATTTGTTCATCCATTTTTTCATTTGCCTGATGAATAAATATTTTCTTAACATCCGAAATACTTAACCCGCTTTTATCTAAAGCTGTTTTCATTGCTGCAGGAACATTTGATAATCCGTATTCATATATTTTTCTGCCTAACATTTTAATATACCCAATACTTGAATCTAAATCTTTATTAAAAGACTTGTCAAAATGCAAATAATATGCTTCATCTATTACGTCAGTTCTTGTAGCATGACTTAAAATTCCTGAATCCTTAGAACTATCCTTTGCTTCTATTACGCAAGCTCCTGCTCCATCAGCAAAAATCATTGAATCACGATCACTAGGGTCTACAACTCTAGATAAGGTTTCAGTTCCAACAACTAAACATTTTTTTGCAATCCCCGCTTTTATATAAGCCTCTGCTTGAATAACTCCTTGAACCCAACCTGGACATCCAAAAATAATATCATATGCTACACAGTTCGGATTTTTAATTTGTAAGCTATGCTTTATTCTTGAAGCAATACTTGGTAACATATCACTTTGATTAGAACCAGTTTTAACGTTTCCAAAATTTTGAGCAACTATTATATAATCTAACTCTTCTTTATCTATTTGTGCATCCTTTATTGCTTTTTCAGATGCAAAAAAACCTAAATCAGACGAATTTAATTTATCTTCTGCGTACCTTCGTTCTTCAATACCTGTTATTGATTTAAATTTCTCAATAATAACTTCATTTTCCTCATTAAATGGAGTTCCATCTTCGTTTAAAAATTTACTGCTTAAAAAATCTGAATTTTTTTTAACTATATTAGGTATATAGCTTCCGGTTCCTGTTATAACTGACTTCATTATTTATATAAAAAGTTAATAAACAAATTTAAAATGTATTACTTATTTTGTTCTGAAATTTTAATTTTCATTACGGTGGCTATCGATAGTGCACGAGACTTAGCTGTATGCGCCATCTCACCTTCAAACAATTCGTCAACAGCACTATTAAAACTTGATAGCCAATGAGTAAAGTGCTCTTTCTTGAATGGTTTGTTCTTGTGTATTTTTAGGTGTGGAGCCATTGCATTTTTACGATACCCACCAGAGAAAAACAATATGTTATCCCAAAAATCAACCAATATTTGTAAATGATTTTCGAGAGCTTCAGGCTGCTCAAATTCAATAAAAAAATGACGCATTACATCGTCATTCATTAATTTAACATAAAATGCTTTAATTAGTATGTAAATATCATCTCTATTTTCAATATCCTTTAGCATATTAAAGAAATGATTTATCAAATGCAATTGGAAGCAAATCTAGAATAGAATCTGTTTTTATTATTTTACCTTCTTCACCCATAAAATAAACTTCAACCTTACTTTTTTGTTTTATTTCATATTCAGATAAAGTTTGTCTACAGGCTCCGCATGGAGCAACAGGTTCTTTTAACAATTGCGAACTTGAACTTGCAGTGATTGCAAGTTTTAGAATTTTAATATTTGGATAATTCGATAATGCGTTCCATACGGCAACCCTTTCGGCGCACATCCCAGAAGGATATGCTGCATTTTCCTGATTATTTCCGGTAACTATAACCCCATTTTCTAAAATAAGTGCGCACCCCACATAAAATTTAGAGTACGGTGCATATGCTTTGTTTTTTGCTTCAATAGCTTTTTGCATTAAGGACAAAACATCTTTTGGAAGTTCTTCTATCGAATCGTAAACTGAAATACTTGTTGTAATTTCAACCTTTTTCATTAAATGTACCTAATGGCTAATTAATTAATCTCAAAAATATCTCCAAAATCGAATGATAATGAAAATCTAAGTGTGTTTTCTAGTGGATTGTTTATATCAGAGGCATTAAACAAATATGAGATATCTAGTCTAGAACTTTTAAAATTAAAACCAGATCCAATAGTAAAATATTTTCTTGCTCCTTTTAAATCACTTTCATTAAAATAACCTGCTCTAATAGCAAAAGAATTATCATACATATATTCCGCTCCTAGCCCCCAAGTAAACTCTTTAAGCTCCTCACTAAATCCATCAGGAGCATCATTAAAAGACTTAAAAATACCACTAAAGAAACTAATGTCATCTTGCGAGTATGGCGGTGTTCCATCGTCTGAAATACTAGGTGTAGGTACTAATAATTTATTCAATTCTAAATTTAAACTTACTTTATTATAATTATCTAAAATAAAATCGAATCCTCCACCAACTTTTAAATTAGTTGGAATAAAATTATCCTGCCCATCGTCCGAATATGAAACTTTTGGACCTATATTAGAAATATTATATCCTGCTCTCCAAACACCATTGAAATCTCCATAGTTTTTTTCTTCAGATTGAAAATAACCAGAAATATCAACCGCAAATGAATTTACTGCGCTAATAGTTGAATTTGCAGATTCAATTCCTAAATCGGAACGAATATAACGTAAAGTAACCCCCATTGAATAGGTTTCGCTCAATTTAAGCGAATAAGAACCATCTATTGAAAATTCATTTAACTTTTCTGTTCCATTTGGGAATCCACTATTATCTGTTAGTTGAATTTCACCTAAATTAAAATATTTTAAACTTGTTGCCCAAGCACTTCTATTATCAATTTTATTTGCAAATGAAAATCCACCTAAAAAAACATCATTTGTTAATTCTCTAAGCCAAGGTGTGTATATTATTCCTACTGAAAATTGCGACTTCATAAAGGCAAATTTAGATGCGTTCCAATGTTGTGAATTTGCATCTGGTGAAGTTGCAACTCCAATATCTCCCATACCGCCCGCTCTAGCGTCAGGGGCAATAAGTAAAAATGGTGCTGCTGTTGTTATTGGATTTGGTGTTTCTTGTGCTTTACTATTTGAAATGGTAAATAAAACAGTTAGGGTAACTAAAATTATTTTTTTCATTAATGGTTTTCTTTAATTTAATAAATATATTAAATTCTTATTGCAATATTACTAATTTTTCAATTTTCTGAGCTGAAGAATTTGAATTAATTCCCTTTACTTTTAATTTATAAACATAAACTCCTTTTCCAATTTTCGATCCAAAATCATCTAATCCATTCCAATTTAACACTCTACATAAGTTTCCATCAGCTTGAACGGTTTCATTAATTGTTTTAACTAATTTTCCGGAAACAGTAAAAATTTGAACTTGAACATTTAACAAATCGTTAGGCTTGTTATGATTAAACCAAAACTCAGTATAATTTACAAATGGATTTGGATAGTTTAACACCTTAGTTAAAACCAAATCTGAATTGTTCATTACAGTAAAAGAAAACGTTGTTTCTGTTAAATTATTGTATGTATCCCAAACTTTTAAAGTTAATGTATGCAAACCTTCAGAAAGGTCTTTAAATGAATAAGTTACTTTACCTTTTTTATAATTATTTAAATCTGTTTGATAAAAATCATTTAGAATTATTGGATTTGCTTGATCGTTATCTAAAATTGCAACAATATCGTGATCTACTGCTGTAATTGAGGTATTTATTCCATTTTCATCTTCTAAAACAGCAATAAACATTGGCGAGCTATCTGTAGTTCCTCCTTCTACAAAATTTAAATCATTCATAAACAATTGAACTACAGGCCCTGTTTTATCTTCGGGAGCATTTTTATTAATTCCTCCAACTGTGATATCTATATTATAACCTGCTTTATCTGTTTTTTTATTTGTTGAATAAAAGCTAAGCTTCCCCTTTCCGTAAGCTACTTTTATGTCTTTTGGAGCTACAAAATCAAAAGAAAACTTACCATTTTCAACTTTTGATCTTCCATCAAATATTTTACTATCAATTACATCAAACTGCATTACAAAATTCTTCGAATCATTATCTAAAGTAGACTTCAAAATTTCTTTATCGTATACTGAAAGGTCAATTTCACCATTATAATCATTAATTAAACTATTATTTACGTCTGTAATTTCTCCTTCAAACTTTACATAAGATAACGCTTTAATAGTGTCTTTGGATTGTGAAATATCCTTATCATTCATTTTAGTTATTTTTATTGACGGGTTTGGAATACTTAAATGCATTGCAGGATCTCCAAAATTGAAAATAAAAAATCTTTGTGTAGTTGAAAATTGATTTTTAGCCAACATAAGAGATTCTGATATAGAAACATTCTCATTGTTAAATCCTAATAATGGTCTCACTAATGTTTCATTAAAAACCTGACCTACACTAATATAAATTTCTCTTGTTGTTGATATTAATGAACCTGCTCCATAATTTGGTGCCCAAAATAAAAATTCACCGGCTGTTTTTCTTAGAGGATTATCAAATCTAGAAAATTCGCAGGTAACGGTAATAAATAACGGTAATTTATATTTATTCTCTAAATTTTGAATTTCAGGAAGACGAAATATCCCTTCTCCACTCCAACCATCTTCACCTCCATGTCCAAAATAATCTACCAATAACGTGCCTTTATCAATTTTATTTAGGATATCAACATTAACTGTTGGATATACATTTCCTGAAGCAGTTGTTTGTTGGTCATATGCATCCAAATAAATTTTATTTAAGTTAAATACTGGTTTGTTTTTGGTTATAGAATCGGCTAATTTCTCCATATTAACTTGAATAATTTCTTCTCCTGCACTATCAATATCGTCCGCAATTAACGTTAATTTCGTACGCCAATTACCAAATGACTCAACACTATAATAATCTAATATTTTATCAACCACTTGTTTAGCTTGAACAACATCAGAAACTGGAATTCTACCTGTAGCAACATCTTGTCTTTCAAAAGAATTTAAAAGCCCTTCATTGTCGTCCATCATCCCATAAATATCATCAGTTACATATGATGATGCTAAATTAAAACTGTTGTACGCTTCAAAAACAGGAACTATGTTGTTATTCTCTGAAATTCGGTCTTTAAAATCATAGGATGCATCACCAAATAAACAAACATATTTAATTGGATTGGTAGTTGCATTATCGTACAAATGTTTAACAAAATCCCTAATTGCAATTACGTCTTGTATTCCTGATGAGAATTCATTATAAATATGTTTTAATTTTACAACTTTTGTAATTAATCCTGAATTTTCAAGGTGATAATCAGCTAATCTTTGCGCCTCGCTAAATAATTCATCATTTGTAATTATTACATAATCAATATTTTGAAGACTATGTAAATTCTGATTTTCTACCTCGCTATTTTCTAGTAAGTTAGGACTATAAAAATCATTTTCCGGAATTAATAAAAACTCACTTAAGCTACCCCCATTAATTTTAAAGGAATAATTCGAATTCGCGGATTCATTTTTAACAATTTTAGGATTTAAATAATCCGACACATCCCAAACCCAAGAAACATTATTTCCATTTTCAATTACATATTCAAATACACTATTTGGATTGGTTAAATTAAAATTTCTAAATAAAAATTGATTAGTCTTCGCTATTAATTTTCTTCTACCAAGTACCTCAATATAATCTAACCACGCTTTTGCTCCTGGGTTTCCGTTATTATTAAAGGTAATATCAACATTTACTGAGTTTCCATTTATTTTAACGTTACCTCCATTTTCGTTTCCTACAGCTCTATTTAAGCCTCCTAAAGCACCATAATTAATAGTAAATAAATTTTGATTGTTTACAGCAACATCCATTGAAGAACTTGATAATGATTCTGCAACACCTCTTACTTTTACTTGAATGTTTTCACTGTCATCAATTTCATCAAAAGGAATTGAATATGATCTTGTGTTTTCAAAATTAAAATCATCTCCAAACCATTGCTGACCTACTGCAAATAAATTTACTTCGTCTTTTTCATAAAAAGCAAAATCATCAAAACTCGAAATTACAGTATTTGCATTAGCCGTTATTGAAGGTTTTTCTATAATTCTTTTGCCAGCTGAATCTCCAATTGTTATAAAATAATGAGCCTCATCAGAATAGATATTGTATTGATGTTTTGTAGTATTTAAATTTGGTGAAATTCCATAATCCCAGCTATGGGGACCTTTTGCATAAAACAAAATAAAATCATTACTATCAAAATTACCATCACTTTCACCGTTTACATAAATTGCAGTTTCTTGCAAACCGTCGTACCTGAAATCACTATTTTTTTGAGGTAGCATTTGCCCTCCATTTCCGTAAATTTTAATATTTTTTGGATTAACGGAATTTACATCTATTCCTAAATTTTGTAAAAAATTTCTATTTATTTTGTAAACACCCGTTTTTTCTACGGAAAACTTATACCATTTACCAGATGCTAGCACAGATTGCTTTAAGCTACTATTTTTTAAACTATTTTTTTTTGCACTTCCAAAAGAATACTCTAAATCAAACGAAACTATTCTTTTTACTTGGTTATTAATTTTTACAAGTGGTTCTAAGTTTAAAGTTAGATATAAATTATTTTTGGCCTTGGCAATATTTAATTCACTTTTTAAAGAATCAGAAATAAAATTAAAAGCATAATTATTATTGCTTTTTACATTCTCATATTTAACATTTCGAATTGTATACCCAAGTAGTGTATTGTTATTAACAACTTTCCAACTCTCTGAAAACCTAGGGTTTAAATTTTCATCTAAAAAATTACCATTAATTAAACTAGTAGAAATTTTTAAATCTTTATTAACAATAAACTCAACATTATCTGTCCAATCTAAACTAAATGATTTTATTATATTTTGTTGTGCACAAAGTTCGTTTAATGTGGTAAATAGCAGGAAAATTATAAATATTCTAAATAATTTCATCAATAAAATAACGTTAAATAGTTGGAGTTTTATTTAAATATTATACAACATTACATATAATAATAATTAAAAACAATCGTTATATGAAACATAATTAATTATTTTGTTGCAAAAAAATTTATTTAATGTAAATTGCAACCTTTAAAACCCTAACAGAATTAGTATGAAATTTAATAATATTAAATCAATTTCAAAAGTATTATTTTTATTTGTTCTAATAGCAACTTTAACTAGTTGTCATAATAGAAACCCTAGAAAAATTGTTGGACTTACCGGCTGGTCGGCATCAGATAAAAGTGCTGTAGGATCTTATGATTCGAAAAAAGGTTATAAAGGCCAACAAGCTCCTCCAGGAATGGTTTTAATTGAAGGTGGAACATTTACTATGGGACAAGTACAAGATGATGTTCTTTTCGATTGGAATACAACCCCTGTTAAACAACAGGTACGTTCATTTTATATGGATGAAACCGAGGTTACAAATTCAGAATATTTATTTTATTTAGATTGGATGGAAAAAGTTTTTCCACCTAACAATATAAATTACGAACATATTTATCAATCTGCAGTACCCGATACTTTAGTTTGGCGAGATGTTTTAGGTTTTAATGAGTTATTAACCGAAAACTATTTAAGACACCCAGGCTATGCCGATTATCCTGTTATTGGAGTTAGTTGGGTTCAGGCAAACCAATATTGTAAATGGAGAACCAATAGAGTAAATGAAAAAATATTAATGGACAAAGGTATTTTAAAACCTTTATTCGAATTGGATTCAATAGAAGTTGAAGGTAAAAATCATTTCGATTCTGAAACTTACATTCAAAATCCTTATGCTCTATTTGATGGCGATTCCACAATTTATAAAAAAGGGCTTCCTGTATTTACAAAACGTAAAAAAGGAGATCCAAAACCTAAAAGAGGTGTCTTTGAAGGTAGACATGCAAAAGTGTCTGATGGTATTTTAACTGCTAGATTTAGATTACCTACTGAGGCTGAATGGGAATATGCTGCAAAAGCTGTTGTTGAAGGAAGAGAATATAACAATATAAGAGGTAGAAAAAAATATGCTTGGAGTGGTAAATACACTAGAAATAAAGACAAGCGATATATGGGAGACCAACTTGCTAACTTTAAACAAGGTAAAGGTGATTACAGCGGTGTAGCTGGGTGGAGTAATGATGGAGCAGATATCACTATTCAAGTAAAATCGTATGAGCCTAATGCTTTTGGTCTATATGATATGTCTGGGAATGTAGCAGAATGGGTAGCAGATGTTTATAGACCTATTATTGACAATGATGCAAATGATTTCAATTATTTTAGAGGTAATATTTTCACAAAAAAAATGATTGATGCTGAAGGAAAAGTAGTAATCGCTGATAATTTTTCTGTTCAATATGATACTTTAGATAATGGTCAAATAGTTCCAAAAGCATTGCCTGGTAGCGTTAAATATTTACCAGTTACCAAACGCGATGCATATATGAGAAATAATTACGAAAAAGCCTATAATGTAGATGCTAAAGATGGAGAGCTTGCTTCAACAAAGTTTTATAACAAAGAGGAAGACGAATTAGAAACTAAACCTCGAATGTATAATTCACCAGTTAAACCAAAAGTAATAGGTGAAAGTGGCTACATAATGCAGCAATATGATACTAAAAAACGAAACACTCTAATTAGCGATAAAACAAGAGTTTATAAAGGTGGATCTTGGAAGGATAGAGAATACTGGTTAGATCCTTCTCAAAGAAGATATTTACCAGAATATATGGCAACAAACTTTATAGGTTTTAGATGTGTTACTGATAGAATTGGTCCTATGACCTATAAAAGAAGAACACCTATTACTGCAAAAGTAAGATACTAAAATTTTTAAATAAAATTTACCAACCTCATTGTTAGCGCTTTGAGGTTTTTTTATACTTAAAATATGACAATTGAAGAAATTTACAAGCTTTTTTCAAAAAGCTATTTAGCAGATACTGATACGCGAAAAATTAGAAAAGGAAGTATGTTTTTTGCTCTAAAAGGCGATAATTTTAATGGAAATAAATTTACCGAAGTAGCCTTAAAAAATGGAGCTTCTGTTGCAATAATAGATGAAAAAGAATTTGAAATAAAAAATCAAACAATCCTAGTTGAAAACGTATTAGAAACACTTCAAAAATTGGCAAATTACCATAGAAAACAATTAAATATACCAATTATTTCACTTACTGGTAGCAATGGAAAAACTACTACAAAAGAACTTATAAATACAGTCCTTACCAAAAAATTTAATACCTCAGCAACTAAAGGGAATTTAAATAATCATATTGGTGTTCCATTAACGTTACTTTCTATGACTCAATCTACAGAAGTAGGAATAGTTGAAATGGGTGCAAATCATTTAAATGAAATAGATTTATTATGTTCAATTGCCGAACCTAATTATGGATATATCACCAATTTTGGAAAAGCTCACTTAGAAGGTTTTGGAGGGATTGAAGGTGTTATAAAAGGAAAATCTGAATTATATAATTTTCTTCGCAATTCAAAAGGGAAGGCTTTTATAAATAGCGATGATGAAATTCAAAAAAAACAAAGTAAAGGCATCGAGACTATAGAATTCAATTCAAATGAAATAAATTTTATTGAGGCTACCCCCTTTGTAAAAGTTAACCACAAAAATGAAACCATTAAAAGTCAATTAATTGGAAATTATAATTATAACAACATTGCTGCTGCAATATGCATAGGAAATTATTTCGGAGTGCCAATTAAAGAAGTTAAGGAAGCAATTGAGAATTATATTCCTTCTAATAATAGATCTCAAATAATAGATAAAGGAACTAATAAAATTATTTTGGATGCTTATAATGCTAATCCAAGTAGTATGAAAGTTGCTTTGGAAAATTTTGCGCAATTAAAAGCCGCAAATAAAGTTGTGTTTCTTGGTGATATGTTTGAATTAGGGGAAACAAGTAATTTAGAACACCAGGAAATTGCCGAACTGGCAACTTCATTTAATTTTAACAAAGTGATTCTAATAGGAAAAGCATTTTCTACAACTAGTATAAAAAATGCTTTTACTTATAATACTTTTGAATCTTTTAAAAATTCAATAGATTTCAAATCAATTTCAAATTCCTCAGTACTTATTAAAGGTTCAAGAGGAATGGCTTTAGAACGAATTTTAGATTTATTTTAAATTCATTTGTGCTCGATGATATTCTATTAAACCATCTATTGGTCTACGAACTATATTTCCAAGGTCAACCAAATAATATCTGGCTACATCTTCAATAATATCACGCGCAAAATATGCTATTGAGCCCACAAAATGCACAGGAACTGATTTAGATTCTTTATAAGGTAAAATTCTATTTTTA
The DNA here is from genome assembly GCF_947495725.1 of uncultured Lutibacter sp. GTDB lineage: Bacteria > Bacteroidota > Bacteroidia > Flavobacteriales > Flavobacteriaceae > Lutibacter. The sequence goes on along the minus strand of NZ_CANLZZ010000008.1, from coordinate 49,377 downwards.
AAGAAGTCCTTCATACCCTTATGTAAAACTTTATTAAAGTAAAGTGTACGCTCATTCTTTAGCATAAATTCGGCAAAATTTGCCAAATAGGTATTTGGGTTTTCTTCTTTATAAATATGCCTTTTAATGGTATCTGCATCAACGTTGAATTGTTCTTCAAACATTTTAGCAATTTTCTTTGGCATTTTATTATAGTAATAATCTCTAATTAGTTTTTTACCAAAATAATTACCACTTGCTTCATCCATTAAAATATAACCAAGTGAAGGAATTCTAACATCAACATTTTCGCCATCAAAATAGCAAGAATTTGAACCAGTACCTAAAATACAAACCATTCCTGGTTTGTCTGTAACTGCATAAGCTGCTGCATAAGTATCTTCCTTAACAACAACATTTGAATTCATAAAAAATGATTGAAATATTGATTTTAGTAATGCTGTAGGTTTTGGTGTTCCACAACCTGCACCATAGAAATAAATTTCTGTAACTTCTTCTTTAATTTTTTGAAAGTCTTCATTTTCATAAATTCTTTCGTTCAACAAATCTACCGGAAAAACGGCCGGATTTAATCCACCTGTTCTTGTTTTTAAAACCACCTCGCCTTTTGTATTGAGCAAAATCCAGTCGGCTTTTGTTGAGCCTCCATCAGCTATTAAAATCATATTTATTGGTATTATACAATTTAACCTTGAATATACTTTAAAAGCATATATTCAAGGTTAAATCATTCTTTATTTATGTATTAATTACTTAACGTCGTTAATGTAAGTAGCTAAATCAACTAATTTAGTTGAATAACCAAATTCATTATCGTACCAAGATACTAATTTAAAGAAATTATCACTTAAAGCAATAGAAGCATCAGCATCAAATACTGAAGTCATTGGCTCAGAAACGAAATCTTGAGAAACAACAGCTTCATCAGTGTAACCTAATACACCAGCCATTTCGTTTTCAGAAGCTTCTTTAATTGCAGCTTTTACATCTTCGAAAGAAGCACCCTTTTCAGTTCTAACTGTTAAATCAACAACAGACACATCTGGAGTTGGTACTCTAAATGCCATACCTGTTAATTTTCCATTTAATTCTGGAATTACTTTTCCAACAGCTTTTGCAGCTCCAGTTGAAGAAGGAATGATATTTGCAATTGCACTTCTACCACCTCTCCAGTCTTTTCTTGAAGGACCATCAACCGTTAATTGAGTTGCAGTTGTAGCATGTACAGTTGTCATTAAACCTTCAATAATTCCGAATTTATCGTTAATTACTTTAGCAATAGGAGCTAAACAGTTTGTAGTACAAGAAGCGTTAGATACAATAGTATCAGCAGCAGTAATTTTTTTATTGTTTACACCCATAACAAACATTGGTGCATCAGCAGATGGTGCAGAAATTGCAACTTTTTTAGCTCCAGCAGTAATGTGTTTTCCAGCTCCTTCTAAACTTGTGAAGATTCCTGTACAATCTAAAACTACCTCAGCACCAACAGCATCCCATTTTAAATCTTCTGGGTTACGCTCAGCAGTAATTCTAATTTCTTTTCCATTAACAACTAAGTTACCATTTGCTACTTCAACAGTTCCGTTAAATCTACCGTGAACTGAATCGTATTTTAATAAGTAAGCTAAGTGATCTACATCTAATAAATCATTAATTCCTACTACTTCAATATTTGGTCTTGAAACAGCTACTCTAAAAGCTATTCTACCAATTCTACCAAATCCGTTAATTCCAATTTTCATTGTTGACATTTTTATTGTTTTTATCTATTAATCTATTTTTATACTGAAGTTATTTCAGCCACTTTTAATAATTCTTTATCTATATCATTGTTCATCTTAATAGCTTTATTAAGACCTACTGTTGTAACCTTATTATTAGTAACACCAACCATAACACCTGATGATCTATCCAATAAATGTTCAACCGCAGCAACTCCTAACCTGCTGGCTAAAACTCTATCATAACAACTTGGAGAACCTCCACGTTGCATATGACCTAATACAGAAACTCTAATATCATAATCAGGGAATATTTCTTTAATATGATCTCCTAATTCAAATACATTTTTCCCTATTTTATCTCCTTCTGAAACTACAACTATACTAGATGTTTTTCCTCTATCTTTACTTGCTTTTAGAGATTCAACTAATCTGTCTAATCCTAAATCCTTTTCTGGAATTAAAATTTCTTCGGCTCCAGCCCCAATTCCAGAGTTTAAAGCTATAAAACCAGCATCACGCCCCATTACTTCAATAAAGAATAACCTGTTATGTGAACTTGCAGTATCTCTAATTTTATCGATTACTTCAACAACAGTATTTAAAGCTGTATCGTAACCAATAGTTCTATCTGTTCCATAAATATCGTTATCTATAGTTCCTGGAATACCTATTACCGGAAAATTATGCTCTTGAATAAAGATAAGACCTCCTGTAAATGTTCCGTCCCCACCAATAATTACCAAAGCTCCAACACCTTCTTCTTTCAAATTTTGATAAGCCTTTTCTCTACCTTCTACTGTTCTAAATTCTTCAGAACGAGCAGACTTTAAAATTGTTCCTCCTTTATTAATAATATTACTTACACTACGGCCATTTAATGTTTCAAAATCGCCTTCTATTAAACCTTGGTAACCTCTATAAATACCAACGCAATCTACTCTATAATATGTACATGCTCTAACAACCGCACGTATGGCAGCATTCATCCCTGGAGCATCACCTCCTGATGTTAAAACTGCTATCTTTTTTATTGGTTCATTCATTCGTTAAAATTATACTTCAAAATTAATCTTTTTATGGGTTTTAACTCTACAAATCAGACTATTATTCACTAAAACGATTTCGCTCAATAAATAAAAAAAAGTTAAAAAAAAGCTTTCTAATCTAATTTTTAACTCTTTAGTTTTCAACCTATAAAGTTATACAATAATAATAATTCTTTTGTAAAGGTAAAATTATTTTTTAGACAATTTATATTGTTTTTTATTCGTATCTAAAAACTTCGGTTTTGAGATTTATTATTTATCCAACTTTAAAATAAATGAAGTTAAAGTATCTAATTTTACATTAAATTTTCCTTCATTATTTTTAACTATTAATTTTGTTGAATATTTATTGTATAATTGATCTTTTAAGATGTAGGTTCCATCGGGTAAATTCCATTTTTTTATAACATCAAATGGTACTTTTAAATCTAAATCGTAATTTACTAAATCATCAAAATTTGAAATAACAAGTAACTTCTCATTTTTACTCCAACGCGCAAATGAAAATACTTTTCTAGTATAATTACTTACCAGTTGACGGTTAAAATGATGAATTTCTTGATAGTTTCCCATCAGCGCTTCACTTTTTAACGTAAAGTTTAATAAACGTTTGTAAAAATCGCGTAAATCCTTTTCTTGTTTTGTTGATTTCCCTCCATCAAATTTCCCCATATTCATCCAGCGCTGATGTGATGGAACACCAATATAATCAAAAATAGAGGTTCTAGTAGGAGAGCCAAAACCTGCATTCTCTGCTCCTGGTTCTCCAAACTCTTGACCAAAATAAATCATAGTAGGCGAAGTACTTATTGTTGCGGAAACAACCATAGCTGGTTTTCCTTTTTCAGCTGAACCTGCAAAATCTGGACTTGCAATTCGTTGTTCATCATGGTTTTCTAAAAAATGAAGCATATTGTGCTCGATATCTGCTTTATAATCTTGAATACCCGTGATATGATCTGTCCAACCGTGACCTTGCATAATATTTTTTAAGGTATCATATAAGGCTACTTTATCATATAAATAGTCCATTTTTCCCTTTCTTATATAATCGCGGTACATATTTGGATTGTATACCTCAGCCAATAAAAAAGCATCAGGTTTTTTCATTTTGATAGAAGAGTTCATATAACTCCAAAATTCAACTGGTACCATTTCTGCCATATCATATCTGAATCCATCAACTCCTTTATCTAACCAGTACAATGCTATATCTCTAAATTTTATCCAGGAATTAGGCACTTCCTTATTTTTCCAGAAATTAAAATGAACTTTGTAATCTTCATTTTCAAAACCATCTGGTAATTCCGAAAAATCTTTTCTTCCATCTGGGCTAACTCCATAATTTACTTTTACGGTTTCATACCAATCATTAAAACTTGGTTTTGAGGCTCTAGAACCATTTCCAGTCCATTTTGCTGGACTTTCTTCAAACTTACCATCAATTAATGGGTTCTTTTCTCCTCCTAACGGTAAGTAACCGTGTTCCCAATCTGGCAATTGAAATGATTCTCCCGGATTGTAATAAAAATTATTATTTACATCATACTGTTTAGTTTTATCATCTGTTTCTCCAAAACTTGTAATTCCTTTTGGGTTTGAAACACTTTTATAATTTCGTGCTACGTGATTAGGAACAATATCAATAATTACTTTCATTCCTGCTGTGTGAGTACGCAAAATTAAAGCTTCAAATTCTTCCAATCTATTTTCTACATTTACAGCTAAATCGGGATTAACATTATAATAATCTTTTACCGCGTATGGAGAACCAGCTCTACCTTTAACTACATCTGGATCATCATTAGATATTCCATACTTGGTATAATCTCTAATAACATCGTGATGAGGGACTCCTGTATACCAAATATAAGTTACTCCAAGATCTTTTATTTCTTGTAGTGCTTTTTCAGTAAAATCGTTAAACTTTCCAACTCCATTCTCCTCAATTGTTCCCCAAGGTTTATTGGTTGTTTTTGTATTTCCAAACAAACGTGTAAACACTTGATAAACTACTTCTTTATGATTTTTATGCTTCATATCTTTCTGAATCTCCTTTTTTCCATTATTACAAGCCACAAAAATAAGAATTAGCACAATACCCGCACTTAAAAATTTTGTTTTCATAATTTATTTTATTTTTTAATCAAACTAACAGCGAAACCTCCTCCTTCAACAAGATAAAATTTCTCTTTTGATTTATTTGTTATCTCTATGGTTCTAATATTTAAATCAGTTGGATTTTTATTCCAATGTGCATTTTTTCCATCTTCGTAAATGGTTGCTTCGTAGATAACTCCTTCATCTAAAAATGAAAAATCAATTTCCATATCACGAGGGTTTTCATCTGTAATTCCACCTACAAACCAATTTTCTGAAGTTCGTTCCTTGCGTGCAATTGTAACAAAATCTCCAATTTCACCATTTAAAACTTTTGTTTGTTGCCAATCTACACCAACATCTTTTATAAATTGTAAAGCTGGATTCCCTTCATAATGTTCCACTAAATCTGCCGCCATTTGAACTGGACTATAAATTACCACATATAAAGCTAATTCTTGCGCAATAGTTGTATTTACTTGATTGTCTTTTTTATACTCGTTGAATTTAATATTGAAAATTCCGGGTGTATAATCAATTGGACCCGCTAACATTCTTGTAAATGCTACAATTGGCAAATGTTCTGGTGGATTTCCGCCATCGCTAGACCAAGCATTAAATTCTTGCCCGCGTAATCCTTCACGAGAAATAGTATTTGGATAGGTTCTGCGCAATCCTGTGGCTTTAATTGGCTCATGTGCATTAATTGCTACTTGATATTTTGCGGCTTTAATTACTGCATTGTTATACTGATTAACCATATACTGACCGTGATGAAATTCTCCCTTCGGAATAATTTTCCCCACATAACCCGTTTTTACTGCGTGAATTCCTAAACTTTGCATTAACGCATAAGCAGTGTCTTGTTGTTTTTCATAAGTTTGAGTAGCTGCAGAAGTTTCGTGATGCATAATTATGTCTACCCCTTTTTCTTTTCCGTAACGAACAACTTCTTGCAAATCGTAATCTGGATATGGAGTTACAAAATCAAAAACACCTTCTCTATCTTCAAAACCAATCCAATGTTCCCAACCTGTATTCCAACCTTCAACTAAAACACCTCCAATGTTATTTTTTGCTGAAAAGTCTATGAATTTTTTAGTGTTCTCTGTTGTTGCTCCGTGTTTTTCGTGCGCTTTTCCAGTATCTTTCCATTCTCCATTAACATTCTCCATTCCATAATCCCAAGAAGATTTACCCAAATGCATTTCCCACCAAATACCAGTATATTTCATTGGTTTAAACCACGAAACATCTCCTAATTTATTTGGCTCGTTTAAATTCAAAATTAAATTTGAAGCAATTAAATCTTTCGCTTCTTCTTCAATTTGAATAGTTCTCCAAGGTGTGTTAAAAGGAACTGTTTGCTTCACTTTATAATCGTGGTTTTTTGAACCAACCAACACACTTTTCATTTTAAAACTCTCTGGTTCAACTTGCAAAGTCATCCCCGAATAATCTACCAAACTAGCTTCGTGAAAACTTAAATGTAAACCACTTTCGGTTTTCATTGTCACCGGAGTATTTACCGCATTATTTGGAATAGAAGTTTGCGCTAAATTTTTATGCCCAACAAATTGCTGCGCATCAATTTCACTAAACTTTGTGGTATTGTACAAATGCTCGTAAATATCCCAATCTCCAGGAATCCACCATACTTTGTGATCTCCCGTTAAATTAAACTCGGTATTTTCTTCAGTAATTAAAACTTCTTTAAAGTTATCTTGTTCTGGAAATTCGTATCTAAATCCAATACCATCATCAAAAACTCTAAAAACAATGTTTAATTTTCTATTTAATTCTGAAGTTTCTTGTAATTCAATTTTTAACTGGTTGTAATTGTTTTTAACTAAAAGTTGTTCCCCCCAAGGCATTTTCCATTCTTCTTTAAACGAAGTGGAAGTGGCATTCAAAATTTCAAATCCATTGTAAAATGAAGGTAAATTTTCAAATTCAAAACCTAATTGTGAAGGTTTTACCACCAGATTCTTTTTATGAGAAACTGAATAGGTTGGTACACCTTCAGCACTTAACTCAAAATTGACCTGAATGTTTTTATCAGGTGACGTAATTGTAGTTTCGTTCTTTTTAGTACAAGATAAAAATACAACACTCATTAGTATAGTTGTGAATTTCAGGTAATTCATTGCTAATAATTTTATTTAAATAATTGAATTCAATTTATATTTTAACTATGATTAGATTCTCCTCCAAAACTTATAAAAGGTGAATGAATTTTTGCATTAATCTCCCCTAATAACACTATTCTGAAAGGCGAATCAACCACAACTTTACCTTCTATTACAAAAACCTCTTCTCCTGAATAAAAATCTTTTAAAATCGCTCCTTCAGAAAAAATTTCTCCAACATTCATTTCTTTTTCACCTACATTAAGATCTAAACCAATAACAACTTTATCTTTAAAATCACCTTTTATATAAGTTCTTTGAAAAATATAAGGTTCTTGAGAAATCATTTTATGAACTCCTGCCCCAACACTTGGATGATTACTTCTAAAAGTTCCTAATTTTTGCCAATGCGTTAAAATTTCTTTTGTTTTTGGATTATTTTGAATATCATCCCAATTCATTAAAGAACGAAGGTTTGCATCTCCATTTGCTCCTTCAATAATTAAAGGACGAGCAGATTCATCTCCGTAATAAATTTGTGCAGAACCAGGGCTTAACAACAATCTGTTTGCCGATTCAAATGGTTTTTCTCTACTTGGGTCAAAAGGTTGACCATCGTCGTGTGAACTTATGTAGTTTAATACTCCAAAACCTTTTAATTCATTATTTAAAATAGAAGAATATCTAGAAAATAGTTCCTCATAACTCTGTTGTTTTGCATTCCATTTGAATTCAAAATTTATTTGGCTTGTGAATTTATCATCAAAATAATTCACTTTTTTATCTCCAAAATCGAAATATTTACCTCCTGAAATTCCATAATTATATACTTCACCTACTAAATAAAACGGATTATCATCTATAACTTTTTCAGGATTACTTTGTTTAAATTCAGCAAAAGCAGCATCGCAAACCGATTTAAAATCTTGCCAAACATTTTCTTCTGTATGTTTTACAGTATCAGCTCTATAACCGTCAATTCCAAACTCTGTAATATAATCTGATAGCCATTTCATTATATAATATTTTGGAGCTCTTGGGTAACCCGTACGCTTAAAAAATTCGTCTAATTCCTTAACTTCTTGTTCATATCTACCTTCAGCTTTCCATTTTTCAACCAATTGTTTCGGCAATTCAACATTTTCAACACTTTCAGTTTTAATATCTGGTAAATTTTTAACCAACGTACATGAAACTGTACTTTCGTAATCTTGATAATTACATTGAGGTTCTGTTCTTACCCATTCATTTGGCCAAACTGGATCTTTTTCAGTTACCGGTCCAGTATGGTTAATAACTGCATCTAAAACTATTCTAATTCCCTTTTTGTGCGCTGCTTCTATTAACTTTTTTAAATCTTCTTTTGTTCCAAAATTAGGATCTAACGTTGTCCAATCTTTTGTCCAATACCCGTGAAAACCATAAGAAAGACCTGTTCCTTCATCAACAGCTCCGTGAATTTGTTCTAAAATTGGTGTCATCCAAAGTGCATTTACACCTAAATCGGTAAAATAGCCTTCTTCTACTTTTTGAATTACACCTTTTAAATCACCACCTTTAAAACCTCTTAATTTTGCGGCATTGTCTTTTCTGTTAAAACTTAAATCGTTTGAAGTATCTCCGTTATTAAAACGGTCGGTTAACATAAAATAAATGTTTGCATTTTCCCATATAAATGGCACTTCTGGTTTTGTAGGTTCCATAACTTTAGCTGATTTTTCTTTACAGCTTGTTAGTGTTAATAAAACGATTAAAAGGAAACTTAATTTTTGCATTGGTTAAAATTTTATTCTGATTGATTTTTCTTCTGAAGTATTCCACACAAAAGGAATATTTAAAGTTCTTTTTTCTGAATTATATTTGAAATTATTGAAAGATTTTCTTCCAACTTTCACTTTCTTCGGAAGCTTTTTAATATTATGAATTATTAATTTAATTTCTTTTGTTGAAGTTTGAAGTTTTTTACCAGTTTCAGCTTCAAAATCAAACTCAAACCAACTTTTTTCTTGGTCTGCTTCAAACACCAGAATTTCAAACATTCCTTTTTCAAAAGCATCTTTAGTTTCACCATCATCATTATACAAACTGTAATCTACTTCATCAATTCCTTCTTCATAATAAAAATGTAAATCGAACTTATCTAAATTGTATGTTGAAGTGTTTTGAATTGGCTGAATCATTGGAATAAATGAACCTCCACGCACATACGTTGGAATGTTTTCTTCTTTTAACTGAACAGTTTTTGTTTGACCGCCTTCCACTTTTTCTTCGGTATAAAAATTATACCAATTCGAACCTTTTGGAAAAACTACTTCTTGCTCTTTTATACCTGCTGAAGTTACTGGGCTTACCAAAAATGAATCTCCCCATAAATATGTTTTATCAACTTCAGTTAAGCCTTCACCTTCAAAAAATAATGGGCGCATTAATGGTGTTCCTTTTTGATTATTTTCAAAAGCTAAATTATAATTATAAGGCAACAAACTGTAACGTAATTCTATAGCCTTTTTTGCTAATAGTTTTGTCTTTTCTTCTCTAAAAACTGGTTCTGATGGAACATCTTCTTGCGCGTGCGGACGATAAATTGGCTGAAAAACTCCGTATTGTAACCAACGTGTGTACAATTCATCATCTAAATTTGGCCCAGCAAACCCACCTAAATCTGAATGCATAAATGCCAAACCTTGCATTCCCATTTGTAATGAGATTTCCATTTGTGGTTTTAATCCTCCCCAAGTTCTATTCACATCACCCGACCACGGAATCATTCCATAATGTTGCGCTCCTGAATAACCTGCACGCATTAAAATAAATGGTCGCTCATTTGGGAATTCTTTTTCGTAACCTTTTGCAATAAGTTTTGCCCATTCGCTACCATAAATATTATGAACCTCATCGGCTATTCCGGTTGCGTGTAATAAATCTGACGGATGCACTTCTGGCTCACCTAAATCTCCCCACCAACCTTCTACTCCATAGCTTTTTAAATCTTTGTAAATATTCCAAAACCAGTCATTTCCTTTTTGGCTGAAAATGTCTATAATTCCCGTATTTCCAAAATAGAAATCGTAGGTATATGGTTTTCCATCTTTTGTTTTTCCTAAAATATCTTTTTCAACCGCTTCCTCCCAACGGTTTGAAGTTGTTAATACAAATGGCTCGGTAATTAAAATGGTTTTTACACCTTTTTCTTTTAAATCGGCTACCATTTTTTTAGGATTTGGAAACGAATCTCTATCAAATTTCAAATTACCCATTGTGCCTTTTACTTCCTTTCCAAACCAATATAAATCCAAAATTATAGCATCTACAGGAATTTCTTCTTTTTGAAACTCTTCAATAGTTTTAACAGTTTCTTTTTCAGAATGATATCCAAATCTACTGGAAAAATTACCCAGCGCCCAACGTGGAATTAAAGGTTGAAAACCAGTTAAACTCACATAATTTTCAACAACTTCTTCCCAATCGTCACCTGCAATAACTTGATAGGTTTTTCTTCCTGAAATGGTTTCGTAAGTTAATGTGTTATTATGTTTACTATCAAAATCTAAATATCCAATTGGAGCATTGTCAAAGTGAATGGCATACATTTTTGAAGAATACATTACTGGAAGCGTAAAATTCATTAATTCCGAATGTGTTTCATAACCATAATGTGCTCTGTTGTATAATGGCAATCTGTTTCCTCTTCTATTCATTCCTAAAGCTCTTGCTCCACCACCATACAAAACTTCGTCTTGCGTTAGGTTGAATTCCAAACGTTCGGTTTCTTCAGCAACAATATTGCCTTTTACCAAATTCATTGGTTCGTGCTTCACTTTAAAATAACCTCTCTTTTCTGAAATTAAAAAATTGTCTTCGTAGTAATATGAAATTTGAAAAGGCGAATGATTTATTTTTACTGAAATATCTTTCATTTTTATTTCAGTCATTCCTGAAGTTTCAACAATTTTCATTGCAACAGCTTTGGTTTTTAAAACTACTGCGTGAGAATTTGGGTTGAACGTTTCACCTTTTGGAATGAATGATGTTTCTATAATTTCGTTTCCGTAAGGTTGAAATCTGTAAACTCCGTCATTGGTTTTTACTTCAACATAACTTCCAAATTTGGTTACTTTTTCTAATTTTCTATTTGGATTTTGCGCATAGAAAATTGTTGAAAAAATGAGTAGTAATATTGTTAGTTTTAATGATTTCATTAATTTCTTCTTTAAACTTTTACTTGTTATAAGAGATTCTTCACTATCGTTTAGAATGACAACTTTTTTGTCATTACTGTATAGGCAGGAATCTATAATACTCGCAAAAATGTTAACCCATATATTAATGGATACCTGTTTTCACAGGTATGACATTTATTTTTTATATAATATTTGTCATTACGAATGAATTGAGGTAATTTTCTAATTGATGAAAAGATTACTTCAGTCGTACCTCCTTCGTAATGACGTATTTTTACTCCTTCAATAAAAACTCTGCAGGAAATTGAAAACGTTGATTCCAAGAATTTTCTGAATGATCGTGATCTTCAAATTTTAAATTTCTTGAATTTGACTCATCAAAGCCATTTAATTTCAACACCTCATCTACTCTATGTTGGTATGGTAAATAGTATTTATCTAAAGTTTCAGTTCCATAGTCAAAATAGATTTTATGGGTTTTTGGCGATGGTAAATTTTCTTCCAAATATTTAAAAAATGTTTCTGGTACTGGATTTCCTTCAAAAGGTTTAATTCCAGGCCAATGCGTTGACAAACAAGCTGCTCCTCCAAACACATTTGGATATTCACACAAGGCATACATTGAAATTAAACCTCCCATACTTGAACCTGAAACAAAAGTATTTTCTGGGTTTGCAAACACTGAAAAATTAGCATCAATTACTGGCTTTACTTCTTCAACAATAAACTTTAAATAATTGTCAGAATCTGGTGATTTAAAATCACTTCCGTATTGTTTTTTTCCAACTGTAATAATTGAATCTAAAAACTTTTTAGGTAGCGTTTCAAATGGTTTTTGTGGATAATAATTTGGATGACGTATATCTGCATGATTCCAAATTGCTACAACAATGGTTTTTCTGATCTTATTTTCTTCCATTAATTGACTCATTATTTCGTCAATTTTCCACTCTTGTTTGTTCCAAGTTGAATTTGCATCAAACAACATTTGTCCATCGTGCATATACAAAACAGCATATTTTTCATTTTCTGAATAACCTTCTGGCAACCAAACATCAACTGTTCTTGGGCGAACATATTTAGATTGTATCGAATCTATTGTTTTTATAGTTCCTGAAGCTAATTTTCCTTTATAATCTGAAAATTGAACTTTTGGAACTTTGTTTTGCGCTTCAACTTTTGTGTTTTGTTTACACGAGATTGAGATGAGTGCTATTAAGAAAAGGATTGTTATTTTTTTCATTATTAATAGTTTTATTCTAATTACTTATAGATTTCTACTTAAACTTCAACAAGTTCAGCATAACACATAGGAATTATATTTTTGTCATTCTGAACGAAATGAAGAATCTGAATCAAATTTAGTTTAGAATGTGAGATTTCTCGTCGCTTGTACCTCGTTCTATCGAAATTACAACTTACATTTTTGTAGTTAAAATAGTTATTCCCTTGGCCTCAAGTTTTAATTTTTTTTGCCAAATAAATGATTTTCCCGATATAATATTTTGTACATTTTTACCTTGCAAACCAATTTCTTCAAAACGAGTTAAATCAAGTTCAATATTTTTTGAATTCTTATTCAGAATAACAGTAACAACTTCATTTTCTATAATTCTAAATAAAACATAAACTCCGTTATCTGGAGCAAAATGAACTGTTTCACCCGAGTGTATTGCTTCACTATTTTTTCTATAATTCAATACTTTTTTCAGATAAGATTGCATTTCTTTTTGGTCTTTTGACAATCCTTTACCTGTAAAAGCATTTACCTTATCGCCTTTCCAACCACCAGGGAAATCTGAACGAATTAAACCGTGATCACCTGGCTTTGCAGTATCATTCATTAAAATTTCAGTTCCGTAGTACACTTGAGCAATTCGTGGTAAGGCCAACAAATACCCTAAAGCCATTTTTGTATTTATAACATTTTCATTTAATTGAGTGAAAATTCGACTCATATCATGATTGTCTGGGAAAATCATAATATCATTAGGGTTTGCATAGGCAAAATCATTTGCCAAACCTTCGTATATTTTCACCAAACCTTTATCCCATTCTTCATCTTCATTTAGCCCTTCTACAATTGCTCGCTGCATTGGAAAATCCATTGTAGAAGTTAAATTAGACTCGTAACCATCTTTATTTTCATGTCCTTTTTGCCAATAACCAACTAATAGTGGATTTAAACTCCACTCCTCTCCCACTATACTAAAATTTGGGTATTCAGCCATAATTGCTCCGGCCCAATCATTCATAAATTGTTTATCTGGGTAAGGATAAGTATCTTGACGGATTCCAGATAAGTCCAAAGTTTCTATCCACCAAATACTATTTTGAATTAAATATGTTGCAAGAAGTTCATTTTTCTGATTTAAATCTGGCATTGAAGAAACAAACCAGCCATCATTCATTAAATCTTTATCTTTTTTTGAAGCATATAAATCTTGATTGGTAGTTCTTCTATGATTAGTAACAATCAAATTTCCGTTTAATGATTCTTTTTGATAATTAATCCAATTTTTTGAAGGTAAATCTTTCATCCACCAATGTCCAATTCCAATATGATTTACTACTTGATCCATAATAAATTTTAAGCCTTTCTCTTTAGACTTTTTTGCCAAGGAAATATACTCTTTCAAAGTACCAAATCTTGGGTCGGGCTTGTATAGATCTGTAATAGCATACCCATGGTATGAACTTTCCTTCATATCGTTTTCTAATACGGGAGTTGACCAAATTGCCGTAAATCCCATATCATTTATGTAATCTAAATGATCTGTAATTCCTTTGATATCTCCACCATGACGTGCATAATCATGATTTCTATCTATTTTGGTTTCTTTCAAACCTTTTATAATATCATTTGAAATTTCTCCATTGGCAAACCTATCTGGTGTAATTAAATAAATTGCATCACTACTATCAAAACCATTTCTTTGCTTTGAATCTATACTGCGTTGTTTCAATTCATAGTTAATGCTAAAATTATTTCTTTTTCCTTTTTTCTTGAAATCAATTTTAAAAGTTCCAACTTCTGATTTAGAAACATCTAGAGTTATAAAAAGATAGTTTTTATTTTCGGTTCTTTTAACTGTAAGTAATTCTATTTTTTTATCCTCAATTACTGGGGCATAGTCAGAAATTGACTTTCCATAAACCATTAATTCTAATTGAGTATTTTCCATACCAACCCACCAATTTGGAGGTTCAATTCTATTTATTTTTTGAGCAAAGGAAGTTAGGCCAATCATAAATATAAGTATATGTAAGCTATTAAATTTCATTATTTTAAGATTTTTTTTAAACGATAATCGACTTCTTTGGGGGTATTAAAATCTCGGTATCATTAACATACATTTTAATCTCCTTTTCAGATTCATTCAAAAATTTACATTCTGTTTGACTTTTGTAAACTTTTATAATATTTCCTCTAAAATTGATAGTAAATGCATACGACTTCCATTCTTTTGGAATTTGAGGGTTGAAAGATAATATTCCATCTTCCCAAACACGCATTCCTCCAAAACCTTGCACCACAGCCATCCAAGTCCCTGCCATACTTGTAATGTGGCATCCTTCGTGAACCTCGTGATTGTAATCGTCTAAATCTAATCGAGATGTACGCAAATACATTTCATAAGCTTTTGGCATTCTGTCTATTGAAGCTGCTAAAATTGAATGTACACATGGTGATAATGAAGATTCGTGAACTGTAATTGGCTCATAAAAATCAAAGTGACGTTCAATTTCTTCTTTTTTAAACTTATCTTCAAACAAAAACATTCCTTGAAGAGTATCGGCTTGTTTAATATAACACGAACGTAATATTCTATCCCAAGACCATTTTTGGTTAATTGGTCTTTGTGAAGCATCCAAATCTTCTACAGGAATTAACTCTTTATCTAAAAATCCATCTTGCTGTAAATATACTTGGTGTTCTTCACTATATGGGAAATACATGTTATCAGAAACATTTAACCATTTGTAAGTCTCTTCAAAAGTTAAATTAGTTTTACTCATTACACGATCAAAATCATTAGTGTAATCGTGTTTAACTTTATTTAAACATTCAACAGTGTACTCAATACACCATTTTGCCAAATAATTTGTATAATAATTGTTATTAATATTGTTCTCGTATTCATTTGGCCCAGTAACACCTAAAATTACATACTTATCCTTTGCAGCTGAATAATTAGCACGTTGATACCAAAAACGAGCAACAGCTATCATTACTTCTAAACCATATTCTGGAACATAAGAAAAATCTTGAGTATAATTTACATAGTTGTAAATTCCATAAATCATAGCTCCATTTCGATGAATCTCTTCAAATGTAATTTCCCACTCATTATGACATTCTTCTCCGTTCATTGTTACCATTGGATATAACGCTGCTCCATTTGTAAACCCTAATTTTTCAGCATTCTCAATAGCTTTATCTAACTGATTGTAACGGTATTTTAGTAAATTTTTAGCAACTTCTTGATCTTTAGTTGCCATATAAAAAGGAATACAATAAGCCTCCGTGTCCCAATAAGTACTTCCTCCATATTTTTCACCTGTAAAACCTTTTGGACCAATGTTTAAACGAGCATCAGTTCCCATATAAGTTTGGTTTAGTTGAAAAATATTAAAACGAATTCCTTGCTGTGCCTTTACATCACCTTCAATTACAATATCTGCTGTGCTCCATATTTCATCCCAAGATTTAATTTGAGATTCTAATAGAGCATTAAACCCTAATTCTTTAGCATTCTGAACATTTGAAAGAGCCGCACTATTTAAATCTTCATTTTTATAGTTTAATGAACTTGTATAACTACCAAATTTAAAAATGGTTGCCACATCTCCTTCATTTATATCTATTTTATAAGAATATGTAATTTTTTTCTCTTCAACTTTTGTTTTTTGAGCTACCAAAACCTCTTTATTATTTTTAGCTAAAGAAATTTCCATTGCAGTACTAACATGAAATTCAGTTTTCAATGTTTTAGATAAAATACAGCCACTATTTTCGCCTTCTACAACTTCCAAAATTTCCCAGAAAAACTCATCGTAATTAGCATCTTCATTCATAACTCCAGCATCAATATAAGGTGAAAACTCAATTTCACCAGAAAAGTTAATGGCTTTAACGTTATATTCTATGGCTCCAACTTCATTATACTTTATACTTATAAAACGTTTAGCTGAAACTGCAATTTTTTCAGATGAAGGTAACTCGGCATTAAAAGAACGACTTAACCATCCTTCTTTCATATTTAATTCTCTTTGAAAATTAGATATCTTACACGTATTTAAATCTAATTTATTTCCATTAATTACAACATGAATCCCAATCCAGTTTGGTGCATTTAAAACTTTCGCAAAATACTCTGGATATCCATTTTTCCACCAACCAACACGAGTTTTATCTGGATAATAAATTCCACCTATATAACTTCCTTGAAAAGTTTTACCTGAATAATCCTCTTCAAAATTTGCACGTTGTCCTAATGCGCCATTTCCAATACTAAACAAACTTTCTGACGCTTCCACATTCTCTGCATCAAAACCATTTTCGATTATGGACCATTCATTAGGTTCTATATAATTTTTGTTCATTTCCTAGTTTATTAGTTTGTTTAAAAATTCAGTAGTAAATCCTGTCATATCATCAAAAACAAAATCAGCCTTACCTAATACTTCTTTGCTCCCAATTCCAACACAAGTCATATTAGCTAACTTTGCAGCTTCAACGCCAGCAATTGCGTCTTCTACTACTACACAGTTTTCGGGTTTCATTTGCAGTTTTTTAGCTCCAATTAAGAATACCTCTGGATCAGGTTTAGCTTTAGAAACATCGTTTCCATCAACCAACGCTGCAAAACGATTGTATAAACCAACTTTTTCTAAAATTAATGGTGCATTTTTACTTGCTGAACCAAGTGCGTAAATAATATTTTTCGAATCTAAATAATCCAATAAATTGCTTACACCTGGTAAAATTTCTTCTGCAGTCATTTTATTTACAAAACCTAAATACTCTTCATTTTTTTGAATTAAATATTTTTGTTTTTCTTCTTCGGAAATTTCAACATTGCCAATACCTAACAAAATTTCTAACGATTTAACACGGCTAACTCCTTTTAAAAGTTCGTTATGCTCTTGGGTAAATTCAAATCCTAGTTCTTTGGCTAAATTTCGCCAAGCTAAAAAATGATATTTTGCTGTATCTACAATTACACCATCTAAATCAAATATAAATGCTATTTCTTTTTTCATCTTAGTTATTTGTTATTACTTTATCGTCTACATCTTTTACTTTTATAACTAGCAAAGCAGCTATAAGTAATGAAACACCACTTACAACCAATGCAAAAATTGGATTTCCACCATATAAATATTTTACCATTGGCCCACCAATTAATGCATTTAATATTTGAGGAAGCACAATAAAAAAGTTAAAAATCCCCATATAAACACCCATTTTTCTGGCTGGAATAGACCCTGCTAATATTGCATATGGCATTGCTAAAATACTTGCCCATGCTATTCCAATGCCAAACATAGATAAAAATAACCAGTTTTCATTTGGAACAAAATAAATTGAAATTAGTCCTAAACCTCCACAAATTAATGAAATAGCATGTGTCATTTTTCTACCAACTTTTTTTGCTATAGCAGGTAAGAAAAAAGCATAAATTGCCGAAACTCCATTGTAAACACCAAATAAGATTCCAACCCAATCTCCTGCATTTTGATATTCTGCACCGTGATCGTTCAATCCTAATCCATAAATATGATGTGCAATTGCCGGCGTTGTAAAAACCCACATTCCAAATAATCCAAACCACGAAAAGAATTGAACAGAGCTCAATTGTTTCATTGTTAAAGGCATTTTCTTAAAATCAGAAAATATATTTAACAAACTGGACTCTTCATCATCATGTTCTTCATGTTCATTTATTAAAGCCATTTCTTCTGGAGAGTACTCTTTTGTTGTGAATACTGTTATTAAAATACTAGTAACCAAAACTCCAGCTCCAATTATAAATGATAATAATAAACTAAATGGAACTTCTCCTTGTGTTACACTATTTGAAACTCCAAACCAATTTGTTATTACATATGGCAACCACGAACCTATAACCGCACCAATTCCAATAAGTATTGTTTGAACGCTAAATCCTAAAGTTCGCTGATCAGAAGGTAAAATATCTGCCACCAAAGCTCTAAATGGCTCCATTGCAACATTAAAAGAAGCATCCATTATCATTAACATTCCTGCACCAACCCATAGAGCTGGCAAAAAGGCTGTAAACATATCGGCATTTGGCATCAATATTAAACCTACCGAAGCCAACAATGCTCCCGTTAAAAAGTAAGGTCTTCTTCTTCCTAGTCGTGTCCAAGTTTTGTCACTATAGTAACCTATTATTGGCTGTACTATAAGCCCTGTTAAAGGTGCTACTATCCAAAACCATGATAATTCATGAACATCTGCTCCAAAAATTTGAAGTATCCTACTTGCATTGGCATTTTGCAAAGCAAAACCCATTTGAATTCCTAAGAAACCGAAACTCATGTTCCAAATTTCCCAGAAACCTAGTTTCCGTTTTTTCATATATTTTAAATTTTAATAATATGATTTGTACCCATGTAAAAAACAGAGGTTGTTTTGTGTGAAGTGTGAAAAATAGTACTTGTAAAATTTCTTTTACCTTACAAATGTATAAATTATTTTTTATGTTTTAAACCTAATTTATCATTGTAACTTAAGCTTTACAAGTAAAAACGTTTACTACAACCTTTGAGTTAATACTTTTTTTTTAATAAAAAAATATTTATTTATTGAAAAAAGAACAAAATTCTTTTTCATTTTCAACATTTTGTAGATTTTCTAATTTTTAAATTTGTAGAAATAACCTCTCTTTTGTATTCTTTATTTTCCTTATGCTCAATTCTATCAATCAACAATTCTGCTGCTTGTTCTCCCATTAAATATCCGTGTTGTTCAACACATGATAATGGAGGTGATGTAAACTCAGAAATTAATCCACTTGTAAATCCCATAATTGCAATATCTTTGGGTATTGACAATCCTTTTTCTTGAGCTATTACCAGTGCATTGGCCGCATAAACTTCATTTACTGCTAATATTGCATCTGGCATATTTGGATCTTCAAATAACTTTTTAATTTGCTCTTTTAAGTCTTTAGAGTCATCAAGCTTATAAATAAGATCATCTTCTACTTTATAACCAGCATGATATAATGCTTTTATATAACCTTCTTTTCTTAACAACCCAACCGACACAAAATCTTCTGTAGATAATAAAGCTATTCGTTTTTTTCCTATCTCTATTAAATGCTCTGTTGCTTTGCAGGCTCCACCTATATCATCAATTAGCACCTTATCACATTCAATTTCATTTATTATTCTATCAAACATTACCAATGGAAATTCATCTTTAACAAGAGCTTCTAAATGCTTGTAATTTTTACTTTCTTGAGTTCCACGGGCTACAGAAACAATTAACCCATCTACACTCCCATTTGTTAATACATTAAAATTTAATACTTCTTTTTCATAAGATTCATTAGATACACAAACCATAACATTATAACCTTTTTTGTTTGCGTAATGCTCAATACCATCTATAACGGTTGAGAAAAAATGATGTACAATTTCTGGAATTACAACACCTATAACAGATGTTTTTTGATTTCTTAATTGTAAGGCTAAATTATTAGGTTTATAATTATAAAAATTTGCAAATGCTTGGATTTTCCCTCGTAATTCTTCACCAATTTCATGACTTCCTTTTAGAGCCTTGGAAACCGTAGAGATGGATACTCCAAATTCAGTTGCTATTTTTTTAAGAGTTATTCTTGTTTTCATTAATGTTAAAAAAAGCTTTAGAAAGCAAATATAAAGCTAAATGTTAACTTAAATTTCATTTTTTAACATTTATAACTTCATTTATGCATTATTTTACCCTGTTTTTACTCTCATTTAACATTTTTTTTGGAAAAATTTAGGCTTACTCTAACGTTAGAGTAGGAAAGTTACTAACACGAAAACGTTTGCGTAACCAAAGAATCATTGTAAAACACAGCATTAGAACTTAAATTTGTAATGTGAAATTAGTTAAAAATAGTACAATTATTAAAAACAAACCTTAATTATTAATTAACTTAAAATAGATGAAAAATTTTAGAATTTTTTTGTTTAGTGTCATTCTTCTATTTCCTCTAACAATTTTTGCTCAGCAAACTGTTAAAGGGAAAGTAACAGAAGCTTCTAGTGGCCAAGGCCTACCTGGGGTAGACATATTGATAAAAGGAACCATAAAAGGTACCTCTACAGATTTTAACGGGAATTATTCCTTTGACAATGTAAATACTGGAGATGTCTTTATAGTTTCTTACTTGGGATTTAAATCTCAAGAAATTACAGTAAATTCAACTACTATTAATATTATTTTAGAAGAAGATACTGAATCACTTGATGAGGTTGTTGTAATTGGATATGGTACAACAACTGTAAAAGATGCAACTGGATCGGTTGAAGCTGTTAGCGAAGATGATTTCAATAAAGGAGCAATTGTATCTACAGATCAACTATTAACAGGTAAAGCCGCTGGTGTAAGAATTACATCTAGTGGTGGACAGCCAGATGCTACTCCAAATATTAGAATTAGAGGAGGCGCGTCATTATCAGCAAACAACAATCCATTAATTGTAATTGATGGAATTCCAATTGACAACACAAATCCTGCGGGAGTTGGAAACCCTCTTTCTTTAATTAATCCTAATGATGTTGAAAGCTTTTCAATATTAAAAGATGCCTCCGCAACTGCAATTTACGGTTCTCGAGCATCAAATGGTGTGATTATTATTACGACTAAAAAGGGTATTTCAGATGGTGTTAAATTTAATTTTTCTACAAGTACAACATTTGGTAAAGTTGGAAAAACTATTAATGTAATGGATGGTAGTACTTTTACACAATTTGTTCAAGAATTTCATCCTACATTTACCGATTTATTAGGTGTTGATGATTCTTCAAACGATTTAACAGATGACCCTTTAACTTCTGAAATTGAGGGTAGAATATTAAGTAATACTGATTGGCAAGACACTATTTTTAGAAACACAATTTCATACGATCATAACTTTAGCGCAAGAGGAAGTTTATTTAATAAAGTTCCTATTAGATTTTCTGCTGGTTATACTAAAACAGAAGGTTTAGTAAAGGAAAATGATTATAAAAGATATACTACTTCTATAAAGTTAACTCCTAAATTTTTTGATAATCATTTAAAGGTTGATTTCAATGTTAAAGGAATAATGTCTGAAAAGGATGCTGTAGATGATGGAGGTGCATTGGGAGGAGCAATTAACATGGATCCTACAAAACCAGTTTACAGTGACGATAGTATTTTTGGAGGTTATTACCAATCTTTAAACACTAATGGAAGTACTGACGGACAGTGGAATCCTTTAGCTATTTTAATGCAACGTACAAGACCTGAAGAAGTTAAAAAAGTTTTAGCTAATATTGAATTAGATTACAAACTTCATTTCTTACCTGAAATGAGAGCTATATTAAATGTTGGTGTAGAATCTTCAAAAGCAGAAATAGAAGAATCTTATACACAAAATTCACTTGCAACTTACAGGTTAGACAATACAAATGATACTTATATTTTTAATCCTGGAGTAAACTACGGTGAAAATCAAAATATTGATAATAAAACATTGGATGCTTACCTAGCTTATGCTAAAGAATTAGAAGGAAGCTTGCAACGATTTGACATTCAAGGTGGATATTCATACCAAAATTTTAAAAATGATGGTACTAAAGAAGAATATATTTATAATACTGAAACTGGATTAAGAGAGTTGCAAATTGACGCCCAAAACCCAAATAATAGGTATTACAATGAATTAAACCTACAATCTTTCTTTGGTAGAACAAATCTTAACTTTTTAGATAAATATCTGTTTACTGCATCATTAAGAGCCGATGGTTCTTCATTATTTGTTAAAGATAATAGATGGGGAGTTTTTCCTGCCGCTGCTTTAGCTTGGAAAATGAATGAAGAAACATTTATTCAAGATTTAAATTTTATAAATACTTTAAAAATGCGTTTAGGCTGGGGTAAAACTGGACAACAAGACATTACTGGTTCGGTTGGTTACTATCCTTCAACTCCATTATTTGAAGCTGGCTCAAGTACAAGTCAATATTTACAAGGAATTGCTCTTTACTCGGCAAAACCATTCAATGAAAATTTAACTTGGGAAAAAACAACAACATACAACCTTGGTATTGATTTTGATTTATTTAACAATAATCTAGTTTCAGGGAATTTTGATGTCTTTTATAGAGAAACTTCAGATTTACTTGCTAGAGTACCTGTTGCTCCTGGTCAAGGTTTAACAGATTCATTTGTTCAAAATGTAGGTGAAACAGAAAGTAAAGGTTTTGAATTAAACTTAAACTTTAACCCTATTAAAACTGATGATATGAATTTTGAGTTTTACAGTAATTTAGCCTATGCTAAAGCTGAAGTGACTAACCTTAAAGATGTAAGTAGAATTTCTGCCTCAGACTCTGGACTTCCGGTAGGAACTGGTGTTAATTTAGCTTATCATACTGTTGGTTACGAGCCATATTCTGCTTGGGTATTCAGACAATTATATGATGATGCTGGAAATCCTATTCACGGAGCTTTTGCCGATTTTAACGGAGATGGAACAGTAGATAATGATGACAGATATTACAAATCTTTACGTCCAAACTGGACTTTTGGTTTCGGTTTTAACTTTAACTATAAAGATTTTGATTTAAGTTCTAGTTTTAGAGGTCAGTTTAACGGACAAGTTTATAACTCTAGAAGACTTACATCGGGATATATAGATAAAGCTATACCTAACAATTCAAATAGTTTATCAAATGTTTTAGACTTCTATACAAATTCTGCAAATGAGAATTTTATAAATAATGATGGTAACGTTAAGTTTTCAGATTATTATTTAGAAGATGCAACATTTTTAAGATGTGAAAATATTGTATTAGGTTATAGTTTAAACAACTTAATTCAAAAAACAAATATTAGAATATATGGGGCTTTAAACAATCCTTTTATTATTACTAATTATAGTGGACAAGATCCTGAAAACTTTAATGCAATTGATAATAATTTTTATCCTAGACCTAAGTCATTCACTTTAGGTTTAACTATGGACTTTTAATTTTAAATTATGAAAAAAATATTTTATTTCTGCCTACTTTTTGTAGGTGCCTTAACGGTTCAAAGTTGTCTTAATGATTTAGATACAGAGCCAGTTGTTGAGCTAACACTTGATGAGTTGTTAGCTGAAGATCCTGATGCAATTGAGGGTATTACCTCTAGATTGTATGCTTCATTTGCATTATCTGGGCCTGATGGACCAGGAAGTTCCGATATTAGCGATGATGCTGGTGAATCCCCTTTTTTAAGAGGTATTGTAAACCTTCAAGATTTCACAGCAGATGCAATGAAAAACAGATGGGGTGATGATGGTTTAGACCAATTAACCACAACTTCTAATTGGGACGAAAACAATAAATTCTTTAGATATATGTATAATAGAATTTATTACACAATTCCGCAAACCAACAATTTATTACAAGTATTAAATAATGTTGATTTTGAAGGAAAAACTGAAGTAAGCGCTGAAGTTAGATTTTTAAGATCTTTAGCTTATTACTATTTAATAGACTGTTTTGGAAAAGGTGTTTTATCTACAGAGCAAAACATTGGTGCTTCGTCTCCTCTTGAAGAATCTTCAAGATTAGAACTTTTTAATTATGTTGAAAGCGAATTATTAGCAATAGAAAATGATTTACCAAATACAAATGATTATGGAAGAGCTAATAAAAGTGTTGGTAGAATGCTTTTAGCTAAACTGTATTTAAATGCTGAAGTATATACCGGCACTCCACGTTATGATGATGCTGCTATTTATATTTCTAAAGTAATTAATGAAGGTGGC
Organism: uncultured Lutibacter sp.; assembly: GCF_947495725.1. Lineage (GTDB taxonomy): Bacteria > Bacteroidota > Bacteroidia > Flavobacteriales > Flavobacteriaceae > Lutibacter. Next base: position 25,163 of record NZ_CANLZZ010000008.1, on the reverse strand, counting down.
TATACACTTGCAAATGATTTTGTAAGTAATTTCTCTGGGGATAATTATAATTCAACAGAAATTATTTACCCTTTAATCGCTGATGCAGACTTTAGCCAAAGTTATGGAAACACTACCTATATTGTAAATGGTAATATGAGTACTGAAACTATGCCAATTACTGATTTTGGTACTACTGATGGTTGGGGAGGGCATAGAGCTTCTAAAGGATGGTACGGATTATTTAATGAAGTAGGTGAAACTGCTACTGATGACAGAGCTAAATTATTTTGGACAGAAGGTCATTCTTATGAAATGAATGACTACAAGGAATGGACAGAAGGATATCCATCTATTAAATTCAGAAACTCTAGTTTTACTGGAACATCAAATGCAACTTCGTTCTCTAGCACCGATTTTCCGTTATTTAGATTAGCAGATGCTTATTTAATGTATGCCGAATGTGCCGTAAGAGGTGCTGCAGGAACTGATTTGGGAACGGCTCTTGGTTATGTAAATAATATAAGAACTCGAGCAAACGCAAGTACAATTTCCTCTTCACAATTAACTCTTAATTTCTTACTTGATGAAAGAGGAAGAGAATTAAACTTAGAAGGTCATAGAAGATCCGATCTTATACGCTTTGGAAAATTTACAGGTGGAAGTTATTTATGGCCTTGGAAAGGTGGTACTGTTAACGGTACAGCTATATCAAGCAATTATAAGCTTTTCCCAATTCCATTAACAGCCTTAGAAGCAAATCCAAACTTAGAACAAAACCCTGGTTATTAATACTAATAAAAATATATCATGAAAAATAAATTTATAAATTTTGCATCAATTTTCTTTTTTGCAATAACGTCATTATTAGTTGTTTCTTGCGACAACGATGATCTTGTGCCTGAATTTACTATTCAGCCATCTTCAGAAGAAGTAAACTTTCAAAATACTTTTACTGATCAATATTTATTATCTAAAGAAACTAAAAACAACATAGCAGAACGGTTTGTTTGGAATGCTCCCAATTTTGGTGTTCCAACAGAAATTAGCTATTTAATAGAAGGGTCTATTTCTGAAGATTTTGCTACAATTGATTTCGAATCTGGGACTTTAAACGCTACAAATTACGCAGTTTCTGTTGGTAATTTGTTAACTATAGCTCAAGATTTATTATTACTAGATACTGACCCTACAACAATGGGAGATGATGGAGAACCAAATAATTTAGGTACTATTTATTTTAGAATTAAAGCTTTTCCTGGAACAGGTGAAGGAGCAAATGCTTTAGAAAAAGTTTCGGAAATTATAAATCTTAATATTTCCTTAATTGAAGATACTATTACAAGTGGTGGAAGCGGTATTGAAGTTTCTGATTGGAGCCTAATTGGATCTGCTATAACAGGTAATGATGACGGGTGGGGAATAGACCTTCCTTTATACTCTACTAATGAATCTGATGTGTTTGTAGCATATGTGACTCTTTTAGATGGAAAATTCAAAATTAGAAAAGATAAAGATTGGGCAGAAGCTTATGGAATTGACGGTGCAGACATTGAAATTGCAGCAGGTAATTACAAAATAATGTTTGACTATAATACAACTACTGTTTCATTTGAAGAATTTTCTTGGGGAATTGTGGGAAGCGCAACTCCTATTGGATGGCCAGGTGATAATACTCCTGATGATGAACAATTAAAATATGATTTTTATACAAACACTTGGAAAGTTGCAATTTACTTAACTGCTGAAGAAGGTGACGCTATAAAATTCAGAAAAAATAATGATTGGGGAACAAACTACGGATATAGTGGTACTGAAGGTACTTTAGGCGGTGATGATATTCCTATATCTGAAGCAGGCAACTATATTGTAACAGTTGATTTTAACACCTCAACTTACACACTTGAATCTATAGATAATATTTGGGGAATTGTTGGTGATGCAACACCAATTGGTTGGCCTGGAGATAATACTCCTGATGACGCAAAATTAACACCTGATTATAGTACTACCAATGTTTGGGTAATGAAAAACTTCCCTCTTAAAACTGGTGGATTTATAAAGTTTAGAGCAAATAATGATTGGGGTACAAATTACGGATACAATGGCACTGAAGGTACTTTAGGAGGAGATGATATTCCAGTTACTGAAGGAGGATATTACAATGTAACTTTAAATTTAAGTGACTTAACTTATGAATTAGTTAAAGTTGCCAACTTATCAGAGTAAACAATAAATACTTTAATAAAGGCTGCTTTAAAGCAGCCTTTATTTTCTAAATAACAATTACCAAATACTAATCTTAAAAAATGAAAAAAGCATTTCTTTACATATTCTTAATTTCAACATTTCAGCTTTTTTCACAAGTTACCACGTCTCCTGTTGTTCCAACCTCAAACGATGAAATAACAATCACTTTTGACACTACTAATACAGGTTTAAATGGTTATACAGGTGATATTTATGCTCATACAGGGTTAATTACAGCAAAATCTAGTAGCGATTCTGATTGGAAAAATGTAATAGGAACTTGGGGTGTAAATACTTCTCAACCCAAATTAACTAAAAAAGAAGAAAATTTATACGAATTAACAATTACCCCAAATATTTTTACATTTTATAATATTAGCACTGAAGAAGAAATAAAAAAAATAGCACTTGTTTTTAGATCATCCGATGGAAAACAACAGACAAGTCCAGATATATTCATTTCAATTTTTGAAGCAAACGAATTAAATGTTCTTTTTACTTCACCAAATAACAACGATGTGTTTAACTTAAATGATACTATAACAATATCTGCCGAAGCTTCTGAAAATGCCGATTTAGAACTATTCATAAATAATGAATCAATAAAAAACTCAACTTCGGATACTACAATTTCCTCAACATTCACATTAACAAACTCAGGTACCTATAAAATTAAAGTTACAGCAAACAATGGAACTTCTTTAATTGAAAATGAAATTGAGATATTTGTTAAATCCCCTACACAAAATGCTACTCAACCAACTAACTTAAAATATGGAGTAAATATTAATTCAAATAATTCTGTAACATTTCTTCTTAAGGCTCCAAATAAAAATGCCGTTTTTTTAATTGGAGATTTTTCAAATTGGGAAATTGACGAAAATTACCAATTATTTAAAGATGGTGAAGACTTTTGGCTTACAGTTTCTTCTTTAGATATAAATACTGAATATGCCTACCAATATTTAATCGATTATAACATTAAAGTTGCTGATCCTTATTCAGAAAAAATATTAGACCCGTGGACCGACCAATATATTAAAAATGGAAATTATCCAAACCTAAAAAATTATCCCACTAATTTAACCGAAGGATATGTGAGTACTTTTATAATTAATGATACAAATTATAATTGGGAAATAAATGACTTTGCAAGACCAGCACAAGATAATCTTATAATATATGAAATGCATATTCGAGATTTTGTTGAATCCGATGCATATACTGAAACCTTAACAAAATTAGATTATTTAGAATCTTTAGGTATAAATGCTATAGAGCTTATGCCAATTAACGAATTTGAAGGTGCTGATAGTTGGGGTTATAATCCTGCGCTATATTTTGCTTTGGATAAAGCCTATGGAACTAAAAATAAATTTAAAGAATTTGTTGACGAATGCCATAAAAGAGGAATCGCTGTTATAGCTGATGTTGTTTTTAACCACTCTTATGGTCAATCTCCTTTAGTTCAAATGTATTGGAATAATATTGATAACAAACCAGCAAATGATAATCCTTGGTATAATGAAAATCATAATTTTGTAGATAACACCTCAGCACATTGGGGATATGATTTCAATCACGAATCAACTTATACGGTAAATTTCTTTAATGATGTGCTTACTTATTGGATTACCGAATATAAAATCGATGGTTTTAGATTTGATTTTACAAAAGGTTTTTCGAACACTCAATGGACAGGTTCTAACAATTGGGCCAGTAGTTATGATGCCTCAAGAATTTCAATTTTAAAAAATTATGCCGACCACGTTTGGAGTCATGACATCTCTAATAAACCATATGTAATTTTTGAACACCTTTCTGATAACACTGAAGAAACAGAATTAGCTAATTATGGAATTATGCTTTGGGGTAATATAAACCATAATTACAATGAAAATACTATGGGCTGGGCTGGAAGTACAGATATTAATTGGATATCGTATAAACAAAGAGGTTGGAATAACCCTAATTTAGTTGGTTATATGGAAAGCCATGATGAAGAACGCTTGATGTATAAAAATCTTCAATATGGAAACGATTCAAATTCCAATCACAATGTTAAAGATTTAAATATTGCGCTTTCTCGTCAAGAATTAGCTGGAATGTTTTTCTTTACAATTCCTGGCCCTAAAATGATTTGGCAATTTGGAGAATTGGGATATGATTTTTCAATAAATACTTGTGACAATGGAACAACCGTTAGTAATGATTGCAGACTAGCAAGAAAACCAATCCGTTGGGATTACCAAAATAATGCAAATAGAAAACATATTTATAGTACCTGGCAAACTTTAATTGAGTTTAAAAAGCAACAGCCTGTTTTTAATTCGAATGATTTTAGTTTAAATGTAGCCGGATTAACAAAAACTATAACGTTAAAAGATGCCACAATGGATGTGGTTTTAGTTGGTAATTTTGATGTAATTGAAAAAACCATTACCACTTCATTTTCCAAATCGGGAACTTGGTACGAGTATTTTTCTGGAGTAGAAAATGACTTTTCATCTACATCGCAAAATTTAACACTTAAACCAGGTGAATACAGGCTATATTCAACTGTTAAACTGCTAGATCCAAGAGGTGAAACAGCCTTTGATGATAGTGATAATGATGGCGTTATCAACACAAATGATTTATGCCCCAACACTATGGAAGGCGCTTCAGTAAATGCAACTGGGTGTCCAATTTTCTCTTTACCAAACAATAATTTTACAGTTGAAGTAATTGGAGAAACATGCCCAAATAAAAATAATGGTCAAATAAAAATAAAAGCTTTACAAAATTTAAACTATTCTACTTTTGTAAATGGCACAACCTACAGTTTTACTAATGAACAAGATATAGAAAATTTAAGTCCCGGAACATACACTTTATGCATACAAGTTGATAGTGAAAATTATGAGCAATGTTATACTATAAATGTTGAAGAGGCCGATGAAATTTCAGCAAAAGTATCATTAAATTCTAAAACAGCAAACATAGAAATTTCGAAAGGAACGCCTCCTTTTAAAATTCTGATAAATAATAAACTTCAATTTCAAAGTTACCTTAAAAGTTTTAATATCGAATTAAACAATAACGATGTTATTGAGATTAAATCTGCAATTTCATGTGAAGGTGTTTATTTAAAAAAAATTCAATTGAATGATAACATAGTTGCGTATCCAAACCCAACACAAGGTGCTTTTGAAATAATACTTCCAGAGGTGAAAAATGAAGTTCTAATTGAAATTTACAACATACAATCTCAATTAATTTCATCTAAAATATACCCTGTTTTGTATGGAAAAGTACAACTTAACTTAGAAAATAATCCTACTGGATTGTATTTTGCTAAAGTATATTTAGAAGATACTAAGCTTTTAAAAATAGTAAAGCAGTAAACTTCTATATTGAAAAACTAAATACTTTTTTTAAAAATATATACAAATGAAAAAACAATTACTCTTAGTTGTATCATTTTTATTGTTAACAAATATAACATTTGCAGATTCTGGTATTTTTGAGTCTTATATTATATTAAATAATGGTTCTAATCAGTATTATGATGCACAAGCCACAACTGGAAACCTAGACTTTAATGGTGCAAACTTAGGAAATTTTACATACGGAAGTAGTTATATACTTAACGGAGGAGAAGTTAAAACTTATAAAAATGGTTTAAGTAATGTAACTGGTGCTTTTCTATATTACCGCATTTATGAAACAGGATCTACTCCAACATCTTCATTCAATGGAATTAATTTACCTTTTGATTCTGATTTAGGTGGTGGCGATCAGAAATGGTCAAATACTGCTGCAAATATTAATATACTTAATGGCTTAATACCAGGAGATTATAGTATTGAAATTTATCTTCAAGCAACATCAAGTGATGGTGATCATTATTCAAATAATGGAGGTTCAAATTATAAAGCAACTTTTAAAGTAACAAATGAAACTGTTTTAAATGGAATAGTTACGGTATCACCTGCTATACCAACCAGAAGTGAACAAGTTACCATTACTTTAGATGCAACAGGAACTGCATTAGAAACAGCCACCGAAATTTATTTTCATTCAGGTGTTGGAACAGATATTCCAGATTCTAATCAATTTAGTAAAGCAGTTGGCAATTGGGGTCTAGATGATGGCATTGGAGAAATGACACAACAAGGAACAACAAACTCTTGGTCAATTACACTATCGAGTATTGAAACATATTATGCGTTAATAGCAAATGACGATGCTTTTGCCCTAAATTTTTTATTTAGAAATGGAGATGGCAGTGAGAAAGAAGATAACAATGGAGCAAATTATCATTTAGTACTAAATCCTGAAAATTATTTTTTAATTACAAATCCAACTTACAATCCTTTTTTAGTTGAAACCAATCAGTCCTTTGTTATTTCTGGTGAAGCAAATACTTCTGCTAATTGGACATTAAAAGAATTAGATGAATTTGGTACAGTAATAAATGCAAATATAAATAGCAGTACTATCCAAAATTATACTTTTAATTATTCCCTTTCAGATTTCGATATAATACATTATTACCAGCTCTCTGTAGACTTTGGAACTGAAACTAAAACCAAAAACTTTGAAGTTAGTGCATATACAGCAGTTCAAAATGTAACACTTCCTGCAAACGTAAAAAAAGGAATTAACTATAACTTTCCAAATGCTAATGAAGTTACTTTTGTGTTACATACACCAACAAGTACTACCTTTAAATATTATGATAGCGGAGATTGTGAAGGTACTACTTCAACCACAACAACAGCCAGTAAAAATATAGTACATTTAATTGGTGATTTTAATAACTGGGAAACTTCAAGTGCGTATCAATTAAAAAAAGACGGTGATTATTGGTGGATTACTATAGACACCTCTACCCTTTCACCTGTTCAAAATGAATATGTTTTTCAGTATTTAGTTGATGGCGAAATTAGAATTGGTGATCCGTATGCCGAAAAAATATCGGATCCAGACGATCAATACATTAATTCAACAGTATATCCAAATTTAATTGCCTATCCTTCTAACAAAACTTCAGGAAGAGCTAGTGTTTTAGAACTAAATAAAACTGATTATGCTTGGCAACTTCCTACATTTGACAGAACAATTCCTAGAAATGATTTAAACATTTACGAATTACATTTTAGAGATTTTACCGCTGAAGGAACCTACAAAGCAGCAACCGAAAAGTTAGATTATATTAAAGAACTTGGAATTAATTGTATTCACGTAATGCCAGTTTCAGAATTTGAAGGCAATAACAGTTGGGGATACAATCCAAACTACTATTTTGCTGCGGATAAAGCTTATGGAACAGCAAACGATTTAAAAGAATTTATTGATGAAGCGCATATAAGAGGCATTGCAGTTGTAAACGATTTAGTGTTGAACCACGCTTTTTATTCCAACCCAAATGCAATGTTATATTGGAATAACGATTTAAATAGACCGGCAGATGACAACCCTTGGTTTAATTCAGAGCATAAGGGAATTTATGATTCCGCAGGACATTGGGGTGCTGATTGGAACCACGCAAGTGAACACACACAAGCTATGGTAGATGAAATTTTAGATTATTGGATTTCAGAATTTAAGTTTGATGGTTTCCGTTTCGATTTTACAAAAGGTTTTACTCAATCCGATCAAGATTCAAATGATCCTTGGGCTAGTAATTACAATATTTGTAGAATCGCAATTTTAGAAAGAATGGTAAATCAAATGTGGACTAATTATCCAAATACCTATGCAATTTTTGAGCACCTTGCCAATGATAGTGAAGATGCAGCTCTTGCTAATTATGGTATTTTATTATGGTCTGGGGCTGGTCCGCAGTACAGTTGGGAAGAAATGGCAATGGGTACTAGTAAACAAAGTTTTTCAACTAGTATATACAGTAACAGAGGTTTTACGTATGCCAACTATATGAGCTATATGGAAAGTCATGATGAAGAACGTATTGGTTATAAAGTAACAACTTGGGGGCAAAATAATGATACCTCCATAAAATACTTATCAAACAGGTTAAAACTTCCAGCGGCTTTTAATATGTTTTTACCAGGTCCTAGAATGGTTTGGCAATTTGGAGAATTAGGCTACGATATTTCTATTGACCAAAATGGAAGAACTGGAGATAAACCATCTGCTTGGGAATTAAACTACGATACAGATGCTGATAGACAACAAATCTATAATTTTTACAGTCATATTTTTAAGTTTAGAAATACTTTTGATTTATATCAAACTGTGGACTATGGAAATATAGAGAGCGATGCTGACTGGACACGCTATATGTCGTTAAACGATAATACCAATAACAGTTCTGGAAATCCTACAGAGGTAATTGTAATTGGTAACTTTGATACTGCAACTGATAATGCAATTACACCAGGTTACAGTTATACCGGAGATTGGTTTAAATACAATGGAGATCCAGAAGTTGATGGCACAAAATATACAGTTAGCACCATAAACGACCAGTACATTTTGTACATAAACGACCCTATTTATATTTTATCTAATGCTGATATTATAGAACCGCGAATAACAACAAGCACAGCTACAATAAATGCAAACTCAGCTTGTACCTATACAATTTCAGGAACACAATACGATTATACTGAAGAAGCTTGGGTTGCAAACACAGCTCCGTCTGCACAAAAAGCTTCAGATAATGGTACCATAACAGAATTGTATTATAATAAAATTAATAATATAGATACAACAGGCAAGCCTACATCTTTAGATGGTGTTACATTAAATGTAGGAGATAATGTAATAGAATGGGCAGTAGCAGATGCATTTGGAAATACAAATACTTGTTTACAAACATTAACAGTTACTAGCTCTGCAATATTACCAACTGTATCTTTACAAGAAATTGCCCCAATTGCTAAAGGCACAGCCACAACAGTTTCCATAGAAAATCCAAATGCACAATACACCTACAATTGGTATCTTTCAGAAACCGATACAAATCCTGTTTCAGGAGATTCTTTTACTACAGGAACTTTAAATACCTCAACAGATTATTGGGTGGAAGCAGTTGAAACTGCAACATCTTGTTCAAGTGGAAAAATAAAGTTTACTGTATCTGTATCAACTACATTAGCTTTAGGTGATTACGAATATTTAAATGAAATTACTTCATATCCAAATCCTACTAAAGGAACCATTAATATAATTATCCCTAACTTAATAAATGAAGTACCCGTAATTATAGCAAATATTCAAGGACAAATTATTAGTCAAAAAACATACATTGTTAGAAATGGTGGAATTAAAATTGATATTTCTAAAAACACAACTGGAATTTATTTTATAAAACTTTTATTGGAAAAACCTAAGATCTTGAAAACAATAAAGTACTAGACTAAATAAAAATTATATACATTTCTATACTAACAATTCTGTTCAGTAACAATGTGTATTCGCAAAATTCTATTTCTAATAGTCCAAAGGGAATTGTAACTTATAATAATGATTCTGCAAATGGTTGGACTGTGTCCAACCATTTTTCTGAACCTAAAATTTATAAATACATATGGGTTGATACTAGTATGAATTCTTTAATTAATTACTACCAAAACGTTTGGAGTAATTCTACTTCTTTAAATGCTTTAACCTAAATTGGTATTAATTAGACTGGTACAATTAATTAAATACTCATAATTTTATAAACACTGGCGGTATTATTCACATAGGAACATTAGTTACAGATTTTAATTTTATTTTAAGAAATATTGATGGAACAAAATAACGCGCAAATTAATTGGCTACAAATAATGGATTTACAAATTCAACACTACCTGTTGACAACTATTTAATGCGATTATTTTCAATTAACTTACCAGAAAATACTATCCAAATTAAAGGTTTAGAAAACAATCAAAAATTTAAATTAGGTTTGTATTATTTAAACGGAATATTGGTTAAAAAATGTATGAGAAATTTACCTTAACTACTAATGAACTTGTAACTTCAGTATATATTTTAAAACAACAATAAAAGATAAAAAACCGCTACTAAAAAAAAACCACCCCCTAGTAGGAGGTGGAAATTGCTATGAAAAAGAATGTAGACAATAATTGTCTACATTACAAATGTAACTTAAGTAACAGAATAATTCAATGATAAGTATCAGTTTTTTTAAATAAATTTATGTTTTATTATAAAACACAAAATATTTGTCAAAATGATGCCTAAATGTAAATTTATAATCGATATCAAATATCAAAAAAAAATCCTACTATTTCTAGTAGGATTTTTTTGTGGGCAATGAGGGATTCGAACCCCCGACCCCCTCGGTGTAAACGAGGTGCTCTGAACCAACTGAGCTAATTGCCCTAAGCGGATGCAAATATATAACGAGTTTTTTTATTAAGCAAAGCTTTTTTGAAAACATCAAGAAATATTTTCATTATAATTTGATAATGTAGAATTTATAAACAATTTTCTATTAATAAAAAGAATAATAAAACTTTTAAAACAACTAATTTGGTAATCCAAAACTCAACAAAATGTTATAATTTGGTATCTACTAAAAGTAAACCTCAAGCTATGAACGATTATGATGAAATTATTAAAAAGGTTTCTAAATACATTAATCTTTCAGTTATTCCATTTGGAGAGCCAAAAAGATCTGTAATAAAAGTTGACGAAAGAAATCCAATGTATGGTGGGAATGGAGTTGTTTATCTTCTTCAAATGTTTGATGTTGGAAAGTTAATTAATAATAGAATTGGTGCATATATGGTTCTTTTTAGCAAAGGTGATCAGGCGGGGTTTCATACACATGGAACTCGAAAAGAGGAAGAATTATATGTTGTAATGCATGGTGAAGGTGAATATTCAGATAAAAATGGAGCGAATGGAGTTGTTAGAACAACTAAAATAGCTAAAGGAAGTATTACCAGCATTAGAAAAAAAGGGTTTCATTCCGTTAAAAATACAACCAACGAACCCTTAATTATTTTTGTAATAACTACAAATGAAGCAACATAAAAAGGCTTCTGCATTTCTATATTTTTTTAATGCCTCCTATTTTTTTAAATTATTAGGAAATATTGAATTAAATAATAATACTACCAATCAAAAATTGATGGATCTAAATAATATTGATTTTTTGACTTCTAAGCATAAAAAAATCCTACTATTTCTAGTAGGATTTACTTTGGTGGGCAATGAGGGATTCGAACCCCCGACCCCCTCGGTGTAAACGAGGTGCTCTGAACCAACTGAGCTAATTGCCCTAAGCGGATGCAAATATATAACGAGTTTTCCTATTTAACAAAGCTTTTGCTGAAAAATATAATTCTTTTTTTAATAAATTTTACATGAAAAATATTGACTTTGACTCAAATTATTAAAGGTCAATATTTTAAGGTTTTTACATCATTAATTCAGGTATATTCTTAAATACAAAATCAACGTGCTTTCCTATAAAAAGTTTGTCCATTTCTTTAAAAAAGTTTTAATTTCTTCTTTATTAGGCCAAGTTTGCTTAATTAGTTTTTCGTTTTCTTCAAAAATCTTATCAATGTCTGCTAAACCATCTTTTACATAAACTTCTGCAAATTCTCTTATATTAGAGACTTCTAAATTTCTGTTAGCAAAATTTGCCTCTGCTACATATTTTTTATAAAAAACACATACCCAAAGTCTTGAAGGGTGCATTCTATAATTTACACTACTTCAGCAACAACAAATGTACTACCTCCAACAAAAATTAAATCACTATTTAATGAATTTGATTTCGCGTGATTTAAAGCTTCTTCTGTTGATTTAAAGTCTGTACCTTTTAATCCAAATTTTGACGCTTCCTTTTGCAGAATTTGAGCATCTAAACCTCGTGGAATATTAGGCTTACAAAAATAATATGTTGCTTTTTTTGGTAACATAGGTAATACTTTCGATAAATCTTTATCATTTACAACACCAAATACAACATGTAAATTTGAGTATACTTCTTTTTGAAGCTGTTCTAAGACATAAGTTAAACCTTCTTTATTATGACCTGTATCGCATACAACTTTTGGAAATTCTTGTAATATTTGCCACCTTCCTAATAAACCAGTATTTGAAACAACATTTAACAAACCATTTATTAAAGCCTCATCAGAAATTCTAGTTTTCTTTGAATTTAATACCTCAATAGTTTTAACAGCCGTTTTCACATTGTGTTGTTGATACGAACCTAATAAGTCTGTTTTATACGCTTTTTTTATTTCTTTTGAACTAATGTATATTTTCGATTTTTTTTCTTCTGAAATTGCTTTAAAAACAGGATATACTTCTTCTTGATATTCTCCAATTACAACTGGTATGTTTTCTTTTATTACACCAGCTTTTTCAAAAGCAATTTCAGGTAATGTTTCTCCTAAAAATTGTGTGTGATCCAAACCAATATTAGTAATAACAGAAACTTCAGGAGTGATAATATTTGTAGAATCTAATCTTCCTCCCAAACCAACTTCAACAACAGCAAAATCTACTTTTTCTTTAGCAAAACAATAAAATGCTAAACCCACAGTCATTTCAAAAAATGACAAATTATTTTCCTCTAAAAATTCTTTATTATTTTTAATGAAGTTTGTAACGTCCTTTTTCTTTATTTCCTTACCATTAATTTTTATTCGTTCTCTAAAATCTTTTAAATGTGGTGATGTGTATAATCCAACCTTATAGCCTGCTTCTTGCAAAACAGAGGCCAACATATGACTTGTAGATCCCTTTCCATTGGTGCCTGCTACATGAATAGATTTAAACTTTTTATGTGGGTTTCCAATATGTTCTGATAACTTTATAGTATTTGATAAATCTTTTTTAAAAGCTACTGCTCCCTGCCTTTGATACATTGGCAATTGAGCGAACATCCAATTGAGGGTGTTATTATAATCCATTAAATAATTATTGAGATAATGAAAATCTATACTTTATTGTACCTACTTGTTTTGATGGTGCTCCGTCATCAGCTTGCCATTTAGTTTTCAATGCTGCTATTCTTGCTTGTGTTAATAAACAAGAAGCCGTATTTGTTGAACCCTTTACACCTGGGGTTGCTTTAGTTACTCTTCCGTTTATATCAACTTCAATTCTAACAACAACCAAACCTTCTTCATTACAAATATATTCTGGTTTTGGTCTACTTAATGGTTTTCTATTACCCAAATTATAATCGCCATTTCCTCCTCCACCACCATTACCATAATAACCGCTAGCATTTGGATCTCCAGTAATTTTACCCTTATCTCCAGCTACATTATCATCTCCCTCTCCTCCTGTAGCCGATCCATTCGAGTTTTTAACACCTCCTATTAAAGCATCTAATTTTTTTCTTTTAGCTTCCTCTTCAGCCTTTTGTTGTGCTATTTTTTCAAGTCTTTCTCTTTCAATTCTGTCTTTTTCTAATTGCGCTTTTTTAGCAATAGCTTCAGCTCTTTTTTTTGCTTCTTCCTCTTTTTTAATTGCAATTGCTTCTTCATTGTTTTGGGTTGCAACATCTTCAGATACTGCTGAAGGTTCTTTAACCTCTTTAGGTTGGCTTATTTCTTTAATTTCTTCTTGTTGTTCTTCAACTATCTTATCTTCTGATGCAGATTTCAAAGGCTCTTTAGGTTGAACATTTCCACTACCAACGCTTGAAGTACCAAAATTTACGGCAATTCCGTATTCTTCTGGTGGATCTAAATATTTCATACCAACAAAGAATATTGCAATCAATAACAAAGCCATTATTACACTTGTTAATACTGCTGATTTTCTTTTATATTTTGTATCTAAAAAAGTAAACATTTTTTATTTTGGCCTAACTGCTAAAATTACTTTAATTCTATTTCTATTTGCAATATCCATTACCTTTACCGCCTTTTCAATAGGCACACCTTCTTCTGCTCTTAAAACTATAGTTGGACTTTCCTTCCCTGCTAATTGAGATAACAAATCTTGTTCCAATCTTGCTTCTCTTACCTTTTTATTATCTATATAGAAGGTTAATTTTTTTGTAATACTTACAGATACTGATTTTCGATTTTCAGTTTTACCACTAGCTTTTGGCAACAAAATATCTAATGCGCTTGTGGTAACCAATGTTGAAGTAATCATAAAAAATATAAGTAATAAAAAAACAATATCTGTCATTGAAGACATATTGAAATTCGGATTTATTTTATTTCTACCTCTAATATCCATATTAAATTGGCTCGTTTAATAAATCAAGAAACTCAACAGATTTTGCTTCCATTTCGTAAACTACTTTATTGGTTCTAACTACTAAATGGTTATATTGAATATAGGATATAATCCCAACAATTAATCCAGCAACAGTAGTTGTCATAGCTGTATATAACCCGTCTGATAACATTTTTATATCAATTTGCCCACCTGCATTGGCTATTTCATGAATCGCCACAATCATTCCAATCACTGTTCCTAGAAAACCTATCATTGGAGCGGCACCAGCAATTGTGGCTAACACTGGTACATTTTTTTCTAATTTATATATTTCCAATCTGCCAGCATTCTCAATTGCTGTATTTATATCTGCTAAGGGTTTCCCTATTCTAGAAATACCTTTTTCAATTAAATGCGAAGCTGGAGAATTTGCCTGAGCACATAGCACTTTTGCTGCATCTAATTTTCCGCTAGAAACATGGTCTCTAATTTGATTCATAAAATTGCTATCAGTTTTTGAAGCTGCTTTAATTGCAAAAAATCGTTCAAAATAGATATATAATGCAACGGCTAAAAGCACTACTAAGATTGCAATTATAACTTGCCCTCCAACTCCACCTTCCATTATTAAATTATAAATAGAAAGTGTTTTCTCTTCTGAAATTGTTTCACCTAAAACTTCACTTGGCTCTTGTAACATAGTTAATAACATTTATCATTTTATATTTTACTTTTCTCTAACGAAAATTCTAACTTTAAATTGTGATTTAATGAAATAAATAAAAACCCAAGTTTTAACTTGGGTTATATAATTAAAATTGTCTTAAAAACATAAATGCGAGTGATCCAACCACAAAACCAATTGCGGCAAGCCAAGCTATATTTTTAAAATACCAAAAGAAATTTATTTTTTCCATTCCCATAGCAACAACTCCTGCCGCCGACCCAATTATTAACATACTTCCACCTGTACCGGCTGAAAACGCAATAAAGTGCCAAATATGGTCATCTATAGGTTGTTGAAACATTCCCATACTTGCAGCAACTAATGGTACATTATCTACAACTGCCGAACCTATCCCTAATAACATAATTACTACATCTGTATTTGGTATAATAGTTTTTAAATGCTCTGCTCCTATAAATAGCATCCCTAAAGATTCTAAAGCTGCAACAGCCATTAATATTCCAAAGAAAAATAATACACTTGGCATTTCAATTTTTGATAATGACTGATGTACTGGACTATGAAATCCGTGAGCATCATCACCTTCTTCATCTATAGCTTTCGATATACTAAATTGAGATCTACTGTATATTTCAGCAAATAAACCAACAACAGATAATGATAACATCATACCAACATATGGTGGCAAATGGGTAATGGTTTTAAATATTGGAACAAAAATAATTGCTGTTAAACCTAAATATAACATTGTTGGACCGTATTTACTTTTACTTCCTCCATTTTCTACTTCAATATCCTCAATATTACCTTGAAAAGGTTTCATAAATGAAGCAATTACTACAGGTACAATTACACATAGTAATGATGGTATTATTAAATACTCAATTAATTTTATTGTGGTAACTTTTTTACCAATCCAAAGCATAGTTGTTGTAACATCACCTATTGGAGACCACGCTCCACCAGCATTGGCTGCAATAATTATTAAACCTGCAAACCAAATACGAGTTTCTTTATCATTAATAATTTTTTGTAGTATGGTTATTAAAACAATAGTAGCCGTTAAATTATCAATAATTGCCGAAAGAATAAACGCAAGTGCTGCGAAAATCCAAAGTAATTTTTTCTTATTTTTTGTTTTTATATAGTTTTTAAATGTTGCAAATCCGTCAAAATAATCTATAATCTCAACAATAGTCATTGCTCCCAATAGAAAAAACAATATTTCCGCTGTTTTACCTAAATGGTGTAATAAAGTTTCTTCCAATAAATGATGCTTTTCATCATTAGTAAAACTAGCAAAACCTTCAATTAACTTATGAGCACCCGAATCAAACCAATTTATATAATTGTCAATTCCAAAGGCAACCAAAGCCCATAAAATAGCCATCATCCCTAAAGCTGGAATTAATTTATCTAATTTTAAATTGTGTTCGAGGGTTATTGCTAAATAGCCTAAAATAAAAATTACTATTATGAGTGTTTCCATACTTTAATGTTTATGTCTTTATTTTTTTAATTAAAAAGTGTTTTCTAAATATATTTCTTTGCTTTTTTATGTATAAGTTAAAAAATTAAGTGCTCTTTTAGATTTTACACAAGTAACAAATATAGTAAAACTAATATTTTAAATTGAAAAGATTTTGCCTGAAGAATGATCTTTTATTGCTCCCGTAACACTCCTTAAGCAATTAACCTGATTTTCAACCCTTAACACACCAAGAAATGCAAAAATCAAAGCCTCTTTGTAATCAATTAAATCTTTACTGGGCAAAATCACTTCACTTTCAACTAGTGATTTAATTCTTGTTATTAAAAAATTATTAAAGGCTCCACCGCCAGTAATTAACATCTTTTCTTTATTTGATTTTCCAAGAACTAAGTTAATTTGAATTGCTATGTGCTCAACAAAAGTCCTTAAAATATCTTCAATAGATAACTTATAGCTATCAATTATTGGGAAAACAATTTCTTTAACAAATTCAAAACCTAAAGATTTTGGTATTGGTAGGTTATAAAATGGAATTTTATTTAATTCATTTAACAACTCTATATTTATTTTTCCTTTTTCCGAAATACTTCCTTTATTATCAAAATTAAAACCTAATTGCTTTGCGTAATGATTTAAAACAATATTGGCCGGACAAATGTCAAATGCAATTCTTTTTTTATTATTTTTAAACGAAATATTAGCAAAACCACCTAAATTTAAACAATAATCATAGTTGTAAAATAACAACTCATCTCCTATCGGAACAAGTGGAGCCCCTTGTCCTCCAAGTTTAACATCTTGTGTTCTAAAATCGCAAACAACTTTCAAATTTGTTATTTTACATATCGATTCTCCATCTCCTATTTGCAAGGTGTACCCATCATTAGGTTTATGAAAAATAGTATGTCCATGTGAGGCAATAAAATCTACATTACTAATTTTATTACTCAAAATAAAGTTATTTACAATTTCACCTAAAAATTTTCCATAATTAATATTTAAATTATCTAAATCTTCTTTAGATGAATAAAATGCATTTCTTAATTTATCTTCCCATAATTTTGGATAAGCAACCGTTTCCGAACAAACAATGTTATAAGTATACTTATAATTTGAATTTAAAATATTAACAAAAACTAAATCTACACCATCTAATGAAGTTCCAGACATTAAACCAATAACATTCCAAGTTTTTCTCATTATTTCTATTATTAATTGCTTTGCATATTTAATAAAAAAATAGCAAAAAAAATCCTATATTTGAAAAACATCAATCAATTTTTTAAAACTTTTATCAATTATGGATTTTAATTTATCTGAAGAACATATAATGATACAAAATGCCGCACGTGATTTTGCACAAAACGAACTTAAGCCAGGTGTTATTGAACGTGATGAAAAACAAGAATTTCCGCACGACCAAATTAAAAAAATGGGTGATCTTGGCTTTTTAGGAATGATGGTAGATCCAAAATATGGCGGTAGTGGTTTGGATGCAGTTTCATATGTAATTGCAATGGAAGAAATTTCTAAAGTTGACGCTTCAGCTTCTGTGGTTATGTCGGTCAACAATTCATTGGTTTGTTGGGGTTTAGAAACCTATGGTACGGAAGAACAAAAGCAAAAATATTTAGTCCCATTAGCCAAGGGAGATATTATAGGAGCTTTTTGTTTAAGCGAACCAGAGGCAGGATCAGACGCAACTTCACAAAAAACAACTGCTATTGAAAAAGAAGACCATTACTTACTTAACGGAACAAAAAATTGGATAACTAACGGAAATAATGCAAGTGTTTATATTGTAATTGCACAAACTGATAAAGAAAAAGGCTATAAAGGTATAAATGCTTTTATTGTTGAGAAAGGAATGGATGGATTTGTAGTTGGTCCTAAAGAAAATAAATTAGGAATCCGTGGCTCAGACACACACTCATTAATGTTTACCAATGTTAAAATACCTAAACAAAATAGAATTGGTGAAGATGGTTTTGGTTTTAAATTCGCTATGAAAACATTGGCAGGAGGACGAATTGGAATTGCTTCACAAGCTTTAGGAATAGCTTCAGGGGCATACGAATTAGCATTAAAATATTCAAAAGAACGTAAAGCTTTTGGAAAAGAAATAAGCAAACATCAAGCAATTGCTTTTAAACTAGCAGATATGGCTACACAAATAGAAGCTGCTCGTCACCTTTGTATGAAAGCTGCTTGGGATAAAGACCAAGGAAACAATTATGATTTAAGTAGTGCAATGGCAAAATTATTTGCTGCAGAAATGGCTATGCAAGTAACTATTGAAGCTGTACAAATTCACGGAGGTTATGGCTTTGTTAAAGAATACCATGTAGAACGATTAATGCGTGATGCTAAGATTACTCAAATTTATGAAGGAACTTCCGAAATCCAAAAAATAGTAATTTCGAGAAACGTATTAAATAAATAATTTACAAAAACCTTAGAGTACTCGAAGTCTGCATTAAAATGCAGACTTTTTTGTTTTTCTAAACAATTCAATCTTAATCATATTTTACAAAATTTTATGATATAATTTATAAATGAATGAATGTTTATTCATAAATTTGCGTTACATTATTAAAAGTAAAATGGCACGAAAAATTGATGAAAATAAATTAGCTAGAATTAAAAAAGCTACAATGAAAACCATTGTTGATTGTGGAATAGAAAAAACCACCATTGCAATGATTGCTAAAAATGCTAATGTAAGTGGAGGATATTTATATAGACTTTACAGCGGAAAACAAGCCTTAATAGATGAACTTTATTTCGATAAAGTTGCAGCTATAAATAACGAATTAGAAATTTTAATTAAATTAAACCATACAAATGTATCTGCAATTATTTCGGGATTTATTAAAAATAGAATTGACTTTGCCGTAAACAACCCAGAAGCTTCAAAATTTTATTATCAATTACTTCATAACAACAATTTTCAGGTAAATAAAAATTTAAAAGAGCAAAACTTAAAACTAATAGATAATCTCAAAAGTATTGGTCTAAAAACTGGTGAAATTGGAAAAAATATCAACATTTTACAAATACACTTTCACCTTTTTATTTATGTGATAGATTATATAAATTTTAAAAAAATAAACCATTTCGGAATTGAAACTATAAATAATAAAGATGTTATTTATTTAACTGAAAACATATTAAACATATTAAAAAAAGACAATTAAAAATGTTTATTAACTATAAACTGCTGCTAAATCAAATAGCGAAAAAAACCCCTATTCTATTACTTTTTTTAAGCACCTGTATAAATGCACAAGATTTATCATTAAAAGAAGCTTACGAATTAATGATTTTAAAAAATGGAGATATAAATGCTTCTCAACAAGAAGTAAATGCAAAAAAGGAAGAGCAAAAAGCTATCACAGGCTTACGTTACCCTTCCCTTAGTTTATCTGGCACATATGTGCATTTGCAAAATGATATTGGTTTAGATTTGAATGAACAAAGGAATATGGCTAGCGGACTTCTTGGGGTCGCAGATCCAACAGCACTTGGCAATTGGAATTTTACCATTCTTGAAAAAAACTTAGGATTTGCTACCGCTGATATTAATTGGCCAATTTTTGCTGGTGGAAAAATAAATGCTGCCAATAAAGCTTCCAAAATTAAATATGAACTTTCAGAAAATAGTCATACCATTAAAGAAAACAATCTTATAATTAAATTAATAGACTATTATTATAAATTAAAATTAGCAAATGAAGCTAAAGAATTACGGCAACAAGTTTACCAAACAATTCAAATACATAGTGATCACGCAACAAAATTATTTGAAAATGGAATAATTCCTGAAGTTGAAACTTTAAATGCTAAAGTAGCCCTTTCAAACGCAAAAAGAGAATTATTAGCCGCTCAAAAAGATGTCTCACTAGCTACTACAGCTATTAAAAATTTAATTGGCGGTAAAGATTTTAATACTACTTCAACAGATTTTATTACTCCTTCCTTACAAACTTCTTTAGAAGAGTTTCAAAATGAAATGATAAATGAAAATGAACAACTAAAATTCCTGAAAAAAAATGAAGAACTGGCTAAAATCGGAGTTAAAGTTGAAACTAGCGAATACTTTCCCAAAGTTGCACTTTTTGGAAAGCATACTTTATGGAAAGATAATCTGTCCCTAGTAGATCTTGATTGGATTGTTGGTATTGGTGCCTCTTGGGATGTGTTTAACGGTTTTGAAAGAGAACATAAAATTAAAGCTGCAAAACATAAAGTTGTTCAAGTTCAACAACTCGAAAAACAAGCAAAGCTAAATTTATTGACATATACAGAAAAACTCTACAATGAGTTAGAAAAACAACTTGAACAATACAATAGTTTAAAAAATGACCAAGCACTCGCAGAAAAACTAAAATTTATGCGAACACGAGCCTTTGAAGAAGGTACAGGAACATCTTTAGAAGTTATAGATGCAACCTTGCAATTAACTGAAATAAAGTTATACAAAATAAAAGCGCTTTACCATTACAACAAAACTTATGGAGAATTAATGGTAAATATCAACAAAACAGAAAAATTCCTGAATAAAATTTAATATTAAAATGAAAAATTCAAAACCTATAAAATTAATAGTAAGCATTTTAATTATCGCTATATTATTACTTGTAAGTATTTGGCTAATAAATAAACCCAAAGAAGTGGTTTTTCAAGGTAGAATTGAAGCTAAAGAAATATATCTTTCGGCAAAAATACCTTCACGCCTAAAAACTACTGAGGTAAAGGAAGGCTCAAGTGTTTTAAAAGGACAACTACTTGCAACGCTTGAAAGCCCAGAAATCGATGCTAAAGAAAGACAGGCGATGGCAGCAAAAGACGCGGCAAGTGCACAACAAAATAAAGCTATAAATGGTGCCCGAACTGAAGAAATAAATGCATACAAAAGCATTTACGAAAAAGCTAAAGTTGGAGCAGACCTAATGATAAAATCTTATAATAGAATTGAAAATTTATTTAAAGACGGTGTTGTTTCTGAACAACAAAGAGATGAAATTCTAGCAAAAAAAAATGCTGCCTTAAAAGATCAAGAAGCTGCACATGAACAATACAAAATTGCCTTAAAAGGAGCTAGGAACGAAGATATCGCCGCTGCAAATGCCATGGTAAAAAGAGCTGAAGGAGCTTTAGATGAGTTAAAAAGTTATAAAAGTGAACAATTTATCACTAGTCCTATTAATGCTGAAGTTATGGATTTTTTACCTGAAGAAGGAGAATTAATTGCAGCTGGTTATCCCGTTGTTCATTTAGTAGATTTATCAAATTCATTTGCTGTTGTAAATGTAAAGGAAACTAGTTTATTCAATTTTAAAAAAGGTTCAGAATTTACAGCAACAATCCCTGCATTACAAAACAAATCTGTAACA
The DNA here is from genome assembly GCF_947495725.1 of uncultured Lutibacter sp. Lineage (GTDB taxonomy): Bacteria > Bacteroidota > Bacteroidia > Flavobacteriales > Flavobacteriaceae > Lutibacter. Next base: position 3,190 of record NZ_CANLZZ010000008.1, on the reverse strand, counting down.
TTTAAAATATACTATGTTGCAGCCCTAGGAGATTTCGCAACTTGGAATGCAACAAAAACAACTGGAGATTTTGACATTAGAACTTTTGAAATTAAAGCTTCTCCAATAAATCCCGAAATTGAATTACGCCCAGGTATGAGTATTTTAATTGATGCTTCTCAATTTAAAAACTAAAATGAATCCTTTTTTAAAAATCATTAGTCGCGAAATTAAAATGCTTTTTCATAATAGAGCAATTTTCATTTTCGCCGTGATTCTGCCAATAATAGCAACACTTTTTTTCAACACCTTACTAAGTAAAGGAGTTGCAAGAGATTTACCAATTGCGGTCCTAGATTTAGACAATTCTTCCATCTCTAGAAATCTAATAAGTCAGTTAGATGCTACTCCTGAAATATTGGTAAAATATAAACCAATAGATCAATTGGAAGGAGAAAACTTGGTAAAAGAAATAAAGGCATATGGTTTAGTTATTATTCCTGCAAATTTTGGAGGAGATCTTAAACAAGGAAAACAAACTAAAGTAATCAATCAATACAATAGCAATGTTTTATTGCCTTCTGGTTTAGAAAATAAAGCTTTTAGAAAAGTTGTAGCAACATTTTCAGCTGGTATAAATATCAAAAAACAGATGGCTAATGGAATCGCCATTAGTCAGGCAAAAGCAAATTTTCAACCAATAACTTCCAATAATCACGTTTTATCCAATCCGTACACCAATTACTCTTATTATTTAAACTCTGGTTTTTTAACCTATTTTTTACAAATATTTGTAATATTAACTACCATTTATTGCTTTGGTGTTGATTTAAAATATAATAAAGGAGAAAAACTATATAATATAGGTAAAGCAAACTTACCCTTAATTATATTCGCAAAAACACTACCATACACATTATGGTTTTTATTTATAGGTATTTTAATGTATTATAGTATGTTTGTTTTACAAGATTTTCCCTTAACAGGAAACAAAATAATGTTGCTTTTAGCACTATTTATATTAATTACATCTACACAAGCATATTCCCTATTATTTATAGCAGTAAGTAAAAGTTTTAGGGAAGCGTTAACTTTCGGATCTGGATTTGCAGCTGTTAGTTTATCCTTCTCTGGAATTACTTTTCCAATTTTTTCTATGCCTAAATTCATACAATATTTAAGTCAAATATTCCCTTTTACACACTATTTCGAATTATTCGTAGATCAAACGCAACGAGGAATCCCACTATACCATTCCTTTAAACCAATTTTAATAATAATATTTATAAATGTTTTTGTTTTTTTAATTAGCTATAAAAAATTAAACTATTTATTAAAGCGAGGTTCATTTTTAGAACGTATATAAATATGAGATCATTTTATAAAAAATATCATCGTGGCAAAATCTCATTCTGGAACTCTGTTATAGCAGAATGGAATGCAATAAAATTAGATAAAGCCTTAGTTAGTACATTTTTATCGGTGGCATTTATCATTTTAATTGTTTACACGTATTTATATTCAAATGAAGTTGTTAAAAAAATTCCTATAGCTATTGTTAATAATGATGCTTCTACAACAAGCAGAGATTATATTTCAATGCTAAATGCTTCAAAAGGTATTCTAACAAAAACAAATTACTCCGATTTACAAGAGGCAAAACAGGATTTTTACACAAACAAAATTATGGGTGTTGTAATAATACCAAAGAATTTTGGAAAAGATCTTAGGAGAGGTAGACAAACAACCATAACTACCTATGCTGATGCTTCAAATATGCTATTTTATAAAGAAATTATTGGAGCGGTAACAACTGCTACAGGTTACTATAATGCCGGTATAGTTATTAAAAAGAATATGGCAAGAGGAAATTCAATAGCCACAGCTAATGCTAACTATACTCCTGTACAATCAATTTCAACTAGCCTATTTAACACTTCTTCAGGGTATGCAACCTATCTTATTCCTGTTTTAACTGCATTAATAGTTCAATTAGTTTTATTAATGGCAATAGGTATTATAAACGGAACACGACACGAAGATAGCAACATGTTGTCAAATTTTCCAAGAATCCTTCACAAAGGAGGTACAATTCCCGTACTCCTTGGGAAATCATTTGTTTATACCACTTTATTCTCAGTAATTCTACCAATGCAAATTGGAATTGTATATACACTTTTTTCAATACCTGTTAGATCTTCTTTAGGGATGATCTATATATTTTCGCTACCCTATTTACTGGCTGTTATATTTTTTGGTATTGCAATCAGTTCATTTTTTACTAGAAGAGAAGATTCCGTTGTTTTTTTAGTCTTAACTTCTATTCCATCTCTAATGTTAAGCGGTTTATCTTTTCCTATGGAAAGCTTCCCCAAATTTTACCAATATCTCTCTCAAACAATACCATCCACCCCTGGAATTAAAGGATTCGTTAAACTAACACAAATGAAAGCTAGTTTTACTGAAGTCTCTTCTGAATGGAATCACCTTTGGTTATTAACTCTAATATACTTTATTATAGCTAGCATTACATTAAAATTTCAATCAACTAAGGAACGAAAAAACTTAGTTTAAAATCAAAATCCTTCATAATTCTATAAAATAGTTCGCCAAAATATTTATACTCTATAATTGTCAGCTTTCCAATTCTTAATAGATTTCTTAATATCTTTTTCTGAAAGATTTTCTATTACAGCTTTTTCGCATAACCCTACAAACTCTTTATCAGAAGCAAAACGAAGACCTATAAATTGACGAGTACTTAATTCATTTGGAGCTGATTTTCCAGTTAATATAAAATACCTTAATTTCTCCTCGGCTCTAATTGCTCTATCCTGAGCTTTTAACGCAAAACTTCTCATATAATAAGATAAAACTAACAAAATAACAGCTATCAGAACAAGTAATGAAGCCGTATATAAAGTCTCTTCATTTGATTTTATCAATGCCATTATAGCCCCTATCAATAAAACAACAATCGCCAAAAATGTTAAACCATGAAAACCTGCAACAATTCTAGCATGATTTTGAAAATTTTGATTTTTCATAAATAATATTTAATTAGGTTAATCATTTTCTAAAGTTAAATAAAATAACTTAAAGTATTGATACTCTCAATACAATCCTATCATAACAAAAAAAAACCTTCAATAATTAAATTGAAGGTTTTTCAAAAGAAAGGCGGTGACATACTCTCCCACCATAGTGGCAG
>NZ_CANLZZ010000007.1 GCF_947495725.1 uncultured Lutibacter sp. | reverse complement strand
CTGCCACTATGGTGGGAGAGTATGTCACCGCCTTTCTTTTGAAAAACCTTCAATTTAATTATTGAAGGTTTTTTTTTTGTTTGTTATTTTTTTTGAAAAAAATTAACCCAAAATGTATGGTGGGAAATTTAATTAGTTTTATTTTGTAATTCATTTATGAAAAGAATAATTATCATTTTTTTATTAACTTTTAACAGCTTGTTTGCTCAAGTTGGGGGTGAGAGTATTTATAATTTTTTAAATTTAACTGGCTCAGCACGTCAAACAGCACTTGGAGGAAAAGTACTTACTCTAATAGATGATGTTAACCAACCTAATTGGAACCCAGCCACGATTAATAAGAGATTAAACAATAATTTAGGTGTTGGTTATTTAAATTATTTAAGTGATGTAAATTTTTTGTCAGCAGCTTATGCCGTGAATCTTAATGATAAGATTGGTACTGTTCATGCTTCTATTAATTACTTGAATTATGGGAAGTTTATTGGAGCCAATGAGTTAGGCGAAGAAACAGGTAGTTTTGGAGCTTATGATGCATCTTTAGCTATTGCATACTCACATCGTTTATTTAATTCAAATGTTCAAGTTGGTGGTAGTTTGAAATTTATTAATTCTGTAATTGAGAATTATTCTTCATTTGGGTTAGCTCTGGATTTTGGGATTATTTATTATAATGATTCAAGTCCTTACATTGTTACATTGGTTGTTAGGAACATGGGGTCGCAAATATCGGCATATGATGAGGAAAAAGAGAATTTCCCTACACAAGTGGATTTTGGAGTTTCTTATAAACTTGAAAATGTTCCTTTAAAGTGGTATTGTACAATTGATAATATTCAGAAATGGAATATTTCTGAAAGTAATCCTTCAAATGATATTGTTGATATAGATGGAAATAAAACGAAAGAAGAAATATCTTTTTTTGATAATGCATTGAGACACGTTTCTATTGGTGCTGAACTTTTTTCAGAAAGTGTATTTAATATACAGTTAGGATATAATTTTAGAAGATCGAAGGAGTTTAAATTGATTGATAAGAGAACTTTTTCGGGGTTTACTGCTGGTTTTGGAATAAGAATGAAAAAAATTAGGTTTAATTATGCATTTTCAAAGTATCATCCAGCATCCAATGCTAGTACATTTAGTTTACTAATAAATTTGAATTAAAATTGAAAAGAATTACAATTGCAATTGATGGTTTTTCATCTACTGGAAAGAGTACGGTTGCCAAGGAATTGGCAAATAAGTTGGAATATGTATATGTTGATTCTGGTGCAATGTATAGAGCGGTTACGCTTTTTGCGATGGAGCATGGTTTTATTACGGAAAATATTTTTAATCAAAATGATCTTATTAAAAATTTAAAGGATATACAATTAGAGTTTAAATTTAACACATTACTTGGTTTTGGGGAGATGTATTTGAATGGTAAAAATGTTGAAAAAGAAATTCGTTCTTTAGAGGTTTCGAAGTTGGTAAGTAAAGTAGCGGCTATTTCTGAGGTAAGAAAAGTTTTGGTTGAACAGCAGCAAAAGATGGGAGCAAAAAAAGGTGTAGTAATGGATGGAAGAGATATTGGTACTGTTGTTTTTCCAAAGGCTGAATTGAAATTATTTATGAATGCTTCTGCAGAGAAAAGAGCTCGAAGACGATTTGATGAATTAACAAAACGAGGTGATGATGTTTCATTTGATGAGATTTTAAAAAATGTTGAATATAGAGATTATATTGATTCAACTCGAAAAGATTCACCTTTATACAAAGCTGATGACGCGATTGAAATTGATAATTCTGATTTGAATTTAGAAGAACAGTTTGAAATAATTTTAAAAATAGTTAAGAAAAGAATTAGGGAATCTTAAGGGATATTTAAATATTTATGAGTTTGTAATGAAATTTTCCAATGTGGGTTTTTCATTACAAATTCAACAATTAAAGGAGTCATTTTTTCTCTTTTACTCCATTCTGGTTGTAAAAACAATTCACAATTTTCTGATACTTTTGCAGCTTCATTTTTAGCAAATATAAAATCGTGTTTATTGGAAATTATAATTTTAAGTTCATTAGCAACCTTATATATGCCTTCTAATGGCATTTTAGTTTTTTTTGGAGAAAGGCAAATCCAATCCCAATTTCCGCTTAATTTATATGCACCTGAAGTTTCGATGTGAGTTTTAATATTATTTTTCTTAAGTAGAGAAGTTATATAATCCAAGCTCCACATTAAAGGCTCACCTCCTGTTACAACAACAGTATTTGCGTAGCTTTTGGCATTTTCAACAATTAAATCTGTTTTTGTGGGAGGATGTAAATTAGCATTCCAACTTTCTTTTACATCGCACCAATGGCATCCAACATCACAACCTCCAATTCTAATAAAATAGGCGGCTTTCCCAGTATGAAATCCTTCACCTTGAATTGTGTAAAATTCTTCCATTAAAGGCAACATTTCACCTTTATTTATTTCTTCTTGAATTTGGGCACTAATTTTCATGGTGCAAATATAGACATTAGCTTTATATTAAAATAATGGAATATAATTTCTATTGAAATTTTTAATTTGACTTATATATGTTATTTTTATCAAAAAATATATAATGAGTAGAAAGGAAGATTTTTTTAATATTATTACGGAAGGATATAAATGTAAAGGTGATTATTTAACATTTGGCTCTGCTATTTTAGATGGTGAAACTTTGAAAGATGCTTTTGTAAATGTTCCATTGAAAACATTAAACAGGCATGGTTTAATTGCTGGTGCAACTGGTACTGGTAAAACAAAATCGTTACAAGTCATGGCTGAGAATCTTTCAGAAAAAGGAGTACCGGTTTTATTGATGGATATTAAAGGTGATTTAAGTGGTTTGGCACAACCTAGTCCTGGGCATAAAAAAATTGATGAGCGTCATGAGGCTATTGGATTACCATTTGAAGCAAAAAAGTTTCCAGTTGAATTATTATCTATTTCAGAACAAGATGGTGTTCGTTTAAGAGCAACTATATCTGAATTTGGACCTGTATTGTTGTCACGAATATTAGATTTAACGGAAGCTCAAAGTGGAATTGTTTCAATAATTTTTAAGTATTGTGATGATAATAAGTTACCTCTTTTAGATTTAAAAGATTTTAAGAAAATTTTACAATTTGCTACGGCCGAAGGCAAAGAGGAGTTGCAAGCAGAGTACGGTAGAATTTCTACAATGAGTACCGGAGCAATTTTAAGAAAGTTGGTTGAAATAGAACAACAAGGTGGTGATTTGTTTTTTGGAGAGCGTTCTTTTGATGTAAAGGATTTGGTAAGACAAGATGAAGATGGTAAAGGGGTTATTTCAATTTTACGTTTAACAGATATTCAAGACAAGCCAAAAATGTTCTCTACATTTATGTTACAATTATTGGCTGAAATTTATAGTACCTTTCCAGAACAAGGGGATAGTGGAAAACCAGAATTAGTAATTTTTATTGATGAAGCTCATTTAATATTTAAGGAGGCGTCTAAAGCTTTAATGTCTCAAATTGAAAGTATTGTTAAGCTAATACGTTCTAAAGGAATTGGATTATTTTTTGTAACTCAAAATCCAAAAGATATACCAGAAGATGTTTTGGCACAATTGGGTTTAAAAGTGCAACATGCACTAAGAGCTTTTACGGCAAAAGATAGAAAAGCAATTAAACTTGCTTCAGAAAATTATCCAGACACCGAATATTATGATGTTGATGAATCATTAACACAACTTGGAATAGGAGAAGCATTTGTATCAGCACTAAATGAAAAGGGTATTCCAACACCGTTAGCAGCTACAATGATGAGAGCGCCAATGAGTAGAATGGACGTTTTATCAGATAAAGAGCTAAAACAATTAATTGATAATTCTAGATTGTATTATAAGTATAATGAAGATATTGATAGAGAAAGTGCTTATGAATTGTTAAATGAAAAGATTGAGTCTATTAATGAAAAAGAAGAAGTTGAAAAAAAGAAAAAAGAAGCTTCAAAATCAACAAGGTCTTCTAGTAGAAGTGGAAGAAAAAGTACTCGAATGAACCCAATTTTAAAAGTAGTAACAAGTGCAACTTTTATTAGAGGAGTTTTGGGAATATTAAAGAGAGTTATGTAAATCAAATATTAATTGGTTTCTTTCGTTATATTATAAATTTAAAAATATTTATCTGTTTTATGTCATTAGTGAAAAAAGTTTTTTTATTGTTAGTTTCTATCATATTTATACGATGTGGAAATGATAATGAATTTCTAATAAAAAAAGGAAATGTAGGTAATATAAATAAGAAAACTACTGTACAAGAGCTAAATTCTATCTTTAAAAATGATTCTATTGCAATAAGTGGTATAGAAAATTTGGATGACAAGGAGTTAAATCTAAATTCAACAAATGAACTCATTGTTTATTCCAAAGCAGGAAAGAAAATGTTGGAAATTGTACCTGATAATCAGAGTGATTCTATATCCAAAATAAAAAGTGTCCAAATTTTTGATTCAAATTATAAAACGGATAGGGGAATATCATTAAAATCTACATTTAAAGAAATTAATGAAAACTATATGGTTAACAAAGTTGAAACTACTTTAACCTCGGCAACGCTTTTTATTGATGAATTGAACGCAACAATTTCTATTGATAAAAAAGAATTAGGTTTGAATAGTTTTAGTAGGGAACAAGTTTCTATTGATCAAATACCTGATATTGCGCGAATAAAATATTTTACTATTTGGTTTAATTAATTTGAAACAAAATTTCTAAAAAAAAACTATGGAGGTTCTTTACCGTTTCCAAAATTGAATACTGAAAATTTTGAACCTCCAATTGCTTTTAGATTTATTATTATTATTATTATTATTATTAGTCTAAGTAATACTCATTATCCAATTTCGCAACAGTACATTTCCAGTTTAAAGTTGTTCTAATTTTAATTTTTAAAGCTTGACTTTGATGTGGTTCACCATGATTTATTAAGGTGAGTTTAGGCGGTTTTTTAAAATGTTTTAGCCAATCTATTAATTCGTTTTGATCTGCGTGACCAGAGAATGCATTAATTTTAAAAACTTCGGACTTAATTTTATAATACTTTCCAAAGAATTTTAGTTCGGGATCTCCGGATAGTAAAGATCGTCCACGTGTTCCTTCTGCTTGAAACCCTACAATTAAAATACTATTTTTTTTATCTTCGATGCATTTATCTAAATAATGTAATACTCTACCACCCGTTATCATTCCACTTCCAGCGAGTACAATTTTTGGATTATTATCATTGACTACTGATTTAGAAATTTCTACGTCACTAATTAATTGGACAGTATCTATCATATTTTTTATATCCTCTGATGATAATTTGTGATTGTTGGAATGAGAAAAATAAACATCAGTGGCATTTACACCCATTGGACTATCTAAATAAATAGGTATTTTAGGTAGCTTATTCTTTTGTTTTAATAAACTTAATAAATAAATAATTTCTTGAGCTCGTTCTACTGAAAATGTTGGTATTATTAATATCCCACCTTTTTTGTAAGTATGATTAATATATTCTAGTAATTTTTCATTTATCGAAGTTTTTTCGTGCAATCTGTTTCCATAGGTGGATTCTAGTATCAAATAATCGGCATTTTCAATATATTCAAATTTAGGAAGTAATATTGGATCTTTTCTACCAATATCACCAGAAAAAACTATTATTTTACCGTTAACTTTAAGTAAAACAAAAACGCTACCTAAAATATGACCACTATTTAAAAATTTAAATTCAATTTCGTCATCTACTTTATACCAATTATTGGATTCAACAATTTTAAAATTTTTTAATGCAATTTTTGCATCTTCAACAGTATATAATGGTAATGGTTTGTTGCGCTTGGAATATTGATATTTAGCTGCTCTACGCGCATCTTCTTCTTGAATTTTACCAGAATCAAGCAAAATTATTTTGGTTAAATCTTTTGTGGCCGAAGTGCAATAAATAGGCCCATTATAACCATTTTTAACAAGTACGGGTATATAGCCAGAATGATCTAAATGCGCATGAGTTAAAATTACCAGATCTAATTCCTTTAAATTAAAAGGAAGTGGTTTCCAGTTCTTTTTTCTTAATTCCTTTAATCCTTGAAACAATCCACAATCAATTAATATTTTTTTATAATTAAATTCAAGTAACATTTTGGACCCGGTAACTGTGCCTGCTCCACCATAAAAAGTAAGTTTCATATTTAGAGAATTTAATGAATAAATTAGGTGCTACAATCATATCTAATTTACAAAAAACAAATGAGAATAAATAATTGTAATATAAAGGATTAATGCGTAAATTTAGTAGTCAATTATAAGTTTTCAGCTTATGAAAATAAACAAAAGCAAATTTTATTCTATCTATTTTTTTATTATTATTTCAGCTTTTCAATTATTTTATTCTTGTGATAATAGTGAAGAAAAATTTTCACCTATAAAACAAGATATGGTAGAGTCGGTTTATGCTTCTGTAATAATTCAACCCGATAGTTTGTATAATGTTCACAGTATTGTTTCTGGAATATTAGAATTTAATTTTGTAAAAGAAGGAGATTTGGTTAATAAAAATGATTTATTGCTTCAAATTTCAAATACGACTCCATTATTAAATACTAAAAATGCAAAATTGGCCTTTAACCTAGCTAAGGAAAACTATGAAGGAAGTGCGGCAATTTTAGATGGAATAAAAGATGAAATAATAGCAGCAGATTTAAAATTTAAAAATGACTCTATAAATTATTTTAGACAAAAGAGATTGTGGGATAAAGGAATAGGTTCTAACATTGAATTCGATGCAAAAAAGTTAAATTTTCGGTTATCTAAAAACAACTTACAATTGTTGGAGGGAAAGTATAATAGAACTAAAAAAGAATTACTTTCTATTCTTCAACAAGCGGAAAATAATTATAAATCATCTAAAAATAACACCGAAGATTTTACCATTAAAAGTGCAATAACTGGCAAAGTATATGAATTATCAAAAATGCCTGGAGAGATTGTTTCTAATTTTGAATCTTTAGCAATTATAGGGAGCGCAAATTTTTTTATAATTGAAATGCTGATAGATGAAGTTGATATAGTAAAAATTAAAGAAAATCAACAGGTAATTATAAGTTTAGATGCATATAAAGATGAAGTTTTTGAAGGTGAGATTTCAAAAATTTACCCCAAAAAAGATGAACGAAACCAAACATTTAAAGTTGATGCAATTTTTACTAAATCGCCAAGTAAATTATATCCAGGTTTATCAGGTGAAGCAAACATTATAATAGGAACTAAAAAAGATGTTTTAACGATACCAAAAATATATTTAACCGAAAATAATGAAATTAAAACTTCAAATGGTTTAAAGAAAGTAATAACTGGATTACAAAATATGGAATTTATTGAGGTGGTTTCTGGAATCTCGGAAAATACAATTATTTATAAACCAAAATAATGACAAACTGGAATGTAATAGCATCTATTGCAAAAACACATTTGCTAACCAAAATAAAGCAAACATCAACTGCTGCAATTGGTGTAACTTTTGGAATAGGAGCATATATTACTTTAGTTAGTTTTATGTCAGGATTAAATCAAATGATGGATGATTTAATTTTAAATTTAACACCTCACATTCATATTTATAATGAAATCGAACCATCAGATAGGCAACCATTAAATTTATATGATAAATTTAAAAATAGTTTTAATGTTGTACATTCTATAAAGCCTAAAATGAATCAAAAAAAGATTCATAATGCATTTCCTATTATAAATTATTTAAAAGAAAATGAAAATGCATTAGGTGTTTTACCGCAGTTAAAATCGCAAATATTTTATATAGCTGGATCTATTGAAATGGCAGGAAGTTTAACGGGAATTAAACCATTGGAGGAAGCAACTTATTTTAAATTAGATGATTATATTGTTCAAGGATCCTCAAATGAGCTTCATAATAACTCAAACGGAGTTTTATTAGGAATTGAAATTGCAAAAAAAATGTCACTACGGGTTGGTGATAGAGTGCAAATAAGTACCATTGATGGAGGTGTTTTTCCTTTAAAAATTGTAGGGTTGTATCAAAGTGGAATTGCAGATATTGATGCGATTCAGAGTTTTGCTAACATTAAAACTGTACAGCGCATATTAGGAGTTCCGCAAAATTATATAACCGATATTAACGTAAAATTAAATAATATTGATAAAGCATTTTTATTAGCAAAAAACATTGAAAAACAGTTTAATTTAACCGCTGTTGATATAAATACCGCCAATGCTCAATTTGAAACAGGAACATCTATTAGGAATTTAATTACCTATGCGGTTTCAATTACATTGTTAATAGTAGCGGGATTTGGTATATATAATATTTTAAATATGCTTATTTATGAAAAAATGAACGATATAGCAATATTGATGGCTACTGGTTTTTCTGGTACTGATGTGCAATTAATATTTATGTTACAAGCAATAATAATTGGAATTGTGGGAGGAATATTTGGTTTAGTAGTTGGTTACGGTTTATCTAATTTAATAGATAATATTCCTTTTGAAACACAAGCTCTACCAACGGTTAAAACCTATCCTGTAATTTTCAATATTTGGAATTATGTAATTGGAATTTCATTTGCTTTTATTTCAACTTTTTTTGCAGGATATTTTCCTTCTCAAAAGGCAAAAAAAATAGATCCTGTAACCATTATAAGAGGTCAATAATATGAATTTAGTTTTAGAAACAAATAATATTAATAAATACTTTAAAAAACCTGTACTTTTTCATGTTTTAAAGGATATTAATTTTAAAGTTTCTAAAGGAGAATTTGTTTCAATAATGGGGAAATCGGGTTGTGGAAAGTCTACATTATTGTATATTTTGTCAACTATGGATAATGATTATACTGGAAAATTGTTTTTAAATAATCAATTGGTGACAGGTAATTCAAGACAAGAATTATCGGCCATTAGAAATAAACATATAGGGTTTGTTTTTCAATTCCATTATTTATTATCAGAATTTTCGGTTTTGGAAAACGTTATGTTACCAGCTAAAAAACTAGGAAGAAAAACATTTAAAGAAATAGAATTTGATGCATTACAAAAACTAAAAATGTTACATATAGATCATTTAGCAAAAAAAAGAGCATCTAGAATTTCTGGGGGTGAAAAACAGCGAGTAGCCATTGCAAGAGCATTAATAAACAATCCGTCAATAATTATGGGAGATGAACCCACAGGAAACTTAGATAGTCATAATTCTGAAAACGTATTTAACGTTTTTAAAGAATTAAGTGTGGAGCAAGGATTGTCATTATTAGTTGTAACACACGATGATGACTTTGCTAGTCGTTCTGATAGAATAATACGAATGGAAGATGGAAAAATTATTGTTTAAATAGAGAATTGTTTTATTTTTAGTTTTGAAAAACTTATAGAATGAAAAAATATAAAATTCAAAAAACACCTTTCATTGTTCCAACAACAGATGGAAAGTTAATAGAAGAACATTTTGGTTTGGCTAGTATTGTATCCGAATTAAGTATTGCTCATATGATTGCACCTCCAAATTGGTCTGAACCTTTTCAAACTCCTAAATTTGATGAATACACATACATAATTAAAGGTAAAAAACAGTTTAATATAGAAGGTGATATAGTAATTTTAAATGCTGGGCAATCAATAAAAATTGAAAAAGGAACAAGAATTAAATATTCAAATCCTTTTGAAGTAGAATGTGAATATTTAGCAATTTGTTTACCTGCTTTTTCAATGGACTTAGTGAATAGAGAGGATTAAAACGAATTAAAAAATCAAGTATTTTTCTCGGATCTTTGAAAAGAAAAAGGAAGGTAAAATAGAAAAAAGTAAGGTAACAAAACTAACTCAACAACAATAATATATGAAGGCCAATTACCCAAATAATCCAATGCAGTTGGACCTATTGGCTTATGATTTGTATAAAAATAATTTGCACCGGTAATATAATTAACCAAAAACATAAGAATTATATAAATCTGTAACGCAAAGAACGATTTAAATACACTTTTTAATCTTGGTTTGTAATTATATACAAACGTAACATATAGAATAAAAATTATTAATCCAGCATGTACATGCCAATACTTAAAAAACACAAAATTAGGAAACCCATTTCGTAAATCTGGAGTAATAACAGAATGAGATGTTCCTGCTAAAATCCAAAAAAAAAGTATTTCATAAATAGTTTTGTTTTTCGTTATTGAAAATACGGGAAGTAAAAGAGCAATTATATTGCAAAGATGCAAAGGAAGGTCTTCTTTTATATTAAAACCGTTTAAATAAATTTTAAGAAATGTCCAAACAATTACTGTTGTAGATAAAGAGAAAGCTAAAATATTACCAACAATATATTGTTTTTTCTGATTGATATTTTTAGCCCAATTTATTAATAAGATACCAAAAATAAGATAAAAAATGAAGGCAATCACATGTTGATTGCCAAACATTTCAAAATCTTGGTTGTATTTTAAAAAGTATGATTCAGTCAAAAAAACAATTTTATTGACTAATATACTAAAAGTATTTTAAGATTTTTGTTTGCAAGCTAAAAGAGTATTCTTCATAAGCATTGCAATTGTCATTGGTCCAACTCCACCAGGAACAGGTGTTATATAGGCAGATTTTGGAGCTACACTTTCAAAATGAACATCACCAGCTAAGCGATATCCACTTTTTTTAGTAGTATCACTAATTCGTGTAATTCCAACATCAATAATGGTAACACCATCTTTAACCATATCACCAGTTAAAAATTCGGGAATACCTAAAGCCGCGACAATTATGTCTGCTTGTAATGTTAATTCTTTTAAGTTTTTTGTTCTACTATGAGCTACAGTTACAGTTGCATCACCAGCAGGTCGTTTTTGACTCATTAAAATACTCATTGGACGACCAACTATATGACTTCTTCCAATAACAACAACATTTTTACCTGAAGTTTCAACTTTATATCGTTCTAATAATTCTAAAATTCCGAAAGGAGTTGCAGGTAAAAAGGAAGGTAAATCAAGTGTCATTCTTCCAACATTGGTTGGATGAAATCCATCAACATCTTTATCTGGATTAACAGCCATTAAAACTTTTTGCTCATCTATATGTTTTGGCAAAGGTAATTGAACAATAAAACCGTCTATATCTGGGTTTGTATTTAGTTTTTCAATTTCTTCTAACAATTTTTCTTCCGTAGTTTCTTCAGGTAAATCAATTAATGTAGAATTAAAACCAACTAATTCACAAGCCTTTACTTTTGCATTTACATAAGTCATACTCGCTCCATCGGTTCCAACTAATATTGCTGCTAAATGAGGAGTTTTTTCACCTTTAGCCTTAATTTGTTTTACAGATTCAGCAATTTCTAGTTTTAAATCTGCTGAAGTTTTTTTACCGTCTAATAAAATCATATTAATATAGTTTTCAGTATAAAAAAAGGTAAACTTTATCGGTTCACCTTGTAATTTTTATTTACCCATTCCTTTCATCATTTGCATCATTTGCCTGCCACCACCACCTTGCATCATTTTCATCATTTTACTCATTTGAGTAAACTGTTTAAGTAATTGATTTACTTCTTGTATAGATGTTCCAGATCCTTTTGCAATTCTCTTTTTTCTACTAGCATTAATTGTTCTTGGTTCAGTTCTTTCACCAGGAGTCATTGAATGAATAATAGCTTCGATACCTTTAAATGCATCATCATCAATATCCACATCTTTCATCATTTTTCCAGCACCAGGAATCATTCCCATTAAATCTTTCATATTACCCATTTTCTTGATTTGCTGAATTTGTTTCAGGAAATCATCGAAACCAAATTGGTTTTTGGCAATTTTCTTTTGAATTTTACGAGCTTCTTCTTCGTCGTATTGTTCTTGAGCTCGCTCAACTAACGATACAACATCTCCCATTCCTAAAATTCTATCGGCCATACGGTTTGGATGGAAAACATCAATTGCCTCCATTTTTTCACCAGTACCAATAAATTTAATAGGTTTATCTACAACCGATTTAATTGATAATGCAGCACCACCTCTGGTATCACCATCTAATTTTGTAAGTACAACACCTTCAAAATTTAAAATATCATTAAACGCTTTTGCAGTATTAACAGCATCTTGTCCAGTCATAGAATCCACAACAAATAAGGTCTCCTGTGGATTTACAGCTTTATGAATGTTTGAAATTTCAGTCATCATAGCTTCATCAACTGCTAAACGACCCGCCGTATCAATAATTACAACATTTTTACCTTCAGCCTTTGCGTGTTTAATTGCATTTTCTGAAATTTCTACAGGGTTTTGATTTCCAACTTCAGCATAAACTTCAACACCAATTTGTTCTCCAACAACTTGTAATTGATTTATGGCAGCAGGACGATAAACATCGCAACCCACTAATAAAACGTTCTTGTTTTTTTTAGTTTTTAAGTAATTTGCTAATTTACCAGAAAAAGTTGTTTTACCCGATCCTTGTAAACCAGACATTAAAATAACTGTAGGTGTTCCTGATAGATTAATTCCAACAGATTCACCACCCATCAATTCAGTTAATTCATCCTTTACAATTTTTACCATTAATTGCCCAGGGTTTAAGGATGTTAATACATCCTGTCCTAACGCTTTTTCTTTAACAGTATTTGTAAAGTTTTTAGCTATTTTAAAGTTAACATCGGCATCTAAAAGTGCTCTACGTACTTCCTTTAAAGTTTCGGCAACATTTACTTCTGTAATTTTACCGTGTCCTTTTAATACGTGGAGAGCTTTATCTAATTTATCACTTAAATTATTAAACATGTTTTCGCTTTAATTTTGAGAATTGCAAATATAATAAAAATGGATAAGAAAATATTTTATTAAACATCATTTTATCTTATTCTTAAAAGATTAATTTCTTAACCCTAGAACACAAATTTTTAATTATCAACAATTGATTATTAAATCTTGATTAAACATATTTAAGATTATTGAATTATTATTTTTGATTTGGGATTTAAGGTAGTTATAGAAAAAATTTACGCAAACGTAATAGTAATAATAGTAACGCTCTAGTTTAAATAATTATCTAAAATTTGCAGAAATATTTAAAAGAAATGAAAAAAGTTATAGTAATTGGAGGTTTATCAGCAGGACCATCTGCAGCTGCGAAAGCCAGAAGAGAGGATGAAACGGCCGAAATTATTTTATTTGAAAAAGGGGCAAATATAAGTTATGCAACTTGTGGTATGCCTTATGCATTTTCGGGTGTTATTGAAGATAGAAGTAACCTAATAGTTGTAAAGCCAGAATTGTTAAAATCGCGTTTTAATATTGATGTTCGTTTAAACGAAGAAATAATTAAAATAGATACAAAAAATAAAGTAGTTTATTCCAAAAAAGGAGATTATGGTTATGATACTTTAGTTTTTGCTACTGGAGCTAAATCAATTGTTCCTCCAATAAAGAATATTGAAAAATCAACAAATTGGTCTACTTGCAGATCAATGATTGATTTTGATAAAATTACCGAAGAAGGGTTAGCTTCACAATCAAAACATATAACAGTTATTGGAGCAGGCTTAATTGGGGTTGAAGTTGCAGAAAATTTGCGCGACGCGGGCAAGGAAGTTACTTTAATTGAAGGCGACAATCAAATTTTAAACATGTGGCAGCCTAAATTTGGTAAGTTTGCAGAAGAAGTTTTAAAAGATAAAGGAATTGAAGTTATTACAAGTGGATTGGTTTCAGAATTTAAATTAGATGATGAATGGAAAATTTCCGAAGTAATAATAGAGGACGGAAAAACTGTAAAAACAGATTTTGTTATTTTAAGTGTTGGAATAAAGCCAAACACTGAATTGCTAATTGAAAACGGAGCTGAACATATAACTAATGGAGCCCTAAAAGTAAATGAACGAATGGAAACATCAATTAATGATGTTTATGCCGCGGGAGATAATGTTTCTATTAAAAATATTCAAACCGGAAAATTTGATTATTTCCCATTAGGAACTCATTCAAACAAAGCGGGGAGAGCTGCTGGGGCAAATGCCGTTGGAAGTAGCATTGAGTTTAAAGGAGCCTATAAAACTGCGATTATAAAAGTTTTTGATTATACACTGGCTAGAACCGGTATGAATCCGAAAGCTCTAAAACATTTAGACATTTCTTTCAAAACCGTTTTAACTATTGCAGGTGCAACACCTGGTTATTACCCTGGACAGAAAGATTTAATTACAGAAATTTATTACGATTCCAAAAGCGAAGTAATTTTAGGTGCAGAATTATTTGGTGAAGTAGGTGTTGATAAGCGCATTGATGTTTTAAGTACGGCTATTTATGCAAAACTAAAAGTTTCTGATTTAGCACAATTAGATTTGGCCTATGCGCCTCCATATTCACCGGCAAAAGATCCGGTTGTGGTTTCAAGTTTTGTTTCAGAGAATATTTTAAATGAAAATAGTACTCAAATGTCTATTGAAGAATTGGAATCTTATTTAAATGATAAAAAGTCTTCAGAATATTTATTGATAGATGTTAGAACCGTAGATGAGTATGAAAAAGGAACAATTCCTGAAGCTTTAAGTTATCCATTAGATAGTATTCGAAATAATATAGAAATTATAAAAAATAAAAATAAGCCAGTATTAATTTT
The DNA here is from genome assembly GCF_947495725.1 of uncultured Lutibacter sp. GTDB lineage: Bacteria > Bacteroidota > Bacteroidia > Flavobacteriales > Flavobacteriaceae > Lutibacter. The sequence continues at coordinate 265,815 of NZ_CANLZZ010000007.1, read as the reverse complement.
CTGTCAAAAAGGACTACGAGGTTATTTGGCAGAATTAATATTACGTCATAATGGAATTAAAAACGTAGTTAATATAGCCGGAGGTTATAAATTATGGCAAATGTATAGTGACAAAATCACAATCCCAAAACCCGTTTTTGTGGATTTAAAATAATAGATATTTGTTTGTTTATAAAAGCATCTATAGCTTAATTTTAAGTTGTAGGTGTTTTTTTTTGTTTTATAAAAACAATGTTTATTTTTTATAAGTGTTTAATATTTACTATATTAGTGATCTTAAGTAATAAAAGTTACATAAATAAATCAATTACCCCTTAAATTGATTTAAAATTTTGCCCACCAAATTAACCTCATTTTTTATCCTGATATCAATAATATTTGATATATATTTTATTAACTAATTAACTAACTAAAAACAATTAATTATGAAAACAAAAGCAACATTATTGTCGCTACTATTTTTGTCAGTAGCGCTATTATCTTCATCAACTACATTTGCACAAGATGAAAAAGAATCTTATTCAATGGTAGAAATAACTTTTATGCTTCCAAAAATAGGAATGGAGAAGAATTTTGAAAATTCAGTTAAAGAACATAATGCAAAGTACCACAAAGATGGGCCATTTAGAGCTTCATTAGATTACATTTTAACAGGGAAGGAAGCAGGTTGGTACGTTTGGATTATGGGTCCATGTACATTTTCAAATTTGGATAATAGACCAGAAGATGATGCACATAGAGCGCATTGGGATAAAAATGTATCTCCTACTGTAGCTAAATATGGACGAACTGAATATTGGAGATATAATGAGAAAATATCTGTTCCAGGTGATGTTGTTCCAAAATATGAAACTATTTGGTTTTTAGATATTGAAAGTGGTCAATACAATAAATTTACCGAATTCATGAAAAAAGTTAAAGAGGCTAATGAGAAAAGAGGCGATATATTTTATAGAGTTTTTAACAATCAATTTTCAGATAATGACGGTAGAGATGTTGCCATAGTTTGGCCTTTTAAAAACTGGGCAGAGTTAGATGATGAAAATAGCGAAATTAGAGAAACATATGAAGAAATAAATGGTCCAGGAAGTTGGGAAAGAGCTTTGGACGATTGGAGATCCTTTACAAATTCTGTAATTTCTCAACATTGGAAAATTGGAGTGAACTAACAAATACAAAAAAACATGGATATAAAAAATATCCATGTTTTTTACATTTTAATATCTATTTATTTAAAATTAGAGATGTTCTTTTAATCTTTAATAAATTTTATCGAAGAAGTATTCACGCAGTATCGCTGTCCCGTTGTTTCTTTTGGCCCATCATTAAAAACATGACCTAAATGACCATCGCAAGTTTTACAAATAATTTCGGTTCTTATCATTCCGTGAGATTTATCCAAAACAAATTCTACTGTACCGTCAATAGCATCATCAAAAGATGGCCAACCACAATGAGATTCAAATTTACTATTAGATTTAAAAAGTTTGGTTTTACAACCGGTACAAATATAAGTTCCTTTCTCAAAATGAGAAGTTAATCCTCCTTCACTAGCTCTATCTGTTCCTTTCTGACGCAAAACATAGTACTCTTGTGGAGTTAAAATTTGCTTCCATTCTTCATCAGATTTTTCTACTTTTTTAGTCATAGTTTTTTCTTTTTCCTGTGAAATTCCGTTAAAACCAAATAACAAAATTACAATTAAATAAAAATAGTTCATTTGCTAATATTTAGATAATTTAGGTCGATATAAAACAAAATAGCTTACAAATAAAATTAATTTTTTATCAATTGCTGATAATTCTTATTACTTGGAAATAACTCAATAAGTTTTTTAGCTAATTCACCGGCTTTATTAAGTTTATTTTGATCTCTATAAATAGAATAAGATAAAACTAATAAATTTTCATCATTTACATTTTTTTTCAATCCATATTCCAAGGCTTTAAGTGCTCCACTATAATTTCCCATATCATTTAGCATAATTGCGTAATAATAATGATTTTGTGGGTCTGTTGGCGCAAACTTTGTTGCTTCTTTCAATGTTTTTAAAGCGTTATTTTTATCGTTAGCTCTTATGTATGCAAAAGCTAAGGCTTGGTACGCAATTGAAAATTCCTTATTAATGGAAAGCACCTCTTTTAATAGCTTAATACTTTCTTCGTTTTCTCCTTTCAATCTTTTTAAGTCGGCATAGTTAACCTTTACAATTAAATTTAAGGTATCCAATTCAACGGCCTTTTTAAAATAGTTTTCGGCTTGGTCTAATTTATTTAACCCAATTGCAGCAACTCCTAAAGAAGATTGTCCTAATGAGCGATCTTGCCAATACAAAAGCTGTGTTATATATTCTTTCCTAGCCTGCTTAATGATTTGTTGTTTTTCGGGTGATAAATTATCTGTAGGCATATCATATAAAAAACTATTTGCTATATGTCTAACACTTGTAACTGTATCGTTAGCTAGCGGCATTGCATATTGCTGTTGAATTTCTTTGGATAATGATCTTATGGATTCCAATGCGGCCCGTCTTACCAATGGACTTTGTGATTTTAAAGCCATACTTAGATTGTCAAAAGCAAGAGAGTTGTTTTGATAATCTTGATATTTAATAGCTGTACCTAAAACTATATCCGAAATATTTTTATCTTTTATAACCGCATTTAACTCATCCTGTGCATTCGGTTTATTGTTTCTAACTTTATTAAAAGCAAATCCAAAATGAGGAATGGTATCATATTTATTGCCATACCATTTTCTAAAATGATCTAGAGACCACTCATTTGTTTTGTCCGTATGACAATTATTACAAGCATTGGTCGCTCCAGTTTTCACACTTATATCAGGTCTTGGAATACGCAAACTATGGTCAGATCTAGGATCAACAACCATTATTGTAATTTTTGGCATATGACAACTAATACAACTTGCACCTTCGCCATCTACTTTATGTTTATGATGATCGGTTGATTGGTATTTATCGGGCATATGACATTGAGAACAAACATTATCTTTCGGAATTTTTAATTTTCCGCTATGCACATTATGGCAATCTTTGCACATTACACCTTTTTGATACATTTTACTTTGAAGAAAAGAACCATAAACATAATCTTCGTCGTTATTTGTACCGTCATCGTTGTATAATGGATAATCTAATGTAGATACCATATGAGTATGTTCGAGTACTTTACCAAAAGTATATTCATCAGTTAATTGAGTTCTTCTAGAGTGACAACGCCCACACCATTCAACCTGCATTTTATTATCTCGAGGTTTGCTTCGCGTAACCAATCCACTTTTTGGGTCAATATTCCAAACAGCAGAATCTCGATCCATAATATCAAAAACCAATCCCATATTAGGTAAATCTTCTTTTTCATCTTGTTCGGCCCATTTTGCATGAATATCTCCAGGTCCATGACAGGCCTCACAAGAAACATTTATTTCATCAAAATGAGTATTATAGGTCATTGTTTTAGGATTGTAATCTTTTTTAACATTTGTAGAATGACATTCCGCACACATATAATTCCAATTTTGTAGCGATCTTCCCCAGTTAAGTTCATCGTGAGAAGCGATAAATTCATCAGGATATAAATGTTGCCATTTTTGTCCTCCATCTTCTTTTGCACGTGAATCCCAAAAAGGGGTTAATACTTGTAATTTGCCTTTAGGAAAAATTACTAGATATTGTTGTAGCGGATAATGACCAAAAGTATATTTAACCTGAAAATCTTTATACTTACCATCAGGTCCTTGGGTATTTACAAAAAATAAACTATCTCTTTTAAAAAATTTGCTTGTAACACCATATGCAATATGTTTAGTATTATTAAAATTACCTAAAACAGTTTCATCTGTAGGTAATTGCATTGCCAATTGATGGTCTGATCCTATCCAATCATCATATTCGGGTTTATGGCAATCTGCACATTTTGACGATCCAATAAACCCTTCGTCATGTTTATGATTTTTTAACGCTATTTCCAAGGGAGAATATGTTTCTTTTTCCTTACATGAAAAAAGTGATAATGAAAGAGTGATGAATATAAAAAACACAATGTTTTTTATTGAAATATGAAATTGAACTGCTGAAATATTCATTAGGATTTTTAAGTGAATTATTAAGAAATAATATAAATGCTAAAATAATAAAAAGGATTTAGATGATTACTAACCTTTAATAGTTAAATAAGTGACTTTTTGAAGTAGAAGTGTGTCAAAATATTAATTACAAAATTATTACTGTTATTATAAATGAAATGGGATTTTATTCAGTCAATGATTTATTTCATTTATAAAAATTAATTTGCTTATTAATATAGAATTTGTAATTTTAGTCAAAAACAATCAAAGAAAAATAGAAAAAATGAAAAAAATCGTATCGTTAACACTAGTGCTACTTTTTATAGTAAGTTGTTCTACAGTTCCAATTACTGGTAGAAAAAGAATAAATATAGTAAGTGATTCTCAAATTTTACCTGCCAGTTTTGAACAATATGCCGGTTTTTTAAAAGAAAATAAAATTTCATCAGATTTAAAAATGTCGAATGAAGTTCAATCTGTTGGTGTGCGAATTTCCAAGGCAGTTGATAAATTTATGAGAGCTAATAATATGGTATCTGAGGCTAATAACTATAGATGGGAATTTAATTTAATAAATGACCCAACAGTAAATGCTTGGTGTATGCCTGGAGGAAAAGTAGTTTTTTATGAAGGTATATTACCAATTTGTGCCAATACAGATGGTATTGCTGCAGTTATGGGACATGAAGTTGCTCATGCATTTGCAAAACACGGACAAGAACGAATGACAACTGCATATGGACAACAATTGGGTGGAATTGCAGTTGCAATTGGAACCTCAAAAAAAGATCCAAGAACAGCTCAATTATGGAATACAATTTATGGTGTTGGATCTCAGGTAGGAATGCTAGCATACAGTAGAACTCACGAAACAGAAGCAGATAAATTAGGTATGGTATTTATGATTATGGCAGGATACCAACCAGAAGAGGCCATTAACGTATGGATTCGTATGAGTCAAAGAGCTGACGCATCTAGTGCTCCACCAGAATTTTTAAGTACACATCCTTCAAACCAAACTAGAATTGCCAACTTAAAAGCTTATTTACCTACAGCTGTTAAAATGGCCAAAAAGTATAATGCAGTAAATACAACATCTGCTAACTAAAAATTTGAAATAAATTTAATTATAGTATATTGTAAACCGTTCTTTAATTAAGGGACGGTTTTTTTATTTTATACATATGCTAAAAAGAGGTGATAAAAAATTAATAAATGCTTGGGCATTTTATGACTGGGCAAATTCTGTTTATTCATTAGTAATTAGTACTGCAGTTTTTCCAATTTACTATAGTGGAATTACAGAGTCATTTGCAAATACCGAAGGAAAAGTTGCTTTTTTAGAAACCCAATGGAACCCTACCACATTATATGATTATACCTTAGCATTTTCATTTTTAATTGTTGCATTTATGTCGCCAATTTTATCTGGAATAGCTGATTTTACGGGGAATAAATTAAAGTTTTTAAAATTCTTTTGTTTGTTAGGATCAATTTCGGTTGCTAGTTTGTTTTTTTTCGAAGGAAAAGATACGCTTTGGGTTGGAATCGTAGGAACAATTTTTGCGAGTATTGGTTTTTGGGGAAGTATAGTTTTTTATAATGCTTATTTACCCGAAGTTGCTTTTCCAGAAGACCAAGATAGGGTTAGTGCTAAAGGTTTTATGATGGGATATACCGGATCTATACTGTTATTGCTATTAAGTTTGGTTGCGGTAAACAAACCAGAGTTTTTTGGACTTGAAAGTGCCGCAATGGCATCTCGTTTAACTTTTGTATTGGTAGGAGTTTGGTGGTTTGGTTTTGCCCAAATTACTTACCGAAGACTACCAAATAATGTTTATGATAAAAAACCTTCAAATCATCCAATTTGGAAAGGTTTGCATGAACTAAAAATTGTTGGTAAAGAGTTGATGGTTCATCCCGAATTAAAGTTTTTTCTTTCTGCTTTTTTTGTGTTTAGTGTTGGAGTACAAACAATAATTTTAATGGCGGGAATTTTTGGGAGTAAAGAATTAGGTTTACCAACTTTAGATTTAATTGCAGTAATATTGTTGGTTCAAATTGTTGCAATTTTAGGAGCTTATGTTTTTTCTAGATTATCGAAAAAAATTGGAAATATTTCAACTTTAAAAATTACTATTAGTATTTGGGCAATTGTATGTTTTATTGCGTTTATGTTGGACAAGGATCAAGAAAATGTACATTTATATTTTTATGGACTAGGTGGTTTAATTGGTTTGGTAATGGGAGCAATTCAATCTTTATCGCGCTCAACATATTCAAAATTGTTACCAGATACTCAAGATCATGCAACATATTTTAGTTTTTATGATGTAGCTGAAAAACTGGCAATAGTTTTCGGTATGATTATTTTTGGATTATTAATTTCATTAACGGGTTCGATGCAATGGAGTGTATTGTTTTTGGCAATATTCTTTTTAATATCCTTTGTTTTGCTGAACTTTGTTGGAAAAACAAAATATGTCCAATAAATCCGATTTTATTATAGTTGGTGGAGGTGTAGTTGGTTTAGCAACAGCATATAAATTACAATTAAAATTTCCTGATAAGAAAATTACTATACTTGAAAAAGAGGAAGATGTAGGAATGCATCAAACAGGAAGAAATTCTGGAGTTATGCATTCGGGTATTTACTATAAACCTGGAAGTTATAAAGCTGAAAATTGTAAAGATGGGCATAGACAACTAGTTAATTTTTCAGAAGAAAATAATGTAAAACACGATATTTGCGGTAAAATTATTGTTGCAACTTGCGATGAAGAAATTCCTATTTTAGAGGGTATATATGAGCGTGGTTTGGAAAATGAAACTAAAGGTATTAAGTTTCTTTCTTCAGAAGAAATTAAAGAAAAAGAACCTTTTATTGAAGGTGTAAAAGCAATTTGGGTGCCAACTGCAGGAATTATTGACTATGTGGGGCTTTGTAAAGCGTTGGTAATTAAAGTGAAATCTATTAATGCTAAAAGTAAATTTATTCCAAATTGTGAAGTTAGAGAAGTAATTGCTGATAAAGATAACACCGTTTTAAAAACGTCAAGAGAAGATTTTTTAGCAACTAAAGTAGTTTTTTGTACTGGTTTACAATCGGATAGAGTGGCAGAAAAGGATAATTTAAAATTAGATTTACATATTGTAGGTTTTCGAGGAGATTATTATGAGTTAACTAAGGAAGCCAAACATAAAATTAAAAATTTAGTATATCCTGTTCCCGATCCTAAATTTCCATTTTTAGGAGTTCATTTTACGAGAATGATAGATGGAAGTATTGAATGTGGACCTAATGCTGTTTTTACATTTAAACGTGAAGGTTATAAAAAAACTAGTTTTAGTGTTAGAGATACTTATGAGGCTTTAAAATTTAAAGGCACTTGGAAATTATTTAGTAAACATTGGAGAAAAGGAATAGACGAGTATAAGCGTGCTTTTTCAAAACGTTTGTTTGTAAAAGCTTTGCAAAAAATGATGCCTTCTGTTACTGTTGACGACGTTAAAGTTGCTCGTTCTGGTGTGCGAGCACAAGCAATAGATTATAGTGGAAATATGGTTGATGATTTTAAAATTATGAAACACAATAACAATATTCATGTTTTAAATGCTCCATCTCCTGCTGCTACGGCTTGTTTAGCTATTGCTGATGAAATTGTAAATGTTGTAATACAATAAAAATGAAGTTTTTTCAAAAAGAAATACAGTTAAACCCAGTAAAAAGAGGGTTTCATTTAATTACAGAAGATATTTTAATTGCATTACCTAAACTAAAGGAAATTTCTATTGGGCAATTACAAGTTTTTATTAAACATACTTCAGCAAGTTTAACTATAAATGAAAATGCAGATCCATCTGTAAGAGTTGATTTTGAAAGTCATATTAATAAAATGGTTCCAGAAAATATGTCTTATTATATTCATACTTATGAAGGTTCAGACGATATGCCAGCACATATTAAAGCATCACTTTTAGGACCTTCAATTCAAATTCCAATTACCAATGGCACTTTAAATTTAGGTATTTGGCAAGGAATTTATTTGTGTGAACATAGAGATTATGGCGGTTCTAGAAAAATGGTAATTACAGCTTTTGGAAATTAGTATATATGCTTAAAAGTCGATTTGTTGAAATATAGGGTTTTTAACCGATATATTAAAATATAGGGTTTATAACCGATATATTTTTGTTTTGTGTGATTAAAATAATATATTTGAGGAAAAGAACTATTAAAATGACAAGTGTAATAACAGGTGATATTATAAATTCAAGAAATGTTGGTCCACAATTATGGATTCCTAAATTAAAAAGTGTATTAAATAAATACGGGGTAGAACCAACCCAATGGGAAATTTACAGAGGAGATAGTTTTCAATTAGAAGTGCAACCAGATGAAGCATTATTAGCCTGTTTATTAATTAAAGCTACCATTAAAACTATAAAAGAAATTGATGTAAAATTAGCAATTGGTATTGGAGAAAAATCATATGTTTCAGAGAAAATAACAGCTTCAAATGGAAGTGCATTTATAAATTCAGGAGAGTGTTTTGAAGGCTTAAAAAAAAGTATATTAGCTGTAAAATCTCCTAATGCTGAATTTGATACAAAAATGAATTTATTATTTGATTTAGCACAATTAACTATAAATAGGTGGACACAAAAATCTTCAGAAATTGTAAAAATTTCAATAGAGAATCCTAATTTAACTCAAAAAGATTTAGCCAAATTAGTAAATAAAACACAAAGTACAATAAGTGAAAGTTTGAAAATATCTGGTTACGAGGAGGTTATGGGGATGGAAAACTATTATAGAAACCAAATTGCTAAATTATGTTAGTGTTTTTTTTAAAATTATTTCTGGCGCATATTGTTGGAGATTTTGTATTTCAACCATATAAATGGGTAAAGAGTAAAGAAAAGAAAAAATATAAATCACCTTATTTGTATTGGCATATTCTAATTCATACAATTGCTTTATTAGTTGCACTTCAATTCAATTTTAACTATTGGCTAGGGATTTTAATAATTATTAGTTCTCACTATTTAATTGATTTGGCAAAATTATATTTAACTAAAAAAGTTAATTTTAGATGGTTGTTTTTATGGGATCAGTTGGCTCATTTATTTGTGATTTTAGGAGTAGTTCGTATTTATAAAGTTTATGAAATTAATTTTTCTGCATTTTATAAACCTCAAATATTGTTGTTAATAATTGCCATTTTATTAGTTACAGCTGTTTCTTCAATAGTTATGAAAATAATTATTTCTAAATGGGAATTAGATAGTAATTCAAACAAAAAATCGTTAAATGACGCTGGAAAATATATTGGTATTTTAGAGAGGCTGTTTATTTTTATATTTGTTATAACAAATAATTGGCAAGGAATTGGATTTTTATTAGCCGCTAAATCGGTTTTTAGGTTTGGAGATTTATCAAAATCAGAAGATAGAAAACTAACCGAATATATATTAATTGGTACGTTATTAAGTTTTGGATTGGCCATAATTATAGGAATAAGCTATAATTATGTATTAAAAACCTTAATTTAAATTAATTATTCTCCTGATTCTAAGTATTTCGTAGCTCTTGAAACCGCCATGTTTATATTTGTAACAATATATTTTCGATCAATAATAGAATAAATTTCATGCTTCCTGAAATCAGCTCTCAAATCCGGACTTATTCCTGATAAAATAATTAAAACACCTTCAGATTTAAAGGTTTTAATTATTTCTTTTAAGCTTTGAAACCCAGTAGCATCTATCATTGGAACATAACGCATCCTTAAAATAACAACTTTATAATCTTTATTAAATGTTGTAATTGTTTCTTGAAATTGTCTTGCAGCTCCAAAAAACAAAGGTCCATTTATTTCATAAAGCAATACTTCTTTTGGTAAATTAGATAATTCTTCATCAAAAAGATGTTCTCCTTTTCTAATTTCAGAAGACATATTTTTAACGTGAACAGATTCACTCATTCTCTTCATAAACATAAGGCTGGCAAGTACAATTCCTATTTCAATTGCAATAATTAAATCAAAAATTACTGTTAGAAAAAAGGTAGTAAATAAAATAATTATATCGGTTTTATTACCTTTTAAAATGGATCTAAATTGGCGCCATTCACTCATATGATATGCCACAACAATTAAGATACCCGCCAAACAAGACATTGGTATTAGTTTTGCATACGGGGCAAATAAAAGCATAATAGCAAGTAAAACTATTGCATGAATAACACCTGCAATTGGAGTTCTACCACCATTTTTAACGTTGGTTGCTGTTCTTGCAATTGCACCAGTAGCAGGAATTCCACCAAAAATTGAGGAAAATATATTTGCAGCACCTTGTGCAATTAACTCCATATTTGAACGATGTTTTCCACCAATCATAGAGTCTGAAACAACTGCAGAAAGCAGAGATTCGATACTACCTAAAATAGCAATTGCAAATGCTGGTTGAATTAACGCTTTTACAATTTCAAAATTAACTTTAGGAAGTGATGGTAAACTTAAACTGTTTGGAATTTCGCCATAATTACTTTCAATGGTAGCAACAGGAATATTAAAGTAATGAACTACAAGAGTTGAAAGCAAAATAGCAATTATTGAACCTGGAATTTTATATGCCTTTTTTTGAAAGAGTATTGTAAGTAAAATTGTGGATCCAGCAATTATAATTGCAGCCCAATTAATTTTGCTGAAACTTTTAAAATACAGCATCCATTTGTCTATAAAATGAGCAGGTACATTTGAAATATTAAGCCCTAAAAAGTCATTAATTTGAGATGAAAAAATGATTAGAGCAATTCCGCTTGTAAAACCAACAATTAAGGAATATGGAATAAATTTCAAATAGTTTCCAAGTTTTAAAATTCCCATTATAATAATAATGAACCCGGCCATAAAAGTTGCAATGGTAAGTCCGTTAACTCCATATTGTTGTACAATACCATACACAATAACAATAAAAGCGCCAGTTGGGCCACCAATTTGAACTCTACTTCCACCAAAAACAGATATTATTAGTCCAGCTATTACAGCTGTAATTATACCTTTTTCAGGCGAAACACCAGAAGCTATTGCAAACGCAATTGCTAGAGGAAGTGCTACAATTCCTACAATTAAACCAGAAAGAATGTCTTTGATTAAGGTTTCCTTAGATATCCCTTGTTTTAAAAGCGAAAACAATTTTGGAATAAATTCTTTTTGCATTTTAATAAAAAATTAGGATGCAAATTTAGTAATTCTATAGACTTAACAGTTTAAAATGAGAAAAACTTTTAGATAAATTTCTAGATGCTTTTTTACTAATTCCAATCTCAATATCCCATAAATAGCCCTGGACTGCTAACATGTATGCTTTTGGTTTTTTGTTATAAAAGGTTTCACATAGATTTAAAATTTGGGTAGGAGGAACATTATGAGTTGAGAAAGAAACGTGTTTTGAAGGAAAAATTTTTTCAAATTTAAATCCATTTTTTAGTTCCGTTTTACAAGCATCTACAAAAACCACTGTTTTATAATCTCCAATTAACTCGGCATCTTCAACCATTAATTGGTATTTGTACACTATATTACTTGTATTAAACCCTTCTTTTTCTAAAAGTTCTAAAAAACGCCAACCAAGTCCATCATCTTGGCGTGTATTATTTCCTATTCCAATTATAAGTATATTATCTAATTCTTTCATCAATTATATTTCCTTTAGAATCTTCTAATTGTACAATTAAAGGCATTTGCCCTAAAGCGTGAGTAGCACAACTTAAACAAGGGTCGTAGGCTCTAATTGCTATTTCTATCTGATTTAACATTGGTTCGGTTATTTCGGGTTTATCGCTTAATACTTCATTTGCTACCGCTCTAACACCTCTATTCATTGCTTCATTATTATGTGTTGTTGAAACAATTAAATTACATTTTGTTATTAAACCTTTATCATCTGTATGGTACTCATGAATTAAAGTACCTCTTGGAGCTTCAATAATACCAATACCTTTATTTCTTGGAGTGCCATTTCTAACCAAATCATTGCCCATTAATTCATCATCTAAGAGAAGTTCTTTCATTAATTCTGCACAATGAAGCATTTCGATTAAACGAGCCCAGTGCGTATGCATTGTCATATTATTTGGTTTGTTTTGTGTATATGACTTAAAAATTTGTCTTTCAATTTCTGCTAGTGGCGTATTAATATGTGAGCAAGTATTTAATCTTGCCAATGGCCCTACGCGATTCCAACCTTTTTCACGACCATATTTTGTCATATATGGGAATTTTAAATATGACCAAGGTTCAACTGCTTCTTTAAAATGGTATCGATATTCAATATCTTCAATATTTAATAATTCATTTCCTTCTGAATCAATAGAGCGTAAACGACCATCATATAATTCTAGTGCTCCAGTTTCTTGATCCACTAAACCTAAATGGTTAGAAGGGTATTTAGCAAAACTATCAATCCAATTTGCATTTTCAGCGTGATAGGTTTTTATGAAGTTAATTATTTCTTTTGACCATTCGATCATAGTATCAACACTTGGAATCTGTTTTCCATCTAAAAAATATTCACGTTCTTCTTTTGTAAAAGTTTTATGAACACCACCAGGAACGGCTAATATTCCATGTATCTTTTTTCCAGCCAAAGCTTTAATAATTTCTTGACCGAATTTTCGCATTAAAATTCCTTTTTTAGCTAATTCTTGATTAGATTCTGCGACTGCAACAATATTTCTTTTTTCGGCAGGGGCATTTATTCCAAATAATAAATCGGGTGATGCTAAATAAAAAAAATGTAATGAATGTGATTGAAAAACTTGTCCATAATGTAATAATTTACGCAATTTTGTAGCTGTTGGCGATAAATTTTCTGGATCTACTCCAACTAATTGGTCAATAGCTTTTGCAGCTGCAATGTGATGACTAACAGGGCAAATTCCACATAAACGTTGTACAAGCACAGGTGCCTCCCAGTATGGATGACCTTGAATAAATTTTTCAAAACCTCTAAATTCAACTATATGTAAAAAGGCATCTTCAACCTGACCTTTTTCATTCATTTTAATGGTAACTTTTCCATGACCTTCAACACGAGTAACGGGTTCTATTACTATTTTTCTTTTGCTCATTTTGTTAGTTTTTAAAAGTTAGTCGTATTTAAATTCTGGATAGGAAATAGAATATTCCTCTTCAAAAAGAATGTTTTTTACAACATTCCAAATGTGGTTTGCGTTTGGAGGGCAACCAGGAATATGATAATCTATTTTAACAACCTCGTGGTTAGAGTATACTTTGTTTAAAATTTTTGGTATATCTTCATGGTTTGGTATTACTGTTTCATCTTCTTCACTTGTAAGAGAATCTAAATAAGCTTCACGTAAACATTCTTCTAAAGGAACAGTATTTCTTATTGCTGGAAGTCCACCCCAAATTGCACATTCTCCAACAGAAACTAAAACATCACAGTTTTTTCTAAATTCACGAAGAACTTCAATATTATCGGTGTTACAGCAGCCTCCTTCAATTAAACCAATATCACAACGGTCAGAAAATTTTTTAATATCAGTTAAAGGAGATTTGTTAAATTCTACCAATTCAATTACATCTAAAATACCTAAATCTATATCTAATAAGGACATGTGGCATCCGAAGCAACCAGCTAATGAGGTTGTTGCAATCCGTTTTTTCTTTAGGTTGGTTGTTTTATGCTTCTTAATATCAGTTAACGGAATGTTTTTATTAGCATTTGAATTATCAAATTGTCGATCTCCAAAAGGTTTTCCAAACGATTTTCCTTTTACTAAAATAGAACCTGTTGGACAAATATGCATGGCATGTTCTGCTTGAGATTCTGAAAGTTTAGCTTCTTGTTCATAATCAACAGATACTAATGTTTGATTTCCTCTATTTGTAAAGTTAAAAACTTTATAACCATCATTTGTTATAACTTCTTCAATACAGCGCTTGCATTTAATACAGCGGTTTTGATTTACAACTATGCGTTCTGGACGAGCATCAACAATTCTGTCTACAAATAAGTGAGGAAATCGGGTATAACGAATTCCTGTTTCGTAACCTAAATTTTGCATTTGACAATCTCCACTTTTTTCGCAAGAAGGGCAGAAGTGGTTTCCTTCAACAAACATCATTTCTAAAATAGCTTTTCGAGCATCTAATAATTCAGGAGTGTTTACTTCAATATCCATTCCGTCATCAATAGAAACTGTGCATCCAGCAATTGTTCTACCGTTTTGTTTAACCGTACAAACCCTACAACTTCCTAACGGATTTAAATGTTTGAAATAACATAAAGTAGGAATAAATATTCCGTTTTGTTTGGCAGCTTCTATTAGGTTTTGGCCTTTTTCGGCTTTACAATCTCTTCCGTCTATTTTAAATGTTACTTCTTTCATTTTACAATCTTTAAAGTTGTGTATCTTTAATTATACTATCAAATTCGTGTATGGCATTTTCCATATCAAATTCTACATTTTGGGATTCGTTTGAAGGTGGAATTTTTAGATTAAAATATTCTTTAAACTTATCAATGGAATATATTAATGAATTTGGAGAGGATTTTCCCAAACCACATCTGCTAGAAAGTTTAATTATATTACCCCATTCTTTAATTTCATTAACATCGTCATTTGAAGCTAAACCACGCTGCATCTTTTTAACTTTTTCATTTAGAATAAAATTACCAGCTCTACACGGTGTACAAACCCCACACGATTCTTCTTTAAAAAACTCCATAAAGTTGCGTAGTATATGTAAAATATCTCGTGTACGATTAAATACCATAAAACTACCACCACATAGAATATCTTCCATACAAATTTTTCGATCGAATTCAGCTGGAGAAACGCATTCTCCTGATGGTCCGCTAACTTGCACATAATATGGAGCAGTTGCTTGGCTCATTTCTATACCTAATAATTCTCTAATTGATGTCCCATATTCAATTTCATAAATTCCAGGTTTGGCAACATCACCAGAAATACTAATTAGTTTTGTACCTGGAGTTTCCTTAGTTCCTATACTTAGGAAAAAATCTTCGCCAAGTTCTATAATTCTTGAAGCATAGGCTAAAGATTCTACATTATTTACTACTGTTGGTTTATGTTTAAAGCCGTGTTTTGTTGCACTCCACATACGTACTGGCGGTTCTCCTCTGCGGCCTTCCATTGATTCTATTAAGGCAGAAGCGGCACCACAAACATAGGAGCCAGCCCCTAATTGAATTCTTATATCAAAATCAAAACCTTCAATTTTTTGAATGTTTTTTCCTAAAAAATTTTGATTGTAAAATTCATTTATTAAATCGTCTAATTTTTGTTTAAAAAATTGATACTCGGCACGTAAATAAATAATCCCTTCCTTGGCACCAGTTGCATAACCAGCTAAAACCATGCCTTCAATTACCAAACCTGGTATATGTTGTAATACCGCACGATCTTTAAATGTTCCAGGTTCTCCTTCATCAGCATTGCAAATAATGTACTTTTCGGTATCTTCATTACTTTTACAAGATTGCCATTTGTAGCCAACATCAAAAAATGCACCACCACAGCCTTTTAGTTTGGACTTATATATTTTATCAATTATTTCTTGAGGTGTAAATTTTATTCCTTCTTTTATACTTTTACCTAATTCATAATTTCTAAAAATAATTGTTTTATCATCTTCGGGTGTGAATTGAATTTTACTAATGGTTTTACTAGCAAAATCTTTTACATTTTCGCCATTTTTAATTTTAGTAATAATTTTTCTAACCTTATTTGGGGTTAAATCTGTAAAAGGTTGAAAATTTATTAAAGCCGCAGGTTCTTGATCACTCATTCCAATACAAGAGGTTTCAAATAAAGAAAATTCTGAATTGCCATAATCGCCAAAATTGCAACCAGTTTCTTTTTCAATTGTAGCCTTAACATTTTCAAATCCTTTTAAATCGGAAATAATGCTATTATTTAAATAAATAATATTTTTTTCGGTAGGTTGGTTATGAAAAAAATGATAGAAGGATACCACGCTTTCAATTTCTATGGTTGATACATTTAATTCTTTCGAAATAGTTTCAATAGCACTTTTTGAAACAAAACCAAATTTGTGTTGATATTCCCAAAGTTTATTTAATAACAATGTTCTGTCCATGTGATAAAAATTTGATACAATTAAAGTTACGAAGTTTTTAGCTTGAAATATATGATTTCAAACGTTTTCGAACGATTTGAGTATTTTTAAAATCTTTCTAGCAGGTACTTTTGTTTTGTCAATATTTTGTTGTTTTTATAATTAAGTATTAATAAAAAGTAATGTTTCTTTATTAGATTTGTTTGTTGAAAAATCAATAATGCCATATTAATTATGATTTTTATTTAAAAACACGATGTAAAGAATCGTATATTTTAAACTATATGTAAAATATAATATAATTAAATCTTTAATTTTGTGTGCTTTGAATAATATTATCGTATTCAAAAACTGCGGCTTCCATATCAAATTCAATATTGCAATCTTCTTCGCAAACAAAAACTTTTAAGTTAAAGTATTCTTGAAATTTATCTATTGCCGAGATAAATGTATTGGCTGCATATTGCCCAAGTCCGCATCTACTGGTTAATTTCATAATTTCACCTAATTCTTTAATTTGATTTAGGTCTTCACTTGAGGCAATTCCCTTTTTTATTTTTTTTATTTTCTCAATTAAAATTTGATTTCCAGCTCTACAAGGTGTGCAACTTCCGCAAGATTCTGTTTTAAAGAAATGAGTGAAATTCTCTATAATTTGTATGATACTTCTATACTTGTTAAAAATCATTATAGATCCACCACACGCTAAATCTTCTTTAGATATTTTTCTGTGAAATTCATTTTTGTTAATGCATTCACCAGAAGGTCCACTAATTTGAACGTAATTTGGAGCTGTTGCTTGGGCCATTTCCATACTAATAAGTTGGTTTATGGAAGTTCCCCATTCAACTTCATAAATTCCTGGTTTTGCAACATCTCCAGAAACACTTAATAATTTGGTTCCCTTGCTTTTAGAAGTGCCAATTTTTTGAAAGAAATTACTTCCTAACTCTATAACTCTTGCAGCTAAAGCCAAAGTTTCAACATTATTTACAATGGTTGATTTATTGTTATAACCTATATGTGTTGGGAAATATTTTCGAATTCTAGGTTCTCCACGTTTGCCTTCTAGCGATTCAATTAAAGCTGTTTCTGCCCCACAAACATAGGCTCCGGCTCCTAGAAATACTTCAATATCAAAATTGAAATTCTTAATGTTGGCAATATTTTTCCCTAAAAAACCATTAGTGTAAAATTTATTGATAGTTTTTTCAATTTTAGGTACTAAATAATTGTATTCAGCACGTAAATAAATTATTCCTTTTTGGGCACCACTTACATATGCAGCCGTTACCATTCCTTCTAAAACTAATCCTGGGGCATAATTTAATAAAGCCTTGTCTTTAAAAGTTCCGGGCTCACCTTCATCAGCATTACAAATAATATACTTTTTATTGGTTGCACTATTTTTTGAATATTGCCATTTAGTAGCTGTTGGGAAAAATGCACCTCCACGACCGGAAACATCGGCCTTTTCTATTTCTTTTAAAACTTCATTTGGTTTTAGGTGTTTTAATTTAGTTATTGTATTACCTAAGGAATAATTTCTAAAAAATATAGTTTTATCTTCTGTAGGTTTATATTGAATTTTACTGGTAGGATTGTCTTCAATATCAGTTAGTTTTCCTCCACCTTTTAAATGATTAATTAGACTACTTACTTTTTTAGGTGTTAAATTTGTAAATGGTGATGAATTAATTAGAGCAGCCGGTTCTTTATCACTTAAACCAATACATGAAGTTTCGAACAATGAAAACATTGGATTTTTATCATAAATTCCAAAAGTGCCACCTGTTTCTTTTTCAAAAGCACTTTTAACTTGGTTAAAGCCTTTAAATTCTGAAACAATGCTATTGTTGAGATATATAATGTATTTTCCTGTTGGTTTTGAGTGAAGGAAATGATAAAAAGTTACCACACCTTCTATTTCAATTTTTGAAACATTTAATTTTTTTGCAATTTCAGTAATTGTGTTATTGGAAATATAACCGTGTTTTTGTTGAAATCCCCAAAGAACTGGTAAAAGACTTGACCGTTTCATATTTTATGGATTTTACCTTAAATTTAAGCATTATATGCTTGATTATCAATTGATTTTTAAATCTTATTGATTTTTTAATGTATTAAATGAAAAAGATCAATTATGGTAATTTATGTTTAAAGGTTTAATTTATTATGGCTGTATTTTACAGTTTTATAAAAAAGTTAGGGTTTAAAATAAGGAAAATTTATTGTCTAGTATTTAGAATCAAAATAAATTAGAAAATTGTTAATTGTATGTTAAAAATAGTTTTTAAATAATAAGATTAAATTGTCTGTTTTGTAGTATTTTTGCACCTTAATTTTTTTATAAACATTAACTAATCAACACAATGAAACATCTAATTACTCTTTTTACAATTTTAGTGACTGTATCTGTTACTTCTCAAAATTTTCAATTGCATAACGATTTTGAAAGAGGACATTTAACTACAACATTTGAAATGTTTAAACCAGATAAGTACGGTAATACATTTACTTTTATAGATTTTGATTACAATGCAGCAGCAGGAACAAGCTTAGCTTATTATGAAATAGCTCGTGTATTAAAAACTGAAAAAATGCCAGTTGGTTTACATGTTGAATATAATGCAGGTCATACAAATAGTTTTACAATTCCAGAAGCTTGGATTTTTGGAGCTAACTATAGTAAGGGAAATGCAAAATGGGGATTCTCAACATATGCAGGTTATAAAGCTTTTACTGGTGCAGGTGAAGGAAATTTTCAAGTAACTGCTACTTGGTATTGGAATATTATTGCCGATAAATTAACATGTTCTGGTTTTGCAGATTTTTGGTCTGAAAAAGGAGATTTTGCTTTTGGTTATACAGATATAAATGTATTTTTAGCAGAACCTCAATTATGGTATCATTTAAATAAAAGTTTTTCTGTTGGTGGAGAACTTGAGATTTCATCAAATTTTGGAGGTGGAAGCGATGCAATTAAAGGAAGACCTACATTAGGTGTTAAATGGAATATTTAAAAACTAGATTATGTTAGATAAATTTTTTAAAATAACAGAAAACAAATCAACTTTAAAAACTGAGGTTATTGCAGGTATTACAACATTTATGACAATGGTGTATATATTAGCTGTAAACCCGAGTATATTAAGTGCCGCAGGAATGGACAAAGATGCAGTATTTACTGCAACAGCTTTATCTGCCGTAATTGCTACTTTAGTTATGGCTTTAGTTGCTAAATTACCATTTGCCTTGGCGCCAGGTATGGGTTTAAATGCCTTTTTTGCATTTACAGTTGTATTAGGAATGGGATATTCTTGGGAATTTGCTTTAACAGCAGTTTTCCTAGAAGGTATTATTTTTATATTATTAACGGCATTTAATATTAGAGAATTAATTGTAAATTCTATTCCGTTAAATTTAAAACACGCCGTATCAGTTGGTATTGGACTATTTATTGCTTTTATTGGATTAAAAGGAACTGGATTAATTTCTGATAACCCTGCAACATTAGTGCAATTAGGCGATATGAAAAATCCGGCAGTTTATGTTGGTTTAGCAGGTGTAATTTTAATTGGAGTTCTTTTAACTAAAAAAGTAAAAGGAGCTATTTTAATAGGTATTTTAGTATCAACTATAATAGGTTTATTTGTTGGAGTTACAGTTATTCCAGAGAACTTTACATTTGTTAGTTTACCTCCATCAATTGAACCAATTTTCTTTAAATTCGATTTTTCTCAAATATTTACAATAGACATGTTGTTGGTGTTATTCACATTTTTATTTGTTGATATGTTTGATACCGTTGGAACTTTGGTTGGAGTATCTTCAAAATCGGGAATGTTAGATAAAGAAGGTAGAGTGCCAAGAGTAAAACAAGCATTATTTGCAGATTCAATAGGAACTTTTGTTGGTGCAATATTGGGAACTTCAACAGTTACAACATATGTAGAAAGTGCTGCCGGTGTTGCCGAAGGAGGTAAAACAGGTATGACAGCCTTAACTGTTGCTGGTATGTTTGCTTTATCATTATTTTTTGCTCCGGTATTTATGATAATTCCTGCTGCGGCAACTGCTCCAGCACTAATTATTGTAGGGTTATTTATGATTTCTCCAATAATGAAAATCGATTTAACTGATTTTACGGAAGCTATTCCAGCATTCTTTACCATTATAATGATGCCTTTAACATATAGTATTGCTGAAGGAATTGTATTTGGTATGCTATCATATGTTTTACTAAAGATACTTACAGGGAAATTTAAAGATATTAAACCTATAATGTACATTATTGCAATTCTATTTATAATTAAATTTTATGTTTAATTCTAAATAAGAATAAAACAAAAAAGAGTGTGCAATTGTTGCACACTCTTTTTTTTGTTTAAGATTTAAAAGTAATTGCTGTAGCTCAGTTTAATCTTTAATTATATTTTAAAGCAGTAATAGTGTTTAAAATACGAGTTATTTATTAATTTATTTTACAAACGAATGTAAATCTTTTCCAGTGGGTTCTTCAAAAACTTCTAAATCAAAGTAAGGAATTGCTGCAATTACATGGTCAAAAATATCTGCCATTATTACTTCATAATTAGCCCATTGTTTATTACTGCTAAAACAATAAATTTCTAAAGGAATACCTTTTGAGGTTGGAGCTAACTGCCTTACCATAGAAAACAAATCTTTACTTACAGAAGAATTTTGTTCTAAATATAAATCTAGGTACTTTCTAAAAACACCAAAATTAGTTAAGTTAAGTCCATTTATTAAAACAGACTTATCAGCATTTATTTTTTTATTGTGTTCAGTAATTTCTTTACTTTTAAATTCAAGATATTCCGTTACTAAATGTATTTTTTTTAAGTCATCAATTTCTTTTTCAGTTAAAAATTTTATTGAAGATTGCTTAATTAATACAGCTCTTTTTATTCTTCTTCCTCCAGATTCTTCCATTCCTCTCCAATTTTGAAAAGAATCTGAAATTAAACTATACGTTGGTATGGTGGTAAATGTATTATCCCAGTTTTGAACACGAACTGTTGCTAAATTAATATCCGTTACGGTACCGTCTGCACCAAATTTAGCGTACACAATCCAATCACCAATTCGTACAATGTCATTAACTGAAACCTGGATAGAAGCTACAAAACCTAAAATTGTATCTTTAAAAATTAACAAAATTACAGCAGATGCTGCTCCTAATGTTGCAAAACTTAAAATATCTCTTCCTGTTATTTGATAAACAATAAAGAAGGTTGCTAGACCCCATAAAAAAATCATTACAACTTGCACATAACTTTCTAAAGGTTTGTCTTTATAACGCTCTTTAGTTCTTAAATACTTATGCGTAGATCTTAAAAAACTTCTAATAATTTTTACAAATAGAACAACAGCATAAATATTTATAACATTATTAAAACTTTTTAATAAGAATGGAAAATCTTTTAAAACTAAGGGTACTAGACCTTTTAAAAATAATAGAGGTATGATATGTGCAAAATATCTAGAAAATTTACTTTGCACTAAAAAATCGTCAAAAGTTGTTATTGTTTTTACTGAGAAAACATCAAATGACTTAATAATGACTTTTCTTAATACTCTATCCAAAAAATATGCAGTTAAAATAATTAAACTAAGTACAATTATTAAATTTATAGTCTCAGCCCAAAAATCAGAAACACCCTTATTTATTAACGCTTCTTTAATAAAATTTAGGTAATCAATAAATTTAATAGAATCAATCATATTTTTTATTTTTAGCCTTTATAAAGATCCAATATGTAGTAAAGAAGGTAAAGAATTAATTAAAAAAACTGTTTAAAATGCGGCTATTTTAAAATAGACAAAAATTAAAATACATAACTTGTTTTAATATTTTAAGATGCTGAGAATTAATTGCTTTTAGAAAACATTTAGTTTAAATGATGGATTTTTTAAACTAAAATTCAGAATTTACGTTCCAAGATTCTAAATAATCTTTAACTTCTTTTATAAACATTCCTCCTAAAGCACCATTTACAACTCTATGGTCATAAGAATGTGAAATAAACATTTTATGCCTTATTCCAATAAAATCTCCTTCAGCGGTTTCAATTACGGCCGGAACTTTTCTAACTGCTCCTAATGCTAAAATGGCAACTTGTGGTTGATTAATAATAGGAGTTCCAAATACACTTCCAAAACTACCAACGTTTGTAACAGTATAAGTTCCATCTTGAATTTCATCGGGTTTTAGCTGTCCGCTACGGGCTCTATTTGCTAAATCATTAACAGCTTTTGTCATTCCAACCAAATTTAACTGGTCTGCATTTTTAATTACAGGAACAATTAAATTACCATCGGCTAATGAAGCTGCCATTCCTAAATTAATAGCTTTTCTTTTAATTATTTTGTCTCCATTAACAGAAATATTAATCATTGGAAAGTTCTTAATTACTTTTGCTACAGCTTGCATAAAAATAGGAGTGTAGGTTATTTTTTCTCCCTCACGTGCAAAGTATTTATCTTTAATGTTTTCTCTCCATTTTACAATATTTGTAACATCAACTTCAATAAATGATTGAACATGAGCTGAGGTTTGTACAGATTGTACCATATGATGTGCAATCATTTTACCCATTCTACTCATTTCAATTATTTCATCATCTCCATTAACTGAAACAGGAGCCGCTTTAACTTCTAATTTTGAAGGTGTAATTTCTTTGGCAGTAGTAATTACGATCGGTTTTTTATCTTCAATTTTTTTGGCTGTTTCTTTTTTAGAATTTTTACCAGATTTTAAATACGCTAAAATATCGTTTTTGGTTACTCTATTATCCATTCCAGTACCAATAATAGATTCTAATTCGTCCATTGATATACCTTCAGTTTCGGCAATATTTCTTACAAGAGGTGAGAAAAATTTACCACTTGGAGAAACTTTTTCAATACTTAAGGATTCAATAGTTTTAGCTACTTCTTGTTCAATTTCTTCTATATTATCTGTTATTTCAATTGCATTATTTTCATCCGCTACAGTTCCATTTTCATTATCTAGAGTTTCAATTATAGCTATTGTTTCACCAACTTTTACTACGCTATCAACTTCATAAAGTAAATCTATTACTGTACCTTCTACTTCACTTGGTATTTCAGAGTCTACTTTGTCAGTAGCAATACCTACAATTGATTCGTCAAGTTCTACGCTATCACCAACTTGCTTTAACCAAGAAGTTATTGTTGCTTCCGCTACGCTTTCACCCATTTTTGGAAGCTTTACTTCGAATTTTGCCATTGTAAAATATTTAAGTGCTGCAAATTTACAAAAAATATGTCCTACCTATTAATAAACAAAGAATAATTGAAAAAGTGATTTATATAAAATTGTAAAGTTTTTAAAATAAACAATTTATAAGTTTAAATTTTGATAATTAGTTATAATTACTGCCATTGTATTGAATATTTAATAAACGGGTTGTCAACTTTAATTCTTTTTTTAAAGTTCTCATAGTTTACTAATGTAAACGGTTAGCAATATTTGTTACATAACAGTGTAATAAAAATTGCCTTTGATGCTCTTTTACTAAAGTACTTTTGCTTCAAACTAAAAGAAACAAAAAATGCAAAGAAAATATGTTTTATTGGCAACAACTTTGTTACTAACTTTATTAAATTTAAAGGCGCAACAAGAAATTGAGATTTCTAAAGATGCCATATTGCAAAAGGTTTTAGAAAATAATTATACTCTTAAAATTTCTGAACAAAATTATAAAGCTGCAAAGGCAGAATTCAATCAGACCAATTCAATATTATTACCAAATATTTCTGTATCTCATTCGGGTATTTCAACAAATAACCCATTAATGGCGTTTGGCTCAAAGTTGAATCAAGAAATTTTGACAGCGGCAGATTTTAATCCGGAGCTATTAAATGATCCTGATAAAATTGAAAACTTCACAACCAAAATAGAAGTTTTACAACCAATTTTTAATGCAGATGGAATTTATATGCGTAAAGCTGCAAAAGCAAAAATGACAGCAATGGAATTACAAACTGGTAGAACAAAAGATGCTATAAAACTTGAAGTAGCAAAAGCTTATATGCAATTACAACTTGCTTATAAGGCAGTTGAAGTTTTAGAGAAAGCTAAAGAAACGGCCTTTGAAAGCAAAAAAATTGCCGATAATAATTTTAAACAAGGTTATATGCAAAAATCGGATGTTTTATCGGTTGAAGTATATGTTACCGAAGTTGAGAATCAATTGCTTTCTGCAATAAGCAATGTGCAAAATGCTTCAGATTATATTCACTTTTTAATGGGTGAAGATTTAAACCAAACATTAAAGCCAAGTACAACATTAGTTTCGGAAGTAAACTTGGATGTATATAACAATCAAATTTCAAATAATAGACCAGATATTGAAGCAATGGAAAAAAGTACAGATGCTTTTCAAAACATGTATAAAGCTTCAAAAATGAGTTATTTACCTACTTTAAATGCTTTCGGAAGTTATCAATTGTATGATGATAAAATACTTAGCGGAAATGCAAGCGGTTATTTAGTTGGAGCACAACTATCTTGGAATTTGTTCGAAGGATTTAAAAGAATTGGAAAAACTCAAAAAAGTAAAGCCGAATTGGATAAGGCTAGCTTAAGTTTAGATGAATATAAAAGTAAAAGTAATTTAGAGTTTAATAAATCTAAACGTCAATTAAAAGATGCTGAAAACAGTATGCGATTAACAAAATTGGCCGTTGAACAATCTGAAGAAGCTCTTAGAATTAGAACTAACCGATTTAAACAAGGTTTAGAAAAATCTTCAGATTTATTAATTTCTGAAACACAATACTTACAAAAACAATTAGAATATCTTCAAACGGTATTCAATTATAATTTCACCAAAGAATACGTGAAATTTCTAACAAATTAAAACTAAAAAAATTAAGATTTAAAAAATCATTCATATGAAAACAATTACTAAAATATTATTTATAACAACCCTGTTTTTTATTTATAGTTGTGGCAAAGAAAAAGTAACATCAGCAGATAATAGAACAACTGTTAATGTAACAGTAAGTAGTCCAAAAACAGAAAGTGAATCATTTATTACTGCAAGTGGAAAAGTAGAAGCTGTACAAAATGCAAATTTAAGTACGCGTATGATGGGTTATGTTACAAATGTTCATGTAAAAGTTGGTCAAAAGGTTACAAAAGGACAGTTATTGGTAAGCATTAACAGTGCAGATATAAACGCTCAAAAAGCACAAGTTAATGCTTCAATAGCTGAGGCAGAAGCTGCCTTAAAAAATGCTGAAAAAGACTACAATCGTTTTAAAGCACTGTTTGAAGAGAAAAGTGCATCGCAAAAAGAAATGGACGATATAACTGCCAATTATGAAATGGCAAAAGCCCGCTTAGAAGCAGCAACTCAAATGAAAAATCAAGTTAATGCTCAACTTTCATATTCTAACATTACATCTCCATTTAGCGGAGTTGTTACAGGGAAGTTTATTAATAAAGGTGATATGGCAAATCCAGGAATGCCGTTAATTAGTGTTGAAACACCTGGTAAATTTCAAGTCATGGCAATGGTTCCTGAAAACGAAATTACTTCAATAAAAAATGGAGCTACGGCAAACGTTTTAATAAAATCTACCAATGATATAATTAAAGGAAAAGTAACTGAAGTTAGTTCATCGGCAAAAAATACAGGAGGTCAATACATGGTAAAAGTACTATTAGAGGAAAGTGATGTTAAATTGCTTTCGGGAATGTTTGCTTCTGTTCAGTTTTCGTCGAGTAATTCAAATAAATCGTCAGCAATTTTAATTCCTACAACTTCAATAATTTACCGAGGAGAGTTAAGAGGAGTCTATGTTGTTAGTGAAAGTAATACAGCTTTATTACGTTGGTTAAGATTAGGAAAAGAATTTGGTGATTATACAGAGGTTTTATCAGGTTTATCTCCAAATGACAAATTTGTTTTAACTGCAGAAGGAAAATTAGTAAATGGAGCAAAACTTAATATCCAATAATTATGAAGGAAGGATTAGCTGGTAGTATTGCCAAAGTATTTATTAATTCAAAACTGACCATTTTACTCATGATTATGTTTATGGTAATTGGTGTATATAGTTCATTTTTGATTCCAAGAGAAGAAGAACCTCAAATTGATGTTCCAATTGCTGATATTTTTGTTAGTTATCCAGGGGCAAGTCCGCAAGAGGTTGAGTCTAGAGTTATAAATCCTTTAGAAAAAATTGTATCTAATATAAAAGGTATTGAATATGTTTATTCAACTTCTATGAATGAGCAAGCAATGTTAATTGTGCAATTTTATGTAGGCGAAGATATCGAACGCTCATTTGTTAAGCTTTATAACGAAATTATGAAGCATATGGATCAAATGCCGCAAGGCGTTTCAATTCCATTGGTAAAAACAAGAGCAATTGATGATGTACCAATGTTAGCCTTAACTTTGTGGAGTGAAAATTATGATGATTATCAATTAAAACAAGTCGCAAACGAGTTAACTAGTGAAATTGAAAAAATAAATGATGTTGCTATTACTAAAACAATTGGAGGAAGAAATCGCCAAGTTCGTGTAGTTTTAGATAAAGATAAAATGGCCGAAAGTGGTTTGGATATGTTAAGTATTACTCAAAAAATACAAGCAAATAACCAACAGTTAACTTCTGGTAGTTTTGATAAGAATAATACTGAATATCTTGTAAACACGGGTAACTTTTTGACAAGTGTTGAAGATGTTGAAAATTTAGTAGTTGGTGTACAACAAAATCAACCAATATATTTAAAGCAAATTGCTAACATTTCTGATGGACCTGAGATTCCAAAAGAATATGTGTCTTTTGGTTATGGAAAAGCTAACGAATTATCGAACACTTTTAATTCTGAATATCCAGCTGTTACTATTTCTATAGGGAAAAGAAAAGGAGCTGACGCAATGAAAATTTCAGAAAAAATCTTAGGTAAAGTTGAACATTTAAAGCAAGACTTATTGCCTAATGATGTGCATATGACAGTTACACGTAATTATGGTGAAACAGCCTCACACAAAGTTTCAGAATTGTTAATGCACTTAATTGGATCCATTTTAGCCGTTACTATTGTAGTTATGTTAGCAATGGGCTGGCGAGGTGGATTGGTAGTTTTTCTTTCAGTTCCAATTACATTTGCTATGACGTTGTTTAGCTACTATATGCTAGATTATACATTAAACAGAATTACATTATTTGCCTTAGTATTTGTAACCGGTATTGTGGTGGATGACTCCATTATTATTGCCGAAAATATGCATAGGCATTTTAAAATGAGGCGATTACCTTTTAAGCAAGCTGCTTTATATGCTATTAACGAAGTTGGAAACCCAACAATTTTAGCAACTTTTACAGTAATTGCATCGGTATTACCAATGGCGTTTGTCTCTGGTTTAATGGGGCCTTACATGAGCCCGATGCCAATTGGAGCTTCAATTGCTATGATTATTTCTTTATTTGTAGCATTAACAATTACACCTTACTTAGGTTACTATATTTTAAGAGAAAAAGAAACGCAAGAGAATAAAGAAGAAGCCGGTTTAGAAACTTCTTTAATTTATAGAATATACAATAAGTTTGAAAAACCTTTAATTGAAAATAAGGTAAAACGTTGGGGATTTTTAGGGTTTACATTCTTACTTTTAATAGGTTCATTAGCATTGTTTTATACAAAAGGAGTTGCGGTAAAAATGTTGCCATTTGATAATAAAAATGAATTTCAAGTGGTTGTAGATATGCCCGAAGGAACAACATTAGAAAACACATCAGCCGTTACTCTAGAAATTGCAAATTATTTATCACAAAGACCCGAAGTTGATAATTACCAAAGTTTTGTTGGTACTTCAGCACCAATTACATTTAATGGTTTAGTTCGTCATTACGACTTACGTGGAGGTTCTAATATGGCAGATATTCAAGTAAATTTGGTAGATAAATCATTACGATCAGAACAAAGTCATGATGTTGCTAAAAAATTAAGAGCAGATATACAAGCAATTGGAAAACGATTTAATGCCAATGTAAAATTAGTTGAAGTTCCGCCAGGACCACCAGTACTTTCTACAATTGTAGCAGAAGTATATGGACCAGATTATGAAGAGCAAATTAAAATAGCTAAACAATTAGAACACATTGTTGCCACAACAGACGATATTGTTGATGTTGATGATATGATTGAAGCCGATCAAACAGAATACAATTTTGTAATTGATAAAGAAAAAGCAATGTTAAATGGGGTTGCTCCACAACAAATTGTGGCTACACTAAAAATGGCGCTTTCAGAGCAACCAATTTCAACATTATATAAAGAATCTGCCAATAACCAAGTTGGTTTAGTATTAGCATTTGATGAAAAGGAAAAATCATCTTTAAATGATATTAAGCAAGTAAAAGTAATTTCGCAAAGTGGAATGGCAATTCCAATAGGAGACTTAATTAAAATTGAAGAAAAAGTAAGAGACAAAACAATTTATCGTAAAAACCAAAAACGTGTTGTTTATGTTGTAGCTGATATGGCAGGAAAATTAGAAAGTCCTGTTTATGGAATTTTAAATATGAGTGACCGCCTGGGTGAAATTAAAATACCAAATGGTTATAAATTAAACGAGGAATTTAATCAACAGCCAGAACACGAAGATGATTATACTGTAAAATGGGATGGAGAATGGCAAATTACTTTTGAAGTATTTAGAGATTTAGGAGCTGCTTTTGCGGTTGCAATATTTGTAATTTACTTATTAATTGTTGGTTGGTTCCAAAACTTTAAAGCACCATTAGTAATGCTGGTTGCTATACCACTTTCTATGGTTGGAATTATGTTAGGTCACTGGGTTTTAGGTGCTTTCTTTACAGCAACATCAATGATTGGTGTAATTGCTTTAGCAGGAATTATGGTACGTAATTCAGTATTATTAATTGATTTTATTGAATTGCGTTTAGAAGATGGAGTACCATTAAAACAAGCAGTTATTGAAGCCGGAGCTGTTAGAACTACACCTATTTTATTAACTGCTGGTACAGTTGTAATTGGAGCATTTGTAATATTGTTCGATCCTATTTTTCAAGGACTAGCAATCTCATTAATGGGTGGTACAATAACTGCAACAGTTCTTACATTATTGGTAGTTCCGTTGGTGTATTATATGACTGAAAAGCACAAACATGAGGATAAATAATCAATTATTGACATTCTAAATGAAGTGATAACAGAATTAAGAATCTTATTGTCAAGAGCAAAAAGATTCTTCACTACCGTTGAGAATGACTTATAACAAATACGTCAATCCGAACTTGATTCAAGTTCTTACAAAATTGGAAACAATTATGATGAGATTCTGAATCATGTTCAGAATGACGAGTAAAAAAATACAGCATTATTCACCAAAAACACCTAAAATGAAACTACTATTAATAACAAGTGTATTAGAATTTGAAAAAGACATTTGCAAGCTTTTTAAAAAAGCGGAGATTAATGTTTACAGTACTTCAGATATACAAGGGCATAAATTTTTTTCCTCGAAAAATATACAGGATAATTGGTTTTCTGCCCAAAGAGATTCTCACGATTCTAAATTATATTTTTCTTTTACTTCAGAAGATAAAATTGATATCATTTTTAAAAGTATTGAAGAATTTAATTCGAAAAAAACGAACTCTAATCCAATTAAAGCAATTGTATTAGATATTGAAAAATTTATTAATTAAAAATAAGACAATATGAAATCAAGATTAATGAACATTATACCGGGAGCTTTTATATTAATTAGTTTGGTGTTAGCTTTAAAAGTTAATATAAATTGGCTATGGTTTACTGCATTTGTAGGGGCTAATTTATTTCAACGAGGTTTTACAAATTGGTGCTTACTAGAAATAATTCTAGGCAAATTAGGAGTAAAAGATTAAATTATTTGTAATATTGCCGAAAATTTAAGGTATTAACAAAATAGCAAAACATATAATTTCAAGTGTATTAATGTTTGCTGTACTGCTTCCTTTCGCCGTACAGTTTGTGCACTCATTCCATCATCATTCACATCATGTTTGTAATGAATATGATTTGCATATTGATGAACACGAATTTGATTGTTCTGTTTTTCACTTTAAAATTAATCAGAATTCTGTAGATTTTTCTTCTGAAATTGTAATAAATGAAAATACTTTTTCAGAAACAAAATTTGCAACTTTTGAAGCTTTAATAGCTTCAATTAAACTTACACATAAATCATCAAGAGCACCACCAGTTTTATTGTAACAAATAGTATAAATACATATAATTAACAATAAAACAAATTCATATATGAAATCATATATTTTAACCTTATTTATGGGGTTAACGAGTATTGTGTATTCGCAAAACTCAATAAAAGGTACTGTTTCTAGTACACATAATCAAAAATTGTTTGGAGTAGAGGTTTATATAAGTGAACTAAATAAAGGTACTGCAACAAATGAATACGGATATTTTGAATTAAACAATTTGCCAAGTAGTACTTTAAAAATAAAAGTAGCTTATATTGGATATAAAACTCAAATAAAAACTATAAAATTAACTGAGGAAATTACCGAATTAAATTTCATTCTAGAAGAGAGTGTGTTTAAAATGGATGAGGTAATTATTTCAACTCCTTTTAATAAACTACAAAGTGAAAATGTTATGAAAGTTGAAAAAGCTTCATTAGCTCAACTTCAAAACAAAGGAATTGTAACTTTAAGTGAGGGAATTACAAGTGTTCCTGGAGTTTCAGTAATTTCAACAGGAACAGGTATAGGAAAACCAGTTATTAGAGGTTTAAGAGGGAATAGGGTTTTGGTTTACAGCCAAGGTTTAAGATTGGAAAATCAACAGTTTGGAGACGAACATGGCTTGGGAGTTGATGCTTCGAGTATTGAAAGTATGGAGGTAATAAAAGGACCGGCATCTTTATTATACGGTTCTGATGCATTAGGAGGAGTTCTATATTTTAATCCTGTAAAATTTGCACCACTTAACACATTTAAAGTTTCTGGATCTCAAACTTTTTATTCTAATACGGAAGGTACAAATACATCGTTAAGTGCTAAGCAAAGTTTTAATAAGTGGAAATTTTTAGCAAATGGAGCATATAATACACATAGTGATTATAAAACATCAAATGATGAAAGAGTAACCAATACTAGATTTAATGAAACAAGCTTTAATGCTGCCGTTGCTTATAATAGTG
The DNA here is from genome assembly GCF_947495725.1 of uncultured Lutibacter sp. Classification (GTDB taxonomy): domain Bacteria; phylum Bacteroidota; class Bacteroidia; order Flavobacteriales; family Flavobacteriaceae; genus Lutibacter. The sequence goes on along the minus strand of NZ_CANLZZ010000007.1, from coordinate 234,347 downwards.
AAGTAATTTCCAGTGCGCTTCGGTTTTTATATAATGACAGTAATATTGGAATTCCTGAAGAAATTGGAGATCAATCTACTTCAAAAGATAAACTTTTTCCATATCAGGCTTTAACTACAAGAATGGTGAGTTTAAATAATACGTTTTTCTTAAATAATTCAAAAATTTCGACAGTTTTTGGATTTACTAGAAATAATAGAAATGAGTTTGAAGAACACCATCACGAAGATGAAGAACATGAAGATGAAGAACATGAAGAAGAACATGTTGAAGCTGCATTACAACTAGTGTTAGATACATATAGTTATGATGTAAAATGGCATTTACCAGAAATTAAAAATATTGATGCAGTTTTTGGAGTTCAAGGAATGTATCAGGAAAATAGGAATTTTGGTGAAGAAATTTTGATTCCGAATGCTGATATTAATGACTTTGGAATTTTTGCTACTGCTATGCACGCTATTGATAATCGTAGTATTCAAGCAGGGATTCGGTTTGATTATAGAAATATAGCAACTCAATATCATGAAGTGGCTCATGAGGATGAAGTTCATATATTTGAAGCTATCGATAAATCTTTTAATAATATATCGGCTTCATTGGGCTACAAAACATTAATTTTTAATAAAATTATAAGTAGAATTAACTTAGCCTCAGGATTTAAAGCTCCAAACTTGGCTGAGTTAACTTCAAATGGTGTTCATCATGGCTCAAATAGATTTGAACTGGGTAATAATTTACTTGAACAAGAAAAGAATTACCAAAGTGATATATCTTTTGAATACAAAACAGATCATTTTGAAATGGTATTAAATGGTTTTTATAATTATATAAACGACTATATTTTTATTTCTCCAACAGGTGAAATTGAAGACGATTTTGAAGTGTATAGTTACACACAAGACAATGCTAAATTGTATGGTGGAGAATTTGGTTTACACTTGCATCCGCATCCTTTAGACTGGATGCACTTACATAGTAATTTTGAAATGGTAGTTGGTAAACAAAACAATGGAGATTATTTGCCTTTAATTCCTGCAAATAAATTAACAAATACTATTAGAGCAGAAATTAATAGTATTAAATGGTTACAAAATGGTTTTGCCTCAGTAACACTAGAAAGCACTTTTGAACAGGATAATTTAAGTGCATTTGAAACCAAAAGTGATGCATATAATTTGTTGAATTTGGGAATTGGGGGAACTATAAAACTGAGCAAGTTAAGTTTTGATGTTAATTTCAACATAAATAATGCATTAGATAAATCTTATATTTCACATCTTTCTCGTTTAAAATATAATGGAATAAATAATATTGGAAGAAATTTTATAACAAGTATAAAATTTAATATTTAATAGCTAGAATAATTCTAAATTAAGGGTTTACAGAACAATCTAAAGCTTGATATTTAGGTTGTTCTGTTTTTATGGTTAATTTTGTGAGATTTTAAAAACAAACCCAAAATGATACCAACACAAACTAACAACACATCAGAAATTAAAAGTACTCCCAGGCGGATAATTATTGGAATTCAATTTTTATTTGTTGCATTTGGTGCTACTGTATTAGTTCCGTTATTAATTGATATTGATCCGTCAGTAGCCTTATTTACTGCCGGTGTAGGAACACTAATTTTTCACATAATAACAAAAGGTAAAGTTCCTGTATTTTTAGGAAGTAGTTTTGCTTTTATAGCGCCAATTGTTGCAGCCACAAAATTATATGGTTATCCAGGAACACTTGGAGGTCTTATTGCTGTTGGTATTGTATATGGTATTGTTTCGGCAATTGTAAAGCTATGGGGATTAAAGGTAATTGAAAAAATATTTCCATCAATTGTAGTTGGTCCCGTAATTATGATTATTGGTTTATCATTGGCTTCTGTAGGAGTTGATATGGCCAAGAATAACTGGCTAATTGCAATGTCTGTTTTAATTACAGCTATTGTAATTGTTGTATACGCAAAAGGTATTTTAAAACTTATTCCAATATTTATTGGAATTGTAGTAGGATATATAATTTCAATTTTTGCAGGTTTGGTAGATTTTTCTTCAGTAAACGAAGCAGCTTGGTTTGCACTTCCAAAATTTACGACACCAGAGTTTAACTGGGCGGCAATTGTTTATATGATTCCTGTTGCTGTAGCACCAATTATTGAGCATATTGGAGATATGTATGCAATAGGTGGAGTTGCCGAGAAAGAATTTGTAAAAGAGCCAGGTTTACATAGAACTTTACTTGGTGATGGTATTGCAACTGCTTTTGCAGGATTTTTAGGAGGGCCTCCAAATACAACATATAGTGAGGTTACTGGAGCTGTAGCTTTAACAAAAATTACAGATCCAAGAGTTTTACGTATTGCAGCTGTTACTGCAATTATATTTTCATTGGTAGGTAAAATTAGTGCTGTATTAAAAACAATACCTGCTGCAGTTTTAGGTGGAATTATGTTATTACTTTTTGGAATGATTGCAAGTATAGGTATTAAAACTTTAATTGATGCGAAAACAGATTTTTCCAAAACTCGTAACCAAGTTATTGTTTCAATTATATTAACAATTGGTATTGGAGGCGCTCAAATGAGTTACGGTAATTTTTCATTAGCTGGTATTGGTTTAGCATCAATTGTTGGTGTTATTTTAAACCTTATATTACCAAGTAAGTCTTCACCTATAAAAGGAAGTCACGTAGAAGATTAAAAAATATTTTGTATAAAAAAAAGTCCATTTAAATTAATTTAAATGGACTTTTTTTGCTTTAAACGGTTGTACTAAGATTCACTAACCTTTAATCTTGCAGTAGCAGCAACAGTTTCTTTTGAAAAATCGTCATCTAAATATTTTAAATATCCAACAATTGCAATCATAGCTGCATTGTCAGTAGTATATTCAAATTTTGGGATATAAGTTGTCCACCCAAATTTGGTTTCAGTTTCTTTTAAAACTTTTCTTATTTCTGAATTAGCACTAACTCCACCGGCAATAGCAATATGCTTAATTCCGGTTTGTTTTACAGCTAGTTTCAGTTTGTCAAATAATATTTCTACAATTGTATGTTGAATGGAAGCGCAAATGTCATTTAAGTGTTCTTCAATAAAATTGGGATTTTCTTTTACCTGTTTCTGTATAAAATAAAGAATACCAGTTTTTAATCCACTAAAGCTAAAATTTAAATCATCTACTCGAGGTTTTGTAAACTTATAAGCTTTTGGATTTCCTAATCTTGCATATTTATCAACCAATGGACCTCCTGGGTAAGGTAACCCCAAAATTTTAGCAGATTTGTCATAGGCCTCGCCAACTGCATCATCTAAAGTTTCACCTAAAACTTCCATTTCAAAGTGATTTGTAATTTTTACAATTTGTGTATGTCCTCCACTAATGGTTAAACATATAAATGGAAATGGTGGTTTTTTATGATTTTCTTCTTCAATAAAATGAGCTAAAACGTGTCCTTGCATATGATTTACAGCAATTAACGGAATATCTAAAGCCAATGAAAGCGACTTAGCAAATGAGGTTCCAACTAATAAAGAACCCATTAATCCAGGTCCGCGCGTAAAAGCTATGGCATTTAAGTCTTTTTTGTCGATATTTGCTTGTTGAATTGCTTGTTGAATTACAGGAACAATATTTTGTTGATGAGCGCGTGAAGCTAATTCTGGAACAACACCTCCATATTTGGTGTGAATTTCTTGATTTGCTACAACATTTGATAATATTTTTCCGTTGCAAATAACAGAGGCACTTGTATCGTCACAAGAAGATTCAATACCAAGAATGTAAATTGGTTTATTTTTAATCATTTAATAACAAATTAGGGCACGAAAATTGCCGTAAAAATGCAAATTTAGCGCATATCAAACGAATTAAAAAAATAGTAGTTAAAATTTTTGTTGCACTAATGCTTTTTTTAGTTGTAGTGAGCTTGCTTTTAAGTATTCCAGCTATACAAACTAAATTGGGTAAAGTTGCAACAAATTACTTACGTAATGATTTTGATGTTGATATTAATATTGATAAAGTTAGTTTAGCATACTTAGGAAACGTGCAATTAAAGGATATTTTTATAAAGGATCATCACGGAGATACTTTAATTTTAGCTAAAAATTTAACAACATCAATTTTTAGTTATAAAAATATATTAAATAATAAATTAGAGTTTGGAACTATTCATTTAGAAGATTTTATTTTAAACATTAAAACATACAAAAATGAAATTGATGACGGATTAACAGTTTTTGTAGATAAATTTGATGATGGAACTATAAGTGACAAACCTTCTGGCTTTTTATTAACTGCTTCTAATTTAAAACTCGAAAATGGTTATGTTAAAATATTGGATGAAAATGATGAAAACCAAAACCCTATTTATTTTAATGAAATAAATGGAGAAGCAAATAATTTTAGGGTAGAAGGTCCAAATGTTTCTGTAAATATTAATGATTTTAGTTTTATTGAAAATCATAATTTAAAGGTAGAACACTTTAAAAGCGATTTTACATATACTAAATCGTTTATGAACTTTGAAAATTCTGTTATTAAAACAGCTTCATCATCTATTCTTGCCGATATTAAATTTACGTACAAAAGAGAAGATTTTTCAGACTTTAATAATCTTGTTAATTTAAAAGCAACTGTTAATAATGCCGATATATCTTTAACCGATTTAAAAAACTTTTATAAAGAGTTTGGTACAAATGATGTTTTGCATTTTTCAACAGAAATAGAAGGGACTTTAAATAATTTTACGGCACATAAATTACAGTTGAAAACAGATAAAAATGCCATAATAAATGGAGATTTAAATTTTAAGAATGTTTTAAATCAAGAAAATGGATTTTCATTTGATGGAGATTTTCTTAATTTAACTTCAGATTACAATCATTTAAAAATACTGTTGCCTAAAGTACTTGGAAACTCATTGCCAACAAGTTTTGAAAAATTAGGTAGGTTTACATTAATAGGTAAATCTCATATTACTTCAACAAAAATTGACGCGAAATTAACGTTAAAAACAGATTTAGGAACTTCTATTTCTGATTTGGTTTTAACAAATATTGATAATATAGATAATGCGGCTTATAAAGGCCATATTAAAGTAATTGATTTTAAACTTGGTGAAGTTATAAAAGATAGTTTAGTTGGTGTATTATCTATGGAAGCAGATATTGATGGAAAAGGGTTTACATTAGAAAATTTAAATACTGCTGTTAAAGGGAAAGTTTCAAAGCATCAATACAAAAATTACACTTATAAAAACATTAATCTAAATGGACTTTTTAAAAACAAACATTTTGATGGCGAAATGGAGGTTAATGATGATAATATAAAATTAAATTTTAATGGTTTAGCCGATTTATCAGGTTCAGTTTATAAATTTGATTTTAAAACTACAGTTGATTATTGCGATTTAAATACGCTTAATCTTTTTAAACGTGACAGCATATCAAAAATTAAAGGTGATATATTAATTGATTTAAAAGGAAATACAATTGATGATTTAGAAGGAACCATTAATTTTAAAAACTCATTATATTTAAACCAAAAAGGGAATTATTTTTTTAAAGATTTTAATGTTACCTCTTCCTTTTCAGATAGTGTTAGAACAATTACAATAAATTCTCCAGAGATTATTACAGGTAAAATTGTTGGAAATTTTAAATTTAACGAATTATCTAAATTAACTCAAAATTCTATTGGTAGTATTTATTCAAATTATAAACCTTATAAAGTAACTTCAAATCAAAACTTAGAGTTTGGTTTTAATGTTCATAATAAAATTGTAGAGGTTTTTTATCCAGAGATAATTTTGTCTCCAACAACTACAATAAAGGGAAGCATAAATTCAAACGAGAATTTATTTAAGTTAAACATAAAATCTCCAAAAGTAGATGCATTTCAAAATGAAATTGAAGAATTAAAACTACAAATTGACAACAAAAACCCGTTATTCAATACTCAATTAACCGTTGATAAAATAAATTCTTCTATTTATGATATTTCCGATTTGCATTTGGTAAATATTACACTTAGTGATACGTTGTATTTTAGAACAGAATTTAAGGGAGGAGAAAAGCAAACGGAGAATTTCGAACTGTCTTTTTATCATACGTTTAATAAGCAAAACAAATCTGTTTTTGGATTACAAAAGTCTAATTTTACATTTAAACATAACAAATGGATTATTAATCCTGAAGATAATTTAAAAAATAATGTTGTATTTGATGGAAAAACTAAAACATATGATATTAATTCATTTTTAATTGCAACAAAAAATGAGAAAATAGAATTTTCAGGAACCATAAAAGATACAATTTATAAAAATCTTAATTTTAAATTTAAAGATGTAAAGCTATCAAGTATTACACCAGATATTGATAGTTTAAAACTTGTTGGGGTTATAAATGGAAATCTTAATTATAATCAATTAGAAAAAGTAGTAAAACCAACGGCTAATCTAAAATTATCCAATTTTAAGGTAAATAACTCGCTTCAAGGAGATCTTAACATTAATATTGAAGGAAAAAATTCAATTAAAAAATATGGTGTAAATATGTCTTTGGTAAGAGATAAAAATATAACTTTCTCTGCAGTTGGTGAGTTAGATTTTGAACCAATAAAACCAGTTATGGACATTGTTGTAGATTTTGAAGCTTTTAAATTGGATGCCTTAAGTCCATTAGGAGAGGATGTAATTTCTAATATTAGAGGTTTTGCTTATGGTAATGTAAATTTAACAGGCGAAATAAGAAACCCATCAATGCTAGGCGATTTGTATTTAGATCAAGCAGGTTTAGGATTTCCATATTTAAATGTTGATTACAATTTTGAAGGTACAAGTGTAATTACTTTAACCGATCAAACATTTAATTTAGAAGATGTTTTAATTCAGGATAATTTAAAAAAGAGTAGAGGTTCTTTAAATGGAACAATTTCACATAAATTTTTTGATAATTGGAAACTTAATTTAGAGTTAGTTACTTCAAATTTATTAGTTCTAAATACCGAAGAAGACGAAACTTCGGTGTATTATGGAACGGGATTTTTAGCAGGAAATGCAACAATAAAAGGACTTACAGATAAATTGGTAATTGATGTTAATGGTAAAACAAATAAAGGAACTCGGTTTGTAATTCCAATAAGCGACGTAAAAACGGTAGAAACTTCTCAGTTAATTAGATTTGTTGTCCCAGAAGATAATAAAAAAGACACTAAAACAAGAAAACAAATAGTATCGGAAAAATTAAAAGGACTTTCGTTAAATTTTAATATTGAAGTAACCAAAGATGCAATTGTAGAAATGGTTTTGGATAAATCAACGGGAAGTTATTTAAAAGGTAGTGGAACCGGAAATTTACAATTGGAGTTAGATACCAAAGATAAATTCAATATGTATGGCGATTTTATTGTAGACAATGGGATATATAATTTTAAATATGGAGGTATTATAAATAAACCATTTATTGTTGAACGAGGAGGAAGTGTATCTTGGAGCGGAGATCCTTTTACAGCCGATATTAATATAGAAGCAATTTATAGAGTTTCGGCAAATCCAAAATCTTTATTAGATAATATAACAACTAATAGAAAAATTCCAATTGATTTAATTACTCGTTTTTCTGGAGAATTATTTAATTCGCAACGTACTTTCGATATTGAAATTCCAAATTCAAGTTCAACAGTAGCATCGGAGTTAGCATTTAAATTAAACAATAACGATACTAATAGCAAAACAATTCACTTTATGGCTTTATTAGCCACGGGTAGTTTTTATAATGAAAGTAATTTAAGTGTAAATAGTACAGGCTTAGTTTATGGAACAACTTCAGATTTGTTATCAAATGCATTCGACAATATTGTTAATAAAGGAAATAGTAAGTTTAAATTAAAACCTGTTTATACCTTTGGAGAGAAAAATAGAATTGATAATTTAAATATTAACGATCAACTAGGACTCGATTTTGACTACCAATTAAACGATAAAATAATTATAAATGGTAAAGCAAGTGTTCCAATTGGATCCAAAGAACAAACAAATATTATTGGAGAAGTAAATGTAGATTTCTTAATGAATGATGAAGGAACATTAAAATCTTCTATATTTAATCGTCAAAATGAAATAAATTATTCCGAACAAGAAGAAGAAGGTTATACACAAGGAGTTGGTATAAATTATCAAATTGATTTTGATAACAGCAGAGAATTATTAGAAAAGTTAGGTTTAAAAAAGAAAAAACAAAAAGATTCAATAAAAACACCAACTAAAGAAATTGAAAATAAAATAAAATCAGAAAAATTTATTAATATTAAAAGTAAAAATAAAAATAAAGATGAATAAGCCAACATTAGTAATTTTAGCAGCAGGTATTGGAAGCAGATATGGAGGATTAAAACAATTAGACACATTTTCGGAACAAGGAGATACCATTTTAGATTTTTCTATATATGATGCAATACAAGCAGGTTTTGGAAAAGTAGTTTTTATTATTAGAAAAAGTATAGAACAAGATTTTAAAGACTTCTTTTCTCCTAAATTAAAAGGTAAAATTGAAGTTGAATATGTATTTCAGGAAATTGACAGTATTCCAGAAAAATATAAAGATAACAAAAGAGAAAAGCCTTGGGGAACTGGTCATGCATTACTAATGGCAAAAGATGCGGTAATAGAAAATTTTGCAGTTATTAATGCCGATGATTTTTATGGAAGAGAAGCTTTTGTAGGAGTTGCCGAAGCTTTAAATAATACCGATAAAAATTCAACAAGCTTTAATATGATGGGATATGTGCTAAAAAACACAATCTCAGATTATGGTTTCGTTTCAAGAGGAGAATGCAGTGTTGATGAAAACAACTATTTAACAGGTATAGTTGAGCGTACACATATTGAAAAAGTAGACGGTGTATTAAAATTTAAAGATGATGACGGACAACTAAAACCAATTTCTGAAGAAACTACGGTTGCCATGAACTTTTTTGGATTTACACCAAGATATTTTGATATTTCAGAATCAATGTTTGAAACATTTTTAGAGAAAAATTATAAAGAACCAAAGGCAGAATTTTTTATTCCATTGGTTGTAAATAATGTAATAGTTGAAAAAACAGCTACAATGGAGGTATTAAAATCTAATGCCCGTTGGTTTGGTGTAACATACAAAGAAGATAAAGAATATGTGACTTCAGAGATTAAAAAATTAAAAGATTCTGGAGTTTATCCAAAATTTTTATGGAAGTAAATTATAACTTTTTCTAGTAGTTTTTTAGAAAATGATAATTAATTAAAATTTAGTTTTAAATTAGCGACCAATTATGGGAAAAGGTATAAAAAAAATTGGTGTATTAACATCGGGAGGTGATGCTCCAGGAATGAATGCTGCAATACGTGCAGTAGTAAGAGCTTGCGCTTATTATAATGTGCAATGTGTTGGTGTGTATAGAGGTTATCAAGGTTTAATTGAAGGAGATTTTAGAACATTAGCAGCACATGACGTTAGTAATATTATTAATTGTGGAGGAACAATTCTAAAATCGGCTCGTTCGCAAGAATTTAGAACCAAAGAAGGAAGGCAAAAAGCTTACGAACAAATTAAAAAAGAAAAAATTGACGCAATTGTATTAATAGGTGGAGATGGTACTTTTACTGGAGGAATGGTTTTTAATGATGAATTTAATTTTCCTTGTTTGGGTATACCAGGTACAATAGATAATGATATTTTTGGTACAAATTATACAATTGGATATGATACTGCATTAAATACAGTAGTTGAAGTAATTGATAAAATTAGAGACACTGCAAGTTCGCATAACAGATTATTTTTTGTTGAAGTTATGGGTCGAGATGCAGGATTTATAGCCTTAAATGCAGGTGTTGGAGCAGGAGCCGAAGAGATTTTAATTCCAGAAGAAGATCTCGGTTTGGATAGATTGCTTGAAGCCTTAAAAAGAACCAAAAGATCTGGTAAATCATCAAGTATTGTTGTTGTTTCTGAAGGGGATAAAATAGGTAAAAATGTATTTGAATTAGCAGATTATGTGGAAGAAAACTTGCCCGAATACGAAGTAAGAGTGTCAGTTCTTGGTCATATGCAGCGTGGAGGTTCTCCTAGTTGTTTCGATCGTGTTTTAGCAACCAGATTAGGTGTTAAAGCAGTTGAACTACTTTTGGATGGAAAAACAAATTTAATGGTTGGATTGGTGAATAATAAAGTTGAAACAACCGATTTAGATAATGCTGTAAAGGGGCATCATGAAATAAACAAAGAATTACTTCGGGTAAGTGATATAATGTCTATTTAGTATAGATATTCCTTTTATCTACGATATATAATAATGATAAGAATAGGAATAAATGGATTTGGAAGAATAGGAAGACTAGCTTTTAGATCCATACTTACTAGAGAAAATGTAGAAGTAGTTGCAATAAATGATTTAGAAAATATTAATCAATTAGCATATTTGCTTAAGTACGACTCTATTCATGGACGATTTAATGGAACAGTTAAGGTAATTGACAACTATTTAATTGTAAATAATAAAAAGGTACGAATTTCTTCTAAGAAAAATCCGAAAGATATAAATTGGGGAGCGTTGAATGTAGATTTTGTTATAGAATCTACAGGCTATTTCACCTCTAAAAATGAAGCAGCACTACATTTAAAAGCCGGAGCAAAAAAGGTGGTTATTTCGGCACCTTCAAAAAATGCTCCAATGTTTGTAATGGGAGTAAATAATAGTAATTTAACAATTAATGACCTTATATTTTCAAACGCTTCATGCACAACTAATTGTTTAGCACCAATTATTAAAGTTTTGAGAGATAATTTTGGTATTGTTGAAGGTTTAGTAACAACAGTTCACTCAACAACATCAAGTCAAAATACAGTTGATGGGCCTTCAGATAAATGGAGAAGAGGCAGAGCAGCATTAAATAATATGATACCAACTTCAACTAGTGCATCGGATGCTATTGCTAAAATAATTCCTGAAGTGGAAGGGAAAATAGCAGCAATGGCTGTTCGAGTTCCTATTGCAAACGTTTCATTGGTAGATTTAACCGTAAGATTAGAAGCAACAACAACATATTCTGAAATTAAAAAAGTAATGAAGCTTGCTTCAGAAAATGAATTAAAAGGAATTTTAGGTTATACAGAAGACGAAGTTGTATCTCAAGATTTTGTTTCGGAACCGAGAACTTCGGTTTTTGATGCTCATGCAGGAATGGAATTGAACAATCATTTTTTTAAAATAATTTCTTGGTATGATAATGAGTTTGGATATTCAAATAAGCTCGTTGATTTAATTGAATATTCAGCTTCGCTTGAATAATTTTTAACTTATAAAATAATTAATTATGGAAATAGCAATTATTGCTCATGATGGTAAAAAAACCGAAATGGTTCAGTTTTTAATGGATTTTAAAGCCTTAATTATTTCAAAAAAAATTGATCTAATTTCAACTGGTACTACTGGTAAAAATGCTGAAAAAGCTGGTTTTAAAGTAAGTAAATATTTATCTGGTCCATTTGGTGGTGATGCTCAAATTGCGGCAAGAGTTGCTGAAGGAAAAACAGATATGGTTTTCTTTTTTAGAGACCCATTAGGAATGCATCCTCACGAACCAGATATTGCAATGCTTATGCGTTTATGCGATGTTCATGATGTTCCGTTGGCAACAAATCCAGCAACTGCAGAACTTTTAATAAAATCTATTTAGTATTTTATTTAACGGCAATTACAGAAATTTCAACATGCACAAACTTTGGTAAGTTAGCAACTTCTACTGTTTCACGTGCTGGAGCTGTTTCTGAATTAAAATAACTTCCGTAAACCTTATTAATTTCTGAAAAATCATTCATATTTGTTATAAATATGCTCGATTTAATCACATTTTCAAATGTCATTTCAGCTTTTTCTAAGACTGCCTTTAGGTTTTCCATAACCTGAGTTGTTTCGGCTTCAATAGAATTTAAAACCAACTCTCCAGATATTGGATTGATAGCTATTTGTCCAGAAGTATATAAAGTGTCTTTAACCAAAACTGCTTGGTTATATGGTCCTATAGGTGCAGGAGCTTTTTTGGTGTTGATAATTGTTTTCATATGTTAAAAAAGTCTTTTATCTGGAATTTGTCTTTTATCGTATTTTAAATCACTTAGCATAGATGATTTAACTCCAATAAAAAAGTAATATGTTTGTCGATCTCCAAAAGGTACCCAATTAAAGTTTAATTTCCAACTATCTAAATCTCTAGAAAATTTTAAATTTGTATAGGTAAATCCTTTTTCATTTATATCATAACCCGAAGAAAATCCAACAGACCATTTAGGTGTTAGTTCTAAATCTCCATTAAACATTATAGAATTGGATGAAATATTTTTTTCTCTTTTTACATTGGTATAGTTTATTGCATATGCAAGTTGCATTGTCCAAGGGATTTTTGCTCCAAACAATTTTGTTTCTTTTATTTCGGAATCTTTATTTACAGGACCATCGTCTCTATTTGATGTAGTTAAATCTTCACTAAAAATACCATCAGAATTATTAGCTTTTGCCTTAGCACTTTGTTTCGATTTGGAATCTTTTTTACTCGAAAAAGAATAATTTAAAGTTAAGCCAGCATTGGTTAATCTGAATAAACTTCCACCATTTTCAAAATTAAATTTATCTATTTTTTTTCCACTAACATCTAACGCATAAGGGTCTAATGTAGCTCTTACATTTACATTTAACTTGTTATTAAATAATTTAGTACCAGCATTAACACCTACCGGTTGCCATTTTAATGAATCGGCAGCCATATTATAACTCGTTGAAAAATTTAAGTTATTTAAAATAATAATTTTCTTAGCATCCGCGGTATCTGTAGAGTCTTTTTTTCTCAATTTGGCTTCCAAATTGTTATTAATAGCAAAGCTTAAACTATTAGAAATACCTGTTCCTGGTTTACCAAAGATACCATTTTCAAAAGGAGAATATTCTACAAATTCACCTTCGGCATTTAAATACTCATCATTTTGATAACTAAAATCGGGTCTGTAGCTATAAGAAATACTTGGCCTTACAACATGTCTAATAGCTTCTATTTTTCCTTTTTTAAATTTAAACATTCCATAAAAAGTAGTTCCTAAAGATACCGATGTTGAGTATTCGTTAAATCTACTAAAACTACTAATAGTATCCGTAACAACTCCTTGTTCTACATCATCAAATTTCTTTTTCAACCTATCAAAATACCAAACATCTTCATACGTTAAACTAGGCGAAATTGTAAAATATTTAAATGCTTTCATATTTGTATTCATGGAGATATTATGCTGAATACCGGACTTTGCGTCGTCAAACATTTCTTTCTTAAAAAAGAAATCTTCTTGCACTTCCATTCTATTATCTCCTTTCATAGAATATGATAATCCTATTTTTTGTATTGCATTATTCTTTGCTCCACCTTTACCTGTAAATGGATAAATACGATCCATATTTAATTGTAATGATGGCAAAGTCATATTAACTTTTTGCGTATTTGTATTTTGCGAATGAGTTGCCGATAACGACATGTTAAAAGGAGTACCAACAAATGTTTTTGAAAATGAAATGGATGAATTCATTGTGTTGTTTAAAAACGCATTGGTATTAATCTCATTATTTGATTGTTTAAAATATTGACTACTACCAAGGTTTACAGAGGCTGAAAATCTTGAATTTGGACTTGCTTTTGCATCTTGAGAATGGCTCCACCTTATATTGTAATTTGTAGTTTTGGAATAATCATCAAAACCTTTCAAGCTAGAGCTTAAATTTTCGTACCTAACATCAAAGTTTCCGGAGAATTTATATCTTTTTTTATAGCTAGATTCGGCTCTTAATCCCCAACTTCCATTTGAATAAATATCTCCTAATACGGCTAAATCAAAATTATCATTTATAACAAAATAATAACCTCCATTTTGTAAAAAAAAGCCTTGGCTATTATTATCTCCCCAAGTTGGCATTAAAAAACCTGAAGTTCTCCCTTTTGTTAATGGTATATAGGCAAACGGTAATATAACTGGAGTAGGAACATCAGCTAAAACTAATTGACTTGTACCTGCCACAAGTTTTTTATCTTTAATAAATTTAGCTTTTGGAATTCTTATGTAATAATCTGGATTTTTTTTATCGGAAGAGGTTAATCTTATATTTTTTATAAAAATTACAGAGTCGTTATGTTTTTTACTTTGTTCACCTAAAATTATTATTCCTTGCTGTTCGGTTCTTAAATTCCAAATTTTTGCTTTTTCCGATTTAAAATTAAAACTAATGGTATCTTGAGTTGATTCTTGATCACCTTGTTTAAAAAGTGGAAGTTGTGAGTATTCTCCAACACTATCTTTAATTCCTTTAGCTATAACCGTATTTGTATTGTTATTAATTTCAATATATCCTGCAGTTAAATCAATATCCTTATATTTAATATGAGCATTTTTATATAGGATAATTTTATTGTTTAAAACATCTTGCCTAATTAAACTATCTGCACTATGTTCAACAATTCCTTCAAGCAATTCTTTAGGCTTAGCTATAGAGTCTTTAGATTTTAGAAGTAAAGAGTCCTTCTGATTAATTTGTAATGTATCCTTAACCAAAGGTTTTAAGGTATCTATTTTTCGAGCAGAAATTGTATCTTTTAAAGATGTACCTAATTCTTGGGTATAACCAACTGAATTGACTAAGTTTAAAACTTGTGTCAAAATAAAGATGATATATATTTTTTTACTAATTGTTTTAATAATTAAAATATTTGTAAAATCATTATATAAATTGGGTTGATACCATAACTTTTTTTATTTTAGCTTTAAAGCTATCAACCTTGTTTTATTATTATAATATTTATGGCTTAATAATTGTATAACCATTTAACAGTTGCCAAAAATAACTAAAATTATTGATGAACTCACTACTCTTTTATAAAATTAAAATTAGAACGAAAAGCTTAGTGTTTTTCGTACTTTTTTGTACTAATCTTTTTGTAATTAATTCACTTTTTGCTCAAAAAAGAGAATATGTTGTTGTTTTAGATGCAGGTCATGGAGGAAAAGACCCCGGGAAAGTTGGTTACAAAAAAGTAAAAGAAAAAGATATAGCCTTAAATATTGTTTTGCAAGTAGGGAAGCTTTTAGAAAAAAAAGGTGATATAAAGGTTATATATACTAGAAAAACAGATGTTTTTGTTGATTTATGGGAGCGAGGAAGAATTGCTAACAGAGCAGATGCGGATTTGTTTGTGTCAGTGCATTGTAATGCCCACAATACACAAGCCTCAGGAGCTGAAACTTGGGTTTTAGGTACCAATGCTAATCATAAAAACTTTGAAGTTGCAAAAGCAGAGAATTCGGTAATTCTTTTAGAGGATAATTATGAGAAAAATTATAAGGGATTTGATCCTAATTCGCCAGAATCGGTTATAGGACTTACCTTAATGCAAGAAGAATATTTAGATAAAAGTATTCAATTAGCAAGTATTATTCAGGATGGTTTTACAAATGAATTGAAAAGAAAAAATAGAGGAGTAAAACAGAATGTATTTGTTGTGCTTCACCAAACATACATGCCAAGTATTTTAATCGAAACAGGTTTTATTACAAACACGAAAGAAGGTGTTTTTTTAGGATCAAAAAATGGACAAGAAAAATTTTCTAAATCAATTTACAACGGTATTTCTAAATATATAGAGCAATTGAAATTAAACACTATTGCCGAAGAAAGAATTGTATCTAAAAAGAATAATATTTCAAGTTCTAATAAGTCCAAAGTTGTAGAAAATGTCCAGTTTAAAGTTCAAATAGCTTCAGGTTCAAGAAAGTTAGAAACAAAGTCTTATAATTTTAAAGGCTTAAAAAATGTAGATAGAGTTAAAGTTGGAAATAGTTATAAATATTATCTAGGAAATACTTCCAATTATTCAGAAATTAAAGAACAACTTTCAATTGCAAAATCAAAAGGATATAAATCTGCATTTGTAGTGGCTTTTGAAAATGGTAAAAAAGTTTCGGTAGATCAAGTTTTAAAAAAATGATGTTACTTTTGCCGTTTACTACCAAAAATTATTATTAATATTGCTTTAAAATTTATAGTATTTTGAAAATTTCAAGAGAATTTAAAACAGGCGTAGTTGCTGTTGTAATAATTTCATTATTTATATGGGGTTATAACTATATGAAGGGACTTAATTTATTTGATGGTCCTTTACAAACTTATTTTACGGAATATACTAATGTGCAAGGATTAAATACTTCAAGCGTTGTAACTATTAATGGAGTAGAAGTAGGTAAGGTTTTAGATATAAAATTTAGTAAAGACGAAACTAAAAGAGGCCGTTTAATTGTTGAATTTAGTGTTGAAGAAGATTTTGAATTTTCAAAAAACAGTGTGGCAAAAATCTATAGTGCTAGTTTAATGGGAGGAAAATCTTTAGCAATTGTACCATCTTATGAAGGTGAAACGGCTGTTTCAGGTGATTTTTTAAGAGGTGAAATAGAATCAGATATCTTCTCATCTGTAACTGAAAAATTAAACCCACTACAGGCTAAAGTTGAAAACGTAATTGTTAGTGCAGACTCTTTAATGACAGGATTAACAGATGTGTTGGATGTTAAAAGTAGACAAAGTTTAAAATCGAGCATTGCCGAATTAAACCTTACTGTAACAAATTTTAAAAATGCATCACAAGCGGTTAATAAATTAATTGAAAGTAATGACGAAAAACTGTCTAGAACTTTAACTAATGCCGAAGAAATGACCAAAAACCTATCAAAACTTTCAGATACGTTAGTAAATGCCAATTTAGGTTTAACAATTAGAGATATTGAATCAACAATTACAAGCTTAAATGCAGTATTAAATGGATTAGAAAAAGGAGAAGGTTCATTGGGTAAATTGCTTAAAGATGAAGAAATGTATAATAATTTAACAAATGCATCTAAGGAATTAGAAGAGTTGTTAAATGAAATGAAATTACATCCAAAACGTTTTGTTCATTTTTCATTATTTGGAAAAAAAGATAAGGGATATGTAGAACCGAAACAATAACAGTTGTGTTGTTGATACAAGTAAATTTTGATACTTTTTTACAAAAAAAACGATTTTAAATATGAGAAAGAATTAAAATATGGTAAATTACCCGTATTAAAATATTAAGGTGTTAAAAATGACTTATATTGATAACATAGCATTTGCAATTCTTCTTTTTTTAGGGATTGGTTTTTTTGTAAAGAATATTCAAAAACTAATTCGTAATATTAAGTTAGGAAAGGAAGTAAATCGATTAGATAATTCTTCTGCTCGATGGAAAAATATGGCAATGATTGCATTAGGACAATCTAAAATGGTAAAACGTCCAATTGCCGGAATACTTCATATTATTGTTTACATAGGTTTTATAATAATAAATATTGAAGTAATTGAAATTATTATTGATGGTTTATTTGGAACTCATCGAGTATTATCTTTTTTAGGTTCGTTTTATAATTTTTTAATTGGATCTTTTGAGGTTTTAGCACTTCTGGTATTGGTTTCTGTAACTGTTTTTTGGATAAGAAGAATGATTTTAAAAATTCCACGTTTTTGGAATAAAGAAATGAAAGGTTTTCCAAAAAACGACGCGCTTTATATTCTGTATTTTGAAATGGTGCTAATGTCTTTATTTTTAATAATGAACGCCACGGATGTTCCTTTTCAGCAAAAGAATTTTGGAAACCCAATAAGCCAGTTTTTAGTGCCGTTATTTCAAAATTTTGAAGTTAATACACTGTTTTATATTGAGCGAACAGCCTGGTGGTTGCATATTGCAGGAATATTAATTTTCTTAAACTATTTATATTACTCCAAACACCTTCATATTTTGTTAGCTTTTCCAAACACCTATTTTGCAAATTTAAATGCAAAAGGACAGTTAAGCAATTTAGAAAGTGTTACAAACGAAGTGAAAATGATGATGGATCCAAATATAGATCCATTTGCAGCAGCGCCAGAGGGAAGCGAAAATGATGTGCCTGAAAAGTTTGGAGCTAGTGATGTTCAAGATTTAAATTGGGTACAGTTGCTTAATGCCTATACATGTACTGAATGTGGAAGATGTACATCTTCTTGTCCTGCAAATATTACAGGGAAAGAACTTTCACCAAGAGCTATAATGATGAAAACTCGTGATAGACTTGAAGAAGTAGGTGAAAATATTTCTAAAAATGGATCATTTGTTGATGATGGCAAACAATTATTAAATGATTATATAAAACCAGAAGAAATTTGGGCCTGTACAAGTTGTAATGCATGTGTTGAAGAGTGTCCTGTAAATATTGATCCTTTATCTATAATTATGGATATGAGAAGGTATTTAGTAATGGAACAGTCAGCAGCACCACAAGAATTAAATTCAATGATGACCAATATTGAAAATAATGGAGCACCGTGGCAGTATAATCAAATGGATAGATTAAATTGGAAAGACGAGTAATAATTAAATTTTTTTAAAATGAATGTACCTACAATGGCCGAAATGATGGCACAAGGAAAACAACCAGAAATTTTATTTTGGGTTGGCTGTGCAGGAAGTTTTGATGATAGAGCAAAGAAAATTACAAAAGCTTTTGTTAAAATATTAAAGAAAGCAGGAGTTGATTTTGCTGTTTTAGGTACTGAAGAAAGTTGCTCGGGAGATCCAGCTAAAAGAGCAGGTAATGAGTTCCTATTTCAAATGCAGGCTATGACAAACATAGAAGTTTTAAATTCATATGAAGTAAAAAAAATAGTAACTGCTTGCCCACATTGTTTTAACACACTTAAAAATGAATATCCTTCACTCGGAGGAAATTATGAGGTGGTTCATCATACAGAATTAATAAAATCTTTACTAGATAATGGACGACTTTCTATTGAAGGAGGTAAATATAAAGGTCAAAAAATTACTTTTCACGATCCTTGTTATTTAGGACGAGCTAATGATATTTATGAAATTCCAAGAGATTTAATAAAAAAATTAGAAGTAGAGCTTGTAGAGATGAAACGCTGTAAAAGCAACGGGTTATGTTGCGGAGCAGGTGGAGCACAAATGTTTAAAGAACCCGAAAAAGGAAACAAAGATATTAACGTTGAAAGAACCGAGGAAGCAAATGCAACAGATTCAAGTATAATTGCTACCGGATGTCCTTTTTGTAATACTATGATGACCGATGGTGTTAAAGCTACAAACAAGGAAGATAGCGTTAAAGTATTAGATATTGCTGAACTAATTGCAAACGCGGAGAATCTGTAACCAAAATTACTACTACTATTTTAAAATGATAAGGCATTATATTGAAGCAGCACGTCTTAGAACTTTACCACTTTCTATTTCTGGAATTATTGTTGGAAGCTCAATAGCAGTATCCCAAAATATTTTTAATTGGAAAATATTTCTTTTAGCATTGTTAACTACTGTGGGATTTCAAATAATTTCAAATTTTGCAAATGATTACGGAGATGGAGTAAAAGGAACTGATAATAATGATAGAATAGGACCTAAAAGAGCAATCCAGAGTGGAGTTATAAGTCCAAAACAGATGTTGTTAGCCATAAAAATTTCGGTAGTTATTACATTTTTAATTGCTGTTCTTTTAATTTATATTTCATTTGGAAAAGAAGATTTTGTAAATCTATTGGTGTTTTTTATACTTGGTTTAATGAGTATTGTTGCAGCAATAAAATATACAATGGGTAAAAAAGCCTATGGATATAGTGGATTTGGCGATTTTTTTGTATTTGTATTTTTTGGGCTTTTAAGTGTGTGTGGAAGTTATTATTTATATTCTAAACAAATAGATATACTTGTGTTTTTACCGGCTATTTCAGTTGGTTTCTTAAGTATTGGAGTTTTAAACTTAAACAATCTTAGAGATCGAGAATCAGATATTAAGGCTGGTAAAAAAACACTGGTTGTTAAAAAAGGTAGCGAGTTTGGTAAATATTATCATTATTTTTTATTAATAGCTTCATTTTTGTTTGCACTGCTTTTCGGTGCTGTAAATTATAAATCTGCTTTTCAATTTATATTTGTTTTTGCCTATGTGCCAATTTTTATTCATTTAAAAGTTGTTTATAAAAACAGAATTCCAAAATTGTTAGATCCAGAATTAAAAAAATTAGCAATAAGTACTTTTCTTTTTTCGGTTTTATTTGGTTTGGGTTTGTTTTTAGCTAATTAAGAAATATATTTGGAACCTATTATTTTCGTAAATGAAAAACCAATTTTTAGGAATCTTATTTTATATGCTGTATTTGTTGGCAATGGTTCGGCCAGTAGTTCCTATTATTGAGTATTATGCCAATTATGACTATATAGCTACAGTGCTTTGTGAAAATAGAGATAAACCATATTTAGAGTGTAATGGTAAGTGTTATCTAGAAAAACAGCTTAAGCAAAATAATCATAATAATCATGAGCATAAATCAACAATACCTCAAATTAATTTTGATGATTACCCAATAAGTCCATTAACTCAATTTACCTATAAATTAAAAAGCTTTAGTAATTACTTTAGAAATAATTTTATATTAAAAAGTGAACATGTAATAGGTTTTTATGAATCTATACTAAAACCACCTCGGTATTTGTCCTAAATTTTAGCGGTATAGATATTTTTAAATAAAGCATACATAATTAAGTTTGCTTTAAATATTTGTACGCACACTACATAAAATTAACAAATCAATATTCAAAATTAAAATGAAAAACGTAATTCTAAATATTACTGTAATGCTTTTTGCTGCATCAATATTTGCACAATCAGGAGAAATTAGAGGTAAAATAATAAACAAAAATAATAAAAATGTAATTGAGTTTGCCTCCATTAAAAGTTTAACTAGTCACGTAGAAACAATATCTAACAATAGAGGAGAATTTGCAATAGAAGGAAAAATTAATGAAGAAGTTGAAGTGTCATGTGTTGGTTTTAAAACCAAGATTGTGAAGCTAAAACAACACATTACAATCGAGTTGGAACAAACTCAAATTGAGTTAAATGAAATAGTAGTTGAAGCCAACCCTTTAAATAATTTATCCCAATCAGTAGTAATAAATGATACTGAAAAAAGAATTAGTCAGCCTAGAAGTGTAGGACATTTATTTAAAGAAATTTCTGGATTTGGGATTGCAAAAAGAGGAGCGTATGCCTCTGAACCAGTTTTTCGTTCATTTAAATATGAGCAATTAAATATTCAATATGATGGTGGTTTTAAAATGCTGAATGCTTGTCCCAATAGAATGGATCCAATTACCACACATGTTATTCCAGAAGAAATCGAAAAAATTGAAATTGTAAAAGGTCCTTTTACTGTTCGTTTTGGTCAAAATTTTGGAGGAATCATAAATTTAGTAGGTAAAAGTTCTGAAAAAGGAAAAAAAGGATTAAGTGGAAGCGTAGAAGGTGGATATGAAACCAATGGAGGTAATTTAGTTTCTGGAGCTTCAGTTTTGTATGTTGCAAACA
Organism: uncultured Lutibacter sp.; assembly: GCF_947495725.1. Classification (GTDB taxonomy): domain Bacteria; phylum Bacteroidota; class Bacteroidia; order Flavobacteriales; family Flavobacteriaceae; genus Lutibacter. The sequence continues at coordinate 212,848 of NZ_CANLZZ010000007.1, read as the reverse complement.
AGGTTGATATTCATTTTACGGGTTCTTATCGTGAGTTTGGTGATTATGATGATGGAAATGGAGAGGAAGTTCCTTCTTCATTTAGAACTACAGATTATTCTCTAAAAATAGGAGTTAACCCTAATGAAAATCAACGATTACAAGCAACTTGGAGACAGTCTTTTGGAAGAGATATAGAACACGCAGGTTTACCAATGGATTCTCCTTACGACGATAGCTTTTTAGCAGGTTTGGATTATAAATGGAAAAATATTTCAGAAAAAATTGAAAATTTCAATACAAAAGTTTTTTATTCATACGTAGATCATTTAATGACAAATGGTAATCGCCCTAACTTTAATATGGTAGATGCACAATCTCCTGTGGAGGTTACAACATATGGAGGTAAAGCAGAGTTGGTTCTGACTCCGTCTATAAAATCTAAATTATTTGTAGGAATAGATGCCAATAATATTAGAAGAGATGGATCTAGAACAAGAATTGTAAAAATGGCTAACGGAGCGGTTTTACCACAGCCAAAAATTTTTATTGATAAAATTTGGCAAGATTCAGAATTGAACGATTTTGGAGTTTTTGCAGAAGGAAAATTTGCCTTGGCAAATAAACTAACATTAACTACTGGAATTAGAGCCGATTTTATAAAAGCTGTAATTAAAGACCCAGCAGACGATTTTTTAGCCCTTAATAATGGGGAAATAGATGATGCTACTGAAACAAATATTAGTGGAAATGCTTCAATTAGATTTCAAAATAATGGATTTCAAGCCCAATTAGCATTGGGAAGAGGAATTAGAACAGCTAATATGATTGAACGCTTTATAAATCATTTTTCAGTAGGAGTAGACCCTTATGAATATGTTGGAAATCCTAATTTGAAACCAGAAATAAACAATCAGATTGAACTGTCATTTAATAAAAAATTGAATTCTGTTCAAATAGGCGCATCAGTTTTTTATTCCTTCTTAGAAGACTATATTGTGCCCGTGGTAAATAGTTCAATTCCTAGAAAGTTTATGCCATCAACACCTCCTGTTGTTGCTAAACAATTTGTAAATATTGATAAAGCTTCACAAACTGGACTCGAATTTAATTTAAATTATAGAGCAACGGAAAAATTATTATTTACTTCTAATTTATCTTATACTTATGCAAAAAATAAGGATTTAAACGAGCCTTTAGCACAAATACCTCCTTTTATGGCAATTTTAGGGGCTAAATTCGAAAATAAAAATTATTGGTTTTCATTAACCAATCGTTTGGTTGCTAAACAGTCTAGAGTATCAAATTCTTTTATGGAACAAGAAACAGCAGGTTTTGGCACCTTGGATTTTAGGGCAGGTATTGAGCCATTTAAAAATTTATCGCTAGGAGTTGCTATCTTAAATATATTTGATAAAACTTATTACGAACATTTGAATTTTTCATATAGCAATTCAAACACGCTATCAGGGAGAATTTACGAGCCAGGTAGAAATTTCACCACTTATCTTAAATATAAATTTTAAGTATAAAAATATATGTTAATGCAGTTAAAGCCACAGGAATTAATTTTTCTGTGGTTCTTTTTTTGATTTTATTTAATTAAATTGCAATTACCAAATAAAAAATTACTTCACATGAAAATAACATATTTAGGGCATTCAAGTTTAAGCATCGAAACCAAAGACAAAACATTATTAATAGATCCTTTTATTTCTGGAAATGAATTGGCAAAGGAAATTGATATAAATACATTACAAGCAGATTATATTTTAATTACCCACGCACATCAAGATCATATATTAGATGTTGAAGCTATTGCGAAAAGAACTGGAGCAAAAATTATTTCGAATTATGAAATAGTAACACATTTTGGCGAAAAAGGAATTGAAGGTCATCCAATGAATCATGGTGGTAAATGGACGTTCGATTTTGGAACAGTACATTACACCAACGCCATTCATTCAAGTTCTTTTCCAGATGGGACTTATGGCGGACAACCAGGTGGTTTTGTTATTGAAACAAGTCATCATAGATTATATATTGCAGGAGATACCGCATTAACATTGGATATGAAATTGATTCCAGATGTGGTAGGGGAGTTAGATTTAGCAGTTTTACCAGTTGGCGATAACTTTACAATGGGAATTAAAGAGGCTATTAAAGCTAGCACCTTTTTAAATTGCAATAAAGTACTGGGATACCATTTTGATACATTTGGTTATATTAAAATTGATAAAATAGCCGCTATGAATAAATTTACAAAAGCAAAAAAAGAATTAATATTATTGCCAATTGGGGGAAATATTAAAATATAATACTATACAAATTATTACTAACTAAAAATTAATTATTATGTACATAGCACTTTACATTTTTCTAATTCTTTTATTCTTGATTGTAATTTTAGCTTTAATTGCACCAAAATCATACGATGTTAATCGTGCCATTTCAATAAATAAACCATTACCAGAAGTATTTCAATATTTAAAATTGTTGAAAAATCAGGATAATTGGTCTCCTTGGGCTGAAAAAGACCCAAACATGAATAAAACATTTAAAGGAACTGACGGGGAAATTGGATTTGTTTCTGCTTGGGTTGGAAACAAAGATGTTGGAGAAGGAGAACAAGAAATTACAGGTATTATTGAAAACGAAGTGGTTAATTCACAACTACGATTTTTGAAACCATTTAAATCTACATCTGACGCTTATTTAAAAGTAGAAAAAGTAGGAAATGGAACAAAAGTAGTTTGGGGTTTTTCAGGCAAAAACAAATTTCCAATGAGTATTATGATGTTGTTTATGAATATGGATAAAGCCGTTGGGAAAGATTTCGAATATGGTTTAAATAAATTGAAATCGATACTTGAAAACTTATAAAATCTATAATTATGAAATCTAATATGTTATGCTGGTTCGAGATTCCGGTAAAAGATATGAATAGAGCTGTAAAGTTCTATCAAGAAGTATTCAATATTAAAATTGATGTGCAGGAGTTTTGTGGAACTCAAATGGGGTGGTTTCCTTTTGCAAAAGATAAAGATGCGGCTGGAGCAAGTGGCTCATTAATTTACAATCCAAAACATTACAATGCAGGAACTAATGGTGTATTAATTTATTTGTCTTCTCAAGAGAATGATGTAAATGTAGAATTAGGTAGAGTAGAAGCTGCTGGCGGAAAACCAATTGTTGAAAAAATGCAAATTACCGAAGAAATTGGTTATATGGCTGCTTTTATTGATACCGAAGGGAATAGAATTGCTATACATTCAAAAAACTAATTTTTTTGAGGTTGCCATTTTAAAATGAAACAAAGAAAAGCTGAGTATTCTCTAATAATTAAAAGTGTTTTAATATGAAAAAATATAAAAACTGTCAAAGTTGTGCAATGCCTTTAAGTAAAGATCCTAAAGGTGTTGGAGGAGGAACAAATGCAGATGGACAACCAAGTAATATGTATTGTAGTTATTGTTATGAAAACGGTAAGTTTTTACAACCAGACATAACTGCTGTAGAAATGCAAGATTTTGTAAAAGAAAAACTTAAAGAAATGGGAGGTTTTATGAAATTGTTTGCAGGTTTTTTTTCAAAAGGAATTCCAAAATTAGAACGTTGGAAAAAGAAATAACCATTGTCATTCTAAGAGTAGCGAATAATCTCACTTAAATGTAAAAGATTCTTCATTTCATTTAGGATGACATATATATTAGATCAATTTTTTTGTTAAATATGTAATCTATTTTCTTTTAATAACTACAATTATAAATTGTATTTTTGGTTTTCAAATGAAAGCGACTTACAAAAAGTACATTCTTAATTTTAAGCAAGCAAGCGGAACTTCTCGTGGAATTCTGCGTTCAAAAGAAACCTATTTTATAATTATTTCAAGTAATAAAAATAAAGGTTTTGGAGAATGTGGTTTATTTAGAGGTTTAAGTATAGATGATAGACCAGATTATGAAGAAAAACTACAATGGCTTTGTAATAATATTCATTTAAATAAAGTAGATTTATTAAATCAATTAAAAGAATTTCCGTCCATTCAATTTGGTTTAGAACAAGCATTGTTGAGTTTTAAAAGTAAAAATCCTTTCGAATTATTTCCTTCAGATTTTACAGCATCAAAAAAAGCCATTAATATCAATGGTTTAATTTGGATGGGAAGCGAAGCTTTTATGAAACAACAAATTGAAGATAAATTAAAAGCTGGATTTTCAACCATAAAAATGAAAATTGGTGCTATAGATTTTGATACAGAACTTTCATTATTAAAAAGTATTAGAAAAGATTTTTCATCAAAAGAAATTGAATTACGTGTAGATGCAAACGGAGCATTTAAACCGGATAAAGCTTTGGAAAAATTAAAAAGATTATCTCAATTTGAAATTCATTCCATTGAACAACCTATAAAGCAAGGACAATTTAATGAAATGGCAGATTTATGTTCAAAAACGCCATTGCCAATTGCTTTAGATGAAGAATTAATTGGTGTTTTTAATGTAACAAATAAACAAAAACTACTACAAACAATAAATCCGCAATACATTATTTTAAAACCAAGTTTGGTTGGTGGTTTTAAAGGGAGTGAAGAATGGATAAATTTAGCCGAAAAACAAAACATTGGTTGGTGGATAACTTCAGCGTTAGAAAGCAATATAGGGTTAAATACTATAGCTCAATGGACACATAGTTTGGGCAATTTAATGCCTCAGGGTTTAGGAACAGGAAGCTTATTTATAAATAATTTTGAAAGTCCATTGGAAGTTAAAAAGGGACATTTGCATTATAACAATATTAAAAACTGGAAAGTTAATCTTTAATTGTCATTGCGAGGAGTGAAGCGACGTGGCAATCTGTAAATTAATAAAATATGAAATTTATACAACAAGCATATAAAGGAATTAACGAGTGGTGGGCATATTTAGTAACCTTAATATTATTAATAATTGGTTGGCAATTTATAGGTATTATTCCATTAGTTGGTACAGCATATTTACATTCTAACGATTTAGAGCATTTTATGGCTTCTGCGGAGGATAGCTTTGCTACAGTAGGAATAAATTCAAACCTTTATTTGTTTTTAGTTATTGTAACATTTGTTGGTGGACTGATAGCTCTTTTATTTGGAGTTAAAATGATTCATAAACGAAAAGTAATTTCTGTAATAACAAGCAGAACTAAAATTGATTGGGGAAGAGTTTTGTATGCATTTTCTATTTGGGGAGTTGTAGGTTTAATAATGATTTTGGCCGGATATTATTTAGAACCAGAAAATTATATTTGGAATTTTAAACCAATCCCATTTTTAATTTTAGTAATAGTATCCTTTTTATTTTTACCATTACAAACAAGTATGGAAGAAATTTTATTTAGAGGTTATTTAATGCAAGGTTTTGGAACCTGGTTTAAAAAAGGATTTATAGCGTTAATAATAACATCTACTATTTTTGGGCTTTTACATGGTTTAAATCCTGAAGTTGAAAAACTAGGTTGGATTACAATGGTTTATTATATAGGAACTGGATTGGTACTAGGAATTTTTACTATTATGGATGAAGGAACAGAATTATCTTTAGGGTTTCATGCAGCGAATAACATTATTGCGGCGGTTTTTGTTACAGCAGATTGGGTAGTTTTTCAAACTGATGCATTGTTAATTGATACTTCAGAACCGTCAGTTGGGTGGGAAATGTTTTTCCCAGTTTTGGTATTATATCCATTAATAATAATGTTGTTTTCAAAAAAATATGGTTGGACCAATTGGAAAGAAAAAATGTTTGGAACTATTAGAAAACCGATAGAACTAAACGAGGACGAATTTATAGCTTAATTAAGTTATGAATAAACAGTTTCATAATAGCTTTAAATTAAACGGAAAATCTTTTTCTGAAGTTTTAACATTGCTTCATTTTTCTAAATCAATTTCTGAAGAAGTTTATACGTTTTTAAAAAAATGGTTTGATGAAACTGAATTTGTTGAAGTAAAAACCTCAGGTTCTACAGGGAAACCTAAAACAATTCAACTTAAAAAAGAATTTATGAAAAATAGTGCATTGGCAACAGGTGCATTTTTCAATTTAAAAGAAAATATAACAGCATTGTTGTGTATGTCGCCAAATTACATTGCAGGGAAAATGATGTTAGTTAGAGCTTTGGAGTTAGGCTGGCAATTAGATGTTATTGAGCCAACTTCAAATCCGTTAAACTATTTAAATAAAACCTACGATTTTTCGGCAATGGTTCCGTTGCAATTACACAATTCTTTAAATGAAGTTTATAAAATAAAAAAGCTAATTGTTGGCGGAGGTGTTGTTTCAAATGAATTATTATCAAAAATTCAGAATATAGAAACCGAAGTATTTGCTACTTACGGAATGACCGAAACCATTACTCATATTGCAGTAAAACAACTAAATAAATTACGTTATTCTAAACTTGTTTCGGAATCTCACTATCAAGTATTACCTAACATAAATATCTCTCAAGATTCTAGAGGGTGTTTGGTAATTGATGCTCCAGAGATAACTTCAGAAAAAATAATTACAAACGATTTGGTTGAATTAATTTCAGAAAATGAGTTTAAATGGTTGGGGCGATTTGATAGTATTATTAATTCTGGAGGTGTAAAATTAATTCCAGAACAAATAGAAGAAAAACTATCTAGTATAATTTCCGAACGTTTTTTTGTGACTGGATTTCAAGATGCTGTTTTAGGAGAAAAATTGGTGTTAATTGTTGAAGGAGTAAAAAACAAAGCTATTCTTAACAAGGTAAAGACTTTAAAAACACTTTCAAAATTTGAAAAACCTAAAGAAATTTACTTTTTAAATAGTTTTATAGAAACACCAACAAAAAAAATAAATAGACCAAAAACAGCAGGTCTTTTAAATATAAACTAGCTCAAAAACTATGTTTACTGGCTAAAACTACCCGATTACTCATTTTTACTATTTATATGTTAAGAAAGCATTTACTTTTAAGTATTAACTTTTAAAACATATAACTATGAAAACTTATTTGGCTATACTTCTTACATTATTTATTAAGTTACAAATCAACGCACAAGAAAAAACAATTACTGGAGTGGTAACAGATGGTACTCACCCAATTCCTGGAGTTTCTGTATTAATTAAAGGAACCTCCAATGGAGCCATTACAGATTTTGATGGGAAATATTCCATATCGGCTTCAGAAGGAGATAAACTTATTTATAGTTTTATAGGTTTTATTTCAAAAGAAATTAAAGTAGGAACTAGCACTATTATTAATGTAATATTGAAAGAAGATTCAACTTGTTTAGAAGAAGTTGTGCTAATAGGATATGGAACTCAAAGAAAAAGTTGGCTTGCAGGAGCCGTTCGAGGAGTTAGAGTTAGAGGTTCTAGAAAAAATAGAAAATACAATCAACCAATTAATAACTCTAATAAGGTTTCTTCAAATGATTCTTATAAAGAGATAAATGAAAATACATTTAAAAGTTCACAATTAAATCCACTTTCGACATTTTCTATTGATGTGGACAAAGCCGCTTATTCAAATGTGAGAAGAATGATTAATAATGGACAAACGGTTCCTAAAGATGCCGTGAAAATTGAAGAAATGATTAATTATTTCAATTATAATTATCCGCAATCAACAACAGAACATCCTTTTTCAATAAATACAGAAGTTGCTCAAACTCCTTGGAATGAAGTTACTAAAATTGTAAAAATTGGCTTGCAAGGAAAAGAATTAGACAAAGAAAATATTCCGAAATCTAATTTAGTGTTCTTGTTAGATGTTTCAGGTTCAATGAGTGATTTAAACAAACTTCCTTTATTAAAATCAGCATTTAAATTATTGGTAAATCAACTCCGTGAAACAGATAAAGTATCAATTGTTGTGTATGCAGGAGCAGCAGGAGTAGTTTTAAAACCAACTTCAGGAACAAACAAAGAAAAGATTTTAAATGCATTAAATAGACTAGAAGCAGGAGGTTCAACAGCAGGAGGAGAAGGTATTGAATTGGCATATAAATTAGCCGAAAAACACTTTGTAAAAGGCGGTAATAATAGAGTTGTTATGGCTACGGATGGTGATTTTAATGTTGGACCATCAGGTGATAAAGCAATGAAAGATCTAATTGTAGAGAAAAGAAAGTCAGGTATATTTTTAACTGTCTTAGGTTTTGGATATGGAAATTTAAAGGATTCAACATTAGAAACGCTAGCAGACAAAGGAAATGGAAATTATGCATATATAGACACTATGCAAGAAGCAAATAAAACATTTGGTGAAGAATTTGCAGGTACAATGTATACCATTGCCAAGGATGTAAAAATTCAAGTTGAATTTAACCCCAACAAAGTTGAAGCGTATAGATTAATTGGTTATGAAAATAGAATGTTAAATGCTGAAGATTTTAAGGATGACAAAAAAGATGCTGGTGAATTAGGTTGTGGACATACAGTTACTGCTTTGTATGAAATTATTCCAGTTGGAGTAAAAAGTAAATATTTAAAAAATATTGATAATCTTAAATATACCAAAACAACAACTTCAACTTTAAATAATGAATTATTAACTGTAAAATTTAGATATAAAAAGCCTAGTGGTAAAAAAAGTATTGAGATAATAGATGTTGTAAACGATGAAAATAAAACTATTGAAGCAATGTCTAACGATTTTAAATTTTCAACTGCTGTAGCTCTTTTTGGTATGAAATTAGCGAAATCTAAGTTTACAAATAAGGCCAATTACAATAAAGTAATTGAATTGGCAAAAGAAGGAAAAGGAGAAGATAAAAATGGGTATAGAAGTGAGTTTATTCGATTAGTAAAATCGTATAAAAACAGCAATAGTTAAAAGTATTTGCTAAAAATTTTAATCAGCACTAAAGTTTTAATAACAATTAATCCTGAAAAAAACCAAATAGGAGTTTTAGTAGTCTCTTTTAGTTCAAAATATGCCAGCTTTATATTTGCTGGCATATTACTTAAGGTATATTGTTGTTTGCACTTACCACATTCAGAAGTTCCAGATTTTCCACCAGATAAAAACGGAATGTGAATTAAATGTTTGTAATAAGCTAGTATAGAAACTTTTGTTGTGTTTTTAGCGTTACATTTTGGGCAAGTTAAATCTTGCGAAGTATCGCTTTTTAAAATAGTTGATTTTTTACCTAATAAAAACATAATTATCCTTCCATTGAATGATATACATTTTGTACATCGTCATCTTCTTCCAATTTTTCTAATAACTTATCAACGTCAGCTTGTTGTTCTTCCGTTAATTTAGTTGTTGTAGTAGGAATACGCTCAAAACCAGATGAAAGAATTTCTAAATTATTCTCTTCTAAATACTTTTGAATTGCTCCAAACTGTTCAAAAGGAGCGTAAATTAAAATACCATCTTCATCTTCAAAAACTTCTTCTACTTCAAAGTCTATTAACTCTAATTCAAACTCTTCAAGATCTATTTTTAAATCTTCAGTTTTTACTCTAAAATTACAAGTGTGATCGAACATAAAAACAACCGAACCAGATGTTCCCATATTTCCATCACATTTACTAAAAGCTGCCCTAACATTTGCAACAGTTCTATTGTTGTTATCTGTAGCGGTTTCTACAACAACCGCAATTCCGTGAGGCGCATAGCCTTCAAATAAAGCTTCTTTATAATTAGCGGTATCTTTATCGCTAGCTTTTTTTATAGCACGTTCAACATTGTCTTTAGGCATATTTGCCGCCTTTGCATTTTGAATAACAGCTCTTAAACGTGAGTTAGTTTCGGGGTTTGCTCCACCTTCTTTAACAGCCATAACAATATCTTTACCAATTCTGGTAAACGTTTTTGCCATAGCCGACCAACGTTTCATTTTTCTAGCTTTTCTAAATTCAAATGCTCTTCCCATAATTAAATTTTAATTTGTGATGCAAATGTAAAAATTACAATGTGTATATACAATTAGAAAATGCTTTAAATATCAATGTCTAGTTTTTTCTGAACAAAAAAATAGAGAATAAAACATTTGTATTCAATTTTTAACGATTCGTAATTTAAAAAACTACTATTATGTATTATGTTCGCTGTATATTTGAAAAGTATCAATTTAATTGAAAAATATATATATATGACATATTCTAAAATAATTTCATTTCTTGTTTTTATAGTGCTTATTTCTGAATTAAATGCTCAGCAATCGATAGATGTTTTAGTTTTTTCTAAAACAGCTGGTTTTAGACATAAATCTATTGAAACAGGTCAACAACAATTTAAAAATTGGGGAGCTAAGGAAAACTGGAATGTAAAAATTTCAGAAGAAACATCAGACATTTCGAATAGTATATTAAAAGACATTGAAGTTCTAGTGTTTTTAAATACTACTTTAGATGTTTTGGATGAAAACTCCAGAAAATCTTTAAAGAAATATATAAATAATGGAGGAGGATTTGTAGGGATTCATTCCGCAACGGATACCGAGTATAATTGGCCTTGGTATCATCAAATGATTGGGGCTCAGTTTGAGAGTCATCCTAAAACTCAAGAAGCTAAAATCGACGTACATCATTCTTGTAATCATCCAAGTATTAACCATTTTGAAGATACATTCACAGTTAAAGATGAATGGTATAATTTTAAGGATGAAGTGCTTTCTCGTGTAAACGTACTTTTAACTTTAGACGAAAGTACTTATGAAGGAAAAAGAATGAATAAAAATCATCCAATTGCCTGGTACCAATATTACGAAGGAGGAAGAGTTTTTTATACTGGAATGGGGCACACTAATGAAATATTTCATAATCCTATGTACGAAAAGCATGTAATAGAAGGTGTTAATTGGGCAGCAAGTAGAACAAATGTTAAAATGAAAACAGATTGGGAAAATTTGTTGGATTCAAAATTATCGAAGTTTGATAAATTTATTGGAGTTCCTCATAAAACAGTTGATTTAGAATGGGAAGGAAAAAGTACAGATGGAAGAACAGGAAAACCATTAGGAATTAATAACGATCCAAAAAATGTGTTTTCAACAATTGAAGAAAATGGAGAAACCTTGTTGTATATAACAGGTGAAGTTTATGGAGGTTTAACTACAAAACAGGAATATGGTAATTACCATTTTAAAGCTCAATTTAAATGGGGAGAAAAAAAATGGGAGCCTCGTTTAAAAAATAAAAGAGATAATGGGATTTTATACCATTGTAAAGGTCCACATGGAGCCTTTTGGAACGTTTGGATGAGCAGTTTAGAATGTCAAATTCAAGAAGGTGATTGTGGAGATTTTATTGCATTAAATGATGTTTATGGTGATGTTCCAGCAAGTAAATCATTTCGAGAAAATGGTAAGGCATATTTTGTATACAATCCAAAAGGAGAATTAACACCATTAAAATGGGGAAAAGGTTTTGAGGACGGACAAGCTTCAAAAAACAAGCTGTACGAAAAACCAAATGGAGAATGGAATACAATTGAAATTATTTGTGTTGGAAGAACGAGTATGCATATTGTAAACGGACATGTTGTAAATGTGGTAAAAAATGCTAGATATGATTTAGATGGAAAAACCATTCCTATTGAAAGTGGTAAAATTCAAATTCAATCCGAAGCAGCCGAAACTTATTACAAAAATATTCAAATTAAACCAGTAAGTAAATTTCCAAGAAAATATAAAAAACAAGCAAAATTATAAAACATGAAATATCTAGTAATTTTAGCATCACTGCTAATTGTGTCTTGTTCAACGGCACAAAAGAAAGAAGTTGAATTAAAAGAAGGAACTTTTCCTTACGAATTTCCAAATGAAAAACCGAATATTAAAATAAGTTCGGCAATGGAACGTAATTACGATGCGTACATGGCGCCTCGTCCACAAGACAACGAATTGTATTCTCAATTTAAATATACCGAATTAAAAGGGTTAGATTACAGTAATCATGACGGTACAATTTCACGTCGTGATCCTTCAAAAGTAATTTTTGCAAATGGTAAATATTATGTATGGTATACACATAGAGAAACTCCAACACCGCCTCAAGGGGCAAAAAAATGTACGGATGTTATTCCTTCAAGCGATTGGGATTTATGTGATATTTTTTATGCAACAAGCGAAGATGGTTTTACTTGGGAAGAACAAGGAGTTGCAGTACCAAGACCAGAAAAACCAAATGTAGGTTGGAGATCTGTTGCTACTACTGATATTTTAGAGTGGAAAGGGAAGTATTATTTATACTACCAAGGCTTTATGGAAGCAAGTGGAAAACGAGGAGATGATTGTCCGGTTGCAGTTTCATATGCAGATTCACCAGACGGACCTTGGACACCTTATAATAAAATTGTAATTCCTAATGGAGCAGAAGGCGAGTGGGATCAATACTCTATTCACGATCCATACCCAATGGTTTATAAAGGAAAAATATATTTGTATTATAAGTCAGACTCTAATGGGCAGCCAAATTTAATTAGAATGCAAGGATTGGCAACTGCCGATAATCCTTTAGGACCATTTACAAAACATCCTCAAAATCCTATTATAAATTCAGGACACGAAACAACATTGTTTCCTTTTAAAGGAGGTATTGCTGCGTTGGTTATTAGAGATGGAAATGAGCATAATACCGTGCAATATTCTGAAGATGGTGTAAACTTTAACATTGCTTCAATTACAGCAGATATGCCAAATGCAGGTGGGCCTTTTATTCCTGATGCTTTTACTGATACAAAAGACGGGAGAGGAATTACTTGGGGAATTTCACATTTTACAGCTGTAAACGGTTGGTCAACTAATCATGCAGTTTTAACACGTTTTGATTGTGATTTAAGTTTAGATGTAAATGATCCGGATATGAAAAAAACACATGTATACCATAAACCAGAATATTATTATAAAATGGGGTTGAATGGTAAACAAAGAAAGAGAATTGCAGAAGAAAATAAAGCTTTAAATAACCAATAAAATGTATAAAAAGTTAATAATTCTTTTAGTTGTTTCATTAATAACTTCAGTTTTAAGAGCCGATCCACCAGATCCGCCTGTTGGAAAAAGATGGGTGCTAAATGCAAAATTTTCTGATGAGTTTAACGGAAATAAATTAGATGCTACAAAATGGTATGATTATCACCCAAATTGGAGTGGTAGAGAGCCTGGTATATTTTTGCCATCACAAGTTAAAGTAGGAAATGGATATATGTCTATTACCGGTAAAAAATTGGAAAAAGACTCTATTCAAATTAGAAAAGATGGAACTAAGAAAATTTTTAACATTGCAGGTGGAGCCGTGGTTTCAAAAACAACTGACGCCTATTTTGGATATTATGAATGTAAGTTCAAAGCAGCCAAGACTACAATGTCTACAACTTTTTGGATGTCTACCAGAGGAAGTACAGATGGACCAACAGATTGTGAAAATGATAAATACGGATTGGAATTAGATTTTCAAGAATGTATTGGTAGAGAAGGCGATTTTGATGGTAAATATTTTGCTCGTGGAATGAATTCTAATTCGCATTATTGGTATACAGATTGTGAAGGAAAACGACACGATTATCGTGCACCACAATCTAAAATAGAAACTAAAACAATGCCTTCCGAAGATTTTTATACTTATGGAGGTTGGTGGCACAACGAAAGTAAAGTGAGTTATTATTTAGATGATAGAAAGGTTAAAACGGTTGATTTTTATGATGAAGTTACTAAAAAGCCTTTTGATAAATCAATGGGATTAAATATGGTTTCTGAAACCTATCCTTTTCCTTGGATTAAACTACCAAATGATGAAGAATTAGCTGATCCAACAAAAAACACGTGTTATTACGATTGGGTACGAGTGTATAATTTGGTTGATATTGACGAGAAAGTTAAAAATAATGCAACAGAGAATTTATTCATTTTTAATGATAGAGTATATTTCAACAATAAGTTATCTAAAATTTCTTCAGAAAATAATATAGATGTAAGCTACTCATATATGTCTAATTTAGACAGAGAAGTTTTAATTAAAGTATTTGATGAAAATAAAAAGCTCGTTATCCAAACAAAACATACTGTATTTGCTGGTTTTGGAAATAGAGATTTGCAATTAAAGTTGAATAATAAATTAAAGAATAATAAAACGTATGTTGCAAAAATTTTTGTTAAGCAACCAAATGCAAAAAAGAATATTGTAACAGATGAATTTAAGTTTGTTTACAAAAAGTAGATAGCAACAAGATATATTTAGAAGTATGATTAAAATGAAATATAAGTTTTTTGCATTTTTAGTTGTTTGCTTTGCAAGTAGCTTTAATTTAAAAGCACAGGAAGTAGATTTTTCTTTTCAAGATTCATCTCTTTCAATTGATAAGCGAGTGGATATTTTAGTGTCTCAAATGACATTAGTAGAAAAAGTTGGACAATTAGTAAATTCTGCGCCTGCAATTGAACGTTTAAAAGTTCCAGATTATGATTGGTGGAATGAAGCCCTTCACGGAATTGCTCGTAACGGAAAAGCAACAATTTTTCCTCAAGGTATTGGTTTAGGGGCAACTTTCGACCCCGTTTTGGCAAAAAAAGTAGCATCTGCAATATCTGATGAAGCACGAGCAAAGTATAAGGTTTCACAAAGTATGGGAAATCATAGTAGATATGCTGGACTTACATTTTGGACACCAAACGTAAATATTTTTAGAGATCCACGTTGGGGAAGAGGTCAAGAAACTTATGGTGAAGACCCTTTTTTAATGTCTAAAATTGGAGTAGCTTTTGTTAATGGTTTACAAGGTGATGATCCAAATTATTTAAAAACAGCAGCTTGTGCAAAACATTTTGCCGTTCATTCAGGCCCAGAAAATGTTCGTCATACTTTTAATGCAGAACCGAATAAACAAGACTTATATGAAACGTATTTTCCTGCTTTTGAAGCTTTGGTAAAAGAAGGTAAAGTTGAAGGTGTTATGGCAGCTTATAATGCAGTATACGGAAAACCAGCAGCAGCAAGTCCTTATTTATTAAAAGAAGTTTTAAGAGATACTTGGGGATTTGATGGTTATATAACATCAGATTGTGGTGCTGTTGGAGGAATTGCTTATAAAATGAAGTATGTGAAAACTGGTGTTGAAGCTGCAGCTGTAGCTATAAATGCTGGAACTAATTTAAATTGTGGAAGTACATTTAAACATGTAAAAGAAGCAATGGAAAAAGGACTTGTAACAGAAGAGTTGATTACTGAAAGAACCAAGCAGTTATTTAAAACTCGTTTTAGATTAGGAATGTTCGATAAAGATGATAACAATCCTTATTTAAATATTGGAAAAGAAGAAATTCATTGTGATGAGCACGTACAATTAGCGTTAGAAACTGCTGAAAAATCAATTGTTTTATTAAAAAATAAAAACAACGTATTGCCATTACCAAAAGATATTAAAGTTCCTTATGTAACTGGGCCTTTTGCTAATTCTGGAGATATGTTAATGGGTAGCTACTATGGTGTAAGTTCTAATTTAGTTACAATTTTAGAAGGAATTACAGATATTGTTTCACTTGGAACTTCATTAAATTATAGAAGTGGAGCATTACCTTTTCATAAAAATATAAACCCTAAAAATTATGCACCAGTTGTTGCTTCAATGTCTGATGTAACAATTTGTGTGGTAGGTTTAACAGCTGATAGAGAAGGTGAAGAAGTTGATGCAATTGCCTCACAAGATATTGGTGATAAAGCAGATTTAAAACTACCTGAAAACCAAATTAATTATGTTAAGGAAATAGCTGAGCGTAAAAAAGGACCTCTTGTATTAGTTGTTGCTAGTGGAAGTCCAATTTCATTGGAAGGAATTGAAGAAGATTGCGATGCAATTTTACAAATTTGGTATCCAGGTGAACAAGGTGGAAATGCAGTAGCGAGAATTTTATTTGGAGATGTTTCGCCTTCAGGGCATTTGCCAATTACATTTCCTAAAAGCATAGCTCAACTACCAGCTTATGATGATTATTCTATGCAAGGTAGAACTTATAAGTATATGAAAGAAGAGCCAATGTTTCCATTTGGTTTTGGTTTAACATATTCAAAAACTGAAATTAAAAACCTTACTTTAAATAAAGATAAACTTAAAAGTAAAGACGATTTAAGTGTTTCTGTTGAAGTGAGCAATACTGGTAATTTCGATATTGATGAGGTTGTTCAATTGTATATTAGCCCAGTTGAAAATAATGATAATTTACCAAATACTTCATTAAAAGGGTTTCAACGTATTACTTTAAAACAAGGAGAAACTAAGAAAATTGATTTCACTATTCTAGGTGAGCAGTTAAAAGTTGTGAACGCTAATGGGGAAACTGTTTGGCGAAAAGGCGAATATAAAGTTATAGTTGGTAATTCTTCACCTTCAGCATTGAGTGAGAAATTAGGAGCAGCTAAACCACAATCAGGAATTATTAGATTGAGATAGGTTTAAATATTAAGGAGGTTATTTTAAAAGTATAATTTTCGTCAACCTGAACTTGATTCAGGTTCTCATAATAACTAGTAATCAGTTTGATGAGATTCTGAAATAAATTCAGAATGACGGCTCAACCATATTTTTAAAATAACCTTTTTTATGATTTAATTAAAACTAAACTTGTATTATTCCAAGATTAAATTGTTTTTCAATTGGAGCGTGGTTTGCAGCTTCAATACCCATACTAATCCATTTTCGGGTATCTAAAGGATTTATTACAGCATCTGTCCATAAACGTGCAGCTGCGTAGTATGGCGAGGTTTGAGCATCATATTTTTTTTGAATAGATGCTAAAATCTCTTGTTCTTTTTCTTTAGTAATCTCTTCACCTTTCTTTTTTAATGTTGCTTTTTCAATTTGAAGCAAAACTTTCGCTGCTTGTGCACCACCCATAACAGCTAACCTTGCTGAAGGCCAGGCAACAATTAATCTAGGGTCGTAAGCTTTACCACACATTGCATAGTTTCCTGCACCATAAGAATTTCCTGTTATAATAGTAAACTTAGGAACTACAGAATTACTCACAGCATTTACCATTTTGGCGCCATCTTTTATAATTCCACCGTGTTCACTTTTGCTACCTACCATAAAGCCTGTAACATCTTGTAAAAAAACTAATGGAATTTTTTTCTGATTACAATTAGCTATAAAACGTGTTGCTTTGTCAGCAGAATCAGAATAAATAACACCTCCAAATTGCATTTCTTTTTTTCCGTTTTTTACTACTTTACGTTGGTTTGCAACAATTCCAACGGCCCATCCATCAATACGAGCATATGCACAAATAATGGTTTTACCATAGTCTTTTTTATATTCTTCAAATTCAGAATTATCAACAATACGTTCAATAATTTCTTTGGTTTCGTATTGGTCAGTTCTAGTTTTTGGAAGAATGCCAAATAATTCTTCAGGATTTTTTATTGGTTCACTTGATTCTTCCCTATTAAAACCGGCTTTATCAAAATCACCAATTTTATCTACAATATTTTTAATTTTATCTAGGGCATCTTTATCGTCAGAAGCTTTATAGTCGGTAACACCACTAATTTCGCAATGTGTAGTGGCACCACCTAAAGTTTCATTATCTATACTTTCACCAATAGCAGCTTTCACCAAATAACTTCCTGCTAAAAAAATACTAGCTGTTTTATCTACAATCATTGCTTCGTCACTCATTATAGGTAAGTATGCTCCACCGGCAACACAGCTTCCCATAACTGCAGAAATTTGGGTAATTCCCATACTACTCATAATAGCGTTATTTCTAAAAATACGCCCAAAATGTTCTTTATCTGGGAAAATTTCATCTTGCATTGGTAAATATACACCTGCGCTATCTACCAAGTAAATAATGGGTATTTTATTTTCAATTGAAATTTCTTGAGCTCTTAAATTTTTTTTAGCAGTAATAGGGAACCAAGCTCCAGCTTTAACAGTTGCATCATTTGCTACAACAATACATTGTTTGTTTTTTATGTACCCAATTTTAACAATAACACCACCAGAAGGACATCCGCCATGCTCTTTATACATGTTTTCACCTACAAAAGCCCCAATTTCAATTGAATTACAATTTTCATCAAGAAGATAGTCAATACGTTCTCTAGCAGTTAGTTTTCCTTTTGCTTTATGTTTTTCAATTTTTGCATCACCACCTCCTTTGTATACTGTTAAAAGTTTCTTTTTTAGCTCAGCTAATTGAAGTTTATTGTAGTCTTCATTTTTATTGAAGTTAATGTCCATATTTTTATTCTAATTTGTATTGCTAAAGTACAAAATGAATGTTAAATAATGTTAAATAATATACCTGAACAATAATTACCCGGGTATATAAAATTATTTCTACTATATTTGCTATAAGTTAAAACTAAAAAAATGAAATCAGAGATTCACAAAAACAAGAAACTAAATAAAAACAATATGAATAAAACAAACAAAATTATTTATTGGGCGTCAACTAGTTTATTAAGCGCATTATTATTAATGTCCGCAGGAATGTACGTGTTTAATAATGAAATGGTTCAAGGACTTTTTACAAGTTTTGGATATCCTACTTACATAATATATCCATTAGCTGTTTTAAAAATTGCAGCTGTAATTGTATTGCTAAGTCAAAAACAATCTAATATTAAAGAATGGGCTTATTCAGCATTATTTTTCGAATTTATTTTAGCGTTTTTCGCTCATGTTATGATTAACGATGGTGAGCAAATGGCGTCTATTATTGCAATGGTATTGTTGCTAGTTTCTTATTTCTTTGGAAAAAAAATATTTACATCAAAAATAGTATAATTATGAAAAAAATTGTCACAATAGGAGCAAGTACAAGTAAAAAATCTATCAACAAAATACTAGCTGAGTATACGGGAGATTTAGTAAGCAATGTTGAAGTATTAAAAATTGATTTAAACAATTATGAGATGCCAATTTTTTCAGTTGATGTTGAAACTGAAAATGGTGTTCCAGATAAAGCCATTGAATTGAATGAAGTTTTTAATGTGGCAGATGGTTTTATTATTTCTTTCGCCGAACACAATGGTGCATACTCAGCTGCTTTTAAAAATGTATTTGATTGGTTAACACGGATTGAAGGTAAGATTTGGAGAGATAAGCCAATGTTATTATTAGCAACTTCACCTGGAGCCAGAGGTGGTCAAACAGTTTTGGATATTGCTTTAGGAAGGTTCCCTTATATGGGGGCAAATATTATTGGGAGTTTATCTATACCATCATTTTTTGAAAATTTTAAAGAAGGAGAGTTAGTAAATAAAGAATTGCGTGCAACTCTAAATGTGTTAGTAAATGACTTTCAAAAAGTAATTTAGTTATGGCAGAGTTTTCAAAAGAAATAAATTCAAAATTTGCCAATGAGAGGGTAAAGGCTATGCTAAATATAAAATTTACAGCAAATTATTTAGATAACATTGGAAGTAAGTATTTGAAGCCATTTAAAATATCGGAACAACAATATAACATCCTTCGAATTTTGCGTGGAGCAAAGGGAAAAATTACGGTTAAAACCGTTAAGGATAGAATGGTGCAAAAATCACCAAATTCAACACGGTTAATGGATAAGTTATGCGATAAAGGCTTAATTGAACGTGAACGATGCGAAAATGATAGAAGAGTTGTTTATGTAAAAATAAGTGAAAAGGGCTTGAGATTACTAGATGAAATAAATTTAGATGACTTTGATAGTTATTTAAACAATTTATCGGAGAAGGAAGCTAAGCAATTGAATGAATTATTAGATAAATTTAGAGAAAAATGAAAAAAAAGATATTTAAAGCAAAAGATCGAGGAACAGCAGACCATGGATGGTTAAAAGCAAATTTTTCATTTAGTTTTGCACATTATTATAATCCGGATAATATTAATTTTGGTGTGCTACGTGTGTTAAATGATGACTATATTCAAGGTGGAATGGGTTTTGGAACCCACCCGCATGATAATATGGAAATTATAACCATTCCATTAAAAGGTGCTTTAAAACATAGAGATTCTATGAGTAATAAATGGATTCCGGTGCATACAGGAGAAGTTCAGGTTATGTCGGCAGGTACAGGAATTCAACATTCAGAAATGAATAATCATCCCAATGAAGAACTAAATTTATTTCAAATTTGGATAATACCAAATAAGCAAAATGTAGCTCCAAGATACGATCAAAAAAAGTTTGAAAGTAAGAACCGATTAAACAAGTTACAAACCTTAGTTTCTTGCATAAATAGTCCTATTGAAGGATCTTTAGCTATTCACCAAGAAGCAATTATATCTCGGATAGATTTAGAAGAAAATACTAATTTTAAATACAGTTTAAATAAAGAAACAAATGGAGTTTATTTAATGGTTATTGAAGGGGTTGTTTCAATAAATGAAAACAAATTGCAAAAAAGAGATGCTATTGCAATTGAGCAAATAACAAACTTTGAAGTAAAGTCAGAAAAAAATAGCGAACTGTTATTTATTGAGGTGCCAATGAATCTTTAATTTGAATTTAGCCTAAACTATTTTTATTTTCAGTATCGATGATTTGAGATGTTGGAAGTGTAAATGAAAAAACACTTCCTTTACCATAAGTACTTTCAACAAATATTTCTCCTCCTTGTTTTTCTATAAATTCTCTACAAAGTAATAAGCCTAATCCGGTACCTTTTTCATTTTCTGTACCTATACTAGATTCGGTTTTATCAATCCTAAATAAGTGTTTTAATTTGTCTGGATGTATACCCATACCGGTATCCGAAATAGATATTTTTTGAAAACTCTTTTTATTAATAATTGTTAGATTTGAAGAAATTTTAACAACCCCATTTCTTTTAGTGAATTTTAGGGCATTCGACACTAAATTTCTAATAATAAGAGCGGTTAAATCAGGATCGGCAATAATAGTTGCATTTTTTTGAATGGTATTTAAAATTGTAATATCCTTTAATTTAGACATTGCATTAAGTTGCCTAAATAATTCTTCAAAAGATTTGCCAATATTTAATGTTTCATTTTGAATTACTATTTTTCCAGATTGAGACATTGACCATTTTAATAAATTTTCAAGTAGATTATTTAATTGCACGGAAGAATTTTGTGTAGCTTTTAATAGTTTTTTTATTTTTTTATCCTCCATGGAATTATAATTATCAACCAATAAGTCTAAAACAACTTTTTGAGCTCCTAAGGGGTTTTTTAAATCATGTGCAATAATTGAAAAAAACTGATCTTTCATATTGTTCAGTTTTTTTAAGTTTTTTTTAGATTGAATTAATAATTTTTCTTGCTGTTTTTTTTCAGTAATGTCATACGC
Organism: uncultured Lutibacter sp.; assembly: GCF_947495725.1. Classification (GTDB taxonomy): domain Bacteria; phylum Bacteroidota; class Bacteroidia; order Flavobacteriales; family Flavobacteriaceae; genus Lutibacter. The sequence continues at coordinate 191,610 of NZ_CANLZZ010000007.1, read as the reverse complement.
ATTTAAAATAACCGTATTTTCTGATTTTGGGGTTATTCTAGCCGCAAACCAATGTTGCTTATTTTTAATTTGAAGCGGATACTCTATATTTACTAAACGTTGTTCTGTTGCGCACTTTTCAATTGCATTTTTAAATTGAAGAGCTTGTTGATTACTAAACACTTCGAATATGTTTTTTCCTATAATTTCTTCTTCAGGAAGATATAGTAAATCTTTGTTTGAATAATTAATGTTTAAATATTCACCTTCAAAGTTAAATTCTACAATTATACTGTCTATAGATTGTAAAATAGCTTTCATTTCTTTTTCATTATTGCTAATTTTTATTAAAGCCTTTGTTATTAATAAAATTAAAAAGCTAATTATAAATACGCTAACAATTAAAATTATAAAAAGTGTTTTATCTTGATCTAAATAATTCCCCCAACCAGTAATGGGTATGGCGGCTAATTCCCAATTTCCAATAGGAAGATTTATAGGGATAATTACTGGGTTATTGTTAAATATGGTTGGTTCACCCCAAAAAACTTCACCATTTTTTCCAGTGCCATTAGTACCTCTTAGTACAAATGAATAGCCATTTTCAGTAATTTTTAATTTCGCTTCATCTATTAAACGGTTTTTCTTAATTACAATATCGGTTACTCCCCAAAAATCATTTTGATCTACTCCTTTCTTAATAAAAATAGGGGTATAACTAATAAAAGCAGAGCCACCTTCTATCAATTCAACAGGACCAGCCACAAATGTAAGTTTGGTTTCAATAGTATTTTGAACTATTTCTTTTCTTTCAGGGTGAGATAATAAATCTAGGCCAATTGCAGATTCATGTCCTTCTACTGGATAAATAGCATTTATAACACAATTCTTAGAAAGGGCCATTGTACCAATAACCGAATCTTTTCTTATGTATTCTTTTGCCAATTCATGAAATTCTGAATTTGTAATATTCGGATTCAAACTCACATAAGTAGCAACACCTCTGGTATAATAAATTCGAGAGTATAAGGCTTTCTCTAAATTGGATTTTTTACTTGTTAATAAATCCAATAAATTGGCTCTTTCATCCTTTTCCCATTGACCCTTTGTGTGGTTAGTGTAACTTAATACCGATAAAATTAAAATAATAAAGGTAAAAAGTGCAAAAATGAATGGGAGTATCCTTTTTTTAGAAAATATTGGGTGCTTTTTCATTTGATTTGCAAATCTAATGATTTACTATAATAAATTAGAATAAATGTTCCAATTTTACAACGATGAATACTTTATTCAAGCAAACTTGATGAAATAAAAACAATTATTTTTACGATATTTGCTAATTGCTATGGATATTATCTAAAAATAATATAAACAAAAATATATAAAATGAATAAAAATACGGTTTTGGCTTGGGCTACGGCAATAATGATAATTGTAGGATTAGCACTTATTGCACTTGGCGCATTTAGATATGATGATGTTGCAGGTTGGGGATTTGCATCGGTTGGAATAGGCTTCTTTGCAATTGCTTGGGTTTTCAATGCATTAAAAGGTAGAGTGTAAATTAATAAGTTAATCCTTTAAGATTATTTAAAATAAATAAAAAAATAGTTTAGAATGTCAGACGATAAAAAAGTGATTTTTTCGATGTCCGGAGTAAGTAAAACTTATCAAGGAGCGAATAAACAAGTATTAAAAGATATTTATTTAAGTTTCTTCTATGGGGCTAAAATTGGTATTTTAGGTTTAAACGGTTCAGGTAAATCAACCTTGCTTAAAATAATTGGAGGTTTAGAAAAAAATTACCAAGGAGATGTTGTATTTGCACCAGGTTATTCTGTAGGTTATTTGTCACAAGAGCCTAAATTAGATGAGGATAAAACAGTTTTAGATATTGTAAAAGAAGGTGTGGCAGAAACGGTTGCAATTTTAGATGAATACAATAAAATAAACGACATGTTTGGTTTAGAAGAAGTGTATTCTGATGCAGATAAAATGGAGAAGTTAATGGCGCAACAAGCCATTTTACAAGATAAAATTGATGCTGCAAATGCTTGGGAATTAGACACTAAATTGGAAATTGCTATGGATGCGTTACGTACTCCAGATGGTGATACCCCAATAAAACATTTGTCTGGTGGTGAACGTAGAAGAGTTGCTTTATGTAGATTGTTGTTACAAGAGCCAGATGTACTATTGTTAGATGAGCCAACGAACCATTTAGATGCTGAATCTGTACATTGGTTAGAGCATCATTTACAACAATATAAAGGAACTGTAATTGCAGTAACGCACGATAGATATTTCTTGGATAATGTTGCGGGTTGGATTTTAGAACTGGATAGAGGTGAAGGCATTCCTTGGAAAGGAAATTATTCATCATGGTTAGATCAAAAATCAAAGCGTTTAGCACAAGAATCTAAACAAGCTTCTAAACGTCAAAAAACATTAGAACGAGAGTTAGAATGGGTGCGTCAAGGTGCAAAAGGGCGTCAAACAAAGCAAAAAGCGCGTTTGAAGAATTATGATAAATTAATGAGCCAAGATCAGCAGCAATTAGATGAAAAATTAGAAATTTATATTCCAAATGGACCTCGTTTGGGAACCAATGTTATTGAAGCAAAAGGAGTTTCAAAAGCTTTTGGAGATAAATTATTATACGAAGATTTAAATTTTAATTTACCCCAAGCAGGAATTGTTGGTATTATTGGTCCAAACGGAGCCGGTAAAACAACTATTTTTAAAATGATAATGAATGAATTAGCTCCTGATAAAGGCGAATTTATTGTAGGTGATACTGCAAAAATCGCGTATGTAGATCAGAGTCATTCTAATATAGACCCAGAAAAAACAATTTGGCAAAACTTTTCTGAAGAACAAGAATTGATTTTAATGGGAGGAAAGCAAGTAAATTCTCGCGCTTATTTAAGCCGTTTTAATTTTTCTGGAAGTGAACAAAATAAAAAAGTAGCTACGTTATCTGGTGGTGAACGTAACCGTTTACATTTAGCAATGACATTACGTGAAGAAGGAAATGTATTATTGTTAGATGAACCTACTAACGATTTGGATGTAAATACATTACGTGCCTTAGAAGAAGGTTTAGAAAACTTTGCTGGTTGTGCAGTAGTAATTAGTCACGACCGTTGGTTTTTAGATAGAATTTGTACACATATTTTAGCATTTGAAGGAGATAGTCAAGTATATTTCTTTGAAGGTTCTTTCTCGGAGTATGAAGAAAATAAGAAAAAACGATTGGGTGGTGATTTAATGCCGAAACGTATTAAGTATAAAAAATTAATTAGATAAATACTTAAAAATCCCAGAAGTTATTCTGGGATTTTTTTTAACTATTAATTTTTAACATGTTTTGGTTGTGAATTATAAAAATCTATAATCTCAATGGTTTCAAAATCGTTAAAAGGCATAGCGAACTTTGAAAAAAGAGCTGTATTTGTACGAATTATTTTAGCTTCTTTGTCTAAATAATTAAATCTTAAATCACCTAAAGTTTCATAGACAGTTTCTTCATTAATTATTTTTGGAATTTTAAAAGTTTGTAGAGGAACTTCAACTAAAATATCTAACCAATTATTTGTCCAGTGTGCACCTACAACTTTTAAAGCTCCAACGGTATAATAATTTGCAGGGTCTGTTTTTTTTGTTGTAAATGTAATGGTTTCTTTTTCTGCAATATTTTTTATTTTTTCACCAAATTCAGCTCTTATTTGTTTGGAGGCATCTTCTAAGTTTTTAATATCATTTGCAATTTTTAAAAACCTTTCATCATTTACGTTTTTATTTTGAGTGAAAATTACTTCGGCTGTTTTTTGAAGTGCTTTTATTTTATCTTCATATATATTTATTTTATTCATTGCTTCGTGAGCTAGTTTAATAATAGTTGCTTTATCATTTAATCCTTTAGCATTAATTGTAAATAAAGAAGCGTCTTTAGAAGGTAAATTTCCCGTTATAATTTCATCATTTATATTATTATTTTTAGTTAAAGACTGATTGTCGTTTTTTGGGATTGTTGTGGAATGTCTTTCCTTAATTCTCATTGCTGCATCATATGATATTTTTAAACCAGCAACTACTATACTTGCAAATATTAATTGAGGAGCAATAGGTGCTAGGGAAGGAGCAAAAGCCATTACGCTAGCTGTTGCAGAAGTTACAGTTGCTTCTAAACCAATGAGTCCTATTGCAGTGCTTAATTCATTTAATAGAAATTTATTATTTGGATCAGCTAATGTAATTCCCATAGATTTTGTGGTTTCTTTAATGGTCTCCAATACTAGTTGTTTAGGACCTTGAAGTCCAGCGAGTATTCCTGAAATTGCTGTACTAGCAAATCCTAAGGCATCAGAAATCGAAGAATCTAAAACAAATATTTCATTATTGTAAAATGGACCATGGCTTTTATTCTTTTCAAATAATACATTATTTGGATTATTAAGAGTTTGAGGAACTATAAAATTTTTTTCTTTACTAATAAGTTTACTATCATTATCTTTTATTAAGAGATCTAGTTCACCAGATGCATTCGAATTTATTTTAATATTAAAATTTTCAAAAGCCAAGTATTTTGGGAGTCCATTTTCATCAAATTCCAAAATGATTGCTTCCGATTCTTTATTTTCCTTATAAATTAGTGTCTTTATAGTTTTTAAGTCATCAAATAAATCAAACCCTATAATATTGTTATTTATATGTAAGGCAAGCAAATCCATTTCAGGATCATCGGTTTTTATAATGACAAAATCTTCAAAAATACCAGCCTTTTTAGAACTTATGGTATTTTGAGTTATAATTTTATTTTGTGTGATCTCAAGAATTTTTTCTTTGATTGGATCTAAAATTTTTTCTGCTTGTTTTTTAGACATTGGTAAAGGATTGTCTATCCATTTATTGTTTGATTGATATTGTCTGTTTATTAAGGAAATAGTTAAGGTGTCTAAATTGTAATCAATTTTAAATTTTAACCGGTTTTTAATCATTAAACTTGTATAGATGTAAAAGTCACTATTACTTGTTGTAGTATTTTTAAATAGATATGTATTAGGTAATTTAAAATCTTTAAATGTAGTATTTACAGCATTCCAGGCTTGTTCTTTAGAAATATTGCTTATTTTAAAATTTGTATACTCTTGAGCAACTATTAAGTTATTTAAAAGAAAAAATAAGAGCGTAATAAGTAAAAGCTTTGTTTTCATAATGAGAGTTTTAGAATTACAAACAGATATAAAAAATCCCAGAAGTTATTCTGGGATTTTTTATTTCAATTGATAAAAGTTATCCAATTATTTTAATTACCCAATTTCCATTAACTTTAATTAATGAAACATTTTCATTATCGGTTTTACCATTTTTAAAATGAATTGTAAAGTCAACTTGAGCAGAATTGCCATCTTCACTTATTTTTTCTTCATTAATTGTTACTTTATCTAAACCTCCTTTTTTATCAAATTCTTTAGCTCCCATTCCAACCATTCCTTCTAATTTTTTAGTTTCATCATTAGATAATTGTTTGCCATCTTTGGTAACGTACATTTTGGCAACTTTATCAAACTCGTTATTTTTCATTTTCTCATAAAGAGATGTCACTGCCATTCCGGGCGTATTTGAACTAGTGCTATTGCAAGAACAAAATCCAGCAAATAGAATAATGACGAAAGTGGTCATGTAAATTTTTGAATTTTTCATAATAAATGTGTTTTTAATGGTTAAATAATTTTATAAAAAAATGGGGATTTTGTAAATTCAGATGGTAAAATAATTTGTTGATTACCAATAATGTAGTTAAATTCTTTTGGTTTTAATTTTAAATGAATTCCCACTGTTTTAAAAGCTTTTAATATCATTTCTGTACAGTATAATTTTGTATTTGTTGTTAAATCATATTTAGAATCAAATTCATATTTATTTATGTAATAACTATTTGCTACAATTACAACTTCATCTAGTTTTACTTGTTTAAAACTACTTCTATATATTGCAAATTTTGACGTATTGTTTGAATTTAAAAAAGAAGTTATGGTTTCTTTTTGGATTAAATTGGTTTTGCTTGGTACAGAGTGAATTACATATGGAGCCTTATTTTCGATACAAATAATACCAACATGCGTAAATTCAGTATTTTTATCTGCTAAATAAACTGCAAAACTATTTGTAGATCGTCCACAACGAAAAATTAAATCGCCATTATTAAGGTTAGTAAAATTGTTTGCTGATGTTATTTTATTTTTACAGCTAAAGTTTATAAAACAGAGTGCTGTTAAAAAAAATATTGTAATTATAATAGGAAGGAATAATAATTGAACTAATATAATCGCATTCTTAATCATAACGCAGAGTTTAAAACCTGGGGCTTTTTTCTCTATATGATTAATTTAGAAGTAGTGTAATAAATTTAATTAAAAATACTGGTATTGACAAGTTTAGTGTTTAAAATGTTTTTATTGTTATTTATTAAATCCATTGACAATCAATATAATCGGTAAGCATATGAAAAAGCAATCCAATTGCAATTATTCTAGTTTTTACGGGTATAAGTAAAAACAAGTAAAGAATTATGGCATAATAGGAGTGAAGAGGATGATAATTTATACTACACCTATTTGGGTTAAATAAAGGAGTTGCGTACAAATGATCTAAATCTATTAACATTGTAGCTAATAAAAGTAGATACACAGTTTTCCAGTTATTTTTAAAAAAAATATATGCTATTATTCCAGGAGCTAAAAAATGCAATCCATAATGTGTTAAAAATCGAACAAACTCCAAAATTTAAAATTCTAATGTTTGGCTTTCTAAATAATTTAAGGCATTAGGCCCCTCCATAAATAGTAAATCTAAAATACTTAAATTGGGAATAAAGCCATGGTTTTGTTCAAAAACCTGAATATATCTATCGAAAGTATAAATTGGTTCTCCTTTTGCTATGGCTAGTTTTCGAAAATCATTTTGTTTTATTTCTTTATTATATTCTTTGGTTTTTGAATATGCAATATTAGTTTGTAAAGCATCCATAATTGAGGAATGACATTTCAAATTTAAATCCAATAAGAAGTTGTGTTTTTTATTGAATATTGGTAATAAATCATCAATATAAAATTCAAAAAAAGGAGAAGAACTATAAGTAGTTGTTAGAGTTTTTAAATGAAGTTTATTCCAATTATCTTTATAATCAACCTTAACATCTTTAGTTTTTTGTTTTACACCTTTCATTTGCTCAATAGGAACATTTAATAAATGTTTTCCATTGGCAGTATAAATATAACAACGATTTCTATAAGTTTGTTTTTGAAAATTATCTTCAACCTCAAATTGTATTTTTTTAGAATTAACAATAGCGATGTATTGACTAATTGGAGAAAAATATGTAGGTTGAAATAGATTCATAAAATTTTTAAAGTAATTATAGACAATTCTAGATTAATCTATTTCTTCTTCTTTTTTACGCTTTCTATAACTGTTATAACCAAACCATAAAATTAATGCACCTAAGAAATAATACAAATATGAAACTGGTTTACCTTCACCATGAACTGTGGTGAAAACACGATCCCAACGTATTTTATTGGCTATTCCATCTCCATTTGTATCCCAACTAAACCAAATAAATACAGGTTTACCAACAACATGGTCAAAAGGAACATAACCCCAAAAACGCGCATCTTCAGAATTATGACGGTTATCTCCCATCATCCAATAGTAATTTTGCTTAAAAGTATAGGTTGTAGCCAATTCTCCATTTATAAAAATATCATCACCGTTAATAGTTAAATTATTATTTTCGTAAACTTCTATTATTCTTTTGTAAAAAGGTAACGAAGCTGAATTTAAATCAACTGTTTTTCCTGCTTCAGGTATGTATATTGGGCCATAATTATCTTCAGACCAAGGATATTGTTCGTTATGTGGAAAAACCCTAGAGTTAAATTCTCCAGCAGGAGCATTTTCTTTTATTATATTTTTAACTAATGGATTTTTTTTGAGTCTTGCAGCATTTTCATCGGTTAAATTAAGAATATAATATTCTCCCATATTACGCCCTTCCGTTATGTCGTATCTTTTTAAAGTTGTAGCACTTAATTGTTGACCGTTAGTTTCAACTTTGTGCATAAACTGAGGTTTTGCTCTATCCGGTAAAACCGTCTTTTCCCCATTTATATATATATATCCATTTTTAATTTCTAATGAATCACCTGCAATTCCTACACAACGTTTTACGTAGTTCGACTTTTTATCAATAGGTTTGTCAATATGAATATTAGACGTGTCAAAAAATCGTTGTACAGTATCAACTGGCCAACTAAAAACTACTATTTCATTTCTTTTGATGTCCTGAAAACCTGGAATTCTAAAATATGGAAGTTGTGGTTTTTTTAAATACGATTTAGTTCCAATAAAAGGTAATGAATCATGTACCATTGGAGCAGCAATGGTCGTCATTGGAGTCCTTGCTCCATAATGAAATTTGCTTACAAATAGAAAATCACCAATTAATAAAGATTTTTCAAGAGAAGAGGTTGGAATTGTATAGGGTTGCATAATATAAGTATGCACTATGGTAGCAGCAACAATTGCGAAAACAATTGAACTTACCCATTCACCAAGTTCAGTTCTCGATTTTAAACTTCTATCTTCAATATAATTAACATTTTCTATATAATTTAAATAATAAATATAAAAACCTAATGTAAAAACAGCTAAAAAAGAGTCGGTAGTTTTGTATTTACCAAAACTTCTAACAGTTTCAACCCAAATTACAGGAAACATTAATAAATTTATTATTGGAATAAATAATAAGATAACCCACCATGTTGGTCGGTTTATAATTTTCATTAGGACAATTACATTATAGATAGGTATAATTGCCTCCCAAGCTTTTTTTCCGGCTTTAACGTATAGTTTCCATGTTCCTAAAAAATGGATAACCTGAATTATTAAGAAAAATACAAACCACTCAATCATTGTCATAATAAATGTTTTTTAATATTATTTTAAACCTAATACGTCTTTCATAGAATAAACTCCTTTTTTTCCAAACAACCATTCAGAAGCAATTACCGCTCCTAAAGCAAATCCATCACGTGTAAATGCAGTATGTTTAATATCAATTGAATCGATAGATGATTTATACTCAATTGAGTGTGTTCCAGGAACGTCAGGAATTCTTTTTGCAACTATTGGTATCTCATTTTCGTTAGATGTTACATCTAATGCCCAATTTTTTTTATTGCTATGTTTTATAATACCTTCTGCTAAAGAAATAGCAGTACCACTTGGTGCGTCTAATTTTTTTGTATGATGAATTTCTTCCATAGAAATTTGATAATCAGTCAAATTACTCATCATTTTTGCTAAATACTCATTTAGTTCAAAAAAGATATTAACACCTAAACTAAAGTTAGAGGCATATATAAAACCTCCATTATTTTGTTTACAAAGTTCTAATGCTTCTTCATATTTATCTAACCAACCAGTTGTACCACTAACAACTGGTACATTGTTTTTTAAACAATTTGAAATGTTTTCAAATGCCACAGATGGAATACTAAAATCAATTGCTATATCAGCTAATTTTATATCATAGCTTTCTGTGTTTTCATCAACTTTTAAAACTATTTCATGTCCTCTTTGTAAAGCAATTTGTTCAATTGTTTTACCCATTCTTCCATAACCTAATAAAGCTATTTTCATTGTTAAAATTTAAAGTTAAGAGATGCAACTAGAGTAGATTTGTTGTTGGTTACATCTTTAATTATTTGTGGAGAAAATGTTAAATTATCATCCACATTATGTTGTAATAAATGTGCGTTTGTACTAGCTTCTAAAATTTGTAAAACATACAACGCAACTGTTACTAAGAGAGACAAGTCTCGGTCTTTTTTATAAGATTTTTGTGCCCTTACAAGTGCATCTTCTGAAAGGAAAATATTCCCATCTAAGCCATCAAATTCATGGGGTTTACCACTTTTTAATAATTTAAACGCGGTTCTAGATCTATTATATCTAGAATTGTTAAAATCATAGAAGTATACACCAGCTCCTAAGGCTCCATAAACGAAAGGAATTTTCCAATATTTTTTATTATAGGCTTGTCCTAAACCAGGTAGTATTGCCGAATAAAATGCCGCTCGTGATGGAGAAAGCATGTCAAATTCAACTGGGCTTACGGCAATAGAATCTTGAGCATTGATAATTAAATTGTCTTGAGCAAAACTAGATGTTGCAACAAAACTAATTAAACTGAAAAAAAAATATAGTTTTTTACTAAGCACTATTCAAGTAATTTTTTTAATCTGTTAAAATCTTCTTCAGAATGAAATGGAATAACAATTTTCCCTTTATCCTTTCCAGATAATTTAACGTCAATTTTATGACCAAAGTATTCACTAAATGTTTTAATTCCGTTATTTATAAATTTAGGAGTTTCTGTCTTTTTTGGAACGGCACTCTTTTTTTTTGGGGAGCCATCTTTATAGTCTTTAACAAGTTGCTCTGTTTGTCTTACAGAAAGTTTGTTTGCAACTATATTTTCGTAAATTTTTAATTGATCTTCTGAATCTTCGATGTTTATTAATGCCCGGCCATGTCCCATTGAAATAAATGAATCGCGCATTCCTGTTTGGATTATAGGATCTAATTTTAATAAGCGTAAATAATTTGTAATTGTTGATCTTTTTTTACCAACTCTTTTGCTCATTTCTTCTTGAGTAAGATCAATTTCATCAATTAATCTTTGATAGGACAGCGCAACTTCAATTGGGTCTAAATCTTTTCGCTGAATATTTTCAACCAAGGCCATTTCCAACATTTCTTGGTCATTGGCTAGTCTTATATAAGCCGGAATTGTTTCGTTTCCAATTAGTTTAGAAGCTCTAAACCTTCTTTCACCAGAAACAAGTTGGAACAATCCACTTTCTAATTTTCTAACAGTTATTGGCTGAATAACTCCTAGCTCTTTTATAGAACTTGCTAATTCTTGTAAAGCCTCTTCATTAAAATAACTTCTTGGTTGAAATGGATTAATTTCAATTTGATTTAATTCAATTTCTATAATACTACCAACAACTTTATCAGCATTTTTATCATTTGCAGAGGTAACATTTGTACTGTTTTCTTTTAATAGAGCCGATAAACCTCTTCCAAGAGCTTGTTTTTTAGTTGCTTTTGCCATTTTTAGGTATTACTGTGTTGTTTTAAAATTTCATGGGCTAAGTTAATATAATTTACTGCGCCTCTACTTGTTGCATCATAAGCTATAATGCTTTCTCCATAACTTGGAGCTTCACTTAAACGTACATTTCTTTGTATTATGGTTTTGAACACCATATCCTGAAAATGTTTTTTTACTTCCTCAACTACTTGATTTGATAACCTTAATCGAGAATCATACATTGTAAGTAATAATCCTTCAATATCCAAATCCGTATTATGAAGATTTTGAATACTTTTAATAGTATTTAATAATTTACCCAAACCTTCTAACGCAAAGTATTCACATTGAATAGGAATAATAACAGAGTCGGCGGCAACCAAGGCGTTTAAAGTAATTAACCCTAATGATGGAGCACAATCAATTAGAATATAATCGTATTCGTCTTTTATTTCAGCTAATGCCTGTTTAAGCATATATTCTCTATTGTCTTTATCTACTAATTCAATTTCAATAGCAACTAAATCAATATGTGCTGGAATTAAGGAAACATTTGGTGAATTTGTATCTACAACAGCTTCTTTTGCAGAAATAGCATGTTCCAATAATTGGTATGTACCAAATTCTACATCATCTACAATAACTCCTAAACCAGAGGATGCATTTGCTTGTGGATCGGCATCAATTAACAACACTTTCTTTTCTAACACGCCCAATGCAGCAGCTAAATTTACTGTAGTTGTAGTTTTTCCAACACCTCCTTTTTGATTGGCAACAGCAATAATTTTTCCCATAAAAGATTTTAGAATTTATTTAAGCCGTAAAAATACAATTATTTATGGTTTTTAAAAGTTAATATTGTTAACAAAGAATTAAAAAAATAAAAGCGATTGAATTAACAACCGCTTTTAATATTTACCTTTTAGTAGGTATATTCTCTAAAATTGTTAACAAATATTTCCAGAATTTTTGTGCCGATTTAATACTAGCTCGTTCATCTGGAGAGTGAGCTCCTTGTATTGTTGGTCCAAATGAAATCATATCCATTTCTGGATAATTTGTTCCAAGTATTCCGCATTCTAATCCTGCATGACAAGCAACTACGTTTGCTTTTTCATTGAATAACTTTTCATAAGAACTAGATAATACTTTTAAAATTGGAGAATCTACATTTGGTTTCCAACCCGGATATGAACCCGACAATGTTACCATATAACCAGCCATTTCAAAAGTTGATGTAAGCATATTTGTTAAATCATTTTTCGAAGATTCTACAGACGACCTTGTTAAACAAAGTATTTTAATAAGTTCATCTTTTACAATTACCCTTGCAACGTTATTAGAAGTTTCAACTAAATCTTCCATATCATTACTCATTCTATATACTCCATTATGTGCAGAGTATATTGTTTTTAGTAAAGTAGTTTGGCTAATGGCAGTCATCACCTTGTTAGGTGTTTCAACTTGTTTACATTCAATTTCTAAGTTAGGGTCAACAGTTTTTAATTCAGTCTTAATCTGTTTAATAATTTTTTTTGACTTCTTTAAAAAGCCATCTTTTTGAGAATTATAAACAGATATGATAGCAAAGCTTTCTCTTGGAATAGCATTTCTTAAACTACCACCATTAATTTCTGAAATTCTAATGGAATCTTGGATTTCATATAAAACTCTGTTCATTATTTTGTTAGCATTTCCTAAACCTTTATGAATATCCATACCCGAATGACCTCCGTTTAAACCTGTTACAGAGATAGCGTATCCAACACTATTTGAAGGTGTGTGAACTTCATTGTATGGATTTTCGGCAGTAATATCGATTCCACCTGCACAGCCTATATCAATTTCATCATCTTCTTCGGTATCTAAATTTAAAAGAATTTCACCATCTAAATAACCAGCTTGTAATCCCATTGCTCCAGTCATTCCAGTTTCTTCATCAATTGTAAACAAAGCTTCAATAGCTGGGTGTTTTATTTCAGATGAAGCTAAAACGCTCATAATTGCTGCAACTCCTAAACCGTTGTCGGCACCCAAAGTTGTTCCATCGGCTTTTACCCAATCACCTTCTATTTTCATTTTAATACCTTCTGTATCAAAATCAAAAACAGTGTCTGCATTTTTTTGATGTACCATATCTAAATGCGATTGCATAACTATGGTTTTTCTATTCTCCATTCCTGCAGAAGCAGGTTTTTTTATAATTACATTTCCAACTGGGTCAACAATTGTTTTTAGGTTTAATTTATTTCCAAAATTAACCATAAATTGTATTACACGTTCTTCTTTTTTTGAACCTCTTGGAACTGCATTTAAATCAGCAAAATTATTCCAAAGTGATGTTGGTTCTAAAGCTCTAATATCATTATTCATAACTAAGTTTTATAATAAGATTTTTAATTTATTTCAATAATAGTTTCACTAAGTTTTTTTCTAACTTTTTTCATTCCGCTCATGATGTCGTCTTTGGATCGAAATCCAACAGGTAACAATAAAACAGATTTTAAATTTAAAGCTTTTAAATTTAAAAGTTCATCAATTTTATCAGAAACAAATCCCTCCATAGGGCAACTATCAATTTTTTCTACCGCGCAAACTGTTAATAAATTACCAAGTATTATGTAAGTTTGATATATGGCAGATAATTGACGTTTTTCAAGTGGCATATTTTCATACATTTCTACTAACTGTTTTCTAAATGCAGAAACTACATCTTCAGAAGTTCCTCGAGTTTCTTTTTCTAAATTAAAATAATTGTTAATATCGTTTGTTGTTGTATCCGTATCAATGCATAATACCAACAAATGAGATGCGTCTGCAACTTGACGTTGATAATAAGAGTGCTCTACAAATTTTTCTTGTAGCTCTTTATTATTAATTACAATCATTTTTACGGGCTGTAAACCAAATGAAGTTGCTGTTAAATTAAAAGCTTCCTTTAGAGTGTTAACTTGTTGAGTAGATAGTTTTTTTGAGGAATCGAATTTTTTTACTGCATACCTCCATTTTAAACTATTTATAATGTCCATTTTAATCTGTTTTATGGGCAAATTTAATTCAAAAATATTTAAAATTAAGAAACAACAACTTTCAATTTTCAAAAGTAAAAGTTAATTTTTATTTTTATGAAGTTATAATATTGCTATGAACGAAAAATTAATACATTTTATATGGAAACTTAGGTTGTTTTCTACTAAAAACTTGCTTTCTACAAAAGGAGAAAGTATTGAAATTATTTCAAATGGAATTCAAAATTTTAATACAGGTCCAGATTTTTTTAATGCGAAAATTAGAATCAACAATCAGATTTGGGCAGGAAACGTTGAAATTCATTTAAACTCTTCCGATTGGTATAATCATAAGCATGAGCAAGATTCTAATTACGATTCAGTGATTTTGCATGTGGTTTGGCAACACGATATTGAGGTTTTTAGAGAGTCAAATGAAATAATTCCTACACTGGAATTAAAAAAATATATAACTCCTCAATTATTAATAAATTACGAAAATTTATTTGAAGGTAATAGGAAATGGATTAATTGTGAAAATGAAATTGAAACCGTTGATTCATTTGTAGTTAAAAATTGGATTGAACGTTTATATTTTGAAAGATTGGAAAATAAGTCTTTTGTTATTGAAGACTTATTAGTGAAAAATAAGAATGATTGGGAAGCTATATTATTTAAATTGTTAGCTAAAGGTTTTGGGTTAAAAGTAAATGGTGATGCCTTTTTAAATTTTGCAAATTCATTTGATTTTAACTTGGTAAGGAAGCTAAGTGGTGATAATGAGCAATTAGAATCCTTATTTTTTGGTCAAGCTAACCTTTTGTTTAAAGAATGCGAATCAGCTTATTTTATGAAATTAAAAAACGAGTTTGAATATTTAAAAACTAAGTTTAAAATAGAGCCAATTTCTAGCGGTCAGATTCAGTTTTTTAGACTTAGACCAAATAATTTTCCAACTATTAGATTATCTCAATTAGCAAGTTTATATAATAGTCATCAAAATTTATTTTCAAAACTTATGGAAATAAACTCTGTAAATCAATACTATAAATTATTTGAAATTTCGGCTGCTCCTTTTTGGCAAACGCATTATACCTTTGAAACTGAATCTAAAAAAAGCACTAAAAAACTTACAAAATCATTTATAGACTTGTTAATTATTAATACCATAATTCCATTAAAATTTGTTTATTTAAAAAGTTTAGGAAAAACTGATTTTAGCTTAATATTATCCTTAATTGAACAACTAAAACCAGAGAGGAATACAATTATTTCAAAGTTTAGCAACTTAAAAATAAAAAGTAAAAGTGCTTTTGAAACCCAAGCAATGCTTCATTTAAAAAATGAATATTGTAATAAGCAATTATGTTTAAACTGCGCTATTGGAAAAGAATTATTAAAACCTTAATTTTAACGATACCAATTTTTTAATTTTACTGAAATATTTGGGTCTTTTGAGATTACAATTTCTTTAAATTTTTTCACATCACTTAATCCATTTTTTCCTCTGTAATGATAAGGATATACTGTTTTAGGTTTGAATTCCAAAACTGCACTTGCCGCTTGATGTATATCCATAGTATAAGGTAAATTCATACAAACAAATGCAATATCAATATTTCTAAGTGATCTCATTTCTATAATGTCCCCAGTATCTCCAGATATGTAAATTCGTTTATCGCCAATAGATAAAATATAGCCGTTTCCTCTCCCTTTAGGATGTTTAGAATTAGATTCTTCAGGTAAATTATACATCGCAATTGCTTGAATAAAATAATCTAATCTATGAACCCCTTGTCCATTTTTTAAAACTACAATTTGTGATTTATATTTTTCTGGAAGTTTATTTGCTACGGCTTGTGGAACTATAAAAATACTTTTTGATGTATTTAATTGATTTAAAGTTGTTAAATCTAAATGATCTCCATGAATATCAGTAATTAAAATAATATCTGGGGTATTATTCGTTTTATAGATTTCAGAATTACCATGCGGATCAATAAATATAGACTTGTTGTTATGAGTTAATATTAAACTAGCGTGTGTAACGGGTTGAATACCTATAGAGCCATTTAATGTTTTTATTTGGTCAATATCAATGCTTTGAGCAAAACCAAAATTAATAGCAAGCAAAACGGATGAAATTAGTAGGTTTTTAAATTTCATAAAAATATGTTTAATTAATAAGTATAATTAATTTTATACTAAAGTATTAAAATCCAATATTATGCCAAATAAATAAAAAAATATAAAAAATTAGAAGTTGATTAACTTTTTCTTTTATCATAAAAGTCTTTTACCCAGGCAACCATTTGATTATCAGTAATTAAATCTGAATTATAAACACCTAATAGTTTATTGGATATTTTCATATTATTTCTAATTTCCTTTTCAAGTAAACGTTTCATTTTAGAAGGCCCAAATATAACAACACCATCAGAATTTTCAATTATTTTAACTAAGTCTTTCAGGAAAAACGTGATTTGTAAATTTTTTCGATTGAGTCTGTTTTTTTCATAAGTTAGATATTGTCCACCAAATCGACCGAATTTTTTTGATTCTCCTTTTACGCGTTCACGAGTTTCTACGTTCGATTCAATTTTTTTAAATGAACTTTTTCCGTTGTTGTAATTAACAATAATAGCTTGTTTGGTGTCTATCCAAATTCCAATGTTTTTTTTCATAATCTTAGTTTTAATGATTATTCAATTGGGGTAGAAAAGGTCGTTTTTTGCTACATTAAAGTTACAAAAAAAAGTGATGGTAAAAAATAAAAAATGCCATAACATCACGTTATGGCATTTTACGATTGATTGAACTAATTGTTTTCTAGAAACAATATTGGTTTTCAGTTATTAACTTTTCAGCAATAACTTTTCTTAATTTTATAGGGTTAGGGTTGTTTGTATATTTTGTAAAACGTTTTAATCCCATTAACATCATGCGCTGTTCATCTCCTTCAGAAAAGTATAAAATGGCTTCTTTTCCAAAACTATTTACGGTTTCAATGGCGTTAAATAGATTTAATTTGGCCATTGCAATTTGTTGCTCAGCTTCTTTTTCTGAAGTCTTAATAACTAATTTTTCAGCTTTTAAAATAGCTGATTCAGCCATATAAATTTCAATCATAATTTCAGCTGCAGCTAAAATCAATTGCTGATGCTTTTCTAAATCCATTCCAAATGTTTGAACTGCTTTTCCAGAGACCATTAAAAAAGCTTTTTTTAGTTTTTTTAACATATCTTTTTCTTCAGAAAGAACTTCTGAATAGTCAGGCGTTTCAAATGAAGGTATTCCCATTAAACTTTCACCAACTTGCATTGCTGGAGTTATAATATCTAACTGACCCTTCATTGCTTTTTTTAGCAACATTCCAACAGTTAAAAGTCTGTTTATTTCGTTTGTACCTTCATATATTCTTGTTATACGTGCGTCTCTCCAAGCACTTTCCATAGGGGTGTCCTTTGAGAATCCCATTCCTCCTAAAATTTGGATTCCCTCATCTGAAACAAATTGAGAAACTTCAGAAGCATATACTTTAATTATTGCGCATTCAATGGCATATTCTTGAAAAGCAGCTAGTTCTGCATCTTGATGAGATTTCCCTTCGGCTAAACCATCGTCAATCATATTTTGAATGTCTTTTGCTGCTCTATAACAAGCTGCGTCTATGGTAAAAGTTTTGGTGCACATTTCAGCATATTTTTTCTGAATAGCTCCAAAATTTGAAATTACAGTTTTAAATTGTTTACGTTCGTTTCCATATTTAACCGAATTTGTAATTATTCGTCTACTTGCATCTAGACAGGCAGCACCTAATTTAATTCGTCCAACATTAAGCGAGTTTAATGCAATTTTAAACCCTTTTCCTCTTTCGGAAAGCATATTTTCAACAGGTACTAATGTATCATTGAAAAATACTTGACGAGTGGATGAAGATTTGATTCCAAGTTTGTGCTCTTCTTCTCCAAGTGTAAGACCGTTTGGGTTTTCTTTGTCGTATTCTAAAATAAATGCAGTAATATTTTTATCGTCTTCAATTCTAGCGAAAACAATAAAGATTTCAGCAAAGCCTGCGTTTGAAATCCACATTTTTTGCCCATTAATTTTATAATGCGTTCCATCTTCAGTTAAAGTGGCTGTGGTTTTTCCTGAGTTTGCGTCACTACCAGCACCGGGTTCGGTTAGACAGTAAGCTCCAAATTTTTCTCCAGAAGTTAAGCTAGGTAAGTATTTCTGTTTTTGCTCTTCAGTTCCATATAAAAAAATTGGCATAGTTCCAATTCCTGTATGAGCTCCGAAAGCAGTTCCTACCGAACCAGTTGCAGCTGAAATATAATCTGTAACCAACATTGTAGAAACAAATCCCATACCAATTCCTCCATATTTTTCGGGAATGGAAACACCTAAAAAGCCCATTTCACCAGCTTTACGCATTACTTCTTCTGTGAGCGCATAATCTTTATTCTCAAAACGTTCTTTATGAGGCCAAACTTCACGGTCTATAAATTCAATAACCGCTTCTTTCATCATATTTTGTTCTTCATTAAAATCTTCAGAAATAAAAATATCTTCAGCTTTAATTTCTTTAATTAGGAATTCTCCTCCTTTAATTGTTGCCATTTTTTAGATAGATTTTTGGTGTTATTTTAATAATTCATAAACTCCTGCAGCACCTTGTCCGGTTCCCACACACATAGTTACTATTCCATATTTATTTTTACGACGACGCATTTCATTGAATAATTGTACTGAAAGTTTTGCGCCTGTACAACCTAATGGATGACCCAAAGCAATTGCTCCACCATTTACATTTACAATGTCTTGATTCATATTTAATTCGCGCATAACAGCTAAGGATTGTGATGCAAAAGCTTCATTTAACTCAAATAAGTCAATATCATTTAAAGATAAATTTGCTTGTTTTAAAGCCTTAGGAATTGCTTTTACAGGACCAATTCCCATAATGCGTGGTTCAACACCAACAGCAGCAAAAGAAACCATACGAGCAATTGGCTCAATATTTAATTCTTTAACCATTTCTTCACTCATTACCAATAGAAAGGCAGCTCCATCACTCATTTGAGATGAGTTTCCAGCGGTAACACTTCCTCCTTGAGCAAATACCGGTCTTAATTTAGCTAAAGCTTCTAGTGAGGTTCCTTTTCGTGGACCCTCATCAGCACTAACAGTATAATTTTTAGTTTGCTTTTTGCCGTTTTCATCTAAAAATATGTTTTCAACAGTAATTGGAACAATATCATCATCAAATTTATTATCTGTTTGAGCTTTTAAAGCTTTCATATGAGAGTTAAAAGCAAATGCATCTTGGTCTTCACGAGAAACTTTAAATTGTTCAGCAACAGCTTCAGCTGTTAATCCCATTCCCCAATAATAATCTTCATTACCTTCTTTGGCCGATTTGTAGTTTGGGACGGGACGATAACCTCCCATTGGAATATAACTCATGCTTTCTACACCTCCTGCAATTATACAATCGGCCATTCCAGATTGAATTTTAGCAACGGCAATACTTACTGTTTCTAAGCCCGATGCACAGTAACGATTAACTGTCATTCCAGGAACATCTTCAATTTTTAAACCCATTAATGAAATTAGACGTCCCATATTTAATCCTTGTTCGGCTTCGGGCATTGCATTACCAACAATTACATCATCAATTCTATGTTTATCTAATTGCGGAAAATCTTTTAATAAATGTTCAATAGTTTCTGCGGCTAATTCATCCGGTCTTTTAAATCTAAAGACTCCACGAGGAGCTTTACCAACTGCTGTTCTATATCCTTGTACTATATATGCTGTTTTCATGTGTTCTAGTTTCTTAAAGGTTTACCTGTTTTTAACATGTGCTCAATACGTTCTAAAGTTTTACGTTCAGTCATTAAACTCATAAAAGCTTCGCGTTCAAGATCTAAAAGGTATTTTTCTGATACTTTTGTTGGCTCAGATAAATCTCCCCCCGCCATAACGTAACCAAGTTTGTTTGCTATTTTTTTATCATGTTCGGATGCGTAATGTCCTTTTTCTAAACTATCAGTTCCAACCAAAAACATTCCTAAAGCTTGCTGTCCATAAACTAATACTTCTTTTGGCACTGGTTGAGTATAGCCGTCTTCAAGCATTTGGATTGCATGACGTTTAGCTGTTGCTATTTGCCGATCTTTATTTACAACTACAAGATCTTTATGATTTTTAAAGAAACCTAAATCATAAGCTTCATGTGCTGATGTAGCTACTTTGGCCATTGCTACATTAATAAAATAATCGCGTAACTTGTTTAATTTTACATCATCTTTTAATAAACCTTCAGAAGCACGTAATGCCATTTCTTTTGAGCCAGCACCTCCAGGAATAATTCCAACTCCAAATTCAACCAAACCAATATAGGTTTCAGCTGCAGCAATAACTTTATCGGCGTGCATACTCATTTCGCAAGCACCACCAAAGGTATATCCGTGAGGAGCAATTATAGTTGGACAAGATGAATAACGCAAGCGCATTACCGTATCTTGGAAATATTTAACGGAGAAATTAAGTTCATCATATTCTTGTTCAACGGCCATCATAAATGCCATTGCTAAATTTGCGCCTACGGAGAAATTAGCGGCTTGGTTTCCTAAAATTACAGCATCGTATTCAGTTTCAGCTAAATCAATTCCTTTATTGATAGCTTGTAAAACTTCTCCGCCCAACGTATTCATTTTAGATTGGAATTCTACATTTAAAACGCCATCACCTAAATGTTGAATAGAGGCACCCGCATTTGACCAAATTGTTTTAGCTTCACGAATATTGTCTAAAATAATAAAACTTTCTTGTCCAGGTATTTTTTTCTGTGTTTTAGATGGGATATCATAATAATATTTTGCTCCATCACAAACAGTGTAAAAAGATTTATGTCCAGAGGCAACCATTTCTGTTACCCAATTTGCTACAGTGATATTTTCGGCTTGCATTAACTCGATACCTTTTTCAATTCCGATGGCATCCCAAATCTGGTAAGGTCCATGTTCCCAGCCAAAACCAGCTTTCATAGCATCATCTAATCGGTATAATTCATCAGAAATTTCAGGAATTCTATTTTGTACATAGCCAAACATGGCAGCAAAATTTTTACGATAAAATTCACCAGCTTTGTCTTTTCCTTTTACTAAGATTTTAAAACGATCAATTACTTTATCGACGGTTTTTGTGAGTTCAAGTGTTGCAAATTTTGCTTTTTTACCAGGACGATATTCTAAGGTATTTAAGTCTAGGCCTAAAATTGATTTTTTCCCTCCTTCAACAATTTTTTTATAAAATCCTTGGTTTGTTTTACTTCCAAGCCATTTATTTTCCATCATGGTATTGATGAAGCTTGGAAGTTTAAACAATTCATGTGCTTCGTCTTTGGGGCAGTTTTCAAATATTCCGTTTGCAACATGTACTAATGTATCTAATCCAACAACATCAACTGTTCTAAATGTTGCAGATTTTGGTCGGCCAATTACTGGGCCTGTTAATTTATCAACCTCTTCAACTGTTAAGCCTAATTCTTTAACTTGATGAAAAAGACTCATGATACCAAAAATTCCAACTCTATTTCCAATAAATGCAGGAGTGTCTTTTGCTAAAACTGAAGTTTTACCAAGATATTTTTCACCATATACCATTAAAAAGTCTGTAACTTCTTGCGAACAATTAGGCCCAGGAATTACTTCGAATAATTTTAGGTAACGTGGTGGGTTGAAAAAATGGGTTACGGCAAAGTGTTTTTGAAAATCTTCACTTCTTCCTTCATTCATATATTTAATTGGTATTCCAGAAGTATTTGAAGTTATTAAGGTTCCTGGTTTACGGTACTTTTCAATTTTTTCAAAAACAGATTTTTTAATGTCTAATCGTTCAATTACAACTTCAATAACCCAATCTACGTCATTAATTTTACTTAAATCGTCATCTAAATTACCAGTGGAAATTCTACTTGCAAATTTTTGATTATAAATTGGTGAAGGTTTCGATTTTAAAGCTGCTTTTAAGCTATCATTTACAAGTCTATTTCTAACTATTTTGTCGTTTAAAGATAAACCTTTAGATTGTTCCAAAGCATTTAGTTCTCGAGGAATTATATCGAGTAGTAAAACTTCTACACCAATGTTTGCAAAATGACACGCAATTCCAGATCCCATAATTCCAGAACCTATTACTGCTACTTTTTTTATTGGTCTTTTCATTATTTTGATTTTTTATATAGTTGGTTTTGAATCTAAAAAAACAGCTCTATTAGAAATTAATTTATTTATAGTTTCTGCAACTTCTAAAAAGTGTTTTATTTTTTCGTCTGAAATGGCATTTCTCACGCATTGGTTAAATTGTATTACGTGTTCTCTTGAAATATCTCTTTTTTCTAATCCAAATTTTGTTAGTTTTATTAAAACACTTCTGCCGTCTTCAGGGTTTTTTTCTCTGTATATAGCTCCTTTTTCTTCCATACTTTTTAATATTCGAGATAGGCTAGTAGGTTCCATTCCCATTTGTGGACCTAAAGAAGTAGAAGGTGTTCCATTTTTTGAATCTATATTTAATAAAACAAATGCCATTGCCATTGTGCTATCATGTTTTATAGCCTGTTCATTGTACATTTTTGCAACTGCTTGCCAAGTGGCTCGCAAGGTGTGATCTATAGTCAATTCTTTCTGCATTTTCCAAATATATAAAAAAATACTATGCACGCATAATAAATATTAAAAAAATGTTTTCGACAAAAATTGTTTGGTTATTAAAAAAAAAAAGGATAAGTTTAAAATTCAAATCACAAACTGACAATTATGGCTACATTAGAATATATAGGGAAAATAATTAAACAAGAAAATATTGATACGGTAGATGAAAACAAAATTCCAAGAACATTTGTAATTAATGTACCAAACCCGTATGATTCGTATTATAGTAGGTTTACTGATGTTGAAAAACCAGACTCAATTATTTTTGTAACCAAAACTCCAAATTCATTTGAAAAAATTTTGAGAGTTACTAAAAAAATTAATGAAAAGCATAACCTTAATTTAGATAGTGCTAAATGTGAAGTTACCATTGGATCGAGAAAGTTAAATGGAATTCGGGTAAAAGGAATTAATAGATATCCTGAAATTGAAAAAGTGCAACAATATTATAAAGATGCTGGTTATGATTTTGCCAAAAGCGAAAAATTTAAAGATGTAGACTCGTTAATTCGTATAAACAGATTTTTTAATATTGAAAAATTAGCAGAAGGTGTTTTTAAAGCCAATAATGAGCAAGATGTTTATTATGTTACTATTCCAAGGTATATGCCTTGGGATGAATTTAGAAGAATAACTTTTGAAATAAAGAATAACATTTCAGATAAAAATTACGATATAGCCAAAGGAATTGTTTACATAGATGGTGGAATTAAAGAGTTTTTAAGAATTGTAAAACCTAAATATACTTTAGAAAGTATTCAATTGATTAGAGACAAATACATTGAAAAACTTCAATAATTTTATTTAAAGTTTATCCAAATTTTAATAAATTAAAGCTATTTTCGTTTGTTGATTAAAAAATCGCAATATGGAAAACGTTTTAAAAGTTGATGGTGTAAGTAAAAGTTATGGAAATTTTACAGCATTAAACAACATATCCATTGCAGTTCCTAAAGGAAGTGTATTTGGATTGTTAGGGCCCAATGGCGCCGGAAAAACTTCATTAATACGCATTGTTAACCAAATTACGCTGCCTGATTCTGGTAAAATTTATTTAGATGGAGAAGAGTTAAAACCAGATCACGTTCATCAAATAGGTTATTTACCAGAGGAAAGAGGTTTGTATAAAAGTATGAAAGTTGGTGAACAAGCATTGTATTTGGCACAATTAAAAGGATTGTCTCACTCCGAAGCTAAAAAGAGGCTTAAAATGTGGTTTGAAAAGTTTGATATTTCAGATTGGTGGGATAAAAAAATTCAAGAACTTTCAAAAGGAATGGCTCAAAAGGTACAATTTATTGTTACTGTGATGCACCAACCAAAATTGCTAATTTTTGATGAACCTTTTAGTGGATTTGATCCAATTAACGCTAATTTAATAAAAGATGAAATTCTAAAATTACGCGATGAAGGTGCTAGTATTATTTTTTCCACTCATAGAATGGAATCGGTTGAAGAAATGTGCGAGCATATTGCCTTAATTAATAAATCCAATAAAATTTTAGACGGAAAACTAAGTGATATAAAACTAGAGTTTAAAGAGAATAAATTTGAAGTGGGTTTACAGTGTGATAATAAGGAAGAATTATTTAATGAAATTAAAAATAAATTTATTGCTGAAAAATCAACTAATTTTAATGGTTCGAACTTAGGGATGACAATTCAGTTGCCTCAAAATGAAGGTTCAACAGGTTTAATTAAATTTTTGAATAGTAAAGCACAAATAACACATTTTACGGAAATTATACCAAGTGCTAACGATATATTTTTAAAAGCAGTTGCCAACAATGGATAAATTAAAACTAATTATAAAAAGAGAGTTTTTAGCTAAGGTTAAAAATAAATCATTTATTATTTTAACCTTATTAAGTCCGGTTTTAATGGTTGGTTTAATAATGTTAATTGTATTTTTAAATCAGAAAAATAGTGAAGACATTAAAACGATAGCCTATGTTGATAACAGTGGGTTAATGGCATCGGTGTTAAAAGACACAGAACACACAAAATATTTAGATTTGCACGCTTTAGGTTTAGAAGAAGCTAAGGCAAAAACCAATGAGTTTTACTATGGTTTAATATATATTCCTAAAGTTGATAGTTTACAACAATTAGAAAAAAATATTTCATTTTACTCTAAAGAATCTCCAAGTTTAAGTTTAGTAAGTAGTATTGAGAGTAAACTTGAAAAAAGAATTCAAAACCTACGTTTAGAGGCGATGAACTTTGATTTAGAACTATTAAAATCTGCTGAAACTAATGTCGATTTTATTACTGAGAATTTTGAAGGGAAAAAATCTTCAAAAATTGGAAGCATTTTAAAAATGGCTGCCGGTGGAGGTTTTGGATATTTAATTTTTATGTTTATTATTATTTATGGTACTTCGGTAATGAGAAGTGTTATTGAAGAAAAAACAAGTAGAATAATAGAGGTAATTATTTCTTCTGTTAAACCTTTTCAGTTAATGCTTGGAAAGATTTTTGGAAATGCCCTAGCAGGAGTTTTACAATTTGTAATTTGGATGATTTCGGCTGGTTTTTTGTTATTTATTATAACTTTAATTTTTGGACCTGAAGCAACAAATATGAACGGAGTTCAAGGAGTTGGTGTTTCTACTGAAATGGCCAATCAGGTTCAAGAAACTGCAAATAATGACCTTCAATTAGTTTTAGCTGAGATGAAAAATTTACCAATAATGACACTGTTTTTCTCATTTATAATTTATTTTGTTGGAGGCTATTTAATTTACAGCTCAATTTATGCAGCCATTGGAGCTGCAGTTGATAGCGAAACCGATACACAACAATTTATGATGCCGGTATTAATGCCATTAATGATTGCAATTTATGTAGGTTTTTCGGTAATTGAAAATCCACACGGGCCAATTGCAGTTGGTTTCTCAATATTTCCATTAACTTCTCCAATTGTAATGTTAATGAGGATTCCATTTGGAGTTCCGTGGTGGCAATTAGTGGTGTCTATGGTTTTATTAATAATAACCTTTTTAGGAATGGTTTGGTTTGCTGCTAAAATTTATAGAGTTGGTATTTTAATGTATGGAAAAAAACCAAGCTATAAAGAATTGTATAAATGGTTGAAATATTAAAATGGAAACAATAAGAAGCATATTAAATTTTAGTTTTTCTATAACAGAAGATATACAAATCTCTGTAAGCATTATTTTACTTTTAATACTAGCATTTGTATTGACTAATTTCTTGTTAAGAGGAATTAGGAAACTAGTTAACAAAAAGGTAGATGAACAAGATATAGGAAGGTTTAGTAGTGTATTTTCGTTTATTAAATATATAATTTATGTTTTTGTAATTATAATTGTCCTAGAATCCTCAGGAGTTAATGTTAGTGTATTTTTGGCTGGTTCAGCAGCATTACTTGTTGGAATTGGATTAGGTCTTCAAACACTTTTTCAAGATATTATTTCAGGTATTTTTATAATTTTAGATAAAACACTACATGTTAATGATATTATAGAGATTGATAATTTATTTGGTAAAGTTTTTGAAATTAAATTAAGAACAACACGTATTGTAACAGTTCAAAACAAAGTAATTATTATACCAAACCACAGATTTTTAACAAATAATCTAATTAATTGGACACAAAACGGAACTACAATAACAGAAACGCTAGAAGTAGGTGTGGCATATGGTTCGGATGTTCAACTAGTTAAGAAAATACTTATAGAGGCTGCTTTAGAACATCCAAAGGTGTTGAAAATTAAATCTCCAGATGTTTTGTTTATGGATTTTGCAGATAGCGCTTTACTTTTTAGATTACGCTTTACAATTAATGACAGTTATTACCAATTAAAAATAAAAAGTGAATTACGTTTTGCCATTTATGAAAAATTTAATAAAAATAATATCAAAATTCCTTTTCCTCAAAGAGATATTCACTTGTATAATCAGGATAATAATAACGAATAATATTCAGAAGAATTAACAAAACATAAAAATGGCTTGCTTTTTGAAGTGCCTACAATTATAAATTACAACTTTTCAAAATAAAAAGAATATATGTCGAAAATATTAATAATTGAAGATGAAGCTGCAATTCGCAGAGTTTTAAAGAAAATAATTTCAGAAGAAAACGATGACTATCAGGTTGAAGAGGCAGAAGATGGGTTAATGGGGATAGAAATGATTTCAAAATCGGATTTTGATTTGGTTCTTTGCGATATTAAAATGCCAAAAATGGATGGTGTTGAAGTATTAGAAAAGGTTAAAAAAATAAAGCCTGAAATTCCAATGGTTATGATATCGGGTCATGGTGATTTGGACACAGCAGTGAATACTATGCGTTTGGGGGCATTCGATTATATATCTAAACCACCAGATTTAAATCGTTTGTTAAATACTGTTAGAAATGCTCTAGATAGAAAAGAATTAGTTGTTGAAAATAAATTACTAAAGAAAAAGGTTAGTAAAAAATACGAAATGATTGGTGAAAGTGAGCCAATTTCGCACATCAAAGCAATTATAGAAAAAGTGGCGCCAACTGACGCAAGAGTGTTAATAACTGGGCCAAATGGAACAGGGAAAGAATTGGTAGCACACTGGCTACATGAAAAAAGCGAAAGAACAAAAGCACCAATGGTTGAAGTAAATTGTGCCGCAATTCCTTCTGAGCTTATTGAAAGTGAGTTGTTTGGTCACGTAAAAGGATCGTTTACAGGAGCTAATAAAGATAGAGCTGGAAAGTTCGAAGCCGCCAATGGAGGTACCATTTTTTTAGATGAAATAGGAGATATGAGTCTTTCTGCTCAGGCAAAGGTTTTAAGAGCTTTGCAAGAAAACAAAATTTCTAGAGTTGGAAGTGATAAAGATATAAAAGTGAATGTTAGAGTAATTGCTGCCACAAACAAAAATTTAAAAAAGGAAATTTCGGAAGGTAGATTTAGAGAAGATTTATATCATAGACTAGCAGTGATACTTATTAAAGTTCCTGCTTTAAATGAAAGACGCGATGATATTCCATTGTTAATTAACTTTTTTGCTAATCAAGTCGCTACTGAACAAGGAAATGCAGTAAAATCATTTTCCTCAAAAGCCATAAAACTGTTACAAGAATATGATTGGACAGGAAATATTAGAGAACTAAGAAATGTAGTTGAACGATTAATAATATTAGGTGAAAAAGAAGTTTCGGAAAACGATGTAAAACTTTTTGCAAGTAAATAGCTAAACCTTATAGTGTTTAAATTTTAGTATAAAAAAATCTTATGTTAATATAAATAATTAGCATAAGATTTTCTGTTTTCTAATAAATTTTGAACATATATTTGTAGTGTCAAAAAAGAATATTAATAATTAAAAAATAAATAAAAATGGCAACAGCAGTAGGTAAAAAATTTCCAGATTTAAATGTAGATGCAATGAACGAAATGGGTGATACATTTAAAGTTAATGTGTTGGAAGAAGCTATAAATAATAAAAAGAAAGTTGTATTATTTTGGTATCCTAAAGATTTTACATTTGTTTGTCCAACTGAATTACACGCTTTTCAGGCTGCACTAGGTGAATTTGAAAAGAGAAATACAGTTGTAATTGGAGCTTCCTGTGATACTCCAGAAGTGCATTTTGCTTGGTTAAATACACCAAAAGATAATGGAGGAATAGAAGGTGTAACTTATCCAATCTTGGCAGATAGCAACCGTAACTTATCAAGTATTTTAGGAATTTTAGATATTACTAATGAAACTTATGATGAGGAAACAGGAACTGTACAGGTTGAAGGAGATAATGTAACATATAGAGCAACTTATATTATCGATGAAGATGGTGTTGTACAACACGAAAGCATTAACAATATGCCTTTAGGTAGAAATGTTGGTGAATATTTACGTCTTATTGATGCATTGACACACGTTCAAGAAAAAGGAGAAGTTTGTCCTGCAAACTGGGAAGAAGGAAAAGATGCAATGGCACCAAATGCAAAAGGAACAGCTGATTATTTAGCTTCACATTAAAAAAATAAGAATTATGTTTCAAGAATTAACAGAAGATAATTTAGAGCAAATTGTTGCTGACAATAAAACCGTAGTTGTACAATATGCTGCTACTTGGTGTGGTAATTGTAGAATTATGAAACCAAAATTTAAAAAATTAGCTTCAGAAAATCCAGATGCTGTTTTTGTACTTGCAGATGCAGAAAAGTTTCCAAATACTCGTAAATTAGCAACGGTAGATAATTTACCAACGTTCGCAACTTTTACCGAAGGAGCTTTTGTTAATCAAGTACAAACAAACAAATTCGAAATTTTAAAAGATTTAGTAGATGAAGTTACCAGTAATTAAGCATTTAACGAATTTTATCGAAGAAAACGATGAGGATTACGTTTTAGAGACTATTGAAACTTTAGAAGCTTTAACCGAAGTTTCTTCACTAAAAGATGAAGAATTGGATGTAATTGGAGAAATAATTTCTAATTTATATGGAGCCATAGAAGTTGATAAAATGGTAAAAGGTGGAATGCCTAAAAAAGAAGCATTAAATACGTTTATGAAACGTGTTTTAGGATCTATCGATACTTAATTTACTACTAAAAAAATCAAAAATAAAAATCCCGAGTTTATAGCTCGGGATTTTTTGTAGAGTTTAAATTAATTTCTATTTAATTGTTGGTATAATGTCTCTTTACTGATTTTTCCTAATTTGGAAAGTCGCATTAATATTTTAACTCCAAAACTAATTTGTAAATACTGCAAATCTAAATTGCTTAATTGTCTTATGCTGGATTGATTAGAGACTACCATATTTTGATTCACTCTGTCAGATAAATCATAATTACCTTTTGCGTATAACATAATTCTAAAATCATCTCTATCATATATTTCTCTTCCTTTTGAACTTTTAGTTGATAGTAAAAACTCATACCCTAGTATAGAAGAAATAAAAGGAGTTGCTTCATACAATTTTTCTTTTTTAGATTCATTGACTAATAAATTATTACTATACGTATTAAGCTCAGTTTTTAATGGAATAGAATAACCGCCCCCTAAAGCAAGAACTAGATGGTTTTTTTTATTCATTTTACCAAATCGAAATTTCAGATATACTGGAATTTCAAGATTGGAAGTTCTAACAGAGTCAACAACTGAATTAGTTGAGTTGTGAATTGAAAACTCATGTCTATTATAGGAACCTCCAACATAAAAACCTAGTATTGATTTTGAAGAGTAAATATCAAAACCAAAATTACCAGAAACACTTGGAATTGAATTAAATTTTATATTTTTACTTGTAGTTTTGCCTTGTAATTTCATAAGTGAAGATTCTCCATTTTTATTAGCCCAATTCAAGTCAATACCTAGGTCAACACTTACTTTTAATTCTTTTGTTGAAAAGAAAACAGGACTAATTGAAACTTCCTGTGCAATAAGTTTGTTAAATATAATAAAGGATAAGATTGTAAATAAGTAGATTTTTTTCATAATTAGTATTTTTTTCGTTTTTCAATGCTTTTTGTAAATATTTGTGTTTCGTAAAAAGATACATTAGCTCCTTTGTCTTTTGCTTTATAAAAATACTCTTTAGCTAAATTTAATGCTAAATTTTTAGAGTATCTCATTGGTTTTACTACAGTACTTGGTTTATCTAGCATCATTAGCATCATAAATAAATAGTTTTGTCCCGTCAATAATTTACTGCTTTCAAATTTTTTATATGTTTTAAATGTAGATAAGTAATGTTTCTTTGATTTTACTGCATTTTTATAAGCAATCTTTAATTGTTTTTCTACAAAATAAGGGTCTCCATTTTTACTTTCTTCTAATTTGTTCAGTAAAGTATTATTGTTAGGGTCTAATTCTAAGCCTTTTTCATATTGTTCTCTAGCTTGTTTAAATTGACTGTTTTTTAAATAGTTATTTCCAAGCTTTAAAAACAGATCAATTCTTTCTTGGAAAATACCTTCTTCACATTTTTTCTTAATATCATTAACGTAAGTTAATTCAAGTTTGATGTTATTTTTATCTGCATTTTCAAGTTCTCGCAAAGCATCATTATATCTTTTTTCTTTTATAAATATTTCAATAGAGTTTTCATATTCAATAGAGGTTATGAGATAATTGCAATTATTTACTCCGTCTAAAGCATCTTGGTTTTTACTATCAAGTTTTAATATTAACTCGTAAGATTTTACGGCTTCTGTATAATTTTGTTGACTGTAAAAATTGTTTCCACTTTCTAATAGATTTTTAATTTGAGATTGTAGTAATTCTCTTTCTCTTTTAAGTTCTTCTGAATCGGTGCTTTTAGAACAATGATCAACAAGGTGTTGTTGATCATTTATATAGCTAAGTAAAATTTGATCAATTTTATATTCAGATGTTGTAACATCTATAATCATTAAAAAGTCATAAGTTACAGGCTTATCGTTTGGTAGTTGTACTATTTTAGTAAATTTTGCATAGGCATATTTTTTTAGATTATGGGAATTTGAACATTTTAGAATTTTTTGATTTACAATTTCAACTCTAATTTTTCGATTGTATTTTTGTTCAATTTCAGCTAAATACTGTACTAAGCTATAATCATATTGAAGTGGGTTTAGTTCATTATGATGATTCCCATCTTGGAAAACATCCTTATATGAACCCATAAGTATAGACCCAGTTGCATCATTAAAATCAGCACTATAAGAATACTCTATAAGATTATTTATATAAACTTGTAGCAGTTTATTTAAATTACCTTCATCAAAAGAAAAACAATTAATATTATTTAATAGTAAAATGATTAATGTATAATATTTAAAAGTACTTTTCATTATAAAATTTTTATATCAACTACATAAATACTTTCGTATAGCATTTTCCATTTACTACCAAGTATTGTATTTACTTTTTTAATTAAAAAACTACCTTTTTTTGTTGTATAATCGCAGTAATCATATTGTAAAAGCCCTTCTTTATTTCGATTGCCTAATTTTGATCCACAAAATTTTTGAACAATTGTGTATTCCATATAATAGCTGTTAGGTTCTGTTCTGTGAGGTCTTAAATCTTTAATATCAAATGAAACAAAATCAATATCAACAACAGCGTATCTTTTTTTATAGTTTTTAAGTTTCTCTCTTAAATAGGTTTCAATAGGATAGTCATTTTTACCTTTTCTCGATGCAACCTCAATAGTTGCTTGTTCTGGTTTTAAGACAAAACTTGGTAGAATACTTTCTATTATTCGGTTTTTATCTTCAATATTTCGAGATGTGGCAATTTTGTCAAATGTAAAACCTAATAATTTTATTTTTTCAATAGCTTTTATTTTAAAATTTTCTTTATCGGCGTCACTCATTGTGTCAAATTTTTGACTGTGCCCTAAAAATAAACCACCAAAGAAAAACAATATTAAAATTATTTTTCTCATATTGCTTCACTTGCGTTATGACATTCAATAATTTTTATACCTGAAATTTTACCTGATTGTGTGGAGGTTTCCACTCTAAAGATATTAATGTCAGTAATGGATTCTAAAATAGCTATTCGATGCGTAAAATATTGTTTACCCTGTCCAGGATTCCATATTTCAGGATTATTATCGGTTTTACTTATATAAGTAGCAACATAAGCACTTTCATCAAAATATTTATTCCAAACTTTTATTGCTAATTCATTTCTTTCTGAGGAACTTAGTTGAGCATTGACAATTTTTAGCATATCTTCACGTAAATCAAATGCACTAGCAATTGTGTTTTCGCTGCAAGGATTGCCTAGGTTTGGTTTTTCTATTGGGGCTTTAATTATTAGTTTTCCAATTCTGATTAAATTTTGCTCTTTTTGATCTTTTTCATATTTTATATATACGTTTTTACTAAAACTTTTTCCTTCTGCTATAAGAATTGAATCCAATTTAATTTTTAATGATTTAATATCTGGAAAATAATTTGGTTCATTCGTATTTGATGAGCTTATTATAAAAACTAAATCGTTAGAATTAATTTTTAAATTATTTGTGTTATTAGTTATATTTCCTTTTTTAGCTAAAAAGTCACCTGCAGTCATTTTTGGTAAAAACTCTTCATAATCTAATTTTAAATCAACATAAGTATAGGTCCCCATTTTTTTTCTAAGCTTGTTCTCCATTGAAATAGGTACTTTAATTTCCATTTTGTTTTCTCCGCTAAGATCATTTCTTAAAACGGATAGTTTAGGAATGAATACAATTTTTCCATTAGGGTGTTCTTTTGGTTCAAGCAATTCTTTAATTTTAGAGGGTATTGGTTCTTCCATTCCTTCTACAAGGTTTGTATTTGCTAGAACAATTATATTATAGTCTTTCATCTCAGTTTCACAAGATGTTAAAAAAATGGCACTACTTAATACTACAAATGTTCTGAATATAATATTTTTCATAAAAAAATGGGATTAACTGTTATGTTTCATTTGATGATATAAACAATGGATGGCAATTTCTTCACGATTTATTTCATGTCCAATACTTAGAAATGCCTTAACATCATCATCTGTAAAAATACCTCGAGTAATAAATTCATAATGATAAAAATTATCTTCCTTTCTGTCAAAAAGCAATTTATGATCTTCAATTTTTAATTCAAAGGGAACATCATCTTTATGGTTCCATAGTTTGTATTGAGAAATAAATCCACCTTTTTGAGGTGCTTTAATGTCATAGTTTTTACCTTTGTGATTTTCGGATTTTGCTTCGTTTGTGCCATCACCAATTCTTTTTAGTCTATTATATTCTAACCATAGGCTATGTTGTTTTTTTATTTCACGCTCAGTATTTTTTTCAGCTAAATAAAAACCTGTATGATTTATATGAATATAAATTGCAATCATATACAATACGGTCATAATTCCAATATAAACAAATCCTAAAGTTCCTAATAAAAAAAGAGCTACTAGCTTTAGTACTGCACTAAATATAATTAGGAATATTCCCCAACTTTTAATTGAACTTTTAATATTTAAATCTGTTAGAATACTTAATCTTTGGGGACGCATTGATTCATCCAGCTCATTTAGTAGTGCTAATTTACATTTCGATTCTTGTTTTTCTGAAATAGGTTTATGGTGTAAATTACTACCTACAATATCAAATGCAATAAATAAGATTACGGCAATTATAGCACCAATCAAAAACATTCCACCTCGTACGATTCCACCATAAATGGTAACAATAATTGCTGCTAATTCAATAGCTGCAACAAAATACACCCATCTTTTATCAATATTAAAATCTGTTGTTTGATAAAACCCAGGATGTTTGGTCCCTTCAATTTGCTTTTTTCTAGTCCCTAACCAAGTCTTTCTGATATCACTTGGTTTGAATAATGATTTATCTTTAATTGTTGGCATATAGTTATTAATTTATTTGAAATAATAGTTTAGCAAATTTTTTGTTTTATTGATAACAATTTTTAGCGTTTTACTGTTTCGTTAATTCAACATTCTGAGTAGCGTTTAACTCGTATATAATTGAATTTGAAGAGCCTTTATTAAAAGTGTAATTAAGAGTTGTAATTCCAGAAGTATTAATTATTATTTGATAGACTTCATTTGTTATTGTTTCGTCAATTTTCATTGTCCCACTTTTAAGACCTATAGCAAAACTTTGATCATAGTTTAATATTTCTTGCCCATCAGCATTTAAATCTATAATGTTATCAGAAGTAAATTTAAAACCTCCAATTTGTGACCACTCAGGTTCATTTTTATCGAGCCAAGTACCAATTATCCAATTTGGTGGATTAAAAGATGATGAAGAGGAACCTTCATCATCTTTTGAACATGAGATAGTTAACAAAAGACTAAAACATGTAATAATTAAAATAGAAATCTTTTTCATAGCAATTTTTAAATTAATAGATTTAGTAACTTTTTATTCAATAGTTGCGACTGCTGTTGGGCTAAAAATATTATTTTCATTTTTCCATTTTTCAAAACCATCTTCTCCAAATAGAGCAATTAATTGTTTTGAACTTACGGCTGTACCTTCAACAATAAATCCTCCATAAAATGGATAGCTTTTTGCTCTTACAACTCCATTTATAAGGATATCATATTGAGGGCCTGCATTTTGGAGTGCTGTATCCATTGCGTCCTTTATATTTGTCCCAATTCCAAATACTCCCATACTTTTTCCTGATGTTATTTTACCTTGTTCAAGATCGAAATTAATGGCATGGTTTTTAGAGCTAATAACTGTAAAATCTACAAGTCTTTGAGAACAACTAGAAAGGGTTAGTACTGTAATTACAAGAATAATTCCGTTTAATTTTAGATTTTTCATAATTTTTAAGATGAATTAGTGTTAATTTGTCTCAAAAATGCGACCTAATTATAGGTTGGGCAATAAAAAATGAAAATTCTATAAATTCTAGTGAAAATGTTGGTTATTTAAAAGGAAGTTAACTTTTAAATAAATTGTCAATTTTAAAATTTACATCTTTTGTGTAGGTATCCTTAATTACAATTAAGTGTTTATTAATAGAGAGTTTAGAACCATTTATTCTCCCGTCAAAGTTTTTTGATTTAAGATTAACAATAGTGCTTTCGTTTATTCGAATAAAACTGTCAGGTAAAATGGTTAACAAAGTTTTTAGTGAAGATTTAAAGAAATAGCGTTTAGAATCACTAGTTTCTATTCTCACATAATTAGTTCTTAATGGTTCTATAATCTTATTACTTTTAGAAATAGCTTCAGTAGTAATTATATCAATTTCTTTAAATGAAATGGGAACTTTAGTTATTTGATTTTTACTTGATGTTTTTAATTTGTCTAAGTAATCTACATATGCCATAATACCTTCTTGAGGAACAGAACTTGACTTTTTTGTTTGTTGCAATACTGTTTTAATAGAACGTAGTAATTGATTTGTATCTAAGTGTGGCTTAGTTTTAATTTCAAAAATATTTGGGTTGGTACGTAAAGCTCTTTTAAAAGTAACTTCATCACCAAAATCTGTTACGTATATAAACGGAATTTTATACTTGTTAAAAAGCTTGTCTCCTAAATCAATTCCATCTTTGTCTCCTTGTAAATTAATGTCTAATAAAACTAAATCGGGTTTGTTTTGTTCAATACTATCAATGGCTTCAATATAGCTTTTGGTAAATTCACTAACTAGGTAATTTTCTTTTGTTAAAAAACGCCTTAATCTTTCATATAATATAGGTTCATCTTCAACAATTAAAATAGTAGTTTTCATAGTAATTAATTAGGGTTAAAATTTAATAGTTAATTGCACACCATTATTGGAGTTTAATTCAAAAGTTCCGTTTAGTTGTTCACTTAATAATTTCATAATTCTAATTCCAAAAGTTGTAGATTTATCTAAATTAAATGAAGTTGGTAATCCTTTTCCACTATCCTGCAAGGTTAAAAAATAACTATTTTTATTACTTGAAATTGTTATTTGAATACTTCCTTTTTCTGAATCTTCAAACGCATATTTAAAAGCATTAGTCAAAAACTCGTTAATAATTAAACCTAAAGGAAATGATTTAGTGGTTGAAATTGTTAAATCTTCGGGTATGTGTTGTACTATTTTTATATTTTGTTTTGCAAAGCTGGTTTCAATATTTGTAACAAGTTCGTGTACATATTTTTTTACATTAAGTGTAGCCAAGTTCTTGTTACTATACAGTTGTTTATGTACTTGATTTATACTGGCAATTCGGTGTTGTAATTCGGTTAATTTATGTTCAAAAGGCTTGTCGAAAAATTCTTCTTTAGCAACTTCAATAAAAGTATCTATAATTCCTAAATTATTTTTTACATGGTGGTGTAATTCTTTTTGTAGATTTTCAATTAGCAATTGCTGTTTTTTATTTTTTTGATAATAATAACCGAATATAAATAATGTAATTATTGAAGTTCCTAAACCGCCACCTAACAACCATTTTTGTGTTTTTTCTTTTTCTATTTGGAGGGTTTGTTCGGTTTTTTCTGCTTTTAATTGTATGTTTTCTTTTTCTTTTTGTTCGGTTTGGTATTTGGTTTCAATTTCTGTAACCTTTGAATTTCTTTTTTCTAACAAAATGGAATCATTAGCTTTTTTAAATTTCTTAAAAAAAGATAATGATTTTTTAAAGTTTAATCTACCCTCATTTACAATGGCTAAATTCTGATAAATTGCAGATTTGGTTTCTAGATCGACTAAATCTTTGTGAATTGTATCTTTAGATATTTCTAATAACAATGTTTCAGCTGAATCAAATTGTTTTAAATCAATATAAGCAGAAGCTAAAGTTTGTTTTGCTCCAATAATTGCTAATTTATGGTTTAATTCTTTTGCAATATTTAATGCCTTTTTTGCATATTCTATTGATTTATAATTGTTTTGCATGCGGTTATAAACAACAGAGATATTGTTTAGTACATCAAATTCGTAAAGTTTGTTGCCTACTGATTTATAATGTTTTAAAGCAATATTGTTGTGAATAATTGCCTTTTTGTAATTTCCCCATCTTGAGTATGTAATACCTAATCCGTGATGATGTATATTTATATACAGTGGGTTACTAATTAGTAATGAGTCTTTTAAAGCCATTAAATAATAACTTTCTGCTTTTTGAAATTGTTCAAGTTCTGTATAAGCATTACCAATACAATATAAGGAATGACTTTTTGCTAAGTAATTTTTTAGTCTATCTGCGTATTCAGCTCCTTTTAAATACGCTTTTATCATGTTTTCAGAATCACCAAAATTATCATAAGAAATTCCTAAATTTGAATATACCGTTGCAATTGCATTCCCTGCAGGATTCTTTAAGTAAATTTCAATTCCTTTTAAATAAGTTTCTATTGCTTTATCATATTTTCCAAAGTGATTATATACTCTACCTAAATGATTAAAATCTACAAGTTGAAAATTTACATCGTTAGAATTTTCACTAATTTTCACAGCTTTTAATGCAAATTTTTCAGCATTTATTAAATCTTCTTTTTTTATATAACACTCAGAAATATATTTATAAGCTCTAGATTCTAACTTACTTTTATTCATTTTATTTGAAAGTGTTGCCATCTGCATAAAATATTCAATTGAATTATCTGGAGTGGCATAATTAATTAAGTAAGTATTTAGTTTTTCTAAGATTTTAATTTTTTCGTCATTAGTAGTTGAAGCTTTTAGTACTGTTTTTAAACTATCAATTTTTAAATTTTGACTTGTAAGAATAGAAAAGGAGAATATAAAAATAAAGAGTAATTTTAATTTCATAGAATTTTTATTTCAAATTTAACCTTTAAAGGTTTAATAAAAAATGACTTTTATTAGGCTTTTCTTAATTATTTAGGAAATTATCTGCATATTTGATTGTAAACTAAATTATTTTAATTTTAAGTATAAAAATTATTCCAATGAACAATTATCAAGTAACAAGTAACATAAAACTAAGTGAACATAATACCAAAGAAATTAAAAAAAATGCTAAAAAGAAGCTAAAAAAGCTAAGAAAGGAAATTAGTGAAGTTCAAGATACTATGTATGCCGAAGGCAAGTATGCGGTACTAATTTGTTTGCAAGGAATGGACACTTCTGGTAAGGATAGTTTAATTAGAGAAGTTTTTAAAGATGTTAACGCAAGAGGAGTTGAGGTTCACAGTTTTAAAGTTCCAACCGAATTGGAATTGAAACATGATTATTTATGGCGTCATTATATTGCATTACCTGCTAAAGGAAAAATAGGTATTTTTAATAGAACACATTATGAAAATGTATTGGTAACACGTGTTCATCCCGAATATGTTTTTAGTGAAAATATACCATCAATAAAAAGTTTAGATGATTTGAATGTTGATTTCTATAATAAAAGAATGGAAGAAATTAACAATTTTGAAAAACATATTGCTAACAATGGTACCATAATTCTAAAATTCTTTTTAAACCTATCTAAAGACGAACAAAAAAATAGATTGTTAAGAAGGTTACGTTTAAAACAAAAAAATTGGAAGTTTTCTCCAGGCGATTTAAAAGAAAGAAAACTTTGGGATAAATACCAGTTTTGTTACCAAGAGTTGTTGAATAAAACATCAAAAGAATATGCACCTTGGTATGTAATTCCTGCTGACGACAAACCAACAGCTCGTTTATTAGTTGCCCAAACTATTTTAAACACTTTACAACAGTTTAATTTTAAGGAACCCGAATTACCCGAAAAATATAAAGTTGAAATTGAAAACTATAAAAGTCAACTTGAAAATGAATAGTTAAGTTACATTAAACTTTTGTTAAAAAGTTTGTGAAATCAGACTATAAATTCCTAAAATCGTAAATTGCAAATTGTATATTTACAGTTCAAAAAAACAAAGCTAACCTATGGAATTAGAATTAAAAAAGCCCATTATATTTTTCGATTTAGAAACAACAGGAATAAACATTGCAAAAGACAGAATAGTTGAAATATCAATATTAAAAGTATTTCCAAACGGAAATAAAGAAAGTAAAACTTGGTTGGTAAATCCGGAAATGGAAATTCCAAAAGAGGCTTCAGATATTCATGGTATTACTAATGAAAAAGTAGTTACAGAACCAACTTTTAACGAATTAGCTCCTGAAGTTAGTAAAATGATTGAAGGTTGTGATATGGCTGGATTTAATTCGAACAGATTTGATATTCCATTATTAGCCGAAGAAATGTTGAGAGCAAAAGTTAATTTTGATATGAAAGATAGAGTAGCAATAGATGTTCAGGTTATTTTTCATAAAAAAGAAGAACGTACCCTAAGTGCTGGTTATAATTTTTACTGTGGGAAAAGTCTTGAGAATGCCCATTCGGCAGAAGCAGATACACTAGCAACTTACGAAATTTTAAAAGCGCAATTGGATAAATATGATGATTTAGAAAATGATGTTAATCTTTTAAGTGAGTATTCTACACATAATAAAAGAGCTGATTTTGCCGGATTTATTATGTTTAATGATGAAAAAGAAGAAATTTTTACGTTTGGAAAGTATAAAGGCCAAAAGGTTGTTGATATTTTAACTAAAGATAAAGGTTATTATTCGTGGATTCAGAACGCAGATTTTCCATTATACACCAAAAAGGTATTATCTGAATTAAAAGAAAGAATGTTTACAAATAAAAAAGAAAATACACTAGAAGATTTACAAAATAAATTCAATCAAAAGTTTTAAATATGTTAGTTAATTTTGAAGATTTAAATAAAAATTCTAGGATTTGGATATACCAATCAAATAAAGAATTTACAGAAAATGAAGTTGAAGAATTAGCTCCAATTATTGAAGAATTCGTTTCAAATTGGCAACGCCATGGTGAGGATTTAAAAGCTTCATATAAAGTAATTTATAATCATTTTATTGTACTTGCTGTAGATGAAGGTTTCAACAATGTGTCAGGATGTTCTATAGATGCATCTGTAAACTTAATAAAGAATTTAGAGGCCAAATTTTCGGTTAACTTAACAAATAAATTAAATATTTCATTCAAAAATAATAACAATATTAATATTGTTAATATGTCCGATTTTCAAAAGTATGCAAAGGAAGGAAAAATTACTTCTAATACAATTGTTTTTAACAATCTTGTTACAACCATTGAAGATTTGGAACAAAATTGGGAAATACCTGCAGATAAAAGTTGGCATAAACGCTTTTTGGTACAATAATTTCATAGCTTATAAAAACTTCTAATTTATTTATGATTAAAAAATTTCTATTCATAGTTATTATTTTGAATAGTGCTTTTTTAAAAGCACAGTCATTTCATCCTTTAAAAACAAAAGATAGCATTGCTCAACAAATGTGGGTAGATTCTATATATAATGGAATGTCTGTTGAAGAAAGAATTGGACAGTTATTTATGGTTGCTGCTTATTCCAACAAAGATAAAAATCACGAAAATTTTATTTCAAACTTAATTGAAAAATACCACATTGGTTCACTTATTTTTTTTCAAGATCAACCGGTAAAACAAGCAGAATTAACAAATTTGTACCAATCTAAATCCAAAGTTCCACTACTTATAGGTATAGATGCAGAATGGGGCTTAAATATGCGCTTGAAAGATACTTATGGATTTCCTTGGAATATGACCTTAGGTGCAATTAGAGAAAACGCTTTAATAACGGCATTTGGAGTTCAAGTAGGAAAACATTGCAAGCGGTTAGGAATTCATATGAATTTTGGGCCTGTTGTAGATGTAAATACAAACCCAGATAATCCAATTATTGGAAACAGATCATTTGGTGAAAATCATATAAATGTAGCAGAAAAAGCAATTGCATTTACAAACGGAATGCAAACGGAAGGAATAATAGCAAGTGCAAAACATTTTCCAGGTCACGGTGATACCGCAACAGATTCTCATTACGAATTACCAACTGTTAATTTTTCTAAAAAGAGATTGGATTCTGTAGAATTGTATCCATATAAAAAAATGTTTGAAAACGGTGTTGCCAGTGTAATGGTAGCACATTTAAGTATTCCTAGTTTGGAATCGAGTACTAGTTTACCATCGTCATTATCTAAAAATGTTGTTACCAATTTACTTCAAAAAGAAATGGGTTATAACGGTTTAATTATTACCGATGCATTAAATATGAAGGCCTCTGCAGATTTTGCTTCTTCAGAAGAGATTAATTTAGGTGCAATTTTAGCGGGAAATGATTTGTTGGATGTTCCTCTTAAAATTCCAGAAACAGTTGAACGATTTAAACTTGCTTTGGAAACAAATGAATTAACAGAGGAGCGTTTATCGGTTTCTGTAAAAAAGGTTTTAAAAGCAAAATATTGGGCAGGTTTAGCCAATTATAAACCTATACAAATTAGCAATTTAAAAGAAGATTTAAATTCAATTGAAGATATATTATTGCACAGAAAGTTAGTAGAGAGTTCTATCACTTTATTAAAAAACGAATCGCTTGTTTTTCCTATTCAAAATTTAGATAAACGTAAAATTGCTTATGTAAAATTAGGTGATGCAGAAAATGAGCATTTTGTAAATATGTTGAAAAATTATACAAATGTAGATGTTGTTTCGAGTAATAATTTAGATGATTTAATACTAAAATTAAAAAGGTATAATTTGGTAGTTGTTGGATATCACAAATCAAATAGTAATCCTTGGAAATCATATAAATTTACAAATAGAGAGTTGGTTTGGCTTCAGGAGATAGCACGAACTAATAACACAATATTAGATGTTTTTGCAAGTCCTTATAGCTTACTTCAAATAAAAACTTTTGAAAACATAGAAGGTCTAATGTTATCCTATCAAAATAGTGAACTTTCTCAAGAGATTTCAGCTCAAATGTTATTTGGAGCACTTGAAATTAAGGGAAAATTACCAGTATCAATAAAAAATGTTTTTTCTGAAGGACATGGATTAATGTCAACTTCTTTAAAAAGGTTAGGGTACTCAATTCCGGAAGATGTAGGATTAAGCAGTAAAAAATTATTACGAATAGATTCTTTGGCACAAATTGTTTTAAAAGAAAAAATGGCTCCTGGTTTACAAGTGCTTGTAGCAAGAAAAGGAAAAGTTGTTTATAATAAAAGCTTTGGATATCATACAGATGAACACAAGATAAAAGTAAGAAATGACGATGTTTATGATATTGCTTCTATGACTAAAATATTAGCTTCATTACCATTAATTATGGAATTAGAAGAAAAAGGAGAGTTTAGTCTTGACAGCACATTAGGAAGCTTAATACCAAAATTAAAAGGAACAAATAAAGACACGTTAACAGTTAAAGAAGTACTGTCGCATTATGGACGTTTAAAAGCTTGGATCCCTTTTTATATTAGTACATTAGACAGTATTACTAAAAAACCTTCGGAAGAGTATTATAGAACCAAGTGGTCTAATAAATTCCCTATTGAAGTTGCTAAGAACTTGTATTTAACAAAATCGTATAAAGATTCAATTTTTGATAGAATTGCTAAAGCAGACCAACGAGATAGAATTGGATATAAGTATAGTGATTTGTCTTATTTTTTATTTAAAGATTACATAGAAAACTATTATAAAAAAAACCTTAATAAATTAACTCGCCAGCATTTTTATAACCCGATTGGAGCAAATAGAAGTGGGTATTTACCATTAAATTGGTATCCTAAAAATAAAATAGTTCCTACTGAAAAGGACGATTATTATCGAAACCAATTAGTACACGGATATGTTCATGATATGGGTGCTGCTATGCAAGGTGGAATTGGCGGTCATGCAGGTTTGTTTTCTAATGCGAATGACGTGGCAAAAATGATGCAACTTTATTTACAAAAAGGTTATTACGGAGGAAAAAGATTTTTTAAAACAGAAACCATTGATAAATTTAATCATAGGTATTATGCAGACGAAAAAGTAAGAAAAGGGGTTGGGTTTGATAAACCACAAATTAAGGAGATTGAAAAAGCAACTTGTGGCTGTGTATCAGAAAGAAGTTTTGGACATAGCGGATTTACAGGTACATACACTTGGGCCGATCCTGAAACTGAAATTGTTTATGTGTTTTTATCTAATAGAGTGTATCCTAATGCTGAAAATAAAGGATTAGTAAGGTATAATATTAGAACAGATATTCAACAGTTTATAGAAGATGCAATTATCGATTAACGGTCATAGTTTTTGAAGTTATTACCCCTAGAAATACTGTAATTGCCAAATAATAAAAGGCAATGGTACTGCTAAATATAAAACCAACTATTAATGTTTGAATTAAATAAAAAATAGGAAATAAGGTTAAAATTAGTGCAAATCTAAAGGTGTTTGTGAAAACAAGATCGGTAATTTTTGATTTTAGGTGTTTCCATATCAATAACGGAAATATGCTATTTAGTTTGGTTAATAAATGAATTGGTGTTAGCCAATTTATTTTCTTTTTAATGGGAACTTCAATTTGTGAATAAGAATCTATGTTCTCTAATATTTTATTTGTTTCGTACGGATTTAAATAGTCTATGTTTAGAGCATTTAATTTAGCTATTTGTTCATCATATTTTTCAAGATTGTCAATATGCGTAGTTAACGTTATTAAAGAAGAATGCACTTCCTTTATGATATCTTTAAAAGTTAAATCAGGATTTTGAATATTGAAAAATGCGTTGGCCTCAATTGGTTTTCCATAATAAATAGAAACACTAAATGGGTAATTTAAATGAGAATCGTAGTTAATTCCAACAGGGATAATTTTAATATTTAAGTCAGGATATTTTTGTAAAGTTCCTAAAATTATACGTGCAAATCCTTTTTTTAATGGTATTACTCTTCGTTTTAAATGATGCTCGCCTTCAGCAAAAATTTGAATTGCTTTCTCATTTTTTAAAATCTCAAAGCATTGTTCAAAAACTTTTAAATTTTTTTCGATAGTTCTAAGCCCATCTCTAACCCTATAAACAGGAATCAGATTAAGAGACTTTAATATGTTGGAGACGATTTTAGATTTAAAGACACTTGCCCTTGTTAAAAAATGTATGTTTCTATTGGTATTTGTTGGTATTAAAATAGCATCAATTAAGGCATTTTGATGATTTCCTATAAAAATAATAGCTCCTTTGTTAGGTATGTTTTCTTTCCCATAAACTTTAATTTTTTTATGAGTA
Organism: uncultured Lutibacter sp.; assembly: GCF_947495725.1. Taxonomy (GTDB): domain Bacteria; phylum Bacteroidota; class Bacteroidia; order Flavobacteriales; family Flavobacteriaceae; genus Lutibacter. Next base: position 147,179 of record NZ_CANLZZ010000007.1, on the reverse strand, counting down.
AAAAAAAGTCCTACTTTAACAATACCTCTAACCGTTTTATACCAAAGATGTTTCAAAATTTTATTCTATAGCTTTTTGTTTAGACCAATAACTTGCTAATACCAACCCAGAGAAAATATCCCAGATAGCCCAAAACGCAACCAACAACGCCATTCCGCCTAAACCATTAAAAAAACTAAAGATTAACAATAATCCTAAACCAGAATTTTGAATTCCAGTTTCAATAGATAGGGTTTTTTGATTTCGTTTTGATAACCCCATAATTTTGGCTGTGTAAAATCCAGTTGCCAATGCTAAAACATTATGGGCAATAACCAAAATTAGAACGTAATGAACATAATTAATAAAAATAGTATAATTATCGTAAAAAGCAATAATTATAAAAAGCATAAATATTACTAACGAGACAGGTTTTAAAATTTTTGTTAATTTGTCGGCAAATGCTGGTTTACGCTGTTTAACCCACATTCCTAGAATAAGAGGAACTCCTAAAATTAGAGAAACAAGTTTGACCAAAGTCCAAGGGTCTAATTCAATTTTTTGTAAAATTTCGGCCGTTGGAGCATATAAATTACCGTAAAACTGAAGATTAAAAGGAGTCATAACTAAGCTAACAAGTGTAGCAAATGCTGTTAAACTAACTGATAGGGCGGCGTTTCCTTTTGCCATTTGAGTCATAAAATTAGAAATGTTTCCTCCAGGGCAAGCAGCCACCATCATCATTCCTAAAGCTATACTAGGCATTGGGTTAACTAATTTTATAAAAATAAAAGTTACCAATGGTAGTAATAAAAACTGAGATACAATTCCTGTAAAAAGTATTTTAGGATTTTTAAATAATCGTTTAAAATCTTCTAACGTAATTCCCAAGGCAACTCCAAACATTATTATTGCTAAGGTTATATTTAGAATCCAAAGACCTTCGGTATCAAAATTTATTACAAGTGAATCTAAGTTTTCGTTCATTTTAGTTTTTAAAAGCGTACTCAATAATATTTGTTCCCATTTTTAAAGCTTTTTCTCTTATTTCATAATTATCATTATGAACTTCTTCATCTTCCCAACCATCGCTTAAATCTGCTTCATAATCATAAAAACAAATTAATCTTCCTTCGTAGAACAATCCAAAACCTTGCGGAGGTTTGCCATCGTGTTCATGAATTTTGGGTACACCACTTTCAAAATTAAATGACTGATGATATATTGGATGATTATATGGTATTTCTTTAAAATCTAACTTAGGAAATACCTTTTTAAGTTCTCTTCTAATAAATTTATCCAATCCATAATTATCTGAAATATGTAAAAAACCGCCTGAAATAAGGTAATTTCTTAAATTTTCAATAGCTTCATCGGTAAACATAACATTTCCGTGTCCAGTCATAAAGACAATAGGATAATTGTAAATATCAGTGCTTGTTACCGAAACGGTTTCGGGATTGTTCTTTATTGCTGTTTTAATAGACTTATTACTAAACTCGATTAAATTTGGCAATGCTGTTGGATTGGCATACCAATCTCCGCCTCCGTCATATTTTAAAATCGCAATTTGTTGTGCAAATGAATTATTATAGCACATTAAACATAAAGTAATTATAAATATAGGCGTATGGAAATTCTTTAAAATCAATATTTGAATCTTCTTTTTTATTTATTCATTAATAAAAGCAACGCTGTGCGTGGCAACAATACCTGCAGTTTCTGTTCTCAATCTGCTTTCTCCCAAAGATACAGGAATAAATTTATGTTCCAAGCTTTGCCGTATTTCCATTGTTGAAAAATCACCTTCAGGTCCAATAAGTATTGTTGTATTTGTTGAGGGTTTTAATTGAGATTTCAAGGTTTTTTTATCGGTTTCTTCACAATGAGCAATAAATAATTGACCATCGATAGGAGTTTTTATAAATTGACTAAATGCAATAGGTTTGTTAATTTTAGGAAAAGTAAATTTCAATGATTGTTTTGCCGCTGAATGTATAATTTTTTCCATTCTATCTAGTTTTAAAACCTTTCTTTCAGAATGTTCGCAAATAATGGGTGTAATTTCATCAATTCCAATTTCCGTTGCTTTTTCTAAAAACCATTCAAAACGATCGTTCAATTTTGTTGGTGCAATTGCAATGTGCAAGTAATAATTCCAAGGTTTATTATGAGTTTCAAAACTATTTATTTTAACCAAACATCTTTTATCGTTTGCTATTACAATTTCAGAATTGAACAGAAACCCTAAACCATTTGTTATAAAGATAGTATCGCCTTCTTTTTTTCGTAAAACTCTAACTATATGTCTACTTTCGGTTTTGTCGAAAGTGAAATTTTTAGTGGTTTCGTTTATTTCAGAATTATAGAATAACTGCATTTATAAATTCTTTTTAAAAGTACATCTTCTTTTGTAAGTAACCGGTTCAAAATTTTTCCAAACAGCAGCAATAGCCTTATTACTAGCTAATTCTGGTGTTCTTATGCAATTTACAATACCAATTTTCTCAAAAGATTTTTGATATTCATTAAAAATAAGAGCGTGAATACCTTTCCCATGATAGTTTGGATGCACACCAATTAAATAGAAAATAGCATCTTTACTATTTTTTTTTGCTTTTAATAAATGAAATATTCCAAAAGGTAATAATTTACCTTTAGCCTTTTGTAATGCTGTTGAAAATGAAGGCATTGTAATTGCAAATGCAACCATATTTTCATTTTTATCTACAACAAATTTTATGTATTCTGGGTTTATAAACGAAATGTATTTCTTTTTGAAATAATTTATTTCAACATCAGATATTGGAACGAAAGAAGGTAATGAAGCATAACTTTTATTAAACAAATCGAACATTTTGTTAACATAAGGCATTATATCTTTTGTTCTTGTAAAATTAAGAGGAGTTAACTCATAGCGTTTTTCTAGGATGGTACTAATTCTTCGAAGTGGAGCAGGAGTAACATTTTTAAAAGGAAATTTGTTTTCTAAATATTCTTTTTCAACTTTAAAACCTAAATTTTCGTAATGCGATTTATAATAAGGGTGGTTATACCAAGTTACCATGGTTCCAATATGATCAAATCCTTCTGTTAAAACACCAACTTTATCTAAATTTGAAAATCCAACAGGACCTTCCATAAATTCGAGTTTATTTTGTTTTCCAATTTCTTCAACTTTGCTTAAAAGTTTTTTTGAAACTTCGAAATCATCAATAAAATCGAACCAACCAAAACGCATTTTTTTAAGTTTTTGTTCGTTAAGTTCGGTGTAATTTATAATGGCCGATATTCTACCAACAATTTCGTTGTTTTTTAGAGCAATAAAAAAGCGCGCCGAAGCATGTTTAAATACAGGGTTTATATTTGAATCAAAACTCTCTAGCTCATCATTTATAATTGGCGGAACCCAGTAATTATTGTTTTTATATAGTTTAAAAGGAAACTTAACAAAAGTTTTAAGGTCCTTTTTTGAGGTCATTTCTTTAATTTCAATCATAGGTGTAAGATGCAATTATTTTCTTTTTTTACGAAATAATTTATCAAATAATCTTCCAAAAAAACCTTTCTTCTTTTTCTTTTTTAAGGAAGTTTTATTTGAAGTTTTTGTAACGGTATAAGTATCATAATGTCGGTCAAATCTCCAAGAAAAACCAGTTGAAAAATAATAGTAAGAATGATTATCAAAAAAATTGGTTCTAGCAGAGGCATCTATTTGTAAATTTTCATTAACTAAATAAGCTAAGCCAGTTCCAAATTGGTATTGAGGTGAATACAAATCTTGGTATCGACCTTGGTTTTCAACAAAAAACGACCATTGTTCATTAATTGCATAGGTAACCGTAGCAATGTATGCGTAATATTCACTATCTGAGCCAAAATCATCAGCAATTAAATTGGTTAAAAGCACTAACCTGTCTGTAAAATCATTTTGAAGTAAAACAGCAAGTTTATAACTCATAGAATCATCTCTGTAATCTTCACTTACAAATGTTGTGTGCACACCAGCATATACACCAATAGATGGAATTAATCTTTTCCAATCAAATGCCATTCTTTTTTTATAACTTCTAATTTCTTTGGATCTATCTGAAAATTTTTGCTCTCTTAATAAAAACTTTGCTCCAATTGATAAATCACTAATCCCTTTTTGCGTAAAATTTTTACCAACTGGATTTTGAATTTCATCAATTTGATAAGCTAAATTTAAGTTAAGTTCCAATTTTTCTGAAAACCTACCATGTCTAAAAAATAAATTACCTCCAAAAATATTGGGATGCGTTAAAATTGAAGGATTTTCATTATTTCTATAAAAAAAACCAGTTTCTACTTGATAAACATTTGTGCCAACTCCATAAGGGCTTTCAGAAAGCCCCGGTCTTTTAGAGTTTATAATTTCGGTATATTGCGATAAAGCTATTTGATAGCAACATACTGTTAAAAGAATAGTTAAAACTCGTTTCATAGTTAAGTTATTTTAGGTGTTCAAATATAAGATTTTATATAATTAAACGTTTTAGTTACTCTCAAATTGTTATTTTTGAAAATTATAGAAAAAATGTATTAAATGGGATTATTAAAAACAATAGCCATACTTATTATTATTTATTACGTAATCAAGTTTTTTAGTAGATATATTGCTCCTATTTTCTTGAAAAAAGTTATAAATAATGTAGAGAAAAAATTTAAAGAACAACAACAACAACAATATCAGCAAGATCAAACTGCTGGAGAAGTAGGTGAAACAGTAATTGCAAAAAAACCAACGCAGCCAAAAGAAAGTAATAAGGACGTAGGTGATTATGTAGATTATGAAGAAATAAAAGATTAATTATGAATGTTTCAATAAAAAAAGTAGTTCCTTATGTAATTGCAATAACTACTTTTATAGTTATTTCTTTAGCTTATTTTTCGCCAGTATTAAAGGGTGAAAAAATACAACAAAGTGATATTACTCAGTTTATTGGCTCCTCTAAAGAAATAAAAGACTTTAGAAAAGAAAATAACCAGGAACCATATTGGACAAATGCTACTTTTGGTGGAATGCCTTCGTATGTTGTTAGTGCTTATTACCCAAATGATTATATAAAAAAAATAGATAGAATAATACGTTTTTTACCAAGACCAGCAGATTATTTGTTTTTATATTTTTTAAGTTTTTTTATTCTTTTAATGGTGTTAAAAGTAGAATGGAAACTTGCCATTATTGGAGCTTTAGGCTTTGGACTTTCTACATATTTAATAATAATTTTAGGTGTTGGGCATAATGCGAAAGCTCACGCAATTGCTTATATGCCTTTAGTTTTAGCTGGAATTCTACTAGTTTTTCAGAAAAAACACATTCTTGGGTTTGTTATAACCACCTTAGCAATGGCATTAGAATTAAGTGCTAGTCATATTCAAATGACCTATTATTTAATGTTTCTTGTAATTATTTTAGGAATTATACAATTTACAGAATCGATTAAAAATAAAACAATTCCTGATTTTATAAAAAATGTTGGAATACTTTCTGTTTCGGTAATTTTAGCATTGGCAATTAATGCAACACATTTACTAGCTACTAGTGAATACTCTAAAGAAAGTACGAGAAGTAAAAGCGAATTAACAATTAATCCAGATGGCTCTATTAAACAGCCATCGTCGGGTTTAGATAAGGAATATATTACAGAATATAGTTATGGTGTGGCTGAAACTTTTAACTTGTTTATTCCTAGGTTTATGGGAGGTACAAGTCATGAAGAAGTTGAAAACAGTGAACTTCAACGTTTTTTACAAAACTCCGTAAATAAAGGATTGCAAGCAAGTGATGCAAATTATATAATGCGAATTTCATCGATGTATTGGGGAGATCAACCAATTGTTGCTGCTCCGGCGTATATTGGCGCTTTGTTTATATTTTTATTTGTGTTGGCATTATTTCTTGTAAAAGGAAGGTTTAGAAATTGGTTAGTAGCAGCAACTATATTTTCAATTTTAATGAGTTGGGGTAAGAATTTTTCATTTTTAACCGATTTCTTTATCAATTATATTCCATTATATAATAAATTCAGAGCAGTTTCTTCAATTCAAGTAATTGCAGAGTTAACAATTCCATTGTTGGGAATATTAGGCTTGAAAGAACTGTTTTCTTCTAAAATTACAAAAGAGGAAAAAGAAAATGCATTAAAATATACAACTATTATTGTTGCAGGATTGGCATTAATATTCACTGTTGGTGGAACCGGATTGTTCTCATTTGAAAGACCTTTAGATATTCAAATTGATGAACAATTAGCAGGTTATTTAGATGCTGTAACTGCAGATAGAAAAACATTGTTTTTTAATGATAGTTTGCGCTCGTTGATATTGGTTGTAGTACTTGCAGGAATTTTATGGTTGTTTATTAAAGAAAAAATCAATAAAAACTTAACCTTAATTGGTTTTGCAGTTTTAATGTTATTCGATTTAGTAAATGTTGATAAAAGATATGTAAATGACGATTTCTTTACATCTGCAAGAAAAGTTGACAAGCCATTTACAGCTTCTGAAATTGACAAACAAATTTTGAAAGATAAAAGTTATTATAGAGTAGCAGATTTCACTAAAAATATAATGGCAGATGGAGCAACTTCCTATTTTCATAAATCTATTGGAGGTTACCACGCAGCTAAACCAAGGCGTTATCAAGAATTATATGATTTTCATATAGCAAATGGAAATGGTCAGGTTTTAAATATGTTAAATACAAAATATATTATTGGTGCTGACGAGGAAGGTAAAGTTGGTTATGAATTGAACCAAGGAGCTAATGGAAATGCTTGGTTTATTTCAAAACTAAAAGTTGTTAATTCGGCAGATGATGAAATAAAAACTTTAGATAGTTTAAATACCAAGATTGAGGCGGTAATCAATACAGTAAATATTTCAGATAACTTAAAAACTAACTATAAACGGGACTCTATATCTAGTATTAAACTAGTGTCATATAAAGCAAATGAATTGGAGTATGAGTCTAAAACAACAAATATTCAGTTTGCTGTTTTTTCTGAAATGTATTACAAAAATGGTTGGAATGCTTATGTTGATGGAAAATTAACACCACATTACAATGTAAATTATGTTTTGCGTGGAATGGAAATTCCTGCAGGAAAACATAAGATTAGCTTTAAATTTGAACCAACCGTTATTAAAAAAGGAAATACAATTACTTTAATAGGTTATTTATTATTGTTAATTATTCCTTTGGGATGGTTTTTTATAGAAAAAAAGAAAAAAAATGTACAGTAAAATACCTGCAAAAAGGTACAAACATACTTTAGAATTTTTACAAAGCGTATTGCCCGCTCCAGCTACTGTGTTGGATTTAGGGGTTCGTAATCCGTTTTCTGAAATTATGGAACAAAACGGTTATACAGTTTATAATACTTCAGGAGAAGATTTAGATGAGGTTCCAGAAATTGTAAAAGAATTTAAAATTGATGCGGTTACTTCATTTGAGATTTTTGAGCATCTATTAGCTCCTTTAGCGGTTTTAAAAGCTATTGAAACAAAAAAAATAATTACTACCATACCTTTAAATTTGTGGTTTGCAAAAGCATATAAAAGTTCTACTGATATGCGTGATAGACATTATCACGAGTTTGAAGATTGGCAATTTGATTGGTTACTTGAAAAAGCTGGCTGGAATATTAAAAAAAGACAAAAGTGGACAAGTCCAATTAGTAAAATTGGAATTCGTCCAATTCTTAGAAAATTTACACCGCGCTACTATGCAGTGTATGCTGAAAAATAATTAGTATGCGCATAGGAATGATTTTAGATAAAACTTTTCCGCCCGATCCTAGGGTTGAAAATGAAGCTGTTTCATTGATTAAAAATGGTCATGAAGTTTTTTTATTTTGTTTAAAATATGCTGAAGAAAAGAATGAGGAAGTAATAAAAGGAATTCAGGTAAAACGTTATCAATCAAGTGCATTGGTGTATAAACTTTCTGCATTAGTTTATACAGTGCCTTTTTATACTTGGTTAATGTCAAAAAAAATAAATCATTTTTTAATTTCAAACCAAATAGAATCTGTTCATATACACGATATTCAAATTGCAGAGGCCGTATTTAGAGCTAATAAAAAATTGAATTTAAATACAGTGTTGGATTTACATGAAAACCGACCTGAAATAATGAAATTTTATCCTCATTTACAGAAATTTCCAGGGAAATATTTGATTTCTTCAAAAAAATGGAAACAAAAAGAAGAACTATTTATAAAAAAGGCTACTAAAGTTATTGTTGTTACCGAGGAAGCCAAAACAGAAATAGTAAAAAGAGTAGGTAAGGAGCCAAAAAATATTGTTGTTGTGCCTAATACGGTGCATAAAACGTATTTTAAAAACGCAGTTTATCAGAAAAATATTATTGAAAAATACAAAGCTAATTTTGTGTTGCTTTATATTGGAGATACAGGTTTAAGAAGAGGATTGCTAACAGCTATTGAAAGTATTTCGATTTTAAAAAATAGAATTCCAAACATTAAATTGGTAATAGTTGGAAGTAATTCTTCCGATAAGGTTTTGAAAGAATATGTAAATGATCACAATGTTCAAGATTTTGTAGATTTTGAAGGATGGCAAAATGAATCTTTGTTTCCATCATATATTAAAGCGAGTTCAGTTTGTATTTCGCCATTACATAGAAATTTGCACCATGACACTACATTTGCAAATAAAATCTTTCAATATATGAGTTTTGGAAAGCCTTTGTTAGTAAGCGATGCAACTTCACAAAAGAATATTGTTGAAAAAGCTGGGGCAGGTTTGGTTCACATAGCACAAGATTATAATGATTTTGCAGAAAAGGTGTTAGAATTGTATTTTGTTGAAGTTCTGCAGCAAAAGTTGGGAGGCAATGGTAAAAAGTTTATCGAAAATCATTTTTATTGGGAAAAAACTTCAGAAGCATTAATAAAATTATACTTAAATTAAGCTAATGAAAAAAGCACTTATAATTACTTATTATTGGCCACCAGCAGGAGGCTCTGGAGTGCAACGATGGTTAAAATTTGTAAAATATTTTAGAGACTTTGATGTTGAACCAATAATATACACGGTTAAAAATCCAAATTATCCTATTATTGATGAATCTTTAGTAAATGATATTCCAAAAGGAATTGAAGTGCTAAAACAACCAATTTGGGAGCCAAATAATATTCTTTCTTTATTTGGGAAAAAGAAAACAGAGAGTGCAGGTTTTTTGAATTCAAAACCAACTTTTTTTGGGAAAATATTACAATATGTGCGCGCTAATTACTTTATACCAGATGCAAGAAAATATTGGGTAAAACCTTCGGTTAAATTTTTAAGGGAATATATTTCAAAAAATAAAATAGATGTTGTAATAACAACCGGTCCGCCACATAGTATGCATTTAATTGGTTTGGAATTGAAAAAAACATTAAATGTAAAATGGATTTCAGATTTTAGAGATCCTTGGACCGAGATTGATTATTTTCATCAGCTTCCATTAACTAAAAAGTCTATTAAAAAACACCATTCTTTAGAGCAAGAAGTTTTAAAAAAAGCAGATAGTGTTTTGGTTGTTGGTAATACAATGAAATTAAATTACAATAAATTTAGCAATGTTGTAAAAACGATAACAAATGGATTTGATGGTGAAATAGTGTTGACTAAAACTGAGTTGGATGAAAAGTTTACACTTACTCATATTGGTTTAATGAATGCAGATAGAAATTCTAAAATATTGTGGGGAGCTATCTCAGAATTGATTTCAGAAAATAATAATTTTAAAAAGGATTTTATTTTGAAATTAATTGGTAAAGTAGATGCAACCGTAACTGAAAGTATTTCTAAATACAAGCTTCAAAATAATGTAGAATTAATTAATTATGTAACGCATAATGAAGTTGTAAATTTTCAAAAAAAATCACAAGTATTGTTAATGCTAGTTAATAATGTACCAAGCGCCAAAGGAATAATTACCGGGAAAATATTTGAATATTTAATGGCAAAAAGACCAATTTTAGCAATTGCTCCTACAAAAGGAGATTTGGCTGAGATTATAAAACAAACTAACTCTGGATCAGTTGTGGACTTTAGCGATAAGGATGCTTTAAAAAATGCTATTTTAGATTTATATTTAAGATTTAAAAAGGGGAATTTATTGATTAACTCTATAAATATTGAACAATATCATAGAAGAGAATTAACGAAACAAGTGGCAAAAATTATACATAGAATTGCAGAATGAAAAAAATAATAACCATTTTAGGCGCTCGTCCACAATTTGTTAAAGCCGCTGTTTTAAGCAGGGTTATTAGTAAATATAATATTTTAGAAGAAGTTATTGTGCACACCGGGCAGCATTATGACGCTAATATGAGTGACATTTTTTTTAAAGAAATGGAAATTCCAGAGCCTAAATATAATTTAGCAATTAATGGTTTAAGTCACGGTGCAATGACTGGGCAAATGTTAACAGAAATTGAAAAGGTTTTAGAAATTGAAAATCCAGATTTGGTTGTTGTTTATGGAGATACAAATTCTACTTTAGCGGGCGCATTGGCTGCATCAAAAATGCATATAAAAGTGGTACATGTTGAAGCTGGTTTACGTTCTTTTAATATGAAAATGCCAGAAGAAATAAATAGAATTTTAACAGATAGAATTGCTGATTTATTATTATGCCCTACAGATACTGCAATTAATAATTTGCAAATAGAAGGATTTGATAGTTTTCCTTCAAAAATTGTGAAATGTGGAGATATAATGAAGGATGCTGTTGAGTTTTACAGCAAAACTTCATTAGAAAAATCATCTATTATTTCGGAATTGAATTTAAAAAATAATGAATTCGTTTTGGCAACAATTCATAGACAAGAAAATACAGATAATATTGAAACTTTAAAATCTATTTTTGAGGGGTTACAAAAAATAAATGAAAAGTATCAAGTTGTTTTACCTCTTCATCCAAGAACTAGGGCTATTTTAGAAAAAAATAAGTTATCATATAATTTAACAATTGTCAATCCAATAGGATATTTTGATATGTTGGAATTATTGAAGAATTGTAAAATGGTTATTACCGATAGTGGAGGACTTCAAAAAGAGGCTTTCTTTAATAAAAAGCATTGTATTATTGCTCGCGAAGAAACCGAATGGGTAGAATTGGTATCAAATGATTTTGCTGAAATAGTTGGAGGTAATAGTGATAAAATGTTGAAAGTATTTAATAATTATGCTAATTCTAAAGCAGATTTTTCAGTGAATTTATTTGGTAATAATGTTGGGGAGAAAATTTATACCGAAATTCTTAAATTAATCTAATGGGAATTGTTTTAAAACAGTCTTTTAATAATACGTTAATTCTATTTTTGGGTTTTGCCATTGGAGGAATAAATGTGCTGTTTTTGTATATCCATTTTTTACATGAAGATTATTTTGGACTAATTACTTTTTTACTTTCAACTGCCAATATTTTATTGCCTTTGTTAGTTTTTGGAATGCAGCACACCATAATTAAATTTTATTCATCTTATAAAACAAAGACTGAGCAAGATGGATTTTTAATGACTACCTTGTTTTTACCATTAGTTATAATAATTCCGCTTGCATTAATTGGAACTTTTTTTTACGAAACTGTTTCTAATTGGTTATCTGCAGAAAATATATTAATTAAGGATTATTCGTACTTAATTTTTATTATAGCCGTTTTTATGGGTTATTTTGAAGTGTTTCATTCCTGGACAAAAGTGCAACTTAATTCTGTTTTTGGAAATTTTATTAAAGAAATTTTTGCGCGCCTATGTACATCGTTTTTATTGTTGGCCGTTTATTTACAGTACTTAACCAATGAACAATTTATTTATGCAGTTGTTATAGTTTATGGTGTTAGAACTTTAATTATGAAGCTTTATGCGTATTATGTTTATAAACCTGTATTTATTTTTAAGCTTCCGAAAAATTTAAAAGAAATAGTATCCTTTTCGGGTTATATAATTGTAGCAGGTTCTGCATCAGGGATATTATTGGAAATTGATAAGTTTATGATTCCTCAGATGGAACAAATTGCTGAAGTAGCTTATTATTCTGTTGGAATTTATATTGCAAGTGTTATAGCAATCCCAACTAGGGCAATGCAGCAAATTACCAGTCCAATTACTGCAAAAGAAATGAATGCAAATAATATTAACGAAGTTGAAAAATTGTATAAACAAACTTCAATTAATTTATTGGTGGTTGGAGGTTTATTCTTTTTGTTAATTAACATTAATATTTCAGATTTATACGAGATAATTAACAAACCACAGTTTACGAAAGGAATTTTAATTGTGCTTATAATTTCGGTGGCTAAACTTATTGAACTTGCATTGGGAACAGGAAATGCAATTTTGGTGAATTCGAAATATTATAAAATATTTTTTTACTTATCCTTGGCAATGGCTGTTAGTGTTATTGTTTTAAATCATTGGCTAATTAAATTAATTGGAATAAATGGAGCTGCATTGGCAACATTAATTGTCGTCCTTATGTATAGTTTAATAAAAATGGGATATATAAAAATGAAGTTAAATATTCATCCATTTGGACTAAATACCCTTAAAATAATATTGATTATAATAGCTATTTATGGTGGATTTTATTTTTGGAATTTTAATTTAAACCCAATTGTAAATATAATTTTGAAAGGAATTATAACTTGTGGAATTTATCTTTTCTTAATAAAGAAACTTCATATATCAGAGGATATTAATAGTCTTGTATCCAAATTTTTAAAATAAAATTGGTTCATTTTAAAATATTGAATTTACAAATTTAAGGTAATTAATGTTACATTATATTTCCCGTTAAAATGTATATTTTCGTTAAATTGTTAAATAGGAGTTATAGATGCAATACTTTTATCATATTTTATATGGAGTTTTAATGGCATATTTTGGTTTAATTTCTCCAGGAATGTTAAATATGACAGCTCTAAAAATAAGAATAAACTATGGTAAAGTAGCAAGTGTAAAATTTTCTATTGGAGCTGCAATAGTTGTTTTCTTTCAAGCCGGAATAGCTTTGTATTTTGCCAATTATTTTAACCATAATCCAACCATAATTTCATTATTAAAAACTATTGCTATTTTTGTGTTTATAGCACTTTCTATATTTTTTTATATACTTTCTCGTAAGGAATTGAATCCAAAACCAACCAAGCAATCGGGTAATTATTTTGTGAAAGGAATTGCAATGTCATCGATTAACATGTTAGCAATTCCATTTTATTTAGGATTAAGTATTTATTTAACATCGGTAAATAAATTAATAATTGAACAACCGTATATTCTGTTATTTGTTATTGGAGCAGGGTTAGGGTCGTTTTTAATTTTTTATACCTATATAGTTTTTGCAAGGATAATTATTTTAAAGGTATCTTTTATAGCAAAAAACATCAATATAATTTTAAGTTTATTGTTTTTGATGTTGGCAATTTTTACCTTGGTTAAGATATTACAGTAATTTTATTTTTATATTTACAGAACTTAAAGAATTAGTTAAAATATGATTGAGGCTATTGATAAAAACTTACAAAGAGGCATTCAACTTTTACAATATATATCTGACGAAAATTACAGAGATACTTCAATAGCTCCTTATTATTCTAGTATTGGAAGTCATATGAGACATATTTTAGATGTTTTCGACTGTATTTTTGAAGGAATTTCCAACAATGAAATAAATTTAATTAAACGAAAAAGAAATCAAGAATCCGAAACTTTTACTGAAAAAGGAATTGCTTATTTTAATGAAGTTTTAATGAAATTAGAATCATTAAAAAATGAAGATTTTGATAAAATTGTAAAAGTTACCGATGATCTTGGACTAGGTGTGGTTACTGCAAATTATACCTTGGGTGGAATTTTAATTCAGGCACACAGCCACGCAATTCATCATTTTGCAAGTATAGGTTATGTAATATCTCAATTAGGAATTGAACTTCCAGACGAAGATTTTGGATTTAATCCAACTACTCCAAAAACTACAATTAATTAACAGATAGGTTTTTAACTTTTTTAATGTAATTTTTATATCTAAAATAAACATCAATTAAGTTTTTGAAATCAGAATACGGTACATTATTTAACTCATTATTTTTTGTCCCAATTTCAAAAATAGTTTTCCAGTGCTGTTTTATAGTTTTTAATGCAGAAAAATAACTACCACTTAAAGAATCATACACATGCGTTGGCTCTGCAATTACCCCATTTATTTCAAGAATTTTGAAATTTTCGCCTTTGAGTAAATCGTCAAAACTTTTGTACTTTAAATCGAGCCTTCCGTAATACCATCCCGTAATTTCACTATTAATAAAATCAAAAGTATTTTCTAAATCTCTAGAAATTAAATGATTTCCATTTATAAATTGAGTTCCCTTTGAGTGGTTTCCAATAATATTTAAAACAACTTCTTCATTTTTCAAAGGAATAAATTCAAGTTTATCCCTATTTAATTCTAAAATTAGATCAATATATTTTTGTGCTCTATCATTTTCTTTTATCAGAGTTTTTAAGGTCGATTTTCCATCACCAAATACCGATAAATATTTTTTTAATGTAATAGATGTTATTTTACCTTTTTTAGTACCAGGAATTCTGTGGTAAAAAATTCCACATTCGTTTTTAAAATCAATAAATTCTTGAATGATTAAATTAATTGAGTTGAATTTATTTAAATAAGATATTAGAGATTTTTCAGAATCTATTTTTTTAACTAATAAGCCTCTAAAACCAATGTCTGGTTTAATTATTAACGGATATCTAATTTGTTCAATTTTTAATTCGTTTAAGATATTTTCAATAGTTTCTTGTTTTTTTACAAATACACTTTTTGGTTTGTATTTTCTAGGTAATAATTTAATTGTTTTGTATTTGGACTCTAAACCATTTCCAGAACCTTCAATGCTTGGATTTACTGCAGAAAAAAAACCAAAACTCTTAGCCTTTATAGCTAAATAAAAAGCGTATGGAAGTAATGGAACATAAAACATATAAGATGGCCAATATTCCCAGTTTTTTAAAAATTTAGGATTAAATATGCTCATTTATTTAGAGTTAAAAAAAGCATTTAGAATTATTCTAATACCTAAAAAACCTAATACAATTGCCGCAATTGCCAAAATAATACCTAAAATTAGCCATAGATAATTATTTTGAAGTTTAATTGCTTTGAAACCTATTGTAATTAAAATTGGTGCAATTAATAACAGTGGTAAAGCCGCCAATTCATACTTTAATCCTCTGGTTAATTCTTTTCTATCGGTTCCCATTAGTATAGTTGTCTATTGCGTTTCTAACGTTTTTATGTTTTAAAAGTAATTGATGTGCAACTTTTTCAGTAATATTCAATTCATCCATCAACATTTTTGTTCCTCTATCTATAAGTTTATTGTTAGATAGTTGCATATCTACCATTTTATTTCCTTTAATCTTTCCAAGTTGAATCATTGCACTTGTTGAGATCATGTTTAAAGTTAATTTTTGAGCAGTACCAGCTTTCATTCTTGAACTTCCAGTAACAAATTCGGGTCCTACAATAACTTCAATTGGATGTTTTGAAACCAATGCCATAGGACTATTTTTATTACAAGTAATACAACCTGTTAAAATATTATTATCATTACATTTTTCTAATGCACCAATTACATAAGGAGTTGTGCCTGAGGCTGCAATACCAATTACGGTATCGTTAGAATTTATGTTATATTCTTTTAAATCTTGCCAACATTGTGTTTTTGAATCTTCTGCAAATTCAACAGCTTTTCTTATTGCTGTATCTCCTCCAGCAATAATGCCAATTACCATTGTATGCGGAACACCAAAAGTAGGAGGGCACTCCGAGGCATCAACTATTCCAAGTCTTCCACTAGTTCCAGCGCCAATGTAAAATAACCTACCGCCTCTTTTCATTCTTAAAACAAGTTGTTCTACAAGTTTTTCAATCTTCGGAATAACTTTTTCAACCGCTAGAGGAACCGTTTTGTCTTCATTATTAATATTGGTTAAAATTTCATTTAGCGTCATTCTTTCTAAATGATTGTAATTTGATGATTGTTCCGTTGTCTTTATAAAACCCATTTTTCAAAAATACTAAATTGAAACTATTAATTAATGTGACTTCTTAAAAAAATAAGTGTCATAAAACTATTACTTATAATTTATTAATTATTGCATTATGAAGAACATTACGGCATCAATATCATCATTTTTTAATTCAATTTCAGAAGGGTTTGGCGATTGGGGATTAAGTCTAATAGGGGCAATTGTTTCGTTAATAATTGGTTTGTGGATTATTAGAATTATAATGAATGCGGTTTCCAAATTGTTCGAAAAATCGAGGATTGATGAAACTTTAAGACCATTTTTAATTACATTAATTGGTTTTGCTCTAAAAGCACTATTATTTATTACCATAGCACAAATTGTTGGTGTTCCAATGACATCTTTTGCGGTATTGCTGGGTGGAGTAGGTATTGCAATTGGAGCAGCATTTAATGGTTCTTTAGGTCATTTAGCTTCGGGTGTAATGTTGTTAATTTTTAAACCATTTAAAGTTGGCGATTTAATTGAGGTAAATGGAGAGTTAGGTTTTGTTAAAGAAATATCGGTATTTGTTACAATTTTAGAGACTTTTCAAAATAAAACATCCATACTTCCAAATGGTAGTATAACAGCAAATAAAATAGTAAATTATACCACAAAAGGAAACTTAAGGGTAGATATGCCTTTTGGAATTAGATACGGAACTGATATTGATAAAGCAAAGGAAATTGTAAATAATATTTTGGCAAATGATACAAATGTTTTAAAGGATCCATGTCCAAGAGTTGCAGTTAATAATTTAGGGCAAAATGGAATTGAATTGTTGGCCTTACCATATTCTAGCGTTGATTCCTATTGGGATGTTTACTGGGATACTCGACAAAAAATAGTGGAAGCATTGGGAGAAGCTGGATATGAAGCACCGTTCCCACAACGTGTAGTTACCATGTCTAAATAAAAATATGAAAGAGAAAGAGAAAAAAAGAAAAGAAAAAGTACAAAAAAAAGCGAACAAATTATTTTGTTCGCTTTTTAATTTATTGTAATTCAATTATTACATCAAAACACTTTCTGCCGGAATTGAAGCAATTATTTTGTTGAAAGTTTCACTAGGTCTCATAGCTTTATTAGCCAATTCTAAATTAGGCATATAGTATCCTTTTAAATCAACTGATTCACCTTGAGCACCATTTAATTCTAATAAAATTTTTGATTTATTTTTAAATAACTCTTTATAAATTTTACTAAACAATAATTTCAAATCAGCATCTTTACTTTGATTTGCAAGCGCTTCAGCCCAATATAGTGTTAAATAAAAATGGCTACCTCTATTGTCTAGTTCATAAACTTTTCTTGATGGAGATTTTTTATTTTCTAAAAATTTATTTGTTGCTTCATCTAGTGCGTCAGCTAATACCAAAGCTTTAGAATTATTATAGTTTTCACCTAAATGTTCTAAAGATACCGCTAACGCTAAAAATTCACCTAAAGAATCCCAGCGTAAATGACCCTCTTTTACAAATTGTTGTACATGTTTAGGTGCAGATCCTCCAGCTCCTGTTTCAAATAAACCACCACCATTCATTAACGGAACTATTGAAAGCATTTTGGCACTTGTTCCAACTTCTAAAATTGGGAATAAATCTGTTAAAAAATCTCTTAAAACATTTCCTGTTACAGAAATTGTATCTAATCCTTGTTTTATTCTAAATAATGTAAATAATGTAGCGTCATATGGCGACATTATTTGGATATCTAATCCAGAAGTATCTAGTTTAGGTAAGTAAAGATCAATTTTTTTAATTAATTCTCTATCGTGAGCTCTAGTTTCATCAAGCCAGAATATTGCTGGCGTATTTGTTGCTCTTGCTCTTTTAACAGCTAATTTAATCCAATCTTGAATAGGAGCGTCTTTTACTTGGCACATTCTCCAAATATCACCTTCTTCTACATTATGTTCAATTAGGGTTTTCCCCGATGCATCAATTACTTTTACAATTCCTTCTGATGGAATTTCAAAAGTTTTATCGTGCGAACCATATTCTTCAGCCTTTTGAGCCATTAAACCTACATTTGGAACAGTTCCCATTGTAGTAGGATCAAATGCACCATTCTTTTTACAAAAATCAATAGTGGCTTGATAAATTCCGGCATAACTACTATCTGGAATAACAGCTTTTGTATCTTGTTGAACGCCTTCGGCATTCCACATTTGTCCAGATGTACGAATCATCGCTGGCATTGAAGCATCTATAATAACATCACTTGGGACATGTAAGTTTGTAATTCCTTTGTCTGAATTAACCATTGCCAATGCAGGGCCGTTTTCATAACAATCAATAATACTATCTTCAATTTCAGTCTTTTTGTCTTCTGGTAAATTTTGAATTTTTGAAACTAAATCACCAAAGCCATTGTTTTCTTCAACGCCTAGCTCCTTTAAAGTGTCTCCATATTTATCAAAAATATCCTTAAAAAATACTTTTACCGCGTGTCCAAAAATTATTGGATCAGAGATTTTCATCATTGTAGCTTTCATATGTAATGAAAACAATACGTCTTTTTCTTTAGCATCCTTAATTTGCTCCTCCAAGAAAGAAATTAATGCTTTTTTACTCATTACAGTACCATCAATAATTTCACCTTCTAATAAATCTAACCCTTCTTTTAAAATGGTTGTTGCACCAGATTTATCTGTAAATTCGATATTTATTTTTGTAGCCTTTTCTAGTGTTATTGATTTTTCATTAGAACGAAAATCATTGTCCTTCATTGTTGCTACATGTGTTTTCGAATTTGAAGACCAAGCACCCATTGAATGAGGATTGTTTCTGGCATAATTTTTTACTGCTTTTGGAGCTCTTCTATCCGAATTACCTTCTCGCAATACTGGGTTTACTGCAGATCCTTTTACAGAATTATATCTTTTAAGAATTTCTTTTTCTTCTGGAGTTTTTGGTTCTTCTGTATAATCAGGAATTGCATACCCTAATTCTTGAAGCTCTTTAATTGCTGTTTTTAATTGTGGAACTGAAGCAGAAATATTAGGTAATTTAATAATATTTGCTTCTGGTTTTTTTGCTAAATCTCCTAATTCAGATAAGGCATCTTCTACTTTTTGTTCTTCCGTTAAATATTCTGGAAAAACGGCTAATATCCTACAAGCTAAAGAAATATCTTTTGTTTCAATATCAATATGTGCTGGTGCTGCAAAAGCTTTTACAATTGGTAAAAAAGAATATGTTGCTAAAGCCGGAGCTTCATCAGTTTTTGTATAAAAAATTTTAGGAGTCGTACTCATAATATTATTAATGTATTTAATAAATAATTTATTTTTTTGTTTCAATTATAATAGTCAAAACCATAAATAATTGAATGCAACAAATGTAATAAATATTGTAAGAAAAGCTACTTCGAAAACGTTATAAATGGAGGTTTCAAATTAAATAAAGTGTAAAAAAAAAGGCTATATTTTGAGAGATTCGTAAAGCTATATAAAAAACAAAAGCCATAATACTGATTTCTCGCTATTATGGCTTTTTGCTGAAATACTTTTTTTAATAATTTTCAATGATTTTTTAACTGTTTTGCCATTTTTTCAAACAACAAGCTAAAACTTTCATCTAATTAAGCTGTTTTTCTTACAAATTACAACATTTTATTAAACTAGTTATTTCTTTTAAAAGAACTCCTAAAGCTTTGTTGCATCTTTTAGAAATCTAAATTATACTCGCTTTAAACAGTTGTTTTAAAAATGTTTTTAAAATCTTGTTTCCATTAATTCATGCTAAATACCTGGTCACTTTACTCATTTAAAAGTTTGATTCTAAAAACGATGTTCAAGAACATTTAGAACTAATAATTAAATTTTTTTTAAACTTTAAAAAGTTACATTTTAATGTTAAAATCAACTTGTTATTAATTCTAATGTAAATTAACCATCAAATTTTAAAAAAACCAAATAAAACTGAAATTTGATATAAACAAGATGTAAACCAAGGTTATGAACAATTGTTCATAACGAAAAAACCACTTCAAATTTGAAGTGGTTTTAAATTTTCTTATAGAAATTAGACTAGCGTCTTTTTTCTGAAATTCTTGCTTTTTTACCAGTTAAACCTCTAAAGTAGAAAATACGTGCTCTACGAACTCTACCGTGTTTGTTAACTTCGATTTTTTGAATTGATGGTAAATTCACAGGGAAAATACGTTCAACACCAACTGTTCCTGACATTTTTCTAATTGTAAATGTTTCAGAAGTTCCAGTTCCTCTTCTTTGAATTACCGTTCCTTTAAAGAACTGAGTACGGGTTTTTTGTCCCTCTTTAATTTCGTAATAAACTGTAATTGAATCTCCTGCTTGAAATTGAGGGAATTCATTTTTAGTTACATATTCGTCTTGTACAAATTTTACTAAACTTTCCATTGTTAAATTTTTAATGGTTTTTCAAAAACCAACATTCACGATTTTCGTCAGAGGTTAATTTTGAGAGTGCAAATTTAATTAAAAAAATTAGTCTTCCAACAAATCGGGTCTAATTTTTTTTGTTCTTTCAAACGCCTGTTCATTTCTCCATTCTTCAATTTTAGGGAAATTACCTGATAATAGTATTTCGGGTACCTTAAGTTCTTTATAATCAGAAGGTCTAGTGTAAACAGGAGGTGATAATAAATTGTCTTGAAAAGAATCAGTTAAAGCAGAAGTTTCATCTCCTAAAACACCAGGAATTAATCTTATAATGGTGTCACACAATACAGCTGCGCCAAGTTCTCCGCCACTTAACACGTAATCGCCAATAGAAATTTCTTTTGTAATAAATAAATCGCGTACACGTTGATCTACACCTTTATAATGACCACAAAGTATAATAATGTTTTCTTTTAAAGATAGCGTATTGGCAGTTTGTTGATTCAAAGTTGGTGCATCTGGGGTCATATAAATAACTTCGTCATAATCTCTTTCGGCTTTTAATTTTGAGATACATTTATCTATAGGTTCAATCATTAATACCATTCCGGCTCCTCCACCAAATTGATAGTCGTCTATTTTTCCGTAATCATTTAAAGCATATTTTCGTAAATCATGAAAATGTACTTCAACTAAATCTTTATCAATTGCCCTTTTAATTATTGAATATTCAAACGGACTTTTAATTAATTCTGGTGAAACGGTTATTATATCAATTCGCATTGTGCAAATATAATTTTTTGAGTTTAAAATTTATATTTATTAGTTTAATAAACTAATTCTAACTTTTTTCTTTTTTAATTTACTGTTATTTACTTTAGCTATGAAATTATGAATATCATTATTTGCTACCGCGACATATGCGCAATCTTGTTTTAATTCAATAATACCTAATTCATCTTTCTTTAGATTTCCTTGCTTAAAAAACAACCCAGCAATATCTCCTTTTGAAATTTTATCCTTTCTTCCACCAGAAATATGAATAGTATTCCATTTGCTTTTAATAAACTTTTTATTGGTTTCAATGTTAATTTCCTCTGCGTTTTCTGTAAATACAGGTAGTTCTTCGTTTTTCCATTTTAGTAAATAGGCTGTTCCGTTGCTGTGCATACGTGCAGTTCTACCGTTTCTATGAGTAAATTCATCAGGTCTCATAGGTAATTCATAATGAATGATGTAATCCATTTCGGGAACATCGATGCCGCGTGCGGCTAAATCTGTTGCTATTAAAATTTTATGAGTGCCATTTCTAAATTTTATCAAATTTCGTTCCCTGTCTATTTGTTCTAAGTCGCCAAAAAACACTCCATGATTAATTCCTTTTTTATAAAGAAAATCACTTACAACTTCTATACTCGCTTTTAAATTGCAAAAAATAATACCACTGCCTTTACCAACATAACTAATTAATTTTTCTAATGAATCTAATTTATCTTGTTTATCAGCGACAACTGTTTTAATCTTTAAGTTAGAACCTTTTTTATTTAAGTAATTTATTCTTTTAGCATTTTTAATACCCATAAAAGAAGGTATTTTTACTTTTTGGGTAGCGGATGTTAATATTTTTTTATTTACTAAAGTTAAAGCTTCTACTATTGTTTTCATTTCTTCCTCAAAGCCTACTTCTAGTGATTTATCAAATTCATCTAAAACCAACGTTTTAATATTATTAACGTAAAAAGCTTCTCTTAAAATATGGTCAGAAACTCTTCCTGGTGTTCCTATTAATATTGCCGGAGGATGTTTTATTTCTATTTTATCTTTTGAGCCGGATCTTCCACCATATACGGCATTTGCTTTAAAACCACTTCCCATTTCCCTAATAACTTGTTCAATTTGTATTGCAAGTTCTCTTGAAGGGACAAGTATTAAAGCTTGTATATTTTTAATAGTTGGGTCTAACAATTCAAGTATTGGTAATAGAAAGGCTAGTGTTTTTCCAGTTCCGGTAGGTGATAGTAAAATTGTTTCTGCGTTAAATAAAACCGATTTGTAGGTTTCTTCTTGCATTGCATTTAATTTTTCAATTCCTAATTTGGATAAAATTTCCTGCTGATTTTTTATGATTTCTGCCATTTGGCAAAGATATCTTAAATATAATGAAAGTAGTCTTTTAAATTACGGTAGCTTTTAACATTCTGTCTTCTCCAAAAATATCTTTTTTAAGTTGTACATTTTTAAGTCCTTTGTTGCTTATTAGTTCAGCCGTTTCTTTACCTAAATACTGGTTTATTTCAAAATAAAGAGTTCCTTTTGAAGTAAGGTGTTTTTTAGCTAAATCTCCAATTTTATTGTAAAACAATAACGGGTTTTCATTGGTTACAAATAATGCTATATGAGGTTCGTTATCTAATACGTTTTTCTCCATTTGCTCTTTTTCAACTTCTCTAACGTATGGCGGATTGCTAACAATTATATCGAAATTATCAGGCAATTTTTCTAAATTTAAAATATCAGTTTCAATAAATTCAACTGAAGTATTGTTTAAAATAGCATTTTGTTTTGCCATTTTTAATGCTTCCTTAGAAATATCTAAAGCATATACTTTTGCGTTTGGTAAATTTTTGGCTAAGGATATTGCAATACAACCGCTACCAGTACCTATATCTAAAATTTTTATTTCACCAGAATCTTTATGATCATCTATTATAGATTGTACTAGCTCCTCAGTTTCGGGTCTTGGTATTAGAACATTGTTGTTTGTTTTAAAAACTAAATCAAGAAACTCCGTTTCACCTAATATATATTGTATAGGAGTAGATTTACTTAATTCTGTTAATGCATTGTTTAAAAAAGTAAGATCATTTTCTGAAATTTCAAAATTTGGTTGAAGCGCAACATCAATGCGTGTTAGCTTTAGTTTAAACTCTACAATAATATTAAAAAACGATTGTATTTCTGTTTGTGGGTAAAGTCCTTTGAGTTGACTGAAAAACTGAGTTTTAAATTCTTTTATTAGCATTATAAATCTTTAAGCATCCATAAATTACACGAAAAATGACCAGTATTTCCCATTGGAGCATTTAAATTTTTAAAACCAACTTTTCGGTATAATTTTCTAGCTTCTTCCATATATGGTAATGTTTCTAGGTAACATTTTTCAAAACCAAACTCTTTGGCTTTCTGCAGGCAAATATCCATCATTTTACTGCCTAAACCAATTCCTCGGGCTTCATTTTTAAAATACATTTTTTGAAGTTCGCACACATTACCTTCAAAATTGTTTAATTGCTGAATACCATCGCCTCCGTAAATTTCCCCATTATTTTCAATAACAAAATAAATAGCTTTTTTTGTTGAATACGCTTCAAAAAGAGTATCTAAAATTTTATCGGCATAAGCTGTTCCAATTTTTGGCACACCATATTCTATTAATACTTTGCGTATTGCTGTGGCAATTTTTACATTGTCTTTTTGCTCAATTTCTCTAATGTTAAAATCTGAAAGAATCATTTTAAAGTGCTATTTTTGTGCTGTGAATATACACGAAAAATACATAAAACGTTGCATTGAACTTGCTAAAAATGGGTTAGGAACAACATATCCAAATCCTATGGTTGGGAGTGTAATTGTTTTAAATAATACTATAATTGGTGAGGGTTGGCATAAAAAAGCAGGAGAGCCACATGCAGAGGTAAATGCCATAAATTCGGTTAAAGATAAATCGCTTTTAAAACAAGCAACTATTTATGTGAGTTTAGAACCTTGTTCTCATTTTGGGAAAACGCCACCTTGTGCAAATTTAATTGTTGAAAATGGGATTAAAAATGTAGTTATTGGAATTGTAGATTCTAATAGTAAAGTTAGCGGGAAAGGAGTTCAATATCTTATGTCAAATGGTTGTGCGGTTATTGTTGGTGTTTTAGAAAATGAATGTGATAACTTAAATAAACGTTTTTTTACATATCATAATAAAAAACGACCTTTTATAATTTTAAAATGGGCTGAAACCAAAGATGGTTTTATTGATAAATTTAGAGATGAAACATCTGAAAATATCCCAAATTGGATTTCAAATGAATATTCTCAGCAATTGGTTCATAAAATGAGAGCTGAGGAACAAGCCATTTTGGTTGGAACAACTACCGCTTTGAATGACAATCCTAGTTTAACGGTTAGAAGTTGGAGTGGCGAAAATCCTGTTCGTATTGTTTTAGATCGAAATTCTAAAATACCAAAAGACTACAATTTATTAAATGGAGAAGTGAAGACAATTGTTTTTTCGGAAGTAAAGCATAATATTGATTCTTACGAAAATGTAATTTTTG
Source organism: uncultured Lutibacter sp. (assembly GCF_947495725.1). Taxonomy (GTDB): domain Bacteria; phylum Bacteroidota; class Bacteroidia; order Flavobacteriales; family Flavobacteriaceae; genus Lutibacter. The sequence goes on along the minus strand of NZ_CANLZZ010000007.1, from coordinate 122,388 downwards.
AAAGAATTGATTTTAGCGAAAATGTACCGCAACAAATTTGTGAAATATTATACAACTACGAAATACAATCAGTTATTATAGAAGGAGGAAAGCAAACCTTGCAAAGTTTTATTGATGCTAATTTATGGGATGAAGCCTTTGTTTTTACTGGAGATGTGCTATTTAGGAAAGGTTTAAAAGCTCCAATTATTAAAAAAACTTCTTCGGAAATGAAAGAAATAGGAAGTGACTTATTAACAATTTATACAAATAATTAGTTAGGTAGCAGTATGACTTCAGAAAAAGACACGTATAAAACAATTGAAATTGCTAAAGGCGATGTGCTATTTAAAGAGAAAGGAAGTAAGTTTTTTAGTTTTGTGATTCCTGTTTTTAGTGAAGATGAAGTTAAGCTTAGGCTAGAAGAAATTAAGAAAAAACATCATTCAGCAAGACATTGGTGTTATGCATATCAACTTGGGATAGATACAATTCGTTACAGAGTAAATGATGATGGAGAACCAGGAAATACTGCTGGACAACCTATTTATGGGCAAATTTTATCTAAAGATATTACAAATGTTTTAGTGGTAGTAGTTCGTTACTTTGGAGGAACAAAACTTGGAGTAGGAGGTTTAATTAGTGCGTATAAAACTTCAGCAAAAATGGTTTTAGATGAAGCTAAAATTGTGGAAAAAACTATTGATGTTCATTTTGAACTAATTTTTGAATACGAACATATGAATAAAGTGATGCGAATTGTGAAGGAAAATAACCTTCAAATTTCGCATCAAAAAATGGAATTAAACTGTGAGTTTGTAATTCCTATTAGAAAGAAAAATTCAGAAAAGATTAAAAAGCTTTTTACTGACTTAAGATGTCTTAAGATTTCTGAGATAAATTAGCTTTATAAATCCAATTGTTTTAATAAATATTCAGGAGCTCTTGTTGGGCGGTTTGTTAACATATTTACGAAAACAAGTGTTGTTGTTGCTGTTGTTAATAATTCACCTTTCTCATTAACTATTTGGTAGCTAAATTCAATTCGAGCAGTAGGTTTTTTTTCTAAAGTGGTTTTTAACGTTAGTAAATCATCATATTTTGCAGGCTTAATATAATTTATATTTAGATTAATTACAGGTAACATAATTCCATCTTCTTCCATTTTTTTATAGGAAATCCCCATTTTTCTTAACAATTCAATGCGTCCCATTTCAAAGTATTGAGCATAATTGCCATGATATACATAGCTCATTTGGTCAGTTTCACTATAGCGTACTCTAAATTCAATTTTATTCGAAATCATTTTGTATATTTATGAAGTGTTATTTACATAAAAAATAATTAATAATCAATAGTTATTTTATTTTTTTATGCTAAAAATTATTCACATTTTTGTACAACAAAGGAGCACTAGAGATTTCTCTGTTCTGATCAACAAATTTTAACTTAAAAAAAAGCTGCCGAAATCACAAAATGAGTATAACTGCATCATCAGTTTGGGAGGAATGTTTATCTTTTATAAAGGACAACATTAAACAACAAGCATATAAAACATGGTTTGAGCCAATCAAACCCATAAAATTGTCAGGTGAGGCATTAACTATCCAAGTACCTAGTAAATTTTTTTATGAATGGTTGGAAGAGCATTATATTAAATTGTTAAGAGTTGCTTTGGTAAAGCAGTTGGGAGATGATGCTAAGTTAATCTATGATGTTAGAATGGAAAATAATTACAGTAGTAATAATCCACATACTGTTAAATTTCCAAGTTCAAATAGAAATCCTATAAAATCACAGGGTGTTACTGCACCAATAGATTTTAATAAGCGCGAGTTAAAAAACCCGTTTATAATACCAGGAATTCAGAAAGTAAAAATTGAATCTCAATTAAACCCTAATTATAACTTTAAAAGTTTTGTTGAAGGAGACTCTAATAGATTGGCACGATCTGCTGGAATGGCAGTTGCGAATAAACCTGGAGGAACTTCATTTAATCCATTATTAGTTTACGGTGGTGTTGGTTTAGGGAAAACTCATATTGCACATGCAATAGGAGTTGAGATTAAAGATAAATATCCGGACAAAACTGTACTGTACATTTCTTCTGAAAAATTTACCCAACAATATATTGATTCCGTAAAAGGAAATACTAGAAATGATTTTATTCATTTTTATCAAATGATTGATGTTTTAATTATTGATGATGTTCAATTCTTATCAGGTAAAACAGGAACTCAAGATGTTTTTTTCCATATTTTCAATCATTTGCACCAAAACGGAAAACAAGTAATTTTAACTTCAGATAAAGCTCCTGTAGATATGCAGGATATTGAACAACGATTACTTTCTAGATTTAAATGGGGATTATCAGCAGAGCTTCAGGCTCCTGATTATGAAACTAGAGTTTCAATTTTAGAAAATAAACTATTTAGAGATGGTGTAGAAATGCCAACAGAAATAGTTGAATATATAGCAAAAAATATAAAATCTAACGTTAGAGAATTAGAAGGTGTTTTGATTTCTATGATAGCACAAGCTTCTTTTAATAGAAAAGAGTTTACACTTTCATTAACTAAGCAAATTGTAGATAAATTTGTAAAAAACACCAAACGCGAAGTTTCTATAGATTATATTCAAAAAATTGTTTCAAATTATTTTGAATTGGATGTTGCAACGTTACAATCTAAAACACGTAAGCGCCATATAGTTCAGGCACGTCAATTAGCAATGTATTTTGCAAAAAGAATGACTAAAGCTTCATTGGCTAGTATTGGTTCTCAGATTGGTAAACGAGATCACGCAACTGTTCTTCACGCTTGTAAAACTGTTGATAATTTAACAGAAACAGATAAGCAATTTAGAAGATATGTTGATGACATAACAAAAAAACTTACATTTTAAATCATAACATGACTAAAATATTAATGGTTTGTCTCGGCAATATTTGTCGTTCACCATTAGCAGAAGGTATACTTAAATCAAAAGTATATAGTTTTAAAACTTTTGTAGATTCTGCTGGTACTGGTGCTTATCATGTTGGTGAAAAGCCAGATAAACGTTCCATAGCCATTGCGAAACAAAACGGAATTGATATTACAGATCAAAAAGCTCGAAAGTTTACAAAAGAAGACTTTAAGTTATTTGATTTAATTTACGTTATGGATAATTCTAATTACAATAATGTTGTTTCTTTGGCTAGTAATGAAGTTGAAAAAGAGAAGGTGAAATTAATACTGAACGAAGTTTTTCCTGGTGAAAATTTAGATGTTCCAGACCCTTATTATGGGGGTGATTTTGGATTTAAAAATGTGTACAATATGTTGGATGAAGCTTGTAACATTATTGCTCAACAATTAAATAATAATGGATAACGAGAAAGGAAAATTATTTTTAATACCAACAACCTTAGGCGATAATGAACCTTTGGAAGTACTACCAATATCTGTTAAAAAAGTAATAGAAGAATTAGACTGTTTTATTGTAGAAAATGAAAAGACTGCAAGAAGATTTATAAAAAGGATAACACCTAGAAAATCTCAACCTTCACTTACAATTTTAAAATTGGATAAGTATGCTGATCAATTGGAAGTTAGAACCTATTTAGATGCCTGCGAAACGGGTGTTTCAATTGGATTGCTTTCAGAAGCTGGTGTGCCTGCAATTGCAGACCCTGGAGCTGAGATTGTGAAATTGGCACATGAGAAAAATATAAAAGTAGTTCCATTAGTTGGACCATCTTCAATAATTTTGGCAATGATGGCCTCAGGTTTTAATGGACAAAATTTTGTTTTTAATGGTTATTTACCAATTGATACAGCCGAAAGAAAAGCGGCTATAAAACGATTAGAAAGATTATCTAAAGAAAAAAATCAATCGCAAATATTTATTGAAACTCCTTATAGAAACGACAAAATGTTTGCAGATTTAAAAAGTACTTTAACTCCTACGGCAAAAGTATGCATTGCTTGTAACATTACATTAGCAGATGAATATATAAGAACTTTAGAAATAAAAGATTGGAAAAAAGAGAATCCAGAACTACATAAAAAACCTACAATATTTATTATTCATAAAGATTAAAAAAAAGCTTAAACGGATTGTTTAAGCTTTTTTTTATAACTATCCTTTCTTTTTTAAAGAACCAGATCCAACAGATTTGGATTTTACTTTATTAGGATTTCCAGTGTAAAGTACATTGCCAGAACCTGCAATTTGAGCATTGATTTCGTTTTGGGCATTAATTTTAATATTTCCCGAACCCGCAATTTTTGCATTCACCATTGTGGCTTTTAAATTATAACCAATTAAATTTCCAGATCCTGCAATACTACAATTAAACTCATTAGTTTCTCCTTGAATTTTTAAATTTCCTGAACCTGCAATGTTGGAACTAGTATTTTTTGCAGAAATATTTAAATTCATATTTCCAGATCCTGCAATATTAAGTTTAATGCTTTTAGTTTTTATTAAATCGGTAGTAAAAATAGTACCTGAACCGGCTAAAGCTAAGGATTCTAAATGTTCAAAAGGAATTGTAATTTCTATTTTTTTACTTGGTTTTATTACATAACCTTTTTTTGTTTTAATATTTAAATTTTCGTTTTTAACTTCGATAATAATGTATTCCATTAAATTTTCATCAGCTTTAATAGTTATTTTCCCTAATTGATCTTTTAGTAATTTAACTTCAAAATTACCATTTATACCAATTTTTTTGTAATCCGAAACTGTTCGAGTTTCAGTATTAATTTCTCCATTTCCTTTTACCTTTTTAGTAAATAATTGTGCGTTTACCGAATTATTAATACCAAAGATTAATATGAAAATGAATGTAATTATTTTTGTTGATGTATTTTTTAGAAAGTTCATAGTAGTATCTTTTAATTGTTGTAAAATGTTAGGTTTCCATAGTTAGATTTAACAGAAACTGTACTAGTTGAATTTTGTAAGTTGAAGTAACCTTCATAGTATTTTGATGTTGATTTTTGTATTTCTTTGTTAAAAGTAAAACCTTCAACTTTTTTTAAATTACCATAGCTTAAAGAGGCATTAATTTTAAAAGAATTTATAGGTGATACACCAATTTTTATTTGTGTATATGATGTATTAATTTGAAGATTTTTCAAATCTTTTCCTAATTCATTAATTTTTATATTTCCATAATCCATATCAAAATTACCAATTTCACCTACTTTACTAATAATTGTTTGCATATAATCGCAATTACCAATTATGTTATTAACTTCCTTAATTTTTAAACTACCGTAATCACAATTAAAATTTAGTTTATCAATCTTTCCAAATGAAATATGTGAATAATCAGCATTCAATTCTACGTTATCACTTCTGTCTATATTTAATGTAGAATAATCTGCGTTAATGTTACCTTCTTTCATAAAATCGATATTCGAATTATTTGTATAATCTATGTTTATATTATTATCAGAATTTAGTAATTCACCAATTGTAATTTTTCCATAATCACAATTTATTTTAGAGCTACCTTCAATTTTATCTATAGTAATGGATCCGTAATCATTATTTAAATTAATACTATTACTAATTGGCATTTGAATAAGATAGTTAATTTCCATATTTACATTACTCTTATTTCCAAAGAAACTCCAAGAACTTGAACTTTTTTCAATAACGGTTTTAGCAGAAACATTGTTTAAGGTTCCTTTGAATTCAACATCAATTTGTTCAAGTCTTTTTTTTACTTTTTCTTCATCATTACCATTTGTTGTAATACTTACTTTGATAGCAATTCTGTTTTCATTCCAAGAGCTAATTACAATATTTCCATATTTATTTGAAACATTTAATAAGGCATTCGAGTTAACGGTAAATTCTTTGTTAATTACTTTATTTTTAGTGTATTTCCCATCTTTTTCATGTGCGTTGGAAATAAAAGGAATTAGAAAAATAAGGACTATTATTTTATATAAAGTTTTCATTGTGTTGTTTTTTTAAATTTTTTAAATTATCTAGTTGATTTAATAAACTTTGCAAAACCTCAATACGTTGTTGAAAATTAGAAATCATTGCAAAAATAATTCGTTTGTCTTCAGTACTTTCTTTGAGCTCTAAAGTAAGTAGCTTATATTGGTTTTCTAGTTTATTAATTTGAAACAGACCATCTGAAATTAATTGTTCTGTGTCTGAATTTCGTTCATTTTCTATGGTTTGTAGTTCTTTTTCAATTAAGGCGACAAAATAACTTTGCGTTTCTTCCATTTCTGGTGAAATAGATGCTAATTCCATTCCTGTATTATTATTGAAAGAGGATCCAATCCAAATTCCAAAAAATAGTATTATTGAAGCTGCAATAGCTATAAATGTATATAAATTAGTTTTTTTAGATGAAGATCTATCATCCAACTTATTTAGTTTGGCCTCAAATCTGTTAAAGTGTCCAATTGTTGGCTCCTCAACATCAAATGTTCCTTCTAAATTCTCAAATATGTTATCTAAATTGTCTTTCATGTTTCTTAGATAAAAGTTGTCTTAATTTATTTTTTGCCCTTGAAATTAATGTTCTTGAATTTTCATATGAAATATTCATTATTTCTCCAATTTCTTCATAATCGTAACCTTCAATTAAGTTTAAAGTTAATGCCACTTTATAATTAGTTTTAAGTTTATTTAAACTTGTTAAAATGTCCTTAAAATTAAAATTACTATATGCTTCAACAGTTTCATCACTTTCACATTTTATAATAATATTTTTTTCAATTGGAACAGTTTCTAAACGGTTACTCTTTTTTAAAGCGGTTAAGCTATTATTAATAACTATTCTTTTTAACCAAGCTCCAAATGTTACATTTCCACTAAATGAATTTAATTTAGTAAAAGCCGCTAAAAATGATTCCTGCATAATATCTTCAGCCTCAAAGCTGTCATGAACTATTCTAAAAGAAGTATTAAACATAGCTTTATAATATAGCTTGTAAACTGTAAATTGTGCTTTTTTATCACCCTTTTTACATTTTTCTATAAGTTGGCTAGTATGTAAATTATTCTCCTTCAAAACTGGTTTCTATTAAAAAGACATTCGTTTTTTAAAGCTGTTACACTTTTATTTAAAATTACTAAAAAATAAATTGTACTAATGCTAATCAATTTGGCATAAGAATTGAAATTTAACTAAAGCAGAATGCAACTACAATGCTTTAAAGTATTGTAAACCAATGAAATAATTATGATTAATTAAATTGTGATTTGAATAAGATATTATTTAAGTGACAAAATGACCATAAAGAAACTATGAGTGATTCAAATTTTTTAAAAATAGACAATATGTCATTACAGCACATATTAGATGAAGATGCAGATTTAATACCTTTAATGACGCCAGAAGATGAAGAGGAAATAAATAAAGAAGATGTGCCAGAGGTGTTACCAATATTACCTTTGCGCAATACTGTTCTTTTTCCGGGAGTTGTAATACCTATTACTGCAGGAAGAGATAAATCCATACAATTAATAAAGGAAGCAAATAAAGGAAATAAAATTATAGGTGTTGTTGCTCAAAAGAATGAGGCAATTGAGGATCCATCAGTAAATGACATATACAAAGTTGGGACAGTTGCCCGTATCTTAAGGATGTTAAAAATGCCTGATGGTAATACAACTGTTATAATTCAAGGAAAAAAGCCTTTTGAAATTGATAGTATTGTTCAGGAAGAGCCTTATTTACAAGCAATAACAAAGCCGCGTATTGAAGATAGAACAGAAGAAAAAGAACTCGAATTTGATGCTATTATTGATTCAATAAAAGAAATGGCTGTTCGTATTATTAAGGCAAACCCAAATTTACCATCCGAAGCTTCTTTTGCAATAAAAAACATTGAGAGCAAGCCATTTTTAATAAATTTTGTTTCTTCAAATATGAATTTGAATGTTGAAGAGAAACAAGAATTGTTAGAAACTGAAAATTTAAAAGAAAGAGCGCTTCTTACTTTAAAAAAGATGGATGAAGAATTTCAACGATTAGAGTTGAGAAATGTAATTCAGTCTAAAACACGTACTGATATGGATCAGCAGCAGCGTGAGTATTATTTACATCAACAATTGAAAACCATTCAAGAAGAATTAGGTGGTGTTTCGTACGATGAGGAATTGGAAGAAATGCGGGAAAAATCGCATACGAAAAAATGGAGTAAAGAAGTTAAAGAAACATTTGAAAAAGAATTAGGACGTTTACAGCGAATGAATCCGCAGGTGGCAGAGTACTCTGTTCAAAGAAACTATTTGGATTTATTACTCGATTTACCTTGGAACGAATATTCAGATGATCAATTTGATCTTAAAAGAGCTCAAAAAATATTAGACCGTGATCATTTTGGTTTAGAAAAAGTGAAGGAACGTATTATAGAGCATTTAGCTGTTTTAAAACTTAAGGGAGATATGAAATCGCCTATTATTTGCTTGTATGGACCTCCGGGTGTTGGAAAAACTTCTTTGGGGAAATCAATTGCAGAGTCTTTAGGAAGAAAATATGTTCGTATGTCCTTAGGTGGTGTTCGAGATGAAGCTGAAATTCGTGGGCATAGAAAAACCTATATTGGTGCAATGCCAGGAAGAATTATTAAAGATTTAAAAAAAGCTGGAACTTCTAATCCTGTTTTTGTATTAGATGAAATTGACAAATTAGCTTCTTCTAGTCATAATGGAGATCCATCTTCAGCTATGTTAGAAGTGTTAGATCCTGAGCAAAATACTACCTTTTACGATAATTATTTAGAATTAGATTATGATTTATCTAAAGTGCTTTTTGTTGCTACGGCTAATAGCTTATCAACTATTCCTTGGGCATTAAGAGATAGAATGGAGATTATTAATGTTTCTGGTTATACAATTGAAGAAAAAGTTGAAATAGCTAAACGTCATTTATTACCAAAGCAGTTAAAAGAGCATGGTATAACGGCCGATCAACTTAAAATAGGTAAGAAACAGTTAGAAAAAATAGCTGTTGCTTATACAAGAGAATCTGGAGTTAGAGGTTTAGAAAAGCAGATAGCAAAAATGGTGCGTTACGCAGCAAAATCTATTGCTATGGAAGAGGAGTACGATATTGATATTTCTGTAGAAACTATTGAAAAAGTATTAGGACCATCTCATTTAGAACGCGATAAATACGAAAGCAATGACGTTGCGGGTGTTGTTACCGGTTTAGCTTGGACGAGTGTTGGTGGGGATATTTTATTTATTGAGTCAATTATTTCAAAAGGGAAAGGATTATCTATTACTGGAAATTTAGGAAAAGTGATGAAAGAATCGGCTACAATTGCAATGGAGTATATAAAAGCGAATGCCGAAGAATTTGAAATTAAACCTGAAGTTTTAGAGGAATATAAAGTTCATATTCACGTTCCTGAAGGTGCAACACCTAAAGATGGTCCAAGTGCTGGTATTACTATGTTAACTTCATTGGTTTCTGTATTTACTCAGCGAAAAGTGAAATCGAGATTGGCAATGACAGGTGAAATTACCTTAAGAGGTAAAGTGCTACCAGTTGGAGGAATTAAAGAAAAAATATTAGCAGCAAAACGTGCAAATATTAAGGAATTAATTTTATGTATTGATAACAAAAAAGATATTGAGGAAATTAAGCCGTCTTATTTAAAAGGATTAAAATTTCATTATGTATCAGATATGAAAGAGGTGATTGCAATAGCACTTACTAAACAAAAGGTTAAGAACGCTAAAAAATTATAATAAGTAAAAAAAACGCTTTAAAAAGCTAAAAAAAGCAGCCAATGGGCTGCTTTTTTTATTCGTTTCGTACATCTAAAATTATTCCATTTTTTAATTTCCCCTTATCTTCAAGTTCATAAATTTTTTCTGCAACTTGTTTAGGAGTAGATAATTCTCCATTCTCATAAAAATCAATAAATCGTTGAACGGAATTAAACCTTTCTTTTGGAGTGTTTCTTGCCTTGGCTTGCATATCTGTATCAACTACTCCTGGATAAATTGAAACTATTTTTACACCATTTTTAATTTTCTTTTGCTCTTTTGCAACAACTTTTGTCATCATATCAATTCCCGCTTTTGAGGAGCAATATAACGACCAGCTTTCGTATGGGTTTATTGCAGCGCCAGATGAAATATTGATAATTTTCTTTTTGCATTCCCATCCTTTAGTTAATTTAATAAAAAGAGAATTTAAAATTAGTGGAGCTGTTAAATTTACTTTTATTGTGTAATCAATATTTATGGTTGGAATATTTTCTAAAGTATTTACAATTCCTAAATCTCCGGCATTATTTATTAATACCAATTTTTTTGTAGTGTTTTCATCCAATTGCGAAAAAATATCAAGCATAGTTTTTTCAATAGAATCTGAAATGCTTAAATCACATTGATATTGTTCAACTGAATACAACTTTTCAATTTTATTTCTTGAAATTGAAATAACACGGTATCCATTTTTATGAAATTCTTTTGCTAGTCCGTACCCAATTCCTTTATTTCCACCAGTAATAATTACAACTTTTTCCATATTATTTTTATCTTTTTTTAATGGCTTTTTCATAAATATGTATCCAATCTTTTACACTCATTTTTTGCATTAATTGAGCAATTAAATCAAAAGGAATTTCTTCCGCTTTTTTAAATCTGATACAACTTTTTCCCATATCTATTTTACGCTTACAATGTTTTGGGTATTCGTTTACAAACCAATCATAGAGTTCTTTATTGGCATAAATACCGGAATGGTACAATGCAATAAAATTCTTTTGAGACGCAATATTTACAAATGGTAGAGGTAAACTAGTATCGCAATGGTATCCTTCCGGATAAATACTTTTTGGAACCACATAGCCAATCATTCCATAACTCATTTGTTCTTCAAATCCTTTAGGGATATTGGTTAAAATAGTAGTTCTTAGTTTTTTAAAATATGGAATTCTGTCTTCAGGAATATTTTGAATATATTCTTTTGGTGAATTTGCTTTAATTTGCATAGTTTGTAGTTTACCATGCTAATTTAAAGATTATTTATAAAACTTTTTAGATTCATTCCAAAATACATCCATTTCTTGTAATGACATGTTATGAAGTGATTTATTCACTTTTTTCGCTTCTTGTTCTAAATATTGAAAACGATTTATAAATTTTTTGTTAGTTCTTTCCAATGCATTTTCGGGATTTACTTTAATAAATCGAGCGTAATTAATCATTGAAAATAGGACATCTCCAAATTCAGATTCAATTTTATCAGTATTTCCTTTTTTAATTTCTTCATTCAATTCGGCTAATTCCTCTTGGACCTTTTCCCAAACCTGTTCCGGTTTTTCCCAATCGAAACCAACTCCTGCAACCTTGTCTTGTATTCTATTTGCTTTAACCATTGCTGGTAAAGATTTAGGCACGCCTTCTAAAACAGATTTTTTACCTTCTTTAAGTTTTAGCTTTTCCCAATTTTGTTTTACTTCTTCTTCGTCTTTAACTTCAACATCTCCATAAATATGTGGATGACGATAAATAAGCTTTTCTGAAATTTCATTAGCAACATCAGCAATGTCGAACGAGTCGGTTTCAGAGCCTATTTTAGCATAAAAAACAATGTGTAGCAATACATCACCTAATTCTTTTTTAATTTCTTCTAAATCATTATTAAGAATGGCGTCTCCTAATTCGTAAGTTTCTTCGATAGTTAAATGGCGAAGACTTTGAAAAGTTTGCTTTTTATCCCACGGACACTTTAGACGCAATTCGTCCATTATATCTAATAATCGACCAAATGCTTTAAGTTGCTGTTCGCGGGAATTCATAATTTAGGCCTCCTCAGTTTCTTCTTCTACTTCTTTTATCGAAGCAAAATCGAAATTTTTTGAAGCTAATAAATTATACCATTGCACAACTTTTTTAATGTTTGATGTGTAAACACGTTCTTCATCAAAGTTTGGTAAAATTTCTCTAAAATATGAAGTTAAAACTTTACCACTTTCTTTATGACTAATGGTTTCTTTTCCTTCTTCTTTTTCGGCTATACTTTTGAAAATAATTCGAAGAGGAACTTCTTCTTCATAGGTATAAATAGCAATTTCGTTTAACGCACTAATATTATGAGTAACAGTAACTGGTATTTTTTTTCCATCAATTAATGATTCTACAATAATTCCACCTTTAGATTGCGCTTTAATTTCGAACAATCCTGGTTTACCGTTAACAGATACAATATCTTTTAATTCCATAAATTTATTTTCTTTTTAATAAAGGAAACTTCATTCTATAATCCGCTTTTATTTTTCCTTTTGAAATATTTTCTAGTTTCTTTTTAATCAATCTTTTCTTTAAAGATGAAATTCTATCTGTAAATAAAATTCCTTCAATATGGTCATATTCGTGCTGAACAACTCTTGCTGCAATACCTTCAATTACATCAATGTGTTTTTCAAAATTTTCATCCAAATATTCAATAGTTACTTTTTCTTCTCTAAAAACATCTTCTCTAATTTCAGGAATGCTTAAACATCCTTCATTAAAGGCCCATTCTTCTCCTTCTTCTTTAATTATTTTGGCATTGATAAACACTTTATCAAACTTGGATAAAAATTCACGTTCACTTTCGTCCAAATCTTCATCCTCACTAAATGGAGTTGCATTAATAATAAATAAACGAATGGCCTTGCCAATTTGTGGAGCTGCTAAACCAACACCACTAGCGTTAACCATGGTTTCTCTCATATTTTCAATAAGTTCATCCAAATTTGGATAATCTTTATCAATATCAACACCTACTTTTCTTAAAACAGGATCACCGTATGCTATAATAGGTAAAATCATTTTCTTTTTTTTGGAATGCAAAAGTACAAATTTATAGTTGAAACTAAAAAGATGTAATGGAAAAGTACATTTAGGTTAAGATAATTGTTTTGCCATCCATTTATAAAAATCTACATACATAAACATAATTTTAAAAAGTTTTACCCCGTTTGGAACTCTGTCTTTAAAATTTTTATCTATTTCTAAAACTTCATAATGGTTTTTTAAATTCAAATGCTCAAACTTATGATTTGAGAATGAAATCTTATTTTTATAAGGAAGTTTTCCAAAGTCGGCAAAGTTATGTTCTTTAGCATACCAGGCATCAGACATCATAAAAATATAATCATCCTTATTAGTTGTTTCTTCTAACATTCTGGCGGTTCTCCTAGTCCATTTTGTTTGAGCTTCTTTCTCAGTTTTATAATGTGTAAAATGAAGTTCAATATCACCTAAAAGGGCTAGAGGGTAAGTAATGTTTCTATTTTTATACTTACTTTCAGTTACAAAGTTTAAGGGAAGACTCATATAATGGTCAAAATTAGAAAGCAATTTTATGTAACAATCTCCATAAAAACCAATGCTAATAAAAGGTGAGTTATAGGGACGTTGTAACCATTGGTAAACAGATCCTGCCCAACAATTATCGCAAACAATTACAAATTTTTTGTTTTTCAAAAGTTCAATGTCTCGCTTGCTGTATTTTTTTTTGTTGAAAACACGGTATTTTCTTCTAATAAAAACAACTAGTTTTCTAAATATATGATTCCTCATTTCTGTTCTAAATACGTTTGTAAAATTATAGTTGCACTTATTTCATCAATCAAAGCTTTGTTTTGACGCTTTTTTTTCTTTAATCCTCCTTCAATCATACTTTGAAAAGCCATTTTTGATGTAAACCGTTCATCAATTCTTTTAACTTCAATTTTCGGAAAAGTACTTTTTAATTTTTCAATAAAAATTTTAATAAATTGCTCACTTTCACTATGTTTATTGTTCATTTGTTTAGGTTCTCCAACTATAAACAGCTCAACGTTTTCTTGCTGTAAATAGGTAGTTAAAAACGAAAATATTTTTTTTGTATCAACTGTAGTCAGTCCAGATGCAATAATTTGTAATTCATCAGTAATTGCTATTCCTGTTCTTTTAGTTCCGTAATCAAAAGCCAATATTCTACCCAAAATGTTAACAATATTTATAAAGTTGTGCAAATTTACGCATTTAGGATTATATAAAAATTAGAAATTTTATATTTGCAGCAATTAAAGAAATTAAATAAATGGAAGCGATTAGAAAAATTATAGAAAATGCTTGGGATAATAGAGAATTGTTAAAAAACGAGGAAACTCAAAATACAATTCGTGAAGTTGTAGCTTTATTAGATGCAGGTGAATTACGTGTTGCCGAACCTATTGAAGGTGGATGGCAAGTGAACGAGTGGGTTAAGAAAGCCGTTGTTTTGTATTTTCCAATTCAAAAAATGGAAACTCAAGAAGTTGGTATTTTTGAATACCATGATAAAATTCCATTGAAAACAGGATATAAAGAAAAAGGAATAAGAGTTGTACCTCACGCAGTTGCGCGTCATGGAGCATATATTTCGGCCGGTACTATTTTAATGCCAAGTTATGTAAATATTGGAGCTTATGTAGATGAAGGAACTATGGTTGATACTTGGGCTACTGTTGGTAGTTGTGCTCAAATAGGAAAAAATGTTCACTTAAGTGGTGGAGTTGGAATTGGTGGAGTTTTGGAACCATTACAGGCGGCACCAGTAATTATTGAAGATGATGTTTTTGTAGGTTCACGTTGTATAGTTGTTGAAGGTGTTAGAGTAGAAAAAGAAGCTGTTTTAGGTGCTGGAGTTGTTTTAACTATGAGCACAAAAATTATAGATGTAACTGGTCCTGAACCAATTGAGTTAAAAGGTAGAGTTCCTGCACGATCGGTAGTAATTCCAGGAAGTTATAAAAAACAATTTCCAGCAGGAGAATTTAATGTTCCGTGTGCTATGATAATTGGTCAAAGAAAAGCTAGTACCAATAAAAAGACATCTTTAAACGATGCTTTAAGAGAAAATGAAGTAGCAGTTTAAATATATTATATTTATTATAGAAAAATCCTACTTTATTTTATATGAAGTAGGATTTTTTTATTGTTTTAAATTACTCTAAAACAATATATTTGCATTCTAAATATTTTTTGATAAAATGAATACCGAGCTCGAAAATAGTTTAAAAACACTTAAAAATAAGGATGTTTTGTTATATCCAACAGATACTGTTTGGGGAATTGGTTGCGACGCAACATCTGAAGATGCTGTAAATAAGATTTTTAAATTAAAGCAACGTTCTGAAAGTAAAAGCTTAATTATTTTGGTAAATAACTTTGAAATGTTGTGTAAATACATTCCAGAAATTTCTGAAGAAGTTAAAAATCTTTTGCGAAATTCAATAAAACCAACAACAATAATTTATAACAATCCAATAGGGCTAGCAAAAAATGTGGTTGCAGATGACAATACTGTAGCAATTAGAATTCCTAAAAACGATTTTTGTTTTCAACTAATAAAAGATTTTGGTAAACCCATAGTTTCAACTTCAGCAAATATAAGTGGAGCAGCTACACCAAATTGTTTTGAAGAAATTGATGCCGCTATTTTGGATAGCGTAGACTATGTTGTAAATTTGCAACGCAAGGAAGTAAATCATAAATCATCAACAATTTTAAAGGTTGGTGAAAATGGAGAAATTATAGTACTTCGAGATTAATATATGCATAAAAACACTACTTATAAAGATGCGATTTCGCATCCTATTTTTGAATATATTTCAAAAGCCTCAGATAATTTACAATTAAATTCGTATGTAATTGGAGGATTTGTACGTGATTATTTTTTAAATAGAGGAACACCTAAAGACATAGATATTGTTGCAATTGGAAGTGGTATAGAATTAGCACAGGAGGTTGCCAAATTATTACCACACAAACCCAAGGTCCAAGTATTTAAAACTTATGGAACGGCAATGCTTCGATTTGAAGATGTTGAAGTTGAGTTTGTTGGAGCAAGAAAAGAATCTTACAACGAAAACAGTAGAAATCCAGTTGTTGAAAACGGGACATTGCAAGATGATCAAAATCGTAGAGATTTTACAATAAATGCCCTGGCAATAAGTTTAAATGGTAAAGATTTAGGAAAATTATTAGACCCTTTTAATGGATTAAAAGCATTAGATAATAAAACTATAGTTACACCATTAAATCCGGATATTACCTATTCCGATGATCCTTTGCGAATGATGCGGGCAATTAGGTTTGCGGCACAATTAGGTTTTAAAATTGAAGAAAAATCATTAGAAGCAATAACAAGAAATTCTGAACGATTAGATATTATTACCAGAGAACGTATTATTGATGAATTTAATAAAATAATGCTTTCAGATGTTCCATCAGTTGGAATATTATTACTACATAAAACGAAATTATTGGAGCGTTTTTTACCTGAACTTACTAATCTTCAAGGAGTAGATGAGGTAGAAGGGCAGAAGCATAAAGATAATTTTTATCATACCTTGGAAGTTGTTGATAATATTTCAAGAAATACACAAGATTTATGGCTACGTTGGGCAGCATTGTTACACGATATTGGAAAGGCACCAACAAAAAAGTTCGATAAAAATATTGGATGGACATTTCATTCGCACGAATTTGTGGGATCAAAAATGGTATATAAATTGTTTAAAAGATTGAAAATGCCATTAAATGAGAAAATGAAATTTGTTCAGAAAATGGTTTTTTTAAGTTCTAGACCAATTATATTGGCAACGGATGTAACTGATGCCGCTGTACGCAGATTAATTTTTGATACAGGAGATGATATTGATAGTTTAATGACTCTTTGTGAAGCTGATATTACAACAAAAAATAAAGCGAAATTTAAGCGTTACCATAATAACTTTAAAAATGTTCGCGAAAAAATAAAAGAAGTTGAAGAAAGAGATCACGTTCGTAATTTTCAACCGCCAATTTCTGGAGAATTAATTATGGAAACATTTAATTTAAAACCGTGTAGAGAAATAGGTCAAATTAAAGATGCTATAAAAGATGCTATTTTAGATGGGAAAATAGCAAATGACTATGATGAAGCTTATGCTTTTATGCTAATAAGGGCAAAAAAAATAGGATTAAAAAAAGCCTAAAGTAAAACTTTAGGCTTTTTAATTTTTATAAGAGTTGTATATTATAACGATTGCATTGTTACTAATTTATAGTACTCACCTTTATTAGCTAATAACTCATCGTGCTTTCCTTGTTCTACAATTTCACCTTTGCGTAAAACAACAATTTTATCGGCATTTTGTATAGTAGATAACCTATGTGCAATTACTAAAGAAGTTCTATTTTTGGTCATTTCCTCTAAAGCTTTTTGAACTAACTGTTCACTTTCGGTATCTAAAGCTGATGTAGCTTCATCCAAAACCATAATAGGAGGGTTTTTAAGAACAGCACGGGCAATACTTAAACGTTGTTTTTGTCCTCCTGAAAGTGTGTTTCCGCTGTCGCCAATATTGGTTTCAAACTGATTTGGTAAATCTTTAATAAATTCGTAGGCGTTTGCTACTTTACTTGCTTTTAAAATATCTTCATCACTGGCAAATTCAACACCTAAACAAATATTATTTTTAACGGTATCATTAAATAAAATGGAATCTTGTGTAACAATTCCCATTAATTCACGAAGTGATTTTTGTTTTAAATCTCTAATATCTTGTCCATCAATTTTTACGGTTCCTTCATTTACATCGTAAAAACGGGTAATAAGGTTTGCTAATGTAGATTTTCCACTACCAGATTGACCAACTAGAGCAACTGTTTCACCTTTTTTAATATCTAGAGAAAAGTTTTTTAGAACGTATTCATCTTTATATTTAAATGATATATTTTCAAAAGAGATATTAGTGTCAAACGTTTTTTTCTCTAAAGCATCGGCTTTGTCAACAATGGTATTTTCACTTTCAATAATTTTAAAAATACGTTCGGCAGAGGCAGTTCCTTTTTGAATTTCGTACGATGCTGTTGAAATTGCTTTAGCAGGGTTTAAAACCAAATAAAACAATCCAATGTATCCAAAAAATTCTTCTGGTTTCATTGGGCTAGAATCTGTTAAAACCAATCTTCCACCAAAGTATAAAATAGCAATAATTGTTGCAGAACCGAGAAATTCACTCATTGGTGAAGCTAATGTTTTACGGTGTAAAACACTATTCATCAATTGTCTAAATTTAGAAGTTGAATTATTGAATTTTTTTTCAATTTTATTTTCAGCGTTAAAACCTTTGATTACTCTTAAACCAGTTAATGTTTCTTCTATAAATGAAATAAAATTTCCGGTTTCTTGTTGTGCTAATATAGAATTTGCTTTTAATTTTTTTCCTACTAAAGCAATAATAACTCCAGAAACGGGTAATAGAATAAATACAAACAATGTTAGTTTTACACTTATAGCAAACATTGAAATTAAGGTTAATACCACGGTTAAAGGTTCACGTACAACAACTTCTAATTGTTTTAAAAAGGAAAATTCAATTTCTTGAATATCAGAAGTCATTCTAGCAATAATATCTCCTTTTTTCTTTTCAGAGAAGAAGGAAAGAGGTAATATTAATATTTTATTATAAATACCATCTCGTAAATCTTTAATAACTCCGTTTCTTAAAAAGTTTAGAAAGAATGAAGCCAAATAGCGCGATACGTTTTTGAAGAAAAATAAACTAAATGAAAGAATGCATATAAAAAGTAATGCTTTTTCAATACCACCGGTATCTATTAGCTGTGTTACTTTATAATTTAAAGATCCTTGCACATATTTATATAATGACGAAATACCAGTATAAACTGGCGCTTCGTACACTTTTTCTTCTTGACCAAATAAAATACCAAGTACTGGAATAAAACCTAATACAGATAATACATTAAATATTGCATATAATATATTAAAGATTATGTTTAGAATAGCGAACCTTCTATAAGGTTTTGTATATGATATAACTTTTTTGAAACTACTCATTAAGATAATTTCATTTCAGTAATAATTCTTTGAATTTTAGTATCTAAATTATTTTTAACTTGCACTGCATTTTCTATGGCGTCAAGCGGTCCTCTTACACTAAAATAAAATTTAATTTTAGGTTCAGTTCCACTCGGTCTTGCGGCAACTTTGGTTCCATCAACTGTTTCGTAAATTAATACATTTGATTTTGGGATTTCAATTGCTTCAACCGTATTTAACAATAAATCAGTTTTTGTAGAAGCTTCGTAATCGTAAACATAGTTAACTTTAGAACCGTCAATTTCAGTTACAGGATTTTCGCGTAAATCAACCATCATTTGTGCAATTTGTTGTGCTCCATCCATCCCTTTTCTAACTAAAGAAATTAAATGTTCTTTATAATAGTTATTATCAACATAAATTTGTAATAATTCTTTATACATGGAGCTTCCTTTTGCTTTTGCGTCGGCTGCTATTTCACAAGCCAATAAAGTTGCTGTAACTGCATCTTTATCTCTTACAAAATCACCAACCATATAGCCAAAGCTTTCTTCACCACCTCCAATAAAGTCTTGTTTACCTTCGGCTTCACGAACCATTTTAGCAATCCATTTAAAACCTGTTAATCCTACTTTGGTTTCTACTCCATAACTAGAAGCAATTTCATTAACTAAGTTTGTTGAAACAATGGTGGATCCAACAAATTGTTTACCGTTTAATTTACCTTCTTCTTTCCATTTTTTAATAAGAAAATTAGTCATTAAACACATAGTTTGATTACCGTTTAATAACTTCATATTTCCTTCTAAATCTCTTACAGCAATACCCAATCTATCACAGTCAGGATCAGTTCCAATTAAAATATCAGCACCTACTTTATTAGCTAAATCTGTAGCCATTTTTAAAGCTGCAGGTTCTTCTGGATTTGGAGAAGCAACTGTTGGGAAATCACCGTTTGGAACTCTTTGTTCTTCAACAATACTAACATTTGCATATCCTGCTTTTTCTAAAGCTGCCGGTACGGCAGTAATAGATGTTCCGTGTAATGAAGTAAATACAATTTTTAAATTATCTCTTCCGTCAATATTGAAAGTTCCATTTTTAACTGAAGCATCAATAAAAGCATTATCTACCTTTTCGCCAATAACTTCAATTAATTTTTCGTTGGCGTTAAATTTAACATCAGCAAATGCTAAACTGTTAACTTCATCAATAATTTCTCCGTCTTGTGGAGGTACAATTTGACCACCATCTGCCCAATAAACTTTGTATCCATTATATTCTGGTGGATTGTGAGATGCTGTTAATACAATTCCTGCATCACATCCTAAATGTTTAACTGCAAAAGAAAGTTCAGGTGTTGCACGTAAGTCTTCGAATAAATAAACTTTAATTCCGTTTGCAGAAAGTACATCTGCAACAACTTTTGCAAATGATTTACTATTATGACGACAATCAAAAGCAATAACAACTTTTAGTTGCTTGTTTGTGAAAGTTTTAATTAAATAATTGGATAATCCTTGTGTTGCCTTTCCAAGTGTATACTTGTTAATTCTATTGATTCCCGCACCCATAATTCCTCTCATTCCACCAGTACCGAATTCCATATTTTTATAAAAACGGTCGTTTAATTGATCTTGATCAGTATCAATTAAATGTTTAATTTCTTGTTGAGTTTCAGAATCAAATGTATCGGTTAGCCAAAGTTTTGCTTTTTCTAATATAGTGCTCATAATTGTTATTTAATCAAATTTTATACAAAAATAATGTTATTACTTTTAACTTTCAGAAGTTTTTACTAAAACGTTATAAATTGAGGTTTTTGGAAATTGAATAGCGTTTAGAATCGGTTTTTGATTTTAAAATAATTTCACCTAAAAAACCAGCCAAGAAAAATTGAGTTCCTATAACCATAGTAATCAGAGAGATATAAAATTGAGGTCTTTGAGTAATTAACCTACCTTCTGGGTGAATAAATATTTTATCTATACCTAGGTAAAAAGCAAACAAAAAACCAATTACAAACATTAAGGTACCTAAAAGTCCAAATAAATGCATTGGTCGTTTTCCAAATTTAGATAAAAACCAAATGGTTATTAAATCTAGAAAACCATTAATAAATCGGTCCATTCCAAATTTTGTAACGCCATATTTTCTAGCTTGGTGAATAACAACTTTTTCTCCAATTTTATTAAAACCGGCATTTTTTGCAAGCACAGGAATATAACGATGCATTTCACCGTTTACATCAACATTTTTAACAACTTCGTTTTTATAAGCTTTTAGTCCACAATTAAAGTCATGAAGTTTTAAACCTGAAGTTTTACGCGCGGCAGCATTAAATAGTTTTGATGGAATGTTTTTTCTTATTTTTGAATCGTATCTCTTTTTTTTCCAACCGGAAATTAAATCGTATCCTTCTTTAACAATTAAGTCATACAATTCAGGAATTTCATCTGGACTGTCTTGTAAATCAGCATCCATAGTAATAACAACATTACCTTTAACTACTTTAAATCCAGCGTTTAAGGCTTGTGATTTACCATAATTTTTTTGAAATCTAATACCTTTAACATTTTCATTCTTTTTTGAAAGGTTTTCAATTACTTCCCAAGAATTGTCTGTACTACCATCATCAATAAAAAGTATTTCATAAGAATAACGATTGGACTGCATAACTTTTGCAATCCAATCGTGTAATTCATTTAAAGATTCGTCTTCGTTAAGTAGTGGGATAACTACTGATATATCCATATAATATTGTTTTGTTTAATCTAATGCAGGATCTTTTTTCTTCAAAATAAAAGCTAATAACAAACCAAATAACGAGAAGATAGCTATTGAAATTGTAAAACCTTTTAGAAGAGAAAGTAAGCTATATGGCTTGTCATTTTTAATTTTTTCTATTGCTTCATCAAATTTATCGTGAAACTCATCAACTTGTTCTTGTGGAGCATTCCCCATTTTACTTGCAAAAAAATCTCTTTGATTTTCAGTTACTTGTATTTGTTCTTGTTTAACAACTTGTTCAAAGTTTTTATCAATTACATTAAATAAAACAAAATTCATTAAAGTTGATAATAAAAAACTTACAATAACCATTATAAAATAAGAGGCAAAAGCATTTTTAAAGGAAATAAAACCGCCTAATGCTTTTTTAGAAAATGCAATAACCACAATACCTAAAATAATAACAGCTAAAAAAACAAAAGCTAAAGTCCAATAGCTAACAAGAAATGAAATAGAGAAAGCATAACCCAATAAAGTAGGCAGGATTAATAAAAAACCAAGGATTAATCCAAAGTTGATACCATTTTTTTTAATAATTTGATTCATAAGATTGTGATTTTTGAGTAACAAATATACTAAATAGACATTTAGTAAAGTATAATTTTGTTTAACATTAATAAATTAGTTCTAATAATTTATTAGTAAACAGTTATTTAAAATTGTTACATAAATTTATATAAAAATCATTGTTTAAACTAAAAATTGATTGTAAATTTGCACCCGGCAAGTCCTACACAACTAGCTCCCTTTGAATCCTCCAGGGCGGGAACGCAGCAAAGGTATTAGGTTGTAGCAGTGTGATGTAGGTAGCTTGCCTTTTTTTTATGCCCTTTTTTCAATAAGAAATTAGAAAATAAAACTTAACTTAAGGTCTTACATTACATTTGAAAATGTATTTTTGAACCAAATTCTCAATTTTAAATACAAATAATGGCTAAAGTAGTGTTAGTTACCGGAGGATCTTCTGGTATAGGAAAGTCGGTAGGAGAGTATTTATGCTCAAAAGGCTTTGTAGTTTATGGAACTAGTAGAAATCCTCAAACAATTAAAAATCATCCGTTTAAATTGGTTGCTTTGGATGTGAGAAATGTTTCAACTATAAATGCTGCTGTTGCTGAAGTTATTAAAAATGAAGGAAAATTAGACGTGTTGGTAAATAATGCTGGAATGGGAATTACAGGGCCTATTGAAGAAACACCAACTGATGAAATGAGAAAAGTTTTTGACACTAATTTTTTCGGTGCCATTGATGTTATGAAAGCTGTTTTACCACAAATGAGAAAACAAAATAGCGGATTAATTATTAATGTTACTTCAATTGCTGGTTATATGGGATTACCTTTTCGTGGCATATATTCGGCATCAAAAGGAGCTTTAGAAATTGTTACTGAGGCTATTAGAATGGAAGTGAAAGAATTTGGAGTAGAAATAACTAATGTTGCGCCTGGAGATTTTGCAACAAACATTGCTTCAGGAAGATTTCATACTCCTGTTTTTGAAAATTCACCATATAAAGATAAGTATCAGTCAAATCTAGAATTGATGGATGCTCACGTAGATAGTGGAAGTGACCCGATACAAATGGCCGAAGCGATTCATAAAATAATAAATTTAGAAAAGCCAAATATTCATTATAAAGTTGGAGATTTTATGCAAAAGTTCTCTATTGTTTTGAAGAAAATTTTACCAGATAAAGTTTATGAAAAGCTATTAATGAACCATTACAAATTATAGATACATTGTTGAATTTATGCATTGATATTTATTCGTTATTAAGTTCTTTGTATCTTTGAAAACGCCAAAAATCTTGATAAGCATACATTAAATCGGTAGACATATCCATCCATTTTACTTGTCGAGTTCTTATGGCATCTCTTAATTTTTTATACTTTTTTTTAGTTAAAGGAAGCTTGATTTTTTTTACATCTAATTTTTTCATTTTGATATATTTTAGTGTTTTTATTTCATTAAATTAAATTCTACAATTTCATTTTAAAAGGTAGACTTAATGATCTTATTTTATTTGTAGAAAATAGGGTGTAAAAGTTGTTTGGAGTTTAATTTATAAAACAACTTTTATCTTTATAACATAATAAAATTATTTCTAAAAAGCAAATTATTCGAGCTAATTAGCTAAAAATAAGCCTTTTTACGTTAGGAGTCTTAAATTTTCAGTTAGTAGAGTTAGTTTAGTAATTAAAGCTTAAATTATAATCATTTATATATTTTTGCAACTAATATTATTACTAATTAACTAAATAAAAACAGAATGAAATTTTTTATTGATACGGCAAATTTAGATCAAATTAAAGAAGCTCAAGCACTTGGTGTTTTAGATGGTGTTACAACAAATCCGTCATTAATGGCTAAAGAAGGAATTAAAGGTGAAGAAAATATTTTAAAACATTATGCAGACATTTGTAATATTGTAGATGGAGATGTTTCGGCAGAAGTAATTTCAACAGATTTTGCAGGAATGGTAAAAGAGGGAGAAGCCTTAGCCGCTTTACATCCTCAAATTGTAATAAAGTTACCAATGATAGCTGATGGTGTTAAGGCTTGTAAATATTTTTCGGATAAAGGAATTAAAACAAATGTTACCTTGGTTTTTTCTGCGGGACAAGCTTTATTAGCGGCAAAAGCAGGTGCAACTTATATGTCTCCGTTTATTGGGCGTTTAGATGACATTTCTTCAGACGGTTTACACCTTATTTCTGAAATAAGACATATTTATAATAATTATGGATTTGAAACCGAAATTTTAGCAGCATCTGTCCGTCATACAATGCATATCATTGATTGTGCAAAAATTGGAGCAGATGTTATGACAGGTCCATTAAGCGCAATAAAAGGTTTATTAAAACATCCTTTAACTGAGAGTGGTTTAGCTCAATTTTTAGCAGATTATAATAAAGGAAACTAATAAATTTTGCTATGTTAAATAAAGGCTGTTTAAAAAGAAATTATAGATATGTGAACTTTTTTAAACAGCCTTTACAATTTTTATGTCATTACGTCTATATTATATTTGGCTAATCTGCGAATAAAAATTAATGAAATCTGTCTTTTAATTATTTTATAATTAATTTTTTTGCAATATTAATACCATTATTAGTCGCTTTTAAAATATAAACTCCTGATGCCCATCCAGTAATATCTACCTTTGTATGTTCTTTAGGCTTTACAGTTAAGCTATGCACCAACTGGCCAGTTAACGTATAAAATTTAAAAGAAGTTTCTCCCTCAGTAACGTTATTACTAATATAACATTGCTCTTTCGAAGGGTTTGGATATATAGAAATGTTTGAGTTTAAAATGTCCTCTTCAACTGAGAGTGTACTAAAAGGGTCACTATTTAGGAAAAAACCAATAGTATTTATATTGGATGTAGTTAAGGTACCTGTAGCACCTGAATTTTTGTGTTGAAAAGAAACATCAAAAGATGATAATGCATTTATTCCGCTAACTATACCAATCAAGCCTCCGCTACCTGTTGTACCATTAAGAACATAGCGTTGTATCTCAAAAGGCGTAAATGTTCCCGCAGAACTTGTAAACTCATGGGTAGCATATGCTATATTATCACCAGCTGCTGTCATATTATAGGTGGTATGCATAAAAAACTTATTATCTGTAAAACCATTTTCTGGAGCCGTTATTGTGGCTGAATTAATAACGCTATATGTATTTGTAGTGCTTGTTTCACTTGGAGGTGATTGGGTATATGAAGGAAACACATCATCTCCAGTAGCAATTGTACTTCTTAAAACAACGGCAGATATTGTAGCTCCGATTGTTGAAAGATTTGTTCCTGTATTTACCTTGTCAGCTAACCTAAAATAATAATTTCCTGCTGGCTTTGCTTTGATTAAAGTTGCTATAGTTGCAGCACCAATACCGGCATCATTTGCAGCAGTAATAGATCTTGTAATTTGTGAATTTGGAATATCTGTGTATGAAATATTATCGGTAGATTCTTGTATTGACCAATCTCCAGATGCAGAAACGTCTGTTGTACTAGTTGAAAATGTAGAAGTTATATAGATATCAGCTGTTTTTTCAAGAGTAATCATATTTGTTGTTGCAACAGGCGAATAAGTAGTTGAAGTTGTACTTGTTAATGATGCAGTTGCTTGCCCACTTGGTAAGATAATATTACTATTAGAAATTTCAATAGCAGTTATTATTGCTTTTGATGTAAATTGTTTATTTTCACCACTCGTTGTTTTAGTATGCTCTAATGTAAATGTTTTTGATCCAGTAAATGGGGTACTATCAAAAATAAAAGAAATTGATACTTTTCCTTTGTCTGTGTAGGTTTTAGTTGTTACATAGCGAAAAATAACTGGACTAAAATTTGTACCATCTGTTAATCTAAATTCCGTATTTATATCACTATTTCCACTAGTAACAGTTGCTTCAATTACAGCTTTAACCAATACTTTTGTTCCAGCAGTTAGATTTAGTGATGTTACCACTACTGGAGTCCAATTAACGCCATTTCCTGTTGTAGTTGCAGTGCCCTGAGCAGTTGAAGCAGTTAAAGCTTTTTGGGCATTAATAAATGCGATGTTTAAAAAGAAACATAAAACGGATAAAATAAAAACATTTTTTTTCATAGTGTAAATACTTAATTAAAATAAGATATTTTGTAAGTAAATATACGATTTTTTTAGGTGTTAATTTTTAAATTATTAATAAAAAAATTAATAATTTAAAAATAATGAAGTTTTTTTTTGATGTAAAATAAAGAGTTGTTATTCAAATGTTTAATAAGTGATTATTCTAAATAAAATGATTTTAAATTATATAGTAAAGCTTAAATAAATTCATCTTTATAATATTGATATTTGTCAAGTTAAAAACTCCAACTATAGAGAATTTAGATGAATTTTTCACATGTAATAGTAAAAAAAATCAGAATTAAAAAACAGAATATAATTTTACAATGTTTTGTAAATGGTAGTAAATTTGTTGATGGAGATGTTTTATTAAAATTTGTATTAAATTTTTTCCTTTAATATTTTTATTTCATCCCTCAACTTTGCTGCAATTATAAAATCTAGTGCTTTTGCAGCTTCTTCCATTTGTTTTCTTTTTTCTTTTATGCGAGTTTCAATTTCTGATTTAGACAGGTAATTCAACTCATCTTCCGCTGCAATTCCAACAGTGGTGTCGTAATTGTAAGATGCGGCAGTATTTTGTCCAAGTGTATCTTCTATACTTTTTTTAATTTGAGTAGGTGTAATATTATTAGCGGTATTATATGCTACTTGTTTTATGCGCCTTCTTGCAGTTTCATCAATGGTTAATTGCATACTGTTGGTGATTTTATCGGCGTACATAATTGCTTTCCCTTCTACATTTCTGGCAGCTCTACCAATTGTTTGTGTTAAAGATCTATGTGACCGTAAGAAACCTTCTTTATCGGCATCTAAAATGGCAACCAAAGAAACTTCAGGTAAATCCAATCCTTCTCTTAACAAGTTTACACCAATCAATACATCAAATAAACCTTTTCTTAAATCTTGCATAATTTCAACACGCTCTAAAGTATCAACGTCAGAATGAATATAACGACAACGGATTTGGATTCGTGTTAAATATTTGGCTAATTCTTCAGCCATTCTTTTAGTTAAAGTAGTAACCAAGGTGCGTTCATCTTTTTCAACCCTTACTTGAATTTCTTCAATTAAATCATCAATTTGATTTATACTTGGTCGTACTTCAATTTCAGGATCAAGTAAACCTGTTGGACGAATAACTTGCTCGACAAAAATTCCCTCTGTTTTTTCCAATTCATAATCTGCAGGAGTTGCACTTACATAAACGATTTGATTCTGAATTTCTTCAAATTCTTCAAACTTCAAAGGTCTATTATCCATAGCCGCAGGTAATCGAAATCCATATTCAACCAAATTTTCCTTTCTACTTCTATCACCACCATACATTGCATGTACTTGAGGTACGGTAACATGGCTTTCATCAATTACCATTAAATAATCATCCGGAAAATAGTCTAATAAACAGAATGGTCTTGTTCCTGGATTTCTACCATCTAAATATCTAGAGTAGTTTTCTATACCACTACAATAACCCAATTCACGTATCATTTCTAAATCAAATTCTGTACGTTCTTTTAAGCGTTTGGCTTCTAAATGTTTTCCAATTTCTTTAAAATAATCTACCTGTTTTATTAAGTCTTCCTGAATTGCGTGAATTGCATTTTGCAAAACATCAGGGGAGGTTACAAATAGGTTTGCCGGGTAAATATTTAACTGTTCAAATTTTTCAACAACCTGATTGTTAGTTATGTCAAAACTTTCAATTTCTTCAATTTCATCACCAAAAAAGTGAATTCTATAGGCGTGTTCTCCATAGGAAGGATATACAGTTATTGTATCGCCTTTAACCTTAAATGTTCCACTACTAATTTCTGTTTCAGTTCTTGAATATAGGCTGTTAACCAATAATTTTAAAAATTTTGTACGAGGTATTTCCTGGTCCACTTCAATTGAAATGATATTCTTTTTAAATTCAACTGGATTTCCAATACCATAAATACAAGAAACAGAGGCAACTATAATAACATCTCTTCTTCCTGAAAGTAGGGTAGAAGAAGCACTTATACGAAGTTTTTCAATATCTTCATTTATAGATAAATCTTTTTCAATATAAGTTCCAGTGGTAGGTAGAAAAGCTTCTGGTTGGTAATAATCATAATAAGAAACAAAATACTCCACAGCATTGCTTGGAAAAAATTGTTTAAACTCTGAATATAATTGAGCGGCCAACGTTTTGTTGTGCGCTAAAACTAAGGTTGGTTTTTGAGTTTGGGCAATTAAATTAGCTACAGTAAATGTTTTACCTGAACCAGTAACACCTAAAAGTGTTTGGTATTTTTCATTGGTGTTTATCCCTTCTACAAGCTGTTTTATAGCTTCGGGTTGATCTCCAGTAGGCTTAAATTTTGATTCTAATTTAAATTGCATATTGCAAAAATAAGTTATTTAATATTCAATTTAATACTACTATAATTAAGAATTTTTGTTTAATGTAAAATAGTTACCTTCTTATTAAACTAAAGTGCCCTTTTTTAAATCGTCTATTTCCAAATTGGTCGGTTAATTCAACAGAATACCAATAATCGGAAGAAGGTAATTGTTTACCGTTTAATGTTCCATTCCATCCGGCATCATTTGGATTTAAGGTGATAATTAAGGTTCCAAACCTATCAAAAATATGAATATTTGAAGATGGGTAAAAACTGCTATTTACTCCTGGAATTCTCCAAAAATCATTAATTCCATCATTATTGGGAGTAAAATATTTAGGAAATCCTATAACTGAAACTTCCAATTGATCAAAACCACAACCAATTTTATCTTTAACGTATATGGTGTGAAATCCTGAAGATACATTTTCGAAAAATGGTTCATCTTGATATTCGCCATAAAAATCATCAATTGAATATTGATAGCTTCCTATTCCTAAATTATCGGTATTTATGGTAATACTGTTGTTTGATGAATCATCAATAATTTCGACGTTTTCATTATATAAAACAGGTGCATTCGATTCAACAACTTTAAATTTACTATACCCAATACAATAACTTGTATCATCATTTTTATTAAGGTTATTACTATATTTTCTTTGCACCTCAACACTATAATTACCTCCTTTTGTTGCTGCATAAATAGCGTTAGTTGCTCCATAAATTGGTTGGTTATTAAAATACCATTGATATTGGTCGTTTTCAAAATAAGTGCTTCCATCCAAATCCACATAATATTCATTAAGTGGATTGTCTTCAATTGTGCCAATGCAAAGAACTACATCTTCATCAACAAAATTAGGTAATGGGATTTTATTAACTACTAGGTTAAATTTTCCCGCCGAAATACAATTGTTATTATCCTTATTCGAAATTCTAACAAAAATTTCACTATTAGGATATTCTTTTACACCATCAATTTTATTTGTTTGAAGTTGAGTATCTAAAATATTTTCATAAAATTCTACAACTATATTATAATTAGAAAAGAGCTCCTCAATTTGTTCTCGTTTAATTTCTAAATTAAAACTACCTAAATTAGTAGGTTGGCTATATTTTGAATCGGAATTTAATTCATTTTCACAAGTATAGATAGCATCATAGGTGTCTAAACTTGTAGGATACACATTTAATTCCATTTTCCCAATTGAGGAACATTCACTTAAAGTATCTGTTATTTTTACTATAAAATTTTGATTTGTATAGGATGCATATTCCGATGGATTTTCAATTGGCATATCATTTTCAAAATCAATTATAGATTTATAAAATGTTACAATTAATTTGGGGTTGTTATTGGTTATTTCTGGAATTTTGGTTTCAAGATTAAAAAGTGTTATTCCATCTAAACTATTTGAATCGAAATCACACTGATCAAAAATTAGATTTTCTGGAACAATTGGGGGGTCATATACTTCAACCTCAAAATTTCCTTCATAAATAATTGATTTACCACATCTATCAACTAAACTAGCTTTAAGTTGGTATTTTCCAGCATTTGTCTTTTGAATATTTTTTAAATTAATACTTGCATTTGTGCTAAAAATAGAGTCATTTAATTTCCAACTATACACGGCGTTTCCTGGTAAGGTTTCGGTATTAAACGTGTAATCTGTTCCAGTACATAGTTTTATAGTTTGGTTGGTAACCACTTCATTGTCTCTTGAAGCGTTTAAAATTTCAATTTGGTAAAATATGGAGGCAATAAATGGGGGAAGACCTTGAGTGGATTTATTAGTTCCTAAATCAATTGCATTGTGTACGTAGTTGCAATTTAAACCATCATTTTCTGGAAACTCAATAACTCCTAAATAATTAGATCCTTTATTATATGTATGAGCCAAAGCTCTGTAAATTTTTTTATCGGGACCAAGTTGTAGAGCTCCTCTATATAGGTTTTGAGAATCTAAAATTACTCTCGAACTGTTAATAAGCGCAGTTGTTGGTTGTTTAAGATTAAATTGATATAAAGTTGAATAATGGTTTGCTGGGTTGTTCCATTCTGAAAAATCTTCACTATAATAATCATTACTAGCGTGCACATATAATTTTTCTCCACTACTAGAAAATTCTAAACCATAAGGGCTATGTGCAGGATATGATAAATTTAATTCTTGTGGATTGGTAACCAAACCAGTTTGGTTATTAAAATCATATAAAAATAGTTTTTGATCTTTCATATGTGCTATGGCAATCTTTTTCCCATTTGGAGAAATTTTTAAATAGCCTCGTTTATCCTGAGCATAATATCCTGTTTTTGTTGTAATTGGTCTAAAAGCAACTCCGTTTTTAGTTATTT
Source organism: uncultured Lutibacter sp. (assembly GCF_947495725.1). Lineage (GTDB taxonomy): Bacteria > Bacteroidota > Bacteroidia > Flavobacteriales > Flavobacteriaceae > Lutibacter. Next base: position 91,434 of record NZ_CANLZZ010000007.1, on the reverse strand, counting down.
TATATGCTTTAAATTCATCACCTACATATGAAATAACCCAAAATGTTTCACAATCTTTACCATTAATTGCTGCTACTTTTTCTGTCCATTCTAGTTCTCTACCTTCATTTAAATCAACAGGTCCTCTTACAACATCTCCAAAACCACCATCCTTTGTCATATCAATAGTGTAGTAATTAAAGCCAGGGTTTTCATTGGCAAATGATCCAACAGTAAAAATATAAAATTCAGTTGTGCTTGCTGGTTTTGGAATAATCATAGCCGATTGCGAGCTAGAAGAACCTCCTTTTAAAAAAGTTCCGTTAGGCATTGGATTATGATTTTTATTCCAAACAGTTGTACCATCTGAATAAAATAGTAAGTTTCCATTAGCATCAGAAAAAGAAGAACAACCTTCACGTGTTGTTAATTTACTACCTGAAATTGATAAAGGATTTCCGGAATTAAAATCTAATCCGGCATAATCTCCAAAATACCAAATATTTGCTTCTCCTTGTGAATAGGATTTTAAAAAGCAAAAAAATAGAATATAAAGGAGTATTTTTTTCATTTAATTTGATAAGGTTATTTAATTCAAAGATAGAATATCTTTATAAATAAGGGAAATGTGAAATTGAAGTGTTAAAAAAATTACCTCCTTATTAAGCTAAAATGACTTTTTTTAACTCTAATATTTCCTTTAATATCTATAAGTTCTGCAGAAAACCAATAATCGGATGAAGGTAATGGTTTTCCGTTAAGAGTTCCGTCCCAACCCTCTCCATTTGCATTTACTTGGTGAATAAATTTACCAAATCTGTCGAAAATGTAAATTTTAGCGTTGTTATAAAATTCGCCATTAACACCAATTATTTTCCAAGTATCATTATGCCCATCATTATTTGGAGTAAAAAATTTAGGATATCCAACTATTGGAACCGATACTGCTTTTATACCGCATTCATTTTTATCGCGAACATACACAGTATGAATTCCAGCTTTTACATTCTCAAAAAATGGTTCATCTTGATAGGAGTTGTTTTCATTATCTAGCGAAAATTCATAATCTCCAATACCAAGATTTTCGGTAGAGATAGATATTGTGTTATTATCAGAATCATCAACAATATCAATATCAAAAAGACTAAATTTTGCAACTGAAGATGGGTTTACAATTATTTCTTTAGTTCTTGAACAAAAAGAACCATCATTTTTGGTAAGTGTTATAAAGTATAATCCTGGCTCAAAAATATTAATTTCAAAATCGTTAGAGATTAATTCACCATTTTCATTATGCCAAGAATAATCGAATAAATTGGCGTTTGCACTATTTATTTCAGGGGATAATGTAATAAATTCTTGAGGTTTGGTAATACATAAAATTTGAGGAGAAGTAACTTCAAATTCGGGTAATTCATTTACAACTAAATTAAACGAGCTAGTTGCCGTACAAGTGCTGTTTATTGGATTTATTACTTCAACTGAAATTGTTTGAGTATGTGATGTAAAAGGATTTGGTAGAGGATTGGATAGTTCGTTTCCATTTTCATCATAGTAATGAATTTCCAAGCCTTCTTGAGTACCTAATAAAGTACTTTGAATAAAAGAAGTGTCAAAGTCGTAAATTCCGTCATTATTATCTTCTTTATCGCAAACAGGCACTAAATCTAAAGGGTGAATTTCTGGTAAATCATCAACAATAAAAGTAAGTTCAGTCTCATCATAACAAGGACCATTTAAGGTTTTAGTACTGTTATTGGCAACTTTAATTTTTATAGTCTGACTTTTCGTTAAAAAAGGATTTGGTAATGGGCTAGGTAATTTAGTGCCGTTTTCATCAAAATAGGAAACAGTTATATTGGTTTGCCCATTTCTAATTTGATCATCAATAGTTGCAACATTAAAAGGAAACAATCCATCGTGATCATCGTCACATTCTCTGTTAATTGTAACTGGAGTGGCTATAGGTAATTTTTCAACATTTAAGGTAACAACATGGTTTAAACCTAAACATGAATTTACTTCATCACTGTCAACTCTTACATAAATTTCTTGTTGCCAAGGTGTAGTATTTTCATAATTAGAAATATCAGGTATAGCGTTGATTTCTGAAAGCGCATCTTCTAAATTTCCATAAAATGAAATAGTTACCGATTGCAACGAAAATAACTGGTTACTAGCCTTAATAACTTGTTTAGCACTACTAAAATTAAAATGGGTTTTACCATCTTGATTGTTGGATGGCCCATCTTCGCATTCATAAAAATTTAATATTTCAAAATCTGGAGGTATTTGAGTAACACCTACTTTTAAAATTATTTTTGCAAAGCGTTCACAGCCATTAGTTGTTATTACTTTTACAAAAACTTCACTGTTTATTACAGACGGGTTTTTGTAAGCTATTGGATTGGTAATTGGGATAGTATGATTTTTATCAAAATAAAACTCAAAAGTTTCGTTTAAATAATCTTCAGAAATTAATTGGTTGGCTTCATTTAAATTAAAAATACTATAACCATCTGAAATCTCATCATCGTCACATTGATTTAGGTAAACTACAGATTCTTTTAAAACAGGTAACGGATTAACAATTACATCAAAATTTAAATGAGCGTTTACACAGCCTTTTATTTTATCATAAATACGAACATAAATTTTTTCAGAGTTTGGACTTAATTTGTTTTCAAAAGGGCTAGTTAGTGGGTTGTTTCCAGAAATAGCTTCATTTTCTGAAAGATGATAAGTAACTATATAATCGGCCGGATTTTGTGTGCCTAAAATTAAATTAGTTTGACTTTCTAAATCGAAATTTTGAACAATACCATTGGTGTCATTTCCATCATTTAAATTATCACATAATTCTAAATTTTCAACAGGATTGGCAATTGGTAAGGCATTTACTATAACTTCGAAAGTTGAATGCGGATTTACGCATCCTGTGGTTTTATTCAAAACTCGAACAAAAATAGTTTGATTATTTGGACTTAAACTATTAGAATGTGGACTTGATAATGGATTGTCTCCTGAAATAGCATCATTTTGAGATAGGTGATAAGTGACCTTAAAATTGGTGGCGTTTTGTGTTCCTAGTATTAAATTTGTTTGGCTCTCCAAATCAAAATTTTGAACAACTCCATTAGTGTCATCTCCATCATCTAAATCATCGCAACTTTCTAAATTTGAAACAGTTGTTGCAGTGGGAATAGCATTTACCACAACATTAAATGTTAGCTCATGATTTCTACAAAGTGTATTTTTATTTAAAATACTTACATAAATTGTTTGTGAATTTGCACTTAAGTTATTTTCAAAAGGACTTGTAATTGGATCATTTCCAGATTTTGCATCATCTTGATTTAAATGATAGGTTACAGAAAAATCCGATGCTGGTTGTGTGCCTAAAATTAAACTAGTTTGACTTTCTAAATTAAAACTTTGAACAATTCCGTTGGTATCATCTCCATCATCTAAATTATCGCATAATTCTAAATTCGATACAGTATTTGCAATTGGGTTTGGGGTAACTATGAGGGTTACTTCATCAGAAATTAATCCACAAGAATTACCTAATTTTTCTAACTGTACTCTAAATTTGTAATTATTAAACTCAATGGGTGTATTTTTTATAGTTAGAATTTTTGATTGAACTCCGGAATAATTAACGTCGTCAATTAAATTTTGCCAGTTTGTGCCATTATCAATACTTAATTGCCATTGATATGTATCAACGTTGTTTGTATTTATTTCAAATATAGAATCATAAAAAATACAGGTGGTTAAATTTGTAGGTTGGTCTGTAATTATTATTTCTGAAAATGTAGCATAATCGGAATTGGGTGTTGTATAGCCATCAGCAGCATTAGTAACAATTCCATTTTCATTTACAATTATGGTAGTATTTCCTAAAAAAGTATCATTATTATCGTCTGTAAATCCAGCTTCGATAACATCTGTACAGTCATCACCATCACTGTCTTTGTCTATATAACTAAATAGTAAGTCGTTATCAAAATCACCGAGATTATAACCAATTAAATTACTGTCTGGTGAACTTTCCGCATTATCATCCCAACCATTAATTCCTATTGTTGTGTTTATATTATCAATAATTCCATCTAAATTAGTGTCATTTAAATTACTATTAGATTCATAAAGATCGAATATTCCATCATTATCGCTGTCTAAATCGTAAAAATCGGGTATTCCGTCAATATCTGTATCAAGAGGAATGAAATTAATATCGAATATATTATCCAATCCATTTTCGTCAGTATCAATACCTGAAAATACTAAATTTTCTCCAGAATTCTCTATAATATCGGGTATTCCATCATTATCGCTATCTAAATCTAAGGCATCTTCTATACCATCACTATCATTATCATTTTTATAACAAGTAAGTGACAATAAACCATTAAAAGTTGAAGCTTTATTAATGTTATCTAAATGATGAATAAATGAAAAACCAGTAACATTGTTGGCTAAAAATTGAAAAGGAGTATTTCCTGAAGGAGAAGGGTTTACTATAAAATGTATTTCAGAGCCTGAAACTTTTGTAATACCAGATTCATAAATTCCATCAAAATTTGTGTCTACTAAAAGCCTATTATCTGGATCAATTAATGTAATATTTTTATTAGCAGGGGAAATTTTAGCAATAAAATGTTCTCCATCATTAATTGAATGTGTAATTGAAGTGTTTTCACTAAATTTAAAGTTAATTTCTTCGGAAAATGAAATAGAATAATCATTTATAGCTGTTGCTGAAGCTGGTATTTCGCTTTTAAAGTTTCCATTAGAAGAACCAATTAAACTAGAATTTGTTGTTGTATTATTGGTGAAATTAAAATTGCCGGTTGCAATATTTGAAATTATAGATCCATCGTTCAGAACAACTGAAGGTTTTAAAATATTAGATAAATTAAGTGTCCCATTTCCTTTAGATTCTGTACAATTTAAAATCCCGTCGTTGTCATTGTCAATATCAATATTATCAATAATACCATCTTCATCAATATCATCGGGACAATAACTTACAGGAACTTCAAAAGATTCAAGCGTTAAATTGGTGCAGCTTATATAACCAACTAACTTGTATTTCCCAGGATTAATAGGAACCAAAATACTTGTAGTATTTCCAGTGGTTTTAAAACCAGAACCATCATCAAAAAACCACTCCAGGGTGTCAAAGCTTTCAGAGTTTAAAGCTTCCAAGGTAATATTTGGAATGCAAATACCTAAGGTATTAAAAATAGCTTCAAAGTTTATTTCAGGTGCTGTTGGAAACCCAGAATAAAAACTTCCCGAAGTTGCTGCTCCATTGTAATTAAAGTACGAGCAATACAACTCTTGGTCACTTTCTACAGAAACATCACCAAATAAACCAGTAACTTTATAAGTTACATAATCAGATTTCCCATTAACATTACTTGGTCCAATAGAGGAGAAGTTAGACAGTGGTAAATTATTTATAGTAACTGCTGCTCCTTTTTTTGTAACAATGGTAACTCCACCGGTAAAAGAAGTTGTACCAATGTCTTCGATTGCAGCAATATTATCAACATTTCCTCTTGTTTCACAACTTAGTGGAGGTACAAAAAACATACCTTGATTTGCTTCTGAAGTAGTTGCGCCAACTCCTTGATAGGCAAAAACGGGATTAGATGTTTCTACATACATATTTCCAGAGGCATTATATTTATCACCTTCAATTACATAATATTCACCAGCATTTTTTGTAACTCCAATAGAGGTGCCATTTACGCTTATAGTGGTATTATCTTGGTGTGCAACTAGTAAAATATTCTCCCAATCATTACTTCCATCTCCTTTTACAAAAATATATTCTGATCCAATTTTATTATGTCCAACAATTTGATCAATACCATAATCTCTTCCATTTCCATTGCTAAAACTACCATTTGCCGAACCACAGTTTACAACAATATCTTTATCCGATTTTACCAAACAACCTATTAATCCATCTCTATTAACAGGAGTTGTAAAACTATTTGTAGCTAAAATATAACTTTCACCTTTATCTAAATTTATAGAAAAAGGAGTTGTTCCAGAATAATTTTTTATTACTAAACCAGCGGGTAGGTTACTAAATTCCACGTTTGTATTGTCATCAGTTGCCATTACTGATACAAAATTTAAATAATTGTCTTGTGGATTTTCATTGGTATAACTTCCAACTCTAAACTCTTTTCCTAAAGCAGAAAGTCCTTTGCTAACCAATGCTCCGGCTTGAGCTCCTCCACCAGCTGTCATTCTAACAGAAACATATATGGTTCCGGCAGCTTCAACAATATATCCTTTGTTGTTTGTAACCCTACTTGTTTGACTGGATTGTACAAATAATTGAGAATAACCGTTACCAATATAAATTTCTTCCGGATTTGATTTTGAAACATATCCTGTAATGGTGCTTGATGAACCAATGGGAGTTACTGTATAAGGTACGTCTGTTATACTAGGTGTTGAAATATATATGTATTGATTTTCAGGATTTGCATTTCCAAATTCAGCACTTGTTAAAGGAGGAATATAATGTGTTTTACTCAATTGAGCAAAACCCATGTAACTTAATAACACACAAAAAAAAGTGGTAAATAAAAGTTTAACTGACAGTCTATTCACGGTGGTCATTGATATTTGACCAAATTTACATGTAAAAGTTTAATATTATGAAAAAAAAAATTCTAAAAAGAGCAACATATGATTATAAATCGCGCTTTTTTAGCAATGCATAAGAGAAATATATAAACAATGCAGTCCAAATTAATGCAATTAGTAAATCTAATGGTTGAACCGAAAAATCTTTTGTTAAATTTTCTCCAACTTGTTTAGCTACAGTTTTAACTGCACTTAAGCGAGTAAAAGGTTCTTTAATTAAATTTGAAATTGATTCCATTGGAAGAAATTGCATAATACTATTTACACGTTCGCTTGTATTTTCTAGGTCTTTAAATTGCCAAAATAAAAAACCTTTAAACAAGCTTTCACCAAAAAACCAAATTAAAATACCTCCAACCGCAAAAGCTGATCGTTTTACTAGAATTCCCATAAAAAGTCCAAAGGAGAAAAATGCTGTTAGCTTTATAAAAAAAGCGAAAAGGTATATTAAATCTGTTGTTACTATTGAAAACTCAGTAAAATCGGAATAGCTATATCCTAAAATTATAGAAACCACAAAAACAAATAATGTAGAAATTAAGGCAAGTGCTAAAACAGTATAAAACTTAGATAACACAAACTCCTTTTTGCTTAAACCATCAATTAAATTTTGTTTTAGAGTTTTGTTGCTATACTCATTTGCCATCATAGAAACAATAACTAATAATAAGAAAAATTTAAAAATAGATGCCATATAGGTATTAAAATGCCATATGTATGGAAAATTAAAAATTCCCTGTTCTGCTAAATGAAACTTAACCGGGCCAATATCAAATTTAATGGCAGCAATTAAAGCAATGGAAGTTAACAATATAAAATAAATAAGAATTAAAATTCTACTGGCACTGTTATACTTTAACTTATGAATTTCTATGTTTAATAATCGTAACATTATGATTTGTTGTTGGTTAGCGTTAAAAATTGTTGTTCTAAACTAGGTTTTCGTTTTACTAAATGTGATAAAATAACTCCATTTTGAAATAAATAATTGTTAATTTCAGTTGCGGTAATTTCTTTGTTAAGGGTAGCAATAACAAAATTGTTTTCTTTTTTTGTTGAAGAAATTCCATCAAAATTAGAGAGCAATTCTAAAAGGTTATCTTCACTAGCATCCGTTTTTAATTCGAATAAACCATGTGAGGCTGTCATTTCATCAACACTTCCAGAGTATAATTTTACACCTTCTCTAATTACTACAACATGCGAACATACTTTTTCAACTTCATCCAATAAATGAGATGCTAATAAAATTGTAGTTCCGTTTGCGGCAATATTTTTTATAATTTGTCTAATTTCATGTATTCCTTGTGGATCTAAACCATTTGTGGGTTCGTCTAAAATTAAAATTTCAGGATCATTTAAAAGAGCGGAAGCAATTGCTAAACGTTGTTTCATACCTAAAGAATAGGTTCTAAATTTACTATTCCTTCTTTCAAATAAATTAACAACCTTAAGTTTTTCTTCAATTTTTACACTTGGTATTTCTTTTATTTTGCACACTAACTCAAGGTTTTGAGTTGCGGTCATATATGGATAAAAATTAGGGCGTTCAATAATAGCTCCCACTTTTTTTAATGCCTGATGTGTTGATAATTTGCCGTCGAACCAGCTAAATTCACCTGAAGTTTTATTAACTACATTTAGAATAATGCCTAGTGTTGTTGACTTTCCACTTCCGTTGGGTCCAAGTATTCCATAAACACTTCCTTTTTTAATATCAAAAGATAGGTTATTTACTGCGTGAATTGCTCCAAACCTTTTATTAAGATTTTTTAATGAGAGAATAGTTTCCAATATAAATTTGTTTAGTATAAAATTAAGACGACAAATATTAAAATTTGTTACGGCAATATACTAAATTTGACAAATTAGAAAAGATTTACGATGGAAGAACAGAAATTAATTTCAAAAAAAAAACCGGCATTTCCAATTAATCAAAAGTTATATGATTATTTAACAGAGTATAATAGAAATATTAAAATACCTGTTTTTTATGATGATTTATTGCGATTTGCAGGAGCAATTGTAGTTTACGATAAGAACGGTGACGATACCCTTTGGGTTCGCGTATATTATGCTGAGCACGAACGTGATGAAATTGATTTAAGTTTAAAGCGAATGTATTTAATTTTACATGGCGATGGTAGTGAAGACTCTATTCCTTTTTTAACCGTAGATGCAATTGACTATTGTACATTTGGAAATTCGAAACCATTTAGAATAAAAATTCGAAATATTTTAAACGATAACCACACTTATTTATACATTAAAAAGGCTGATGCATCGAGAGTTTACGGACTTGAGTTTGAACACATATTATCTCCAAATAATATTAACTTTTTGGTGTATAAAGATACTCTTATTGAAGAACATGTTTTAGGAATTCCAGGTGATCAATTTTTAGCAGAAAATTTAAGTACAGTTTCAGAAAGTGGTTTAAAACGACTTTCAAAAGAGTTTGTAAAGTTTAATGAACGTTGTATGATTCGTTTACTTGGCGATATGCGTGCTTATAATTATGTAATTGTTGCTTCTTACGATTTTGATCAGGTAGAGTATAGAATTAGAGCTATGGATTTTGATCAACAAAGTTTTGAAGGAAATTTAAGAGTTTATTTCCCTCAATATTTTAAAGAAAATTATCCTTTTGTAAAAATGGTTTCGGACAACTTAAGAAACGAGTCTGTTGAACAATATAAAAAAGAAGAACGTTCCGCAATTGCGCGTAGGTTAAGAGGGTCTCAAGAAAGAGTTAACGATTTATTAGATTGTATGGTAGATGATGAAATTTCAACTCCCGATAAAATAAAAGAACTTAAAAAGGATTTAATTAAATATACAAAGGATAAAAACTTTAAAGATTGCAAAACTATGGGGCAAATTTTAAAAGTAGCATTTGATTTTGTTAGAAGAAATTACGAAAACGTAAATACTTATATTATTAGATAAAAGTAGAAAGTTGCAGAGTTGGAGGTTTAAAAGCTATATTTTTCATAACGTATTTAGGAGTCTTACTTATTAAAAATTACACATTTTATAGCTAATCTTGGATTAGCAAAAGCAGAAATCTAAGATTAAGAAAATTTAGTTACTAAAAAGCGTCTAAATAAACCCAATGCTCATTTTCTTTACAAAATTTTGAATTTTCATGAATTACCTCAATATTCTTATTTTCCATAAAAAAGGCTTTAAACTCAACCGTATTTTCTGTAGAATTTAAAACTTCAAGTCGAATCCATTTAACAGATTTTGTCCATTTTTCAATTTCTCTCTTTTCTTGTTTAGATGGGCGAGTAGAAGTGTGATGACTTTTTTGTAAGTAATTAATATTGGCAAGTACAAAAGCACTATATCTAGAGCGCATTAATTGTTCTGCACTTGTTACAGCCTGTATATTCTGATGTGCTTTTTGACAACAATCAACATATTTTTTATTTGGATTACAAGGGCATTGCATATGTGTTTAATTTGTAATTATTTATAGTTGTATAAAGTGTTAAACTCATTTAAAACAGTATAATTTTACTAAATAAATTAAGTACTTTCACTACCTTTGTAAATATAACAAATACCATTTTAAATTAATGTCAGTACTATTAGAATTTGCTATGTTTCCAACCGATAAAGGTGAGAGTATAAGTGCTTATGTAAGTAAAATAATACAAATGATTCGTGAAAGTGGAGTTACTTATCAATTAACGCCAATGGGTACTGTAATAGAGACCGAAACAATTGCGGAAGCACTAGCTATTGTACAGCAATCTTATGAAGTATTAGAGTTGGATTGTGATCGAGTGTATTCATCTCTTAAGTTTGATATTCGTAAGGGAAAAAGTAAATGTATGACCAAAAAAATAACTTCTGTAGAAAATATTATCGGAGAGGTAAATAAATAGTATTTATTTATCCGGAATTACAATTATTGCTAAAACCTTAACGGGTTTTGGCTAATATAAAATGAGTTTTTATGATATATTAATAATTATCTAAATCTATATCATCAATATTGTCAAAATTACTTTCATCATCAAAAGCATCAAAATTGTCTTCATCAGAATTTTCTCCAATAAATTCTTTTTCGGGAGCTTCGTCTGGAACATCACCAAAAGACAGTGCAATCAATGGTAATTCCTCTTCAGGATTTTCTATTATTTCAGACAATTCAATAAAAAATGTCCACATAGAAAAGAAATCATAAATATAAATAAGTTTTGCACCTTCTTTTCTTAACACTGTTGAAATTGTACAAGTTGCCATTGAAAATGAGTTTTCATCCTCAGACATATCGAATAATGGAATTTCTTCTCCTTGTTCCCAAGAATCGTCGCTTAAATAAAAAGAAGCCATTTCCTGACCTTTAAAACCAAACGATTTTGCAATAGTAAAATGCAATTCTTCTAAATTAAGAGTCTCATTTACAATAATATCTCTAAATACGTCTTTCTCGACATCTAATATTGCTCTAATTTTATAAGCCATTTTACTTTATACTTTTAAATTGCAAAGGTAGTATTTATAGTTTTAATTCTTATTTTTACCAACCAACTTTTAATTATGAATTCAAAAGAAGCAACTTTAAATAAACTTAATAAAATGTGTGAAAACACATTAAACGAAACTTTAAACATTGTTTATACCGATTTGGGTGAAGATTTTTTAGTAGCAACAATGCCTGTAAACTCTAGAGTGCATCAACCAGATGGGATTTTAAACGGTGGTGCAACAATGGCATTGGCAGAAAGTGTTGGTAGTCCAACATCAATATTAGCAATAGACCAAGAAAAGTATGCGGTTAGAGGAATCGAATTTTCTGCAAATCATTTAAGAAGCGTAAAAAGTGGAATGGTTACTGCAACTGCACGCATCATTCATAAAGGGAAAACAATTCATTTAGTTGAAATAAAAATAATAGATGATAGAAATAGAGTAATTTCTCTTTGTAAAATAACCAACTATATTTTAGCAAAATAGCTTTGAGTAAGCTTAAGAAAATACTCAAAATTTTAGTATTTATACTGCTATTTTTGCTAGTAGTAGCATATGGTGTTATCTATTATTTTTCAACACCAAAGTCAACCGAGCAACTGATAGAAGATTTTGCAGAGAAAGACACAAAAGTTTTTATCACAACAAAAAAGTTTCAAGAGTTTGATTACCGCGTTTTAACTTTTCAAAAAAAGATAGACACAACTTTACCAACGCTAGTTTTTGTGCATGGTTCTATAGGTTCGGCAAGTGATTTTAAAAAATATTTATCTGATAAAGATATTCAACATAACGCCAATTTAATAGCTTATGATAGAGTTGGTTATGGTGTTTTTAAAACTGGAGAAGTTAAGGAGTCTATAGAGTTTGAAAAGAATTTATTGGAAAGTTTAATCAACAATATTGATTCACAAAAAGTAATATTAGTAGGTTATTCTTATGGAGGTCCAATTGTTTTAGCTTCAAACAAAAAGTATAAAAAAATAGTATTACTTGCTCCGGCGGTTATTTCAAAGGTAGAACCAATGCCTTGGGCTTTAAACCTTTATAAGTGGGAAACAACAAGGTGGCTTATGCCAAAGGCTTGGCAAGCAGCATCAAAAGAAAAAATTTCTCATAAAAAAGACCTACTACATTTTGAAGGACTTTGGAATAATAACCCTTCAAAAATTATATGCATTCACGGAAATAATGATTGGATTGTGCCTTATGAAAATTCTACTATTTTAAAAGAAAAAATAGCACCAAATAAATTTGAATTAATTACATTAGATGGAGCTGGACACGACTTGGTTTGGAGTAATTTTAATGAAATTAGAGATATTTTATTACAACAATTAAATTAATGAAATTAGAATTTACGAATATTGTTTTTTTTGAAAAAATTTCATCTGTATTAGATGCACAACAGCCATTTGTTGCATATAGAAAGCCAAATTCAAAGGTAATTTCAGCTATTCACCAAAATAATAATGATTTAATTAAACTTGAAGATTATAATTCTTCAGGATTTATATTTGCTCCATTTAATAAGAATGAAACTAAAATCTTATTCCCTATAAGTAAAAGTGAACAATTTTTTACGCAGATAACTAACAATTTAGAAATTGTAGATTCTTCGTTAAAATTAGAGGATTCTTGTACAATAGAAGAAAAAGAAAAATATATTTTAAAAGTCAATAAGGCGGTTGATTTTATTAAAAATGGATTTTCTGAAAAGGTAGTTTTATCAAGAAAAGAAACTATTGCAATTGGCAAATCAACAATTACAACGGTTTTTAAAAGAATGCTAAACTCTTATAAAAATGCCTTTGTTTATTTATGGTATCATCCAAAGGTTGGTTTGTGGATGGGAGCAACTCCAGAGCAATTAATTGCTATTAAAAATAATAAGTTACAAACAATGTCTTTGGCCGGAACACAAAAGTTTAGTGGGACATTAGATGTAATCTGGGAAAAAAAGGAATTGGAAGAACAACAATTTGTAACAGATTTTATTGTTGAAAATATTAAAGATAAAATTAACAAATTAGAAGTTACAGGTCCAATTACAAGTAGAGCAGGAAGCTTAATTCATTTACGATCTGATATTTGTGGCGAGTTAAAATCGAAAAAAAGTTTAGAACAATTAATTAATGCTTTGCATCCAACACCTGCTATTTGTGGAATTCCTAAAAACGCGGCAACAGAATTTATAATGCAAAACGAAGAGTATGATAGGGAATTTTATTCTGGTTTTATGGGTGAAATAAATTGTAATAATGCATCTGCAATTTATGTTAATCTGCGTTGTATGAAAATTGAAAACCATAATGCAACAATTTATATTGGAGGAGGTTTAACTAAAGACAGCCAACCTGTAAAAGAGTGGGAGGAAACAGTTGCAAAAGCTGCAATTATGAAAAGTATGTGGTAATTTACTTTTGCATTATTCAATAATATTTATTTAAAAATCTACAATAAGTTTACGTAACTTTGTGCTTTCAAAAAATGAAGACTATTTAATGCCTCAATTTCCAATAAATGAACTTGCTCAATTAACAATTGCAACCTGTGTTGCGAGTAAAATTGAACACGTAGTAATTTCCCCTGGATCAAGAAATGCACCTTTAACCATAGGCTTTTCAAACCATCCAAAAGTTAAAACCTATAGTATAGTTGATGAGCGTTGTGCAGCATTTTTTGCTTTAGGAATAGCACAACAATTACAAAGTCCGGTTGCCATAGTTTGCACCTCAGGTTCGGCTTTGTTAAATTATTATCCGGCAATTGCAGAAGCATTTTACAGTAATATTCCGTTGGTAGTTATTTCAGCAGATAGACCAAAACATTTAATTGATATTGGTGATGGGCAAACTATACGACAAGAAAATGTTTTTGAAAATCATATGTTAGCGTCGGTTAGTTTAGACGAAAGTTTAAATATTGAAGGAAACATTAATGAAATGCTTTCGGAAATTATTAAAACTGCCATTTTAGAAAGTGGTCCTGTACATATAAATGTTCCTTTTGATGAACCTTTGTATGAAACTACCAGCAATATATTAAACTTCGAAACTTTTGATTATAGCTTCGAGGAAGAACCATTAAATGTGGATGATTTAGAGCAATTTGCCAAAATTTGGAATGCATCTGAAAAGAAAATGGTGTTGGTTGGAGAACATTATCCAAATGAACTTTTACAAATTCAATTAGAACATTTAACAAAAGATCCTTCGGTTTTAGTGTTAATTGAAAATACAGCCAATGTTTCTAATCCAAAGTTTATCAATAGTATAGATAAATTAATTTTTCCTTTGGAAGATAATGAACTGACTCATTTTCAGCCAGACATTTTGTTGAGTTTAGGAGGACTTATTGTTTCAAAAAAAATAAAACAACATTTACGTAAGTTTAAACCAAAACATCATTGGCACGTTGACCCAAAAAGAGCATTTGATACCTATCACAGTTTAAGTCATCATTTTAAATTAACACCTCAATTATTTTTTAGTCAGTTTTTCTTTTTAACAAAACCAACTGATAGTTTTTATCAAGAGTTTTGGTTGCATAAAAAAGAAATACGATTGAGTAAACACGCAGCATTTTTAAATGAATGTGCGTTTTCCGATTTAAAAGTAGTTGATACGGTTTTAAAATCAATTCCGGCTAATAGCCAGTTGCAAGTTTCGAATAGTTCAGTTATTAGATATACACAATTATTCGACATAAATAAATCGTTACGACTTTTTTGTAATAGAGGAACAAGTGGTATTGATGGAAGTACAAGTACAGCAATTGGAGCATCGGTAGTGGTTGATGCTAACACTGTTTTTTTAACAGGAGATATAAGTTTTTTTTACGATAGTAATGCGTTGTGGAATAGTTACATACCAATTACATTTAGAATTATTGTAATTAATAATGGAGGAGGAGGTATTTTCCGATTTATTCCAGGTCCGCAAAAATCGAATGCATTAGATTATTTTGAAACTCCACATAATTTAACTGCCGTACATTTGTGTAAAATGTATAATTTTGAATATGCAACGGCAACAAGTGTTGATGAATTAACAACTGGTTTAAAAGATTTTTATACAATTTCTGAAAAACCAAAATTATTAGAGGTATTTACTCCTCAAAAAGAAAACGATAAAATATTAAAAGCATATTTCAACAATTTAAAATAAAAGAAAATGGATTTAAAAGTAGGAGATAAAGTAGATTTAATTGTTGGTAGAAATTCAGCAATAGGTTTTACAGTTTTAGTAAATGAAGAGTTTGAAGGAATGCTTTATAAAAATGAACTGTATCAAAAAATAGCAGAAGGTGAAAAATTAGTAGGCTTCATTAAGAAAATTCGTGAGGATGGTAAATTAGATATTAGTTTACAAGCCCTTGGTTTTAAACACACAATTGTAAAAAATGAGATTGCTATTTTAAATGCATTAAGAAAAAATAATGGAGCTTTAGCATTGCATGATAAAAGCGACCCTAATGATATTAAACATCAATTAGGAATGAGTAAAAAAGCCTTTAAAAGCGCTATTGGTGGCTTGTTTCGTCAAAAATTAATTGTTATTTCAGAGGAAGGAATTAAGTTTGTAGAGCATATTGAATAAGGTCTTGAAACAAGTTCAGGATGTCTTTTTTTAGTGATGTTAGAAATATAAATCAATGCTTCTATTTCGCTAAACAGAATGTTAAAGGTGCTTTAAAGGTATTTCTTTTAAAACAGTTTTATAAGTTTAAGTCTTTTTTAAACCCTTTAGATAAACCGTTTTTATTCACCAAAATAGAAATGGTTTTTAGTTTAAAAAAAGCTTTACTCATATAAACATAACCATTATTTCCAATACGTTCACTATTGCCTCCCCAAGAGTTTTTTACTTTATAATACTCGTTTCCGTTTTGGTCCTTAACCATTCCAATAATGTGCATTAAATGATCGTCGGTAGTATTGTAATTTTCAAATTCTTGCTGTCTATATTCAGGTGTAATAGTTGTTTCTTTAACAATATATGTGAGTGCTTTTTTAGTGTCGTCTATGTTTTTTGGAATAACTGCAATTCCATATTTTGAAGAAAAAGTTGTTTCTGAAACATCACAATCTAAGGCAATAGAATAGCCTTTTTTTAAAGCTCTGTCTGTTATTTCAACTAAATCATTTAAAGAAACATTGTAAAAGTTTCCGTTTGAAAAATTATCAGGAATATTAAGAATAAAACTAGAGTTATAAGGTTGATGTAGAAATGAAGTTAAAGTAACGTAATTTGATGTATTGATTTTTGTTTTTTTAAGAAACGTTTTTGGATTGTAAGTAATATCATTATACACAAAATTATTAGGAGTTTTTCCTAAATGAACAGTTAAAATAGAATCTACCGAAGCTCTCCAATTTGGATATGCCGATTTCTCTCCATTTTTAATATAAGCATCCAATACTTTTTTTAGTTCAGGAATTATTAAAGCATGATTATGTTTAGATTCTCCTGCTTTTAATCCTGTAAAAGCACTTTCTGGAACCAATCCATAATTTTTTACCGAATTTAACACATCGTGTGCCAAGCCTCCTTCACTAAATTGTATTTTTCCTTGTCGCATCACATAATTCCAAGCTTTTGCAGGGTAGGTGTTACGAACATTATACATTTCTGATATGTCAATCATTTCACCAGTTTCTCTAAATATTTCAGATTCTAAAAATGAAGAGCCTGAAAAACTCCAGCAAGTACCAGTATTTCCTTGGCTTTTAACTGCAGAAGCTTCAATATCTACAACAGTTGTGAATTCGTATTTTTGTTCTAATGGTAAATTTACTTTTACCGCGTTACCTTCTTGAGCATAAAATAAAAAGGCAGTAAAAATTAAGGCTAGGGTTAAAATTGTTTGTTTCATTAATTTTCATTTGGAATTTCTTCAATATACGCGCCATCTCTTTTTTGAAGTACGCGTTCAATATTTTTATAATAGCCATCGGAGTTTGGATCTCCTTCAGCAAGTTTCATATAACCGCTTTTATAATATTTTAAAGCTAGTTTATATTTTTTACCAGTTTCATAATAGCGTCCAATGTAATAATCTCCTATGGCAGATTCTTTCTCTAATTTATTAATCATTTCGCCAAAGTTTTTTAAATAATCTCCATTTTCTTTATCCAATACTATGGACTCAATTGCAAAAATATCTTTTTCTCGTATTTTTAAATTACTTCCAAATAAATATTCAATTTCAACATATTTGTTTTCTAAATAGGCAATGGCATCGGCAGGAGACAAATCTTTTATATTTTGATCAAATTCTTCTTTTGAAATTGTCGAGTACATTTCAAAAATAAATGCCAAAGCATCTGGTATAGATTTTCCTATAGAAGCTGTTTTTGTGGTGTTTTTAAACTTTTCGTACTTGTATTTAAACTTTTCAATATTAAGAGAATCGAGCAATGAATTTGCATCGTCAATTAATGTTTCATATTTATCAGGATTATAGTCTCCATTACTTAGGTAATAATAAATATTTTCGTCTTTTAACGTTTTAACCTTTTCATTTAATACTAAAGGAATATCCAATCCAAAATATGGGTTGATGTTGATAAATGCATTAAAACTAGGGAATTGTTCAATTAAAAAATAGTTTGTGAAATTTGCAGTTAAGGTGTTTCCAATAATAGTTTTAAATGGAGAAATTCTATAATTTTCTTCAAGAAAACTAATAAGTTCAAGTTTTATAAACTGATAAAAAGCATCTCCCTCGGCAGTTGGCATACTGTTTTGTTCATTTATAGAACAATCTTGGTAACGTTCACCATAATGGTTTTGATTAATGCCAACTATAATTTGCTCAGGAGCTTTGTCTTTATTTGCAAATAAAATAGAATTTCCAACATATACATCAAATATAAATTCGGCATCTAAAACAATTGTTAAAGGATACATTTTAGTTTCTTCCGTAGCATAACTTGGGGGAACATAAATTTTTAAATACCGGTCATTTTGAAGTATTTCTGAACTGAATTTTTTTGTTTTAATATTTTGAGAATACACATTATAAGATAAACTTAAAATGAGTAGAGATACAATAAGTTTTTTCATTGTTGAAATTTATTTTTTTTAAAAGCCAAAACCTAATCCAAATTGAAAGCGCGGACCTTCATTGGAATTAAACATAGCTAAATTTAAGTTAATCATATTTGCTCCAACTAGCCAAAAACCACCACCATAAGATGTTTTCCAATCATTAGAACCTTCACCATCTAACCAAACTCTTCCGTAATCAAAGCCTCCAAACAATCCAAGTTGTAATGGAACCAATTCGGTTTTTACCTTTTTAAAACTCCAGCGGAGGTCTGTATTTTGGTAAAATGCTCTATTTCCAATAAAACGTTGGTTTCTGTAACCTCTTAATCCATCAAGGCCTCCAATACTTGCTGCATTATAAAACTCAAAAGTATCACCAATTATTATATTACCTTTAAATTTTGTTGCTAAAACAAGTTTTCCGTTTGGAACTAATTTATAATCAAACCCTAACGAAGGAATCACATAAGCGTTATTTTCATCGGTGTCTTCAATATTAGTTTTCCAGCCAGTTGTTATACTAAAACTCATTCCAAGTGTAGGAAATACGTAATTATCTGCGTTTTGATATGAATATGAGGCGTTTAAACCTGCATAATTTTTTCGTTCTTCAATATAATTGGGAACGGAATTTATGTATCTACCAGACGTGTCTTCTACTTCTAGACTTTCAAATGTAGCTCCTATACAAATTTTGGCACCCATTCTTCCAATCCATTTTAAAGTGGGTTTTGCTGCAATTGTACTTATTTTTACGCGATGGTAATCATCGCCAAGATCATCTTCTAAATTTATAGATTCATTTCCAAAACCATAATAGTTGATACTAAAATTTGGACTTGTAAAATTTGTTTGAATATTAAAATTCCAATTATTAAAAATATTTGCAAACTCAGCGCTATAATTTAAATCGTAACCATTGGTTGCTTTGTAAAAAGAAGCATCAATTATATGCTGTTGTGTAAACGGATTACGCTCAAAACCATAAACGGTAAATATATTATTGATTCCAATTTTTAAACCATCATCAGGATTAGACCCGATAGAAGGAATTAATTGATTTTGACTGTATTTTAACTTTTTATAATTATAATAATTGGTTTTGTATTTGTTGGTTAATTTTTTACGCCCTTTTGAAGTTTTAAAGATGTTTTTTTTCGATTTGTAATCGTAAATAGTAACACGTTTTCCGTTTTCAATTATGTATTCATCTTTGTTTTGTCCACCAACAATTCTTAATGGAATTGCATTTCTATTAAAATCTCCAGTAACCTTAAAAACATCTTCGTCATCCAAGCCATACAACCAAATTTCATTAGTTTCTGTATTGCTATATGTTTTATTTAAAATTTGAGATCCTTTATTACCGTTTTTAATATTATATAATTGAATGTTGGTTTTTCCGTTTGGCAATCGAGTTATATCAAACCAATTATCTTTGTCATTTCCTTTTACTACCACATATTTCGAAAAATGCTTGTAATAATCTTTCATTATTTGAGGTAGATTTTTCAATCTTCCTAATAGCTTTTGTTTAATTTTTTCTAAAGTTTTGTCTCGTACTTCAATCGGCATTTCTAAAAATGCTTCTTCAACTACTTTTGGGGTAATATTTTCTTGAATAAATTTTGCTTCCTTCTCCCAATCTTTAAAAGTTGCTTTAGATATTAGTGAAATATCTAAAGGATACGGTTCTAAATTAAACCATTTGGCATTTCTCATTTCATCGTCATAGACTTGCATTAATTTTAAAGCAGGTATTGTTCTTGTTAAAAAGCCTAAAACCAATCCGTCGTTTTTAGAAAAAGCTTGGTCTCTATCTCTTGGAACTGGTTTGTAAATTGTTTTTTTTCCATCTTCAAATGCTGCCCAACGCCATTGATCTTCATGTCTGTCCCAATCGCCAATTAACATATCAAATAAACGAGCTCTTATATATGTTTGTTCATCAACAATATAATCGTCAGATTTTCTTAGTTTTTTTAATAAGTCATCCGTGCTAATCAACTCGTTTGAATAACCAAAACTAGCTAAATCACTATGACCTTTTGTGGTTCGTTCTTCAATCATATACAATTCATTTCCAAATTCGGCATTAAAATGTTTTAAGGCATTTTGTTTTGGAATGTAATATAAAGTTGGATTTGTATGGTAAACGTCTATTGCATCGGCTAATTTGCCAATGGTAAAAGGAGCATAAGGATGCGCGGCGGTATAAATATCCAATAATAGTTTTTCGGCAAAAGTATCATCAAACTGACCTTCAATATAATCGTTTTTAAAAGCTACGGCTTGCATATACTGTGTGGCACTTTTTCGTAAAGCACGCATCACATACTCTTTTCCGTTTTTATCCTCTAGTCGAACGGAGCGCGATTGATTTCCACCACCTTTTCTTATAGGTTTTAATCCGCCCATAAGTGTGTCCAATAAAACTATTGGAGCGTTTACCTTTGTGCCATAATATGTTCTATAATGTTGTCCCCAAAGCGTTTTAAAAAAAGCACTTTTTTTTATTTCAGCTTCAGTGTAAATGGAAGCTGATTTTGTTTTTGGAAATTTAGAAGGATAGGTTGTTGTGATACTTTTTTCTGAAGAAGGGAAAATTTCTGTTGAGTATATTAATTTTTGTTCGTTATTTTCTTCGGTAAAGAATGAAACTATTGAAGCTCCATTTTTAAAAATATCCACTTTAGCATAACCTAATCCACCAAAAGAAAACCTACTTCCGTTTATAGTTCTAACAGGATTGATTTTTGAACCACCACCACTAACAATCTGTCGTAATCCATCTTTAATTATATATTGTAAATTATGCTCATGACCCGATACAAAAAGTGTTTTTTCAGCTGTTCGAGAAATGGTAACCAATCGTTTTTTTAATTCTAAATATATAGGGTTATTCATGTCTTGTGGAGAAATTCCACTTGTTTTACGTATAATATTGGCTACTGAACCTAAAATAGGAAGCGGAATACTTCCTTTTATAGGGTGTAATTGTTGTTTAATAGAACTTTGTCCGCCGTGATTTCCATTGCTAAACATTGGGTGATGTAATGCTATTACAATAGTTTTTGTTGCATTTTTTTTTATTAAACTTTCATATTCATCAAAAAACTTTTCTCGTGTTTTTATTTCACAATCGTCGTTCATTGTTGGGTTCTTATCCCAATTTTCTAAGTACCATTGTGTATCAACAATTATTAAAACCAATTCATCAGAAATTTCAATTTTTTCTAAAGGACATCCGTTTTCTGGCTGAAAAGTATTTTTACCAAGGTTTTTTTCAATATAATCTTGCTGTCTTTTCAATCCTTTTACACCTTCACTATAATAATCATGATTTCCCGGAATAAAAAGTGTGTTTCCATCATAGTTTTTAACCAATTCTATTTGAGCATTTAACCTATGTTCGGCTAAAGCACGTTTTGGATTATCTTTTTTCACCAATCCAACAGGGTAGAGGTTATCACCTAAAAATATGGCTGTTGAGTTTTTTGAAGCTTTACTTAATTCTTGTTTTAATAAGTTTAAATGTGACAGCGATTCGTTTAAATTTGCGTTTCCGGCATCACCAATTAAATAAAAGGTGTGTTCAATTTTGGAATTGTAACTTGGAATGTTTTGTTGCCAATTCAACTCGCTTCTCTTGTAATTTACTTTGTAAGTAGCACAACCTGAAAAGAATAAGGTAAGGATAAAAAGTGAAAGTTTTTGAACAAAAAAGCGACTCATAAATGGTATTTAGTTAAAACTCTAAAAGTACATAAATTTATGTATTTTTGAATAAACTTATTTTACAATGTTAGAAAATGCTTTATTGATTGAAGTTAAGGATTTTGTGTTTAATACCTTTAAAAATGAACTTTTACCTGAAGTTATATATCATAATTTTAATCATACTCAGTTTGTAGTAAATGCCGTAAATGAAATTGCCAAGGCCGAAAAGGTGAATGATAACGATTTAGAAATTGTTTTATTGGCTGCTTGGTTTCATGATATAGGATTTGTAAGAGATTATAAAAACCACGAGGAATATAGTAAAGAAATTGCTTCAAAATTTTTAAAAGAAAAAGGGGTTTCTGCTGAAAAAATAAGTAAGGTTTGTGAAATTATTGATGCCACAAAAATGCCACAATCACCAAAAAATAAATTAGGTGAAATTATTTGTGATGCAGATTTACAGCATTTGGGACAGGATTGCTTTAAAGAAAAAAGTAACCTACTACGTGCAGAATGGGAACAAAATTGTAACGAACAATTTACAGATATAGAATGGCTGAAAAAAAATGAAGGTTTTATAAAAGATCATAAATTTTTTACAAATTATGCTTTTAATAAATTTGAAGAGCAAAAAACGCAAAATTGGTTAAAAATAAAAAAAGACCTTAAAAAAAGCATTGTAAAAGAAAAAGAACAAAAACAAAAAGTAAAGCTTAAATCTGAAGATCAAAAACGTAAAAAAGAAAAAGAGGATAGACCTGAAAAAGGGATTGAAACTATGTACCGTGTTACGCTTAGAAATCATATAAAACTTAGTGATATTGCAGATACAAAAGCAAATATTTTATTATCAGTTAGTGCCATTATATTATCTATTGCACTTTCTAGTTTATTTCCAAAATTGGATAAGCCAGACAATGCTTATTTAGTAATTCCGACATTAATGTTTCTTGTTATGACAGTGCTAACCATGATATTTAGCATTTTATCTACACGTCCAAAGGTTACTTCGGGGAAATTCACAAAGGAAGATATAAAAAACAAAAAAGTGAATTTATTATTTTTTGGTAATTTTCATCAAATGGAATTAGAAGAGTTTCAAGAAGGAATGAAGGAAATAATGAAGGATCGTGATTATTTATACGAAACGCTTATGAAAGATTTGTATTTTTTAGGAGTTGTGTTGCAACGAAAATACAAATTATTAAGAATTGCATATACCATATTTATGGTTGGAATTATACTATCTGTTATAGCATTTATATTTTCATTCGAACTTTTTGGAGTTCCTATAGCAAGCGAAGTTTTAAGTAAAGTTTCTAACTAAGATTTTTGCTCTTCTTGTATGTTTTCTATAAAATCATCTATACAAGTTGAGCTTGCGTTTACTTCGTTGTAATTAACCTTTACACGCAGTGCTTTTAATCCAGAAATACCTTGCAACTCCTCTAAATCCACAAATTCAATTGGGTCACTTGTAATAAAATTATTAGACTGCAAAAAAGTAATGTATTTTAAATACTCTTGAGCATCTTTATGTTGGCTGTAAACAATAGCAATTTTTCCTGGTTGAGTTAAGCGCTCATCGGTGCCTTTTACAAGTGCCTTGTCAATTCGTTTTTTAATAATCTCATAACGAATATTATAGGCTCCATCAACATCAAAACGCTTTTCATCCATTCTAAATTTAATTGAAAGCGGATTGCTATGAATAAGTATTAAACTTGCTACTTCTAACGGATGCTGTAATTTCGATTTTAAATTATAAGCAACATTCTCAAGTTCGCACATCATTTGTAATTGCCACAAGCGTAAGTTTTCTAAATATATTTCATTATACGTATGGTTTTTAACTAGAGATTGCCCAATGTACATATTATAGTCAATACCATCAGTTTTATATCTTTCAAAATAATGAGGAAACATTGCTTGAGCTTCATCTTGTTTATCATCAATAAATTTTGCTAAAACTTCATTTAACTTATTAACACTGCCCTCGTATTCTTTTCTTTTTTCATAAACTACATGAATATCTGGGTCAATATGCGACATATATTCATCAACATCTGCTTTTATGTTAGAATCTAATTGTTTTAAATGATTGAAAGCTGGATAAATATCTCTTTGAAGAAAGTCTGTTAATGAAACTTCATCACCAGAGTTTAATCCCTTTCTAATATTTTGTAAACATTCTTTTATTCTAAAAAGCAAATCGTTGTAAATAGGTAAATTGTAAGTTAGCTTTGCTTTTTCAATAACTTTTGAAGCCAATTTTAGTTGCTTTACCAAATCTTGTTGAATAGCTTCATTTCTAGCAATGGAAGATCCTTTTATATCACTTTGCCCATATAAAGGAACCACATTTTCAAAAACTATATCATTTAAATTAATTTCGGCTTTTGAGTCAGCTTCTAACTTATAAAGGTACTCTTCAACTTCATCAAAAAACTTCCATTTTACTGAAGGATGTAATGAAGTGTAATTTTCTTGAATTATAGATTCTAGTTTATTCTCATATTCTTCCATGTAACGCTCAACCGCAATTTTGAATACAGGAATAACATCATTTAATTTATATGCATTTACAGAGTTAAGTTCATATTTATTAATAGAAACCAACTCTAAAATACCCATTATATCATCTTTTAATTTAATAGGTACCAATATTAAACTTTGAATAAGTTGGTCTTTTAAACTGTGATAAAATTTATTGTAGTTTGAAATTTTTCCATATTTTTCAACATCAGAAATAGCTATTAATTCCTTTTTTTTAAAAATTTGATTTAAAATACTTTCACAAAAGAAATCGGAACAAGAATTACTACACTCAGAATGTTTTATAAAGCTTTTTTCAGTTTTATGATTGTCAAAATTCACTCCATTTTGCACAAGGTTGTATGTAGAAAATCCAACTTTTATATTTTGAGAATTGTATAATTTTGAGATGCTTTTTTCGAGTTCAAAAAACGTATTTTCATCAACTCGTAAAAGATCTTCTTTAATTTTAGAAATAGAATGATCTGCCGAAACATCAAACAAATTCATAATTCCAAAACCTTCAAATAAGTAACTTTCTGGTGGGAATTTTTCAACCCATAAATCAATATTGTCAAAATTATCTAACAACTCGGCAATATCTTCTTGAGTTATTTTAGGTGCATTATCAAGCGGTGTAACTTGAAAAAAGTCACCGTTGTATAAAGATCTATAATGTTTTTCAATTCCATTTTTATCCGGAATATCAAAATAAAAAGGTCTTCTAAAATCAACCATTGTATCATAACAATAGGCTAAAATAAAAGTGCACGACATTATAAAAACTTTCGACTCATCATAATTACGTACTTGAAAATCGTAATCTTCACCTGCTTCGGCAATTATATTTTCAAATCTTCTTGATAGTTTAAATGAAGTAAAATCAAATGGAATAGTTGCAGCCTTTATTTCATTTGTTTGTAAAATATCTGGAAACAAAATATCAAGTAATCTATCAATTTGACTATTGTATTTTTCTAACAGCGTTAAATCTTCAAAACCTTCCTTTAATTCGGGAAATGCTTTCATTTCTTCTAACAAATTTTTTGCTGAAGCATTTAAAAAATGTTGATCTTCTTTAGAAACAAGTTCTAAATAATTAAAGATAGCTTTAAAACTAACCTTTAATTTTAATGGAAGTTCCCAATTTTTTTTATGTGATGTAGTAACTATTTTCATTCAAATGCTCTCTAGATAATTGCTTTGTCGTAATATTATTTGCAAATTTACAGTAAAATTAACAGTTATTAGTTTCCTTGCTATTAAGAAAACTAAATAAAACTATTTTATTAGTTTGTAACAATATATACAGAGGTGTGGTTTCTGTATTTTTTTTCAGAGATTACCCTTTAATTAAATAATAAAATAAACTATTTTTACCAGCAAATAAATGCCAATATGAGTACATTAAAATGGGAAACCGTTAGAGAATTTGAAGATATAACCTATAAAAAATGCAATGGTGTTGCGCGTATTGCGTTTAATAGACCCAATGTTAGAAATGCTTTTAGACCAAAAACAACAAGTGAATTATTAATTGCTTTTCACGATGCGCAAGAAGATACATCGGTTGGAGCAATTCTATTATCGGCCGAAGGACCATCAACAAAAGATGGAGTTTATAGTTTTTGTAGCGGAGGCGATCAAAAAGCACGAGGCCATCAAGGTTATGTTGGTGAGGATAATTATCATAGATTAAACATATTAGATGTTCAACGCCAAATTCGTTTTATGCCAAAAGTGGTTATTGCGGTTGTTCCAGGTTGGGCAGTTGGAGGAGGTCATAGTTTACATGTTGTTTGTGATATGACATTAGCTAGTAAAGAACATGCCATTTTTAAACAAACAGATGCAGATGTAACTAGTTTTGATGGCGGATATGGGTCAGCTTATTTAGCAAAGATGGTGGGGCAAAAGAAAGCTCGTGAAATATTTTTTTTAGGAAGAGATTATTCTGCTCAAGAAGCTTTTGAGATGGGAATGGTAAATGCTGTTGTTCCTCACGAAGAATTAGAAGCTACCGCCTATGAATGGGCGCAAGAAGTAATGGCAAAATCTCCAACCTCTATTAAAATGTTAAAATTTGCAATGAATTTAACTGATGATGGTATGGTGGGGCAACAAGTTTTTGCTGGTGAAGCAACACGATTGGCTTATATGACAGAAGAAGCAAAAGAAGGAAGAAACGCTTTTTTAGAAAAACGTAAACCCAATTTTGAGAAAAAATGGATTCCATAAAAGTTTTATTTTTCCATTCCATTTTAACATTTATTAGTACTGCAAAATCAGAAATCTTTTAACTTTAATCTTTTCAATTTATTAAAATGAAAATAATTTGTATTGGACGTAATTATGCTAAGCATATTGAAGAACTTCAAAATGAAAGACCAGAAAATCCGGTTGTTTTTCTAAAACCTGATTCCGCAATTTTAGCAAAGAAACAGCCTTTTTTTATTCCTCCATTTTCAAATGAAATTCACTATGAGGTCGAGGTTTTGGTTAAAATTAATAAAGTTGGAAAGTATATAGAAGAGAAATTTGCACATAAATATTACGATGAAATAGGACTTGGAATTGATTTTACAGCTCGAGATCTTCAAAATCAACTAAGAGAAAAAGGATTATCTTGGGAAAAATCAAAAGCATTTGATGGTAGTGCTGTTATTGGTGAATTTTATAAGAAAGAAAGTTTAGGAGATTTAACTAATTTGGAATTTACGCTACATAAAAATGAAGAATTGGTCCAAAATGGAAATACAAATGCAATGTTGTGGACAATTGATGAATTGATAGCTTATGTTTCTCAATTTTTTACACTAAAAAAGGGTGATATACTTTTCACTGGAACTCCTGCAGGAGTTGGAAAGGTTAGCGAAAATGATATTTTAAAAGGAACAATAGCAAATAAGCAAGCTTTTTCAATAAAAATTAAATAATAATTTATTTTTTAATCTAATAAACCAATTGTAACACTTAATAACATAATTGTTCTACTTGTTGGGTTTTGACTGAAGTACTTTTGGGTTAAAATTTAAATTAAATGAAAGTAAAACATAAATTGTTTTTGCTTGTAGCATTTTTTATGCTGAGCAGTATTTATTCCAAAAACATTTACGTAGCAAAAGATGGTGACGATTCTAATCCAGGAACCGAAGAATTACCTTACCTAACAATTTCTAAAGCAGCAAGTATTGCCGTTGCAGGTGATGTTGTTTTTATTAAAGAAGGTACTTATGAAGAAACCTTAAAACCTTCAAATTCAGGAACAGCGGGAAGCCCTATTATTTTTCAATCTTATCCAGGAGATAAAGTTATTATAAGTGCTATGGAAGCTCTTTCTGGATGGACCCAAGATTCTGGTAGTATTTATAAAACCACAATTCCTTTCAATGGCTTAGGCCAGCAGAATTTTGTTATGAATGGAGAAACTGCCCTTGATTTGGCACGTTGGCCAAATAAAACTGTTGGAGATAGTCCATTCGATTTAAATACCTTAAGAAATACAGGAGGAAGTGATGGAAGTGTTATTTCTAATGCTTACTTAACTGAATCTAGTATTCCTAGTCACGATTGGACAGGTGGTGCTGTTTGGTTCTATGGAGATAAACCTGGATCTGGTTGGATTGCTTGGAAAGCGACAATAACAAGTAGTTCTGGTGGAAGAGTTAATTTTAATTTAAATAAAAACCCTGACTGGATTAGAACATTTCATGCTCCGGCAGATTTGGGAGACTTTTATTTAGAAGGTGTAAAAGATGCATTAGATTATAAAAATGAATGGTATTATAACGCTTCAACTAAAGAGTTATTTATCCAATTGCCTAACGGAACTGCTCCAGTTGATGGCGTAGTAAAAATGAGAAGAAGAATTGAAACTATCAACTTAAAAGATAAAAAGTACATCGAAGTTAGAAATTTAGCTGTTTTTGGTGGAAGTATTAATTTAGAAGATTCATCAACTTGGCAAACCAATGATCGAACTACAAATAATGTATTGTATGGTATTTCATCTTTCTACGGAAATCATACACAAGGAATTGTTTCAGGGTTTAATGCCAACTCTCCTAGTATAAGTGTTCAAGGACAAAACAATACCATTGAAAAGAGTGAAATTGCTTTTAACGCAGCATCTGGTATACAAGTTAGAGGTAATAATCATATTATTAAAGATAATAGAATTCACGATTTTAACTTTTTAGGATCTTATGATGCTCCTGTTGTTATTAGAGGAATCACCAATACAAAGTTTTTACAAAATGAAGTATTCAATGGTGGTAGAGATGGAATTAACTACAGTGGAGAAAACAATGAATTGGCTTTTAATGACATTTCAAGAAGTAATTTAATCGCTGATGACTGCGCCTTATTTTATACAGTTGGTAAACAATCAGGTACTGAAATTCACCATAATTGGTTTCATGATGCTGCTTCAAGTGGTGATAAGAAAAAGGCTGCTGGTATTTATTTAGATAATAATGCCGAAGGTTTTTCTGTACACCACAACGTTGTTTGGAATACTGAATGGTCTAGTATTCAAATAAACTGGAATGGGAAAGATCTTGATATTTTTAACAATACCCTATGGGATGGCTCTCAAGTTATGGGAGCTTGGCATAAAGATGGAACATCCTTTTCAAATGTTAAAGTTTGGAATAATTTAGGAAGTGATGATAATTGGGAACCTCAATCTGATAAACAAAATAATTTAGTAGTTTCTGCAGACGTTTTTAGTAGTATAGATGGAGGTGATTTTCAATTAAAAGCTGGAACAAGCCCAATAGACGCAGGAAAAGTAATTGATGGAATAACTGATGGTTATACCGGAGCTAACCCAGATGTAGGTGCTTATGAAAACGGAGGTGATAATTGGGTAGCAGGAATAACTTGGGATCCAAAGTATAGTCCAACTGGTTTAGGTTGTTATGGGCTCCCAGGTGAAGATTGTATTCAGTTGCCAGCTGAAGACCAAGATAATGATGGTGTGGCAGATGAATATGATGAGTGTCCAGATACTCCAACGGGAACAACTGTTAATACTAAAGGGTGTTCAGTTTTTGAATTGGATGCTAATAATTTTAAAGTTTTAGTTTCGGGTGAAAATTGTGCAAATAGTAATAATGGTTCAATAACAATAACTTCAATTGAAAATTTACCTTTTACAGCTAAAATAGTAGAAGCTGCTCTTGAGAAAAACTTTACAACAAATGTTGTTTTTGATAATTTGAGTGCTGGTGATTATACAATTTGCATTACAACTTCCGAAAATGCTGCATTTAAGCAATGTTTTAATTTAAAAGTAACTGAGCCTGAGCCTTTGAGCGTTTCATCTAAAGTAAATAAGGCAGGTAAAGAAGTGATACTCGATTTAGAAGGTGCAGATCGCTATCGGATTGAACTCAATGGAGTAGTTTCTATTACCGACAAGAATATTTATAAGTTAAACCTTAATTATGGTGAAAATAACTTGCGTATTACAACTGATTTAGATTGCCAAGGAGTATATAATGAAAAAATAAATGTATTTGATTCTGTTACAATTTATCCGAATTCGGTTAATAATAGTTTTACAATTGCTTTGCCAAATACAAGTTTTGGACAGGAGCTAAGTTATCGAATTGTGTCAGTTGAAGGAAAACTAATTTATCAAAAGAATTTAGTGATAAAAAATGATAAAATAAATGTAAATGTTGAGAGTCTAGAAAGTGGAATATACTTTATTCAAATAGTTTCTTCAACAATAAATTCTCAATCTAAAATTATTAAAGAATGATAATTAAATTAAAAAAAATAGCTGTTTTAACCTTAGTTTTATCTGTAATGGCTTGCGGAGGTGGTGGCGATGATATTGATGAGCAACCAATTGTTGAATCTCCAGAGGCGGCAATATTAATATCACCATTAAAAAATGCTGAATGTAATCAAGGAAATATTGTTTCAGAAACTAAAAGTAATGTTGATTTTGAATGGAATGCTTCAAAAAACACAAGCACTTATACTGTTGTTTTGACCAATTTAGATTCTAATCAAGCAACTGAGAGTTCAACATCTGGGACGCAATTAACAATGACATTATTGAGAGGTGTGGCTTATTCTTGGAAAGTAATTTCTAAAGCATCTGGAACTTCTGCAACAGCTACAAGTGAAACATGGAAATTATTTAATGCGGGCTTACCGGTTGAAAATTACGCCCCATTTCCAGCAGATGCGGTAAGTCCAACAATTGGAGGGATAAGTAATTCAAACGCTTCATTAGAATGGGTAGGAAGTGATGCTGATGGAGATATTGAGTCTTACGATGTGTATCTTTCAACAACAAATCCACCAAGTACTTTAATTCAAAATACAACAAGTACTAAAATAGATAATTTAACCTTAAATGTAGATGAGGTGTATTATTGGAAAATTATAACAAAAGATAGTTATGGTAATAGTTCTGAATCACAAATATTTGATTTTAGAACTCAATAAAAAAAGCAGCTAAATTTCTTTAGCTGCTTTTTTTTAAAAGGTAAACAATATAGGTTTCATTCCTGAAGGTTCTTCTTTTCTATGCTCCTTCAAGATATCGTAACCGTAGTGTGTTTTTACTAAGTTTTTAAAATTGTATCTAAGTCTTGGAAAATCGCGAAGAATTTTTTCAAAACTTGCGTTCTTTGGCGAATTTTGCATAAAGTAATATAAAATTTCCGTGTAGGCTCTTGTTAAGGTACGATTAAACTTATTACTATTTAATGCATTTATAAAATAGTTTTCTTTAATCTCGGCCGTCTTATTTATTGCTTCATCTATTCCGTACTTTTTAATGAGTATATACGAAAGTCGTAATAAAACCTCATGAGTTAAAAATGAAGGACTCAAAGTACAGTTTTCAATTCTTTTAAGTAGTTCGTTGTCGGTTAATTCATTAGTAGATATCATAGCGTTAGTAGGTTTTAGTTTTTTCTTTCAATAAGAAGATGTTAAAAACCTTAAAAGGTTGCGTTGAAAAGATTATTTTTACCCAAAAATAATACAGATAAATGCAAGCAGAAATAATAACAATTGGAGATGAAATTTTAATAGGACAAATATTAGATTCAAATTCAAAATGGATAGCAGAAGAATTAAATAAAATTGGAGTTTCTGTTTATCAAATTACGTCAATTCAAGACAATAAACAGCATATTGTTTCAGCTTTAAAACAAGCACAAAAAAATAGCGACATTGTTATAATAACAGGAGGATTAGGACCAACAAAAGATGATATTACAAAAATAACTTTAGCAGAATATTTTAATGATACGTTGATTTTAAATGAAGAAATTGTTGAAAACAACAAGGCAATGTTTGCTAAAATGAATTACCCATTTACTGAAATTAATCGTCAGCAGGCGTTAGTGCCATCTAAATGTATTGCTTTAAAGAATAATTGGGGAACTGCTCCTGGTATGTGGTTTAATAAGAATAATAAGGTAGTTGTTTCGTTGCCCGGAGTTCCAAATGAAATGAAAGGTTTAATGACAGATAGTGTACTTCCCAAAACTATTGAATCATTTAATTTACCATATATTATACACAAAACTATTTTAACATATGGAATGGGTGAAAGTATGTTAGCTGAAAAAATTGAAGCCTGGGAAAATCAATTACCTTCAAATATTAAGTTAGCGTATTTACCAAATTATGGGAGAGTGAGGTTAAGGTTATCTGGAAAAGGAAAAATTAAAAATGAACTTGAAAAAAGTATTTCGATTGAAGTTGGTAAATTAGAAAAAATTATTCCCGATTTAATTATAGGATTTGATGAAAATGAAACAATAGAAGTAGCCATTGGAAAGTTACTAAAAGATAAAAAACAGTCAATTGCTACCGCAGAAAGTTGTACAGGAGGTGCTATTTCTAAAATGTTAACGGCAATTCCTGGGGCATCAAAGTATTTTATGGGAGCAATTGTTGCGTATAATGCGGCTGTAAAAGTTTCAGAATTAAATGTTTCTAAAAAAATTATTGAAGATAATTCTGTGGTGAGTGGAGAAGTAGCAGAAGCCATGGCCATTGGAATACAGCAAAAATTTAAAACAAATTATGCAATCGCTACTACTGGTAACGCAGGACCTACAACAGATGTAACAGATAAATCAGTAGGCGTCGTGTTTATTGCTATTGCAACACCAACTAAAGTTTTTTCTGAAGAATTTTTCTTTGGAAAACCAAGAGAAAAGGTAATTGAAAGAGCCTCAACAAAAGCATTAGAAATGCTAAGGAAAGAAATTTTAAAAAACTAGCAAAATAAGTTTGTGTATTTAGATTTAAAGAATTAATTTTGCATCTCGTTTTGAGAATACATTAAAAAAGGTACAGAATTATGTCAAGAGTTTGTGAACTTACTGGAAAAAAAGCAATGGTTGGGAACAATGTTTCTCATGCTTTGAATAGAACTAAAAGAAAATTTGACGCTAACTTAATTAAGAAGCGTTTTTATATTCCGGAAGAAGATAAGTGGATTACACTTAAAGTGTCAACATCTGCTTTAAAAAATATTAATAAAAAAGGAATCTCTGCAGTTTTCAAAGAAGCTAGAGAAAAAGGTTTCTTAAAAAAATAATTAAGTAATGGCAAAGACAAAAGGAAATAGAATTCAGGTAATTTTAGAATGTACTGAGCATAAAGCTTCTGGTAAACCAGGAACTTCAAGATACATTACTACTAAGAATAAAAAGAATACTCCTGATAGAATGGAAATTAAAAAATTCAATCCTATCTTGAAGAAAATGACTGTTCATAAAGAAATTAAATAATATAGGACCATGGCAAAGAAATCGGTAGCATCATTACAAACAGGATCAAAAAGATTAACAAAGGCTATAAAAATGGTAAAGTCTCCAAAATCTGGAGCTTACACTTTTGTAGAGTCAATTATGGATCCAGCAAACGTAAAAGACTTTTTGAGCAAAAAATAAAATTTTTGTTTACAAAATAATTTATAAAGCTACTTTCAATTGCATTGAGGGTAGCTTTTCTGTTATATATTTGCATTAGTATTGTATATGGCTTTTCTTAAACCTTATATTATATACTGCTATGTTAATTCAGAATTGTTCAATTTGGCAATTTGGAAAAATAAAATTGAAACATAAAAATGAGTTTATTTAAAAGAATATTTTCGAAAGAAAAAAAGGAAACATTAGATAAAGGTTTAGAAAAAAGTAAAACATCATTTTTTTCTAAACTATCAAAAGCTGTAGCTGGAAAAACTAAAGTAGATGATGATGTTTTAGATAATTTAGAGGAAGTATTAGTATCATCGGATGTTGGTGTTGAAACAACTTTAAAAGTTATTGATCGTATTGAAGAACGAGTTGCTAAAGATAAATACTTAGGAACGGATGAATTAAATTCAATTTTAAGAGAAGAAATTGCTGGTTTATTAGCAGAAACAAACGTTGGTAACGATACAGAGTTTACGATACCTGAAGGTAAAAAGCCTTATGTTATAATGGTTGTTGGAGTAAATGGGGTTGGAAAAACAACTACTATTGGAAAATTAGCATCTCAGTTTTCAAAAAAAGGATTAAAGGTGGTATTGGGTGCTGCAGATACTTTTAGAGCGGCTGCAATTGATCAGCTTCAAGTTTGGGCCGATAGAGTTAATGTACCAATTGTGCGTCAGGAAATGGGAAGTGATCCTGCTTCTGTGGCATATGATACGTTAAAATCTGCTGTATCTCAAGATGCTGATGTTGTAATTATTGATACCGCGGGAAGATTGCACAATAAAGTTAATTTAATGAATGAGTTAACAAAAATTAAACGTGTAATGCAAAAAGTTGTTGAAGATGCACCGCACGACGTTTTATTAGTTTTAGATGGTTCAACAGGGCAAAATGCTTTTGAACAGGCTAAACAGTTTACTTTGGCAACAGAGGTTACTTCTTTAGCAGTAACTAAATTAGATGGTACGGCAAAGGGTGGAGTTGTTATTGGTATTTCGGATCAATTTCAAATTCCTGTAAAATATATTGGTGTTGGAGAAGGCATAGACGATTTACAAGTATTTAATAAAATTGAATTTGTAGATTCTTTTTTTAAATAAAGAATTTGTTTTGTCTTAAAAAATATTTTAAAAACCTCTTTTACTGTTTTAGTTTAGGAGGTTTTTTAATTTAAAACTTTGTTAATTTTCTCCCAAAGGTTGTTATCAAACGAAGAAAGTGCAAAGTTCGAATCTTCCGCGCTATCGCCCATTCTTATTATAACTAGTTTTTTGCTAGGAACTACATAAATTTTTTGATCATTTTTACCAAGTGCAGCAAACATATCATCAGGAGCATTTGGAATTAGTTTTCCAGAAAATTCAAATTGGGTTTGGGGTAAATGATAGCTTTCTTTGCCATTTAACCACCATAAGTAACCATAAGCTTTGTTAATTGATTGCGAAGTATTTGTGGCATCATTAAAAAAAGCGGAGTTTACAATTTGCGTGTCCATCCACTTTCCTTTATTTAAGGCTAATAAGCCAAACCGTGCCATGCTGCGAGTGTTACTCCAGTAAACGCTTAAATCACCCGTTTGTATCCAAGTGCCTGTCATTCCAATTTTATCCTTTAAATGAGTTTTAAAATACGTTGAAAAGTCTTCATTAGTAGCGTTTGTAATAATATCTTGTAATTTTACATACACGTTATGGTAAGCCCATCTTGAACCAGCATCTGCCTTATAGATTAAATTTGAAGAAGAAACATTATCACCGTTACCATCGTCTAAACCAGAAGTCATAGTTAGTAAATGACTAGAAGTAATTAAGTGTTCTTTAGAAAGCGGAGCGCTTGTCCAATTGTCTCCTAAATAATTAGAAACTTTGGTATTAATATTAATTATTCCATTTTGTTCGGCGATTCCAATTGTTGTGGCTGTTAGTGTTTTTCCTGCACTTGCCCAATACCAAGGTTTTGTTTCAGCGTGATTATTAAAGTATTTTTCAATGACAATTTGACCGTTATATAATACAATAAAACTTTTAGCATGTGTTTCTTCAAGATAATTTAATAATGGTTGAACTTCTTGCTCGTTCCAATTTAAATCATTTATTGAAATAGTTTCCCAATAATTATTATCAATAGGAGGAAAGTACATTTCTTGTTGATTAATTGGTTGCGAAATATCAGCGTCGGCTTTAGAACAAGCATAGAAAATAAAAATAAGTGTAAAAATGTAATAATAGGTTTTCATACTTTAACAAGGTTATATGTATTTAGACTCAATCTATTTAAAAAGGTTTGATTACTTTTGCAAAAAAATAATATTTAAAATAATTATTTGTGCGTACAAAAGAAAAAAAAGATAATAAAATTAATGTTGTAACACTGGGTTGTTCAAAAAATGTTTACGATAGTGAGGTATTAATGGGGCAATTAAAGGCGAATGACAAAAATGTAGTTCACGAAGATGAAAATGATGAAGGAAACATTGTTGTTATAAACACATGTGGTTTTATTGGTGATGCAAAAGAAGAATCTATAAATACCATTCTACATTATGTGAATAAGAAAGAGCAAGGTGAAGTTGATAGAGTGTATGTTTCGGGTTGTTTAAGTGAACGTTATAAGCCAGATTTAGAAAAAGAGATTCCTAATGTGGATGAGTTTTTTGGAACACACGATTTACCAAACTTGTTAAAAGTTTTAGATGCAGATTATAAACATGAATTGGTTGGTGAAAGATTAACAACTACACCAACACATTATGCTTATTTAAAAATAGCAGAAGGTTGTGATAGACCATGTTCATTTTGTGCAATTCCATTAATGAGAGGTAAACATGTTTCAACACCAATAGAAGATTTGGTAATTGAAGCAACTAAATTAGCCAAAAAAGGAATAAAAGAACTTATTTTAATTGCTCAGGACTTAACTTTTTATGGTTTAGATATTTATAAAAGAAGAGCTTTAGCCGAATTACTAAAAGAACTAGCAAAAATAGATGGAATAGAATGGATTCGATTGCATTATGCGTTTCCAACAGGATTTCCATTAGATGTATTGGAAGTAATTCATAACGAACCAAAAGTATGTAATTATTTAGATATTCCTTTACAGCATATAAATGATGACATTTTAAAATCAATGAGACGTGGAACTTCACATGAAAAAACCACAAACTTGATTAAGGAATTTAGAAAGTCGGTTCCAGATATGGCAATTAGAACTACATTAATTGTTGGTTATCCTGGTGAAACAGAAGAAGCTTTTCAAGAATTAAAGGATTGGGTTCAAGAAATGCGTTTTGAGCGTTTAGGAGCTTTTGCTTATTCACACGAAGAA
Organism: uncultured Lutibacter sp.; assembly: GCF_947495725.1. Classification (GTDB taxonomy): domain Bacteria; phylum Bacteroidota; class Bacteroidia; order Flavobacteriales; family Flavobacteriaceae; genus Lutibacter. The sequence goes on along the minus strand of NZ_CANLZZ010000007.1, from coordinate 54,680 downwards.
AATACACACGCAGCAAATTTAGAAGATGATGTTCCTGAGGAAGTAAAACAACAGCGCGTAAATGAAATTATGGAAATTCAGAGCCAGATATCTTGGGATTTAAATCAAGAAAAAGTTGGTAAGGAATTTAAAGTAATTATAGATCGTAAAGATGGAAATGTTTTTGTTGGAAGAACTGAATTCGATTCGCCAGATGTTGATAATGAGGTGTTAATTGATGCCACAAAGCATTATGTACAAATAGGGAAATTTGCGAATATTAAAATTACAGAAGCAACAGAATTTGATTTATACGGAGTACCAGTGTAATTTCAAATATAAACTATAAAAAAAAGGCTGTTTAATTGATTTAAACAGCCTTTTTTGTTTTAATAAAAAGTTGAAAAACTATATTACTCTTGTACCTTTTTACCTTTTTTTTCTCCTTTTTTCTGATTGTTTCTTTTGTCGATCATAGTTTGTAACTCAGATTTAGAAATCTCACCATTTTTATCTGTGTCAATTTTGTCAAACCTTTTAAAAATACTTTGGTTTTTATTTGCTTCTGCTTCCGCTTTGTTAATTGAACCGTTTTTATCAGTATCAAAATTTTTCAATAATTTTTCAGGTGTTGGAGCCGGTTTTACTTTTTTAACAGCGTCTTGTGCGTTTACAGAAATAGCCATCGAGAAAACTCCTGCAAATAAAATTCCTTTAATTAAGTTTTTAGTCATCATATGTATCTTTTTTAATTTAGTTTTTTAATTCAAGTTATTTGAATCTGCATTTAGACTATTTAGAAATTAAAAGGTTTAAATTAGGTTTAAAAATATTTGAAAATAATTTATATAATTTTTATAAATGTTGATATTCAGGGTGTTAAATGTGAATTTTTTAATAAATAGAAGACGTTTTTCTAAAAGATTAAAACAATTGAACGAAAAAAATGCACTTAAAACGGTCTTTGTTTTACAAAAACTATAGTTTAGGTTTTATAATAAAAATAAAAAACCTATCAAGTTTTTAAAACTTGATAGGTATAAATAAATGTTTGAGTAAAAAGAAGAGATTTTTACTTCAAAATTCCTTCAATTTTATCTAATTCTGCTTTACTAAAATTAGTATTTTCTGTAGCTTTTAAACTATCCAAAATTTGTTCAGTTTTACTGGCTCCAATTAATACCGAAGTTATTCTTTCGTCTTTTAAAATCCAAGCTATTGCCATTTGCGCTAGGCTTTGACCTCTTTCCTTAGCAATTTCATTTAACGCTCTAATTTTATCTAATTGCGTATTAATTTGATCCGTTTTTAAATAACGACCATCTTTTACAGCTCTAGAATCTTCAGGAAAACCATTTAAATATTTATCAGTTAACATTCCTTGTCCTAATGGAGAAAACGGAATAGCACCAACACCTTCATTTCCTAATAAATCTAACAAGCCATCTTCAACCCAACGATCTAACATACTATATCTTGGTTGATGAATTAAACAAGGAGTTCCTAAATCTTTTAATATTTTAAATGCTTCAGCAGCTCTTTCTGGTCTGTAATTGGAAATACCAACATACAATGCTTTTCCTTGGCGTACAATTAAATCCAAAGCTCCCATAGTTTCCTCTAAAGGAGTATCGTTATCTGGTCTATGGTGATAAAAAATATCAACATAATCTAACCCCATACGTTTTAAACTTTGATCTAAACTAGCCATTAAATATTTCTTAGAACCTAAATCTCCATAAGGTCCAGGCCACATATCATAACCAGCTTTTGATGAAATAATTAATTCATCTCTATATTTTTTGAAATCTTTCTTCAATATTTTACCAAACGTAGTTTCAGCTGAACCGTAAGGAGGACCGTAATTGTTGGCTAAATCAAAATGTGTAATTCCATTGTCAAAAGCACATTTTAAAAGGTTTCTTGCGTTTTTAAAATCGTCGTTTCTTCCAAAGTTATGCCATAAACCTAGTGAAAGTTCAGGTAATAATAAGCCGCTATTACCAGTTCTACGGTAATTCATTTTCTCGTAACGAGCTTCGTTGGCGATGTATTTTTTCTTTTTACTCATATTCTATATGTTTTTATAAACGTCACTCTGAACTTGATTCAGAGTCTCATACTCACTAAAATTATAATGAGATGCTGAAACAAGTTCAGCATGACGATTTGATTGTTTTTTATTTCAAAGCCTCTCTTAACAATGTAATTGGGTGTTTGCTTTGTTTTTTTGTTCCATCCTTTATTTGATGTCTACAGCTTGTTCCTGCTGCTGAAATTTCAATTTCTTCTCCTAGATTTCTAATTTTTGGAAATAAGGTGTCTTCACCAACTTGCATTGAAACGTTATAATGCTCTTTTTCGTAACCAAAACTTCCAGCCATACCACAACAACCTGTATTTAAAATTGTTGGTTTGTAATTAGTTGGGATATTCAACATTGAAAAAGTCGCTTCGGTTGTGCTTAAAGATTTCTGATGGCAATGTACGTGAATTTTAATTTCTTTTGAATTATTAGTAAAATCAGAAGTATTAATTTTTCCATTTTCAAATTCAGCTTTTATAAACTCTTCAAAAGTAAAAGTGTTTTTAGAAATATTTTTTGCTGAATTTTTATCATCAGCTAAACGAATATATTCATCTCTAAAGCCTAAAATTGCTGAAGGTTCAATACCAATTAAAGGTTTTTCTTCAGAAATAAGATTTTTAAAAATCTCAATATTTTTATCAATTACTGCTTTGGCTTTATCTAAAAATCCTTTTGAAATAGCACTTCTACCACTTTCTTCGTGATTTACAATAATTACCTTGTAACCTAATTTTGTAAGTAATTCAATAGCATCAATTCCAATAGTTACATCGTAATAATTGGTGAATTCATCACAAAATAAATAAACTTCACCGTTTTTAAACTCTTTGGAATGCAATTGATTCACGTTGCTTTTATACCATTTTTTAAGAGTGGTTTTGTACAATTTAGGAATACTACGTTGTGTTGCAATTCCTAATACTTTTTTTGTAATTACATTATTTAATGCAATGTTAGTTATAAACGGAACAATGCTTCCTAGTTTGTTATACTTTACGTTATCTGCGAACAATTTAGTTCTTAAAGTTGGCTTATTAGTTTTGTAATATTGATGTAGAAATTCAGCTTTTAAAGCTGCAATATCTACATTACTTGGACATTCGCTGGCACAAGCTTTGCAACTTAAGCACAAGTCGAAAACATCTTTCAACTCTTCGTAATCAAACTTATTTATTTTGTCCGAATTGGTTAAAAACTCGCGTAAAGCATTTGCTCTTGCACGTGTGGTATCTTTTTCATCTTTTGTTGCTCTGTAGCTAGGACACATAGTTCCTCCAGCAGAAACAGGTTTTCTGCAATCTCCAGAACCATTACATTTTTCGGCTACACGTAAAATCCCTTCACTTTCAGAAAAATCTTGAATGGTTTCAATTTCAGGTTCAATTCTATCAACTTTATAACGTAAACTTTTATCCATTGGAAAAGCATCAACTATTTTTCCTTGGTTAAAAATATTGTTTGGATCAAAAGCTGTTTTTATATGTTTTAGGATCTCATAATTTTTTTCTCCAATCATTAATGGAATAAATTCAGCGCGTACAATTCCATCACCGTGTTCGCCACTAAAACTACCTTTATACTTTTTAACCAATTTTGCAACTTCAGTAGTTATGGTTCTAAAAAGTTCAACGTCTTCATTCTTTTTTAGATTCAAAATAGGGCGTAGGTGAATTTCTCCAGCTCCAGCGTGTGCATAATACACCGCATTTTGACCGTATTTTTTCATCATTTCAGTAAATTCTGAAATGTAATTTGGTAAATCTGTTACTTCAACTGCTGTATCTTCAATACAAGCAACAGCTTTTTTGTCGCCAATAATATTACCTAATAAACCTAAACCTGCTTTACGAAGATTTACAGCTTTTTGAATTTCATTTCCTTTTAAAATAGGAAAAGCATAGCCGAAATTGTTGTTTTTTAAATCTTCAATTAGTTTTTGAGCAAGTTCTTCAACTTCGTTTTTTGTGTTAGCCTTTAATTCTAACATTAGAATTGCTGCGGGATCACCTTCAACAAAATCTCTATTTTTCAGTTGTTCTCGGTTATTTTTTGTGCAATCTAAAATGGTTTTATCCATTAACTCGCACATATAAAGGTTGTGTTGCATTGTAACAACCACAGCTCTCATACTTTCTTCAATACTAGTAAAATGTGCTGCAACCAACATACTTTCAGTAGGAGGTAAGTCATCAAGTTTTAGCGTGATTTCAGTAGTAAATGCAAGTGTTCCTTCGCTTCCACATAATAGTTTACCAAGATTAATATTATCTTCAGAATTGCTAAAAACATTGGTTTCAATTAATTCGTCAATAGCGTAACCTGTATTTCTTCTGTGAATTTCTGGTTTTGGAAATTGGTTTTTTATTTCTTGTTGAATTTCTTCCGAAGAAAGTTCATTATAAAGAGATTTATAAATGTTGCTTTCCAATGAATTTCCAATCTTTTTAGAATTGAATTCATCTTTTGAAATTTCATTAAATATAGCTTCAGAACCATCACTTAAAATGGTTTTAAGTTCAATAATTTTATCTCGTGTAACTCCATATTGAATTGAAGTTGTACCTGATGAATTATTACCAACCATTCCACCAATCATACATCTATTACTGGTTGAAGTGTTTGGGCTAAAAAATAAGCCATAAGGTTTTAGAAAAAGATTTAATTCATCTCTAATTATTCCTGGCTGAACAGTGATTGTTTTATTTTTTTCATCAAAAGATAAAATATTTGTGAAGTGTTTTGAAACATCAACTACAATACCTTCTCCCACACATTGCCCAGCTAATGATGTTCCTGCAGCTCTTGGAATAAGCGTGATTTTGTTTTCAGAAGCAAATTGAATTAGCCTTTTTAAGTCTTCGTTATTTTTAGGAAAAGCTACTGCTAACGGAATTTTTCTGTATACAGAAGCATCTGTAGCATAAATACTTTTATGCAAATTATCGAAAACGAACTCACCGTTTAGCTTATTAGAAAGTATGTTTAAATTTTGTTGAATCACAATAATTTCTTTTGAAAATCAAATATAGAAATTCGCGATTAGAAAAGTGTGTATTTATGACCCTAATTATGTAACCTGTATTCCTTTTTTAATATGTTTTATTGAAATTTACAATTGGAATAGTTGTTGAGGTTTAATCTAAGAAAGGAGGTAAATGCACACCAAATTTATGGTTTCACCATACCAAAAAGTCAACCAAGTTGTTTAAATTTAATGTTTAAAAAACATAAATATTTAAAAATAATTTTATCACTATGAAAAGATTAAAAAACCACCGAAAAACAACCGAAAAACAACCGAAAAACAAACGAAAAACTATTTAGAATTGGAGTTTTATTATTCTCAATTTTAATGTTTACAACAAATTGCGATAAAGAATTAGTCATTTCCGATGAAATTATTGAACAAATAATAAACCAAACTGATACTGAAGTTAAATTCGTTTCATTTGAAGATGCTCCTAAAGCTATAAATGCAATAATATCAATTACTGGTGTTGCTTCTTCAAAAAATGGATTTCAAAGCAAGAGTGTAGATTATAAAAAAGGATTTATTAACCTAAACTCTATTTTAAAAATTAGAAATTATGAAGGTATTACAAATTACTCATTTCAAGTAACGGTAGACAACGCTCCCATAAATGAGTTTTATAATGTTGTTGTAAGTGAATCTAAAAATGGAAAAGTAAAAGATCCTTATATTACTAAATATGTGATTGATGAAGATGCGGTAGCTACTTTTTTAGAAAATAATAGAGATTTTCGTTATTTTAAGGGTAAAAAGCACATAATTCCTTTTAAACGTTTTTTTGATGACCTAGATGGATTATCAAATAAATCAGGAGATATAGACCCTTGTCCTCCTGTTGAAACAACTATCGACAACACATTGTCTACAGGGTTAAATGGAAGTATTCATAATTTATCTCCTACCAATTTTTTACAAATGAATCCTTTAGATTATAATTATGATTATGAGCTTCAACAAGGTGAGAATTTTGAAATTTTTCTAAACAGCTATGATACAAATACAGGAGATCCAACATCACACACCGATATAATAGCAAATCCACAAGTAAATATTGCTTCTTTGGCTCCTACGCTACCTCCAATGACGGTAAGTACGCCTATTCAACTTAACTATACAGGTGTAACATTTGTAAGTGTTACCCGATATACTGAATTTTCTTATGGCAATTCTTCTGGTAGTTGTTATGTTATAATAAATAAAATATATAACAATGGAGCTACTAGTTCAGAAAAAATAGTATTTGAATGTCCTCCAATGGAGCAAAATCTTCATCAAGATAAACCTAGTAAATCATCAAAAGTAACTGTAGATACTGATCCTTGCCCTGACGAAGAAGGAGAAGTTGGAGTGAACCTTCCTTTACCAAATAGATGTCTAAATGGTGGAGTTATGGTTAATGGAGAGTGTGTGGATGCACCTGACAAAATAACCAATTACCTAACTGGAAAAGCTGATTGTGTTTATGGGAAAATGGTCGATAATAACAATAATATTAACTGGATATTAGAAAATTTTGAAGATGGAGACAACCCATCTGATTTTGATTTAATATTTAAAATGTCAAATTCACTTGGAAGCCTTACAAATGCTGCAACGGTTAAGATAGGTAATACTTTTACTATCAAAATTAATGAAAATAGAGCTGAGAATGTAAATACAACTTTAACTATTGCTAGAACAATTATTCATGAAGGTGTACACGCTAGATTAAGAGAATTTGCTTCAAGAGATGAGAGTAATGAAACTAGTTTCCCTGGGGTTTACGACTATTTTAGAAGATTTAAAAAAAATTGGGATCATGAACAAATGGCAGAGCACTATAGAAATACTATTGCAATTGGATTAAAACAGTTTGATAATGGTCAACATTCGGATGAATTCTATAATGCATTAGCTTGGGAAGGATTAGCTACAGAACTGATAGATGAAAATGATCCTACAGGAAATTCAACATTCATTACAGAAGCTTGGGCAGCTGTTCAAAATAAAGATGAAATTTTGAACATTATCAAAGAGCATAAAAAAAATGGAAATAAAAATTGTCAATAATGAAAGTTTATATATTCTTAATTGTAGCATTAATTTATTCTAATACTTTTTCTCAAAAAGTTGATACGCAGTATTTCATGATTAATGAAAAGGATTCTCTTGTAACTAAACTTATTGATTCATCTGATGGGAAAATAAGCGGTTACAAAATAATAAATGAAAAAAAAATTATAAAAAAGGTGAGAAAACCTTCAAATTTGACAGGTGATAATATTGAATATGATGCTTTTGAGGAACTTTTTTTCAGTTTTAACAGAAAAAACGACACAATTGTAAATAAGCATTATATTGATGAGTTAAAAATACTTAAAACAAGTAGAGAATTTTTAAATTTAAATAAAAACTTTGATGAAACAAATACAGAATTTATTTTTATTGAGCCAAAAAAATGCAAAAATTTTATTTTAAGAAAAGTTCGACCAATTATATTTGAATAAAAAATATACCACAACCACGTTTATTAAAAATGCGATTAAATACGAGAAGTTTCATTATTCTAATTTCAATATTGTTATTTGTTTCTTGCGCTACAAAGACAAGAGTTAATCATAAAAATGAAGATGCTTATAATATTATCAATAACGAATTGAGTTTTTTAACAACATCTATTGAGGAAGGAAAGGTTTTTTTAGAAAAACGATTTACCGATTATTTGTTATGGGATTTTGAAGATTTAGAATTTACAAATGATAATTATGAATATCATTTTTTAACTACTTTTTATTCCTTATCAAAAGAAGAATTTGAAAATATTTTTAATGAAGTTCAAATTAATCAATACAAAAAACAGGTTAAGAGAGTGAAATTTATTGATTCTTCTAAATTATCTTTTGAAAATTTAACAATCATTAATTTAGAGGTAAAGACTCACAGAGTTGATTTCTATAATAACAAAAGTCTAATAGTTTTATCTTATCCGGTTTTCACAAAAGACAAAAAATATTCACTTATAAGGCACTATTTAGGCGATTTTCACAGAAATTCGGGGAATGAAGTATTATCAATCTATAAAAAAGTTAATGAAAAGTGGGTAATATTTAAAAGAATAAGTTTAGGAATAGGATAACATGAACCAAAAGCACAAATTTAATAATTTGTGCTTTTCTGTTAAAAAAATAAACTAATAATTTTGTTGCTTTAAGTATTCTAATATTAACATTCAAAAAAAAGCTTTAATTCCAAAACAATCAGATAGAGATAAAATAAAAAATATATTAATAAATGAACAAGGTGGTAACTATAATTCAAAAGGTACAAATTGTAATTAAACCATTTATAATTATTTTGGTAGGAATGCTTTGTTGCAATTCAAATGCTCAAACTAATCTAATTGGAACTTTCTGTATTGATTATACAATGAAAGATTTCTTTAATTGTTTAACATTTCAAAAAGAAAAAAATTTCAAATATAAATATGGTGGTGATACAGGAATGTTTGAATATGGACAGGGTAAATATAAATTTAAAGGAAACAAATTAATCTTAAATTATAATAAAACAGAACCTATTAAAATAGGTTATCATCTTTCGAAAATCTGGACAAATAGTAAAGATTCTATTAATTTAAAGATTAATATTTTTAATTTTGACAGCATTCCACTACCTTCTGTAAGCATAGTTTATAAAGATAGTTTATCGAAATATGGTTATGGTGGGGTTTCAGCAAATGAAAAGGGAATTGCTTCTGTAGATTTAAAAAGAGATAGAACTACTTTACGGTTAACAGTATCACACATTGGCTATAGACAATATGAATTTGAAATAGATAAAAATTATATTTACGATATTTCTATTTTTCTACAAAAAGAGGGTTATGGGTTGCCAATTCTAAATAAAATAGATACTTTGATTATATATAAAAAAAGACCAAAATATTTTTCTGTTAAAAATAGAGATGGGACAATTTCTATTTGGAAAAAATTAATTGATTAATTTCGAACCATAACCAAGGTTCTAAAAAATAGAAAAAAAAGCACAAATTATTAAATTTGTGCTTTTTTATTTAAATAAAGGAAGAATTAAGTTAGTTACTTTTTGTATTCTAGTTTAAGTTACAACACCTGTTCTCCGTTTTTAATGTTATGTTTTGAAGATTTTAATAAAACTACTTCATTTTTAGAATTGTAAATACCTAACACTAAACATTCACTAAAAAAATTAGCAATTTGTTTCTTTTTGAAATTTACAACAGCTGTAACTTGTATACCAATTAATTCCTCTTTTGAATAAAGAGCAGTTATTTGAGCACTTGAATTTTTAATGCCAAGTGCTCCAAAGTCTATTTTAAGTTTATAGGCAGGAATTCTAGCTTTTGGAAAATCATTAACTTCTATAATAGTTCCTATTCGAATATCTACTTTTTGAAAATCTTCAAAAGTTATCGTTTCCTTCATTATTCTTCAATTACAATAAACTCGGTTCTTCTATTTGCTCTATGTTCTGCCTCAGTACATTTAATCCCGTTAGAACATTTATTTAAGAGCTGTGTTTCTCCATAACCTTTACCTATTACTTTGCTAGCATCTATTCCTTTAGAGATAATATAATTTGCAACAGATTTTGCTCTGTTTTCCGATAGTTCTAGGTTGTAATTATCAGAAGCTCTGCTATCTGTATGCGATTTTACTTCAATTTTTAAATTTGGATATTTCTTTAAAGTAGCAACTACTTTTTCCAATTCTGGAATGGCATTTTGGGATACACTAGATTTATCTAAATCAAAATAAATTGGTTTAGTTTTTATCGATTTTTTGCTTTGTACTGTTTCAAAAACTTCTTCTTCAGATAAATAGAATGTTTGGTTTATTGAATTGTTGTAACCAGATGTTGTAGGGATTTCCCAAAGATTATTTTGATAATTTGGAGCCGAAAAAATAAACGAATAAGCTTCTTTACAATCTAATTCAATTAAAAAACTAGCATTATTGCTTAGATCAAGTTCTTTAAAATTAAGCTCACCTTTTAATATGTTTACTTTTACATTGGGAACAGGTAACTTAGTTATTTTATCTAAAATACTTCCTCTCACTATGTATTTGCATTCAAGTGGTTCTAAATTTATTGTTTTTTCAATGTTAGAATTACGTACGTCAGTTGTATTTATTTCAATTTCCGAATTTTTGTAGTTGGTTTTTTCAACTACTAATTTATAAGAAGTATCGCAATCTAGCTGAAATTCAAACTTCAAGTTTCTTAATGTAATTGTTTTAAGTTTTACATTATTTTGAAACAAGGAAATCTGTAAATTGTTTAATTGCTCCTTCGTATGCTCGTCAATAACAACTCCAGAAATAAGCTGATTGCATACAAGTGGCGTTAACGATATGTTTTTGGTAGTGATTGCCTCGTTTTTACCATTTGTTTGAAGCGTTAATTCAAAAGGTTCAAAACCATCTTTTTCTGCAATAAGTTTATAATTTTCATCGCATTTAACATCAAAATTATAGTTGGCATCATTTTCGGTGATTTGAGAATCAATAATTTCATTGTTTTTATACAAGGAAATTTTCACATTGGTTAAAGTGTCTTCATTGTTTTTATTTGAAATAATCCCGGTAATTGATTGGTTACATTCAATAGGTGTTAATTCAAAAGTTTTTGAAAATTCTAAATCGCGTTCGTTAGAAGTGTTTAGTTTTGTTTCAACAGATTCAAAACCAGTTTTTTCTGCGATAATAGTATAATTTTTATCGCAAGTTAATTGGAAACTGATTTGTTTGTCGCTACCAATATTTTGAGTTTGAATGGTTTTACCGTTTAAAACAAGACTTACTTTTACGTTATATAATTGTTCTTTGGTCAATTTATTATTAGCTGAAACAATAACTAATTGATTGCAAACAAGTTGCGTTAACGATATGTTTTTAGTAATAATTGCATCGTTTTTTTCATTCGTTTGAAGCGTCAATTCAAAAGGTTCAAAACCATCTTTCTCTGCAACAATTTTGTAATTCTCATCGCATTTAACATCAAAATTATAGTTTGCATCATTTTCGGTGATTTGAGAATCAATAATTTCATTGTTTTTAAATAAAGTAACTTTTACATTAGTTAAAGCATCTCCGTTGTTTTTATTTGAAATAATTCCAGTAATTGATTGATTACATTCAATAGGAGTTAATTCAAAAGTTTTTGAAAATTCTAAATCACGTTCGGTAGAAGTGTTAAAATCAATTTGGGCAGTTTCGAAACCATCTTTTTCAATTTTTACAGTGTAATTTTTATCGCAATTAAGTTCGAATTTAAAATTGAAATTACTATTTAATTTTTCAGATGCAATAGTTTTATTGTTTTCTAATAATAATATTGAGGTACTTATAACAGGTTCTCCGTTTAGTTTATTTACAATTGTTCCTGATAATAATTGTTGACATTCAGTAGGTGTTAATTCAATATTTTCAATATTTTCAAAATCGAATTCACTTGTTGTTTTTAATTTTATTTCGGTAGGTAAAAAGCCTTCTCTTTTAGTAATTATCACATAATTACTGTTACAATTAGCATCTAAACGAAATGAACTATTTTCATTAGTAGTTACCGAGTCTATAATTTCATTATCTTTAAACAAATTAATAGTTACATCAGTTAATGGTTCTTTGGTTTGTTTATTATAAACAAGTCCAGCTATAGTTTGAGAACACTCAATTTCTTCCAGTTCAATTTTATTCTTAATTTCAAAATCTAGAGTGTCGTTGGTCTCAAATTCAATTTCTGTAGTTATATAGTTTTCTTTTTCAACAGTTATTTTATAGTTTTCGTTGCAATTTAAATTAAAAGTATAGTTTGCATTTTTATCAGAAATTACAGCTTCAATAAGCTCATTTTCATTATTAAACAATGAGAGTGTAGCGCCTTTAAGAATTTTTTTTGTTTTTTTATTTAAAACAATTCCGCTAATTAATTGGTTGCATTGTATTTCCTTTTCGGATAATTTAAATCCATAAATATCTACATCTCCTTTTCCTTTTTTTCTATTAGAGGTAAAAAAACCAGTGTTGTTTGAGCTGTTAACAACAAAGGCAAAATCATCATTTTTTGAGTTTATTGGTTCTGGCAAAGCGGTGGCTTTTTGAAATTCACCATTTTTAAAATCACTTTTAAAAATATCTAAACCTCCTTTAGCATTATGTCCATAAGACGAAAAGTATAGGGTATTATCCTTATCAATAAAAGGGTACGATTCGGATTGAGATGTATTTACATTTGGACCTAAATTTTTAGGTTTTCCATAAGTTCCATCATCGTTTATATCAACTACGTAAATGTCGGTATTTCCATATCCATTAGGCATATCTGAAATAAAGTATAGTTTTTTACCATCTTTACTTAACTCTGGTTGCATTATTGAGTATTCTTTGCTATAAAAAGGTAGTTTAACAAAATTTGATACTTCTAAATTATTGTTAACGTTTGCTTTTACAATATGCAATTTTTTCCACTCTGCAGAGTCTTTTCTACCTGTAGTATTGTAAAAATTATTCCAAGTAAAATAGGTTGTTTTTAAATCCGAAGTAAAAGTGATATCCGAAACATAAAACATATTATTTATATCGTTGGTAAATCTATTTGTTTGTATTAAATCACCTTCGTCATTAATTACTGCTCTATATAAATCAACAAACATTTGTCTATTGTTTACTCTTCGGTCTTTTTTAAAGTTTTTATCATTACTTGTTTTTTTTGATGATGCAAATAAAACTTCGTTTGCATTTAAATATGTAACGCCCAATTCGGCGTATTTCGAATTTATAGACGTATTAATTATTTCGTATTTAAATTCCTGAGAAAATAGTTGAAATGATAAAAATAAAAAGACGAATAAGGTTGTTTTTTTCATAGTATAATTAACTATTTTTTTAAAAGTTTTTCAAACACCCAAGCAGGGCCAATTAATAAAAATTGTAAATCCTTAAAAAAGGAAGGTTTTTTTCCTTCTAATTTATGTCCATAAAATTGACCAATCCAGGCAATTACAAATATGAATAATGAGGTGTAAAATAACGGTAATACATTGGATAAGAAATAGTTTCCTACCAAACATATTATTGAGAAAGTTAACATTCTTACAAAAACAGAAAACGATAGCTGTATATAAAAAAACATTGTAATAAGTAATACTAAAGCTGCCCAATTTTCAATAAAAGGATTGTTTATATTTAATAAATTAGAAATTCCATTTGAAGGAATACTCATTAACAAACCTACAATACTAAAAAATATTGCTGGTACACATATATAATGAATCAATTGGTTTGTTTCGTTTAGATGACTTTCAGAATATTCTGTAAACCATTGGTCTTTAGTTCTCATAATTTTGTTGTTAACACTCGTTAACAATTGTTAACGTTTTTTTAAGTTCTTTTAGTATTATTTATAGCATTTTTGTGTTGATAAATTAATAAAAGTAATACTACCTAACAAAGCTAAAAACAAACCAATATATGTTAAACATTTTTAATAAAAAAAGATTTTTAATACAATTAATAATGCTTGTGTTTATTATGCAAGCTTCCTATTCACAAAGTATAAAAGGCATTGTTTTAGATGAAGATAAGTTACCTCTAGAATTTGTTTCAGTTGCATTATTGCAACCTCAAGATTCTTTGTTGGTAAAATATACCTCAACAAATAGCGATGGAAAATTTGAAATGTCGGGATTTAAAGAGGGGAAATACTTAGTTCAAATTTATCTTATGACATATCAAGCAGATCAAAGAATTGTATCTATTAATAATACGGAATTGGATTTAGGTATTGTTTCTTTAAAAAGAGAAGTTAATCAATTAAATGAGGTTACAATAAATGCAATTGTTCCAATTAAAATAAAACAAGATACTGTTGCTTTTAATGCTAAAGCATTTAAAGTAAAGCAAGATGATAATGTTGAAGATTTAATTAAAAAACTACCAGGAGTGCAAATTGATACGGATGGTACCGTAAATGCTCAGGGTGAAGATGTGCAGAAAATTTTAGTTGATGGTAAAGAATTTTTTAGTAATGATATGTCTATTGCTTTAAAAAACCTAAATGCCGATGCTATTAAAAGTGTACAAATTATAGATGAAGAAAGTGATGAAACAAGAACTACAGGAGTAAAAGATGGCGAGAAAACGAAAATTATTAACCTTGTTTTAAAAGAAGGGAAAAAATCGGGTTATTTTGGTAAAGCGGGAGCAGGTATTGGTACTAACGATAGGTATCAAACTAATTTTGATTTAAATAGGTTTACAAAAAACTCTCAGCTAGCATTATTTGGAAAGTTAAACAATATAAATAATACCGGAGCAACTGTTTTTAGAAGAGATGGAAGTATTGGAGGAAGTAATAGCGGTTTTTTAACCACTGGAACAGCAGGAGCAAATTATAACTATGAGTTTAAAAAAGATTTAAATTTTAATATAGATTACTATTACGGTTATTCAAATAGGGAAGAGGACGAGTCTTCAAACAGAACCGAATTTACCGAAGATTTATTTTTCACTTCCAAAAGAGATAATACCAATGAAAACATATCCAATAATCATAATATTAATTTTAGCCTAAGAGATAGAACCAAAGAAGGTGAGTATATGGAATTTAGGGGGAAATTTAAAAATGATGTAAGAGAATCGGACACTAATAATTCTACCGTATATTTTGATGAATATAATAATGAAGAAACAACTAGTGAAAGAATAACAAGAAGTGATGATGATAGAAATAATGGGAGCTTAAATTTTAATTTGTCTAAGAAGTTAAATGACAAAGGAAGAAATTTACGAGTTAGAAGTGGTATTTCGTTTAATGATAACAGTGATATGAATTTTCAGGATTCGTCAAATAAATTTAATATAACAGATAGTGAAAATTTTTCTGAAACTGAAGAAATTACAACAAGAAATGAGAATAATAAAGCGCTAAATTATAATGTTTCTGTAAGATTTATGGAGCCAATTATTCAACATCATTTTATTAGTTTTTCTACAAGTGTAAATAATAATAATAATGACGAAGATGTTGAGCAAAACAAATCAATAAATGAAATTGAACAAGATCCCTTTAAATTTCAAATAGATTATGATAAAAATATATTTCGAAATCAATTAGGATATGTGTTTAGTAAGGATAAAATTCAGTTATATGTTTCTGGAGCTATAGAAAATCTAAAGCAAAATTTAGATTTAGACAATAGCGTTGTAATAGATAATAAATATTCTAATTTTTTACCAAAAGCAATGTTTAATTACGAATATAAGAAAGGTAAACGAATTAGAATTAGATATGAGAAAGATGTTGTTTTACCAAATTTAAATCAGGTTACTCCAGTAATTAACGATTTTAATCCATTATTTATATCGGTTGGAAATACAAATATAACTCCGGAGAAAGAAGATGATTTCACTGTTATGTTTATTTCTCACGATTTTCAAAAAGCAACCAGTTTATTTTCATTTATTGGATACACAAAAACTACAAATGCAATTGTTTCGACCCGAACAATTTTTGATAATTTTAAAAGAGAATCATCCTTTGAAAATTTTGGAGAAAAATCAACTCTTCGAGGACGATTAAGCTTAAGTAAAAGAATTAATAAAATAGGACTAAGGTACTCTTTGCGTGGAGGAGCAAATTTTTCGGAATATACAACTGTAATTAACAATTCGTATAATGATACCGATAGCAAAAGTTGGGATATGGGAATTAGCCTTAGTAACGAAAATAAAAATAAGGTTGATTTAACGGTTGGTGCAAATTATAATTTTAATAAAACATCATATTCGTTACAAGATCAAGATAGAGATTATGTTAAGCAAAATTATTATACAAAATTAGATTGGGATTTAACAAACAGTATAACATTTGATACTCAATTTGATTATTCATTATATACCGATAATAATTTTGATTCACAAACAATTCCTATTTGGAATATGGGAGTAGAATATGCATTTTTAAAAGGAAAAAGAGGAAACTTAAAACTTCAAGTATTTGATATTTTAGATAAAAATTTAGGAATAGAAAGAACAAGTTCTGATAACTATTTTGAAGAAACGTTTCAAACTAATTTAGGAACTTACGCTATGCTAAGCTTTTCTTATAGTATTAAACCTCCAACTGGAAAAAGTAGTAAAAGAGGAGGAGACTCGGGCAGAAGAAGATATCACGGAAGACGACATTCTTAGTTTTTAATCCACTGTTTTGCTTGCATTAAATTGTAAATGTGAGCAAAATGGTGATTACAGTGCCAAGCATAAATTCCAATATTTGTTTTTAAATTAACAGCATTATTCCCCTCTGGATGAATGAATTCTCTTTTTAATTCTTCTTCAGATAATCCTTTTAGTAAATAAACCCATTTTGCGTGTAAACTCGCTAATAAAATTAGTGATGGTTCAATTGGTCCTGATTTACTATCGAATATTTCTCCCCATTTTTCTTCAAAATAAGCTTTAATAATAGGTTTATCTTCAGTTAGTGTCCATTTAAATCGAATATAACTATTTATATGGCTATCTACACAATGATGAATTACTTGACGGATAGTCCAACCGTTTTTTCTATAACAAGTATCTAATTGATTATTTGATAAGCTTTTTACCAACAATTCTAATTTGGATGGAAACTCCTCTAATACAGCAATCCACTCCTTTATTTGTTTGCTTGAAATGTGTTTAGGAATTTTGGGTTGCCCAATAGGATATTTTAGTTTTTCAATCATTTTATAGTTTTGTCGTATTTTTTAATAAACTTTTTAGCACTTTTATTTCCAGAATCTAACGACAAGGATTTTTTATAAAATTCAATTGCTTGTAAGGTGTCACCACTAACTTTTAAGGCATCTCCATAACTATCATAAACATTGGAACTGTTTGGGTATAATTCTATATTTATTTTGAAAATATTTTTTGCCATTTCAATTTTTTTATTCCTTAGCGCTTTATAGCCAAGTGAATTAAAGTTTTTTTCATTTAAAGATTTATCTAAAGAATCCTTTTTTTGTATTGCCAAATAACCTTCTAATGCTTTTTCAAAATTGTTTTCATTTAAATATTCACTAGGTATTTTCTCAAATTTACTTAGCTTTCTAAATCTATGTTTAACGGTGTCAATATCACTTTTTGGTACAAATTCTAAATATTGAATTGATGTTTCTGAGTTTTTAGCAAAGCTAATTTTTTCATTTATTTCCTTAACAAAGAATGTGTTTTTATCAAGTTTCAATGGAGAAATTTTAGTGGCTCCACGCCATTTTAAAAACATTTCAGAATCCTCAAAATAAACTTCAATAATTTCATCAGAATTGTATAAATATTTTCCAGTTGTGGTTTTTATAAACTCAGGACTATTTGTTAAATTAGTACACGAAGTTAAGTGTAGAATAACAATTACTAGTAATATTAGTTTAAATTTCATAGGATTATTATTAAAAATGTAAATATAAATAAAACGTCTAAAAGATATCTTTTAGACGTTTTTAAATGGTATATGTAACAGTTAATTAACCTAATTTACTAATTTGTTGAAGCTTTTTAGGGTCTAATATTTCAATATTTCGATCGGAAACTTTAATTATTTTTTCTTTGTTGAACTTTGAAAGGGTATTTATTACACTTTCTTTAGAATAGCCTAACATATTAGCAAGTTCTTTTCTAACCATTGGGATTACAAAAGAATTTGATTTATAGATTTTGGCAAAATCGAGTAAAATAATTGAAAGTGCACCATCAATATTTTTTTGTGAAAGAGTTGTAATTCTATGAAAAATTCCATTTGAAACTCCTGACATATGTTTAATTAAATTTAGGGCAAAATCACCATTGTTTTTAATAAAACCTTCAAATATGTTTTTATTAATAAAACTAACTTTAGTTTTTTCTAAGGCAGTTGCAGTAAAATCAAAATTTTCAAAAGCGAAGCAACATATAATCCCTATAAATGAATGTGATTCTACTAAACCAACAGTGTAAGGCTCACCATCATTTATTATTTCTAATTTAACCAGCCCTTCATTTAAATATAAAATATTGTTTACTTCTAAACCACGTTTAATAATTGTTTCTCCAGGTTCAAATTCAACATCGACTTTATTTTTAACTAATTCGTTTTTCTCATCATTAGTTAATTTATTTAGACAGCCTTTTGCGTCTAAAAATGTATATTTAAAATCATTCTCTTTTTTCAAAAAATCGGGCATAGCATTAAATTTATTATAAAATTACATCTACAATAATGTAAAATTACATCATTAAGTATAAAAAATACCCATTAGGAATCTTTTTTTTCACAGAGCTTAGTAACTAATTTTATACAAAGATTAAAGTTGATTTATACTTAAAGAAATAAGATGGATAAGGTTTAATTTTAGTAAAGGTTTGTTTAACTTTATTTTGTTGATTATGAGAGATATAGCTTTAAAATCGTTAATTATACTTCCAGTAATAGCATTTGTTGATTACATTTTAATGATTGTTGTTGGTTGTACAAGTTGTTTGTTTGGGTTGTCAAATAGTTTTTATCAATGTACATTTTGTACTATAGGTAAAATTGTACTTATTTCTTCTATTTTGGGATTTATTATTTATCTATTTTCTGATATTTGGAGATTATATACAAGTAAATTACAAAATTCTTAATTCGGATTATTTATTAAAATTATCCATTAAACTTCTTTAGATACTTTTTTAAGTATTTTATTGTTTATCAAAAAAAAGCATTGATATATATCAATGCTTTTTTACTTGTTTTATGTAATAATAATATTATTTCACTCCAACTAATTCTACATCAAAAATAAGTGTAGCATCTGGAGGAATAACACCACCTGCACCTTGACTACCGTAAGCCAGGTTTGAAGGTATCACTAATCTTGCTTTATCTCCAACTTTTAATAATTGAATTCCTTCATCCCAACCAGGAATTACTTGTCCAACACCAATTGTAAAATCTATTGGTTGTTTACGTTGGTATGATGAATCAAAAACTTGTCCGTCTATTAATTGTCCTTTATAATGAACCGAAACCATACTACCTTTAGTAGCTGGTTTTCCATCACCATTTTGTAATATTTTATAACGTAAACCGCTTGGAGTTTCATCGTAACCTGCAGCAATTTTATCCATTGCTTCTTTAACTGCTTTTTTTGCTTCCTCTTCTCTTTTTGCTCTAGATCCTTCAAAAACTCTAAACGCTTCAACAGCGTTAAATTTTTCCGCAGCCTCACCAATTCTTATTATTTCTAAAGATTCTAAAACATCATTTTGAGCAATTGCATCAACAACATCTTGTCCTTCAACAACATTTCCAAATACTGTATGTTTGTTATCTAACCAAGGTGTTGCAACGTGAGTAATAAAAAATTGACTTCCATTTGATGCAGGACCAGAATTTGCCATAGATAAAATTCCAGGACCACTATGTTTTAATTCAGGATGAAATTCATCGTCAAAACTGTAACCAGGAGATCCAGTTCCTGTTCCAAGTGGACATCCACCTTGAATCATAAAATCGGCAATTACTCTATGAAATTTTAAACCATCATAATAAGGAGTTCCTTGTGGTTTAGATCCGTTTTCTAAATTTCCTTCTGCTAAAGCAACAAAGTTACCAACTGTTCCAGGAGTTTTTTCAAATTCTAAGTTTACTAAAATAGCACCTTTTGAAGTGTTAAATTTTGCGTATAATCCGTTATTCATTTTCTTAAATTTTATTGAACGCAAATATACATGCTTTCATTTGAAAAAAAGAATAATAACCGTTTTATGTGGTAATTGATAACTGTTAAAAAACAGATTTTTAATTATTTAGAAATAATTAATTTTATTTAGTTTCGGCAACAATAATTGTAGAATTAGTAATATTGTCTATTTTAGAAGCATCGCTAGTTAATCCGCAGCCTTTGGTAGATTTACATGATGTACTTAATAGCACAGTAAATGTAATTGCAGCGATATAAATTGTTAATTTTTTCATCTCTAATGGGGTTTTGTTAGGGTTTAAATATACTAAAAAATTATGAAGATAATTTGTTTAACGTGTATATAATTAGTTCTTCTATAGGTTTGTATGGGTTTTTACTAAAAGTTCCATTGGCTCTATTTGCAATAATAGCATTCATAGAACAAGCGTTATGACCTAATAATTTTGACAAACCATATATAGCTGAAGTTTCCATTTCTAGATTTGTAATTTTTACTCCATTATACTCAAAATTGTCTATTTTACTATTTAATTTTGGATCTTGGAGCGGTAATCTTAAAACCCTTCCTTGAGGTCCATAAAAACCAACTGCAGTTGCTGTTACACCTACAAAAACTTCATCACTAACTAGTTTTTTTTCTAAGGTTTCACTATTTTTTACAATGTATGGGCGGGCTTTTCTTGGGCTCCAATTTGTGTGTTTTATAAAAGCATCTTCAAAATCAGCTTCTAAAATATGTTCACAATCATAAGAATGTAACATTCCATCAAAACCTAAACCATATTTTGCTAACACAAAACTATCAACATCAATATCATTTTGTAATGAACCAGAAGTACCAATTCGAACTATATTTAATGAAGTATGCTCTTTTTTTAGTTGTCTTGTTTCTAAATCAATATTAAACAAGGCATCTAATTCATTCATTACTATATCAATATTGTCGGGTCCAATTCCTGTAGAAATTACCGAGATTCTTTTGCCTTTAAATAATCCGGTTATAGTTCTAAATTCTCTTTTCTGCGTTTCAAATTCAACAGAATCGAAATGTTTGGATATTTTTGGAACTCTATTTTGATCACCCACAAAAATAATATCTTGGGCAATGTTTTCAGGTTTTAAATTTAAGTGGTATACACTACCATCAGGGTTTAAAATAAGCTCTGAAGCTGCAATTTTTCTCATAACTAACCGCCTACGCGTTTTATATTATAGCCATCCTTTTTTAGGATTTCCATTATTTTGTCTCTAAATTTTCCTTGTATAATAATTTCCCCATCTTTTACACTACCACCAACTCCACATTTTTGTTTTAACATTTTACCTAGAGTTTTTAAATCAACTTCAGATCCTTGAAAACCCGTAATTACTGTTACTGTTTTACCGCCTCTTCCTTTATTAGAAAAATGCGCTTCTAAATGTTGCTGATTAGGTTCTAGTGTTTCCTCATTTTCATTCTTGTCATATTCAAAATCATTGTTAGTGGAAAAAACAAATCCACCCAAATCTTCTAAACTATTTAACTTTTTTTTACCCATTTTATTATTATATAACGTTTAGTAAAATTAATTAATTTGAAACTATTTTTTAATTTTATTCCAAATAAATATTAATGCGGCTAAAAGTTCAAAAACCAATCCTATTGCCATAATTAAGTTAGCTTGAGGGTTATTCGCAATTTTTAAAATTGCACCTGCGATTATTAAAAACACTCCAAATGTAAATACTGAAATTACTTTTTTTGAAATCATTTTATAAGTCCTAGTTCTTTTAAACGTTCATTTAAAAATTCACCAGCGGTTATATCTTCATAAACTTTTGGATGCGTATCATCAATGCATTCAGGTAAACAATTTAACGACATTTCGCTAATTGGATGTGTAAAAAACGGGATTGAATATCGTGGTTTGTCCCATTCTTCTCTTGGTGGGTTTACAACTCTATGTATTGTTGATCTTAATTTGTTATTTGTTAACCTTTCGAGCATATCACCAACATTTACTACTAACTGTTCGGGTAAAGCGGTAACAGCAATCCATTCTCCTTGTTTGTTTTGCACTTCTAAGCCCGATGCCGATGCACCCATTAAAAGTGTAATTAAATTTATGTCACCGTGTGCCGCAGCTCTAACCGCTCCTTTTGGCTCGCCTTTAATTGGAGGGTAATGGATTGGACGTAAAATACTGTTTCCGTTAATTACATACTTATCAAAATAAGTTTCTTCCAAACCAATGTAAATAGCTAGAGCACGCAAAACATAAATTGCTGTTTTTTCTAAATTTTTGTAGGCGTCCATTCCTACATTATTAAAATTTGAAACCTCTTTTACAAATACATTTTTAGGGTATTCAGCTTTTAGTTTCTCATTTCCTGCTACTTCCTGACCAAAATGCCAGAATTCTTTTAAATCACCTTCTTTTTTTCCTTTAGCACTTTCTTTTCCAAAAGAGGTATATCCACGTTGGCCTCCAATTCCTTCTATTTCATAAGATTCTTTAATTTTTTGAGGTAAATTGAAAAAATCTTTAACTTTTGCATATAAATTATTTGTTAAATCATCTGATAAAAAATGACCTTTTAAAGCTACAAAGCCAATTTCTTCGTAGGCTTGCCCAAGTTCTTTAATAAATTTTTGCTTTTTTTGTGGGTTTTCAGATAAAAAATCTGATAAATCAACACTTGGTATATTTTTCATAATTTATAATTTGATTATTAAAAATAACAAAAATTATTTGAATTTATTTATTATTGGAATGTTGTAACTTAATGTATAAATAAAACCTATACCTAAATCATTGGAAAATACACGATTAAAACCTGGAACATATAAGTTTTTAAAGTTATTAGGTTCTTTTGTACTTATCATTTTATTAATACTTATTTGTACGCCTAAATACAAATTGTTTAATGTTTCAACTTTCATTCCGGTAACAAATTCGATCCAATGCGCATTTAAATCTTTAAATTCAGTTCCAGATTCAATAGGTGAAGCTAAAAAATAATCCCCGTAAGCATTTGGAGTGTAATTGTTTAATGTTTGGTCGAAAAAGCTAAAAGCATAACGAGCTCCAATGAAAATTTCATTTTCCATTCCTTTCCAATTATCATAAGCATTATAATTAATACCTAGTTTAATAAAGGAACCTTTGGTTGAAAAATTCATATAGTCTTCCTCAGTTGTTACATCGTCAAAACCTAATTCTACAGCAGCATAGTAATTGGTAGCAACTTTAATGTCTCCAACTATTGCAAATCCTTTAGAATCTTCATCTAAATACGATTTAAGAGGTTTACTTAAATCAACTCCAACTCTAATTCCGTAACTAACTTTTGTTTTAACAGTGTCCTGCACTTTTTCTTCTTGGGAAAATGCAGTAAAACTAATTAAAAGACTAATGGAAAATATTAATATGCGATAAGGTATCATTGTCTATAATTGTATTAGTAATTGCAAACCCTTTTATCCAATGGTTTGTAGTGCTTTCTATTTCTAAATTTTCAAAAATTGTTTTGTAACCACAAGATCTTGATACAAAAATATCTTTTCTTTCGTAAGTAAAACTAATAGTATCTGAAGTTCCGCCTGAAGAAATTTCATATTTGGTGAAATTTTCATTAAAATCTAATGGTAAACTTATGGAGTCTTTTGAAGTTGAAGTAAATGATGTAATTAAGGCTTTATTTAAAGCTTTTATACTGTCAATTTCTAAAGTTTTTATGATTGTATCATTTTGAAAATCAATAAACTTTAATACTAAATTGGGTGTTGTATCTTCTAAGCAAATATCGTCTTTTTCACAGCTAATGGAAAAAAGTATACTAATAACAACTAAAAAAACTAATTTTCTCATACCTATTTTAATTCTAAAAGTACCACATTTTCAACGTGATGTGTTTGTGGAAACATATCAACGGCTTGTGTTTTAATAATATTATAATTGTCTTTCATTAAAGCTAAATCTCTTGCTTGTGTTGCCGAATTACAACTTACATAAACTATTCGTTTTGGTGAAATTTCTAATATTTTTGCAACAACATTTTTATGCATACCATCTCTTGGCGGATCTGTAATAATTACATCTGGTTGCCCGTGTTTAGCAATAAATTGATCATTAAAAACGTCTTTCATATCACCAGCATAAAACTCAACGTTTTTAATGTTATTAAATTGTGCATTTAATTTTGCATCGGCAATTGCTTCTGGAACCGATTCTACACCAATTACTTTTTTTGCTTGTTTAGAAACAAATTGAGCAATAGTTCCTGTTCCAGTATAAAAATCGTAAACAACTTCATTTCCCGATAAATTAGCAAAATCACGTGTTATTTTATACAACTCATATGCTTGCGTAGAATTTGTTTGATAAAATGATTTAGGACCAATTTTAAATTTTAATCCTTCCATTTCTTCAAAAATATGATCTTTACCTTTAAATAATATTATATTTTGATCGTATAAAGTATCGTTTCCTTTACTGTTTATTACATATTGTAAAGAAGTAATTTCAGGAAATTTTTCAGATAAAGCATTTAATAATCCTTCGCGTTTTTCCTTGTCTTCCTTAAAAAACTGAATAACAACCATTATTTCTCCTGTTGAAGAAATTCGAAGCATAATAGTTCGTAATAAACCATCTTGGTCTCTAGGGTTATAAAATTCTAAATCATTTTCAATCCCGTAATTTTTAATAAAATTTCTTATGTCATTTGAAGGGTCTTCTTGTAAATGACATTTTTTAACATCTAAAATTTTGTCCCACATTCCCGAAATATGAAACCCGCAAGCATTTCTATTGTCAATTTCTTCTTCAGAATTGATTTCATCTAAAGTAAGCCATCTACTATTTGAAAAAGAAAATTCCATTTTATTTCTATAAAAATAAGTTTTTTCACAACCTAAAATAGGAGTAACTTCTGGTAATTCTAAATGACCAATTCTTACCAAGTTGTTTATTACTTCATTTTCTTTGTAAGCCAATTGATGTTCATATGCCATATTCTGCCATTTACAACCACCACAATGTTCGAAATGTTCGCAAACGGGCTCTGTTCTTTTTTTAGAATATGTATGAAATTTAATTGCCTGACCTTCATAATATGCTTTTCGCTTTTTACCTGTTTTTATATCTACAACATCCCCAGGAACTGCGTTAGATAAAAAAATTACACGACCATCAGGTGCTTTAGCAACGGTTTTACCACGTGCCCCAGCATCAATAACTTCAATATTCTCAAAAATAAGTTGTTTTTTTCTTCTCGCCATTTTGCAAATGTACCATTTTACAACAAAAAATCACATCTTAAATTCAGCACCTTTTTTATTTTATGTTATACCAATAAAAATTACCTTTGCTGCACTTAAATTTAGATATGGCATTAATAAAATCAATCTCGGGAATACGAGGTACAATAGGAGGTAAAGTTTCAACAAATTTAACCCCAATTGATACTGTTAAATTTGCTGCAGCTTATGGGATGTGGCTAAAAGCACAAACAAGTAAAAAAGAGTTAACTGTTGTAATTGGTCGCGATGCTCGTATATCGGGTAAAATGGTTAGTAGTTTGGTAAGTAATACATTGGTTGGATTAGGTATAAACGTAAATGATGTTGGTTTATCAACAACACCAACTGTTGAACTTGCCGTAACTTTAGATAAAGCGGATGGAGGAATAATAATTACCGCTAGTCATAACCCAAAACAATGGAACGCGTTAAAATTACTCAATGGAAAAGGTGAGTTTTTAAATGCAAATGATGGAGAAAAAGTATTGGAAATTGCAGAAAACGATGCGTTTGATTTTTCTGAAGTTGATGATTTGGGTAAGTATAGAAAAAAGCAAGGTTATATAAATAAACATATTAGGGAGGTTTTAAACTTAAGCTTGGTTGATGTTGAGGCAATTAAAAAAGCCAAATTTAAAGTGGTAGTTGATGCTGTCAATTCTACAGGAGGAATTGCGATTCCGGCTTTATTAGAAAAATTAGGAGTTGAATGTGTAGAACTTTATTGTGAGCCAAATGGACACTTTCCTCACAACCCAGAACCTTTAAAAGAACATTTAACAGATATTTCAGAACTTGTAGTAAAGGAAAATGCCGATTTTGGAATTGTTGTTGATCCTGATGTAGATAGGTTAGCAATTGTGAATGAAGATGGATCTATGTTTGGAGAGGAATACACATTAGTTGCCTGTGCAGATTATGTACTAGGTAAAACAAAAGGAAATACAGTTTCTAACTTATCATCTTCAAGGGCTTTAAGAGATATTACTGAAAAACATGGCGGAACCTATAAAGCAAGTGCCGTTGGAGAGGTAAATGTTGTAGAGCTTATGAAAGCTACCAATGCCATAATAGGAGGAGAAGGTAATGGTGGAATTATTTACCCAGAATCTCATTATGGAAGAGATTCTTTAGTAGGTGTTGCATTATTCTTATCGCATTTGGCAAATTTAAAAATGAGCTGTAAAGAGTTAAGAGATAGTTATCCTAGCTATTTTATGAGTAAAAATAAAATTGAATTAACTCCGGAAATTGATGTTGATGCTATTTTAGAGCAAATGGCTACAAAATATTCTAAAGAAGATGTAATTACAATTGATGGTGTTAAAATTAATTTTGAAACCGAGTGGGTACATCTTAGAAAATCAAATACAGAACCTATAATAAGAATTTATACAGAAAGTACATCGCAATTAAGTGCAGACGAATTGGCTGTTAGAATAATTAATGAAATAAAAGAGATTTCAAAATAAAAGTTATGAAAAAAGTTATTGCAGTATTTTTTATGCTGTTTTCTGTTGTGTTTTATTCGCAAAATGAAACTGAAGAAATAAAAAAGATTGATTACCACGATTCAAAATCAAATAAAGGGAAAATGTTTGTGTATTGGGGATGGAATAGAGGTCATTTTTCAAATTCAGACATCACTTTTAAAGGAGAGGATTATAATTTTACATTAAAGGATGTGGTAAGTGATGATAAACCAAAACCATTTGGTATTTACTATTTTAAACCTGATGAAATTACCATTCCACAAACAAATTTTAGAATTGGATATTTCTTTAAAGAAAATTATACTGTGGCATTAGGCGTAGATCATATGAAATATGTAATGCGCAACAATCAAACAGTTAATTATAGTGGAAGTTTACCTGCTGGAAGTGAAATTTATACTTCAACAGGAAATGTTATCAATTTGTCGGAAGATTTCTTAACCTTTGAACACACCGATGGCTTAAACTATGTTAATGTTGAAGTTAGTAGATTTGATAATTTAGATAATTGGTTAAAATTCCCTATAAAAAATATAGATATAAATTTAACTGAAGGTGTTGGAGTAGGTGTATTGTACCCAAAAACTAATACAAAATTACTGGGTAAAGAACGTTATGACCAATTTCATGTATCGGGTTATGGAGTTTCGGCTCACGTTGGTTTAAATATTACTTTTTTTAAATGCTTTTTTATTCAGTCTAATATAAAAGCTGGATATATAAACATGGGAGATATTAGAACTACAGCAAGTACTTCTGATAGTGCAAAGCAACATTTTACATTTTTTGAAAATATGTATGTTTTTGGAGCTAGATTTAATATTTTAAAATAGGGGTGTTAATTGGTGTAATTCTCAATAATAAAGAATGATTTAAACTTATATGGATTTGTTTTTAGGAGCTTTATCTTTATGTTTAAAGCGTCTATGAGTCCAAAAATAGTATTCGGGTTGTTTGGAAATATGAGCTTCTAATTTGTCTAAATAAATATCTGTTAATTCATAATCTTTATAAGATTTTGCATCATTTGTGATTAAACTAAAAGTGGTTTCATAATATCCTCGTTTTAATTTTTTTGTTTCAAACAAAATAATATTTAAGTCAAACCTTTTAGCTAGCATTTCTGTACCTGTATGGATTGGAACTTTTACTCCGAAAAATTCCCTCCAATAAAAAGTTTTTTTCAATTGAGGAGATTGATCACTTAATAAACCATAAATGGCTTGGATGTTATTTTTATGGTTGTAATTTATTTCAGAAATTGTTTTAGAAGTTGATATTAAATTTACACCAAAACGTGATCTAGATTTTAATATTTTATTATTAAAATAAGGGTTGCTTATTTTAGTAAATGCGCCATAAGTTTTGTAATTAACAGAAGAATCTAAGCCTAAAATCCATTCCCAATTAGCATAATGCGAACCTGTTAAAATGGCACTTTTTCCATCTTTAAAAACCTCATTTAACAATTCGGCATTTGTATAAGTGTAATGTTTGTCTAATGTTTTTTTTGAAATGGTAAAAGATTTAATCATTTCCATAAAAATATCAACAAAATGACTCATCGATTTTCTTCTAATTTGTTTTATTTCTTTATCCGTTTTCTCTGGAAATGCAAGTTTTATATTGTCATAAACTACTTTTTTTCTGTAACCTACTACGTAATATAGCAGTAGAAAAATGAAATCGGAAATAATATATAGTAAACGAAATGGTAGTATTGATAACAACCAAATTAGTGGGTAAACAAGTATGTAAGTTATAAAATTCATAATATAAGGATGCAAATATCGTATTTAATTTCTTAATCAGTAAATAACTTTAAAACCATTATCATCATTTTTTTTATACATTCGCTAATATTAAAATTAAGATTAAATGAATATTGATAAAATACTGTTGCTTTTAATTGCCATTAATGTAATTGCTTCAATAAAAGGATTTGGTGATCGACTTTTTTTTGAAAAATTTAAATTTCAAATAGGAGCGATAAATAGAGGTGAAAAAATAAGGATGTTAACTTCTGGTTTTTTACATGTAGATTATATACACCTTATTTTAAACATGTATGTATTATATATTTTTGCTCCAATTATTATTATAAAATTGGGAATTATAAAGTTTTTAATACTGTATTTTGGAAGTTTAATTGCAGGAAGTGTACTAACTTTAACCTACCATAAAAATGAATTATATTATAGTGCTGTTGGAGCTTCAGGAGCAGTAGCCGGAATTATCTATGCTTCAATATTATTAAACCCTAATATGAGTTTAATGATGTTTCCATTACCAATTCCTATTCCTGGTTATATTTTTGGTATTGGGTATTTGTTATATTCTATTTATGGAATGAAAAAGCAACTTGGAAATGTAGGCCATTCGGCACATTTAGGAGGTGCAATAGGAGGTTATGCTTTAATGTTATTGGTGTATCCTCAAGTTTTTTCAATAAGTTTATCAACTGTAATAATTTTAGGTGTACCAATTGTTTTACTATTGTTATTTGGGAACAGATTGAAGTAAATTTAATGCATAAAAAAAGCCAAACATTTGTTTGGCTTTTTTTTTGAGCGAGAGACCGGGCTCGAACCGGCGACAGTCAGCTTGGAAGGCTGAAGCTCTACCAACTGAGCTACTCTCGCAATTGGTGATGCAAATATACAATCCTTTTTTACTTCTGCAAACCTTTTTTTAATAAAATTAAAATATTTTTAAGTAGTGGAATCCTAACTTTTTATATCCTTCATTTTCATAGAAAGCATGGGACTTTACGTTATGAATGTACGTGTTTAATTCAGTTGCTTCAAAACCAATACTTTGGCCGTAATTATATATCCATTTAAATAGAATTTTACCCAATCCTTTGTTTCTATATTGCTCTGTAATTATAACGTGATCGGGTTCAATAACTTTTCCACAATAATGCCTGGTTAAAAACCAAAGCCCCGAAATTCCAACTAATTTATTAAAATGGAACATTCCAACACATTTATAATGTTGTGTTGCCATATCTAGTAATCTTATTTTTAGAATCTGTTTCTCAATATTAGGGTTTAGTTCTTCTACTAAAGGAAGGGCAATTTCAATTTGCTCTTTTGGAATTAATTTAATTTCAATGTTTTCCATTTAAATAGTAAATTAGCATTGTATTGATCAATTATAGGAAAATATTTTTGAATATGCCATAGCCTATTTCGGAATATTTTTTTTATTAATTTATTATACAAGTATAAAAAAAATTAAAATGATTGAAATAAGAAAAATAGAACCTCAAGATACTTACCAAATCAGAAAAAAAGTGTTAAGGGAAGGTATTCCATTACCTTTTGAATTTAATGGCGATTTAGACAAGGATACCTTTCATTTGGGTGCTTTTAAAGATGCTAAAATAATTGCGGTTTCGAGTTATATGAAAGCTAAAAACAATAACTTTCGAGGAACTCAATACCAGTTAAGAGGAATGGCAACTTTAAAGGAATTTCAAGGTTTAGGTGCAGGGAAAATAATGATGCATAAAGCATATGAAATTTTAAAAGATTTACACATTGATTGCTTGTGGTGTAATGCGCGTAAAATTGCTGTTGAGTTTTATCAAAAGCAAGGAATGAGTACTTTTGGAGAGAAATTTGATGTAGAGTATATTGGCGAACATTATGTAATGTTTAAATATTTAAATGAATGATAAAAAACTTGTTACTTTTTTTACATATACTACTAATTTCTAATTTGTTTTCACAAGAAAAATATTCTTTGGAAGCATTAACTGGTCTTGGAGGTATTGAACTTGTAGGTGATGTAATTAAGTTACAAAAAGATACTTATGAAGCATTTCAAAAAATGCAAAATGCTGCAAGAAAAGATGGTATTGAAATAAAAATTGTTTCGGGTTATAGAAGTTTTAAAAGTCAGAAAAGTATTTGGAATAGAAAGTATAATAAGTATATTTCTCAAGGATTATCACCAAGACAAGCAATAGAAAAAATTATAGAATATTCAACAATACCAGGAACTTCACGCCATCATTGGGGAACAGATATTGATGTTATTGATGGTTTGGTTCCTATTCCTAAATCAATTTTATATGAGAAAAATTATGCTGAAAACGGGATTTATTCAAAATTAAAAAAATGGATGGATAAAAATTCTGAGCGTTATGGATTTTATTTGGTTTATAATTCTAATATTGAAAGAAAAGGATTTAAATACGAGCCTTGGCATTATAGTTACAAACCGCTTTCTGGAATAATGCTAAAGGAATATAAAGAAATAGATTTAAAAAAGTTTTATGCCAAGTTTAAACCTAAAGGTTTTTTGTATTTTAACGCTGGCTTTCTTAATAAATACTTTCAAGAGAACATAATGGATATAAATCCAAGTTTACAATAGCTAAATTTAATAGTTTATCCAAAAAATATATTAAATTTGTACATGGTTGATAAATAGGACTTAGTCTAATTTGTCAATATAGCTAACCCCAATCTTAATTTATGTTTAAGAATATTGTTTTTTTATTTTTGCTTCTTATAGCAATAAGAGGTAATTCTCAATCATTGGGATCGGGAATAGATAATAACCATATTTCCAAAACATTTGTATTAGACTCCATAAATATTTCAAAGTTATTAAATTTAGGAAGCTCTTTTTATAGTAAAAAAAAGCTCGATTCTTCTTATATATATTATAAAGAAGCGTTGGAAAAGGCTAAAAAAATTAAATCTAGTGAGCAAATTGCTGAAAGTTTATATTGGATTGCGATTTATTTTGAATTAACAAATGATTATAAAAATGCAATACTAAATTATAACAAGGCATTAGAAGAGTATTTGGCTTTGGGAAACTTAAAATCTGTAGCTAATATTGAAAATTATATAGGATATAATTATTATAATTTAAATCAGGAGGATAAAGCTATAGAGTATTATTTTAAATCATTAAAAACATATCAAAAAATTGGAAATAAAAGTGGAGTAGCGGCAAACTTTGTTGATATTGGAAATTTGTACTATGGTTTTGAGAATTACAATTTTGCAAGGAAATATTTAGAAGACGCCTTAAAGATATATAAAGATTTAGAAGATAATTATGGATTATCTGCTTGCTATACAAATCTTGGAAATGTAAGTTCCGATAGTGGAAATTATAAGGAAGGAATAGATTACTACAACCAATCAATTGAAATTGAAAAATTATTGAATGAGGCTGATTCTTTCGCAACAAACTTTAATAATATTGGAGATTGTTATTTGGCTATGGGTAATTTTAAAAAAGCTGAAAATTATTTCTTAAAAGCATTAGAAATTGCATTAGAAAAAAAGGATAAAGGTTTATTGGAAATAATTTATTTAAACCTTTCTGAATTAAATAATTTGACAAAAGATTATAGCAAGGCTATTTTTTATGGTAATAAAGGGCTTGAAATAATAAAAAAAACAAAATCGTCTGAGGTTGAATTAAAAATTTTAAATAATTTATCCTTGGCATTTGAAAATTCGGGAAATAAATTAAAATCTTTAGAACTATTAAAAAAACACAAAGTAATAAGTGATAGTCTTAAAAAAATTGAAAGAAGTAAAAAAGTTCAATTATTTCAAGCATTAAATGAATTAGAAAAATCGAGTTTTAAAATTGATGAACTTTCGGAATTAAGTAAATTAACTCAAATTAGACTTGAAAATGAGAAAAAAGTTACTTACGGATTAATTATCTCAATGTTAATATTTGCGTTTTTAATTGTTATTCTTATTTACCAGCAAACTTCATTAAAAAAAGCATACAACTTATTAGAATTCAGAAATCATCAAATTAGTAAGATGAATGAAGAGATTAAATCTCAAGCCAATAATTTAAAACAATTAAATAAAACTAAAAATAGGTTTTTTTCTATTATAGCACACGATTTAAAAAATCCATTTAATTCAATTAAGGGTTTTGCGGTATTATTAATTGAAAATATAAATATTTATGATGAAGAAAAAAGGTTAAAATTTTTAAAAATTATAAAAGGATCTGCAATAAAAGCTTCTGATTTATTGGATAACCTATTAATTTGGGCAAACTCGCAATCTGGAAAATTAAAATTTGAACCTGAAACAATAGAAATTGTTAAACAGGTTGCAGATGTGGTTACATTATTAGAAGTACAAGCAATTAATAAGGAAATTTCAATTTATAATAACGTACATCATAATCTATATGTTTATGCCGACAAAAACATGTTGAACACTATTTTAAGAAATTTGCTATCGAATGCTATTAAATTTACTAATAAAGGAGGGTGTGTTAAAATAGATTCTGTTTTAGAAGAAAACAAGGTGTTAATTTCAGTAAAGGATAATGGGTTAGGAATGTCTTCTGATGCTGTGAAAAATTTATTTAATGTTGATAATATAGGCTCAAAAACCGGAACAGCAAACGAACAAGGATCTGGTCTTGGTTTGGTTTTATGTAAAGAATTTATAGCAAAGCATGACGGTGAAATTTCTATTTCATCTAAAATAAATGAAGGAAGCACCTTTACGTTTACATTGCCAATTTGTACATCTAACGGTAGTTTAAGCTAGTTTTTTTTGATCTTTTAAGCGCATTACACCTTCAACAATATCAAATATTTGTAATTTCAAATTTTTATAATCTTTAAGAGTTATATTTATTTCTTTCCCAATTTTTTCGTGTGTTGCTAAATAATTTGTATTACCAACAATAGCGTTTTGATTAATTAAGTTAGAAAGTGTTTTCTCATGCTCTAATACAAGTTCTTTTAGATCTGTAAAATCTTTTTTCTTATTAAAAATAGCCGAACTAAACTCGCTAATTTTTTTGAATAATCCAGAATCTAAATAATCGATATATTTTGAGCTAAGTAAGTGTGATAAAAATTGAATTTCATATTTGGTGAATTCAATTTCAGATAGCCATTTTTTTGAATTATTGTGCAGTTCATTAATTCCTTTGATTTTTCCAGGCCATTCTTTTTTTATTTTAGTTTTCATAGGATATAATTTTAATATTATTACTATTTAAAAGTACTTCTAGAAATGGTATTATAAAATGAGAATGGTCAATTTCTAAAATAAAAAACAGGGAAGTGAATAACTTCCCTGTTTCCCTAAGAGATTAGTGTTTAATTTTCTAACAACTTACAATTTAGATTGTATTTCCAACCAAAATTCTCATCTAATCATTAAGCCACCTAATACTCTCAATTAAAGAATTTAACTAACATATAATTTTTGTTGTTCTAATTATTAAGTTTTATTTAATAACTAAAACCTAATTAATACTGCCCACTTAAACTCTTTATAACTCTTTCAATGTAATTTTTTTAACTCAATTATAAGTTTTAAATTATAACACAATAAAAGTATTATGAAATTTTAAAAAAATATATGATCATCATCAATTTACAATATGATTGTTATCACCCTTTTGTGTTTAATAATACACAATTCTATAAGCTACATTTAACAAATAAATTCCAATAAAAAATAATAGAATATAAATTATCTGTACAAATTTAATATTTACATAGTTTATGTTTTTTGTTGTTTTCTTTGGAAAAATAAAAAGTGAAAGACCGAAAATAAAACAAAACCAACCTAATAATGTAATTACTAGTTTATAGTTACTTTCCCACATATTATGGAACAATATATTTAAAAGTCCAAAAATTATGGTAATAAAGGAAATAAGGATTGCGAATTTTTGATCTTCTAAATCCTTAATAATTTGAATGTTTCTTTTTGGATTTAAACTTAAAATAAAAAAGAATATTATTAGTAACCAACCCCAAAATTCAGCCAAAAAAAGTGAACTATTTTCCATAATAAATTTGTTTTATTCGTGTAAAACTAAAAATGGTATTTCTACATGGTAACTTATTTCTTCAACAGTAGGTTTAAATAATATTCGTTGAAATAGATTTAAGTTTTTTGCTACCATAATTATTAAATTAGTGTCTCGGCTTTCAACAAAACATTGAATTCCGTTTTCAATTTTATTATTTGTTAATCTATGAAAGCTGTGTTTTTCATCTAAAAAATAATCATTTAAAAATTCTTTATTATCTAGTTGAAAATCGGTAAGATGTTCATTCTTTTTGGTTATATGTAAAATTCTAATAGCAGAATCGTAAAGTTTGGTAAATTCGGATATAGTTTTTAAAACTTTTGTTTGATAGTAAATATTATAATCTGTAGGGAATGCTATTTCTTTAGGAGTTTTAAAAACTGCATTTTCTGGAATAATTAAAACAGGACAATGAACCTGGGTAATTAAGTCTCCTGTATTGCTTCCAACAATTACTTCACTTAAACCAGAAGCTCCTTTGGTACCCATTATAATAAGTTCAATTTTTTTATCTTCTATAACACTTCTAATTGCATCAATAAAAAAATCGTATTTATATATTTTATAAAAATTATGATTAGTATTTGAGAAGGATTTTTTTATTTTTTTTACTAAGGTTTTTAGTGCGGTTTTAGATTGTTGTAATAATTTGTTTTCAACTAAAGTGTTAGATAAAATAATAGCGCTATCTCCAACAGGATAATTTGAAATTAGCGAAACATTTAATAAATAAAAATTACAAGGAATATTTTTATAAAAATTTAATGCATATTCAATAGCATTCCACGAATTATCTGAAAAGTCAGTAGGAATTAAAATATTTTTCATTGGTCAACAAATTTTAGTTATTACTTAAAGTTAAAGCCAAATATTTTTTTTCAAAATGATTTATATCAACTATTATTTTATTTTTTCTAATTTTTCAATGTCTACTATTTTAATATTTCTTCCTTCTATATCAATAATTCCTTCCTTTTTAAAATCAGATAGTGTTCTAATAAATGTTTCAGTTGCTATACCGGCAATACTTGCTAAATCACTTCTAGATATTTTTGGCTGATTGTTGTAATGTGTTTTTATTTTTTCGTAAAAAAGTAAAATGGTATTTGCTGTTTTTTTTCTTACAGAACAATAAGCCATTTCTAATAAATGTTCTTTAATTTCTGAAACATCTTCAGATAAATAATCAATTAGTTCTAAGTTTGAGTTATGGTTGTTTTCTAATAATGTTTGAAATTCATTTTTCGAAATACGAAAAGCTTTTGTTTTTTCTATTGCCGAAGCTGATTCTTGATATGGTATATTTTGTGAAAATGATGTTAACCCAAAAAAATCATCTTTTTTTCTTAAAGAAGTTATTAACTCTTTACCATATTCATCAATTTTAAAGGTTTTAACAACACCCGAAATTAATAAGTAAATAAAATTTGAATTTTCGCCTTCTTTAAAAATTATTTCATTTGGATTAAATAAGTACTCTTTTAAATTTTCTGTAAAATAATCTTTTAGTTTTACAATGGTTTTAATTTTGTCTTGGTTAAAACTGGTTTTTTGTTTTATTTTCTTGTTTTTAAGTTCTTTATACAAAGCTACTTTTGCAAATCTACTTTCAATGGCGCTAAATATTTCCGATTCATCAAATGGTTTGGTAATATAATCATCGGCTCCTAAATCCATTCCCTTTCGTATATCTTTGTGCTCCGTTTTTGCAGAAAGAAAAATAAATGGTATTTGGTTGGTAGAACTATCTTTTGATAAAATTTGAAGCACACCATAACCATTTAGTTCAGGCATCATAATATCGCATATAATTAGGTCGGGTAGTTCTTTTTGTGCTTTAGCAATACCAATTTTACCATTACTTGCTGTAATAACTTTATAATTTGCTAATTCTAAAAGCTCGGCGGTGTTATCTCTAACAACAATATCATCTTCTATTAATAATATTTTTTTCATAGCTTATTATTTATTGGAAGTTTAACAGTAAATGTAGAGCCAAAGTTTTCAACGCTTTTAAATTGAATTGACCCTCCTAAATTTTGAATATGTGTTTGTACTATGTTTAAACCAATTCCAGTACCTTGGGTGTTTAAAACATTTTCAGCTCTAAAATATCTATTAAAAATATATTTTTGATCATTCTTAGGAATACCAATTCCTTCGTCTATAATACTTAGTTGTAAATGATTTTTGGTTGAAGATATTGTTAATTTAATTTTTGAATTTTCAGGTGAATACTTTATGGCATTATATAATAAATTTGTTAAAATAAGTTCAACAATTTTTTCGTCTTGAAATAAAATATACTCTTCTACATTATTAGGAATAGTAATATGTTGTCCATTTTTTAGTAATGTATTAGCATTATAAACAACCTCGTTAACAATTTTGCTTAAATTAAATTTTTTAAATTTATAATTAACCTTGCTCGATTCGAGTTGCTCAATTGAAAGAAAATCGTTTAAAATATTATTTAAATAATGAACCTTACTAGTAATAGTTTTAATATGTCTATTGCGTTTTTCTTGTTGTTCAGTTAATTGATATTTATCTAAAAGTATGGTTGATGTTAAAATTCCGCTTAAAGGTGTTTTAAATTCATGAGAAACTAACGAGAGAAATTTTGTTTTAAGATTGTTTAATTCTTGTTCTTTTTTTAAGGATTTTTTTAATTGTTTCTCCGCTACTTTACGTTTTTCAATTTCTTTTAGATAATCTAAATTTAGGTGTTTTAGCTTTTTTATAGTTTTATTTAATTCCGTGGTTCGTTGAGAAATTTTTTTCTCTAGATCTAAGTTTAATTCTTCAATTTTTTGTTCATTTTCTTTTCTAGAAGTAATATCAATTATTAAGGCAATAATATAATAATCATCATTTATTTTAAAAGGGTTTAGGCCAATTTCAACAGGAAATTCATCCTTGTTTTGTTTTACACCAATTAAATTCGAATTGTGATTAATTTTGCTAATGTTATTTTTTTGAATAAAATTTGAAAAGTTTTTATTGTGATTTAAATGGTGTTTTTCGGGAATTAGAATGTTTAAATTCTTATTGGTAAGTTCCCCTTTTTTGTAGCCAAACATATTTTCAACTGAACTGTTTGCCACAATAATTGTTCTATTTTTATCAACAATAATTACGCCTTCAGGTATGGCTTCAAAAAGAATATTGAAAATATTTCGATTTTGAAAAAACATAAATTTGCGTTTTTTATCAATTGTACCTTAAATTTCGTAAAAAAAAAGTTAAAAACCTTATTTTTAAGTTATTAATTATAAGGTTTAATTCTAAAACACTGTTCTATACCTAAATACTTTTGGTTAGCGTGTTTTTCACTCCAAAACCCATCTAAAATATCTTTTGTTAAAAAGTGATAAACAACAACACCTTTATATTTTTTATTGTTTTCGTCTAAGTAGTAAAAATTAATAACTAATATGTTGTTTTTAAAAAAGCCTATTCCATATTGTTTTTGAACATTATTAATAGTCCATTCAGCAATAATTTTAGAATTTTCATTTAAACTTAGCTTAAGAATACCTTTGTATTTAGTAGCTTCAGAATCCTGATTTGTTCCAGTAAGAGTATATTCACCAATTAAGTCTGTAACATCCATTTATTAAAAATAAATTTTGATCAAAGATAGTTTTTCTAAAACTATTCTTAATAATGTTATTAATTAACCTAAAGTGTTTTGAAAGGTGTAAATTCTCAAATCGAAAGGTTAATATAGTGTATTTTATTGTTAAAATTATAAACAAAAGCTTGTTTACTTAACAATATTGTATATATTTGGTGAACCAAACTGGTAAACCAATTAAGTTGAGATAAATATTTACTCATTTTGTTACTAGTTTCAATTGAAATTTCATTTTAATAAATAAACAATGAGAATAAAAAACTTACTAGTATTCAAAGTTGTAATAATTATCATTTTTTTGGTAGCTGTATCTTGTGAAAACAAATCAGAGGTTGTTACAGAAGCCAAAACAACATCCGAACATCCTAAATTAATTTTAACTAAACAAGGAGTAAAAGATATTAGAGCCAATATAGGGCAAATACCGATTTTCGATAAAACCTTAGCTTCAACTAAAAAAGTGGTTGATGCAGAAATTTCAAAAGGATTTGATGTTCCAGTTCCAAAAGATTATTCGGGAGGATATACACACGAAACGCATAAAAAAAATTATGTAGTAATGCAGAAAGCAGGTGTATTGTATCAAATTCTTGATGATGCTAAATATGCTAAATATGTTAAAGACATGTTGTTTGAGTATGCAAAACAGTATCCAACATGGCCTATACATCCTAAGCCTCGATCATATGCAAGAGGTAAAGTATTTTGGCAATGTTTAAACGATTCTAATTGGTTGGTATATACAAGTCAAGCTTATGATTGTATTTATAATTATTTATCAGAAGAAGAACGTAAAACGTTAGAAACAGATTTATTTAAGCCTTTTGCCGATTATATATCTAAAGATAATCCACAGTTTTTTAACAGAGTACATAATCATGCCACTTGGGGAAATGCAGCTGTTGGGATGATTGCATTGGCTATGGATGATGATGAGCTTTTAGATAGAGCCTTAAATGGTGTTAAAGTAGATAATTTTAATCCAGATGAAAAGGATAATGATGGAGGTTACATTAGAAAAGATGGTCAAAAAATTGGTTTTTTCGCCAATGTAGACGAGCCATTTTCACCAGATGGGTATTTTACTGAAGGACCATATTATCAGCGTTATGCTTCATATCCATTTTTAATTTTTGCACAAGCATATCAAAATATAAAACCTGAACAAAAAGTGTTTTCATATAAAGATAGTGTGTTATTAAAAAGTGTTAATGCCTTACTAAATTTAACGAATGCTAAAGGTGAGTTTTTTTTATTAAATGATGCTCAAAAAGGCATGTCATATTTTAATGCTTCTTTAGTATCAACTGTTGATATAGGGTATCATTTTGGAGGGAATAATCCAGAATTATTAAGTATTGCAAAAATGCAAAATGAAGTTACACTTGATGATGCAGGCTTAGCTGTTGCTCTTGGAATAAAAGAAGGTAAAGAAAAACCTTTTGTTAAAAAATCTATTGAATTATCAGATGGTGCAAATGGAGACGAAGGCGCCGTAGGAATTTTGCGCAGTGGTAATATAGAGTTGGTTTTTAAATATACAGCCCATGGTTTAAGTCATGGCCATTTCGATAAATTATCTTTTGCATTATTTGAAGATGGCACTGAAGTGATACAAGATTACGGAATGAGTCGTTTTGTAAATATTGAGCAAAAAGGAGGAGGAAATTATCTTAAAGAGAATACAACTTGGTCTAAACAAAGTATAGCGCATAATACATTGGTTCAAAATGAAAAATCTCAATTTAAAGGGAAATATGATATTGGAAGTAAGCATCATTCCAATACATATATATTTAATGTAGAAAATGAAAATTTACAAGTTGCTAGTGCTAAAGAAGAAAATGCATATCCAGGAACTAAGATTCATAGAACCATGGTAACTATTAAGGATGAAGATTACGTTAACCCTTATGTGTTGGATATTATGCAAGTAAATTCTAATAGTTCAAATCAATATGACTTACCATTTTATTTCAAAGGTCATATTATGCAAACTAATTTTGACTATAATAAATTAATTACACCAGAAATTTTAGGGAATTCTGATGGATATCAGCATTTGTACAAAGAGGCTAGTTCCGTTGTAAATGGAGAGAATATAAAATTAAACTGGTTGTTAAACAATAAGTTTTATACGTATTCGGCTGTAACTTTTAATAAAGACGAAGCTATTTTGGGTAGAATTGGAGCTAATGACCCAGATTATAATTTACGAAATGAACAAACATTAATTTTAAGAAAAAAGAATGTAAAGGATGCGTTGTTTGTTTCTACAATAGAATCACACGGAACTTATTCTCCTGTGTCCGAATTAGCTGTAAATTCATATAGTAATATAGATCAAATAGCGGTTGTTTATAATTCAAAAGAATACACAGCAGTTCAAATTAATACAAAAAAAGGCAAACAAAGTATTTTCATTATTTCAAATGAAAATGCATCAAAAAAAGGCAAGCATTCAATAGAAATAAACAAAAATACCTATCAATGGATAGGGCCATATTATTACTCAGTTATTAATTAAAATCAATTAAATTATAAAATTATGAAACGATTTAGTGAAAAGTACATCATAGCAAAAGAAATGGAATGGGAAGAACTTGGAGGAGGAGTAGCAAGAAAGTTCTTGGGTTATGATAATCAAATTATGATGGTACAGGTAAAATTTGATAAAGGTGCATTGGGTTCACCACATCAACATTTTCACACGCAAGCTACCTATTGTGTTTCAGGTAAATTCGAATTTGAAATTGATGGAGAAAAGAAAATTGTAGAAGCAGGTGATGGAGTATATATTGAGCCTAATTTATTACATAGTGCAGTTTGTTTGGAAGAAGGTATTCTAATAGACACATTTAGTCCCGTAAGAGAAGATTTCTTAAGTGGTGATGGGGTATCTTATTTTGGAGATAAAGAGTCGTAGAAAATATTTTAACTCTATTCGAGAATTTATCAAATACTAGTTTAAGACCATATTAGTACTTTAAATAGTAAGTTAAATAAAATTTAAACGGATTATGCTGATTAATTTTGTAAATAAAGAAGTTAATTTAAAATATTTTTGATTTTATTTTTTTTTAACTACAATTTAACTTATCTTTGGTTATCCAGATTGGTTAACCAGTTTGAAAAACCAAATTATTCATTACGCTAATAGGTAAATAAAGTTTTAATTAAAATATAAAAACTAATTATTTTTAAGATTTTTTTTAAGTGAAAGATTTATAAAGTGTAAATCGTAGACATTAACTTATCTTAAAAATAAATTAAATCAAACACTTAACATAAAAAAATAAATTATGAGTTTAAAAATTCGGCTAACTCTAATGCTAATTTTGGCAATCAATATTGGTGTTTTTGCTCAAAGTGACTATACAGTTACGGGGACAGTAGTATCTCAAACCGATAATTTGCCAGTTCCAGGAGTTAATATTATAATTAAAGGAACAACAAATGGAACGTCTACAGATTTTGACGGGAATTTTGCTTTAAAAGTGAAACAAGGAGACGTATTGGAAGTTTCCTTTCTTGGGTTTAAAACTATGTTATTTCCTATTGTGGATCAAAAAGTATTGTCTATAATACTAGAAGAGTCTGCGAGTGTACTAGATGAGGTTGTTATAGTTGCGTATGGTGATCAAAAACAAAAAAACGTTACAAGTGCCTTAACTAAAGTTTCTGGAGAAGACCTGCAGGATGTTGCTGTATCTCGTGTAGAGAGTGCTCTTCAAGGAAAAGTAGCAGGTTTAAGAATTCAAGTAGTGGATTCGGAAGCAGGGGGAGATCCTAAAATTACGTTGAGAGGGCCAGGTTCTATTACAGGATCTTCGGCACCATTAATTGTTGTTGATGGAGTTGTTTTGGGAACAGAATCTGATATTTTAGGTTCAATTGATAATAATAATATTGAGTCAATAAGTGTTCTTAAAGATGCTTCTTCTGTTGCAATTTATGGTTCTCGTGGTGCTAATGGTGTAATATTGGTTAACCTTAAACAAGGTATTGTTGGTAAAACAAGATTTTCATACAATACGTTTATGGGGTATAAATATGCTACAAATAACGACAACTTTAATACTTCAATTTCTCAAGAAAGAGCAAGATTAGATGGATTACAGGATGTGGTTAGTGCAATTTCAGTTGATAGCGGTAATTATGATAGAGTAAATAGAAATTATAATACTGCTTATGCAGAGTTGGAAGCTATGGAATTTTTAGCTTCATTATCTGGTGGTGAAAAAAACTTGCAAGATGAAGTTTTTGATGGCGGTATGATAAAGAATCACTCTTTTGGAGTAAGTGGAGGAACTGAGTTAACTAGTTATTCTGCTTCTTTAGGTTTTCTTGAAGATGAAGGTATTGCATTAACAGATAATTTTAAGAAATACAATGCAAGAATTAAAGTTGATAGTAAATCAAAAAACAAAAAAATAAAGTATGGAGTTAATCTTAGTGCAAATTATAATGACCAAGATAAATTACCAGCTAGATTTACAGATCCGTTAAGGCAATATGGACATGTACCGTTATATTTAACAGAAGAACATTTAAAATATGTAACACCTTTTTCTACAGAAGTTGGTGCTTCAACAGATGCAGGTAAATTATTTGAAAATTTAGGTGTAGGAAGTTATGGGTTTTCAAGAGCTTTTGATCATGTATTTACAGTAGATCCAGATAATCCTAGAGCAATAGCTAGAGATCCTAGCACAGGGTTACCATTGGTAAGTGGTTTAACTTCAGGAGGACTAACATTGTCAACTACAAAAAATGTTCATCCTTTAGTACATTTTTTAGAAAGATCTAGAAAAAGACAGAAATTTAGTTTAAATGCATCTTCTTATGTTGATTTTGAATTAGCAAAAGGGCTTAACTTTAGGCAGTCTATTTCAGGAGTATTTAGACATCAAAAGGCAAACGATAATGATTATTTATATGGTCAAGAAAATAGAGATCAAGAAGCATATCGATTGGAAAGTAGAGATGAATTAAATCAATATGCATTTGAATCAATTTTAAAATATAAGAAAAGTTTTGGAAAACATAATTTAAACTCAGTATTAGGTTTTGAATTTACGCAAAGAGATTTTTATACACAAGAATCGGAAGCTGTTGGTTATACGGATGATTTTAATAACAATATTGCTCTTGCAGATGGAGGAACTACATTTACTAATAATGGAACTGATAAGTTAGTATCATATTTTGGGAGATTAGATTATAATTATGACGAAAAATATTTAGTTCAATTATCTGCTCGTACAGATGGGAGTACAAGATTTGGAGCAAATACAAGATTTGGATTTTTTCCAGCAGCTTCTGTTGGTTGGGTATTGTCTAACGAAGATTTTTTATCAGAAAGTGATTTAATATCATTTTTAAAAGTTAGAGCAAGTTATGGTATTTCAGGTTCTAATCAAATATCAAACGATGTATTTCAATCACTATATAGATTTGAAGAAACATTTAGTACCATTGGTTATAATGGAGAAACGGGTGTTAAAGGAGTTACATTAGCAAATCAAAATTTAGGTTGGGAAAAATTAATAGAATTTAACCCTGGAATTGATGTAATATTTGGTAGAGGTATTTTAAATTTAACAGCAGATTTCTATACAAGAACAAGTGAAGATTTAATTCTTTTTGCACCAGCATCGGCCACTTATGGTACAGATAATTGGTTACAAAATATAGGTGAAGTTAAAAATGAAGGTATTGAGCTAGAATTAAGTTCCAGAATAATATCTAATGAAAACTTTAGATGGGTAGCTTCAGGTCAATTTACTTTAAATAGAAACGAAGTAGTAAGTTTAGGAAATAACGAACAAATTATTTCAAGAATTGATCAAGATACTAGACCTACAGAATTTATAGCAAGAGTTGGGCAGCCAATAACTTCATTTTATGGTTGGGTTTATGATAAAGAAATTCCATTAGAATGGGTAGATAGTCCGTTTAACAGGTTTAATAATGATTTTGCTGATGTATATGTGAAAGATTTGAATAATGA
Organism: uncultured Lutibacter sp.; assembly: GCF_947495725.1. Taxonomy (GTDB): domain Bacteria; phylum Bacteroidota; class Bacteroidia; order Flavobacteriales; family Flavobacteriaceae; genus Lutibacter. The sequence continues at coordinate 10,581 of NZ_CANLZZ010000007.1, read as the reverse complement.
TGGAATTATTGATGATGAAGATAGAACAGAGTTAGGTAGTCCTTATCCTGATTTTACTTATGGATTCAATTCCGATTTTACTTTACATGATTTTGATTTCTCATTTCAATGGCAAGGATCTCACGGTGCTGAAGTTAGAGTAGCCGATTTAGACCAATTGTATTACGCAAGTGAATCATCTGTTAATGAGATGGCTAATTTTCCTGATAGAGATTTAACAGTTCATAGAAGATTTACAGATGATCATATACAAGACGCTTCATATTTAGCTTTAAGAAGTTTAACTTTCGGATATTCATTCCCTGAATCGTTTACTTCTAAGTATAATATCAATAGATTAAGATTCTATGTAACAGGTGAAAATTTACTTTTCTTTACCGCTGCTGGTTATGAAGGATTTAACCCAGATGCGGCTGGTCAAACTTCAGATAACGCTAATACACCATTAACGGCAGGTTATCAAAGAGGTGATGGTCCAGTAGTTAGAACAATTTCAGCAGGGATTAACTTTCAATTTTAATTAATTATGAAAAAAATATATAAACATATAATAGTTTGTTTTTCTTTTGTGGCTTTATTTACAAGTTGTGAGGAAGAATTTGACCTAAGTAACCCTACTGCACTTTCGATAGAGGAGTTATTGCAAACGGACAACGGATTTGAATTATTATCTAACGGAGTTTTAGATGCTTATCAAAAAATTCCTGCAAATGAATTCTTATTAACCGAATTAAGATCAGATAATGTTAGAGCTAATTCAGAAAATGGAAATTTCCCAGCTTTTAATGCATATAATGTAGACCCTAATAATGGAGATGTAGCTACTTATTATTCTAATAATATGGCTACCATAAAACATGCTAATACAATTATTGATAATAGGTTTTTAGTGCCAGAATCTCAACAATACACCGTTGGAGAGGCTTATTTTATGAGAGCTTTATGTCATTTTAACTTGGTGAGAGCATATCAAAATGTTCCTTATGTAGATAAAGTTTTAGACATTACTAAAAATGAGGCTTTAGATTATCCACAGCTACCAGAAGCAATAGTGTATGAAAAGATTATTAGTGATTTTAAAACATCAATTGCTTATTTAAATGGAGGAGTTCAAAATAGATATAGACCTTCTGAAGGTGCTGCTATTTGTTTAGCTGCAAAAGCATATTTAAGTCAGCCTAATCCTAATTATGCTGAAGCAGAACTTTTGTTAGCATCTGTTATAGAAAATAGTGGCACTTATAATTACGATTTAATTTTTACAGAAAGAGATGATGCAGATCAGTTTGAATTTAATGCAGATCCGTTAGATGTTAATGTCGACATTTTAACAGATGCCGAATATTATGCAAATTTAGTAATGGATTATGGACATGTATTTGGAAATGATATATCTGATGGATATACAGATGGAGTGCTTGACGGTTCTTGGTCAAATAGTCCAGCTTTAGAAATTAATGATGAAGTAATTTTTGCTATTGCTTATGATTTAGTAAGTAGTGATAACTATACAACAAGTGATAGTGGTTTAGATGACCAAGTAGAAACGGATTCAGAATCTCATAGTTTTGCCATGACCCTACAAGGACCATCTAACGGTATAAATATTGCCACACTTGACTTTTTAAAAGTTATGACTCCAGAGTTGCAACCTGTAAGATTTTATGCTAGTATAGATGCGCTGTCATATAATCCAACACTTGAAACAAACGATACATTTAACGCTAAATTCCCAACTGAAGGTGAAATTGGAGATAATGACTGGATAGTTTTAAGATATGCAGATGTGTTGTTATTGTATTGTGAAGCAATCTTAAATGGTGGTGATAGTACTACGGATTCTAGAGCTATTGATGCTTTTAATAAAGTTAGAAAAAGAGCAGGTCTTGAAGAAGTTGCTAATTTAACAAAGCAAGCTTTATTAGATGAAAGAAGAGTTGAATTTGTATATGAAAATCAACGTTTGTATGATTTAGTAAGATTTAATGTTGCAGATGAAGTTTTACAAGAGTTTTCAAATCAAAACAGTTTGTTTTATACAGCAGAAAAAAAATATCTTCCTTTCCCTCAAAGAGAAATAGATAATTTACCTAATTTTTATAAACAAAATGATGGATACTAAAAATCTTATAATTATGAAAAAACAAGTGTTCAATATAATAATAGTTTTAGGTACAATTGTATCTCTAACTTCTTGTGTCAGCAACGATTTAGCTGAGGTTGGTGATTTGGAAGATATAACAGGGCCAACACCATTTTATAACGTAACTGATGTTACTTCTTCAGAATTTAACTGTGACGATGTTGAATTGTGGGCTAAATATGAATATAATTATAAAGCAGGCTCAAATTTAGCAGTAAATGGTATATACTATGAATGGACAGTTTCTCCATCAGATGGTGTAACTTTAATTAATAAAGATTTACCAATCTTGGAACAAACAATTGAAGCAGAGTTGGCTTCTGTTAGAGCATTAGAAGGTCAAATTGCTAAACTAGAATTTAAATTACCTTGTGAATCTAATCAAGATAAAATTGATATAATAGAAGATGAAATAGAGGCTCTTAATATTCAATTAGCTGGGGCAGAGGCGGCACTTTCTGAAGAAACATTGCAAAATGTTACTAATATAGAAAGTCAAATTGCTAATCTAGGACCTGCAACATTACAAGATCAAGAATTAATTATTTCTTTTCCTGGACCAGGCGAGTATACTGTTGGTTTAACCGTAACGGATAACCTTGGAAAATCAGATTATACTGAAAAATTAATTACCGTAAATCAAGCTGTACCAACTATTCCAGTTCCCGAAATTGGTGAACCAGGTTTTGATGATGGTACCTTATTTGATGGTACTGGTGACGGTAGAGACTCTTGGAGAGCTCCTAGTAGTAGTGCATGGGGTAGTGTATTTCAAATAAATACGAAATCTGTATTAGGTATACTTCCAGATGGTTATCAAGCTGCAAAATTTCCGGCAGATGGAACAAGAGTAGGATATCAAGAAATTGAAGTAACTCCTGGTGCAACTTATGTGTTAACATACTTTAGTGCTTTAGATACTAGTACTTTTGGAGATATTACAGTTTCTATAATAAATACCAATGCTACAACACTAGAAGAAGCGAAGTTAGAAGCAAATATTATCGCTTCTAGAACAGATAATAATGTTGGAAGAGTAAATGATGTTTTCAAAAAACATGCGCTAACATTTGAAGCTGGTGAGAATGAAACAGTAATCATTTTACTAACTAATTCGGGTGTTGAAGGTAGATTAGATGCATTTGATATAGTAGTTAAACAATAAAAAAGCTTTAAAATTTATTATTATGATTTATAAATTAATTAAAAAATTCAATAAAAGTGTTTTAGCTCTATTTTTTATATTTTTAGGTTTTATATCATGTTATGATAATGGTTACGAAGAGTTCGTTCCTCCAACCGGAAATGTAAATAATATTCAGCCAAATACATTATTTACTACAAGTACAAGTGCAGATAATAATTTATCACTTGTGTTTAGAAGTTATTCAACAGATGCCGCATCTTATTTATGGGATTTTGGAGATGACAATACTTCAAACGAAGCAAATCCTGATTACACCTATTCTAAAGGTGGTTTATATACTGTAAAATTAACAACAACAAGTTCGGATGGTTTAATAGCTGTTGATTCATCATATGTAGCGCCAATATCTGTAGATTTTAATTTCAGTTCTATAGATACAGAAGTAACTTTTGAGAATTTAACAACTGGTGCAAGTAAACTAGTTTGGAATTTTGGTGATGGCGAAATTGTAGAATGGAATGTTGAGGATACAGAGGATGATGCAGATTTTAATCCAGTATATATCTATAAATCAGATGAAACGGTTGAAGCAACACTTACTGCAACTAATTTTTTGGGAGTTGAAGTTAGCGTTAGTAAAAATATCGAAGGATTAGTTTTATCTACAGTTCCAGATTTTGATTTTAAAGCTAGAGGATTTGATGTAGAATTTACAGACAGTTCAATTTTAGCCGTATCGCATAGTTGGGATTTTGGAGATGGAAATACCTCAACAGATATTAACCCAACCCATACATTTGGCGCAGAAGGTACATATGATGTTGTGTTAACCACAACCAATGCTGCAGGTGTATCAAGAAGTATTACAAAAACAGTTCCAGTTGGGGCTGTACAAGCTACGTTTAAGGCTATGGTTCAAAATAGTACTTGTAACGATTGGACAAAAGAAACAAATGATAATGCAGATGCTTGGGATATGACACCTAATTCTACTGTTAAGGATAATGATGGAAATACTATAGATAGTCCTTACAGAGCGATTTGGTATAATTCAGATTTAGCGGATTGGCTTGCGAGTAATTGTGGTGATGCTGATGAACAACCAGGATCTTCAGGTGATGGAAACAAATTTGGGCCTCTTGCTGGAGGTGGTAGAGGAGTAAAACTTAATGAGTCTTGTCGTCGTCTTTATCAGGTAGTAGCGGTAGAACCTGGAGTACCATATACCTTTACAATAGATACACGATCTGAGTCAGTGGGGGTTAATACAGAAGTATTTATTTTAAATACTGAAATTACTTCAGAAGATAATATTATGGATTTTGCCGATGCATATTATTTAATTGATAATGATTACAACAAAGATAAATCTAGTTCAACTAAAGATACATTTACAACAAGTACATTTAATTTTGAAGCAACTTCAGATAAGATTGTAATTTATGTTAGATCACAGAACGCTGTTGATAGTAGTAATGAGGTGTTTATTGATAATATAGATATTATTACCCCAGGATTTAATTCAGATGGCTCACCATCAGGAGTTACTGCAACTTTTGCTGCGGTTATTCAAAATGGTACTATTGATGATTATGATCCGGCTGTAAATCATAAAGATGATAATAATGATGCCTGGGAGCCAGTTCCTCCAAGTACTTTAAAAGATGGTTCTGCAAGTCCTTATACTTGGAGTAATTCAGCTCTTAAATCAAGTGCAGGTGTTAAAGCTGCTGGTATCACTACAACGGAGAATTCGGGTGCACATGCTTTAAAATTTAGTGGACCAGAGCGTAGAGCTTATCAACCTTTTGATGTTGAAGTTGGAGTAGAATATACAATTAAGATGTTTGTAAGAACGGAAACACCAGATGATTTTACTATTTACATTCTTAATAATGAAGTTGCGGATGAAAGTGACTTAACAGGTAATAGTGACGAAGTATATGTTGTTTCAGGTAATGATAATTCATATAAAGAATATAGTTTTTCATTTATTGCAACTACTTCTACAGCTGTATTCTATGCAGTTCCATTTAGTGGGGTGAGTGGAGATAGTGAAGTATATTTAGATGATATTTCAATTGAAACACCAGGATTTTAAATTTTAATCAAACACATAAATAAAACAAAATAATTAAAAATAAAAAATGAATAACTTCCGAAAAGAAATATTATATATTCTAGTTATAGCATTTCTATCTGTTAACGCTACTTGTCAAACAAAGAAGGGTAGCGTTACAGATGCGGATGTTAAAGTTGAAAAACGAACTAAAAAGAAAAAAAAGAAAAAGGTTAAATTACCAAAAATAGATTTAAGTCATTGGAAAGTAACGTTACCAGTTGCAAATGAAGATGGTAAACCTATTGAAATTAGTCCTCCAGAGATATTAAATTTCGCAAAAATGGAAGTTGCGAAACCTTATATGTATATAGATTCTACAAGGGGAGCAATTGTATTTCATGCAATGCCAACGGATTCAAAAACCAAAAACACAAAATATACACGTTCAGAATTAAGGGAGCAAATGGTACCTGGTGATAATAATGTCAATTGGACATTTAAACAAGGCGCTAATATGAAAGGGAAATTAGCAATAGATGCTACAACTAAGGACTCTAACGGTAAATATCATAGAACTATTATTATGCAAATTCATGGTAGATTAACTAATGAACAGCGAGATTTAATAGGTGAAGATGATAATAATGCACCTCCAATATTGAAAATATATTGGGATAATGGTAAAATTAGAGTTAAAACAAAATTGTTGAAAAATATAAATGCAACAATACCTGAAATATTGCATGAAGATGCTTGGGATGATGATGAAGGTTTTAATTTTGAACAAAAAGTTGGTTTTTCAAAATTCACATTAGAAGTTAAAGTCTCAGAAGGAAAAATGGTAATTGTTTTAAATAATAATGAATTTAAGGTATATGAGAATATTCATATGGAAAAATGGGGTGTTTTTGAAAACTACTTTAAAGCTGGTAATTATTTTCAAACAAGGGATGAAGGAGCTTTTTCAAAAGTAAGGTATTACGAATTAAGTGTTTCTCACTAATAGATATGGTAAAAATGCATTTTTATAGAATTACTTTGTCAATTAAATTACTAGTGCTTGTTTTAATGAGTATGGTTAGTTGCTCAAATAATGAAACAATTGCGCCTATAGTAAATGAGGAGATCGAATTAGAAGAAGAGATTGTTGAAGAGGTTATTGAAGAGGAGGTCGAAGAAGAAGAGGTCGAAGAAGATAAAGATTATGTTCTTTCAAATATTGATTTAAGTCATTGGAAAGTAACGCTTCCTATTGGTAACCCAACAGAAGTATTACCTCCAGAGATTTTAAACTATGCAACAAATGAAACGTTGAAGCCTTTTATGTACAATGATTCAATTAATGGAGCTTTGGTATTTTATACGTATCCCAATGCATCTACAGCAAATTCCTCTTACTCAAGAACCGAATTGAGAGAATTAATAAATCCTGAGGATAGAGGGAAAACAAATTGGACATTCGCACAAGGTGGAAGAATGAAAGGTACCTTGTCGGTTCCTGAAGCTTCTAAAGATGAAGATGGTAAGTTTCATAGAACTATTATAATGCAAATCCATGGTCGTTTAACAGATAATCAACGAGATTTGATAGGTGAAAATGATAATAATGCACCTCCAATGTTAAAGATATATTGGACATATGGTTATGTTAGAGTTAAAACAAAGGTTTTAAAAAATTTAAATGCTACTGATAAAGAAATTTTATCTACTGATGCTTGGGGAGATGATGACGGATATACATTCTCAAAATACGTAGGACATGAAAAATTTACGTTAGAAGTGATAGTTTCAGAAGGAAGAATGGAAGTAATTTTAAACGAATCAGAATCCAGAGTATATGATGATATTCATATTAAGAAATGGGGTGTTTTTGAAAATTATTTTAAAGCAGGAAATTATTTGGTATCAAAAGATAAAGATGCTTATACAAAAGTGAATTATTACAGTTTAGAAGTAAACCATTAAAAATAAAGTTTGAGTGAGTTAAGTTAAATAATAATTGAGTTTAGGTTTCTACCGGTAGGCTAAAAATTATCGGTAGAATTTAAAAACTTTTAATACTAATAGTTTTTAGTATTTTTACCCCTTAAACTGGTTTACCAATATTATAGAAATATGAAAATAGAAATTTTAACAAAAAATGACAATAGAGAGGTTCAAAACTCAATTATTTCTCAAATTAGAGATTTAATTAATTATAAAAATTTAGAACCTGGAGACAAATTACCGTCAGAAAGGATGTTGTCAGAAAAATTTGGAGTAAGTAGAAGTAATATTCGAGAAACAATTCAAAAACTAGAATTTTATGGACTGTTAAAATCGATGCCCCAAAGTGGTACTTTCGTTGCAAACATTGGAGGTGTAGCTTTAAATGGAATGATAGATGATATTTTAAGATTAGAAGATCCTGATTTTAAATCATTAGTTGAAACAAGAATATTATTAGAGTTGAAAATTTCGGCATTAGCAGCAGTTAGAAGAAGCGAAAGTGATTTAAAACAAATTGAAGAAGCCTTACAAGCGTATTCCGAAAAAGTATTAAATGGTCAAGATGCCGTTCAAGAGGACTTGTTATTTCATTTAGCAATTGCGAAAGCAGCAGGTAATAGTACGTTAAATACTTTAATGTTGATGATTACCCCAGAAATTATAACAAACTTTGAAACTTATCACGTTTGTGATAAAAATCAAGCACGAGCTGGAATACAAGAACACACAGATATTTTTGAAGCTATTAAAGAGCAAGATCCTATTAAGGTGAAAGAAAAAATGAATATACATTTTAATATATTATATCAGTATTGTAACGCGGAAGAATAGTAATAAGTTTTAAAAAAGGAACCGAATATTCAATATCTATTTTTAACAATAGTTGAAAATAATTAATACTAGAAATTTTGTATTGATAATACGCATTAATCTTTTTTTAATAGAAAATAAATATAAATGAATTTAAATTTAAAATAAATGAAAGTAAAAGGATTAAGATGGTGGGTAATTGCTTTGATAGCTTTGGCTACAGTTATTAATTATATCGATAGACAAGCTTTAGTTGTTTTATGGCCAAGTATATCGGAAGATTTATACCCCGATAAATCAATGACAGAAAGAAAAGAAATTTATGCTTTGATTTCGGTAGTATTTATGTTTTCATATGCATTTGGGCAGTCAATATTTGGTAAAATATTTGACAAAGTAGGTACACGAATTGGTTTTGTTTTGTCAATTGGATTTTGGTCCTTATCTACTGCACTTCATGCATTCGCAAAAGGTGTTTTAAGTTTTTCTATTTTTAGATCTTTGTTAGGAATTTCTGAAGCAGGAAACTGGCCAGGTGCAGCAAAAGGAAATGCAGAATGGTTCCCAGCTAGTGAAAGAGCTTTTGCTCAGGGATTATTTAATTCTGGAGCAGCTATTGGTGGGATTGTTGCCATACCAACAATTGCTTATCTAACAGTACACTTTAGTTGGCAAATGATTTTTATTATAATTGGTCTTATTGGACTACTTTGGTTGGTTCCTTGGATGGTACTAGTTAAGGCGCCACCTAAAAGTCATCCTTGGCTTACAGAGGAAGAAAAGAATTATATTCTAGGTGGGCAAGAAGAAGTTAAGGAAGAATCAATTGAAGATGTTGATGAATATAACCCTCCGGTTGGAGAATTGCTTTCTCGTAAACAAAGTTGGGGAGTTATTATTGCATCCGCCGCAATTGATCCTATTTGGTGGCTATTTGTATTTTGGATTCCTTTATACCTTTCAGAAGTGTATAATATGGATGTTAAATCAATTGGATTATATGGATGGGTTCCTTATGTAGGAGCAATGTTAGGTGCTTGGTTTGGTGGACTATTAGCTCAAAATAGATTAAAAAGTGGGTGGAATGTAAATAAAACTCGTAAAATGGTAATAACCCTTGGATGTTTTATAATGCTTCCTTCTTTATTAGCTTTATCTAATCCAGGTTCTCCTGTTGCAGCAGTTTTAATTATGGCCGCAGTGCTTTTTGGTTTTCAAACTGCAATTGGAAATGTACAAACACTACCAAGTGATTTATATGGGAAAAAAACAGTAGGAACGCTTTCTGGTTTTGCAGGAACCGCTGCCAAATTAACAGGAGCAGGTTTAGTGGCTTTAGTTCCAATGTTAACAGCGGGAGGTAATTATTCACCTGCATTTATAATTGGAGCGGTATTAGCTTTTATTGTATTAGCAAGTGTTTGGATTTTAATTCCTAAAGTAGAAGCTTTAAAAGGAAAAAATTAAAAATAATAGAATTAAGTAGAAAATAAGTATATAAAATCAAAAATATAAAAACAAGAAAATGAGTAATTTAACAGGAAAAGTAGCAGTAATTACTGGAGCTACAGGAGGAATCGGATTTGAAGTAGCAAAAAGATTAGGTAAAGACGGATACACTGTAGTTTTAAACGGTATCGAAGATGAACAAGGAGCTAAAAGAGTAGCTGAACTTGCTGCTGAAGGAATTCCAGCGGAATATTATGGATTTGACGTTACCAGTGATGAAGCTGTATCATCTAATATTAAAGCAATTGGTGAAAAATATGGTAGAATTGATGTACTAGTAAATAATGCTGGTGGATTAGGTGGAAGATCTAGGTTTGAAGAAATGACAACTGAATTTTACAGATTTGTAATGGCCTTAAACCTTGATTCAGTATTTTTTGCATCAAGAGCAGCAATTCCTTACCTTAAAAAGGGAGAAAATGCTTCAATTATTAATTATACTTCAAATGCAGGTTGGAATGCAGGTGGACCTGGAGCAGGAATCTATGGTACTTCAAAGGCTGGAGTTCATGCAATAACAAGAGCATTAGCAAAAGATTTAGCTGAATATGGAATTAGGGTTAATGCTGTATCTCCGGGTACTATTGATACTCCATTCCACGCACAAATTAAATCAACTAAACCAGAAGTTTTTGCATCTTGGAAAAATAACATTATGTTAGGAAGATTAGGTCAACCACAAGAAGTTGCTTCTGTTGTATCTTTTTTAGCTAGTGATGATGCATCTTTTATAACAGCTGAAACTATTCAAATAGGTGGAGGTCAAGCTTTAGGAATATAAAAATTAATATCATTATATGAAATTGACGTAGTTTACTGCGTCAATTTTAGAATATAACTATAAACTAAATGAAAAAAGTAGTAACATTTGGAGAAATCATGTTAAGATTGGCTCCACACGGATTTTTAAGATTTTCTCAG
>NZ_CANLZZ010000006.1 GCF_947495725.1 uncultured Lutibacter sp. | reverse complement strand
GGGGTAACAAACCTTAACAATGCTTTAAATGTAAATAATCAAAGTCCTGTTAATATCTCTGGAGATCTTAATTTAGGGGGTGGCCTAGAATTAGACAATAATCTTATTGTAAATGGCACAACTAACTTAAATGATCAGTTAAGTGTTAATAATCAAAAACCTACTCTTTTAACGGGAACACTTACTATTGAAGGTGCTTCCAACTTAAATAACTCTCTAAATGTTAAAAATAGTGCTCCAACTAATTTATCTGGAATACTTAACGTAGATGGTAAAACCCATTTAAATAATGATGTAGCTGTTGATGGAACAACGGTTTTAAATAATTCTTTAGATGTTAAAAATAGTGCTGCAACTAACTTATCTGGAATTCTTAACGTTGATGGTAAAACCCATTTAAATAATGATGTAACTGTTGATGGAACAACGGTTTTAAATAATTCTTTAGATGTAAAAAATGGTGCTGTAACTAATTTAACTGGTGATATTAATGTTGATGGCCAAACCAATTTAAATAATAAGCTAAATGTTGATGGTGCATCTGTTTTAAACAACACATTAGATGTTGCAAATGGAAGTGCTACCAATTTATCTGGAAATCTTAATGTAGATGGTAAAACCAAACTAAATAATACCTTAGATGTACAAGGAGCTTCTATTTTAAACAATACCTTGGATGTAGTAAATGGTAGTACCACCAATTTATCTGGATTACTTAATGTTGAAGGTGTTACCTCTTTAAACAATGACCTTGGTGTAAATGGCAATACTAATTTAAATCGTTCATTATCTGTAAACTTTGGAAGTCCTACGAAACTTACTGGTAAACTTAATGTAGGAGAAGCAACTAGCTTAAATAAAAGCCTTTTTGTAAACGGTGCTACAACATTAAATAATACTTTACACGTTAAAGGTGCTTTAACTGTAGATGGACCTTCTACTCTTTCAACATTAACATTAGGTGATGATTTAACTGTTAATGGCATTACTAATTTAAACAACTCTTTATTTGTAAATAATGCTGCTCCTACTAACTTATCTGGATTGCTTAATGTAGAGTTGGCTACGGATTTAAAAAACACTTTAAATGTTAATGGTGCTACAGATTTAAATAATACTTTAACTGTTGATGGTGCTACAGATTTAAAAAATACCCTTAATGTAGATGGACATACAGATTTAAATAACACTTTAACTGTTGATGGTGCTACATTAATTAATAACAACTTAACTGTTACCGGAAATACAACTTTAGAAAATTTAGATGTAAAAACGTTTAATATTAAAAGTGACAATGACAACTACATTGCTACTTTTGAAAATGAAAATGGTAATAATGGAGATGGATTATTAATAAAACTAGGAAGAACTCACGGGGCTTGGAACAATGGAAGCTATTTAAATTTAGCTAACCCAGCAGTAGATGCTTTTGACGCTCCTTTAAATACTATTAAAGGTTGGTTAAATGGTGGGTCTTTTACTCCTACACAACTTTTTGATTTAATGCCTGCCGCATACATAGCAGGTGCAATGGCTCAAATTGGTAATGGAATTATTGGAAGTATTAATGATGGAATGAATTTACCTTATGACTTTCCTGCTATTACAGTTCCAAGAACTGTTGTATGGGATGAATATACAATCGTAAATGGAGGAACTTGGACAACACCTCAAGCCTGTGAAACAATTTGTGATCCAACTGGAGCATTAGGGTGTACAACTGTTTGTATTCCACCTTGGAAAGTAACTTTAAATCTTCCTAGAGTATATATCCCTGGATTTACCATACCAGAAATTCCAATATTACCTAAAAATTTAGGTTTACCTGGACCTATTATTCCAAGAATTCCAAATATACCAACTGGAGGTTTACCTAGTTTATCAATACCTAATTTTACAGTATCAACACCTAGTAATTCTTTAAGTAAAGAAAATGAATATATTACCTTTCAAGATAAGGATGGTAGAACAACTGGTACCATTAGAGCGCAATCCACTCAAGACTTTAGAGATAACACAGTTTTAGACAATGTTTATTTACTAAATGTGCTTTCTAGTTTTGTTGGTATTGACTTATTAGACGGAATGGTGTCTGGAACTGTTGAAATTACAAACTTAATAGATGCTTTTAATAAAATTGGAGTTGAATATTCTTCTGGTCATGGTGATTATGCTGAGTGGCTAGAACGGATAGATGTAAATGAATTTTTAACTGCTGGTGATATTGTTGCGGTTAAAGGTGGTAAAATAACTAGAGACTTAAACAATGTAGAACAAATTATGGTTGTTTCTCATAAACCTATTATTTTAGGTAATGCTCCTAGAGAAGGTGAAGAATATAAAGGAAATAATATTGCTTTTATGGGACAAGTTCCTGTTAAAGTAATGGGACCCGTAACTACAGGTGATTATATAGTCGCAAACTCTAAAATTAAAGGTTATGGTATTGCTATCCATCCAAATGACATGACCCCCGATGATTTCATTTTAACTGTCGGTAGATCCTGGGAAAACAACTTAAAGCAAGGTCCTAAAATGATAAACACGGTGGTAGGAGTGCATAACGGTGATTTGAATATTAATGTTAATAGAGTACAAAAAGAACAAAAAGAATTAGATACAAAAATTGAATCTTTAGAAGCAAAAATAAATCAAATTGCATTAAAAATTAATCAAACAAAACTAAATAGTATAAATTATGCTAGTAAAAATTAAAGAAATTCTATCTACTGTTTTATTCTTTGGAATTATAACAGTTCCTGTTTTTGGTCAAAATAAAGATCTACCTAAAAGTGAAAAAATTTCACTTACTGCGGAACAAACAAAGTTTCTCCAAAAATATGAAGAATCTACTAAGCAATGGCTAGAAGAACTTAAAACACCTGGAGTTAATATTGATGGAAATCAAATGACTTTTAATAAAGAGGCCCAAAGATTAATTAATGACCCTGTTTATAGAAACAAAGTTTACAAAGATTTCTTTACTTATGATGATGTTAAATTAAGCTTATCTAATAATGAATATATAAAAGCTGTTTGGCAGCTGATAACTATATATCCAGAAAACAAAGAACACATTTTACAATATATTTATGCATATGACAAAGTAATACCCTCAGACGAGTTAACTATTAATGCCTTTTATACATATGCTTTTTTTGACCCTAAAATCACAACAATTGAAAATGGTAAACCTAACATTTATAGACCTGATCTATTTGAAAATTATTTAAGACGTACCAAAGAAATTGTAAGCTATATTTCTTATTTTAGAAAACAAGAAGTAAAAACAGATAATTAGCACAAACAAACATATATTTTTAACAAAAAAGCCGTTTTACATCTCGTAATACGGCTTTTCTTTAACATATATTTAAGATATTTTGACCATTGGTTTAATACTTTTAAAAAATTATTTTTAAACCATCAAACATTACATTTTATATGATTAAAAAGATTTGTACAAGCATTTTAGCCTTAGTGCTAATTGTTGGGTTCTCTGCAGATATTAATGCTCAACGAAAAAAGAAAAAGGACAAAAAAGAAACACCTAAACCTCCTCCTGCTAAACCAAAACCTGGAGCTATTTTACCTTATACTAAGGTTATAACTAAAGAAGCAAAAACAGATAATGGATTGTTTAAGGTTCATTTTATTGATGATAAATATTTTTACGAAATACCTGACACGCTGTTAGAAAAAGAAATGTTAATGGTAACTCGTATCGCCAAAAACACTTCAAACAATAGAAGCTTTGGCGGACAAAAAACAAATTCTCAGGTTTTAAGATGGCAAAAAAAAGGAAAACAAATTTTACTTAGAGTTGTTTCTCATAATGTTGGTGCTGACGAAGAATTACCCGTATACGAAGCGGTTGTTAATTCTAATTTTGAACCCGTTCTTTTTACATTTCCTATAAAGGCTTTTTCTAATGATAAAACAGCAACTGTAATTGATGTAACTGAATTATTCTCTACTGATGTTAAAGCTTTAGGACTGCCAGAATATGTAAGAAAATCATATAAAATTTCAAGATTAGATACCAAAAAATCGTTTATTGACAGTATTAAAAGTTTCCCTTTAAATATTGAAAGTAGACATGTTAAAACTTATACTGCAAGTGCGCCCCCATCAAATGCAAGCACTGGAACTGTTTCTGTTGAAATGAGTAATTCAATGATACTTCTTCCTAAAGAACCTATGAAACGAAGATACTTTGATGAACGAGTTGGTTGGTTTACAAGTAGCCAAGTTGATTATGGTTCTGAAGCTCAAAAAAGTGAAACACTTACCTACCTAGACCGTTGGAGATTAGAAGTAAAAGATGAAGACATTGAAAAGTTTAAAAATGGAGAATTAGTAGAGCCAAAAAAACAAATTGTTTACTACATTGACCGCGCAACGCCAAAAAAATGGAGAAAATACATTAAATTAGGAATTGAAGATTGGCAATCTGCTTTCGAAAAAGCAGGATTTAAAAATGCAATTATAGCAAAAGATCCTCCAACAAAAGAAGAAAACCCTGATTGGAGTCCTGAAGATGTGCGTTATTCTGTTGTTCGTTACCTAGCTTCTCCTATTCCAAATGCAAATGGACCTCATGTGAGTGATCCCCGTTCAGGAGAAATTTTAGAATCAGATATTAACTGGTATCATAATGTTATGAGCTTAGTAAATGGTTGGTTTTTTGTACAAACTGCTGCTTCTAATCCAAATGCTCAAAATGCAGAATTTAGTGATGAAGTTATGGGCGAATTAATTCGTTTTGTATCATCTCATGAAGTAGGACACACTTTAGGATTACCTCATAATATGGGAAGTAGCTGTGCATACAAGGTAGAAGATTTACGAAATGCGGAATTCACAAAAAAATATGGAACAGCACCATCAATAATGGATTATGCTCGATTTAATTATATTGCCCAGCCGGAAGATATAGGAGTATCATTATTTCCAAACATTGGAGTATATGATGATTATTCAATTTCTTGGGGATATAGACCAATTTTAGATAAAACCGCAAAAGAGGAAAAAGAAATTTTGAATAATTGGATATTAGAACATGCTGGAGACCCACTTTATAGATTTGGACATCAACAAGCTGGAGAAATTGTAGATCCAAGTTCGCAAACTGAAGATTTAGGTGATGACGCTATCTTAGCTAGCACATATGGAATTAAAAACTTAAAACGTGTTGCTTCAAATTTAATTAATTGGACTACTAAAGAAGGTGAATCGTATAAAGATCTTAATACAATGTATGGTCATGTAATTTCCCAATTTAATAGATACATGGGACATGTTGCTTCAAATTTAGGTGGAGTATACGAAAACTATAAAACCGCAGATCAAGATGGTTTAGTTTATACACATGTTGATAAACTTCATCAAAAAAATTGTTTAAAATTTATAAATAATGAGTTGTTTAAAACTCCAACTTGGTTAATAGACAAAGAAATTATAGGTAGAACGGAATTTGCTGGAATTACCGAACGCATTAGAGGTACTCAAGTTATAACTCTAAACAAAATTCTTGATTTAGGAAAAATGATGCGAATGGTAGAAAATGAAACCTTAAATGGAAATGAGGCATATACACTTTTATCTATGATGAGCGATTTAAGAAATGGTATTTGGACCGAATTACGTTATAATAAGCCTATTGACACCTACCGTAGAAATTTGCAAAGAGCTCACATAGAACGTTTAGGATCTTTACTTACCGCTAAAGATGTTCGCCCAAAAAGCTCTTCCAGTTATATTAAGACAACCGCTGTTACTGTTAAACAATCGGATATTATTCCAGTAATTAAAGGCGAATTAAAAAGAATAAAAAGAGATGCCCAAAGAGCTGCAACCTCAGCTCCAAACACCATTACAAGATATCATTTACAAGATATAACAGAACGTATTGATGAGCTTCTAAATCCAAAAGGATAAGCACCTTAAATTAAAATAATAAACCGATGTAATTAGCATCGGTTTTTTTATTTTGATAAATTTGTAATTATGAAAACATATTTCTCCTTGGTTTTATTGTTTACCGTTTTTTCTTGTAGTGAAAATTCATCCTCAACAGTGCCTATAAAAAATAATTCCATTATAAAACCCAGTTTTTATTATGGAGCAGATTTATCATATGTAAACGAAATGTTGGATTGTGGTGCATACTATATTGATAAGAATGGTAACACAAAAAATCCATACACCATTTTTAAAGAAGCTGGAGCAAATTTAGTACGCTTTAGACTCTGGAACAATCCTAGTTGGACTAACTATTCAAATATTGAGGATGTAAAAAAAGGGATAGAAAAATCTAAATCAGAAGGAATGAGTGTTTTATTAGACTTCCATTATTCAGATTCTTGGGCAGATCCTGAAAAACAAGAAATACCGGCTGCATGGGAAAGTGAAATCAACAATAAAGAAAAACTAGGCGAACTATTATATAATTATACCTACGCTACTTTAAATGATTTAAATAATTTGAATTTATTACCTGAAATGGTGCAGATTGGTAATGAAATAAATGGAATGATTTTACAAAAAGGTGAATTACAATGGCCTATTGATTGGACTAGAAATTCATATTTAATTAACAAAGGTATTTCAGCTGTTCGAGACTTTTCTACTAAAAAAAATAAATCTATTGAAATAATGCTTCATATTGCTCAGCCAGAAAATGCTTTGTGGTGGTTTGAGGAAGCGTCAGAAAATAATGTAACAGATTTTGATTGGATAGCCCTCTCCTATTACCCACTTTGGTCTACATATAAATTAAACAATGTTGGTTCTGTTTTAAACACATTAATTAAAAAGTATAACAAAAAATTAATGATTGTTGAAACAGCCTATCCATACACGCTTGAAAACAAGGATGAAGCCAGTAATATTTTAAATACTAATGCTTTAATAGAAGGTTACCCTGCAACTCAACAAGGTCAATTAAATTACTTAAAAAAATTAACAGAAATAGTAAAACAATCTGGTGGAGAAGGTATTATATATTGGGAACCCGCTTGGGTTTCTACAAATTGCAGTACGCTTTGGGGAAAAGGTTCTCATTGGGATAACGCTACACTTTTTGACCATAATAATAAATCTACTTTGGGAATGCAATTTTACAACCCTAATTTAATTGAATAAATTACTTTTTTAAGTGACAATTCATTTAAAAACGTGTCTAAATTTATAAACACGATTAAATTATGAATAGGTTGTCCCCAGTTGATGTTTATACAAAAAATAAGTACGAAGAAAAATATAGAGTTTATTTAAGGCAATACTCAATAAACCAATGGAAACCCAGTGTTAATAGTTTTGAAGAATTTGTTGAAAAAGTTAGTACTAATAAATAAATAATCATCAAACAAAAATCCTCCAAATTTGGAGGATTTTTGTTTAAATTAATATTTTTCTGGAACAAAAGTTTGATAATTCATTGGAGGTCTTACATAACCTACATTTTTAGGTAAAGGAGGTAATTCAATTGGTTTCAAGTTCATTTTTTCATAAGGAATTTGACTTAATATATGACTTATACAATTTAATCTAGCCTTTTTCTTAACATCTGAATTTACAACATACCAAGGTACTTGTTTTGTATCTGTATGTGCAAACATGTCATCTTTGGCTTTCGAGTATTCGAGCCATTTTGATCGAGATTGCAGGTCCATTGGACTAAACTTCCATCTCTTTAATGGGTCTTCAATTCTACTTTTAAATCTCTTTTCTTGTTCCTCATCGCTAACTGAAAACCAGTACTTTAAAACAATAATTCCAGATCTAACAAGCATTCGTTCAAACTCTGGACAAGAGCGTAAAAACTCATTGTATTGATTTTCTGTACAAAAGCCCATAACTCGTTCAACACCCGCTCTATTATACCAACTTCTATCAAAAATAACTATTTCTCCAGCCGCTGGTAAATAAGGAACATATCGTTGAAAATACCATTGCGACTTCTCTTTCTCTGTTGGAACTCCAAGCGCAACAACTTTACAAACTCTTGGGTTTAAGGGTTCTGTTATTCTTTTTATAGTTCCTCCTTTTCCTGAAGCATCTCTTCCTTCAAAAACAATAACAACTTTTAATCCTTTTGTTTTTACCCATTCTTGAAGATGAACTAATTCTTTTTGTAATTTTCCTAATTCCGCTTCGTAGTTTAATTTTTTACTTTTTGCAATGTTTGTATTAGTTTCTGCCATACGCTAATTTAAAAAAAAAGCTATACAATAAAATAATGAAACTTATTATCTTCATTATTCTAATTAATTATACCAAATAAAAAAAATTGAATAGCTTTTTTTTAGAAGAAATCATTTTTACACCTATTATTCTGATAATTCTATATAAAAAAACACCGCATAATGCGGTGTTTTTCATCTAAACTAAACTAGTAACAAACTAAATTCTATTTTTAAATTCTTTTTGACCATCACCTCTTCGTGAATTACCTTTTTGATTTCCATCTCTTTTCATTCTATTTGACTTAGCATTTGCCATTTTCTTTTTCCCATTTCTCATTTTTGCCGCTTGTACTTTCTCCCATTTTTCAAATTGATCATTTGAAAGAATTTTTCTCATTTCGTTTTTATGAGCAATTTGTTTATCCAAACGTTTATTTTCAAATTCAAATCTTTCTGCATCGGTTGGTCTTTCACCATTCGCACGTCTTTCTTTCATTTTCTCCATCATTTCTTTTCTTTCAGAGGCTTCGCGAGTTAACAAATTTTGAATTGCTTTTTGTTGTTTAGCATCTAAATTTAAGTGCAACGTTAATTTTTTTGTCATTAAAGTAGCCATTTGCTCTGGAGAGTAATTTGCTTTCTTTTGCATTCTTTGTTTTTGTTGCGCGTTTATAGTATTAGAAAATGTAAATACTACCGTTAAAACTAAAATTCCTATTATTTTTTTCATTTTATCTATTTTATTAAATTAATATTTGTTTTTGCTTCTAAGACTGTATAAAATTTAAAAGGTTTAACGTCTTAACATTCATTAACACTCATTAACTATACTAAAGCTTATTTAGAATTGTTTTATTTAGTGTATTTTTGCAAAATATGATGAACAAACTTTCAGATTGGTTACCTACTACTAATAAAGAGGTAAAACTTAG
This sequence comes from uncultured Lutibacter sp., assembly GCF_947495725.1. Classification (GTDB taxonomy): domain Bacteria; phylum Bacteroidota; class Bacteroidia; order Flavobacteriales; family Flavobacteriaceae; genus Lutibacter. The sequence goes on along the minus strand of NZ_CANLZZ010000006.1, from coordinate 311,122 downwards.
AGGCTGGGATGAATTAGATGTAATTCTTTTTAGTGGAGATGCCTATGTGGATCATCCTGCATTTGGACATGCTGTTGTTGGTAGAATATTAGAAAGTTATGGATTAAAAGTAGCTATTGTTCCGCAACCAAGTATTCATGATAACCTACAAGACTTTACAAAACTGGGTACACCAAAGTTATTTTTTGCTGTAACTGGTGGATGTATGGATCCTATGGTTAGTAATTACACTGCAAGTAAAAGAAGAAGAGATAATGATGCCTATACGCCTAATGGAGATAAAGGATTTAGACCTGATTATGCTACTACTGTTTACACAAAAATTTTAAAAGAAAAATTTCCTGATGTACCAGTTTTAATTGGTGGTATTGAAGCTTCTTTAAGAAGAGTTACGCATTATGATTATTGGAGCGACACGCTAAAACCAACTATTTTAGAAGAATCAAAGGCTGATTTATTAGTTTATGGAATGGGAGAACAACCATTGCGTGAAATTGTTACATTATTACAAAAAGGTGTTCCTTTTTCAAGTTTAACAACCGTTAAACAAACAGCTTACTTACAGCCTAGAAATGAAGAGGTTCAAAAAAATAAAAACTGGACAGATATAACTATAAATTCACACGAAGTATGCCTACTTAACAAAAAAAAGTTTGCGGCAAACTTTAAAGTAATTGAGCAGGAATCTAACAAATTATTTGCTAATAGAATTATGCAACATGTTTCAGATTCTACTTTAGTTATAAATCCGCCATATGAAACAATGACGGAAAAGGAAATTGATGCTTCTTTTGATTTGCCTTTTACAAGGTTACCACACCCAAAATATAATAAAAGAGGTCCAATTCCTGCTTTTGAAATGATTAAATTCTCTATTAATATACATAGAGGCTGCTTTGGCGGTTGTAGTTTTTGTACTATCTCAGCACATCAAGGAAAATTTATAGCTAGTAGAAGTCAAGAATCTATTTTAAAAGAAGTAGACCAAGTTGCAAATATGCCCGATTTTAAAGGGTATTTATCGGATATTGGTGGGCCATCTGCAAATATGTACAAAATGAAAGGTAAAGTACAAGAAATTTGCGACAAATGTATTTCGCCATCTTGTATATCACCCGTAATTTGCCATAACTTAGACACCTCACATAAACCATTAACAGAGCTCTATAAAGCTGTAGATAAACATCCTAAAATTAAAAAATCGTTTATTGGAAGCGGAATTAGACATGATATGTTAGTTCCAGAGTTTAATAAATTAGCAGATCCTAAAGAATTAGATGCCTATACAGAAGAAGTAATGACAAACCATATTTCTGGAAGATTAAAAGTAGCACCTGAGCACACATCAGATCCTGTTTTAAAGTTAATGCGTAAACCATCATTTGCGTACTTTCATAAGTTTAAAGAACGGTTTGATAAAATTAATATTAGAAAAAAACTTAATTTACAGTTAATACCTTATTTTATTTCTAATCATCCAGCATGTGAATTGGAAGACATGGCAAATCTTGCCTCTGAAACCAAAGATCTTGGGTTTCAATTAGAACAAGTACAAGGATTTACCCCAACTCCAATGACGGTCGCTACGGTAATTTATTACAGTGGCTATCACCCATACTCTTTAAAACCTACAAGAACTCCAAAGTCTAAAAAAGAAAAAGATGAACAACATCGTTTTTTCTTTTGGTATAAAAAAGAAAATCAGGCTTGGATTAGAAATACACTTACTAAAGTTGGTAGGCAAGATTTGCTTCAAAAATTATTACCAACAACTAATTCTTGGAAAAAAAATAAGGGTGAAAAAACAAAGGACACCTTTAACGATGCTATTACTTTTGATTCGAGAAAGAAAAAGAAATATAACAAACGAAAAAAAAGGTAATATTTCTTATTGGTTTGAACAACTTCAAAAAAATAATATTATAACTTTGAATTTTAAAAAACAAATTGAAATGAAGAAAATAATTGTATTTTTTTTATTGCTTTCTACTCCTATTTTGGCTCAAAAAGAAGTGAAAGTAAATTTAAGTAATCCTAATTCTGCAATATATACACACCTATATTTTTTGCAACCAAATACATACCAACCTGAAAAAGCCGCTCAAACTATTTATGGTTTTGAAGGAAAGGAAGCTGAAGAAATTGCGATTAAATTAAAGAAAATTTTAGATGGTAAAGGATTAAAAGTAGATTTTTCTAAAGTTCCTACAGATAAAACTTATTCAGATACCACAGATTATAAAATTGGACATAGATATGTTTTATTTCCTTATCAAATGCCAGACATATATGTAGAACGAGTAGGTGGAAATTGGTATTATTCGTCTGAAACAACCTCAAAAGTCAATGATATTTATAATGATATTTTTCCTTGGTACATTCAAAAAATTAAACAAATAATTCCTCAATTTGGGCATCATAAATTTTTTAATATTGAATTTTGGAAATATTTAGGTGCAATTATTTTATTGATATTAAGTGTTTTAATATTCTTTATTTTTAAAAAAATTGTGTATTATGTTTTGCGTAAGATTCAATTTTGGATTATTCATAAAACGAATGATAAAATAAATACTGCATTAAAAAAATTAACCAGACCAATTGTTTTATTAGTTGTTATTTGGTTTATAAAATCATTTTTACCATCACTGTTATTGCCTTTAGATTTAAACACTATTTTATTTTTGTCATTAAATATAATGGTTACTGTTTTTTGGATTTATGTATTCTTAAAATTAGTAAAGGTAATTATGAGTATTTATGAGGAATTTGCAGAGTCAACTCATAATAAATTAGACGACCAGCTAGTTCCAATTTTAAACAACTTTTTAACCGGAATAGTAATATTTGGGGGATTATTAAAATTATTGACATTGTTTGGAATTAAACCAGTTACGGTAATTGCTGGTGCATCTATTGGTGGTTTGGCAGTTGCCTTAGCATCACAAGATACGGTTAAAAACCTTATAGGAACGGTAATGATATTTTTAGATAAACCATTTCATATTGGCGATTGGATAGAGGCCGGTGAAGTTGTTGGAACGGTTGAAACAGTAGGATTTAGATCTACAACTGTTCGAGCCGCAGATACCTCAGTTTATCAAATACCAAATAGCACATTGTCAGAAATGGTTGTAAACAACAAAGGTTTAAGGTCTTTTAGACGCTATACTACAAATTTAGGAATCCGTTATGATACACCTCCTCAATTAATTGAAGCTTTTGTTACTGGTGTTAGAAAAATTGTAGAATTACATCCAGCAACTAGAGATGATGCATTTAACGTAGAGTTTACAGGCTTTGGAGACTCAGCGTTATTAGTTTTATTGAATGTTTATTTTGTTGAATTAGATTGGAATAAAGAACAAGCTTCTAAACATAGTTTACATATGAAAATTTTGAAATTAGCAGCGGACTTAGGTGTTGATTTTGCATTCCCTTCAACTACTTTAATGATTGAACAATTCCCTGAGAAGAAAGGGTTTTCATCTAATTATAATATTGAAGAAAACAGAATAAATGAAATTGTAGATAATTTGAAATAAAAATAAAAAAGCCGCACAGTGTGCGGCTTTTTTATTTTAACAATACTTTTGGTTCTTAAATATTATTCAATTATTATATCATTTGAAATATTTTCTTTCATCCAATGAAACGGTGCCTTTCTTTTAGAGTTTCTCTTTCCAAAATCTAAAATAAGTGAAAACTCGTGAGACCCATTGTTATAATTCGACAAATCATTAGTAATAGCATCATAAGTATAACCAATTTTTAAGTTATCTGTTAAGCGTATTTGAAATAATCCAGATATAGATTCATCAATTCTATGAGAGATTCCAAACTCAAGTTTATCTTGCCATAATACACTTGCCGAAATATCAGTTGATAACGGACTTCCATCTACTCCTCTTAACATAACAGATGGTTTTAATTTAAATGTATCACTTAAATCAAACTCATAACCTGTTGAAAAATAAATAATAATTGCATCTGAGGCACTCGAAACAACATTTTTACTTTTATTATAATGTTTAGTTTCTAAAATATTAATTGTAGATAAACTTACATATAACCTATCTGTATAATAAAAAAGTCCAACCCCCACATTTGGATTAAATTGATTGACATTCTCACTAAAAAGAGCATCATTCTCTATTCCTAATTTTAATAAATCAACATCCAAAAAACTTCCTCCTGCTTTTAATCCAAGCGCAAGTGTTGAGTTTTCTGTTGCAGCAATTGAATATGAAAAATCTGCATAAACATGTGTTTCACTTAAAACATAAACATTATCACTTACTATTGACAATCCTAATCCTACATTTTTTCCTGTTGGCCCGTGTACAGACAATGTTTTTGTTTCTGGACCACCAGCTTCTCCAGCCCATTGACTTCTTATATTAGCAGTAGCTGTAAAAAGCCCATGACTACCAGAATATGCCGGATTAATTAAACTAAAATTATTGTAATACTGTGTGTATAATGGAGATTGTTGTGCAACCCCATTAATACAAACAGCTAAACTAATTATAAGTACTATATTTTTAATATTGTTTTTCATTTTAATTTTTTTAGTAGTTGATATAAACCCATCCTTTAACAATTTGACTTCCTCCATTTACACTAAGTACATAAAAGTATGGAGCCGCTGGTAACCTTCTTTCTTTTCCTGAAGAAATACCATCCCAGTAATTTTGATACTTTTTAGATTCATAAACCATGTTTCCAAAGCGATTGTAAATCTGAATACTATTGTTAGGGTATTTATGAAGTCCTAAAATTATAAACTCATCATTTACACCATCTCTATTTGGTGAGAAACCTTTTGGTATTTCTAATTCTCCTTGATCACAAATATCACCCAAACCATTTCGATCTAAATCTTTTTGATCCAAATTAATCACCATCGGACAATTATCAACATCATTTGCTACACCATCTCCATCCATATCCTCATCACAAGCATCTACAATGCCATCCAAATCTAAATCTGGACCTGTAAATGTTACAATGGCTTTTTCAGTTGAACTATTTCCTTCAATATCAGTAACAGTTAACTCTACTATATAATCTCCCAATTCTGGACAATTAAATATTTGTTTATCTATACTTAGGGAACCAATACCACAAACATCAAAACTTCCATCATCAATATCTTCTGCTAAAATTGTTGCTTGCCCTGTTTCATCTAATTCTACACTAATATCTTTTGTTATTGCAATTGGCGCTGTTTTATCTTCAATAGTTACAATTGTATTGCAAGTTGAACTATTACCACTGGTATCTGTTACAGTAAGTGTTACAGTATTTTCACCTAAATTAGAACAATCAAAAGAATTTTTATCGATACTAACTGATGCAATTCCACAATTATCTGAACTTCCAAAATCTATATCTTCAACAGAAATTGAAGCGTTCCCAGTTTCATCTAAAATTAACGTAAATGGTGCACTACAATTAGCAATTGGTGTTGTGGTCTTCTTAACAGTAACTATTGCTGTTGTAGTGGATATATTTCCACTTGTATCAGTAACCGTTAATACCACAGTATTTTCACCAATGTTTGAACAATCAAAAGTTGTTTTATCAATACTTATTGAGGCAATTGCACAATTATCATTAGAACCATTATCAACTTCTCCGGCCAATAATGTCGCCATATCATTTTCATCTAAATCTATTGTAATATTTTTAGCTATTGCAATAGGCGCAACATTATCTAAAATAGTTACTTCTGCTGTAGCAGATGATTCATTTCCACTTATATCAGTTACTGTTAATGTAACTACATTTTTCCCAATAGCACTGCAATCAAATTCAGTTATATCCAATGCGAACGATTCAACACTACAATTGTCGGTGGATCCATTATTAATATCAGATGAAGCTATAGTAACAGTTCCATTTGCATCTAGTTCCGCTATAATATTCTTAGTTTTTGCAATAGGATTAATGTTATCCTCAACCATAACTATCGCACTTCCGTCGGCCTTATTCCCATAGAAATCTGTTACAGTAAGTATTACAGTATTTTCGCCTAAGTTTGAACAATCAAAAGATGTTTTGTCCAATTCTGAAGTTACCGCCCCACATAAATCATACGAATCATTATCTATTTCAGAAGCCTTAATTTCTGCTGAACCATTTTCATCAAGTTCTATTGTAATATTATTAGTTACTACAATAGGCTCTGTGATATCTTTTACTGTAACAATGGCCATTCCTTCTGCTTCATTTCCATAAAAATCAATTACTGTAAGTGTTACTGTATTTTCTCCTAAGTCTGAACAATCAAAAGAAGTCTTATCTAACTCTAAAGTAACCGCACTACAAATATCATTAGAACCATTATTTATATCTTCTGCAGTTATTGATGCTACTCCATTTGCATCAAGTTCAATTGTAACATTATTGGTAATAACAATAGGAGCTGTTGTATCCTCAACGGTTACAACGGCAGTTCCTGTTGAAGTGTTTCCATTATCATCTATCACTGTTAAAGTAACAATCTGATCTTCTCCTATATCACTGCAATCAAAAGAATCCTTATCAATTGACCACGTTGCGATTTTACAATTATCTGAACTTCCATTATCTATATCTTCAGCAGAAATTGAAGCCGTTCCATCAGTTTCCAAACTTATTGTAATATCTTGTGTTTGTACTACAGGTAAAATATTATCTAATACCGTAATTGAAGTAACACAACTTGATTTATTTCCAGAAAGATCATAAACTATAAACTCAACTTCATTCGTACCTAAATCTGAACAATTAAAAATTCTTTTTGATGTATCAAAATGTAATTTATTTTTATACCTATAGGAAACAACTGATGGTTCACAATTATCACTACTGCCATTATCAAAATCAAATGGTGAAACCGCAATTTCGCCATTTTCATCTAACTCAACAGTTATATCTTTACATAATGCTGTTGGTGGTATACTATCTTCAACTGTAACAATTGCATCTCTAGCATCTACATTCCCATGAATATCTGTAACCGTTAAAGTAACTGTATTTGCACCTATACTAGCACAAGTAAAAGAATTAACATCTAAACTCATGGAGTCAATTCCGCAATTATCTGTTGATACATTGTCAACCATTTGAGGTGTAAATGTTGCAACTCCATTTGCATTCAATTGAACAGTAATGTTTTTTGTTAATACAATAGGAGGTGTTACATCCTGTGTTGTAAGCGTAATATCAGCCATTGCAGTTCTTCCACAAAAATCTGTTGCAGTTAAAGTAATTGTTGTATTAGTTGCTCCAGTTATAACAGTACCTGCAACCGGACTTTGAGTAATAGCTGCTGTTCCGCATTCTGCAGTAGAAGTAGCTAATGCCGCATAATTTGGAATTATAAATTCACAGTTTGCATCTAAGTTTTCAATTACCGTAACTGATGCAGGTGTTACAGTTGGAGAAACATTACTCACAACCGTAAATGTTTGTTTACATTCCTCCTTATTACCATCTTCATCTTGTAAAAAGTAGGTTCTTGAAATTGTAACTTCGTCTCCAGGACATCCACTATCTCCTGGAATAATTGTTAAGGCAGACATCGTTACATCACCACAAGAATCAGTTATTATTGGTAAATCAAAATCTACAGGTGGTAAATCCGCTCTACACGAAATAACAGTATCTGTAATATTTGAACAATCAACAATAAGTTCGCAACAAACTGGGTCTACAAATATATCATCATTAGCGGCATTCGAGCAACCATTTGCATCAGTATAAGAATAGGTAACAGTTATATTTCCACCTGCAGGCGCAGATGCCGTTGGATCAAAACTAAAAGTCATTCCATTACCGTCATCAGTAACACCTGTACCACTATAAACACCACCTTGTGGCAATCCTCCACCTAATCCTGGTACAACAGCATCTTCTATACATACATCAGGCGCTGGAGCAGTAAAAGTTACTGTTGGCAATGCAAATACTTCAATATCGTCAGATGCTGAATTAGAACAACCATTGGCATCTGTAAAAGTATACGTCAAGGTATGAGTTCCAACTCCAGCTGCTGCTGGGTCAAAGCTATAGGTCATTCCATTTCCATCATCTGTAATACCAACTCCAGAGAATACACCACCTGATGGTGAACCGCCACCAAAACCAGCTTGTACACCAGCATCAAGACATAAATCAGCAGGTGCTGTATATGTTACAACCGGTGATGCAAATACTTCTACTTGATCATTTGCTGATCCTGAACATCCGTTTCCATCTGTAAAGTTGTATGTTATTGTATGAACTCCTACACCTGCAGCTGCAGGATCAAAATCGTATGTCATTCCATTTCCATTGTCAGAAACACCTGGTCCTGAATAAGTACCTCCTGCTGGTAAACCACCTCCAAGACCTGTTTGTACACCCGCATTGATACAAAGATCTGCGGGCCCTGTAAATGTTACAACAGGCAATGCAAATACTTCAATATCGTCAGATGCTGAGTTCGAACATCCCGCAACTCCTACTTTATAGGTTAATGTATGTGTTCCAACTCCAGCTGCCGCTGGATCAAAACTGTAAGTCATTCCATTTCCGTCATCAGTAACACCAGTCCCTGAATAAATACCTCCTGTTGAAGATCCTCCCCCAAGACCAGCTTGAACACCTGCGTCCAAACAAATATCTGCAAGAGCTGTAAAAGTTACAACTGGCAATGCAAATACTTCAATATCATCTGATGCTGAATTAGCACAACCATTGCCATCTGTAAAAGTATATGTTAAGGTATGAGTTCCCACACCAGCTGCTGCGGGGTCAAAACTATATGTTGTTCCATTTCCATCATCTGTAACACCAGGTCCGGAGTATACACCACCTGTTGCAGTTCCACTCCCAAGTCCTGCTTGTACACCGTCATTAATACATAAATCAGCAGGAGCAGTAAATGTAACTGCTGGTAAAGCAAATACTTCTATATCATCGTTAGCTGCCCCAATATTAGTAGTGTATGTAAGTGTTTGAATCCCTGCACCAGCAGATGCTGGATTAAAACTATAGGTCATTCCATTACCATCATCAGTAACACCTGCACCACTATAAACTCCACCCGTTGGAACACCTCCACTTAAGCCCGTTTGAGTTCCTGCATCAACACAAAGGTCTGAAGGCGCAGTAAACATTGGTATTTCATATACTAAATCATCAATATAAAAATTAATATCGGTAGCTTCTATTTGAATCTCGTCAATATTTTGAAAATCTACATTTGATGATAGAATTTGATAGCCATCAAAGTTAATGTTTACGGTTGACCCTACCTGAGAACCATCCTTAAATGCTTTAATAGTTCCATTAGTAGAACCACCACTACCTGCATCCTGTATTAAAATACTAACAAATTTGAAATAATCACCATTTGTAGTTGAAATTGTCCATTTTGTTATTCCTCCCGGATCTATATTATCATCATAGAGAGCTCCTGTTCCCGTGCCCCCAGTACCGGAACCATTATCATAAGTTATGTCATCACCTGGACCAGAAGCATCAATTTCAAAAGTAAAAATACTTACCGTTGTTGATGTTGTTAACTGTTCATTATCTATATAAGGAAGTGAGTTAAAATCTATAATAGCTTGTCCTGTAGCCATTGATACACTAGTATTAAATGTTTGTACTGGGCCTTCGGTGGTACCCACACTGTTAGTGGCATATGCTATATAACTATATCCACTAGCAGAAGTTAAACCGGAAATAGCTTCAGTAAATACACCCGTAGTAAGGCCTCCTTCTGGAACATCAATTATAGTAGTGCCATTAGCTTCCGCTCTTGTAGGTGTGGCATCCGTTGATGTAAGTGCATATACAAATCCTCTTCCCGTAATTGCTGCCCCACCATCTGAAGTTATATTTCCATTTAATGTTGCGCCATTTGCGGAAATAGAAGAAGCTACTGAAGTTAATACGGTTGGTGCCAATGTGGATCCAACTGCTGCATTATAAACCAAATCGTCTATAAAAAAGTTAATATCTGTTGCTTCTATTTGAATCTCATCAATGTTTTCAAAGTCGGTGTTTGCTGACAAATCCTGATTTCCATCAAAGCTAATATTTACTGTAGAACCAACCTGAGAACCATCCTTAAAGGCTTTAATTGTACCGTTAGCAGAACCAAATCCAGAATCCAGAATTACAATACTCTCTAATTTAAATTCATTGTTATCAGTTCTTGAAATTGTCCATTTAGTTATCTCTCCAGGTTGTATATTATCATCATATAATGAACCTGATCCAGTACCACCAAGATCAGTTTCATCATCAAAAGTGATGTCATCAACAGGATCAGTCGAGTTAATTTCAAAAGTAAAAATACTTACATTAACAGTTTTTCCAAGCTGTTGATTGTCCGTATAACCAATTGAATTAAAATCAATTGTAATTTGTGCTTTTGAAGAAAAGCCTAATAATAGTAGGAAAATTAGCGTAAATAATCTGTTAGACTTACTTTTGTGTTTTTTTATTCTATTGAAGTAGAACACATTCTCAAAATAAGAATATGCTGTATATGAATACACTTTAAGAGTAGTTTTTTTCATGGTAATTTGTTTTTTTTAATAATAATATGTGGCGGTACAAAACATTAACAAAATAGATATAACACTAGTTTAAGTTTTATGTAAACAAGTGTTAATAGTTACTAAATATTTTAATTTGTAAAATCTAGTTTCTAGAAGGAAAAACTCCTTGTAGCGCAATAATATAATTGACCGCTAAAAATGGTTGCATATTATTTATTGGTTGGCCACCACCAGTATTTCCAACGGTAACAATAACGTCATTGGCTGCCATGTTTGCATTAGCAGTATCTCCATAAATAGATGCATTATAACTTGTGGATCTATCTACAACTGTTTTTCCAACTGCTAATACCTTACCTTCTGGATTATTAGTAGTTCCATCTGCATTAGACACTTTAGTAGTTGCGCCAATCACTGTGTGAGTATGCGGTGGTAACTGATTCGTATTTAACATGTTACTCTCTATGCCAGATCTTTGCCCTAAGGGCCTAGATGTAAGTCCCGGACCATTACCTGATGAAATAGGTGCTCTTCCTCTTAAATCTGGTAATGCAAAAGTTGTTCTTCCATCTCCTCCATAAATGGTTCCCAAGAGGGAAAATAATGCCTGATTTTGGCTAATTGGTAATAATTGTCCTTCACAAAAAGCCCAGCCCCTCGGAGCAAAATTTCCTGCGAACATTTTAATTGATGCTAATAATGGTTCTGCCATAATAAATTTTTTAAAGGATTAAGATCGAGAAGGATAAATACCAAACAAAGCAATAATATAATTAGTTGCTAAATATGGTTGCATATTATTAATTGATTGGTTACCTCCAGTGTTACCCAAAGTAATGCTTACATCATTTGCTGCCATGTTTGCGTTGGAACCATCTCCATAAATATTTGCATTAAAACTTGTGGATCTATCTACCACTGCTTTTCCAACTGCTAAAACTTTCCCTTCAGGATTGTTTGTTGTTCCGTCTGCATTTGATACTTTAGTTGTACCTGTTGCTGTGTGGGTGTGATTTGGTAATTGGGTAGCATTTAAAGTATTGGTTGTTGAGCCTCCTCTTTCCCCTAGACGTCTAGCTGTTAGTCCAGGGCCAGTTCCTGGAGCTATAGCTGTTCTTCCTCTTAAATCTGGCAATGCAAAAGTTGTTCTTCCATCTCCTCCATAAGTAGTGCCTAAAATTGAAAATAAAGCACTGTATGAACTAATTGCTAATAATTGTCCTTCACAAAAAGCCCACGCCCTTGGTGCAAAGTTTCCTGCGAAAAGTTTAATTTCTCCTATATATGGTTCCATAATATATTTTTAAATGATTAAGATCTTGAAGGAAATGTACCAATTAAAGCAATAATATAATTGGTTACTAAATATGGTTGCATATTATTTATTGCTGCACTTGCACCTGTATTGTTAACCGTAACTGTAACGCCATTTGCCGCCATATTGACATTTGCCGCATCTCCATAAATATTTGCATTATAACTGGTGGATCTATCTACTACAGCTTTTCCTGTTGCTAACACTTTTCCTTCAGGATTGTTTGTTGTTCCAACAGCATTAGATGCTTTAGTTGTACCAGTTGCTGTGTGCGTGTGACTTGGTAGATGTAATGTATTCATAACGTTGGTTTCTGTCCCTGCTCTTGTCCCCAAACGGTAATTTGGTAATCCTGGACCCGTTCCTGGGGCAATAGGTACTCTTCCTCTTAAATCGGGTAAAGCAAAAGTTGTTCTTCCATCTCCTCCATAAGTTGTTCCCAAAATTGAAAATAAAGCTGTATTTTGAGAAATTGGTAATAATTGCCCTTCACAGAAGGCCCAGCCCCTTGGAGCAAAGTTTCCTGCGAAAATTTGAATTTGTCCTATAAATGGATATGCCATAGTCTATTTTTTTTAATTAAATTGAGATGTTGAAAGTTACTTTTGAAAAATTTGAATAATCTTCTTTAATTGGTAGTATTTTTTCCCCAAGTTTATTATTCTCTTGCCAGTGTTTTCCAGTAATATGTGCTCCAAAATCGTTTACTAATAACTCCGTAAAATAAGTTGTATGGTTATTAGTTACTTTAAAATAGATTCTAGGCATTTTACCATTTTCTATGTTTGGGAAGTCTGTAATAAAATTATACTCACCATTATTATTGGTTGTTAACTTTGCTTGGTGTCTGTATTTTTTAGAATTGGGAGATAAGTGCCAAACTTCAATTGTTACATTAGAAAGTTTATAAGAACCCGTAGCATCAAAAATTTCACCTTTAACTTGTAAATGCTTTCCAAATAATGATGACGTTCTTAAGTCTGTTTTTTCCTCTGCATAAGGATTATACCCTTCAAAAGGGCTATCATCACTAGTAAAAGTATTTGCAAATGTTGTTGAAGAAAATAAAGCTATACCAGTGGTTGCCATTGCGGAATTACGCAAAAACAACCTTCGAGAAGGATGATTTTTCATAGTTGGTTTGATTAGTTAGTAGTGTAAATGTAACAAATGTTACTCAAACACAAAAATAAAATATGATAAATATCATTGTTTTATTAAGATTTTATGATTGATTATAAAAGCATTACATAAATCTTGAGCTATTTTACTTGGGATGTAAGTCAGTATAATCGTATGATAATAATTATATTGATTTTACCAAACCTTATACATTTTTTATAATAAAAGCTTGACTAATTTTTATATAGTAGTTTAGCTCGTTATTTAGATTTATTAATTATTCAAATCTATATCTCAATTCTATATTAGGAGTTAAAAAGTAAGTGAAAACAATGAAATTATTTTCGGAAGGCTCCTTCAATTCTATTTCAACAGGTATAGTTAAGGAAGATTCATTTCTATTTAACCAAATATCTTTATAAATATGAACTCGAGTATCCAATAAAACACTTTTAGAATGATCTATTTTTAAGGTGCTCAAATTAATTTTTTTATCTGATAATTGTGATGGAATAGCTAGGTTATGCTTTCTAGATAATAGGGCTTCTTGTACATTTAAAATGGTCTCAATTTTATATTCAGTACACTTCGAACTTTTCTCAAAATTTGATAATAAGTTTAGGTTAAGACATACATTTTCGGGAATTAATGTAATGTTTTTAGGAAATTGAGGCAGCAGGTTAAATATTATAGGAACATAACTTTCTCTAAATAATAAAGCATCTAACGTTTCACTAATAAGTATATGAAATGTGTCTGGATTAGGAATTTTAAAAGTTACTGCATCGGCTAAATAAAACTCTTTAACATAGTTAGACAATTCTAAGGAATTAATTAATTTTTTAGCAGATTCAAGAGAAGTTTTATTAATATCTAATAAGCAGAATTGTATTTCGTTAGAGTTAAAAAAAGGGGCTACTAAAGTTATAAATGGAGCATAGGGCCCGCAACCAGCATAAAAAATATTAATTATCTCTCCTGGGTTGTCTTTCTGCTTTTCTTTTATTGCCAATATAATTGCCTTTAAGAATTTTTCAGTTCGTTTATAATCCAGTAAACATTGGGCTGCATAGTTTAACCCTAGAGCTTTTCCTTTTTCTGCAGGAATTGCAGCTAAATATTCAACTTTAAAATCAAATCCCGAGATTTCTGTAATATTTTTAAAGTGATTATGAATTTTATCTAGATTTTTTTTTATTTCATTTAGATTGGACGAGGTTTCAATTATTGCAGAGGTTAGTTTTTTTATTTCAGTTAGTATTTTATTTTCAATCATTTCTTTAAAAAATATAATTAAAGTATTCGATATCTTTTCTGCACTTTTCAGCAATTAATTCTTTGCTATTTTTTGTATAATAATCTTGAAACGTTTTAGGGCTTGTGTTATTAACTTTTGAAATTTCTGTTTGAGGTAAATTAAGTTTCCTCATTAATTTCCCTATCTCATTTTCGAAATTTTCATAACGAAATATTTCATCAATTTTTAATGCTCCCTTTTTATTTGAAAAATAGTCTAAAGTATTATAATGAAATTGTTGTGTTGTAAAATCCGATGCATAGTCTAACTCAATAAACAATTCAAATCTTTTCCTTTCTTCTGTCAACGTTTTTTTATCATTTTTATGAATTAAAGAATACCAAGATAAAATACGATCCCATGGGTTTCTAGTAAATCCGAAAATATAATAATCCTCATATTTTTCTAGTAAATAAGCCTCTGAGGTTCTTGCATTACCGTGTTGAGAGATAATTTCAAGATGATTCCCTAATTGACTTTTTAACAAATTTATAAGTGACGAACCTCCAGTTCTGTGCACATGAATAAAAATAATTTTTAGATGGTGAGAAATAATCATTTTAAAAATTCAATTTTAAAGAAAGACATAAATACTATTAATTAAATGGTTTTAGTTATAAACGTCTAAAATAGAAATTATAAATGAATAAATAATCTGGTAGATTTTTCAAATAGATATTTACTCTTATATTGTGGCTCCTTAATATCATTACAAACTATGAGCGAAATTACACCAATTTTAATAACATCACCCTGTCAACGTTCGGGTTCAACATTGTTGGTTCGATTACTAAATTCTACTTCAAACACCTTAATTTATGGTGAAAATGCAGCGAATGACATTTCTTTTTTAGTGAATCAATTAACTCACAAAAAGTTATTTCTTATGCACGATAAAAATCAAAGGGATCTCTTGCTTAAATCAATGTTAGAAGGCAATGTAAATCAGTGGATTCCCGATTTATTACCTAAGGTTGATGATTACCTCGAATCAATGGAAAAAGCTTTTCTTATGCACATTCAATTTTTTCAAGATTATGCTAAAAAGGAAAATAGGAGTGTATGGGGTATAAAGCAACCAGGTTGGACAGGAGGAAACATAAATGTATTGAAAAGTTGCTTACCAAATAGCAAAGTAGTTTATATTTATAGAGATATGGAAGCTTGTGTAAAATCTGCCAAGGGAATTCAAATGATCAACAACTTTGATGAAGCTAGAATGTTTCTTCAAGAGTACTTGCAATCATATAATACGGTGATGCAATTACCTGATTCAGACAATTTGTTGAAAATTTCTTTTTCTGACTTGGTAAAAGAACCAAAAAAAACAATTTCTAAAATCGCTGCTTTTACAGGGGCACAAGATATTGATGAGGAAATTATGAAAATTAAAGTGAATACTTATTTTGGAGATGCCAGATCACCTCAATCTAATGATGGTTATATTTCTCCTTCAGAATTATCTGAGGAAGAAATTAACTTAATTAAAGAAGCAAAAGATAAAATGATTAATAATTCTTTATAATTATTACTATAAATTTGAAATATAATTTATTGGAATATATTGAATATTTGTATTTATTTAACGTGCGAACTATCTGTTTAAATGAATACAAAAATATTAAAAAAAAGAGCCTCAATTGAAGCTCTTTTTTTATTTAAAAGTTACCAATTAAATGGCACTTTCCGTTTTTTATATTTACTAGAAGTTTTGTTTAAATTTACAATTATACTCAGTTCATGAGCTCCGTTTGTATAGTTGCCTATATCTTGTGTAGAACCATCATAGGTATAACCTAATTTTAAAAATTCATTAAGTCTAATTTGAAACAAGCCTGAAACAGATTCATCAAATCTATGAGAAACCCCTAATTCTAAAAGATTATTCCATAAAAAACTAGCTGAAATATCTGTTGATAATGCAGCTCCATTCATTGCTCTTATTAAAAAAGATGGTTTAAATTGAAATTCTTTACCTAAATCAAAAACATACCCTGAAGAAAGATAGGTAACTATACTTTTTGAAGCAGATGTAACAACATTTCTTTTTTCATATCTTGTATTCTCCAATAAATTTATAGTTGATAAACTTACGAAAAACTTATCGGTATAATAAAAAGCTCCAATTCCAATATTAGGGTTTGTTCTGTTTATGTTTTCATTTAAAAGAGGATCGCTGTAAATTTCTAACTCTAATAAATCAATATCTAAAAAGCTTGCTCCAGCTTTTATTCCGAATGCTAAAGTTGCTTTTTCAGAAGCTTTAATTGAATAAGAAAAATCAGCATATAAATGCTTTTCACTTAAAACAAAAACTTTATCGTTTACTATTGACAATCCTAGACCTACATTTTTTCCTGTTGCACCATGAACTGAAAGTGCCTGAGTTTTTGGAGCTCCATCTTCTCCAGCCCATTGGCTTCTAATACTAGCCGCAGCAGTAAAATAGCCATGACTTCCAGCATAAGCAGGATTTATTAAACTAAAATTGTTATAATATTGAGTGTATAAAGGATCTTGTTGAGAATATCCATTAACACAACTAATAACAAATAGTACTATACTTATATATTTTGATATAATTTTCATCGAATATTTTTTAATAATTTATATAAATCCAACCTTTATAAATAAGTTGATTTCTAACAGTTAATACATAAAAATAAGGTCCCACAGGAACTTTTTCATTTTTTCCAATTACATTAGCACCTTGAGCTACGCCATTCCAATAGTTTTGATAATTTTTGGAAGCATATACCTTATTCCCCCATCTATTATAAACTTCTAATTGATTTCCTGGATAATTATGAAGCCCTTCAATAAATAAGGCATCGTTTATACCATCGTTATTTGGAGAGAAACTTTTAGGTACATAAACTTTCCCCTGACATGCGTCTCCTATTCCATTATTATCAATGTCTGCTTGGTCTGCATTGTGTTGAGAATTACAATTATCAATATCATTTGGTATACCATCTCCATCAACATCATCATCACAAGCATCTGAAATTCCATCGAAATCTAGATCATCTCCTTTAAAAGTTACTATAGCTTCTTCAAAAGAACTATTTCCGGCATTATCAATTACAGTTAATGTTACAACATGGTCACCTAACATTGGGCAATCAAAAATTGTTTTATCAAGATTAATTGAAGCGATTCCACAACTATCAAAACTTCCATCGCTAATATCTTCTGGTACAATTGACGCTTGTCCTGATGAATCTAGCTCAACACTAATATCTTTAGTTATTACAATTGGGGAAGTTTTATCTTCAACCGTAACTGAGGTGCTACAAGAGGAACTGTTACCACTTTTATCAGTAACTGTTAGTGTTACTGTATTTACACCTAAATTGGAACAATCAAAAGAATCTTTATCTATAGTTATTGATGCAATTCCACAATTATCACTAGATTCATTATTAATATCTTCCACTGTAATTGAAGCATTTCCTGTTTCATCTAATAATAAAGTAAATGGTGCAGTACAATTAGCTATTGGTGCCGTTGTTTCTTTAACCGTTACAATGGCTGTTGTACTACCTACATTTCCGTTTATATCTGTTACTGTTAATGTTACAGTGTTTTCTCCAATTGAAGAACAATCAAAAGATGATTTATCAATAGACATTGAAGCAATACCACAATTATCATTCGAACCATTGTCAATATCTTCAACTGTAATAGTAGCGATTTCATTATCATCCAATTCCAATGTAATATTTTTAGCAACTACACTTGAAACAGCACTATCTTTAATTGTAATCTCAGCAGAAGCAGATGATGTATTACCACTTGTATCTGTTACTGTTAAATTAACAACATTTTTACCTATTGAACTGCAATCAAAGGAAGATATATCTAAAACATAAGATTCTATATTACAATTATCTGAAGAGCCATTGTTAATATCTTCCCCGCTTAAAACAACCGTTCCATCTGCACCTAATTCTATAGAAACATCTTTTGTTTTAGCTAACGGCTTAATAGAATCCTTTACAGTTACAATTGCATTTTTTGTGGCTTTATTTCCTGATATATCTTCAACAGTTAAAACCACTGTATTATCTCCAATATTTGAGCAATCAAACGCATCTTTATCCAATGATAATTCAACTGTTCCACAAACGTCAAACGAACCATTATCTATTTGAGAAGTAGTTATTGTAGCTACTCCATTTTCATCAAGTTCAATTAAAATATTATTAGTTTCCACAATAGGTGAAGTTGTATCTTTAATTGTTACAATAGCTGATTTTTTAGCAACATTTCCACTACCATCCTTAACAGTTAATTCCACTGAATTAGCACCTATATTTGAACAATCGAAGGTGTTTTTATTTAAACTTAAAGTTGTTGTACCACATACGTCATAAGAACCATTGTCAATATCCTCTCCCGTTATAGTAGCAGTTCCATCTGCATCAAGCTCTAAAATTATATCCTTCGTTTTTGCAATTGGATTGGTAATATCTTCTATGGTTACTATTATTTCCTTTTGGGAAACATTTCCATTTATGTCTGTGACTGTTATGGTTACTATATTTTCTCCTAAATCAGAACAAGAAAAACTACTCTTATCAATTGTTTTTGAACTTATCCCACAATTATCAAAAGAACCTTTATCTACATCTTCAATGGTTAGAGTAGCCAAACCACTTTCATTTAATTGAATGTTTAAATTATCGGCTACAATAGTTGGAGCAGCTTTGTCTACAACAGTAACAGAAGTAAAACAATTTGATCTATTTCCTGAAATATCAAAAACTATAAACTCAACATCCTTGGTTCCAATTTCACTACAATCAAAAGTTCTTTTTGAAATATCGAAATGCAATACATTATCTATTTTATAAGATAAAACTGCTGGTGCACAATTATCGGTACTCCCGTTGTCAAAATCTAACGGTGAAAGTGCATATTCTCCATTTTCATCTAACTCAACGGTTATATCTTTACATAATGCCGTTGGAGGAGTATTATCTGCAATTGTTACTGTTGAAACACAAGTATTTGAATTCCCATGAATATCTGTCACAGTTAATATAACTTCATTCTCACCAACATCTTCACAATTAAAAAAGGTAGGCGAAGCGGAAATAGAGGCAATTCCACAATTATCACTTGAACCATTATCAATCATATTTGGTGATAAATTAGCAATACCATTTGCATCTAAATTAATAGTTATACTTGTACAACTTACACTAGGAGGTTCGTTGTCATTTACAGTAACCAATATGTCTACTTCTGAAAACAATTCAGAATCTCCTGTTGCTCTATAAGTAACTGTGTGCACTCCAATTGGAAAAAAATCTCCAGGTCCTAAGTCACTTATTAATTCTGGAGTAATATCTCCGCAATTATCAAAAGCTGTTGGAGGGTCGAAAGTTATATTGGCTCCACAATTTCCTAAATCATTCGCGGTTACAACATTAGAAGGAATATTCTCAAATACAGGTGGCTGTGTTTTTCCAACAGTAATAACTTTACTAAATGTGTTTTCACATCCACCTACTTCTGCATTCTGAACAGTTAAAGTAATTGTAAAATCTTTTTCAATTTCAGTTCCTAGATTATATGTATGAACGGGGTTTTCCTCTGTTGACGAATTTTCGTCACCAAAATCCCATTCCCAAGAAATAGCATTTATTGAGGTACTTGTAAATTGTAATGTTTCGGGATCTTCACACCCTGCTAATTCCGTAAAACTTGCTTTTAAAGGGTTTACAGATATATAGTTTTCAAATGTAACAGAATCGGTACAGCCATTTTCCGAAGTTACAGTAAGTGTTACATCAAAATCACCGCCAGTATTATATGTGTATGTTGGATTTTGATCTGTCGAAGTATTTCCATCTCCAAAATCCCACAACCAACTTTCAACTGAAGATCCGTTTGTAACAGAAGTATCGCTAAAATTAACTGTAAAAGGAATACAGCCTTCAGAAACATAATCACTTGTAAAATTTGGAGTTGGAGCTAAACTACCACCATCACTAATACTCCAATTATTTGGAGCGTTCATTAAACTTTTTCTTTCAGCAGCCGCACTACAATATTTGCTATTTCCGGCATTAAATATTACACCATTTTGCAAACTAGACAAATTATTCCAGCCAATTAATAGAGCATCGTAATTAGCTGTACTTAATGTAACATCTAAAAACATATTTTCCATAGTTGTAACATTACTAACATCCCAGTTTTCTAAATTTTGATCAAAAGATGTAGCTCCTCTAAACATATTGCTCATTTGCTTAACACTTTCTACATTCCAACCAGAAATATCTTGATTAAATGTACTATTGCTAAAAAACATCCAATCCATAAATTCCACCTTTGTAAAATTCCAATTCCCAATGTTACCATTAAACTTAGAACTTGCAAATGCTCCAGATATATTGGTTACATTACTAACATTCCAATCATTTATTGCGTCATGTACAACTGCTAAATTAGTAGTTAATCCAAATATACCTACCATAGAAATGTTAGACCCAATAATATTAGGTACATCAGTAGCATTAATTGCTTCTAAATTTGAACACCCTTTAAAACTTCCATCAAAAGAAGTCCAATCACCTGACCCCCACTGTTCAATTGTAATTAGTTTATCTTTATCACCTCCACTATTAAACCTAATATGAGGAAAATATCCCGTTATACTAACTTCATAATCTCCCGGTTCATCATAAGTATGCGTTGCATTTACACCTACAAATGTTTCTAAAGGGCTGTCATCTCCCCAATCAACAATAAAATTGTATGTGCCACCATTCCAACCATTAGGAATTGTTATAGACTCACTTGCTGCAGTTGTTCTCCAGGTTGTTATAAATGGACAATCTAAACCTCCATCAACAAAGCTTGTTCCATCGACTAAGCCCATTTTTGTTATCAATGTTAATCTTTCGTCACTTGCACTACAATATTTTGCCAAGTTGGCCTTAAAACTATTTACCGGTCCATTTACAAAAGTACGTTGACTCCAGCCAATTAATAAGTTATCATAGTTTTTTACTGATAATGCCACATTATTGAAAATATTAAGCATATTTGAAGCTTTACTAACATCCCAACTACTTAGATCTTGATTGAAATTGGTAGCTCCATTAAAAACTGATGCCATGTTAGTAACGTTTCCAACATTCCAATTACCAATGTCTTGATTGAATTTTTTTGCCTCCCAAAACATATAACCCAAATGAGTAGCACTACTTACATCCCAATTACTAATATCTCCATTAAAATTTGGAGTTTGAGCAAAAGCAGTATTCATTAAAGAAACATTACTTACATCCCAATTATTAAATGCTGGCTGAACCACTGTTGTAAGTCCTGCTCCTTGAAATATTCTATGTATACTTGTTACATTGGTTAAATTTGGAGTATCTGTTGCATTAATATCTGTTAGATTAGTACAACCGTAAAAACTCCTTTCCATAGATTGCCAAACTATAGACCCCCATTGGTCAATAGAAATAATTTTGTCTTTATCCCCTGAATTATCAAAAAATATTCGTGGAAATTCACCAGAAATACGAACTTCATATTCACCTGCAACTGCGTATAAATGTGTTTTATCGCCCGTTACACCAGATTCACTATTTCCATCACCCCAATCAATATTATAATTATATCCAGAACCATTTGTTGGTATGGTAATGGTTTCATTGATTGCAGTTGTTTTCCATGTTGTGTTAAAAGAGTAAGCCGAACAATCTGCCGCTTGACCACTATCAACAATTGATTGGCCCCAAGCTGAAATTAGTGTATTTCTAGCATTGGATCCATTGCAATAAAATGAATTTTTAACTTTTAATTTGTCTGCCCCCAAAAGAGAAGGTAATTCTGCTGCCCATCTACTCCAACCAATTAATAATGCATCATAATTCTCAATTGATATACCAACATCATTACCGTTTATAAAATTTGTAAAATCGGTAACATTTCTAATATCCCATTTTCCAAGATTTTGGTCAAAAGCATTAGCGTTATTAAACATACCAACCATACTTACACAATTTGAAGTATTCCAATTTTCAATGTTTTGGTTAAAATTGACATTAGAAGCAAACATCCATTCAAAATGAGTGGCACTAGAAACATCCCAGTTTCCAATTTCACCGTTAAAACTAGATTCGGTAAAAACACTATTAAATTTTTCAATGGAACTTACATCCCAATTATTAAATTCATTTGTAACCCCGCTTAAATCGGTTAATTTAAATGCTTTTGAAATATCTGTAGCTAAACTTAAATCAGGAACGTCAATTGCATTAATATATTTTAAACTAACACAATTTTCAAAACTATTAGACATTGTAGTCCAAGCCATAGTTCCCCATTGTTCAATCGATATTAATTTATCTTCACCTGCAGCAGCTGAATTCCCTAAAATAATTGTAGGAATTTGTCCAGATATTTTAATCTCTGTTAGTACTCCTGGGTTATATGTGCCAGAATAAGTATGAGATGCATTACCAGTTTGTCCAGTTTCAATAGTTCCATCTCCCCAATCTATTGTGTAATTTCTTGCGCCTGTCGATGGAATTGTAATAACATCATTTGCCTTAATATCCCATTTTGTAATAAATGGAATTTCAATTTTAGGACAACTTTTACCAGCATCTTGAAAAACCCATCCATAAGTATCTTTAATATTTTGTCTAGCAGATTCTGCTTCATCACTACAATAATTACTATCTCCAGCCTTAAAAGTAAAAGGTAATTCAGTTAACAATCCACCTCTATTACTCCAGCCAATTAATAATTTGTCGTAGTTTTCACTAGATAATTTTGCTCCTTGTAAAAAATTATTAAGTTTTGAAGCTTCCACAACACCTCTAATATCCCAACTTCCAAGATCTTGATCAAAAGCAGTTGCAGCATTGAACATTCCTGTAATCCAAGTTGCATTACTTACATCCCAACCACTAATATCTTGGTTAAAATTTGGACAGCCAGAAAACATCCAGTCAAATCGATCTCCACTAGAAACAATCCAACCTCCAATTTTCCCATTAAAATTAGAAACACCAAACATGGCATTAAAGTTCTCGACTCCAGAAACATCCCAATTGTTAATAGCATCATTAACTGTTGTTAAATCCGTAAATTGAAATGCATTGCTTAAAAATTTAACATTTTTTGTTGTTAAATCTGGAACATCTGTAGCGTTGATAGCCGTAAGATTTGTACAACCTTGAAAACTCTTGAAGAAGGATGTCCATTCTATACTCCCCCATTGTTCTATGGTTAATAATTTATCTTTAACTGTACCGCTATTATTAAAAAAAATTCGAGGAAAATCTCCAGAAATTTTAATTATTCCGTTAGGACTTGCTCCCATTGTATGAGTAGCATCACCAGTATAATTAGAAATTTCGTTTCCATCACCCCAATCCACGGTATAATTATACCCTCCTCCACTTGTAGGGATTGTAATAACATCTCCGGCACTAACATTCCAAGTTGTAATAAATTCATTCTGGGAAAACCCATCATAAAAAAAGAATAATAGTAAAATCAATAAAGTAATTTTCTTCATAATAAAATATAGTTTGGTTGTATTTAATAATTGTTTGTTATTTGTGTACTCAATAAAAATATGTTCGTTCTAAAAAAAACTATTCCTAAAAATTATTCTTTCTAAAAGTAATTTTAGCTTAATGAATATTTTAAAAATAATTTTTAATTGATTTAAACGAACATCCCGTTAAATGTAGTAAAGTTGGCCTAAATTTAATGAACATATGTATTTTTCAGTAACACAATTGTATTTTTCAGTTAAGCAATCTAAAATCAACTCTTCAAACTATAATTCCTAGCTTCTTTAATTAAGTAGCTTAAATAACCCATCTTATTTGATTTCCCCAACGTTTTAGCTTATTTTTGAGCAACAAATAAAAAGTATAAAAATGAAAAATTTAATAATGTTACTTACCATTATGGTTTTATTTTCTTGCAAAGAAGAAAAAGAGGCTAGAAAACCTAAAAAACAAGTAACTCATGAAGAAAACATCAATGAGATGAGTAATAATTTAAACAAATACACTTCTTTTAAATTAACTTCAGATATAAGTGTGTTATCAGACAATGAACGTAAAATGTTACCCATTTTAATACAAGCAGCTAACAAAATGAATGAGTTATTTTGGTATGAAGCTTATGGCAATAAAAATGAGTTACTTTCAAAAATTAAAGATGACGCAACTAAAAAGTTTGCTGAAATTAATTATGGCCCTTGGGATAGGTTAAATGGAAATGCATCATTTGTTGAAGGTATTGGAGCAAAGCCATTAGGAGCCAATTATTATCCTGCTGATATGACAAAAGAAGAGTTTGAAGCTTTTAAAGATGAAAACAAATCTAGTTTATACACTTTTATAAGAAGAAATGAAGATGGAAGCTTAAAAGTTGTTCCTTACAAAGTTCAGTTTGAAGCGCAAGTAAAAGAAGTTTCAAAATTATTATTAGAAGCATCAAAATTAGCTGAGGATGCAAGTTTAAAAAAATATTTAGAATTACGTTCTCAAGCATTTTTAACAGATAATTACCAACCAAGTGATTTTGCTTGGATGGAAATGAAAACTAATAGATTAGATATTGTAATAGGACCAATTGAAACATATGAAGATCAATTATTTGGAAACAAAGCCTCACACGAAGGTTATGTGTTAATTAAAGATATGGTTTGGAGTAAAAAACTAGAAAAATTTGCTCAGTTTTTACCAGAATTACAAGTTGGATTACCAGTTGACGATGCTTATAAACAAGAAAAACCAGGAACTGATTCTGAATTAAATGCATATGATGTTGTGTATTATGCAGGTGACTGTAATTCTGGAAGTAAAACCATTGCTATTAACCTGCCAAATGACGAAGAAGTTCAGTTAAAAAATGGATCAAGACGCTTGCAGTTAAAAAATGCGATGCGTGCTAAATTCGATAAAATCTTAATTCCAATTTCTAATGTTTTAATAGAAGAAAGTCAACGTAAACATATAAAATTTGATGCGTTTTTTGCAAATACAATGTTTCATGAAGTTGCTCACGGTTTAGGTATTAAAAATACCATCAATGGTAAAGGTACAGTTAGGTCTTCATTAAAAGAATTGGCTTCAGCATTAGAAGAAGGAAAGGCAGATATACTAGGATTGTACATGGTGCAACAATTGCACAAAAAAGGTGAAATTGATGGAGATATGAAAGATTACATGACCACTTTTATGGCTGGTATTTTTCGTTCCGTTCGTTTTGGCGCCTCAAGTGCACATGGTAAAGCAAATATGATTCGTTTTAATTTCTTTAAAGAAAAAGGTGCATTTTCTAAAAATGAAGATGGAACTTATAAAGTAAATTTTGATAAAATGGAAGTTGCAATGAAAGATTTATCTAACGTAATTTTAACCTTGCAAGGAAATGGAGATTATGATGGGGTACTTAAATTAGTAGAAGAAAAAGGTAAAATCCCTGCTGATTTACAAACTGATTTAGATAAATTAAGCCAACAAAATATTCCTGTTGATGTTATTTTTGAACAAGGAATTAAAGTTTTAGGGTTATAAGTTTTATACTAACAAATGTAAAATACCCCTAAAAAGTCAAAACTTTTTAGGGGTATTTTACATTATATCTGAAATTAAATTTAATTAAAATAAGTTAAATGTATTTAAATTTCAAATTTAATTGTAACAAAACAAATTAAATTACTACTTATAACTTGAAAATAAATTAACCTGTGAATAAAGAACTTGAACATAAATTTATTTCTGAATTTCAACAACATCAGAATATAATTCATAAAGTATGTAGGATTTACACTAACAATCAAGATGCACACAATGACTTGTTTCAGGAAATAACTATACAATTATGGAAAGCATACCCAAAATTTAGAGGTGATTCGAAACTAAGTACATGGATGTACAGAATTGGATTGAATACAGCTATTACATTATACAGAAAATCAACGCGAACTGTTAAAACACAAGATTTTGATACGGTTCTTCATAAAATACAATCGAGCGAATATGACAATACTGAAGAAGAACAATTAAAACTAATGTATAAGGCAATACATCAGTTATCAGATATTGATAAAGGTTTAATTTTCTTGTATCTAGAAGATAAGAATTACAAAGAAATATCTGAAACTTTAGGTATTTCAGAAGTAAATGCAAGAGTGAAAATGAATAGAATAAAGACGCGCTTAAAAACAATTTTAAATCCGTAAAATATGGATGAATTAGATTTATTAAAAAAAGACTGGAAAAAGCAGAATGCTAATTATCCAGAATTATCGTATAACGATATATATAAAATGATACATAAAAAATCCTCTTCAATTGTAAAATGGATTTTAATTATTTGTATTATCGAACTACTTTTTTGGAGTTTGTTAAATTTAGCTATCCCTGAAAGCTATATGGAAATATATGATAAATTTAACCTTAAAACCTTTTTATACATTACACAAGGAGCTCACTATCTTATTGTAATAGGTTTTATTTATTTATTTTATAAAAATTACAAATCAATTTGTGTAATCGATTCAACAAGCAGGTTAATGCAAAAAATAATTAATACCCGAAAAACTGTTAATTATTATGTTTACTATAATTTGGCATTATATATTGTTATTTCGGTAGTAATTAATATGATTATGTTTTCTAATCCTGATATCATGTTAGAAGCACTTATGCCAAAAAACACCTCTATTGAAGGTGACACATTTTTAACTATTATGTTAATTACTCAAATAGTAACACTATTTGTAATTATTGGTTTACTATGGCTGTATTACAGAATTATTTATGGAATACTTCTTAGAAAACTGAGTAAAAATTATACAGAATTAGAAACTTTGGAATAAAACTTAAATAAAAAAAGGATTCTGCTCTCAACAGAATCCTTTTTTTTTTCAATATTATATAAATCTCAAATTCTATTATCTCCATCTAATATATCTCCAATACCTCCAAGAATACTTCCCTCTCCTCTTGTTTTATTTCCCGTTCTTGGCGCTAAGGCTAATACTCTACCTGCCAACCTGCTAAATGGTAAAGATTGTACATAAACTGTTCCAGGGCCTTTAAGAGTCGCAAAAAATAATCCTTCTCCTCCAAAAACTGTATTTTTTATTCCTCCAACAAATTCAATATCATAATTAACATCTTTTGTAAAGCCAACAACACAACCTGTATCTACCTTTAAAACTTCTCCTTCTTTAAGTACTTTCTTAGACATATTTCCGCCTGCATGAACAAACGCCAAACCATCTCCCTCTAATTTTTGCATTATAAATCCCTCTCCTCCAAATAATCCTCTTCCAAGTTTTTTAGAAAATTCAATTCCAACAGTTACTCCTTTTGCAGCACATAAAAATGCATCTTTTTGACAAACAAACTTCCCTCCCAATTCGCTCAAATCTATTGGGATAATTTGTCCTGGATATGGAGCGGCAAAAGAAACGTGTTTTTTTCCTTGACCAATATTTGAAAATACAGTCATAAATAAACTTTCTCCTGTTAACAATCTTTTACCCGCCGAAAAAAGTTTTCCTAAAATTCCTTCATCTTGGTTTGATCCATCTCCAAAAATTGTATCCATTTTAATTCCGTCAGTCATCATCATAAAACTTCCTGATTCTGCTACAACGCCTTCTTGCGGATCTAATTCAATTTCAACATATTGCATTTCTTCACCATGTATGTGAAAATCTATTTCATGTGCATTCATATTTTTTAGTTTAATTAATTTTCTTTTTTAGTTTAATACTCCATTCAAATTCATACTGAGAAACCTGATCCCCTTCCTCATCAATTCCAACAGATTTCATAATAATAGTTTGTCCTTCTCCAGTTTCAATAGTTCTTTTTAATGCTTCATCAATTAATTTTCCATCATTACATATAAAATTTATTCGTCCAACAGCTTTTTTAGTAAAGCTTCCATTATGGTTAGTAACTAACATTGAAATTTTTTCGCCAGATTCTCTTATTTTTTTTATTACAATAGACCCAGTAGTTAATTCTGCCGCCATCGATTGAACAGCAAAATACATGGAACTAAAAGGATTTTGATTAATCCATCTATGTTTAACTGATACCACCGCTTTCTTATTATCGAGTTCTTTTAATTTAACCCCACATATGTAAGCAGATGGTAACTTAAACATTAAAAACCTATTCATATTTTTTACATTAACTTCCATTTCTCCAATTTAACAAGCAAACAAGTTACTTAAAAAAAAATTAGTTCAAAAAACAAATTTTTGTTAATATTATGTTAAATTACAGTACTATGTGTTGCATACTACCTTCTTTTATTTATATATTTGCATAAGATATTACTATATACTTTAAATCATGATAACTCAAAACGATAAAAATTACAGTTCAATAACTCATTTAAGTGGCTTCGCAGGTTGGCTATTTCCGTTTGGAAACATTATAGCTCCACTCGTTTTATGGGCTGCAAAGAAAAATGAAAGTACATATATAGATGCTCATGGAAAATCAGCTGTAAACTTTCAATTAAGCATACTTGTTTATTGTTTTTTATTAGCAATATTAATTGTACCTATTGCAATTTTAACTTTAGGCCTAGGGTTAATTGCAATTGTATTAGGAATAATACCCGCAATAATTTTAAAATTCATTTTAATAATTAGCGCCAGTATTAGAGCAAATAATGGGGAAGAATATCATTATCCTTTCACCATAAATTTTATAAAATAGCAATTAGCTTTTAATATAATAAATCTCAACACATGAAGATAGAAAACACAAAAGCGCAAATGCGAAAAGGAGTTTTAGAATTTTGCATATTATCCATTTTACAACATGGTGATGCATATACTTCTGAAATACTTTCGCAGCTGAAAGATGCCAAATTACTGGTGGTTGAAGGCACCATTTATCCTTTATTAACTCGACTAAAAAATGCCGGATTATTAAGTTATAGATGGGAAGAATCTACATCGGGACCGCCAAGAAAATATTATGCTTTAACCGAAACCGGAAAATTATTTTTAAAAGAATTAAGTACAACCTGGAGCGAACTTGTTGAAGCAGTAAACTTAGTAACTTCCAATAAACCAACTGAAAAATGAACAAAACAATAAATATAAATTTAGGAGGCGTCTTCTTTCATATTGATGAAATTGCTTATCAAAAGCTGAAACTATATTTAGATGCCATTAGACGATCTTTAAGCGATGATCCGCAAGGAAGAGATGAAATATTAAATGATATAGAACATCGCATTGGCGAATTACTTTCAGAAAGAGTTAAAGATACACGCCAAGTTGTTAACGAAACAGATATCGATGAAATAACTAAAATAATGGGTAAACCAGAAGATTATTTAGTTGATGAAGAAATTTTTGAAGATGAACCAAAATATGGCCATAAATCCTCTTCTAAAAAACTATTTAGAGATGGTGAAGATAAATTTTTAGGTGGTGTTTCATCAGGTTTAGGGCATTACTTTGGAATTGATGCTATTTGGATTCGTATTTTATGGATAGTATTAGTAGTTGCAGGTTTTGGAACAGGAATCCCAATTTACATTTTACTTTGGATTTTATTACCAGCAGCTGAGACTACAGCTGAAAAATTACAAATGAAAGGTGAACCAGTAAACATAAGCAATATTGAAAAAAAAATTAGAGAAGAATTTAATGAAGTTACATCGCGTGTAAAAGACGGTGTTAATGATGTTTCTGAAAAAGTAAAAAACTCTGATTTTAAAAAAAAAGTAGGTAGCAAAACAAAATCAGGTTTTCAAGAAATATTAGATACCCTAGGTACTATTATAATAACACTTTTTAAAGTTTTAGGAAAAATAATTGGAGCTCTATTAATTTTTATTGCTGCAGCAACTTTAATTGGTTTAATAATAGGAGCATTTTCTGTTGGAAGTTACGAAATATTAGGTTTTGGTGATGATTTTATACACTATCCACCTTTCTTTTTCGATTCCATTATACCTGCTTGGTTGTTAATTCTATTTGCATTCATAGCCATAGGAATTCCATTTGTAGTACTGTTTATTTTAGGTTTAAAAATTTTAACAAGTAATACAAAATCTCTTAGTACTACAACCAAATTATCATTGTTAGGTGTATGGATTATCTCAATTTTAGGGCTCGGTTTTGCAGGTATTAATTTTGCCGCCCAAAATGCCACAGAAGGAGTGCATAATAAAACAGAGGAACTACCAATTATTGCAAATGATACCATTCGTATTAAAATGATTGATAATGAAAATTTATCGAATAACGAAGAACTTCGAAGACGCTATAATTTTGAAACTGTTTATGACAATGATGTTAAAAAATTATATTCTTCTAGAATAAATGTTGATGTAAGACCTACAGACAAGTCGAATGCATTTATAAAAATTAGAAAAGAATCTTCTGGAAAAAGTAGGTTAAGTGCCAATAATAATGCCGAATCAATTGAATACCAATTTAACTTAACAAACAAAGATTTACTATTAAACGGTTATTTTCTAAGTGATTTTAAAAATATAATTAAAGAACAGTTAATTGACATTACAGTTTATTTACCTATTAACAGCGTAATTTATTTAGATAATTCTACTCGAACATTTTTGGATGATGTGGAAAATATTCAGAATATTTATGATAGAGATTTGCCAAAGAACTATTTTAAAATGACCGAAGATGGTTTAGAATGTTTAGACTGTGATCCTAGTATTTTTAGTGACAGCTTTAAAAAAGAAAACGAACATTTTAAACTAAATATTGATAAAAATGGAGTGGAAATTAAAGTAAAAGATGGTGATGATGCAGCAGAAATAAAAATTGGTAAAAACGGTATGAAAATTAAATAATTACAGTTCATAACCAAATATTAACAGTTTGTCCAAATAAATTTACAAATACGATTAAATGAAAATATATTTGAACAAATTAAATAACTAAACAATGAAAACATTAACCAAATTAGCAGCGGTAGTCATTCTATTAATTTCAACAACTTCTTGTTTTATTGATGGTATGACCGGAATTAAAGGAAATAGAAATGTTGTTTCCGAAGAAAGAGCAATTAGTTCAAATTTTGATGAAATAAAGGTTCAACAAGGTATACGATTATTAATAACCCAAGATAATTCAACTAGTCTAAAAGTTGAAGCAGACGAAAACATAATTGATTTGCTAAGAACCGAAATTCAAAATAATCAATTAAAAATATATTTTGAAAAAAATGTGTACAAAGCAAAAGCTCGAAATGTTTATTTAAGTACTAACGATATTAAAAAAATAAAAGCTTCTAGTGGATCTTCCGTTATATCAGAAAACACACTACAATCAAATGCTTTAGAGCTAGATGCAAGTAGTGGAAGTTCAATGAAAATTTATGTTAATGCCGAAAAAGTAACAACAGAATCCTCTAGTGGGGCAAACATAAGAGTAAATGGTAAATCTAAAATACTATCGTGTAGTGCAAGCAGTGGTAGCTCTATAAACGCAGATGACTTAAAAACAATTGATGCCACTGTAAAAGCAAGTAGTGGTGCAAACATAGATGTAAATGTAACAGGAATATTAACTGCAAAAGCAAGCAGTGGCGGAGATATTGACTATGAAGGAAACCCCAAAGATGTAAATAAAAACACCTCTTCAGGAGGAAGTGTATCGGGTAGCTAATTCCAATTTATATATTTAAATTGTAAAAGTCAGTTCAACTAGTTGAACTGACTTTTTGTTATATCACAATATTTTAGTTAAATAATGACAACTATCAGTATTATTAGCAATTAGTTAACTATTTTTGCACACACTAACTGATATAGATATCAATTAAAAATATATAAAATATGTCTGATAAAA
Organism: uncultured Lutibacter sp.; assembly: GCF_947495725.1. Lineage (GTDB taxonomy): Bacteria > Bacteroidota > Bacteroidia > Flavobacteriales > Flavobacteriaceae > Lutibacter. The sequence goes on along the minus strand of NZ_CANLZZ010000006.1, from coordinate 278,972 downwards.
ATAATTCTCATACTTTCCACATACCAGTTATGGGATTATCTTTTACTTTAGATAGTCCAATAAAAGTGGCCAAGTATGGTATTTCTTCTGTTATTTCAATTGTTGATGATGTTATTATTGAAAAAATGAATGAGTATTACTCATCCAAATTTGAGCTTCCATATAAAGCCATTTCTAATAAGGCTGATGACTATAGAGCTAAAAGAATTACATCTTATTTGAACACAGTAGACTCTATTGTAAAGCGAAAATTTGAAGATCTTAAAAAAAGTTTTGAAGATAAAAGTAGTGAGTTTGAAAAATACATTGAAATGCTTCCAGATTTTTCTGAATTAAAACAAAACTTTACTCATACTTTTCATAATAACAAAGTTAAAGATGAAGTACATCAATGGATTGAAAACAACCTAAAACCAGGTAGCATTGATGTTAACATTATGACCAAGCTTGACAAAGCAAATTACAAAGGAAAAGAAAAACTTTCTTCTGAATATAACGATGCACATGCCGCATTAAGAGGTTTTGCAAATAGTAATTTAGAATCATCTATAATTCTATCTGCAGGAATGAACCCTAGATTATATAGTTATTTCGAAAAATTCAATGATTTTTTCCCAAGAAAAGATGGCTATTTAAAAAAGAAAATAATATTAAAAGTAAGTGATTACAGATCTGCAATTATCCAAGGTAAATTTTTGGCTAAAAAAGGCTTATGGGTTTCCGAATATAGAATTGAATCTGGGTTAAATTGTGGAGGTCATGCTTTTGCCTCAGATGGTTTTTTAATAGGTCCTATTTTAGAGGAATTTAAAAACAACAAAGAAACACTTAAGCAAGATGTATTTAGCATTCTTAAAAGTGCTTTAGAAAATTCAGGAAAAGAAATACCAAGTGATTTAAATTTAAGTATAACTGTGCAAGGAGGTGTAGGAAATTCTAAAGAACATGAGTTTTTAATGGATAACTACAATGTAGATTCCATTGGTTGGGGAACACCCTTTCTATTAGTTCCTGAGGCAACTACAGTTGAACCAGATACATTACAAACTTTAATTAAAGCTAAAGAAAAGGATTTATTTTTAAGTAATGTTTCTCCTTTAGGAGTTCCTTTTAACAGTTTAAAAGGTAGTTCTAATGACAATATTAGAAATGCTAAAATTAAAGCTGGTAAACCTGGAAGTCCTTGTCCTAAAAAATTCTTAGCACTTAGCTTGGACGAAAATGGAAAACCAATTTGTACTGCTTCTAAAAAAATGCAAACTCAAAAAATTGAAGAGCTTAAAGCTCAAAATTTAGATGAAGAAACATACGAAAACAAGTTTAAACTAATTACAGATAAAACGTGTTTGTGCGAAGGTTTATCTAATTCTTCATTAATTGCCTATGGTGTTGAAAGAAAAGGAGAAGATCAAGGAGTTGCAATTTGTCCTGGTCCAAATATGGCTTATTATACAAAAGAAGTATCTTTAAAAGAAATGGTGGGTCATATTTACGGAAAAAATAATGTAATTGATGTAAATCATAGACCTCATATGTTTATTAAAGAATTATCTATGTATATCGATTATTTTTCAAATAAAGTAAACGAGTTTAAAGATACACTTACTTTAAAAAATGAAAAATATTTAACCACTTTTAAAAATAATTTGAAAGATGGAATTGCATACTATGAGGAATTATTTTCTTGTACAAAAAATTATTTTGAAATTAGTAACTCTGCCTTAAGTTTAGAATTAGATAAACTTAAAAATGAGTTAGTTAATATTCAAATTCCAATATTTGAAAAAGCTTAAAACAAAAAACACTGCCAATTGGCAGTGTTTTTTTTTATAATTTAAATTGCAAACTTATTATTCGCCACAATGGAAATTTTCTAATGTTTTATTTTCTAATATTTTTAAAGTACTATCTCTAACTTCGGCCATTAAACGATTTAAGCTACATGCTTCTTCACTTTTACAATCATCGCACCTTTCATAATAATTTAAACTTACGCAAGGTAACATTGCAATAGGTCCTTCTAAAACTCTTATCACTGAAGATATTTTTATATCCTTTGGCGATTTTAACAAATAATAACCTCCTCCTTTACCTTTCTTTGAGGCTAGAAATCCATTTTTTTTGAGCAAAAGTAAAATACTCTCTAAAAATTTTTTTGAAATATTCTCTGATTCTGAAATATCCGAAATCAATACAGGACAGTTTGGCTCTTGCTTAGCCAAATAACTTAAGGCTTTTAACCCATATTTAGTTTTCATTGAAAGCATCCCTAAAAATACTAAATTATCTTATAATATCTATTTCTTTGGAAGAAAAACTTCAGCCATCATACATCTAGCACTTCCTCCTCCACAAGCCTCAATAGTATCTAATGAACTGTGTAAAATTTTACAATGCTTTTCTATAGTTTTTAATTGCGTATTTGTTAAACTATTAAAGGCTGAAGTAGACATTACTAAAAACCTTTCTTCATTTTCTCCAACAACCTGCAACATATTTCCAGCAAAACTATTAACCTGAGCCTCAGTTATAGCAATAATTTCTTTTCCATCTTCTTTTAAATGTTTAACAACACTTTTTCGTTCCTTTTTATCATCAATACTTTCTAAACAAATAACGGCAAAAGTTTCTGCCAAAGCCATCATTACGTTTGTATGATAAATTGGTAAACGATTATTATTTACACTTTGATATGAAATAAAAGGAATTGGCGTAAACTCAAAATCTTCACAAAATTCAATAAATAAATCTTCATCTGCGCGAGGTGACAAAGCACAGTAGGCTTTTCCATGTACTCTATCTAATAATAAACTTCCTGTTCCTTCCAAAAATAAATCTTCCTCTTCTGCTGATGTATAATCAATAAAATTTTCAATTATAAAACCTTCTTCTTCAAGAATATCAAAAATGTCATCTCTTCTTTCAAGTCTTCTGTTTTCAGCAAACATTGGGTAAATACCTACAGTTCCGTTTTCATGAAAACTCATCCAGTTATTTGGAAAAATAGAATCTGGAGTATCTGTTTCTTTTCTATCATTAATTACAACAACATTAACTCCTATGCCTTTTAATTTTTCTACAAAAGAATCAAATTCTTGTAAAGCCTTAAATTGAATTGTTTCTGGACTTAAACTTTCTAAAGATTGTTGATAGTAATTATTAACAGCAGTTTGTTCGTTCATTCTAAATTGAACTGGACGAATCATTAAAATTGAATTTGTAACTTGTTTCATTTCAATCTCTTATTAATGGCATTGTAGAACATCTTAATAAACCTTCTTGTTTTCCAATTTCGGCATATGGAACTTCCTCAACAATAAAATCATTAGCTCTTAACCAATTATTTAGGCGGGTAAAGTTTTTTTCCGAAACTACTACTTTCTCTGATATTGAGAATACATTTGAAAACATTTGATACATTTCATCCTTTGAAATGTGAAACAAATTATCTAAACCAAAAAGATTTACTAAAAACATATAATCACTTTCATTTTTAAATCCTTCTTTATGAATAATTCCCTTGTTTTTACCTACTGGTTGAAAACAACAATCTAGATGCAAAGCATTCTCTTTTGCATTTGTATTAGATTTCACTAGGTCAAATTCTTTTACAATTTTATTGGGAAATAATTTCTTAATAAAATTTACTCCTTTCATATTGGTGCGAGCAGTAATAATATCTTTATAATCTTCTCCTTTATAGGTTCCTATAAAAATATAATTTTCCCATAGCATAACATCCCCTCCTTCAAAATGCACATCTTCTTCTGCCGAAATAATTTTACTTGGATCAATTTCATCAAGCACATACTGGATAGCTTCAATTTCTTTCTCTCTATCGGGTAAAATATTTGATTTAATTAATTTATCTCCTAAAACAAAGGCAATATCTCTGGAGAATATTTGGTTATAATTTTTAATAATTTTTGGCCTGTATACCTTTACATTATATTTTTCAAAAACTTTATTTAAAGCTTCCATTTCGGAAATCATATCCATTTCTGTTGGATATGTTCCTGCTTTAATATGTTCAATAGACTTAGGGTCATAAGCTTCGTCAATAGTTGGAATAGGTCCAATATTGTTTGCAATACCTAAAACCACAGCTCTAAGCCTAGAGGTTTCATTTTGAACATTAAGGTTTATCATATTATAAACATTTTTGGCTAAAATAGAAAAACCCCATAATTTAATATGAGGTTTTAATATTCATTTTATGTACTATTTTATCTATCTCTTATTTTCTGCAACAAAAGCTCTTTCAGTTGCCCCTACATATAATTGTCTAGGTCTTCCAATAGGTTCTTTATTCAATCTCATTTCTCTCCATTGAGCAATCCAACCTGGTAATCTACCTAAAGCAAACATAACTGTAAACATAGGTACAGGAATACCTAAAGCTCTATAAATAATTCCAGAATAAAAATCTACATTTGGATATAAATTTCTTGATTTAAAATATTCATCACTCAATGCTACTTCTGCTAATCCTCTAGCAATATCAAGTACTGGGTCATCAATTCCTAAATCTGCTAAAACTTCATCTGCTGCAACTTTTATAATTTTTGCTCGTGGATCAAAGTTTTTATAAACTCTATGACCAAATCCCATCAAACGGAATGGGTCATTTTTATCTTTTGCTTTTTCTATATATTTTTGAAAATCTCCACCATCTGCTTTAATATCTTCAAGCATTTCAATAACTGCCTGATTTGCACCTCCATGTAAAGGACCCCATAATGCTGAAATACCGGCTGAAATAGAAGCAAATAAGCCAGCATGTGAAGAACCTGCAATTCTTACTGTTGATGTTGAACAGTTTTGTTCGTGATCGGCATGTAAGATTAATAATTTATCTAATGCATTTACAATTACTGGATTTGACTTATACACTTCATTAGGAAGATCAAACATCATTTTCAAAAAGTTTTCAACATATCCTAATGAATTATCTCCATATTCTAATGGTAAACCTTCTTCTTTTCTATATGCCCAAGCAGCCAAAACAGGTAGTTTTGCTAAAATTTTAACAACTGCATTGTACATTGCTTCTTCAGAATCTACATTTACACTTTTTGGATTAAAAGCGGTTAACGCACTGGTTAATGCAGAAACAACTCCCATTGGATGAGCAGTTTTTGGAAATCCATCTAAAATTTTCTGTACGTCTGTATCAACTAAAGATTGTTTTTGAATATCTCTATGAAATTTCTTATTTTGTTCTTTAGTTGGAAGCTCCCCAAAAATCAACAAATAAGCTACCTCCAAAAAATCGGCCTTTTCGGCTAACTCTTCAATTGCATATCCTCTGTAGCGCAATATTCCTTTTTCTCCATCTAAAAATGTTATAGCACTTTGGCATGAGCTAGTATTTTTAAACCCTGGATCAATAGTTGTAATACCACCAGTAATGGTCCTCAATTTACTTATATCAATCGATACTTCATTTTCGGATCCAATTAAAATCGGAAATTCATACCTCTTACCATCTACTTCTAATATTGCTGTTTTCGACATAGTTAATTCTGAATAATATTATGTTAATTCTTAATACTTAATAGTAGCGAATTTAATCAATTTTAAGATATCATAAAAAAAAATAGACTATTGATTTTCTAATTATGTATATATTATTACAAATGCAAAAAAGCCGAGTTAAAACTCGGCTTTTTTTAAATTTTATTCGCTTTTTTTTATAAAACTTTAAAAGCTTTTTCTTGAGGATAGTAAGCTACGCTTCCTAACTCTTCTTCAATTCTTAATAATTGGTTATATTTTGCCATTCTATCAGAACGAGAAGCCGAACCTGTTTTAATTTGACCACAGTTTAATGCAACCGCTAAATCAGCAATTGTGTTATCTTCTGTTTCTCCTGAACGGTGAGACATTACTGAAGTATAACCAGCATTGTGTGCCATATTTACAGCTGCAATAGTTTCAGTTAAAGAACCAATTTGGTTAACTTTAATTAAAATTGAATTAGCAATACCTTCTTCAATACCTTTTGCTAAACGCTCAACGTTAGTAACAAATAAATCATCACCTACCAATTGTACTTTATCTCCAATTAATTCAGTTAAGTATTTTGTTCCTTCCCAGTCATTTTCATCCATACCATCTTCAATTGAGATAATTGGGTATTTAGCAGATAATTCAGCTAAATATTCAGCTTGTTCTTTTGAAGTTCTAATTACACCTTTATCTCCTTCGAATTTAGTATAATCGTATTTTCCATCAACAAAGAATTCAGCAGAAGCACAGTCTAAAGCTAATTTTACTTCAGCACCTGGCTTGTATCCAGCTTTTTCTATTGCTTTTAATACAGTTTCAATTGCGTCTTCAGTTCCGTCAAAAGTTGGAGCAAATCCACCTTCATCACCTACAGCTGTACTTAATCCTCTATCGTGAATTAATGACTTTAAGTTATGGAAAATTTCAGATCCCATTTTAATTGCTTCTGTAAAGTTTTTTGCAGCAATTGGCATAATCATAAACTCTTGGAATGCAATAGGAGCATCTGAGTGAGAACCACCATTAATAATGTTCATCATAGGAACTGGTAAAGTATTTCCACTTACACCACCAACATAACGATATAAAGGCATTTCTAATTCGTTAGCAGCAGCTTTTGCAGCAGCTAATGAAACACCTAGAATTGCGTTAGCACCTAATTTTGATTTGTTTTTAGTTCCATCTAACTCAATCATTGTTTGATCGATTAAATTTTGTTCAAAAACAGACATACCAACTAATTCTTCCGCTATAATTTCGTTAACGTTTTTAACCGCAGTTAAAACACCTTTTCCCATATAGTCTTTTCCTCCATCACGTAACTCAACAGCTTCGTGCTCTCCAGTTGAAGCTCCAGATGGAACAGCTGCTCTACCTAAAACACCATTTTCAGTTACTACATCAACTTCCACAGTTGGATTTCCTCTTGAATCGAATATTTGACGTGCGTGAACACTTAAAATCATACTCATATTTCTATTATTTTATTAAGTTATTTTTTACTTCTTTTTACTACACCAAAGTTACAAAATTAAGCCTAATTGTTATTTAATTTCATCCCTTTTATACGATAACGTTTTCGTTTTTTACCCAAAAAAATAGCCACTAACTTACTTATTTAGTGGCTATTATATTTTACTGTTTAGATGACCTTATATTTTCAATAAATTGATCAAATAAATACGAAGAATCATGAGGTCCTGGACTCGCTTCTGGATGATATTGTACTGAAAAACAGTTTTTATCTTTCATTCTCATACCCGCAAGTGTATCATCATTTAAGTGAACATGAGTAACTTCTAAATCGTTATGTTTTTCTACTTCTTCACGTTTTACAACAAAACCGTGATTTTGTGATGTAACTTCTCCTTTACCAGTAACCATATTTTTAACAGGATGGTTAATTCCTCTATGTCCATTATGCATTTTATAAGTTGAAATGCCATTTGCTAATGCAATAACTTGATGCCCTAGACATATTCCAAATAAAGGTAAATCTCTTTTAATAATTTCTTTTGCAACTTCTTGAGCTTCTTTCAGTGGATTTGGATCTCCAGGTCCATTTGATAAAAAATAACCATCAGGGTTAAATGCATTCAAATCTTCAAATGAAGCATTGTAAGGAAATACTTTTATGTAACAACCTCTATTTGCTAAGTTTCGTAAAATATTCTTTTTAATTCCAATATCAAGTGCTGAAATCTTAATAGGAGCATCCTTATCTCCAAAGAAGTATGGTTCTTTAGTAGAAACTTTTGAAGCTAATTCTAACCCATCCATTTCTGGTACAGCCATTAATTGCTCCTTTAATTCATTAATATTAGTATTTGTAGATATAACTGCATTCATTGCTCCCTTATCTCTAATATAACTTACTACTGCTCTAGTATCAATATCAGAAATTGCCATAACATTTTCTTTTTCAAAGTAATTTTCAAGCGAACCTTGAGAATTAGGTCTAGAATAGTTAAAACTGAAATTTTTACATACTAAACCAGCTATTTTAACTGAATCAGATTCAATTTCATCTTCATTAACTCCATAATTACCAATATGTGCATTGGTTGTAAGCATAATTTGTCCAAAATATGAAGGATCAGTAAAAACTTCCTGATAACCAGTCATACCAGTATTATAACAAATCTCTCCAAAAGCTGTTCCTTCTCTTCCTATAGATTTTCCTTCGAAAACTGTTCCATCAGCTAATAATAAAATAGCCTTTTTTCGTTTTGTGTACTTCATTAGTTGTAGTTGCTTTTTAAAATTTTAATTTCAGGTTCAAATATAAAAAAAAGGATAAACTATAAATAGCTTATCCTTTTAATATTATCAACGAATTATTATCATTAATTATCGTCTTTCTTTTCTTCAACAGAATCAACCGCCTGTGCTTCAACAGTTTCAGAAGATTTAGACCTACCTCTACGAGTAGATTTCTTCTTCTTCTTATTGTTTGGATTATAAGTTGTGTTATAATCAACTAATTCAACCATTGCCATTGGAGCATTATCTCCTTGACGGTTACCTAATTTAATTATACGTACATAACCTCCTGGTCTATCAGCAACTTTTACAGATACTTCTTTAAACAATTCAGTTACAGCATATTTATTTCTTAAATAACTAAATACTACTCTACGGTTATGAGTGGTATCGTCTTTTGATTTTGTAATTAATGGTTCTACAAATTGTCTTAAAGCTTTAGCTTTAGCAACTGTAGTATTAATACGCTTGTGTTCTATTAAAGAACAAGCCATATTAGCAAACATCGCCTTTCTATGAGCTGTTTGTCTTCCTAAGTGATTAAATTTCTTTCCGTGTCTCATCTCTTATTTCTTATCTTAATTAAAACCTAAGTTTTAAACTAATCTTTGTCTAATTTATATTTACTCAAGTCCATTCCAAAGCTTAAACCTTTATTATGAACTAGTTCATCTAATTCTGTCAAAGATTTTTTACCGAAATTACGGAACTTCATTAAATCATTTTTATTAAAAGATACTAAATCTCCTAATGTATCAACTTCCGCAGCTTTTAAACAATTTAGCGCTCTAACAGATAAATCCATATCCACTAACTTTGTTTTTAACAACTGACGCATATGTAAAGATTCTTCATCATATGTCTCAGTTTGAGCTATTTCATCAGCTTCTAATGTAATTCTCTCATCTGAAAACAACATAAAGTGGTGAATTAATATTTTAGCAGCTTCTGTTAATGCATCTTTTGGATTAATAGATCCATCAGTTGTAATGTCAAAAACTAATTTTTCATAATCAGTTTTTTGCTCCACACGAAAATTTTCAATTGCATACTTTACATTTTTTATTGGTGTAAAGATTGAATCCGTAAAAATCGTTCCTAAAGCAACACCAGATTTTTTATTTTCTTCTGCCGCAACAAATCCTCTTCCTTTTTCAATTGTAATTTCAAAATCTAATGAAACTGATTTCTCCATATTACAAATAACTAAATCATGATTTAATACTTGAAAACCAGAAATATATTTTTGTAAATCACCCGCTGTTAACTGCTCCTGATTAGTTATTGAAATATTTACTATTTCTCTATCAGAATCCTCTATTTGTTTTTTAAAACGAACTTGTTTTAAATTTAAAATAATTTCAGTAACATCTTCTACAACTCCTTTAATTGTTGAAAACTCATGTTCAATACCTTCAATACGAAGTGAAGTTATTGCAAATCCTTCCAAAGAAGATAAAAGCACTCTTCTTAAAGCATTACCAACAGTTAAACCAAAACCTGGCTCTAATGGTCTGAACTCAAATCTACCTTCAAAATCAGTAGAATTGATCATTATTACTTTATCGGGCTTTTGAAAATTTAATATTGCCATATTTTTCTTCGTTTTAATTGTTATTTGGTTGCGCGATTTTAAGTTTGAAGACGTTCTTAATTATCCTTTGGCCAAATACCAATATGGTTATTTATTATTTAGAGTATAACTCTACTATTAATTGTTCCTTAATGTTCTCTGGAATTTGAATTCTTTCTGGGACACTAACAAAATTACCTTGTTTAGTATCAGAATTCCAAGTCAGCCATTCATAAACATCATTTCTGTTAGCCAATGAATCTTCAATAGCAACTAAGGATTTCGACTTTTCTCTTACAGCAACAACATCACCAGCTTTTAAAGAATAAGAAGGTACATTAACTAACTCTCCATTCACAGTAATATGACGGTGTGATACTAATTGACGTGCTCCACTACGACTTGGTGCAATTCCTAATCTATAAACCACATTATCTAAACGTGACTCACATAATTGTAATAAAATTTCACCAGTTACTCCTGTAGATGCAGACGCTTTTTTGAACAAGTTAGAGAATTGTTTCTCTAAAATTCCATAAGTATATTTTGCTTTTTGCTTTTCAGCTAATTGGATAGCGTATTCAGATTTTTTTCCTCTACGTCTATTGTTTCCATGTTGTCCTGGAGGATAATTTCTTTTTTCAAAAGACTTATCTTCTCCAAAAATTGCTTCACCAAATTTTCGAGCAATCTTAGTTTTTGGTCCTGTATATCTTGCCATTTTTATTTGTTAATGATAGGGATTATGAATTAAGGCTTATCCTTCGATAATCTAAATTCCTATCGGTTAAAATTTATAATTATACTCTTCTTCTTTTTGGAGGTCTACAACCATTATGAGGCATAGGTGTAACATCAATTATTTCTGTAACTTCAATTCCTAAATTATGAATTGATCTAATTGCAGATTCTCTTCCGTTACCAGGTCCTTTTACATAAACCTTTACTTTTCTCATTCCTGCTTCATGTGCTACACGAGCACAATCTTCTGCAGCCAATTGAGCAGCATAAGGAGTATTCTTTTTTGAACCTCTAAATCCCATTTTCCCAGCTGAAGACCAAGAAATTACGTCACCTCTTTTATTTGTAAGTGATATAATTATGTTGTTGAATGAAGCCGTGATGTGAGCTTCACCAACTGCCTCTACAATAACTTTACGTTTTTTTGAACTTACTTTCGCCATTTTCTTAGTTATTATTTAGTTGCTTTTTTCTTGTTAGCTACAGTTTTACGTTTACCTTTTCTAGTTCTAGAATTATTTTTGGTTCTTTGACCTCTTAAAGGTAATCCACTTCTGTGACGAATTCCACGGTAACATCCAATATCCATTAAACGTTTAATGTTTATCTGAATTTCTGAACGTAACTCTCCTTCAATTGTTAACGTACCAACAGCTTCACGAATTTCATGAATCTCCTCATCCGTCCAATCTTGAACTTTTGTACTTTCATCAACTTTTGCAGTAGCTAAAATCTCTTTTGCTCTGCTTCTACCAATTCCAAAAATATACGTTAAGGCAATAACACCTCTTTTGTTTTTTGGAATATCAATACCTGCTATTCTTGCCATAACTATCCTTGTCTTTGTTTAAATCTAGGATTCTTTTTATTGATTACATATAATCTGCCTTTTCTACGCACAATTTTGCACTCGGCACTTCTCTTTTTTACTGATGTTCTAACTTTCATCGGTTTATACTTTAGTATCTGTAAGTAATTCTTGCTTTTGTTAAATCGTATGGACTCATTTCCAACTTCACTTTATCTCCAGGTAATAATTTTATGTAATGCATACGCATTTTTCCTGAAATATGAGCTGTTACAATGTGTCCATTTTCCAACTCTACACGAAACATTGCATTAGACAATGCTTCTGTAATTGTCCCGTCTTGTTGTATTGCTGGTTGTTTTGCCATTATGCTACTGATTTTCTTTTAGTTCCTTTTTTCATTAATCCATCATAATGACGATTTAATAAATGGGAGTTAATTTGCTGAATTGTATCGATCGCAACTCCAACCATAATTAGCAAAGATGTTCCTCCGTAAAATAATGCCCAAGATTGAGTTAATCCTAATTTCACAACAAACGCAGGTAATATAGCAACTAAGGCTAAAAATAAAGAACCTGGGAACGTTATTAAAGATAAAACTCTATCCAACATATCAGCAGTATCTTTTCCGGGTCTAATTCCTGGAATAAAACCACCACTTCTTTTTAAATCATCAGCCATTTTATTTGTAGGTATAGTAATTGCAGTATAAAAATAACTAAAAATAATTATTAATACAGCAAATAACAAATTATACCAAAAACCAAACATATTTCCAAATTCAATTCCAATTGCCTTTATCGTATCATTACCCGAACGAGCCAACAATCCAGGTGCAAACATAATTGCCTGAGCAAATATAATTGGCATTACTCCAGATGAATTTAGTTTTAATGGTAAGTAATCTCTTGCTCCTGCAACATTTTTAATGTTACCCGCAACCGTTTTTCTAGCATATTGCACAGCAATTCTTCTTACTGCTGTTACTAAATATACACAAACCAATATTACTAAGAACCATAATATCACTTCGATTAAAATCATAATCAAACCACCATTTGATGCGGTTATCTTCGATACAGCTTCCTGAATAAAAGATCCAGGGAATCGAGCAATAATACCAATCATAATTAATAATGAAATACCATTTCCAATTCCTTTGTCGGTAATTTTCTCACCTAACCACATTGCGAAAATAGTACCTGCGGTTAAAATAACCATAGAACTAATCCAAAACATGCTTCCACTAATGTAAAACGCAGATGAAGGAATTAATTGGTAAATATTAGTAATATAAGCTGGTCCTTGAACCATAGTAATCGCGATAGTTAACCAACGTGTTATTTGATTTATTTTCTTCCTACCACTTTCACCATCCTTTTGAAGTTTTTGTAAATAAGGAACCGCAATTCCCATTAATTGAACAACAATAGAAGCTGAAATGTAAGGCATAATACCTAAAGCAACAATAGATGCTTGTGCAAATGCTCCTCCGGTAAACATATCTAATAAACCTAATATACCTCCTCCACTTGTTTGATTTGCTAATGCTGCCTGAGCAACAGTAATATCAATACCTGGAAGTGGAACCTGAGCTGCAAAACGATAAATAGCCATAAATCCTAAAGTAAGAAGAATCTTATTTCTAAGTTCTTCTATACTCCAAATGTCCTTTATGGTTTGAATAAATTTTTTCATCTATATATCTATTTATAAAGTTTCAGCTGAACCACCAGCATTTTCAATAGCCGCTTTTGCAGTCGCTGTAAATTTATGAACAGTTACATTTAATTTTGCTTTTAACTCACCGTTACCAAGTATTTTTACAAGGTCATTCTTTCCCGCCAATCTATTTTCAATTAAAAGATCTAAAGTTACTGTATCTTTAATTCTTCCATTATCAACCAATTCTTGAAGTTTATGTAAGTTAATTCCTACATACTCTTTACGGTTCATATTGGTAAAACCAAATTTAGGCACACGTCTTTGCAAAGGCATTTGTCCACCCTCGAATCCAACTTTTCTTGAATATCCAGAACGTGACTTAGCTCCTTTGTGACCTCTTGTAGCAGTACCACCTTTTCCAGAACCTTGTCCTCTACCTACACGTTTTCCTTGTGTTTTAACCGATCCTTTAGCAGGTTTTAAGTTATTTAATGTCATCTCTTTATAAAATGTTATTTAATTTCCTCAACAGAAATTAAGTGTTTAACTGTATTTACCATTCCAAGGATAGTTGGTGTAGCCTCGTGCTCAACAACTTGATCAATCTTACGTAAACCTAGAGCTTCCAAAGTTCTTTTTTGGTTCTGAGGACGTCTAATTTTACTTTTTACTTGTGTTACTCTTATTTTTGCCATCGTCTCCTTGTTTTATCCTTTAAATACTTTTTCTAAAGATATTCCTCTTTCTTTAGCAATCATACTAGCACTGCGCAACTGTAATAAAGCATCAAAAGTTGCTTTTACTACGTTATGTGGATTTGATGATCCTTGAGACTTTGAAAGTACATCATGTACTCCTACAGAATCAAGTACCGCACGTACAGCACCACCAGCTATAACTCCCGTACCGTGAGATGCTGGCTTCAAAAATACTCTTGCTCCACCAAATTTACCTTTTTGTTCGTGAGGTAAAGTTTGATTTATAATTGGAATTCTTACTAAATTTTTCTTTGCGTCTTCAATTGCTTTCGCAATTGCAGAAGCCACATCTTTAGATTTACCTAATCCGTGTCCAACAACACCATTTCCATCCCCAACTACAACAATAGCTGAAAATCCAAATGCTCTACCCCCTTTTGTTACTTTAGTAACTCTTTGTACACCAACTAAATGATCTTGAAGTTCTAACCCGCTAGGTTTTACTCTTTCTACGTTATTGTATTTATGATACATAATTTACTAAAATTTTAAACCTGCTTCTCTTGCAGCGTCTGCTAGAGCCTTAACTCTACCGTGATACAAAAATCCATTTCTATCAAATGCAACAGCTTCAAATCCAGCTTTGCTCGCTTTTTCGGCAATACTCTTACCTACTAATTTAGCAACTTCTAATTTTGATCCTGTAGCTTCAATTTCCTTATCTCTAGATGAAACTGATACTAAAGTAGTACCTGTAATGTCATCTACTAATTGAGCATATATTTCTTTATTACTTCTAAAAACCGATAATCTTGGTTGCTCAGCAGTTCCAGAAACAATTTTTCTAATTCTATGCTTAATTCTTTGTCTTCTTTCAAGCTTTGATAATGCCATAATACTATAATTTATTATGCAGATTTACCTGCTTTTCTTCTTAATTCTTCTCCTACAAACTTAACTCCTTTTCCTTTGTATGGTTCAGGTTTGCGCATTGAACGAATCTTTGCTGCAATTGCACCCACAAGTTGTTTATCATGTGAAGTTAATTTTACAATTGGGTTTTTACCTTTTTCAGATACAGTTTCAACTTTTACTTCTGGAGCAAGTTCTAAAACTATATTATGAGAAAAACCTAAAGATAAATCTAAAACTTGACCTTGATTGCTAGCTCTATAACCAACACCTACAAGTTCTAACTCTTTAGTCCATCCTTTTGATACACCTTCAATCATATTAAAAATTAAAGATCTATACAAACCATGTTTTGCTTTATGATCTTTACTTTCAGAAGCACGTTCCAATATAATTGAATCTCCTTCTATACTAACAGTAATACCATCTTTTATCTCTTGAGATAACTCTCCCAATTTACCTTTAATTGTAACTACATTGTCTTTAATATCAAATGTAACTCCTGCAGGTAACGTAACTGGGTTTTTTCCTATTCTTGACATATTCCTTTAGTTCTTTATTAATATACGTAACATAAAACTTCTCCCCCAACATGCTCAGCACGAGCTTGCTTATTTGTCATAACACCTTTCGATGTAGAAACTATAGCAATTCCTAACCCGTTTAAAACACGAGGCATGTCATTTGCTCCTACATATTTACGTAAACCTGGAGTACTAATACGTTGTAATTTTTTTATAACAGAAGCTTTAGTAGCTTTATCATATTTTAATGCAATTTTAATAGTCCCTTGAAAACCATTCTCATCAAACTTGTAACTTAAAATATAACCTTGATCAAATAAGATTTTAGTTATTTCTTTTGTAATTTTTGATGCAGGAATTTCCACAACTCTATGGCTAGCCATAATTGCATTTCTAACTCTTGTTAGATAATCTGCGATTGGATCTGTAATCATATTTATTAATTTGCGGTTCCGGTTTTCCTTATTTTATATAACGAACCTAAAACCAATTATTTAAAATTTTACCAGCTTGCTTTCTTAACACCTGGTATAAGACCTTGATTAGCCATTTCACGGAAAGTTACACGCGAAATTCCAAACTGTCTCATATAACCCTTAGGTCTTCCAGTTAATTTACAACGATTGTGCACACGAATTGGCGATGCATTTTTCGGTAATTTTTGTAATGCGTCATAATCTCCAGCTTCCTTCAAAGCTTTACGTTTTTCAGCATATTTAGCAACTGTCTTTTTTCTCTTAACCTCACGGGCTTTCATTGATTCCTTAGCCATTCCTTAGTTCTTTTTAAAAGGTAAACCTAATTCAGTTAATAATGATTTTGCTTCTTTATCGGTTGGAGCAGAAGTTACAAAGGTAATATCCATACCTCCAATTTTGTTTACTTTATCAATATCAATCTCAGGGAAAATGATTTGTTCAGTAATTCCTAAATTGTAGTTTCCTCTTCCGTCAAAACCATTTGCTTTGATTCCATTGAAATCTCTTACACGTGGTAGAGAAGCTGTAACTAACCTATCCAAAAATTCGTACATCTTATCTCCTCTTAAAGTTACTTTTACTCCAATTGGAACACCTTTACGTAATTTAAAAGCTGCAACATCCTTTTTAGATACAGTTGAAACCGCTTGTTGACCAGAAATATTAGTCAATTCTTCAACAGCATAATCAATTAATTTCTTATCAGCTACAGCTGCACCTACACCCTTACTAATTACAATTTTTTGTAATTTAGGAACTTGCATAACGCTTTTGTAACTATATTCTTTCATAAGAGCATCTTTTACTCTACTCTTATATTCTTCTTTTAGTCTCGGTATATAAGCCATGATTAAATTGCTTTATCAGATTTTTTAGAGAACCTAACTTTTTTATCACCTTCCATTCTAAATCCAACTTTTGTAGCAACATCACCTTCCAGTAACATTAAGTTAGAAATATCTATAGAAGCTTCTTTTTTCACAATACCTCCTTGTGGGTTTTGTGCGCTAGGTTTTGAATGTTTAGATATCATATTAACACCTTCAACAATCGCTCTGTTCTTATTTGGAAAAACTGTAACAACTTTCCCTTCTTCACCTTTATGGTCTCCTGCCATTACTCTAACAGTATCCCCTGATTTTATCTTTAATTTCATCTTTTAATAATTTATTAAAGCACTTCAGGTGCTAATGATACAATTTTCATAAATTGTTTTTCACGAAGCTCTCTAGCAACCGGTCCAAAAACACGAGTTCCTTTCATTTCACCAGAAGTTCCATCTAACAATACACAAGCGTTATCATCAAAACGAATATAAGAACCATCTTTTCTTCTGATTTCTTTCTTCGTTCTAACAACTACAGCTTTGGCAACTTGCCCTTTCTTTACTGATCCGTTTGGTGTAGCATCTTTAACACTAACAACAATCTTATCACCAATAGATGCATAACGTTTCTTAGTTCCTCCTAAAACACGAATAACTAAAACTTCTTTAGCTCCTGTGTTGTCTGCTACTCTTAATCTTGATTCTGTTTGTAACATAATTATTTAGCTCTTTCTAGGATTTCTACTAATCTCCAACGTTTAGATTTACTCATTGGACGTGTTTCCATTATTTTAACAGTATCTCCAATATTGCAATCATTTTTCTCATCGTGCGCAACATATTTCTTTGTGCTTAACACGAATTTTCCGTACATAGGATGTTTCACTTTTTTAACTTCCGCAACAACAATAGATTTCTCCATTTTATTACTTGAAACTACACCTATTCTCTCTTTTCTAAGATTTCTTTTTTCCATCTTTATACTACTGAATACAATTATTGTAATTCTCTTTTAGTTAATTCTGTGGCAACACGTGCAACAGTTCTTCTAAGCGCTCTCAATTGCAATGGAGTTTCCAATGGCGAAATTGAGTGTGCCATTTTAAGATCAGTATAACTTTTCTTTAAACTTCCAAGTTTTTCTTGTAACTCTTCAGTTGATAATTCTATAATTTCAGATTGTTTCATTTTCTTAATCGGTTATTAAGCGTTATCAAAATCTCTAGCTACAACAAATTTAGTTTTCACAGGTAATTTTTGAGCTGCTAAACGTAAAGCTTCTTTAGCTACGTGTGCAGGAACTCCACCTACTTCAAACATAATTCTTCCAGGTTTAACTACGGCAACAAAATATTCAGGAGCACCTTTACCTTTACCCATACGTACTTCTAATGGTTTTTTAGTAATAGGCTTGTCTGGAAATATTTTAATCCATAACTGACCTTCCCTTTTCATATGACGTGTTGCTGCAATACGAGCTGCTTCAATTTGACGAGATGTAAGTAAATTCTGCTCCAAAGATTTAATTCCAAACATTCCATTTGAAAGTTGGTGTCCTCTTTGAGAATTTCCCTTCATATTCCCTTTCGCCTTCTGTACTTTACGATATTTAACTCTCTTTGGCTGTAACATCTTTAATTTCTAAATTTTAAAAATTTATTTTCTTCTACGATTTTGTGGTCTTTTTGAATTCCCTCCTCTATCGTTACCCTTTCCTTGTTTTTTAGAAAGTCCAACTAATGGAGATAATTCTCTTTTACCATAAACCTCGCCTTTCATAATCCATACTTTAACACCTAAGCGTCCGTATGTAGTATGAGCCTCAACAAGTGCATAATCAATATCGGCTCTAAACGTAGAAAGAGGAATTCTACCGTCTTTATAGTGTTCAGAACGTGCCATTTCAGCTCCGTTTAAACGACCTGAAATTTGTACTTTAATACCTTCTGCATTCATACGCATTGTAGCTGCAATTGCCATTTTAATTGCTCTTCTATATGAGATTCTACTCTCAATTTGGCGTGCAATACTTGCGGCTACTAAACGTGCATCCAATTCTGGGCGCTTAATTTCAAAAATATTAATCTGAATTTCTTTACCTGTAATTTTTTTAAGCTCTTCCTTTAACTTGTCTACCTCTTGTCCACCTTTCCCAATAATAATACCAGGTCTAGCAGTAGTGATAGTAACGGTTACAAGTTTAAGTGTACGCTCAATAATTACTGTTGAAACACTTGCTTTTGATAATCTGGCATGTACATACCTTCTTATTTTATCATCTTCAGCTAATTTATCACCGTAGTCTCTTCCTCCATACCAGTTAGAATCCCATCCTCTGATAATTCCTAAACGATTTCCTATTGGATTTGTTTTTTGTCCCATTTCTACTTATGATTAATTGCTAACATTTTTACTTCCTAAAACTAATGTCACATGATTAGAACGTTTTCTAATTCTGTGTGCACGACCTTGTGGTGCAGGTCTTAGTCTTTTTAACATTCCTGCGCTATCTACAAAAATTTCTTTTACAAATAAACCTGCATCTTCAATGCTTGAATCTTCATTCTTAGCTTGCCAGTTTGCGATTGCACTTAACAATAATTTTTCAAGATTTATAGATGCCTCTTTTGAGTTAAATTTTAAAATTTGAAGTGCTTTTTCAACTTCAACTCCTCTAACCAAATCAGCAACCAAACGCATTTTTCTTGGTGATGTAGGACAACCTGTAAGCTTAGCAAAAGCTAATTGCTTTTTCTCCTCTTTTATCTGTTGTGCTCTTATTTTTTTTCGAACTCCCATGATTACCTACTTATTTTTTACCTTTATTTTTTGCACCTGCATGTCCTCTATAAGAACGAGTTGGTGAAAATTCTCCTAATTTATGACCTACCATGTTTTCTGTAACATATACCGGTACAAACTGACGACCGTTATGAACAGCAATTGTTTGTCCAACACTATCTGGAGTTATCATAGATGCTCTAGACCAAGTCTTAATCACCGATTTCTTTCCAGATTCTAGGTTTGCTTCAATCTTCTTCTCAAGTTTATGAAAAACGTAAGGTCCCTTTTTTAATGAACGTGCCATATCTTAATTATTTTTTTCTACGTTCTATAATATACTTATTACTCGCTTTGGTCTTAGATCTTGTTTTGAATCCTTTTGCTGGGATACCATTTTTAGATCTTGGATGACCTCCAGAAGATTTACCTTCTCCACCACCCATTGGATGATCAACAGGGTTCATCACTACCGGTCTTACTCTTGGTCTTCTACCTAACCAACGAGATCTACCCGCTTTACCAGATACCAATAATTGATGATCTGAATTAGATACTACTCCAATTGTTGCTTTACAAGTAACAAGAATCATTCTTGTCTCACCTGAAGGCAATTTAACCGTTGCATACTTACCTTCTCTCGCCATTAATTGAGCAAAAGAACCAGCACTACGAGCTAAAACAGCTCCTTGACCTGGATGTAATTCAATACAAGAAATTGTTGTTCCTAACGGGATATCATTTAACAACATAGTATTTCCAACATCAGGAGTAGCTCCTTCGCCAGAAATAATAGTTTGTCCAACTTGTAACCCATTCTGAGCTATAACATATCTTTTCTCTCCATCTTTGTAAGAAACTAACGCTATAAAAGCAGTACGATTTGGATCATACTCAATAGTTTTTACTGTTGCAGGAATACCATTCTTATCTCTTTTGAAATCGATAATACGATATTTCTTTTTATGACCACCACCTAAATGGCGCATAGTCATTTTACCGCGATTGTTTCGACCTCCAGATCTTTTATTCGGAGCTAATAAATTTCTCTCCGGCTTATCAGCAGTAATGGTGTCGAACCCATTTACCACTCTAAAACGCTGACCTGGTGTTATTGCTTTTAATTTTCTAACTGACATTTTTATCTTTCTTAGATATTGCTATAAAAATCAATACTTTCTCCTTCAGCTAATTGAACTATTGCTTTTTTATAAGCTCCTTTCATTGCTTGCACAATACCACTCTTAGTGTATTTTGTATTACGTTGAACAGGATAATTCATAGTTCTAACACTCTCAATTTCCACACCATATGCTTTAGCTACAGCATTTCTAATCTCAAGTTTATTAGCATTTTTGTTTACAACAAAAGCATAACGATTATATAATTCGCTATCATTTGTTGCTTTTTCCGTTATAATAGGTTTAACTAAAATATTCATATCTACTACCTATTTACTTAAATTAGATTCAATTCCTTCTAAAGATCCTTCAGAAAGAATAACTTTATTTGCATTCAACAATTCATAAGTACTTACCCCAGAGCAAGTTACTGTTTTTGAACGTTTTAAATTGCGCGATGACAAATATACATTATTATTTGATTCAGCCAACACTAATATAGATTTTTTGTTTTCTATACCTAGTGCACGTAAAACCTCTGTATAATTTTTAGTTTTTGGAGTTTCAAAATTAAAGTCTTCAACAACTATAATATTGTTCTCTTTTGCTTGAATACTAAATGCGGATTTACGAGCTAATCTTTTTAAATTTTTATTTAATTTAAAAGAATGATCTTGTGGTCTTGGTCCAAAAATACGACCTCCTCCTCTAAATACAGGAGATTTAATACTACCTGCACGAGCGGTACCAGTACCTTTTTGCTTCTTAATTTTTCTAGTACTACCAGAAATTTCAGCGCGTTCTTTAGCTTTACTAGTTCCTTGTCTTTTATTAGCCAAAAATTGCTTTACATCTAAATATACCGCGTGATCATTTGGCTCAATTCCATATACAGCATCAGAAAGTTCAACTTTTCTCCCTGTATCTTTTCCTTGTATGTCTAAAACTGATACTTCCATTATTTCTGAATGATTACATAAGCGTTTTTATGACCAGGAATTGCTCCCTTAACCACAAGTAGGTTCTTTTCAGCAACCACTTTTAAAACTCTTAAATTTTGAACTGTTACTTTCTTTCCTCCCATTCTACCTGCCATACGCATTCCTTTGAATACTCTTGCAGGATAAGATGCAGCACCAATTGATCCTGGAGCTCTTAAACGATTATGTTGACCATGAGTAGCTTGACCTACACCGCCAAAACCGTGACGTTTTACAACACCTTGAAATCCTTTACCTTTTGATACTGCTGATACATCAACAAACTCTCCTTCAGTAAATACTTCAACTGTTAATTCATCTCCTAATTTGTGCTCCTCATCAAAACCTTGAAATTCGATAACTTTTCTTTTGGCAGTGGTTCCAGCTTTTTTAAAGTGACCATCTAAAGCCTTATTAGAGCTTTTTGCCTTCTTGTCATCGAAACCTAATTGAAGTGCAGAATAACCATCTACTTCTTCGGTTCTGACTTGGGTAACTACGCACGGACCTGCTTCGATTACTGTACAAGGAATATTTTTCCCGTTTTCATCAAATAAGCTGGTCATTCCGATTTTTCTTCCTATTAACCCAGACATTTTTAAATTTATTATTAATTATTATTCTATTTATATTCAATAAAACAGGGTTGAAAATAATTCAACCCTGAATATATTTTCTTTCCGTTTTTCCCTCGACAACCGCTTAGGACATGTAACCAATTATTATTGGCTTTGAGAAATTAAACTTTAATTTCCACTTCAACTCCACTTGGAAGTTCTAATTTCATTAAGGCATCAATAGTTTTTGATGATGAACTATAAATGTCTAATAATCTTTTATAAGAACTTAATTGGAATTGCTCTCTTGATTTCTTATTTACGTGCGGAGAACGCAATACCGTAAAAATCTTTTTATGAGTTGGCAATGGAATAGGGCCATTAACAACAGCTCCCGTATTCTTTACCGTTTTTACAATTTTTTCAGCAGATTTATCTACTAAATTGTAATCGTACGATTTTAATTTTATTCTAATTTTTTGACTCATCGTTTATAATTTAGAGATTAACCTTTTGCTTTTGCTATTACTTCTTCAGCAATATTTGTTGGACACTGCTCGAAATGTGAAAATTCCATTGATGATGATGCTCTACCCGATGATAATGTTCTTAATGTAGTAACATATCCAAACATTTCTGATAATGGCACATTTGCTTTTACAACTTTAGCACCAGCTCTGTCTAACATAGCATTAACTTGCCCTCTTCTTCTATTTAAATCACCAACTATATCACCCATATTTTCTTCTGGTGTAACAACGTCAATCTTCATAATAGGCTCAAGGATTACAGCTTTTGCAGCTTTCGCAGCAACTTTATATCCCATTTTAGCAGCTAATTCGAATGATAATTGATCTGAATCGACAGCGTGGAAAGATCCATCATATAATGTAATTTTCAAACTATCCATTTCATATCCAGCTAAAGGACCATTCTTCATTGCCTCCTTAAATCCTTTTTCTACAGATGGAATGAATTCTTTAGGCACATTACCTCCTTTAATCTCATTTACAAAAATCAAACCTGTTTCATCCTCTCCAGCAGGTTCCATAATAAATTTGATATCAGCAAATTTACCACGTCCACCAGATTGTTTTTTATAAACTTCACGATGATCAGCTTTTGCCGTGATCGCTTCTTTATATTCTACTTGAGGTTGACCTTCGTTTACTTCAACTTTAAATTCACGCTTTAAACGATCAACAATTATCTCTAAGTGTAACTCACCCATTCCAGAAATAATAGTTTGACCAGAAGCTTCGTCTGTTTTAGCTGTAAAAGTTGGATCTTCTTCAGATAATTTACTTAAAGCCATCCCTAATTTATCAACATCCGCTTTGGTTTTAGGCTCAACAGCAATACCAATTACCGGATCAGGGAAATCCATAGATTCTAATACAATTGGATTTTTCTCATCACACATTGTATCTCCTGTTCTAATATCTTTAAATCCAACACCAGCACCAATATCTCCAGCTTCAATATAATCAATAGCATTTTGTTTATTAGAATGCATTTGATAAATACGTGAAATACGTTCTTTTTTTCCAGAACGAGTGTTTAGAATATAAGAACCCGCATCTAAACGTCCTGAGTATGCTCTAAAGAATGCCAATCGACCAACAAAAGGATCAGTTGCAATTTTAAATGCTAAAGCCGCAAATGGCTCTTTTACATCAGGTTTACGTAATTCTTCTTCCTCAGTATTTGGATTAATTCCAACAACACCTTCTTTATCAGTAGGTGAAGGTAAGTATCTACATACTGCATCTAATAAAAACTGAACACCTTTATTTTTAAAAGCAGAACCACAAACCATTGGAATAATTGACATGTCCATTACAGCAGCACGCAAAGCAGCGTGAATTTCATCTTCTGTAATAGAATCTTCATCTTCCATATATTTTTCTAAAAGATTCTCATCATAAGCAGCAACCTCTTCTATAAGTTTACCACGTAATTCGTGAGCTTCCTCTTTTAATTCTTCAGGAATTTCAACTACATCAAATGTAGCACCCATTGTATGGTCATGGAAAATAATTGCGCGATTCTTAACTAAATCTACAATTCCTTTAAATTGATCTTCATCTCCAATATTAATAACGATAGGTACTGCATTAGAACCTAACATTTCTTTAACTTGTGTACAAACAGCTAAAAAGTTAGCACCTTGACGGTCCATTTTATTAACGAAACCAATTCTAGGCACACTATAATTATCTGCTAATCTCCAGTTAGTTTCAGACTGTGGCTCTACACCATCAACCGCACTAAATAAGAATACCAAACCATCTAACACACGTAAAGATCTATTTACTTCTACAGTAAAATCAACGTGACCCGGAGTGTCAATAATATTAAAGTGGTATCCTTTGGCTTCTTTTGTTGGTTGCCCATTCTCAGTTGGGAATTGCCATTCACAGGTTGTAGCTGCAGAAGTAATTGTGATACCTCTTTCTTGCTCTTGCTCCATCCAATCCATTGTTGCAGCACCATCATGCACTTCTCCAATTTTGTGTGAAACCCCTGTATAATAAAGAATTCGCTCTGTACATGTAGTTTTACCTGCATCAATATGAGCTGCAATTCCAATATTTCTTGTATATTTTAAATCTCTTGCCATTATCTAATTATTAAAATCTAAGGTGAGAGAATGCTTTGTTAGCATCAGCCATTTTATGAACATCCATTCTTTTCTTAACAGCAGCACCTTCTTCTTTTGCAGCAGCTAATACTTCAGCAGCTAAACGCTGAGCCATAGATTTTTCATTTCTTTTTCTTGAATAAGAAATCAACCACTTAATAGCCATTGATACTTTTCTATCTGGTCTAATTTGCATAGGAATCTGAAACGTTGCTCCACCTACACGACGGCTACGTACTTCAACCTGAGGCATTACATTACTTAACGCGTCTTTCCAAATTTCTAATGATGATTTCTCATCATCTTGTTTCTTTTGTTCTACGATATCTAAAGCATCGTAAAAAACTTTAAAAGCTACAGATTTTTTACCATCCCACATTAAGTTATTTACAAAACGTGTAACTAACTGATCGTTAAATTTTGGATCTGGTAAAAGAACTCTTTTTTTCGCCTTTCTTTTTCTCATGTCTTTACATTAAAGTTTTTAAATTACTTTTTAGGTGCTTTTGTACCATATTTAGAGCGACGTTGTGTTCTTCCATCAACACCTGCAGTATCTAATGCTCCACGAACAATATGATATCTAACTCCTGGTAAATCTTTAACCCTTCCACCTCTAACTAATACTATCGAGTGCTCTTGTAAATTATGTCCTTCTCCAGGAATGTAGGCGTTTACTTCGTTACCATTTGTTAACCTTACCCTTGCAACTTTACGCATTGCTGAATTTGGTTTTTTTGGTGTAGTTGTGTAAACACGTGTACAAACTCCTCTTCTTTGAGGACATGAATTTAAAGCAGCCGATTTACTCTTCTTAGTTATTTTGGTTCTTCCTTTTCGTACTAATTGCGAAATTGTTGGCATACTAAAATCTTGTTATTAATTGTTTTTTTAATTCTTAGGTTTTTTCTAAGAGTGCGCAAATGTACAAATAATTTATTGTTAATCAAATATGTAGATATTTTATTTTTCAAAAATATTTATACACGGTATATAAGTAGTATATTCACACCTTAATTTTAACTGTTTTGAAGCTTTTTTTTAAAATATTCACTGTTGTGGTTTTCTACTTGCTTTCCGTAAATATTGGAAGCTGCCAAAATTATGAATTAAAAATTGATGCAGCAGAAAGTAAAAATACTTACATCGTTGAATCACTTTTTTACAAGAAAAAACATACAAATAAAACTGAATTAAATAATGAAATAAATAATTTTTCAGAAAAATTAGTTTTAAAAGGTTTTATCAATAACAACTATTCAATCGTTGAAAATGCACATACATATATATGTACATTTAAATTAAATAAACAATTTAAAAGAATTAAAATTTTCTTTGAAAAATCCGATTTAGAAAATAGACTCCTAAAACAGCTTTCGAAAAAACATGGAAATAATAACTTTGAAATTCCTATTGAAAATGTGGAAAATTCGTTAAATAAAATTAAAGATAATCTTATAAAAAAAGGATATTCATTTTCAAAAGTTTCATTGGAGAATCTTCAAGTTAAAAATAACATCATTATTGCAGATCTTACAATTAAAAACACACATAAAAGAACTATAGATAAAGTGGTAATAAAAGGATATACTGATTTCCCTCAAAAATACATTTCTAACGAACTAAATTTAAAAAAGAACAATCTTTTCAATAAAGAAAATCTAAACTCAATTGAAAAACAACTAAATTCAATTTCTTTTATTGAACAATTAAAAAAACCAGAAGTATTATTTACTAAAGATTCTACGATTTTATATTTATACTTAAAAAAACTTAAAAGAAATCAATTTGATGGATTAATAGGTTTTGCAACCGATGAAACAACAAATAACTTAAAGGTAAATGGTTATATTAATCTATTACTTAATAATACATTTAATAACGGCGAATCTTTTAATTTAATATGGAAAAATAGTGGAAATGACCGAACCTCATTAAATTTAAACTTCATAAATCCATACATTTTTAAAAGCAAGTTTACTTTTAAAGGACTATTAAACATACAAAAAAACGACTCTACCTTTATAAATAGGAATACTGAGCTTGGTATTTCATACTCCCTTTCGAAAAACCAAACTTTTGGAGGGATCGCAAATTTTACTAGCTCCAACACCTTAACAAAAACTGCAATTGACAATTATGAAGATTATTCCAAGAATTTAATTGGCTTCTCATATCATATTAAAAAACTTATAAACAACACAAATTCATTTTCTCTAGACTTTAACTATTTAATAGGTAAAAGAGCCAATTATTTAAATAAAATAAAACAAACGAAACTTGAATTAAATACTCATTTTTTAAAATCAATTAATCCGAAGAACAGACTTTACTTAAAAAATACAACACAAATACTAAACTCAGACAATATTTACCAAAATGAACTATTTCAAATTGGAGGAATAAACTCAATTCGAGGATTTAACGAACAAAGTATTTTAACCTCAAGTTATAACATTTCATCAATTGAATTTCAATACCTTCTAACAGACTCAAACTTTTTTTATACGGTTACAGACATTGGCTTCATAAAAAACAACCTTTTAACAGAATTAAAAAACTTATTAGGTATAGGGCTTGGATATAATTTTAGACAAAAAAATACTAACATTAATTTAAGCTATGTTATTGGTAAATCTAACTTAGATTCGTTTAAAATTAACAACGCAAAACTTCACATTAAATTAACATATCTTTTTTAATTTTAATATAATCTTAACAAATTAACAAATTGAAAGCAACCTTTTAAAAAAAAGAGTATCTTAGTAACAAGAAATCATCTTAACAAATTGCACTCCCAAACACAATAACTCTGTAGATTATCATAATTATGTAGTAATTTAACATCTTTTAAGATTTTAACAGATAAAAGTTTGGAATATTAACAATTTATTAAGA
Source organism: uncultured Lutibacter sp. (assembly GCF_947495725.1). Taxonomy (GTDB): domain Bacteria; phylum Bacteroidota; class Bacteroidia; order Flavobacteriales; family Flavobacteriaceae; genus Lutibacter. Next base: position 251,488 of record NZ_CANLZZ010000006.1, on the reverse strand, counting down.
TTTTTGACCTAATTAATTCAAATAATTATATAATGAAAACAAAGTTTAATGGTTTATTGACGCTTTTACTAGCGTTAGTGGTGCAGATTTCATTTGCACAGGAAAAAACTGTTACTGGTAAAGTTTCCGACGTAAGCGGTCCATTACCAGGAGTAACAGTAATTGTTAAAGGTACGAATTCAGGTACTCAAACTGATTTTGACGGTAATTATTCTATCAATGCTGCTACTGGTGCTGTATTGCAATTTAGTTATATTGGAATGCAAACAACTGAAAAAACAGTTGGAGCTTCTAATTTAATTAATGTTACAATGCAAGAAAGTGCACAAGCATTGAAAGAAGTAGTAGTTACTGCATTTGGTATTAAAAGAAATCCTAAAAGTTTAGGATACGCAGTAAGTAATGTTGCGTCTGACGAAGTCTTAGAGAATTCTGAGCCAGATTTAGTTCGTTCTTTAGGTGGTAAAGTTGCCGGGGTTAACGTAAACTTTTCAACAGGTGTTGCTGGGGCCTCAAACCAAATAAATATTAGGGGTGCAACTACTTTTGGTAGTGCTTCTCAACCATTAATTATTGTTGATGGTATTGCTTATGACAACTCACAAGTATCAACTTCTAGTCAAACAACTGGTGGTGGTGGTTATGAGTCTGGACTTGGATCATTAGACCCTAATGACATTGCTAAAATAAACGTTCTTAAAAGTACCGCAGCAGCGGCACTTTATGGTTCAAGAGCAGCAAATGGGGTTATTGTAATTACTACTAAATCTGGATCTTCAAACAATGCAGGTGGAAAAGTAAAAGTTAATGTTAATTCAGGTACTTATTTTGAAAACATTGCTAACTTACCAGAGTATCAAAACACTTATGGTAACGGAGTTAATTTTGAATATGTAAATGCTAACGGTTCTTGGGGACCACGTTTTGACTCACAAGAAACAATTCCTACTTGGGGAAATTTACTTGATGCATTCCCAGAATTAGGACCTACTCAACCTTATGTTGCGCAACCAGACAATGTTAAGAATTTATTCCAAACAGGTGTAACTACAGACAATTCTGTAAACGTAACTTTAGGAGGAGAAAAAGCTAATTTTAGTGTTACTATTTCTAAATTAGATCAAGAAGGTTATATTCCTTTCAATACATATGATAGGTTATCAGGAGCTTTCGGTGGTAATTTTAAAATTAATGACAAATTCACAGTAGGAGCCTCTGTTAGTGCTTCTGCAACTGATCAGGTTGGAGGATTCTTTGGAGAAAATCAGTATGCTGGTTCATCTTCTTCATTTGCTCGTACTTTATGGTTAGGTAGAACTTGGAATACTAATTTACCTTATACACATCCTGAAACTGGAGCATCTGTTATTCCTAACGGTGGTTGGGATGACCCAAGATGGTCTTGGGAACATGATCAAATTTTAACAAGTACTAAAAGAGAGGTAGCAAACTTTAACGCTTCTTACGTTTTTAATGATCATATTTCTGCATCTTATAGAGTTGGTATGAACAATTACTATTTAGATAGACTTGAAATTAGAGATTTAGGTTCTCGTTCAGATAATGGATTAGGAGCAGTTACTTCTGATATTTATAGTAATAAAGATATTGAATCAACACTTTTAGTAAATTTCGATTACAATTTAGCTGAAGGTTTAGATTTAAAAGCTATTATAGGTAGTAACGTTTTACAAAACACTACAAATAGACATTCTATAATTGGTAACACTTTTAAAGAGCCAGGTATATTTACAATTGCAAATCAAACAAACATTCAAGTTCCAGTTCCTGCTTATGCAAGATCAAGAACAGCGGGTGTTTTAGCTGAGATTGGATTATCTTACAAAGATTACTTATTTTTAAACGCTACAGGTAGAAATGACTGGAGTTCATCTCTTCCAAAAAATAACAATTCTTACTTCTACCCATCTGTTTCAACTTCAGTAATTTTCACTGATGCATTTAACTTAAATAGTGATGTGTTAACATTTGGTAAATTTAGAGCTGGTTACGCATCCGTTGCAAGATCTGCTCCTGCTGAATTTTTAAATAAAACTTTTGCAGTTGGTCAAACTTGGGCTGGTCAAAATAGAATTGGAAATAGAACATCTTTAGGTGATACAGATTTAACTCCTGAGTTTACAAAGGAAATTGAAGTAGGTGTTGATTTAGAATTTTGGCAAAGAAGAGTTGTAGTTGACTTTAGTTGGTATAAAAAGAATACAACAGATTTAATTTCTCAAGTAACTGTTCCTAGTTCAAGTGGATTTGCTGCTTATAACACGAACATTGGAGAAATGCAAAATAAAGGTATTGAAATTGGGTTAACACTTGTTCCAGTTCAAACTGATGACTTTAAATGGTCTTTATTTACAACGTTTACTCAAAACAAAAATGAAGTTTTAGAATTAATAGAAGGTTTAGACAGAATATCATTTAACGCAAATGAGGTTCCACATGCTATTGTTGGACAACCATTTGGTGTATTCTATGGTTCACAATTTGCACGTGATGCTAATGGAGCTTATTTAATCAACCAATCTGGTGGTGGTATTGTTCAAGATTTAGAAAACGGTATTATTGGTGATCCAAACCCTGATTTTAAAATGAGTTTTATTAATACTTTAACTTACAAAAATTGGAGCTTAAAAGGACAATTTGACTGGAGAGAAGGTGGAGATGTTCAAAGTACAAGTATGGCAGCTTTATTAGGTAGAGGTGTTACTAAAGATACAGAAGATAGAGAACATACTTTTATCATTCCAGGTTATTACGGAGACGGTAATGGACAACCAATATTAGATAGTTCAGGAAACCAAATCCCTAATACTACTCAACTTTCAATGAATGAATTGTACTTTTCACCTGCCGGAGGTAATACATTTGGTATAAACTCTGTAGACGAGGCAACTGTTTATGATGGAACTGTATATAGATTGAGAGAGTTAAGTTTAGCTTATAAATTTCCATCTAAATGGATTGAAAAAACACCGTTTACTAGTGCAAGTATAACTGCTGTTGCAAACAACTTGTGGTATTTTGCACCTAACGTACCAGAGTATACAAACTTTGATCCAGAGGTTACTAGTTTTGGATCTACAAGATTACAAGGTGTTGAGATTTCAGCTGCACCAACTGCTAAACGTTATGGATTTAAAGTAAACTTAACATTTTAAAACAATTACAATGAAAAAAATATTAAATACATTTTATAAATCTAAAATCTTTATTGCTGTTATAAGCTCTTTCGTAGCTTTGAGTTGTAATGAATTTTTAGATGTAGATACGGACACTGATAGTCCTACAGTAGCTGCAACTACGGAGCTACTTACTAACATTCAATTAGGCTTGTCAAGCACTAATGATTTTGATCTATACTCGGGTAATATTCTTATCACATATACGCACCAATTTACTTTTCGTGAAGAACAAGATCAATATGGGGCAAAAGCTGATAATATTAACATGAATAATGAGTGGGACAACACTTATTTAACACTTACAGATATGGAAACATTATTTGCCCAAGCAGAAATTGATGGGGATTTAGTGCATGCTGGTGTTACAAAAATAATGAAAGCTTATTTAATGTCTGTTACGGTTGATTTATGGGGTGATGTTCCTTACTCTGAAGCAACACAATTAGAGTTTGGTATAGTAAGTCCTAAATTTGATGATCAAGAAGAAATATACGCAAGTATATTAGCTTTAATTGATGCTGGAAAAGCTAATGTTTTAAGTGGGCAAGGTACGCCTCTTGGATCAGAAGATTTATTCTATGCTGGAGATACTGAAAAATGGGTGAGATTTGCAAATACTCTAAAATTTAAGTTGTACAACCAACTTAGATCAACAGCATTGTTTAATCAATCTGATTTAGATGCTCTTGTAAGTGAAAATAACTTTTTCAAATCAAGCGCTGATGACTTCCAATTTACACACAGTCCAACACAATCACCTTTAGATGAAAGAAATTCATTGTTCTTAGATTGTTATGGTGGAACACAAGTTAGTTATTACCAAAGTCCTTGGTTCTACGAAATATTAAAAGGAATGAATCCTAATATTTTTACAGGATATGAGGACCCTAGAATTCCTTATTATTTTGTTAATCAATTAAAACCAGGAGAATTACCACCAGATCAAGGTAATGCAGAAACAGGTGACCCTAATGCAGATTATTGGGATGCATCAACGGGATTCTTTAGTATTAGATTTGGTAGTATTGGCCCAGATAGAGATCACGCTGTTCAAAAATCAGCTTCATTCCCTGGTATTTTCCCTTGTGGTGGATTCTACGATGATGGTTCTGGACCAACAATTACTATTGCTAGTGGAACAGGAGTTGCTCCTAAGAGAATTTTAACTTATGATGAATTCTTATACATTCAAGCTGAATTAATTCACGATGGTGTTATATCTGGTGATGCAAGTGCTAAATTAAAAGAAGCTATGACTGCAAGTTTTGCTAAAGTTGATGAAGTTGTTTTAGGTACTGGTACTTCTCAAACAGTTCCTGTTTTAAGTGGTACTCCAGAAGTTACTAGCTTTATTGATGATATTATTGCTGAATATGATGGAGCTTCAGCTGAAAAACAATTAGAAATAATAATGACTCAAAAATGGGTAGCTACATTTGGAGATCCTATGGATCAATATAATGACTATAGAAGAACAGGATATCCTGTTTTAGCTAATCCATTAGGAGCGTCTCCAGAATATCAATTAAACAATGACGATGGATTCCCATTAGATGATGGTGTAACTGTACAAAACAATGGTTTCCAACAATCATTTTTCTGGCCACAAGCTGAGTTGAATACTAATGAAAATGCACCTAGTCAAAAAGATGCAACTTCATATACAATATTTTGGGCGAACTAAAAAAATATATAAACATGAAAAATTTAAAATATATAATTTCAATAATTATGATCACACTGTTCTTAGGAGCGTGTGAGAAGGACGGAGGGACCTCTGTAATTGATTTACGCGTTGGTGCGGTGCCAAACATTGAAAAATTAAGTGATTTGGATGCTACTATCAGTTATAGTAAATTATTACAAGGAGAAGACTTTAACATTGGTCTTAAAATGGAAGTTGCACAAGGTGATGTTACTTCTGCTGATTTAGTTGGGTTTTATACTACGGTAGATGGAGATCTTTACGGTCCTGCTACTTTAGTTTCAGGTGTAAGTAGCTTCCCTACAGAAACTACTTTTAACAAAACTTCAATTGTTAATGCTTTTGCAGAATTAACAAGCCCTGATGATATTGCTTTTGGTGATAATTTAACAATTACAGCAAAACTATATTTAGCAGATGGAACGTTTATTAACATGTATAATGATGATGGTACTCGTAATTATGGATCTGATGTTCACACATCAACTCAATATACTACGGTAGTTTCATATGATGTTGTATGTGATTTTGATGCTGCACTTACGGTAGGAGATTACATCGTATACTCAGACGACTGGGGATATCCAGAAGCTAATGTAACTATAGAAGCTGATCCTAGTGACCCTTATAAATTATTTATAGTTGGTCTTGCGGAAGGTGAAGGTCTTCCAGGTAATGGTAATAAAGTTGAAATAAACATCAACCCAAGTGACTTTACTATTACTGGTCCTAAAACCATTATTGCCGCTGACTTATCTGCTTGGGGATTACCATATGTAGATTATTCATATACACCTAATGATGGGGTTTATAAATCTTGTACTGGTGATTTTGAAATAAACTTTGCTATCAACGTATCTATTGGAGGATGGGGTCCACAAGCCTATTTCTTCACACGAGCAAATTAATAAAGAATTAATTTTATAACAGAAACCATTTCATAATTAGTTTTATGAAATGGTTTTTTTTTATATACATTTTAACTAAGAAAATCACACAGTTAAATTCTTCAAAGCCATCTTCATAATATGTTTTTTTATATATCTAATATTTCAATATAATTACCTTTTTAATGTAATACTTTTATTATTTTAAACATATGTGGTAATTAAATCCTCAAATATTAACGACTTTTACAGTATCTTAATTTCAACATAATAAAAATGACAAACAGAATAATTCTTCTATGTTTAGTAGTAGTTATAGGTGTTTCTTGTACAGAACAACCAAAAAAACAAACTACAGAACCAGTTCAAAAGCCCAACATTATTTATATAATGTCGGATGATCATACTACACAAGCCTTCGGTATTTATGGTAGTAGGCTGGCAGGTTTAAACCCTACCCCTACACTTGATAAAATTGCTAGCGAAGGAATTATTTTTGACAACTGTTTTGTAAATAATTCAATATGTACACCTAGTAGAGCCGCTATTTTATCAGGTCAACACAGCCAAGCAAATGGTGTTCTAGATTTAGAAGGTGAACTACCTATGGATCATCAATACTTACCTATTGAAATGAAAAAATTAGGTTACCAAACCGCTATGATTGGAAAATGGCATTTAAAATTAGAACCTAATTTTGATTATTACAACGTATTTACAAAACATGGGCAGCAAGGTTCCTATTTTGATCCTTATTTAACCGAAACTGGAATGCATTTCGCAGAGGAAAAAGATCCTGCCTATGAAGGAAAACAGTATATGGGTTATAGTTCGGATATTGTTACCGACATTTCTTTAGACTGGTTAAAAAACAAAAGAGATAAAACAAAACCATTTATTTTATTTCACCAATACAAAGCACCACATGATGATTTCGAATATGCGCCACGTTATAAAGACTATCTAGAAGATGTTGAAATACCTGAACCTGCTAATTTATATGATAATGCAAACAATGGCTCAATTGCAACAAAGGGAGAAAATGGAGAATTACTTTCAGTAATTGGTTCTTCAGTTTCAAAACGAAATACCATTAGAAATATGGGAATGCGTTTATGGAGCAAACAATATACAAAAAGAAATAATCCAGATTTTGATATCCATCAAGCGGATAATTTAAGCGACAAGGAATATACACATGCAACTTACCAAGAATATTTAAAACGTTATTTACGCTGTGTAAAAGGTGTTGATGATAACGTTGCTCGACTAATTGAGTACTTAAAATCCGAAGGATTATATGATAATACTATAATTGTTTATACTGGTGATCAAGGTTTTATGCTTGGAGAACACGATTATATAGACAAAAGATGGATGTACGAAGAAGCACTTAGAATGCCATTCTTTGTTCGTTATCCTGAAAAAATTAAACCAGGTACTCGTACTGATGCTATTATTAATAATACTGACTTTGCCCCTACTTTAATAGAAATGGCTGGAGGAACTCCACCAGAACAAATGCAAGGACATAGTTTTAAACATATTCTAGAAACAGGTCAAGAACCTGAAGGTTGGCAACAATCTACTTATTACCGTTACTGGATGCATATGGCACACGCACATGCAAATCCTGCACACTTTGGAATTAGAACAAAACAATATAAATTAATATTCTTCTACGGAAAATATTGGGTTGATACCGATAACCCGGATGCTGAGTGGAATAAAGCAAGCTGGGGAAACAGATTTGATCTTCACACTCCTGCTGCTTGGGAATTTTATGATTTAAGTAAAGACCCAACAGAATCTAACAACGCATATAACGATCCGGCTTATAAAGATGTTATAGCAAACTTAAAAGAACAATTAATTGCTAAACGTAAAGAATTGAATGAAGAAGACGGAGATAAGTATCCACATATTCAAAAAGTAATTGATGAATACTGGAATGATTAATTAAATTCATTAATTTTTAAAAATGCCTAATCTATTTAATTAAATAGATTAGGCATTTTCTTTTTATATCAGAGAAAAATCCTTTTTAAATTAAGTTGTGTAAGTTTGGATAAAATTTTCTCCTATAAACTCTTTAATTAATCATATACTATATCAAAAAGACCATATGTAATAAAATATTAAGTCAAATAAAACGAATTTAGCAGTCATAAATCAACTGTAATCATTTTAGTTATGAAAATTACCAATCTATATTTATTAACTCTTCTTACCTTAAGTATTTTATTTACCTCTTGTAGGCAAAAGCAAACAGACAAAAACCCCACTGATTTACAAAAACCTGTGTATGAAGCAAATTGGGAATCAATTAAAAAACATTATAAAGATCCAGAATGGTTTAATAAAACAAAATTTGGAATTTTTATTCATTGGGGAGCATACAGCGTTCCCGCATTTGGATCGGAATGGTATCCAAGAAAAATGTATATGGACACAGCTACATTTACCGCTCAATTAAAGCACCAACAAACTGGTCCAAACGAAGTTTACACGCATCACAAAAAGAATTGGGGAGATCAAAAAACATTTGGTTACAAAGATTTTATTCCAATGTTTAAAGCAGAAAAATTTGATGCAAATGAATGGATTGATTTATTTAAAAAAGCTGGTGCTAAATATGTTATTCCTGTAGCCGATCATCACGATGGTTTTGCAATGTACAAATCTAATACTACACGTTGGAATGCCTATGATATGGGGCCAAAAAGAGACGTATTAGGAGAGTTATTTAAAGCGGGTAGAGAAAAAGGAATGATAATGGGAACATCTTCTCATTTTGCGTTCAACTGGTCTTTCTACAATAAAAAAGATCATTTTGATACTACAGATCCTGAATATGCCGATTTATATTCTTCAAAAGGAAAAGATTTAAGAGAGCCTGTTTCAGATAAATTTAAAGAACGCTGGTGGGCAAGAACAAAAGATGTTATTGATAACTATCAACCAGATATTTTATGGTTCGATTTTTATTTGGACATTCCAGATTTTGCTGATATGAGACCTCAATTAGCTGCATACTATTACAATAAAGGAATTGAGTGGGGTAAAGAAGTTGTTTTACAAGATAAAAACTTTTCTCACGAAGCTTTTCCTGAAGGAACTGTTGTTTACGACTTAGAACGTGGAAAATTACCAGGTATTAGAAAATTGCCTTGGCAAACAGATACTTCAATTGGAAAAAATTCTTGGAGTTATGTAACTAACTGGAAATCTAAAACAGCAAATCAATTGGTTGACGATTTGGTTGATATTGTTTCTAAAAACGGATGTTTATTATTAAATGTAGGTCCTAAATCTGATGGAACTATTCCAGAAGATCAAAAAGAAATTTTATTGCAAATGGGAGATTGGTTAGCAATTAACGGTGAAGCAATTTACGATACTAAATATTGGAAAACTTTTGGTGAAGGTCCAACAGAAGTTAAAAAAGGACATCACTCTGAAGGTGGAAATGAAAATCTTTCGTCAAAAGATATTCGTTTTACACATAAAGGAAATAAATTATATGCCATTGCTTTAGATTGGCCAAAAGATGGAAAAGTAGTTATTACATCACTGGCAAAAAACTCTAAATACGTTAATGATTTAAATATTAAAAACGTTAGTGTTTTAGGAACCAAAGAAAACATCAAATGGGAACAAACAAATGAAGGCCTAAATGTTACAATGCCAACTAAAAAACCATGTGAATTCGCGTTTACAATAGCGATTGATATGTAAAAAAAATATTTTGATTGATTGAAAAAGGTGAGTTTACAGTTTTGTAACTCATCTTTTTTTTTGATAAAGTTCCATTTTTAAAGGCGTTAAAGGTATTTTATACATTTAATAATACAATCGATTGTAAATTATTAAATTTATGTTAAATATTTAAAAAATTATTATTAATTTTAAACAATTAATTTACGTTAAACCTAAACAAATTGAAACTAAGATCAACAAATTAATCATTTTTAAAACTTAATCAATATTTAACCAAAATAAACAGATACTTCTAAACTTAAATTTTAACCTTTTAAGGTAATTTTATTCCAATAATTGGTAAATTATAAACATAAAAAATTTACAAATAAACTTTTATTTGCAAGAAAAGTAAACTTTAACAACAAATTTTATTAACCAAACTCAATTTAATTATGATGAACAGATTTTCAAATCTATTTAGAAAAGCCTCCTTTTTAGGGCTATTTCTAACATTATTGAGCGTACAGCAATTTTATGCTCAAAAAACTGTAACTGGAACGGTTACAGATGAAACAAATCAGGGTATCCCTGGTGTAAATATTATTAAACAAGGAACATCAAACGGTGTCACAACCGATTTTGATGGAAATTACTCAATTACAGCTAATGAATCGGATGTTTTAGTATTCTCATTTGTAGGATATAAAACTAAGAGCGTTACTGTTAGTGCAAGCTCTAACTTAAATGTACAATTAGAACCAGATGTAGCTTCATTAGATGAAGTTGTTGTTATTGGATATGGTACAGCCAAAAAGAGTGATTTAACAGGGTCTGTAGGTTTAATATCTGCAAAAGATTTATTAAAAGCGCCTATTACTAAAATTGGATCTGGTTTACAGGGGAAAGTTACTGGGGTAAACATTCAACAAACATCAGGTGCTCCTGGACAAGGAATGAAAATACGTATTAGAGGTGGTAGTTCTATTAACTACTCAAATAACCCATTATACGTTATTGATGGTTTTATTGGTGCTGACATTGCAACTATTAACCCAAATGACATTGCATCTATTAACTTTTTAAAAGATGCATCTGCAACTGCTATTTATGGTTCTAGAGGTGCAAATGGTGTTGTTTTAATTACAACTAATGCTCCAAAATCTGGAAAATTAAAGGTTTCTTTTGAAACTAATTTCGGTTTTAGCAACGTTATTAACGAGTATGATATTCTTGCTCCACATGAGCAAGCTGAATTAATGAATGAACAAAGAGCTTCTTTAGGACAAAGCCCTTATTTCACTCAAAATGACATTGATGGATTTAAACAAAACGGAGGTACAGATTGGCAAGATTTAGTTACTCAACAAGGTGTTAGATACAATCACACATTAAATCTTACTGGGGGTAATGATGATCTTAAGTATTTCTTTTCTGCTAACCATTTAGATGAAGAAGGAACGGTTAAAAATAGTTTCTACGAAAGAACATCTTTACGTTCTAATATTTCTGGTAATATTAGTGATCGTATAAGCTTCAAGTTTAACACTTATGGAGTTCATACAGATTTTCAAGGTAATGGTGTTGGAACAGCTGGTACAGGTAACATAATGGGTAACGCAGTTATATATCCACAAATGTGGGGATCACGCGATGCAGATGGTAACTTTATAGATGGTAACGATAACAATAGTTATAATGGAGCTTTTCTTGTAGGTAGATTACCTAATCCTGAAATGGATGTTCGTCAAAACCAAGAATCTTTAAGTGATCGTATATTATCTAATTTAGATTTAAATGTTAATTTAACAGATAAAATCACAATGGTTTTAGGTGCTGCTGGTAGTTTAACAAATAACTATTCAGGACAAAGAACATTAGAAGATTTCATTGACATAACAAGAAGTAATGTTACTGCACAACAAAGATATGGTAGAAGCAATAGTTGGTTGGTAAATAGTAGATTTACTTACGAAAACGAATTTGGAGATCATAACTTAAAAGCATCTGCTATTTACGAATTTAGCAAAGCTATCAACCGTAATTTAACATCGGCTGCTGGTGATCTTAATTCATTAGGTAACGAATGGTACCTATTGCAAAACGGACAGCCTTCTTCAACAATTTCTGGATATAATGTAGGGAAAATAAGATCTTATATGGCACGTTTAAACTACAGTTATAAAGACAAATATTTATTAACTGCTTCAATGCGTGCCGATGGTTCTTCTAGATTTCAACCAGATTATGCTTGGGGATACTTTCCTTCTGCAGCATTAGCTTGGAAAATTTCTGAAGAAGATTTTATTCAAAATACAGATTGGATAGATAATTTAAAACTTAGAATAGGTTTTGGTGCAACTGGTAATGCAGCAATTGGTTATGGAGATACACAACCTACATTTGCTGGAGACCCAACAGCAAGAAACTTTGGTTGGTATCCACTAGATAATGGTGTTCCTGTACAAGGTGTAGTTCCTGATGTTACATTAACAAGTTTAGATACACAGTGGGAAACTACTACTTCTTACAACGCAGGTGTTGACTTTGGTATTTTAGACAGCAAACTAACAGGTTCTATTGATATTTATTCTAAAAAAACAACAGACGTTATCATTCAACAATCTGTTGCTAGATATACTGGTTTAACAGGAATCCAAGACAATTTTGCAGACATTGATAACAATGGTGTTGAATTAGGATTAAACTGGAATATTAAAAGTTCTGACGATTTAAATTGGACAGCTTATGCAAACTTTTCAAGAAACAAAAATATTGTTCAAGATTTAGGAGATGGTGTTGATGAAATATTTGTTGAATCTGAGGAAGCAATAGGTATTTGGAGTTTAGTAGGTGGAAACAAAAAATTTGTTGTTAGAAAAGGAGAATCTTTAGGTGCTCTATTTGGATTAAAAGCTATTGGTATTTGGCAAGCAGATGAAGCAACAGAAGCTGCGGCATTTAATTCTGGACCAGGAGAAGTAAAATATGAAGATCTTGATGGTGATGGTGCAATTTCTGCTGCCGATAGACAAATTGTAGGGCAAACAGCTCCTGATTTTACATACGGATTAGGTAGTAGTTTATCTTTTAAAAATTGGGATTTCTCTGTACAGTGCATTGGTACTGTTGGAAACGACATTTATAACTGGACAGATAATAGATTAAATTATGGTATCTTAGATACAGATTACAGAAACAGATGGTCTCCAACCAATACTAGTTCTACACAACAAGTAATGCCTTATGGAACCGACTATTCTTTAACCTATGTGGTAAGTCAATATATCGAAAAAGGTTCATTCTTTAAAGTAAGTAATTTAACCGTGGGATATAGTTTACCTCAAACAATTTTAGAATCTTTAAATATTTCTAATCTTAGACTATATGCTAGTATGGACAATGTATTAACTATAACAAACTATTCTGGTTTAGATCCAGAAGGTTCAAGTACTCCAGCAAATAGTGATTCACAAGCTGGTGTTGACGCTTTTTCATACCCTTTAACAAGAACTGTTTCTGCAGGGCTTAAAGTAACATTTTAACAAAAAATTTTAAATTATGAAACATAATATTTTAACATATAAATTTCTTTTTCTAGCTGCTCTATCGCTATTGATTTGTAGCTGTGAAGAATTGGATGAGGGATCTGAAGGATTACAATCTTCGGGAACATTTTATTCAGATGCGAATACATTAGATGCCGGTATATTAGGAATCTATGGTACCTTAAGAAGAAATAATTGGGGTCTAGATAATTACTCACATTATTGTGGTGCAGATGATTTAACATCACGATTAGGAAGTAATAAATGGGTTGTACTAGAATCTGACCAATTTGCAAGAACTGCAGGTAACTCTTGGTCTACAAACGACTGGAATGGTAATTATAGTACAATATATGCTGCAAACTCTTTTATAAAAAATGCACATCCAGAAGGTGTAGATGAAGCAGTAATAAATGCAGCTCAAGCAAATGCTTATTTTATTAGAGGTCTTTGCTATTTTAGATTAGCAACTACTTTTGGAGATATTCCTATGCCGCTTAGTCCAGATCCTGACTTTGCGATGCCTTTAACTCCAAAAAGAGATGTTCTTGAACAAGTAATTTCAGATTTTGAGTTTGTTATTCAATGGGCTAACAATCCAAGAGAAACAGATCCTACAGTTAATAATGGACGAGTAACTAAAACAGCTGCAAAAGCATTTTTAGCAAAAACCTATATGCAATTAACTGGTTACCCATATAATGAAACAGACAAATGGACACAAGTTAAATCATTAACTCGTGAAATTAAAAACGATGGAGTTTATTCATTAATGGATGATTTTGCTAAAAATTTCCAAGATCCACATCAAGTAAACAAAGAGGTAATTCATGCGCATGTAATGTCTAGTGAATCTTGGCCAATTATAACTCAAAATAGAGTATATGGTTTTAGATGGGCAAACTGGATGGATGCTTACATGGAATGGACTTATTACAATAATTTCCCTGATGGATACAGAAAAGAATTTTCTACTAGTGTAGATCCAGCAACAAATCAATTTTTTGTTGAATTCGGAAACCCAATTGTAACTAAATTTACTTATGCAACTGGTGCTCCTAACTCAACAGATCCTGTTGGTGAAGTAAAAGAACACACATGGCAAACTTCAAATGATAGAATTGCTATGCGTTATGCAGAAGTACTACTTATGTATGCTGAGGCTTGTGCTAATACCGGTGAACCAGATGAAGCACTTGAAGCTTTAAACAGAATTAAACGTAGAGCTTACGCTAAAGGTTCTACTAAACAAGCTCAAGTTGAAGCTTTAGCTGTAGAATTTTGGAAAACTCCAGATCCTATGGTAGATTATACTTCTACTGAATTAAATACAACAGAAAAATTAGTAGATGCAATTGTAAAAGAACGTGCTTACGAATTTTTAGGTGAAGTTGGTGGTAATAGATGGTTAGATTTAGTTAGATTAGATATGGTGGCTGAAGTGAACCAAAATCGTGATCCTAACGATGTTCCACTTATTGGAAATCCAGCGGATAAATCAACTTGGTGGACTCCAATACCTTCAGGTGACGTAGTACTAAATCCTAATTTAGGAAATTAAATTATAAATTAAAATTTTAATAAAAAAGGCTGATTTCGTAAAGGAATCAGCCTTTTTAATTTAACAAAAACTTTATTTTAGTAATAATTGTGATTGTTGTTATACTTTTTATTCTGGATAGATTAATTTTACATTAAATAAAAAACATAATTATGAGTCAGATTATTACATTCGGTGAAGTACTAATGCGTTTATCTCCTGAAGGAAACAAAAAGTTTATTCAATCCAATTTACTTGAATTTTATTTTGGAGGAACCGAAGTAAATGTAGGCATTTCAATTGCCAATTTTGGTGGTGATGTAAAGCACATTTCTTGTATATCTGAAGATTTTGTTGGTGACACAGCAATTTCCTACTTAAGAAAATTTGGTGTAGATACCTCAGCCATTGTACGTTCTAAAAGACCTTTAGGTGTATATTTTTTAGAAGTTGGTGCCGTTATGCGTCCAAGTTCAATTTCATATAACAGATCTCATTCTTCTTTTTCCGAAATAAAACCTTCTATGGTAGATTGGAATACATCTTTAGAAGGTGGAAAATGGTTTCATTGGACTGGCATTACTCCTGCCCTATGCCTAGGTGGTTACGAAACACTTAAAGATGGATTAATTTTAGCACGTAAAAAAGGAATGGAGGTTTCAGCCGATCCAACTTATAGAAGTGGCTTATGGCAATATGGTGGAAATCCAAAAGAAATTTTAGCTGATTTATTAAATTATTCCACAATATTTATTGGCGGAATCAATGAAATTAATGAAGTTTTATCAACAAATTATAGTTATTCAACTGACGATTTTATAAAGGCAAGTAAACATTTAATGAAAGAATTTCCATCAATCACAAAGGTATTTGATAAAATTAGAACTTCAGTGAATTCATCTTGGCACAAAATTAGATCCAGAATGTGGAACGGAGTAGAATTTAGAGAAACTGAAGATTTAGATATTACACATATTGTAGATAGAATTGGAACTGGTGACGCTTATGCTGCTGGATTAATTTATGGTCTACAACATTTTGATGACAACAAATCTATGCAATTTGCAGCCGCAGCTAGTGCTTTAAAACACACCTATGAAGGTGATGTAAACTTTTCTAATGTAAACGAAGTAATGAACATACTAGAAGGAAATACTTCGGGTAGATTTAACAGATAACACCAATGAAAAAATACTTTATTTTAATTGCTACGATGTGTTTTACTCTAATTGCAAATGCACAAAGTAAAACAATTCCACTTTGGAAAAAGAATATCCCAAATCAACTAAAATCTTCAGAAAAAGAAATAATTGAAGAGACTAATATTATAAGAATATCAAATGTTCAAAAACCAACAATAGAAGTTTTTCTCGCTCCCAAAAAATTAAATACAAAGAAAACCGTTTTAATATGCCCTGGAGGTGGTTATGGAATTTTAGCTTGGAATCATGAAGGTACTAATTTTGCCGAACGGTTTGCTTCAAAAGGGATTAATGCAATTGTATTAAAATACCGTTTACCGGGATCAAAATCGCTTACAAAACCTCATTTAGCACCATTACAAGATGCTCAAAGAGCCATTAGAATTATCAGAAAAAACGCTAAAAAATGGAATATAGATGAGAATCAAATAGGTGTTATGGGATTTTCGGCTGGAGGACATTTAGCTTCAACTCTTGGTACTCATTATAATTTTGAAGCTTATAAAAAGCAAGATAAAATTGATAAACTAAGTGCTAAACCAAATTTTATGGGGTTGATATATCCTGTAATATCAATGCAAGATAGTGTAACTCATAAAGGTTCTAAAAAGAATTTATTAGGTAAAAATCCATCTAAAAAAATGGTTGATTTATTCTCAAATGAATTACAAATTACCAAAGAAACCTCACCAACATTCTTAGTTCATTCAACAAACGACAAAGCGGTTCCTGTAAAAAACACCTTGTTGTTTTTTGAAGCACTTCAGCAAAAAAATATTAAAACTGAAATGCATATTTTTCCAATTGGTGGGCACGGATATGCTTTTGCAAAAGACATGAAACAGTTAGAGCATTGGCCTGAGTTATTTTACAATTGGCTTATGAATTTGGAATAAACACATTCGTTCTACATTCAAAAACATTTGTACATTCACTTACTTGATACTTGGTATATTTTTGTAGTGTTCTAAAAATTGAACTTTTCAAAAACTAAAAAAACAACCAAGTAAAATGACTCGATTATCCAACGCATTATCAAGTATTAGCATAGTAATAATCTCTTTCTTTTTAACAATTTCCTGTTCTAAAAAAGAGAATGAAGTTCAAACTGCAGATATTAACTTCAATAAAAACTGGCAATTCTCAAAAGGTGAAATTTCTGAAGCTATTCAACCAAATTTTGATGATTCTAAATGGGAAACTATCAAGGTGCCACATGATTGGAGTATAAAAGGTCCTTTTTCAAAAGAGAATCCTTCATTTTCACGTGGTGGTTGGTTACCTACAGGAAAATGTACCTATAGAAAAACATTTACAGCACCAGGAAATAAAAAAGAAAACAAAGTTTTTGTTTATTTCGACGGTGCTTATAGAAATTCTATAGTTTATATAAACGGACAAAAAGTTGGTTATAGACCAATGGGTTATATTGGTTTTGAATATGATTTAACAAAACACATAAACTTTGATAAAGAAAATGTATTAACAGTAACTTTAGACAATTCGGAACAACCTGGCTCGCGTTGGTATACAGGAACAGGAATTTATAGAGATGTTACGTTAAAAATTAGAAATAAAACCTATATACCAAATTGGAGTTTATATGTTACAACTCCAAATATTTCAAAAGAAAGCGCTACAATAAATGCGGCCTTCAATATTAAAACTGAATTTGATAAAGCCAGTAAAATAATTGCTAAAACAATTGTTTTAAAAGATGATATTGAAATTGCTTCAAAAGAAAATACTGTTGAAATTTCGGCAACTAAAATTGAAAATTTAAATGTTTCAATAGATATACCGAATCCAAAATTATGGGCGCCAGAAACTCCAGAATTGTATACGGTAAAAGTTCAATTATTTAATAAGGGCGAGCTAATTGGTGAAGAATCAACTAGAACAGGTATTAGAGAATTAGGTTATAGTAAAGACACTGGATTTTCAATAAACGGAGTGCAAACAAAGTTAAAAGGTGTTTGTTTACATCACGCTGGCGGTCCAATTGGTGCAGCTATTTACAAAAGAACAATTCAACGTCAATTAGAAATTTTGCGAGAAATGGGTTGTAATGCCGTACGTACTGCTCACAATCCTTTTTCAACAGAATTCTTAGAAACTTGTGATGAAATGGGATTCTTAGTAATGAACGAGGTTTTTGATGAATGGGAAATTGTTAAAAACCCGACAACAGTTCAAGATGGAAAAAAAATTCGTATTCCTGTTAAATATTATGCCGATAAATTTAAAGAATGGGCTGATACCGATTTAACTGATTTTGTATTAAGAGATAGAAACCACCCATCGGTTGTAATGTGGAGTATTGGAAACGAAATTGACCAAATGAAAACCGATGAAGGAATTCCAATTGCAAATAGATTAATTGATATTATTCATAAACTTGATGACAGACCAGTAACAAACGGATTAATTGGTTACGGTTGGGATGCTTGGCCTAGTGAAGGTGCAGCACAAACTAGCGATATTAGAGGTTATAACTATATTAAAGAAAATGGTTTAGATCGTGAAGATAAAATAGCACCTAATGCAATGGGAGTGGTCACTGAATGTGCTTCGGCGCAATCATACTATCCACGTAGCACTTATTTATACGGAAAAGAAAAAGAAGCTTGGTGGAATAAACTTGGTTATACTAGTAAAGAAGCATATGAATGGGTTGAACAACGCGAGTTAATTGGATATAGAGGTGTACAAGCTTGGAAAGATATTAAGAATAGAGACGATATAATGGGTCAATTTATTTGGACAGGTTGGGATTATTTAGGTGAAGTTA
This sequence comes from uncultured Lutibacter sp., assembly GCF_947495725.1. Taxonomy (GTDB): domain Bacteria; phylum Bacteroidota; class Bacteroidia; order Flavobacteriales; family Flavobacteriaceae; genus Lutibacter. Next base: position 232,916 of record NZ_CANLZZ010000006.1, on the reverse strand, counting down.
TTCCTTTTGGATGGCCAGCTCGATCATCATCCTTTGCTCCTATTGATTTATGTGGTTTTCCAAAAGATGGGTATTATTTCTATCAATCTCAATGGTCTAATAAGCCAATGGTTCATATTTTTCCTCATTGGAATTTAGAAGGAATGGAAGGAAAAGAAGTTACGGTTTATGCTTACACAAATGGTGATGAAGTAGAATTATTTCAAGATGGAAAATCTTTAGGGAAACAAAAAAACAACCTAAATGATGTTGAATATCAAGAATGGAAAGTAATTTACAAACCTGGTTCATTAAAAGCTGTTTCCTATAAAAATGGAAAAGAAATTGCAACTAAACAAGTAAACACAGCTGGTAAAGCTGCAAAAATTGAATTATTTGTTAGAAGAACGAACTTAAAAGCCGATGGTGAAGATTTAAGTTATGTTGAATGTACAATACTTGATAAAGATGGAAATGTAGTGCCAAAAGCCAATAATACAATTCAATTTGAAGTTAGTGGTGAAGCTAATTTAATAGCTGTTGGAAATGGAGATCATATGAATTTAGATTCTTTTCAAGCATCAAACAGAAAAGCATTTAATGGAAAAGCATTAGCCGTAATTCAAACTACTGAAAATGCGGGAAATATTGAATTTAAAGCTTCTGCTGAAGGTTTAGAAACTGCAACTATCGCTTTTAACACAACAAAATAAATTATGAAATTCACATTATCATTTCTCTTTTGTTTATTGCTCACATTATCTGCCACTGCTCAACTGGACACAGAATATTTCAAAAAACTACAGACTGAAAGAGTGGTTTCATCTGATAAATTAGAATGGCAGCAAGTTGGACCAGGAATGTCTGGTTACTGTGAAGAATTTTGGTGTCATCCAACTGATGAAAATGTAATGTTCATGTCTCCAGATATGTACAATAGTTATGGTAGTTGGGATAATGGAAAATCTTGGCATACTATAAAAGACTGTGATGGAACAGGAAAAGATATGAGAAGAATTCAATCTATCGTATTTTCTCATCAAGATGCCGATTTTGGGTATGCAATAGATGTTAGAGGTGAATTATATAATACAACCGATAGAGGTAGAAATTGGACTTTTATAAAAGATTTAGGAGGTAAACATGCCGAGCTAGCTGTTGATCCTTCAAATGACAATAATTGGTTTATTGGAGGTGGAGATTTTTGGAATGTAAAAGCTAATCATAGAAAACAAAGTGATTTATTAGGCTATGTTTATAAATATTCTGATTATGGACAAATTTTCAGAAGCACTGATAGAGGTGCTTCTTGGCAAAAGAAAAAGACTGACTTACCTTCTACCCTAGATATTGGAAGAATTATTGTAGACCCAAGAAATTCCAACAACATTATTATGGCAACCAATTCAGGAGTATATAGAAGCGCAAATCAAGGAGATAATTGGACCATAAGTGGTAATGGATTACCCAACAATTTACCTAGGGATATGACCTATTTTTATGATAAAAATACAAATGAATTTATCCTCTATTTAATTGAACAAACGTTTTACGAAGGAAATGGTAATACTACAAAGGCAACAGGTGGAATCTACAAAAGTTTGGATGGCGGTTTAAATTGGACAAGTATAACGGGTAACTTTACCTTTGATTTAACTCAACTAACTAATTATACAACTCAACAAAAATATTGGAAAGCTATTGGTTATTGGTTCGACAAAAGTTCAAACGAAATAAAGAGCTTATATCCAAATTATCCTACCGAAACATTACCAGTTTTAAATAGGCTAGTGGTTAACCCATTAAATAAAGATGAAATTTATATTACTCATAACGTAAAACACGATTATTCATTTTTACCAGGTGATGTATGGAAAACTACTGATGGAGGTCAAAATTGGATTACAACTACCAGAACTGGAAAATATTGGTCTCAGAATAAAGATGCTGCTTATTGGTCCTCTAAAAATAATCCAACAGGACAAAATACTACGTTTGCTCATTTGCATAAAGAGAAATCAGAAAATGAAGAAACTTTTGGTAATAGATTTTTGGAAATTAATGTGAAGGGTGAAGTTTTTATTTGTTTAGATCAACAAACTATGAGGTCTAATGATAACGGAACTACTTGGAACCAAGTTGATGATTTTGAAACTGAACCAGGAAGCAAGCACTGGGTTGCTCGTGGTGACAGTAATTTACCTGGTAGATTTATGCTATTGGAAACTGGAAAAGAAAATAGATACCTTTTTTGCAGCGGTGAACATGGTTTATGGCAAACAGCAAGTTTAGATTCTTATGAAGATAAAAATGCATACGCTGTAGAACAAATTGAAGGTCAGGTTAATCATGGTGGTGCGCATTCTATAGCTACCGTTGCAGTTCATCCAAATAATCCAGAAATTATTTACACACTTCAATTTAGACAAAACCATAGAGGTTATTTTAGAAAATCTACTGATGGCGGTAAAACTTGGAATAATGAATCTTACCCGCTAGCTTATGGTGGTAATTTATCTAGCGACAATATATTTCAATATTCTTTAACCATAGATCCCGATGATCCAAAAAACATTTACTTTTGTGTAATGTCTAAGCCAATTGCTGAAGTATCAAGTAAATTATTACCTGAAGACTTTACCACATTAGGTGTTATAAAAAGTTCTGATGAAGGAAAAACATGGTCTACAATGAACAATGGTTTCCCTACAGATTTTAGTGTTAGGCGTTTAAAAATGGACCCTGCAAATTCTTCTACTTTATATGCAGCATTAAATGAAGGCCCAACAGGACAAAAAGGTGGTTTGTACAAATCTACAGATAGAGCCGGAAATTGGTCAAAAATTACAATTCCTACTGAAATTAAATCCGTTAATAATGTTTTTATTGACAGAAATACGAAACATATCTTTATTTCCTGTGGAAGATACGAAGGAACTTTTAATGAAGGTGGAGTTTGGAGAAGTAAAGATAATGGCTCAACTTGGGCTAAAATATTTGATATGCCTTATGTATGGCAAACCGAAGTTTCTCCTATCAACCCAAATATAATTACAGTAAATGTTGCGTTACAACACGAAAATAAGGGAGCAACAACCTTTAATCCTGGCGCATATTTATCTTTAGATGCAGGTGAAACATGGACTAAAATCAATAAAAATTTAGGTCAACCAGATACCATAACAGACTTAAAACCCGACCCAAATAACGAAAAAGTATTTTGGTGCGCTTTAAAAGGTAGTGGCTGGACAAGAGCTATTTATAAATCTGATACTACTGAAAAGGCAAAATTCACAATACAAAGTACTAGTAATTCTTGTCCAAATACTGAAAATGGAATTATTACAATTAACGCTTCTTTACTTGGTGATTATACAGTTAGCATTACTGGCAACACATTACATAGCTCTGAAAATTTCGCAAACTCTTATACTTTTAAAAATTTAGCATCAGGAATTTATTCTATTAAAATTACTTCTAATACAGATAACTCTCAATCAAGGGAGTATTCGATTAACATTTCAGAACCTGAAAATTTAAAAGTTAGCTCAAAAGTAAACACCAATAATAAAAATATTTCATTAAACTTATCTGGTGGAACTAATTATTCAATATTATTAAATAACACTTTTTTTGAAACTTCAAATTCAAATATAAACTTAACTTTAAAAACTGGAATTAATACTATTGAAATTAGTACAGATAAAGATTGCCAAGGGTTTTATAAAAATGAATTTCATATTTTCAATAGTATAAGTGCATATCCAAACCCTTTTAATTCAAATTTCACAATAAATTTGGTGAACACTTCACATAAAAAAGCTCTCGTAAATTTATTTTCCAGTATTGGAACTTTAACATATTCTGGTGAACACCCAATTACAAATGGAATGATTAATCTTAACCTTCCAAAACTTAACAAAGGTTTGTTCTATTTATCTGTAAATATGGGTGCTAAAACCGAGAGTATAAAAATCTTTAAACAATAATTATATTAATTAATTCAATCGTTTCTATTATTCAATTATAATAATTGGAAATTGCGCTCTAATTGAATACCTAAATTATAAAAATACCGAACCATATGAGAAAACTATTACTTTCAGTTATCTTTTGTTTACTCGTTTCAAATTCCTTTTTTGCTCAAGATATAGTTGATGTAAATCTAGATGTGAAACATTCTGTTGGAGGAGTTTCAGAATTGGATCGTTCAAAATATTTAATGCTTCACGCTGGTGTAAATGATAGTGAGTGGCCTAACGAAGAATTTAAGAGAGAATTTTTAGAAGACTTTGATACTTACTTAGGTCGTAACAATGGCTCTTTACCTTGGAATCACTCTATTTGTGAAGAAGACCCAAATAAACCTGGATGGCCAAGCATTAGTTACCTACAAACTAAAGGTGCACAAGCTATAGAGAAATATAAAAATGATACAAACGAACATAAATATGAAAATAGATTAAGTAGCTATATGATGGGCGGTCAGGAAGGAATGTATCCTAATGGAGATCACGAAATTGGACCAAATGGTAAAAAGTGGACAATGGCAAAAGATGGATACAAACCAATTGCGGAATTCTACGCTAATTATTTTAAGTATTTTCACGGAAATGGCGGTACCACAGGAGAACCATTACCTGTATATATTGAAGTGTTAAATGAACCTTTTGTAAAAGCAACAAAAATAGGAACAACTAGAGAAAATATTTCTGAAATGCACAAAGTTGTTGCTAAAAGAATTAAAGAATTAAATCCAAATGCCAAAGTTGGTGGTTATAGTGCCGCGCATCCAGCTTATGAAGCAGCTGACTTTAACCATTGGAAAAAAAACTGGAAAACATTTATTGATATAGCTGGTGAAGAGATGGATTTCTTTTCACTTCATTTATATGATAATGTACAGAAAACAGGTGAAGGACAATATAGAGCTGGAAGCAATGTTGAGGCAATATTAGATATGGTGGAGCATTATGGTTATTTAAAACTAGGTGAAGTTAAACCGTTTTGTATTTCTGAATACGGATGTTTAAATACAGAAGGCGAATTGTACACCAAGGAAAGAGACTGGCACAATTTACGTTCATTTTCAACAATAATGATGCAACTCTTGGAACGACCAGATGTTATTGATCAAGCCTTGCCATTTATAATTAACAAAGCAAATTGGTGGAAACCATCAGGTGATCAAAATCCGGATGCAAAATATGCGCATAGATTATTTCGTCAAAAGAAAGAATTAGCTGGAGAAACTGGTGATGAATGGGTTTACACAGAAATTGTTAAGTTTTACCAAATGTGGGCTAATGTAAACGGCACAAGAGTTGACACAAAATCGAGCAATTTAGATACTCAAATTGATACTTATGTTGAAGGTAACAAGGCATATGTTATTGTAAATAATATGCATCACGAAGCACGAAGAGTTGACCTTAATCTTAAAGGTTTTGGTGACGCAAAAATTGAATCCATTAAAATTCAACATTTACATGCCGAAAATGCAGGTGTCCCTGCGTTAGATATAACGAATGAAACCTCAGCAATAAGTTCAATAAATATTGGTAGAGAAGCCACAATAATATTAGAATATACTTTTGATAAAACAATTTCAATTTCAGAAACTTCTAATGAAACTAAATATTTTGCAGATGGTTATTTAAAACCAATTAGCGCAAATCAAAATATAAACTTCAATATAAATAATGTAAATTTAGGTTCAATTGGTGAAGCAATTTTACGTGTAGGTGTTGGTAGAGATCACGGTAAATCTCTAAAACCTACTTTAAAAGTTAATGACACATCTGTTAATGTTCCAACAAACTGGAGAGGTAATGACCAAAGTGGTCGAGATGAATTTTTTGGTGTTTTAGAAATCGAAGTCCCTTATAATTTGTTAAAATCAGATAATCAAATATCCGTTTCGTTTCCAGATAACGGTGGACATATTAGTAGTTTAACTATGCAAGTTTTTAATTTTAGTAAAGAAATTTCTAGAAGTGAAGAAAAATTGAGTTCTAATAATTTTAAACTTAAAACTACAGGAGAAACTTGCACAAATAAAAATAATGGACTTGTTGAAATAACAGCTGTTGATAATCTTAACTATACTGCAACAATAAAATCTCTTAATCTAACAAAGAATTTTACACAAAATACCTCTTTTAACAATTTACCAATAGGAAATTATGAATTGTGTATTACCATTCCAAGTAAACCAAACTTTGAGCAATGTTACAATGTAAACATTGTAGAAGCAGAAGCTTTAAAAGTTTCTTCAAAAGTTAATCAGCAAAATAAATCAGTTTTTTACAGCCTCACAGGTGGAAATAACTATACAATTAAAATTAACAATAAAGTTTATACAACTTCAAAATCTACAATTGAATTACCGCTATTAAATGGCAAAAACTCAATAGAAATAACTTCTGAAAAAGAATGTCAGGAAGCTTTTAAAGAAGAATTTTTTATTGGAAACGAAATTACAGCATACCCTATTCCATTTAACAATTATATTACTGTAAATTTAGGAAATGATACTAGTATAAACGCAATTGTAAAAGTATATACAAGTCTTGGCACTCTTGCTATTTCTAAAAAATACCCTGTTACAAATGGAAAGTTAAACTTAAATCTTTCAAATTTAAATTCGGGCATGTATTTTCTATCTGTAGAAACAACTAATTCTTCAAAAAACTTAAAAGTTATAAAACAATAATCAATGAAAAAACTATCAATTGTAGCTCTTTTTATGTTAGCAATTCAATTTTGTTTTGCTCAAAATCCATTAGTAACCCATATGTTTACAGCTGACCCAACAGCTCGCGTTTTCGATGGTAAATTATATGTCTATCCATCAAGCGATACGTATCCTCCTGCTGGAAGAGAAAAAGAATTTCCACGTTTTTGTATGCCTGGTTATCACGCTTTTTCTTTAGAAAATGGATCAACTTGGAAAGATCACGGGTGGATTTTAAAAGAAAATGATGTGCCTTGGGGAGACAAAGATACTTTTGCAATGTGGGCTCCAGATTGTATTAAAAAAGGTGATACTTATTACTACTATTACCCAGCACAACCCAAGGATGGTTCTTCTTTTAGAAGAATAGGTGTAGGAACATCAAAAAACCCTACAGGACCTTTTAAATGGGAAAAAAATTATATAAAAGGTGTAAGCGGAATTGATCCAGGCTTATTTATTGATGATAATGACAAAGCTTACTTATACTTTGGAGGAGGAAAAGAGTTATTTGTTGCTCCACTAAAAGATAACATGAAAGAAATTAGCGCGGAGCCTATAAAAGTTGAAGGTTTACCTGCTGGTTACAAAGAAGGCTCTTTTGCCTTTAAAAAAGATGGTATTTACTACTTTACATTTGCACACGTTTTTCCTGACGAAGGCTATACTATTGGCTATGCAACTGCTAAAAATCCTTTGGGCCCATTTACTTATGAAGGAAAAATTATGGATAATATTGGTAACGGCACCAACCATCATTCCATTGTAAAATATAATGGACAGTGGATTTTATTCTATCACTGGTGGGATATTAGTGGTTATAATAAATTACGTTCTATGCGTGCCGATTATATCACTTTCAAAAAAGACGGAACCATAAAAAAAGTAACTCCAACAATAAGAGGTATTGGAATACCAAAAATTGGAGACACTATTCAAATTGATAGATATAATGAAATTTCAAAAGCAAACATTGCTTTTGTAGGTGGAGAAAACGAACCAAACGGCTGGATGGTTTGTGATACCAAAATGCTGGGATATGTGAAATTTAATAAAGTTGATTTTGGTAATGGAGAAGCAACTAAAATTGAAGCTCGAGTAGCTAGTGGACAACGCACTGGAAGTTTTGAAATTCGTTTAGGGGATCCAAAAGGTAAGTTAATTGCAACATTTCCTATTGAATATACTGGTGGATGGAGTTCTTGGAAAACTATTGAAGCCGATATTACTGAAAAAGTAACTGGAATTAAAAATATAGTAGTGGTATTCAAATCTGATTGGGGTTCTGAAAAAGCTGTGAATTTGAATTGGTTAAAATTAAAATAATTTAAAAATGAAAAATATATTTAAAATATGTTTACTGTTATTAATTCCATTTGTAGGGTTTTCACAAAACCAACCGAATGTAATTGTAATTTTAGCTGATGATATAGGAACTGGAGATATTTCGCATTATAGAAAAATGCATTCGGATAATATTATTGTTGAAACTCCAACCATTGACAAGTTAGCAAAAGAAGGAACTATTTTTACAGATGCACATTCACCTGCGGCTTTGTGTGCTCCTACTCGATATGCAATAATGACTGGAAATCACTGTTATAGAAGCTACGCTCCTTCTGGAGTTTGGGGTTGTTATGAACGCTCTCCTATTGAACCAAACCAATTAACATTAGGTAAATTAATGAAACAAGCTGGTTATAAAACATCGTTTTTTGGGAAATGGGGCTATGGAATGGATTTCAAAAGAAAAAGTACAAACAAACTTTATAGAAACCCAAGAGTTGAGCATGAAACTGATGTAGATATTACAAAAGTTATTGATAGAGGACCTGTTCAAAATGGATTTGACTATAGTTATATGTATCCTGCCGGAATTCAGGCGGAACCTTATGCTGCTTATGAAAATGGTGTTATGGATCCAATAAAAGAAGATTCAGAAATAATGCTAATTACTCAAAAATATGCTGACAAGCTTGGGTTTAAACTTGATAAAAAAGAAGGTTTAGGAGATAGTAACTGGAATCCTTTTAATGCTGGAACTTTACTAATTAATAAAGCTGTTAATTTTATTGAAGAAAGTAGTAAAACCAAAGAACCTTTCTTTATGTATTATTGTTCACAAGCTGTACATAAACCGCATACACCTTCAAAAAAATTGAATGGCACCAAAATAGCTGGCACAACTCCATCTAATCATTTAGATATGGTGAAGGAATTAGATGTACAACTAGAAATGATGGTTCAAACTTTAAAAAAACAAGGTATTTATGACAATACGTTAATCATTTTTACTTCAGATAATGGTGGTTTGTTAATTAAAAAAACAATGCAATCTAAACACAAATCCAACACTATTTATAGAGGTGGAAAAAATCAGGCTTATGAAGGTGGAACAAGAGTACCTTTTATTGCTTGGTGGCCTGGAAAGGTTAAAGCAAATAACGTATCTAACGCGCCTATTATTGGAATTGATATTATGGCAACCTTGGCTGGTTTAACCAATCAAAAAATTGAAGAAAACAATGCAATGGATTCTTCAAACCTATTACCTATTTTGTTAGGTGAAAAGAAAATTCAACCTCATCCTTTTTTAATAACTCAAAGTGGTACAGGTAAACAAGGTATGATTACAGAAGATGGTTGGAAACTAATTATTCAGTTTGATAAAAAGGATAAAACATTTAAAAAGAGAACTCCTATTGCTCTATTTAATTTGAATGATAATATTTCAGAAAACGAAAAAGGCAACCTTATCAGCAACCCAAAATTCAAGGGCAAAATAGACCAATTATTTAAAAAATATAATACTACTAGAGATAGTAAAATTAAAACAGGAATACTTTAAATAGAAGTAAAAAAGAGGAATTTTTAGATTAAAAATTCCTCTTTTTTTTTATAATATTTTTAATAGTGTCTTTTCTTTAATTTCTCTCTTTCAATATCAAAATTAGGGTTTTCTGTCATCATTTGAGCATCAACTGAGGTTCTCCAAGCTTTTAATTTTTTTAATAATAAAGCAGCTTTCTTTGGCTTTGAACTTGCAAGATTTGTAGTTTCGTTTATATCTTTTTTAAGATTATACAGTTCCAAACTCCCATCTTCGTAAAACTCAATTAACTTCCAATTCCCATCTCTAATTGCACCATATGGATTTGTTCTATGATAATGTGGATAATGCCAAAACAGTTCTTTTCTTTTAATTCTTTTTGAAGTTCCTGTCAATAACGATTTAATACTAACTCCATCTAAATGCTGTTTTGGTTTTTGTTCAATTCCAGCTAAATCCAATAAAGTTGGATAAAAATCTGTTCCTATAACCATTTCATCGCAAGTTGAACCTCCCTTAATATTTTTAGGCCATTTTATAACAAAAGGCTCTCTAGTTCCTCCTTCGTGAGAAAACCCTTTGTATGCCTTTAATCCTCCTGTAGTTTCATCATAATTACCGCCATTATCTCCAGTTAAAACAACTATGGTATTATCAGCAATTCCCAATTCATCCAGTTTAACAAGTATACGTCCAACACTATTATCTAGTTTTTCAACCATACCTGCCCTCTTTGGATCTAAATATTGATTCTTTGTGTTTTTAAATGTCTTTGCTTTTTCCTTATACTTCTCAATCAATTCAGGCGGAGACATTACTGGACCGTGAATTGTGTAATAAGAAAAATACAATAAAAAAGGATTTTTCTTATTTACCGTATCTATAATTTGAATTGCAGCATCCGTTAATTTATCTGTCAAGAAATCTCCCTTTTCTCCATCATCAAGATTAGGCATTTCAAAAGGAGAAAAGTATTTACCTCTTCCCTTTGGCTGCCCCCATTCTCTTCCTCCAATGTTAATATCAAAACCGTGATCAGTAGGATAATGCTCTTCAAAATCATCTTGTCCAATAGGCATTAAATGCCATTTTCCTAAAAAAGCCGTTGAATAACCGGCTTCTTTCAAAGCTTCTGGCAGCAACACTTCTTTATGTTCTAATCTCATATTCCAATCTGGAACGGTTAATTTGGCATATGGCCTTTTATGGCCATCAATCCAATCAGTTAATTTTAAACGTGCTGGATATTTCCCTGTTAATATTGCCGCTCTGCTTGGTGAACACACAGTACAAGCAGCGTAACCGTTTGTAAATAGCATTCCTTCATTGGCCAGTTTATCAATATTTGGAGTTTCATTAAATTCTGCACCGTAACAGCCAAAATCTCCCCAACCTACATCATCAACTAATAAGAAAACTATATTCGGTTTACTATTTTGAGCAATAATTATTGTTGGAATTAACAATAACAACTGTAAAAATTTCTTCATTTATTTTAGTTTTGAATTAAAATATCACTTTTCTTTAAAACCTTTCCATTTGCTTTAAGATTTCTACCATAATGATTTTTAACATGGTTCAATATTACAGGTACACGCTTATCTTCAGCATTGGTTTTAATTGAAATGTTTTGCAAATTTAAACCATGTAAATGTCTTGCGTAAATACCATAAGCTGGTAAACCTTCAACAACATAAAATTCTGGCCAACGCTTCATATTATCTAAAGTATATTCTTTAACATCTAATTTTTTTGCATCTTCAATAGTGCCACCTCCTGAAACAATAAAATCTACATTTGAAATTGAAATATCTTCAATTTCGTGTCCTGGAATTCCAGTTAAGAAAAAAGCTGAATGTTTATCTCCTTTTGAATTATCTACAATAATATTATCGAATTTCATATTATGCATTCGTTTTAAAGGCTCATACTCTCCATCAGGAGTTTCAACACAGGCAATTTGCTGGCAGAAAGTCATAAATATAGGTCTTGGAACATTTTCCATAACCAAATTACTAAACGTCATATGACTCATATTTCCACCTTCATTTTGCTGAATTTTCAACCCAGAATCTTGTATATCTCTAAATGTGCAGTTAGAAACCGTAACATACGCAATATCTCCTCTAGACAATAATCCAATTCTAATACCACCCCATTTTGTGGTAAAATTACAATTGGTAATAGTTACATTTCTACACGGTTTCTCTGGAAGTGAAGTTTGCAAACAAATACAATCATCACTATTATCAAAGTTTGAATTACTTACTCTTACATTTTGACAACCATCAAAATCTAATCCATCTCCATTAAAATTAGCTCTACTAATAATTGTAATTCCATCTACGGTAATATTGTTACAATACAAAAATGCCGAAGTCCAAGCAGCAGGATTTATTAAATGAATATCACGCAATGAAATATTAGAACAATCTTTTAAACGTATTAACATTGGACGCATAATTTTAGCCTTTCTAGGGAAATTCTTATAATGCCCGTTACCATCAATTGTTCCGTGACCTTCAAAAGCTATTGAAGTTGCATTTTCAGCATAAATTAAACAAGCGTTTTTTGAAATCTCTCCTTTGTACATATTTTTATGTACACCTTCTAGCGGATAATCATTTTGATTGGTACTTCCTTGCAGCACAGTTCCATTATCCACGTGCAAAGTAACATTGCTTTTCATAAAAATGGTTCCAATAACATAAATTCCTCCACCGTCAATCATAACAGTTCCACCTCCATTTTTGTTACAATCGTCAATTGCTTTTTGAACTGCAATAGTATTTATCGTTTTCCCATCATTTATAGCTCCATAGGCAGCAATATTATATTCTTTTGCAACTACTGATACTATTGTAAGAAGAGTTAATAGTAGTGTTAATTTTAGTTTGTTCATTTTTTCTGATTTTACTGTTTTGGGAAATATCTCATTGAAGAATACCTTTTATAGGTATCAAATATTTCTTTATTTGGACCAACAATTCTTGTGTCGTTAGTTCTTTTCAATTCAGTTAACAATTCTTTTTTTAGGCTATTTTCAATTTTTTTATTTGCTGAAGTTCCTGATAGGTTTTTTAAACATGCGGCATCCTCTTCAATATTATACAACTCAAATTCTGGTCTTTTATCCGTTGCCAAATCAAAATAATAACCATAATCTTTAGAGTCTTTGTTTTTTATAAGGAATGATTTTGAAGGCGAACCATCTATATCTGCATACACATTATCAACTAAATCGCCTTCTTTTTTACCTTTTTTAAACATTTTAGCATCTCCTGCAGGCCAACGTTCAGGCTTCATATTCCAAATTAATAAGTAATCACCCTTTCTTATGCTTCGCTGAGGATAACCCATATTTTCATTTCGTGCTGAAGTATGCCTTTCTCTTCCTGAAAAAACTGCTTTTTTATCACTAACTTCTTTTTTTCCTTTTAACACCTTCAACAAACTTTTCCCCGTTATTGGTTGCATTTTTGAAGCTTTAACTTGTGCAATCTCCAAAATTGTTGGTGCTAATTCAACAAAACCAACTGGCTGACTTATTCTTTTATTTTTTGAAAACTCTTTAGGGTAACGAATTGCTAAAGGTACGTGCACTCCATAATCGTAACAATTGGCTTTGGCTCTTGGAAACGGCATTCCATTATCAGCAGTAACAATAACTACTGTATTTTCGAGTTCCCCAATTTCTTCTAAATAGGTTAGCATTTTAGTTAAATGTAAATCGAACCATTCAATTTCAACCGCATAATCTAGCATATCGCCTCTAATAACATCTGTATCAGGAAAAAATGCAGGAACCTCAACATCTTTTAACTGCTTGTTAGTTCTTTTCCAAGAGTCTTTTTCATAACCTCTATGCGCCTCGTGACCTCCATACCAAAAGAAAAAAGGCTTATCTTCTTTTGAATTCTCCATAAAATATTTGAAATTTTCGAAGTAATTTTTATCACTAATTTTATTGGTAAATCTTTCATCGTTAGATTCATTGTAAACAATTTTACTATGATACGGACCAGCAGCATTTTCTTTTCTCCACAACGAATCTTTTTCACTTAACGCATATCTAAAAGGCGATACACCTTTACCTGCCACACCTACAGCATACCCATTGTTTTTTAATTCATCTGTAAATGGCACATATTTTTTCATCCAAGAAGACCCGTGCTGACCAGATTGTTCGTTTTGCCAAGGATGTCTTCCTGTTACAATTGAACTTCTTGAAGGTGCGCAACCTGGCGAACCTGCATAACAGTTTTCAAAATAAATTCCTTCTTTAGCAATTCTATCAAAAGAAGGTGTATTCACAAATTTACTACCAGCAAAACTTGTATGCGGATAAGAAACATCATCGCAAATTGCAAATAGAATGTTTGGTCTTTTTACATTTCTTTGAGCGGTTACTAATCCTGCAACCATAAAAAATAGTACTATAACAATCTTAATCTTATTCATTAGTTAACTTTAATAGATTATCCACTTTTGTTCCTTCTGGAACTTTCTTAACATTTAAAAGTTCTCTTGCTTTTAAAACTTTATCTCCTGTTTCTTTTTGCCATTGAAACAATATATGCTGATACTTTAAGGTTTTCTCTTTGTAAGCAGAATTTAAGGCTAAGTTTACAGTTTCTTCAGTATCGTTATTTAAATTGTATAATTCAACTGCATAATTTTTTGAAGGCTCAAAATAGGCTCGCTGCAATTCATTTAAACTATCTTTTTTGTACAATTCTAGCATACTTTTAAAAGTAAGTGTTCGTTTTGCATACCCATTCCCTCTAAATGACAACTCTGGAAAAAAGTGATGAATATACTGATATTCTTTTGAAATTACTGCTCTTGAACAATCAAAAAAATTGTTCATACCATCTCGTGTTGCAAAAATGTACTTTCTATTTTTCGGTTTATCACTTAATAAATCTAAACCCTCCATTGTTTTAGGAATTTCAATTCCTGCAGCATTTAAAAAGGTTGGAGCAATATCAATTATACTAGCAAGTTCTTCATTTATTTCTGAAGATTTAATTTTGTTTGGCCATTTAATAATCATAGGAATATGAATTCCTGATGTCCACAAACTTTGTTTGTGTCGCTGTAACGTAGCTCCGTGATCTGACATTAAAATTACCAACGTATTGTTTGCGTAACCAGATTTTTCCAATGCCTTCAAAAATTTGCCAACTTCAAAATCCACATGAGAAACAGCATCTAAACTTGAAGCCAAAACCCTACGAACTTCACCTGTATCTGAATAATGAGGTGGAATTTTAATTTTAGTTGAATCAACTTCAATTCCTCTTTCTTTTGCCCATTTTCTACCAGGAACAAATCCGTGTTTTTTACCTGTTTCAATATTGGCATATGCAAAAAATGGTTGATTTCTTTCCTTTGAATTCCATTTTCCTCCCTTAAAATAAGTTTCAATATTTTCTGGATCTATAGTTTGAAGATATTTAAAAACCTCTTTACCACTTTCTCTATTATTTTCTGGTTTGCCTCTATCAAAATTTAAATCGGTTTTAGCAGTAGCACCGTACAATTTTTGATACATTAAATCTCCTTTACTTCTAAAATTCACTGTAAAATATCCTGCATTATCCATCAACTCTGTAAGAATTGAATAACCATCTGGCAATTTATCGATGTATGAACTTCTGTGATGTGGCGCTCCAATTGTTGAAGCGTAACAACCAGTAAATAAAGTTGTATGGCTAGGACTACATACTGTTGCCGCAGAATAAGCTCTTGTAAATAACATTCCTTCTGAAGCTAATTTATCTATGTTTGGAGTTGTAACTAAGGTATTTCCATAACACCCAAAATCTGGATCTAAATCGTCTAAAAAAAGGATTAAGATATTTGGTCTTTCTTCTTTTATTGATTTTTCTTGAGTTGAATTACACCCAATCAACAAAATAGAAAACAGTACTAAAAAAATTGACTTCATTTTCATTATATTTTAATTTAATTCACTTCTAATGAAGTTGTTCTTGGTCTAATTCCTCGCAGTATTTCTATGCTTTTTATTTTTTGAAGTTCTCCTTTTAACTGGCTGATATGGTTCTTTACCTGTTCCGGGTAATTCTTCTGGATTTATAGCTATTTCTTCAATTTGCTTTTCCAATTCCTTTTCAAGTTTTGAAATCGCTTTTTTATATTTTGATTTACCTGCAACATTAAATAATTGATTAGGGTCTTTTTTTCTGTCAAAAAGTTCTTCAGGATGATCTTTAATTTTTAAATAGGTATATCTTTTGGTTCTTATTCCATAATGAAATGGAGTTGACCAATAATTATAAAATTGTGAAGTTCTCCAATCTTTTGGTGTTTTTTCACCTTTTAACATGGGCAATAAACTTTTTCCTTGCATAGATTCTGGAATATCAACACCTGCCAAATCTAACAAAGTTGGAGCTATATCTACATTCATACACAAATCTGTATTTATAGATTTTGGTTTTATCATTTTTGGATACCTAATTAAAAAAGGCATTCGCATTGAAGTTTCTAATATTAACCTTTTATCATACAATCCGTGTTGTCCAAGCCAATAACCTTGATCTGAAGTATAAATTACAACCGTATTTTCTGCTATTCCTTCCGTATCTAAATAATCTAACACACGTTTTAAATTATCATCATTTCCACTTATACAGCGAATGTATTTATGAATTTGATGTTGGTAAGCAACACGTATTTTATCTTTATCACTATTCGGATTATGTTTACCCATAGCATCTGGTGCTTTATCATCTTTGTGTCTGGCATAATACCCAACGTCATCTATTCCATACAACATATGAAACTTACTTGCTTTAACAAACTCCTTTTTTAAATTTGAATTGCTATTTCTAATATCTTCATATAATGTTGGCGGCTCTGGAATAGCAACATTTTCTAACAAATGATCATATCTTTCTGCGTGTCCGTAATCGTGGTGCGGCGCTTTAAACTGCAAACTCAATAAAAAAGGTTTTTTCTTATCTCTATCTTTCAACCAATCCAGAGCTATATCAGTATAAACATCGGTTGAATAACCTTCTTTTTTCCAAGTTCCTTCTGTGCCTTTAAATGTTGGATTGAAATATTTACCCTGTCCTTTTACAGTCATATGTTTTTCGTAACCTTTAGGATTTGAATCTAAATGCCATTTACCAACCAACCAAGTTTGATACCCTGCTTTGCTCAGTAAATCTGGATATTGTGGCGAAGATTTTTTAATTCCGCCTCCAAGATAAACTACTCCATTTTTATGACTGTATTGTCCTGTTAAAATTGACGCTCTACTTGGTGAACAAATAGAATTATTACAGGCAAAATTATCAAATCGCATTCCTTCATTAAACAACCGATCTATAGTTGGTGTTTTTGCAAAATCCTTTAAATAAGAATTATATGCTGAAATTGCTTCAAAAGCGTGATCATCAACCAATACAACTACTATATTTGGTTTTGTGTTTTGAGCTGAAAGAAATTGATTAAAAAACGCAAGAAAACAAACAATTAAAATTCTTTTACCCATAGTATTTTAATTTGTTTTTGGAAAAATTGTCATTCTTAAATATGTAGCTCCCAAAGGCACTAATTCTAATGTTTCAGTTTTATTATCTAACTCTAATTCATTAGGAAAAGAAGGTGCATGTTTTGTACCATCAATTTTCCAATTATTAACTTTTTTTGCTAAAACTTTTATCTTTACTGGTGTGTTTTCTAAATCCCAAGGGTATTGATTTTCACTTATTGTTGCTTTAGTAAAATTAGCTTCGCTACCATTTTTTATATCTAATGCATAACTCCAATTAGAAGTTGGATACATTAATTTGTTTGGAAAGTTTACCAGTTTTGGATCTCCAATATAAGGGAACATAATTTCCTTTTTATTAACAGGAAGTGAATACACCAAAGGACCTCTTTCAACTGCAAATCCTTCATTTTTTTCTCCCCAAGTAGTTAACTTCAATTCCATTGGAAGTTTAAGTGTTATTTTGTCATTGTCAGCAAATTTTCGTTCAATTTGAACCATTCCTTTTTTAATAACAAACTTTTTTAATTGTTTGCCATTCACTAATATCTCTGGGTTATTACACCATTCAGGAATTCTCATTCTAAAAGCAAACTTATTTTTTTGCTTCATATTAAAGGTAAACGAAATAGCTTCATCAAACGGATAATTTGTTTCTTGCTTTATTTTTATCTCTGCTTTATTTTGGTTGAAACTAAATTCTGAAGCACCATACAATGCCGCCGTTACACCTGAATTATCTGAATTTTGCAACCACATTCTACTTACATAAACAGGCATCATTCGTTGAATATTTCCAGTACAACATTCTGTATCATGTCCTGTCCTATAACACATTCGACCTGTAGCCATTCCACCCCAATCTAAATGTATATTAAACTGACTTGTTTCTTCTGCAGCAACTGGTTGATTGGGCGCTGAATAATATTGATGTGCTTTAAAATTTTTATCCAACGATCCTAAACCTGCATTAAAAATTGCTCTTTCAATAATATCTCCCCAATGTCCATCATTAGTCGCCATAAACATATATCCTGCACTCCAAGAAAGGTCTACAATATCGCAAGTTTCGTGAGCCATATTAACGGCTTTACCACCTAAATGTTCTACAGAACTTTGACAACCATCTACCAACATATGGTGTTTCTCCAATTTATGTAGAGCATTTAATGATGCATCTAAATATTTTTGATTACCTGTGTACAAGTATAAAATTGCCGGGATTTTCACTTGCTCAACAAAACCAACTCCGTGTCCTGAAGGTGCTTTATCAGAAAGCATTCTATCTAACAATTTCGAAGGCAAATTAACTCCCTTTTTTTCATTTCCATATTCTCCACCCAAACTTGTTCCTTTGTTTGAATGAAAACTATTAATTGCTAATTCAAGTAGTTTGTTATTGTTGGTTTTGCTGTAGAGCCACAAAATCTGTTCAATATTCAACAATACTCTTCCTTCATTAAATAAACGTGGTGTTTTCAAGAAATTATCTGTCATTTTAGATAAAATCTCTTTATTTTTTGTAACCTCGTACTCTGCCATTAATGCCCTAAAATAAACCACTCTCGCCCAACCATCTGCTTTTGGTTGTCCAAGTACGCCGCTTTCATCTATATTGTTAAATGTATATTCAAAATTTTGTTTGGCATAATTTATCAAAGCAGTATCGTTTATTAAATAACCGCATCTTAAAGTACCATCAATATAATAAGCTGTTTGTTCATAAGGCCACCAATCTTTTCCAGCGTGCCCTACAGGAATATTAATATCTTCCATCCACATATTGGTATTGAAAGGGTATCCTGAAACTGTTGGGCTTCCCCCTAAACCATTAGCTTGTCTTTGTAAAAATTCTTTTATCCATCCTTCAGGTTTTATTGAAGTTAAAGCAGCTTCTTTACTTTTTCCAAAATATTGTTGAGCGTTTATACTAAACACAGTTAACAACAATAAAATAATGCTTGTTATATTTTTCATTTTGTAGCGTTAATTAATAATAATCCCAAAAATCAACAGGGTAATTATTGTGTTCTTTATAATCGTTTAGTTCAATTGCTTTTGCTCTCATTTCTTTTCTCATAGAAGCTAAAAGCTCCTTATATTCAGGTAAAAATGCCAAATTAGTCGTTTCCCAAGGGTCTTTTTTAAAATTGAAAAGCAAGGTTGTTTTAGTACCAGAAACAAATGTTGCATTCGTTTTTTTATCACTGTCTGGTGCTCTTACAAATTCTATTAATTTATATTCACCTTTTCTAAACGCTCTTTGGTGTTGTCTGTACGCGTGATACGTATAATTTCTCACCTGTTTTTTTTCACCATTTATAACTGGTAATAAACTTTTACCAGTTACTGAATTAGGAATTTCAATATTAGCAATATCGCAAACTGTTGGATAAATATCGTGTATATAACTAAAGGCATCATATCTTTTTCCTTTGCCTTTAATTTTTCCTGAAATAATAAAAGGAACGTGAATTCCATCTTCATCATATACATTTTGTTTTCCTAACAATCCGTGATTTCCAACACCTAATCCGCTATCTCCAGATAAAACAATAATAGTGTTTTCATATTGTCCTGTTTTTTTTAGCGTTTTAATTACTCTTCCTATTTGAGCATCTAAATGTGTAATTATTGCATAATAATCTGATAAATGTTTACGGGCAATTTCTGGAGTTCTTGGCCACGTATCCAAAGCTTCGTCTCTAATTGTCATATGCCCATTATCAAAAGGATGTTGTGGCATATATGAAGGTAATAACTCCATTTTATCTTCAGGATACATATCCTTATATTTTTTTGGAGCTTGTCTAGGATCGTGTGGAGCGTGAAAAGCCAAGTACATAAAAAATGGTTTTTCTTTATTATTTTCTGAAATAAAATCTATTGCTTCATCAGCATATATTTCAGAAGTATGAGGCCCATTATGCTCGTTATTTATTGGCCCTCTTACTTCACTTTTATCAACTGCTCTTTTTACAATATTTCCTTTTTTATCGTACACAAAAATATAAGCTTCATCTTTTTTATATTTTCCATCTGCTCGCCAATCCCATAAAGGCATTCTATAATGATCTGTTAAATAAATTCCTCTACTCATTACTGAACCTCCACTTGTAAACATTCTACCCAAAGATTGATTGTCTTGATGCCATTTACCTACAAAATGTGCATTATAACCTTCAGATTGAAATGTTTCTCCTATAGTTTTATGTTCTTTTGGTATAACACGTCCTATACCTTTTAAATTGAATAAATTTCTACCTGTTAATAATTGAGCTCTACTTGGCATACACGTTCCGCCATTGTATGCTCCCATTAAGTACGTGTTTGTAAAAATGATTCCTTCTTTAGCTAAAGCATCAATATTTGGAGTTTTTACTGCTTCGCCTGCCAGTTCATGAATACCAGAATACCTATGGTCATCTGTATAAATTAAAAGCACATTTGGTTTATCTGGTTTTTTTTGAGCTTTTATTTGAAATACCGATAAAACGGCTAACACACAAATAATTACAATTCTATTCATTCTATTTTATTTTTTGATTATAACTTCTTTATTTACAATGTTTCCATCTACATCGTGATGTAGAAATTCTATGATTGGAGTATTTTTATCTCTGTAAACTTTCACGGAAATAAATCCTCCATTAACTCTTAAAAACTTATGATTTTCTCTTTTATCATCTTGACTCCAACCTTGCGCATGACAATCGCTTGTTGGTCCAGCGCTAAATTCTTTTAACCCTGTTTTTTTATCTTCAGAAACATATTGCCAATGTCTATCACCTATAACAACTTGCATATCGTTATCAGCTAAATATTTACGAAGCCAATCACCTTCTGTTTTGAAAGCTAAGTTTGCGTGGTTATCATTTTTTCCTTTTTCTCTATCTGGTCCAACAACGGGAGTTGCAGAAATTAATACTTTGAATGTAGCATTAGATTTTTCAACAGTTTCTTTAAACCATTTTATTTGTTCTTTACCTAAAATTGTTTTATCAGGACTATCTGGTAAGTGATTTGGAGAACGATATTCTCTTCCTTCAACAAGCCAAATTTGCAAATCTTTCCCCCATCTAAAAGTTCTGTATGGTTTACCTTTCAATGGAACTTGCTCATACCAAATATCTAATCCATCTTCATAAGTTATTTCACCGAAAGGAGGCATTCCTGGGTAAGAATCATTACTTAATAAATCGTGATCATCTTTTTGTATATATAAAGGAACTTCAGAATAAAAATCTACAGAAGCTGGCCAAGCATTTATTGCGTGCCATTTATACCTAGCTTGCTCAATGGTTAAAGCCATTGGCCCTGGTTTATCGTAATAGACAAAATCACCTGTTTGACAATGAAATAAAGGGTTCAATTTTCTCATAGCATCGTATATTTTGAAGCCCCGTTCTTTATCGTCATAATCCCAAAAATATTGGCAAGTTGAAGATGTAAATGTTACTGGAATAATATCTTTTGCTGAAGGCGAAGTTGTAAAACTTCCTTTAATTGAGGTTGAAGGTTTTAGAGGTTTTTCAACCCCTTTTTTTGCTCTTCCTCTAAATTTTCTCCCTAATAATTCAACAGCATATTTTGTGTTTGATTTTAAACCTTCAATCTTTTTATTGAACGTATAATCATTTAACGACGATACAAATTCCCAATCTGTTTCTAAGTTATGACCTATACTTTTAAGAATTATTTTTACTTCTCCAAAAGTTCCTGCAACTTCTCCGTCCATTTCACTCACTGGCATTTTTGCATTATATTTTTTTGGAGCTCTATAAGGAGCAGGTCTCCTTTCGTGTTTAATTGGGTTTGGCTTTTCCGAAGCACATAATCTTGTCCATATTATAGCTGAGGATTCAGTAACCTCTCCAATTTTTATTCCAGTTGTAAAAAAAACATTTTCTTGAGCCCGACAAAAACTATCAACAAAAAGAATTAAAAAAATTATAAAAATTTTGAAACCTTTAGTTTTCATTACGAACTAGTTTACATTAATTTTAACAACTTCTTTTCTTTCATCTTTTCCTCTAAGGGTGAAAGAAATATTGTTGGTTTTTAAATTTTCGATATGTCTTGCATACAATCCGTAAGCTGGTGTTGCTCCTAATTTGGTAAACTCAGGATATTGAATTTCATTTTCTGGAACTACAATTTTAGCATCTTCTAAAGTTCCTCCTCCTGGCAAATCAACCTTGACATTATCAATAGTAATTTTTCCTAATTTATGATTTGGTGTCCCTGAAAAATAAAAACCTGTTGGTGGATTCATTCTTAAGTCTGCAGTATCTGTAACTTTAGCTGTAATATTTCTAATTACTACGTTATTAATGCTTCCTACCGGTTTTCTTTCAGCATTTCTATAAACTAAACGACGCTCACATAAACGGATAAAGATTGGCATCTCAACATTTTCCATAGTAATATTTTCTATTAAAATATTATCTACATTGGCTCCATCGGCACTTAAAATTTTAATACCTCCACCTTTTGTATCGTGAACAAAACAATCTCTAACAGTAATATTTTTAAAATCACCCATAGATTCTGTTCCAAATTTTATGGCTCCCCAATGGCTTTTTAATTTACAATCGTAAACTTCAATATCTGTAGTTGGTTTTGGACTTGTAGATTTAAAGCAAATAGCATCATCTCCAGAATCTATAGTTGCATTTCTAATTACACCATTTGTACTAGAATCTATATCAATAGCGTCATTGTTTTTATTTGCATGACTATGAATACTAATTCCATTAACTTCAAAATTATTACATTCTAAAAAGTGCAATGTCCAAGCGGCAGGCTGACGTAAATGAATATCAACTAATTTTACATTTTTTGAACGAACCATACGAACCAAAAAAGGTCGGTTTGAAGTTCTAATTGTACTGCTAACGTATTTATTGGTTTTTGAAATTAATCCAGTTAAATCTGGTTTAGCCAACGTTATCCCTAATTTTTTAACTGTCTTTTTAATATTTGCAGGCGTAAACATTTCTCCTTGACCGTTAATGGTTCCTTTACCTGTAATTGAAGCATTTTCAATATCTATTGCTCCAATAAAACATTGCCCTCTATATTGCCCTGTAGCGTCAATAAATGGTTCAACTGCTGGATAATCATTAGGATTGATACTTCCCAATAAAGTAGCTCCTTCTGCCACTTTAAGGTTTACATTACTTTTCAATAAAATTGTTCCAGATAAATAAGTTCCTTCAGTTATTAAAACTGTTCCTCCACCTGCTTTGTTACATTCATCAATTGCTTTTTGAATGGGATTGGTATTAATAGTTGTTTTATCTGCAACTGCTCCATAATCTCTAACATCCCAAACAGTTTTAGTAGAACAAGACACAAATAATATAATTAACGAAACGGCTAATAAATACGCTTTAATTTTTCTCATGATTCTTTTTTCTATTGTAAATTATAATTAACACTCTTAAATATATATACAAATAAAAGAACTACTAGATTAAAAACTAGGTAAATAAAAGGGTTAAAAAAAGGGTTAAATAGCTGTAAAACACATATGTTTTAGAACTAAAACATACATTCTTCAAAAGTTAAAGGAAATTCTTGAACTAGCATCACTTTGTAATTAGCCGCAAATGATTTAAAGCAATTTAATGCCAATTGCTTTTCATTTAAACCTACTAAAGCTGTTATTTTATACTTTAATGCCAATTCAGATAAAGGGTCAATGCTTAGCAATAAACTAGCACTTTTTCTAAGAGTTTCCCAATCTTCAACATCTAAATTTCCAGCACAAATATCTTTTGTTTTTTGAATATGTTGCTCATTAAGTTGAGAAATTACAGTATCGAAATTTGCAATTTTTAAAGACTTGCATAATTGTAAATTTTTAAATGGGTAGGCAATTACTTTTTCATTGGAAGCTTCATTATAAAAAACAGCATCTATAAATAATTGTTCATCTAAATTAAATTTCCACTTTTTATCTTCATAATTTAAGGTTATGCCATTAAACTCCTTTAAAATTTTACGAAGCCTATGCATATTTGCACCTCTATTATTTTTTTGTTGCGAAACAGTATCGGTTTCCCATAAAACATCTGAAAGTTCAGCCGAACCAATATGTCTCTTAACAACTCTTGGAAACAGTAAAATTAAACTGAATAATCGTACTAATGTTGGTGTAAATTCGTGTGAAATATCATTACCATTTTTGTCGAAGGCTCTAAAAACATCAAACAAATAAATAGCGTTTTTCTGCGGAAATTGCAGAGTTACAACAGCTTTTTTCACTCTAACTTTTTGTTGTTTTCTTTTTTTTAAAATTAAATATACAAGTACAAAAACTATTACTAGTAAAAATATTGTTATTAGATATACTGTTGTATTATTCTTCTTTTTATACAGCAATTTATCTGCTTCTAACTTTCCTTCAAAAACCGATTTAATTTCTTTTGGTGAAAGCACTTTATTCCAAATAGCAAATTGACTCATTTGCCCCTTAAAAGTATCACCCCAAAGACTTTTACCAATTTCTAAATAATCCTCTTTCCCTGTATTTCCTCCAATAGTTTTACTATCTACAAGTTTGCCATTTATAAAAAAATTAACTCTATGATTATAATTTACTGTAACCGCCAAATGCAACCAGTTTGTAATATCTTCTTTTGGTTGTGTACTAACAGTTTTAAACATCATAGGTACACTAAACCATAAGCTTTGAGTATTGGGTTTATAACGAAAAGAAAAATCTTTATTACCAGCAATTCCCATAACTCCCTCTTGCTTAACTGGATTTATCCAAGCGGAAATGGTGAGCTGTTTATCAAACTTTAAATTTTTAATTTTTAAAAGTGAAGTTTCTTTGTTAAAATTAGCGACAATTCCTTTTTCAGAATCATTTACAAAGTCAATATCCCTTACAAGTTCAATATCTTTTGATTCTAAAGATTGATCTTCAAAATTACCCTGCAAAGGCAAATATGCTTGTAATTTGTGATAAAGATTTGTTTGAAAAGATGAAGTTTCGAAATCATTTTTAAATTCTTTGGAAGTCAATGTTCTGTTCCAAATTTTTAAACGGTCTATACTTCCTTCAGCCTTTACGCCATACCTATCATTTCCTATAATTATTTTTGAAGCTTCTTGTTTCCACCAATTAGAAGAAATGGTTTCCTTTAAAACTGGTTCGCCATTAAAATAAATAGTTAGTTCTCCTTTTTTAGACAAGGTAAAACCCAAATGTTGCCAAACATTATTACTCAGTAAACTTTCTGTATTTATATCTGCTCTATGAAAGTGATTGAATTGAATTTGTCGGTTAGACAAATAACGAAAATAAAAAACACCATCTTCACCAATTAAAGTACCTGAATGCACATCTAATTGTTTAGGCAAAAACCAAAAACTAACCGATATATCTTTACTTCGTTTATTTGATTGTATTGTAAAACAACTATCAGCTTCCACCAAAAAATCAGCTACTCTACCTCTTACAGCATCATTACTATTTGGCTTTAAATTACTTTCTACTCGACTACTTTGCGTAAATAAGTCTTCAGAAAAGAAAGGTGCATCTTCTGAATTTTGAGCATGCAACGTTACCGTTAGTATTGAAACAAAAAATAAAAGTGTTGCTAATCTCATTTAATTACAATCTGTAATTTGTTTTATTGAATTGATAAAAATAACTCTTTTCCTTCAATTTAAAATATAATATACTTCAAATATAAAACATCTTAAAGCTACACCATAGTACAAATGTTTTTGAAAATAGCTTAAATGACCTAAATTAATGTGGTTATTATCTAAAGGATATTTGATTGACTGCCCACTTCAAATTTCAACATACTGTAAACTTAGTAGAATTACAACAGAACATTTTAGCTTCCTATGTTAGATATGTATGTATAATACACTCCGTATTTTTCTTTTCCTTCAATAAAATCATTTACTAAAAAAGTTTTTCCTTTTTTAAGATTCACTTCAAAAACTACTTCTTCATCATTAACTCCGATTTCTTTTTCAAACATTTGATTGGCTATAGAAATTCTAATTTTTTCAGGAGAGATTGTTTTATAATCAAACCAATTTTTTGGATTTTCAGAAGGGATTCCTAGTATGGGTCCTGAACATTCTTTTGGCCATCTTCTACAAGAAATTAAATACGTTCCATTCTTTTCAATTTTTAAAGCATGTGTATTATTTGTGTTCTTCATTCCTGCTGCAACTTGCTCACTTTTCCAAATACCTCTGTCTTCACCAATAGCATGTTGTATTGTTAGCTTAATTTCTTTCTGATTTTTATTTCCTATTACTGAAGATGGAATTTGATTGTATTCAGAATTCAATTTTGAGATTTTTAAAAACTTGCTATTATCCACTAATAATTTTTCTACTATTTTAGAATTCTGCGCTGAAATATCATTTAGCTGTTTTCTATCATTTTCAACATTGTATAATTCTTTCCCGTGAACTAATCGCCATTTACCATTAACAATACACGTTTCAACCACATCAGTTGGAGGTCTCCAATCTTGTCTACTATGCACAAAAACAGATCTTTCATCTAACTTTCCTTTTTTATTATTGAAAAGTGAAGTTAAATCAACTCCATCAAGCTTTTTACTTTCTGGAATATTTAAATTACAAAGTGAGGCAAGTGTTGGCATTAAATCTACATGAGCTGTTGTTTCACTTATATCCTTTCCTCCTTTAATTTTTCCGTCTTTCCATCTAATAAAAAATGGCACTAAATGCCCTCCATCGGTTCTATGACCTTTTCTTCCTCTAAGTCCCATATTGTAACCTCTCTTTTCATCACGACTTACACCTCCTGTAGCACCGTTATCAGTCATAAAAATTAAAATGGTATTATCGGCAAGTTTTTGCTCTTTTAGAAATTTTTCAAGCTTCCCAAAATTCTCGTCAATATTGGCTATCATACCAAAGAATTTTGCATTTACAATTTCCGTTCCTTCTTTTTCTCTGTAAGGTTTAGCATATTTTTCATCAACATAATGTGGTCCGTGAGGTGCATTGGTTGGAAGATAAATGAAAAATGGTTTTTCTTTATTGTTTTCAATAAATTTCATTGCTTCATTAAACCAAACATCGGTACAGTAGCCTTCAAATTGTTTTGGTTCATTATTAACATAGTAAATATCATTAAAATAATTATTACCCCAATAATCAGATAATTCGCCAACACCACCCGCTTTATGGTGTACCGCAACATCAAAACCACAATCTGTTGGTCTTACCGGATAATTATCACCTAAATGCCATTTACCAAACATTCCTGTTTTATAACCTCCTTTTTTAAATAAATCAGCCATTGTGATGGCTCCTTCTGAAAGTGCGTCCCTACCTTTGTAAGTTGCCCAAGCACCATTATTAATAGGATAACGACCTGACATTATTGCTCCTCTCGTTGGTGTACACACCGGACTTACGTGAAAATCGGTAAATCTTACAGATTCTTTATAAAATGAATCGATATTTGGTGTTTTTAACCAAGGATTTCCATGGCAACCTAAATCTCCAATTCCTTGATCATCCGTTAGAACTAATATAACATTTGGTTTTTTGTTTTGACTAAAGACATTAAAGCAACTAGCTATTATGATAATTGTTATTAGTATTCTCATTGAAAAAAATATTTATTTTAACCTTCCCATTTCTCTAGTTCCACTACCAGATTTAATTCCAACATTTAGATCTCCCAGCTCTTTTCTTGCCTTCTCAACAACAACCATAATCTCCTTTACCTTTTCAGGGTAAGATTCAATTACATTGTATTGTTCGCCAGGATCACGCATCATATTATAGAGCTCCATTTTTTCAACATTCATTTTAATTCTTTTACCTCCAACACCATCATTACCCGGTTTTGTATTGTATGAATTCCAAGAATGTGGCAGTACTAATTTCCAATTACCTTTTCGAACTGCATTCAAATTATTTTTTCCGTAGTAATACAAAATTGATTCTCTTGGTTCAGATTTAAAATCTCCTTTCCAAAGAGAAGTAATATCAACACCATCAATTTTATTTTCTGATAATTTACCATTACTTACGGCTGCAAATGAAGGTAACAAGTCAATAGCACACGCTAACTTATTACAAACTGTACCTTTTGGAATATTATTTGCCCATCTAATAATAAACGGTACTCTTTGGCCACCTTCCCAACTAGTTGTTTTTCCTTCTCGTAAACCTCCTGAAGAACCTGCATGATTTCCAAAATTTAGCCAAGGACCATTATCTGTTGTAAAAACAAAAATTGTATTATCAGCAACTCCATTTTTTTCAAGTGCTTTCCAAATTTCACCAACCGACCAATCGATCTCCATCATAACATCTCCGTACAAACCTTGCTCGCTTTTACCTCTAAATTTATCTGAAACTCCTAAAGGAATGTGACCCATTGTATGCGGTACATAAAGAAAAAATGGTTTGTCTGATTTTCTATTTATAAAGTCAACTGCTTTTTCAGTATAAAGTGTTGTTAATATATCTTGATCTTTTAAGCTCTTAATTTCATTAATCTTCATATTACCTTCAATTAAAGGCAATTCAGGCATTTTTGAGCGGTTACTTTCTTTTGGTAATTTGTGTCCAGTTGCGTTATTGTATGGCCACATATCATTTGAATATGGTAACCCAACATACTCATCAAAACCATGTTGTAATGGTAAAAATTCTTTTTGCCACCCCAAATGCCATTTTCCAAAACAAGCAGTTGTATAACCTTGATCTTTAAACATTTCGGCCATTGTATATTCCGTTGAATTTAAACCTACCTTATGATGTGGAAATAGTGCTCCATTAATTCCAATTCTGTTTGGATAACAACCTGTTAAAATTCCAGCTCTTGAAGCACTACATACTGGTTGAGCCGAGTAAAAGTTTGTAAAACGCATACCTTCACTTGCCATATTATCCAGATTTGGTGTTTCAAAACCAGTTGCTCCATAAACTCCTACATCTCCATAACCTTCATCATCAATAAATATTAAAACTATATTTGGTTGTGACTTGTTATTGTTTTGTGCCTGAGAAATGCTAAATAATAAAACAGTTAATATGATTAAAAAAATACTTTTTTTCATTTCAATGTGTTTTTTTATTTGGCCTTCTTACCATTAATAGGATCTGCCATTTGCAATCTCCATTTTTTATACAAATTTTCCATTTCAACAACTTTTTCAGGATTTGAAATTGCAAGGTTATTTGTTTCGTTTGGGTCTTCTTTTAAATTATACAATTGCATTCCATTAGTTAATGGAATTTCTATTAATTTATCTTTTACAAGACCATTATCATCCAATTCGAATTTATGGTAATTCTTAGATTTATCACGAAAAACCAATTTCCAGTCTCCATCTTTAACTACCCAATTTTTTTCTCTAGGTCCAGAATCCCAAAACAGCGGTTCTGAATGTAATTTTACTGTTTCTCCCTTTAATAATGGAATTAAACTTTTTCCATCTAACTCCTTTTTAGGAGGTATTCCGGTAATTTCTGAAAGACTTGCATATAAATCTCTATGCGTTACAGTTGCATCAACTTTGTGGCTTTTTGAAAATTCTTTTGGCCAAGAAACAAACATTGGAACTTTAATTCCACCATCCATTAAACAATATTTATACGCATTTATCGGTTCATTGTTGGCATAAGATTGATCTGAACCTCCATTATCAGATGAAAAGAAAATAATTGTATTCTCAAAAATTCCTTTTTCTTTTAATGTTTTAACAATATTCCCAATCATCATATCCATATATTCTAAATGGGCCAAATAGATTTTTCTTCCATAGGCATCAGTTATACCTAAATGACATGTTTGATCATACCACTCATTATAATCAGGTTGAGCAATTGGATCCCAATGAGGGTATTCCCACACCTCATCTTTACGATTAAAAGGTCTTTTTGGAACATTATATTTTTCCTGAAGAATCTTTGGAGCTCTTGTTAATGCTGTATGAACAGCGTTATATTCTAATTGCAGATAGAAAGGTTCATCATCACTTTCTTTTATAAACTTAATGGACTCATTTGTAAAAACTTCTGTTGTATTTGTGTTTTCAAAAGATTCTGTTGTTTTACTATCTCTCGTTAATGGACCAAATGGAGCCATTTTTGCTTTTTTACTACTACCCGGAGATTTTTTCTCATAAGCTTCAACATCTTTTTCGCTTAGTAAAAAATAATCCCATGAATGATGTTTAAACCCTAACCAGTGATCAAAACCGTGTTTCATAGGATCAGATTTTGGACCATTATTTAAATGTGTTTTTCCAACCTTCATTGTTTTATAACCAGCCTCTTTCATCATTTCGGCAATAGTATATTCATTTGAAGGTAAACCACCTTGACCATAATAATAGGCGCCCCAACGTTGTTGATAGCGACCCGTTGATAGTGCTAATCTCGAATTACTACAAACAGGAGAACTAGCATAGGCATTTCTAAAAACAATACCATTTTCGGCTAGTTTGTTTAAATTTGGTGTAGTTATATCCGGTTGAACAACATCTTGAAAACCAACATCTGCATAACCAACATCATCAGCCAAAATAACGATTACATTAGGTTTTTGAATCTTTTTAATTTTCGTTTTCTCTACTTGAGCACAACTATTTATTGAAATACACAAAAGAACATTTAGTAATAATAATGATAGCTTTCTCATAGTTATTTTTTCCAAAGATTTTCTCCATACGACCAACCTGAACGTACTTCTTCTTTAACATATTTATTTAATTCTGGATGATTTGTAACCTCCATATTCGCTGCATCATACACAATTTTTTTATTAGATCTTTGAGCCAATGCACCCAATAAAGCAACTTCAGTTAAATCTGCACCATATTCAAAACTAGACCCTGGTTTTGATCCATTTCCTCTAATTGCATCAATAAATTCAGCATGTGGACTTTCATCTTTTATACGTGGTATACTTTTTTCCCAGCCTTTTTTATTAAATGCTTCCCAATCTGCTTTCGGCATTAAAATTTTCGGTGCATAAGGTTTTCCCCCTGTAAATACCGTTGCTTTCTCTCCAACCATTAACATACCATTTCCTGGCACTTTATTCATTCCCCATTCAGATCTGTTTTCAGGTTTTTTACCACCTTCATACCAGATTAAATCCACAGCTGGTTTATTCCCTCTTTCAGGAAATTTAAAATTCAATATGGATTGATCTGGTCCAAAATCAGCAGGAACTGGACTTAATTTACTAAATGTAGGTTTTACCGATGTTGGCATACCTAAATCTAATGTCCAAAATGGCGCATCTAAAGTGTGACAACCCCAATCTCCAAGCATTCCCGTACCTAAATCTAAATAAGACCTCCACCATTTTGGTAAATAATAATGGCTAAAATCTCTCTTTTTTGCAGGTCCTAACCATAAATCCCATTCTAAAGTACCTGGAATAGGTTCAGCGCTTGGCGGATAATTTTTTGGTTTATTAAACCATAAATGATCTCCAAATTTAGGCCCATTAAACCACGCATGAATTTCTTTTACTTCACCAATTAAACCCAAATCATACCACTCTTTAACACTTCTTATTCCATCAGAAGCATGACCTTGGTTTCCTAATTGTGTTACAACTCCATAATATGCGGCTGCCTTTTTTAAAGTACGAAGTTGCCAAATATCATGAGCTAAAGGTTTTTCAACATACACATGTTTTCCTCTTTCCATTGCGGCCATTGTTGCAGCGAAATGAGTATGATCTGGAGTCGATACAATTACTGCATCAATATCTTTATCCATTTTATCTAACATCACCCTAAAGTCCTTGAAAACAGGAACATCAGGTAGTATTTTATAGGCTGGTGCAGCTTTATTATCATCTACATCACAAAATGCAACTATTCTAACATGTGGATGTGCTTTTCTTGGTCCAGCAGGCTCTAAACCATCCTTAATTCTTCTACCATCTCCTCTAATCCCCAACATTTGAGTCCAGTTATTCAATCCTCTTCCTGCAACTCCAATAACGGCAACATTAACGGTACTATTTGGTGAAAAACTCATTAAACTTGGAACCAACATTACTCCTGCTGCTGCAGCTCCCGAGGTATATAAAAACTTTCTTCTTGAAAAATTAGTCATAATATATTTGGTGTTAAATTCTAGCAATAACTATTTTAAATTCGCTTTAATTAATTCTAAATTTACTCTCATATCATCCATTATCACATCTTTCTTTGCAACGTGCTCAATGATATAATTTCCTTTAAAATTTTGTTTTTTTAATTCTTGAAACACATCACTCCAAGGAATTATTCCTTCACCCATTGGAACCCATTTAGCATTTAATGTTGGTATATCCACATCTTTAACATGTAGTTCAAAAATTTTACCTTCTAACAATTTTAAAGATGAAATGATATCTAAATCTGATCGTTTCCAATGTCCAACATCTGCACAAACTCCTAAATATTTACTTCTATTAAGAATACCATCTTTAACATTTGCTGGGTTCCACCAATGTCTTTTTGGTTTTGCGTGGTTATGAATTGCTGCATAAATTTTATATTTCTGACAAAGTTCATCTATAACAGGAATTTGATTTTGATCTGGCTCTGTTACAATGGTTTTAATCCCCATTTCCTTTGCAAACTCAAATAACTGAACCCAATCTGATCTTTTTCTTAATGAAATTACCCCATAACTAATAACCTTAACGTGGTGCTTTTTCAGCATTGATTTTAGTTTTACAATTTGATCTTTAGGCATTTTAAAGGTAGTAAAACTGCTATCTGAAGGACTCATTCTTTGTTTAGGATACATCTCAAGATATTTTATATCAAGACTTTCCATTTTTTCTAGTGTTTCTTCCAGTGTATAGGCATTAAAGGACCAAGCCTGACAACCAATTTTATTTTGACCAATCAAAACTGTTGCAGCAGCCATAAAAAACATTACTGAACTAAATATAAAAGTTTTCATAATTATTGATTGAAATTAATTTTTCCGCAAAGTTTCGGTTTCAGAATTAATTCTTTTTTTCTGCTTTGCCGTTAAATTTTGTTTGAAATAAAAATCAGGACCATACATAACTCTAGGTTCTTTAAAAATATGGTCATTTACATCTCTACTTAAGTCACAATCAAAACGAGCTAACATAGAATGAAATTGACCTTTTCCTCCCAAATTAATAAAGTGAGATAATCCCCAAGTAATTCCTCTACCATCTTTAGTATCTGTAAAAGCATCAGGAACAAATGGTGCTGCTGCATAAGGCATTAATTCAGATATTGCCGCAATTTCAAAATTCACTCCATCTTCTGCATATTGAACTGTATTATGCTCGTTACCGTCCTTATAAACTAAAGCTGCTATTCCGCTTTTAAATGGGAATAATGAAGTTTCGTGACCTGAATTTATTACAGGATTTAAAGGATGTTTTGTAAAAGGTCCTAATGGATTATCAGCAGTTGCTAAACCTTGCATACGAATCCAATCTCCT
Source organism: uncultured Lutibacter sp. (assembly GCF_947495725.1). GTDB lineage: Bacteria > Bacteroidota > Bacteroidia > Flavobacteriales > Flavobacteriaceae > Lutibacter. Next base: position 199,369 of record NZ_CANLZZ010000006.1, on the reverse strand, counting down.
TTTTGCCCAAAATCTGATTTATAGTATAAATAAATTTTTCCGTTATGAACCAATGGATATGGATCGTGAATAGAAAATTGATCCCAAGCTCCTTCACCTCCATTTGGAATTACAATTTTATTATAAGGCGTCCAAGGTCCGTCAGGAGAATCGGCATATGACACAGCAACAGGGCAATCATCTCCACGCTTTCCACTTGCTTCCATAAAACCTTGATAGTATAAATAATATTTTCCTTTCCATTTTAAAATATCAGTAGTAGTAACTGCTCTCCAACCAACAATTGGTTTTTCAGGTCTTTTTATTGCAACTCCTTGTTCTTCCCAAGTAAAACCATCTTCACTTGTTGCATACCAGATTTCAGCTAAATCCCAATCTGATGAAGGAATAACATCTGTACATTCCTTTGCTCCTCGTGGTGGTGTTGGTGTATTTCTATAAGTATACCAAACATAATACTTCCCATTTTCGAAAATTACTTTTGACGGATCTCTTCTTGATATTGTTCCGTCATGATTATTGTAATCAAAACCTTTTAATTCGGTATATTTAAATTGAGAAAATAATTCGTTTTCCTGCGGTTTTGGTGCTGGATATGCATCATATAATCTATTTAATGCAGCACTCAGTTCCATATCTGGTTTTTCCATAGGTAATTTCTGTGGAAAAACTTTAATCGGTTTTTCATTTATTTCGGCTTCTGAGGTTTCTTTTTGAGTTTCAGTTCCACATGCAACCAACGCAATTAATAGCCCAAATAAAATTAAACTTTTAAACATGTTTTTGATTTTACTCATAATTATTCATTTTTTTCTTATTGATTTTTTTTAATAACTAATTAAAACTTCTATCATTATTTTAAAAAAAAGAAGCCTTTCAAATTTAGTTTTAAATATCCTATATCAAAAATAAAAATACATACGTTGCATATAATTATTCTATTATGCAAGAACTTTTCTATTGATTTGTCTAAATGTATTATTTGCTCGAAAAAAAATCTTAATATTAATAAATTAAAAAAGTTCTAAATAATTGAAATTAAGCAAACCAAAATATATAAACATTATACAAGAATAATATTTTTGTACTTTTACAATTGTTACTAATATGAATAATAATGCACTAAAGTTTACAATCAAAAACCCTATAGATTTGATAACTAAGAATTTAACTCTTTCTTTTTTTGTTTTCATCCTAATTTCACCAATTGGAAACGCTCAAAAAAAGAATAAACGAATAAAAACAGATTCAACATCCTATTATACAGCCTATATATCTGATATTTCTAAAACATCAAAACAATTCCCTGATGAAGCCTATGAAGGCTTAAAAAAAGGTTATATTTTTTTTAAAAAAACAAACAATTCTAAAAGGACTGTTCAATGCCTTTTACAAATGTCTGATATTCAAAAATCAAAAGGAAAATTCAGTCTTTCTTTTGACCATTTATGGGAAGCCCTGTATTTGGTAAAACAAACCGATAACAATTCTACAAAAGCATCGGTTCATAGAAAACTATCCGTTTTATATGAAATATTCAATAAAGATGAAGAATCTTTATATCATTTAGAACGCGCATTACAGTATTCTAAAGAAATACTTATTGAAAATAGTGAAAACGCACAGCAATTAAATCTTAATTATTTAAATCTTGCCGGTAAACAGCGTAAAACTGGAAATTTCAACAGAGCTCTTAAATACCTCGACTCTTGCATTTTTACAGAAAAAATAATTAACAATAAAAGCTATTTAATGGCTAATATTGAAATTGAAAAAGGTTATCTAATGTTAAAATTAGACCGATTAGATGAAGCTTACAAACTTTTACACAATTCAAAATCTAAAACAGAAGATGAAAATGTAAGTCAAAATATTCGAATATTTTCATATTTAGGTGAATTAAAAAGTAAAGAAAATCAATTAGACAGCTCTATTTATTATTATGAAAAGAGTTTAAAGATGATGGAAGATTTAAATATTTCAAAATATCAAACTTCTACGGTTTTAGCTCAACTTTCGAAAGCTTACTTTAACAAAAACCAATCAAAAAAAGCATATAATTATCTTGTAAGAAAAAATAAAATTACTGATAGCATTATGCGATCTAAAAACAATTCTTATAGTGAATTATTAGAAATAAAAAACACTTATTTAGAATCACTTAGAAAAAAAGACGACTTACTTAGTGAACAAAACATTACCATAAAAGAAGGTGAGCAAACCCAATTTAGGTTAAAAATAATTCTTGTGCTTGTGTTTATTCTTGGAATTGTGCTTTTTTGGGTTTCTAGAATTCGTTTAAAATTAAAAAAATCTCTACTAGACAAAGCTGAAACAGAATTAGAATCTAAATTAGAAAAGGAAAAAAATGAGGCAGCAATGAAATTAAAAAGCAAAGAACTAACCTCTTACGCTTTACAACTAATTGATAAAGACAGTGCAATAGATGAATTATTAAAAATTCTACAAGAAAAATCACCAACTTCATACAAATCTTTAAATTCAAAATATAAAAAAGGTGCTAAAGACTTATGGGATGAATTTAATTTAAGATTTACAGAAGTTAATTCTGAATTTTACAACAGATTAAAATTAAAACACCCCAATTTAACTATTACAGAACAAAAACATTGTGCTTTAATAAAATTAAAATTTAGCACTAAAGAAATGGCTCGAATTTTAAATATTGAACCCCATAGTGTTAATATATCTAGGTCTAGAATTCGTAAAAAACTTGGACTTGAACGTTCCGATAGTTTAGAAGACTATATTACAAACTTGTAAAATTAAATTTTCAAATACTATACTTCTCGGGTTCTTATTATAATTAAGTACCAATCTAATTAGATTCTGAAACAAGTTCAGAATGACGATTTCAATAATATAAAAAGGGTTATTAAACAGTGTTTTATAACCCTTTTTTAATAATACATTATGAATATTTATTCTAATTCAAGCTTTAAAACAGTAGCTATAGGATTATAATCTACATTTGGCATTGTAAGTAATAAGGTTTGTGGAGTTAATTTCCATTCTATATCAATATTTGCACCCAATAATTTAATATTTTTTATAGGAGAAGGTGGTAAATTACGGTGAAATCCACCAATAGCTCTCATTTTAATAGTTTTCCCCGCTTTAGGAACTCCTAAAAAGAATACATACATTGACTTTTTATCTTTAGCAACGGTATAACGAACATCACTAGCCGTGTATTTCACTTTAGCCGATTGCCCATCGTGAGAAGCATCTGACGCATTAGCGTTACCATATCCAAAAATTTTAAACGGTCGTGTGCCATAAACCGCCTCGCCATGAACTTCCATCCAAGCTCCAATATCCTTTAAAATAGCTCGTTGTTCTTTATTAATAACTCCATCGGCTCTAGGTGAAATATTAAGTAATACAGTCCCGTTTTTGCTCCACACGTCGATCATATTTCTTACCACCAATGCCGCATCTTTATATTTTTCACCTTCCACATACATCCAACGACTATTACTTAAAGTAATATCCGTCATCCAAGGTAAAGGGTAAATATCTCTGCGCCCACCTTGCTCTAAATCATCAATTCCAATCTCTAAAGGAATATCTTGATGTTTACTACAAACTACAACTTCCTGGTTGTTTTCAATACCACTATTAAAATGATAAGCCAACATTTCATTGATTTTATTTTCAGGAATCATATTTAGCCACGAATCATACCATAAAATATCTGGTTTATAGTTATCTACAACCTCTTCAACTTGATCTAGCCAATATTGGTTGAAGTCTTCAATGTTTTCCCAATTCCCAAATAATTTACGAAGTTTTGGATCTGTTGTTGCTGTTGGCAAATCTGGTTGATATGGATAATGACTGTTAAAACCATTACGCCCCCAATATTCTGGTGTATCAGCATTTCTTTGACCATTACGCGCATGATGAAAAGTAGCTAAGGTTTTAATGTTACGTTTTTTCAAAGAGGTAAACAACTCTCCTAAAATATCCTTTTTTGGTCCCATATCAACTGCATTCCACGGATTTACTTTGCTTCCCCACATTGCAAAACCATCGTGATGTTGAGCAACAGGGCCTGCAAATTTAGCCCCGGTCATTTCAAATAAATCTGCCCAATTTTCAGGGTCAAAATGTTCAGCAGTAAACATTGGAATAAAATCTTCGTAACCAAACTCATCAATTGGCCCAAATTTTTCTTCGTGAAACTTATTTACCGAACTTCCTTTTATATACATATTAGCAGGATACCAAGCACTACCATAGGCCGGAACACTATAAGGCCCCCAATGAAAATACATTCCTAATTTTGCATCCTGAAACCATTCTGGCGCTGCTTTGTGCTTGGACAACGACTCAAAATTTGGTTCAAAATGAGTTACTTTTTGTTCTTCCTTATTTTGCTGTGCAGCCTTTTGCTCTGTACAAGCCAAAAGACTAGCCACTACCAATACTGCAATTATTAAATTTCTGATATTCATTATTAATTTCATTTACTTTTTAAAGTTAAAGACTTTCATTGTTACAGTTGCTAAATGCCCTCCGTTATCAGCAAATTTCACACTTATTTTATTGTTTGTTGTAAGTAATTTGGTGTCAATTGGTATTTCTATAACACCATAAAATCTATCTCTTTCAGCTTGTGGTAAACCCGCATAATTATCTGGAACGTTAATATTTACTCCATTTATCTGAACTTGTGGCTTCAAGCTTTTACCGTGATCTCTTCCTATTCCAATTCTTAAAACTGCTTTAGAATTTTCAACAATTTCAACATTATTTATATTAAAATTTAATTCTTCGTTAGCTTTAATTGGCTTTAAATATTCTTCTGAAAAATATTTGGTTTCCTCTTTTCTTTCTGAAAGTTTAATTGATTTTTTGAAAGTATACTCTAAAATCATAGTCCCTTCGGCCTCTAATTCTATTTCGTCCAAACTTTTAACTACTTTCTCTTCAACCATACCTTCTCTTTCAATCTCTACAGGTTTATAAGGCGCATAATGATGTTTAATTTTTATTCTTTTTAGCACATTATTTTGCTGATTGAAAACATTCAATTTTAATGAAACCTTTTCTTCAGTTAAATTATTCAAAATTATATAGGCTTTTTTACCGTTTACATAAGCATCTGTTTGAATATCTATATTGTTTGAAGTAATATCAACTCGTTTTCCTTTAACGTCAGACCATAATTGATAGAAATGAACCAAATCCGTATACACCCATTGATCTCCTGTTTCTCCTTGTTTTTCAAATTGCTGACGGAACAATCTACTACGATATGGATGACCATCTTTAGTTCTTCCCCATTCAGATTTCAACATAAAAAATGGAATTGACATTGCCACTGAATTTGAGTGATCCATAAAAGTCATCATCATTGAATTAGCACTTTTCACATACAAAAAATCTCGCCAAGGTGTCCAAGCCAAGTCTCTATACCTATGTGCTTGAACCGAGTATTCTGAAATTACCATTGGTTTAATTTTACCAAACTTTAGCATACTGTACTGCTCCAACATATCTAAAGAAGCCTTAATATTACTTCCTTTTCTATACTTTTTAACATAAGTCAACTTTCCATTTTCGTATTTCTGTTTACACGGAAAATCGTAAAAATGAAGTGACCAAAAATCCATATCATCTCCAGTTAGATCAATAAATTGTTTCCATCTATATTCCCATCTATTAAAGTCGTAAAATTCAAAATCGGGAAACGCACAGGTAAAACCACCTACCAACACATCTGGGTTTATTTTTTTAATTTCACGTGCCACTGAAGAATGAAATTTGGCCATTTTCTGAACAGCTTCATTTTCTTTTTCTGCTATTCCTCTATTTTTTCTAGGTATTAAATCCCACATTGGTTCATTAATAACCTCTATAAACTTTGGTCGTTTTTTATCTGAAGAAAAAAACTCTTTGATATAATGCGCCATATATTCACCACTTGCAGTTCCTAAAGGTTCTTGTTCGGTATCTTTTTGTGATAGTGACCAGCCTTGTTGCGTTTTAGAACCATCTGGCCAAATAGGATGAAATTGTGAGCCAATTACCATATTGTTTAGCCTATTATCATACTGTTTTAGGTCTTTTTTCTTGTAGGAATTAATAGTTTTTTGCCCTAACTTTTTTAAGTGTAAAACATCTGCAAACCCCTTTCTGTTTGGATCTTCTTTTACACGGTTTAGTGCTCCTTTTAAACCTCCGGTTTCTCTTCCTAAATACACATCGTATGTATTTAAAAATTCTGATCTAATATCTTCACTAACGTGATCTCCAGACCAATCACTCTCTATACTTGCGTGAATGGTTATGTATTTTTCACGATCAAAGTCTTCAATTTCCCCAACAACGTGTTTGGTTTGCAGGTTTACATTAACTTCTGTTTTTTGAGCCCAACCAACATTGAAAATTGTTATTAATGCTATTAAAATCTTTATTTTTTTCATTCTTTTTGAAATTAAGCTATTCTTTCAATTTATACTTAGGTGTATTAACAGCTATTTCATTGTTTGCTTTAGTTTCTATTAATTTTAAATACAAAGGCATTATTACATGGTTTTTTCGTTGGAAGTTTAATTTCCAATGAAAGTTCTTTTTGTTCCCATTCTAACTTCTCGTTACAGCCAATTAGTTCAATGCTATTAATTGCTCCATTATAAGCTGTATTTCCCAATGATTTTATTGGTAAAACACCCGATTCTGGCCAACCCAATGCAATGGCATATAATTGACCATTTCTTGTTGTAAAACGAATATCTTCATCAGTAAACCCATCAAATCTCTTATCAGCCAAATGTCCTGTTTTTGTTTCAGTAGGTCCTTCTCCATAAATTAACCATGGACGACTTTTATAAATTGCTTCACCATTTAATTTCAACCAGTTTCCCATGGCTAATAAACGTTGTTTTTGTTCTTCTGGAATTGTACCATCAGGGTGTGGAGCAACATTAAGCAGTAAACATCCATTTTTACTAACAATATCTACTAAATCATCAATCAATCTATTTTCTGAATAACATTCTAAATCTGTAGTCCAACTCCAAGTATTTCTTGAAATTGAATTATCTGTTAGCCAAGGCTCAGGATAAATTTCTGGCATACGCGCCCTCTCTAAATCCACTGTCCCAACACCAAGAGGTAAATCTGGGCGTTTAAAAGTAAGTACGGCTTCTATATTGTTTTCTGCAGCAAAATTATAGTAATGAGCTACCATTTTTTGCCTTATGCTTTCTGATAAAATCTCCATACGATTATCAAACCATAATAAGTCGGGCGAGTAGCCTTCAACAACTTCTTTTACCTTTTCTAACCACACTTCTTCAAACTTTTTACTAGGCATAGGATTACAATTTTTAACCCTTTCTTTAGTTTCTATTTTACGAGATGTTTTAGGTAATTTCTCGCCATATAAAGAAGCGTTTTCTGGGTTAAAACAATCAGTTCCTTCTTGCCAGGTTGGAAACCATCCCCAAAGCCAAGAGTGATGTAAACTTACCACATATTTTAATCCTCGTTTACGAATTGCTTTCTCCATTTCAGCAACAATATCTCGTTTTGGGCCTTTGCTTACGGCATTCCAAGGATTAACCTTTGAATTCCACATTGAAAAACCATCCGCATGTTCACCAGCCGGACCTGCAAACTGGGCACCAGCTTTCACAAATAAATCGGCCCATTCATCAGCGTTAAACTTTTCGGCTCTAAAAAGTGGTACTAAATCTTTGTATCCAAATTTATCTACTGGTCCAAAATTTTCTAAATGATGCTTATTATTTGATGTCCCTTCTGCATACATAAATCGTCCATACCAATCTGTTTTCCCTGGTGCTTTTGGAACAGAATATACTCCCCAATGTGTGTAAATTCCAAATTTGGCATCTTTAAACCATTCCGGACATTCATACATTGACAAAGATTCCCAATTGGGCTCAAATTGCTCATTTATCTTGTTTTGACCAGAAACTGAATGCACAAACAAGAAAACACTTAATAATAATCTAAATTCAAATCTCATATTTAATTCTAAAATTACATTAATTTACACTATTAGTTTTTGTCAAACTCTTTAACTGTTGGTAACTTTTCGTCTGCTTGTTTTACTCCGCGAGCACCGTTTAAACCTTCAAAATATCTTAAATAATTGTGCGAACCATATTTCGCTTTTTTATCAATAGCTTCTTGTCCAATTTCTCTTAATCTAGGTAAATCAACTTTTTCATCACCAACTAATAACAAATAGTTATTTTCTGAAACTACTTTACCAGATTTGTCTTTCATTTCAATTTCTACGTGAAATTGATCTCCTAATTTACCTGGAACTTTACACTTTAAAGTTGCATATTTTTTTGAGCTGTCTTCAGCTACATTTCCAATAGTTACAATTTCTCTTTTAACTTCATTTTTATTAGTATCATAAAAAACAACTTCAGCTTTACAAGCTTTAAAGTCTTTATATAAATCGTTTACAACCCATAACTTACCAATAAAATCTTCTCCTGGCAACCAACGTCTTCTTTCGTGCTCCAAACTCACTAATAATGGTTGATAAGCTCTTTTCACATAGTCATAAGATATTTTTGGCTGCTTGTAATAATCTACAATTCCCCATTTCATATCTGGTGCAAAAGTGATATAATGACAAATACTTATAGCACTAGATTTTGGTTTTCTTCTTCGGAAGTATTCTAAACCATATTGAAAAATAACACCTTGTGCAATTTGAGTAGCATCTACAAATTCTTGCATACTTCCAGTAGCCTGCGTATTTAAAGCATCGAAATTTAAGGTTCTAAACGTATCAAAATCTGTCCAATGATGTCCCCAACTTGGTCCTGGCGGCCATAATTCATCTTTTGGAATGAATTTCTTAATGCTTTCAACATTAGGACACGATGAAATGGCTAATTCTGGCACCGCTGCAAAATCTTTGCTATTAAAGAAACGTTCCATATTCTTTCTTCCTTCACCATAAAATAATCCATTTGCGTGAGTACTTTCTTTCGGTTTAAAACCTAATTCAATACCAACGTGGTCACTTAATGGTGAAACTGGAACATAATGTAAATCGGTATATGGTTTAACTACCTTTCCTAATTCTTTCATTAAATTAAGATTGTATAACGGATCAGAAGCTGTCATTAAAATTTCTTCTCCACCTTCAATAATAACCATACAAGGATGATTTCGTAAATCTTTCACAACAGAAATGGCTTCAGAAAAAATAGCCTTTTTAAACTCTTCTGTTTTAGGTAACGATAAACTTGCAATTGGTAAAATATCTTGCCAAACCGTAATTCCTTCTCGGTTACACAGCTCATAGAAATAAGGAATTTCTGTTGGGTGCCATCCAAAAATTCGAAGGTTATTCATATTTCCTTCTTTAGCTAAACGCACAAATTTTTCATACTTTTCATTTGATGCTCTTCCAAAGAAAATATCTGGTGGCCCACCCCAAGTTCCTGAACGAATAAAGTGACGTTTTCCGTTTACCATTACCGTCCACGGATTTTCTACTTCGTCTTTAGTATAACCTGGATTCATTTCCATTTTTAGCTCTCTAACACCAAATAACAACTTATCTGCATCTAACAGTTTATTATTACTTTTTACAGAAACATTGGCTGTATATAAATTTTGATCACCCAAATCCCACGGATACCATAGTTTTGCATCTGGAATTTTTATTGAAGTCTTCAATGTATTTGTTCCAGCCTCTAAAGTTTTTTGAATTGTTTTTGTATACGTTTTTGATTTGAAATTTTCTCCTTGAACTTCAATTTCAATATCAACAGATGTCGCAATGCTTGTAGTATTATCAACTTCAACCTGAATATCTAAAGTTGCATCATTCTTCTTTCCTAGTTTAGATTTTACGTAAATATCTTTCACTTTTGCAGCATCAAAAGCCTCTAATCGAACTGGTTTCCAAATTCCTGTTGGCACCACATCAACCCAATAGTCTCCGTGCCAAGCAGGTTTTCTTCCTGCTACCTGACTGTAACGCCTTGGTGCTGGATGCAAACGAACTGCCAATGTATTTCTTCCTCTACGCTTGTATTCAAAACTTACTAAATCTGTAATATCGTAAGAAAACGAAGTAAACATTCCTTCGTGCGTACCCAACATTTTTCCATTTACAAAAACATCACAAGCATAATCAACTCCATCAAAAGTCAATTCAATGGTTTTACCTTTCATTTCCTCCGGCACATTGAAAATGTTCAAATACCACCACTCATATTCGTTTACCCATTTAGCTTTAACACTATTTCTTCCAAAATGAGGATCTTCAATACGACCAACTCTCCATAAATCTGTAAACACATCTCCTGGAACGTGAGCTGGTGCCCAGTTCAAAGCATCTCCCATATGATCGTAACTAATTTCAGGAAATTTTTCTTCTAAACCTCTACCAGGTAATGTTCCTTGTACTTTCCAATGGAATCCACTTAAATCGTGGACTATTCTTTTTGGCGATTTCTTCTCTTGAGCTATTAACGAAATACTCATCAACAGAAATAACCCAAATACAAATCGAATTTTTGAAATTAACCTCATTATTATTGTTTTTTAAGTTCGTCTGTTTGCTTTTTTATACGTGCCTTTTGCTTCGCATTTAATCCGTGTTTGTACAAAAATTCTGGTCTGTAATTCATATAATGATCTTTCATTTTTTGATCATCTACATCTTGACTTAAATCACAATCAAAACGCACCAAAATAGTATGTCTCCAATTTCCACCTGCGTTAATTACGTGTGAAATTCCCCAAGTAATTCCTCTACCATCTTTTGTATTTGTAAATGCATCTGGAACAAATGGGCCAGCAGCTACAGGTAACATTTCCGTAATTGAGGCTATATCAAAATTCACCCAGTCTTTAGCGTATTGAATGGTATTATGCTCTTGTCCATCGCGTTGAACAATTGCGGCAACACCTTCTTTAAAAGGAAATAATGTTGTTTCGTGTCCAGAATTAATTACTGGGTTTAATGGATGCTTGGTAAATGGACCCAAAGGATCTTCAGCAATAGCTAAACCTTGCATTCTTATTTTTGAAGGTTTAAATTCAGGGCGTTTATCGAAATCTCCTTTGTAATACAAATAAATTCTTCCATCGTGCACTAATGGATACGGATCGTGAATTGAGTATTGATCCCAAGAACCTTCTGGTCCGTTTGGAATTACTATTTTTCCGGTATGATGCCACGGACCATCTGGAGAATCAGCCCAAGCTACAGAAACTGGACAAAAATCACCACGTAATCCACTTGCTTCCATAAAAGCCTGAAAGTATAAATAGTATTTTCCTTTAAACTTTAAAATATCGGTTGTAGTAACTGAACGCCAACCTGGTTGTGGTTTTGGTGGACGAGGAACGGCAACGCCTTGTTCTTCCCACGTAAAACCATCTTCTGAAGTTGCATAAAAAATATCAGACAAATCCCAATCTGCAGATGGAATTACATCTGTTGCTTCTTTTGCTCTTGACATTCCAACTGGCTTAACTGGAGATTTTCTATGTGTATACCAAACGTAATATTTTCCGTTTTCAAAAATCACTTTTGATGGATCTCTACGGGTAATTGTTCCATCACCATCATTATAATCAAACCCTTTTAACTTTGTGTATTTAAATTGCGTGTATAATTCCGAAGCTTCAGGACGAATATGTTCATAAGCATCATAATTTCTTTTTACTGCTTTACTTAAAGGCCTATTTGGTTTTTCTGAAGGAATAAAAAACGGAAATTCTTCAGTTGAAGAAACCTCTTTAGTTTTATTTTGTTCCGTAGCTTGTTTTTGCTCGCAAGAGTACATAACTAAACTTGCTACAATAATGTAAATTAGTTTTTTCATAATACTGCTTAAAATTCAAAGGTTAAATCTATTTTAATTGGCTCATCATCGTTACCAAAAATCATTTCTTCGTTACTTGTAGGTCCCATTTCTCCAATTTCTTTAAATTTAGATCCAATAGGTGAAATATTTTTCACAAAAGAAATATCTCCACTAGGCCATTTTGTATCATCTGAACCTCGCAATGCTTCAAAAGGTTTATCTGGAGTAAGCATACGTAAAAAAGTATGTGCATTATGGTTATATACATTAAAACCATTGTTATTATTGCCACGTAATTGCATCCAATATAAACTTGAGAAATAACCTTTAAATTCTGGATACACATAACCAGATTCTCCTGTTATTGTATTGTTATAATCGCTTTCCCAAACTTTTAATTGAGTTCCTTTCATTCTATTTCGCCAAACTCTGTACGGTCCGTCACCTAACCATTTCATACCTGCAACTTCTTTCTCTGGAAATGAAAATGTAATTCCTTTAAAGCCTTTTGTTTTACGTGTACTTTTTATTTCAACATTTAAATCTACAATACCGTTTGAATGAATTGTCCATTTAATAGATTCTCTTGTCATTTCGTTATTATCTTTCCAATCATAGTATTTTTTCTTGGCTTCAAACAAGGCTATTACTTCTACTTTTTCTTCAGAAGAATTTACGTAAACAGTATCTATTTTGTTTTTACTATCTAAAATAATTGGTCCATTTGATAATGGAATCAATACTCCGTTTTTAACAACCTTTTCAATTAAACCTGTTTTAGCAGAAAATGTTAAGTCTAATTCTTTTACTGTAATTTCAATTTTAGAATCGCCAGTTTTGGTTATTATTTTCCCATTTCCAGAATAACTGATTTTATTTTTATTATAGTTTTTTGGAAGTTTAACAGGATACGACCACGTAAAAATTTCCATTCCGTGTTGATCTGTAGCTGTTAAATACAATGCATCAGCTGAAGTCCAATTTTGAGGTAAATCAACTTTAAAAATTCCTTTTTGTTCTGGTTTTACTGAAGGTAGATTTACATTACTTTCTGAAATTATTTGCTCTTCTGTTGAACCTTTTGGGCCATCAAACTTCACCCATTTCGCTTTTATAGTGCAAGCATTCAAATTTGTGTAGTGATAGCGATTTTCAACCCTAAATTCACCGTTAAAACTTTCTCTTATATAACGATCTTCAATATAAATTGGAGACCAAACTTCTTTAATAGTAAAGTAACTTCCTTCTTTTTCTCCGTAAGGACCAACAATACCGTCAGGTGCGTGATTTCCATCGGCATCTAAAGCTCTATTTTTATCTGTTCTAACAACTGCTTCATCTGCAAAATCCCATAAAAACCCTCCTGCTGATAATGGTAAATCCCACATTATTTTCCAATATTCATCTAATCCAGCTCCGTGACCACCATCATACAATCCGTGTAAAAATTCGGTAGGAAATGATATTTTATCTTTTACATAGCCATCATAAGCCAGTCCGTGATATGGTAAATAGTGGAATGTATTTGTTTTTTTGAAAATTCCCCACGGATGAATTACCTCTCTATTTTGAATATCCCATTTAGAAAATTCATCATCCAATTCAGTATTCCATCCACTTTCATTTCCATTATCCCAAAGTACAATTGATGGATGATTGACATCTCTAACTACCGTTTCTTTAACCAGTTTTTTTCCAACTTTGGTATCTAAATACGGTGTGTGCCAAGTACAAAGCTCATCAAGTACAAATAATCCTAAAGAATCACAAGCCTCTAAAAAGTGAACATCTGGCGGATAATGCGACATACGTACGGCATTCATATTCATATCCTTCATCATTTTAATATGCTCAATACTCAATGCTTTTGAAGTTGTTCTCCCTGATTCTGGATGAAACGAATGACGATTTACACCTTTAAACTTAATACGTTGGTTGTTTACATAAATTCCATCTCCTTCTCTAACTTCAACAGTTCTAAATCCTATTTTTTGGATATAAGTATGAAGATTTTTTCCATTTTTATCCATTAAACTAAAATGTAATTGATACATCACTGGTTTCTCAGGATTCCAAGATTTTATATCTGAAGCTTTGGTTGAAACCGTCCATTTTCCATTTTCTTTAGCCAATTGCTCTACATTTAAATCATTTATTTTCTCTCCTTTAGCATTCGCTAAAACAATTTTAGTTTGTAAAGCTTTTTTAGATTTTGTAAACAGTTCTGCCTTAATTGTTCCATTTGCTTTTGCATCAACAGCAACACGCTCAATGTGTTCTTTTGGAAATGCTTGTAAATACACTGGGCGATAAATTCCACCAAAAATCCAGAAATCTGTATTACGTTCAGCACTATTAATAGATTTGTTTGAAGACATTTTATTCACCTTCACTTCTACTAAATTCTCTGCTCCATATTTTAATAATTTTGTAATGGAATATTTGAATTCATAAAAAGCTCCTTGATGAATTTCTCCGGCTAATTTTCCATTAATTTTTACTTCAGCATCCGTCATAACACCTTCAAAAACAATTTTCACTTCTCTATTTTTCCACGCTTTTGGCACTATAAATTTGTGTTTATATAAACCGTATTCATCGTGATACTCTTTTGGAATTTTATAATCACGTCCGTAATTGTAGTTTCCAAAACCTTGCAATTCCCAACAAGAAGGCACTCCAATTTTAGCCCATTCTTTACTGTTCATTCCATCTGAACAATAAAAATCCCATTCAACCAAATTGTCTTTATCTGTACCAGACAAATATTGAGTTTCAATTAAATTTTGGGCCAAAACAACTTCTGAATTACTGAATAGAAAAGCAACTATTAGAAGTGTATATATTTTATAGTATTTCATTTTTTATCAATTAAAATTCAAATGTTAAATCAAGAATTATAGGCTTGTCATCATTTCCAAAATAGTGTTCACTATTTCCTTGTGGACCTGTACTTTCTGGGAACTGAAATTTTGTACCAATTCCAGGAATATTCATTACAAATGAAATATCTCCTTTTGGAAATTCAGGATGTGTTTTTCCTTTTTTATTCTCTTTTGGTTCTTGCGGAGTGAGCATTCGCAAATACGTGTGTGGCGTTTTGCAATACACTGTAAATCCGTTATTGTTATTTCCTTTTACTTTTGACCAATATAAACTTGAAAAGAACCCTTTAAATTCTGGGTACACAAAACCAGATTCTCCTGTTACGGTGTTGTTATAATCGTTTTCCCAAACTTGGAATTTTGTTCCTTTCATTCTATTTCTCCACACTCTGTATGGGCCATCACCCAACCATTTCATACCTGCAACTTCTTCTTCTGGAAAAGAAAACGTTATTCCTCTAAACCCCTTTAAATTTCTTAATCCTTTAAACTCAACTTTTAAATCTAATAATCCGTTAGAATGAACGGTCCATTTGATAATATCTGAACGCTTTTCTTTAATTGTTGACCAAGCTGGCATCCATTTTTTCTCTTCAAAAGTTACTTGAATTTCGGTTTTACCTTCAAGTTCTTTTACACTCACATCAATGATTTTATCCTTCTGATTTAAAATAATTGGACCATTATTTAATGGAATTATTTTGTTCCCTTTTTTCACTTCTTGAAGTAAACCGTTCTCTTCTGAAAATGAATACATAATTCCATTTGCCTCAACTTTAATAGTTTTGTTTGTTGTTTCAGTTTTAACACTTCCTTTTGTTGAATAATCAATTTTTGAGTTACTTACTTCTTTTGGTGAAGCTACTGGGTAAGTCCACGTGAAAATTTCCATTCCGTGAGCATCGATTGCTGTTAAATGCAACGCATCAGCTGACTGCCAATTTTGAGGTTTTTCAATATTAAAAATTCCCTTTTCTGAAGGTTTTAAACTTGGAAGTTTCACTTTATTTTCAGCTAAAATGGTTGTTTTCAATCCCTCGTTTGGAGCTTCAAACTTTACCCATTTAGCTGTCATTGTACATTCTTCTAAATTGGTGTAATGGTAACGGTTTTCAACTCTAAAAACTCCATTAAAATCATTTCTAATAAAACGATTTTCAATATAGATTGGCGACCAAATTTCTTTAATAGTAAAATAACTTCCTTCTTTTTCTCCATAAGGTCCAACTATACCATCAGGAGCTTTATTTCCTTGTAAATCAATCTCATTATTTCGGTCAGTTCGCTCAATACCTTCATCTGCAAAATCCCAAAGAAAACCTCCAGCACTTAATGGTAAATTCCACATTACATTCCAATAATCATCTAGTCCTGCACCGTGACCACCATCGTATAAACCGTGTAAAAATTCTGTTGGAAATAAAATTTTATCTTTTGTATAAGCATCATTAATTAACGAGTGATAATGGCCATAATGAAGTGTATTTGTTTTTTTGTAAATACTCCAAGGGTGAATTACTTCTCTGTTTTGAATATCCCATTTTGCGTAATCATCATCAACTTCTGGATTCCAACCTTGCTCATTTCCATTTGCCCACAATAAAATTGATGGATGATTTACATCACGAACTACCGTTTCTTTTACAATTTTACGAGCAACTTTAGTTTCTAGCATTGGATTGTGCCAGGTGCAAATTTCATCAATAACAAATAATCCAATAGAATCACATACTTCTAAAAAATGAGTGTCTGGCGGATAATGAGCCATACGAACCGCATTCATATTCATATCTTTCATCATTCTTGCGTGCTCAATACTAAATGCTTTTGATGTTGTTCGTCCAGATTTTGGATGAAAAGAATGACGGTTTACACCTTTAAATTTAATTCGCTCACCGTTTACATAAATTCCATCACCTTCTAAAATTTCAACGGTTCTAAACCCAACACGTTTATTCACTGTATGTAAAACATTTCCTTTTTTATCCAACAAATCAAATTGTAACACATATAAATTTGGCTGTTCTGGATTCCAAGATTTTACATTGTTTGCTTTTCCTGAAACTTTAAACTTTCCAATTTCTTTTTGAATATTTTCTACTGTAATATCTTGAAGTTTCTTTCCTTTTAAATCGAATAAAGACAATTCAACGTTATCAGCTTTTTTTGAATCTATAAAAACATCTGCAATAATGTTTCCATCTGCTTTTGCATCAATTGCAACTCTATCAATATTGTCTTTAGGTGAAATGGTTAAATAAACTGGACGATAAATTCCTCCAAAAATCCAAAAATCTGCAACACGCTCTGCGTGGTTGATAGATTCGTTTGCTGAAACCTTGTTTACTTTAACCTCTAATACATTGTCTTTACCATATTTCAATAATTTTGAAATGGTATAATTAAATTCATAAAAAGAACCTTGATGAATTTCTCCGGCCAATTTTCCATTAATTTTCACTTCGGCATCCGTCATTACACCTTCAAAAACAAGTTTTACATCTTTGTTTTTCCAGTTGTTTGGCACATTAAAAGTATGCTTATACAAACCAAACTCTTTGGCTCTATTCTTCTCATCATCACTTCCATAATTGTAGTTTCCAAAACCTTGCTGTTCCCAACAAGATGGTACTCCAATTTTTGTCCATTCACCGCTTTTTCGTCCTTCCGAACAATAAAAATCCCATTCAACAAGGTTGTCTTTATCTGTACCAGATAAATATTGAATTTGGGTTTCGTGTTTACCTTGTGCATTTCCTAACTGAGTTGAAAATACAACTAGCATTAGCAGAACTATTTTTAAAACTTTCATACTTCGACATTTAAAATTTGAAATAATTTTTTGCGTTGTTATAGCAAATATCCTCCACCATACTTCCCAACAATTTCATATCATTAGGTAACAATCCATTTTCAACATCATTACCTAATAAATTGCATAAAATACGTCTAAAATATTCGTGACGTGGATATGACATAAAGCTTCTAGAATCTGTTAGCATTCCAACAAACCGACTTAACAAACCAAGGCTAGACAATGTATTCATTTGAGCTTCCATTCCCGTTTTTTGATCTAAAAACCACCAACCTGAACCAAATTGAATTTTACCGGGAACTGTACCATCTTGAAAATTCCCAATCATTGTGGCAACAACCTCATTTTGTGAAGGATTTAAATTATAAATAATTGTTTTAGTCAATTTATCTTCACTATCTAATAAATTTAAATATTTAGACATAGCAGCCGCACTATTTAAATCGTGAATGGAATCAAATCCAGTATCGGGACCTAACTTTGACAATAATCTACTATTATTATCTCTAATTGCACCATAATGAAATTGCTGAACCCAACCTTTTTTATGATCCATTACTCCTAATTCATAGAGCATTGCAGATTTAAATTTCGCTATTTCAATTGAACCTAATTCAATCCCAGATCTAATTTTAAAGAAGATTGTTCTAATTTCGGCTTCTGTATAATCTTCAGCATAAAAAACTTCAATTCCGTGATCTGATAATTTACAACCTATTTCATTAAAGAAATCGTGACGAGTATTTAAGGCGCTTAATAAATCTTCATAACAATTGATATAAACACCCGAAACCTCAGATAATTTCACCATATAATCATTAAAACTTTCTGCATCTTCAACAGCCATTGCTTTATCCGGCCTCCAAGTTGGCAATACCTTAATTTCACAATCGCTTTTTGCAATTTGGATATGATATTCTAAAGAATCGATAGGGTCATCAGTTGTGCAAACTACTTCAACATTCATCATTTTCATTAACCCTTGTGGTTTAAATGCTTCTAACTGCAACTTTTCATTGGCTAAGTCCCAAACTTCTTTTGCAGTTTCACCATTCAAAATTCCATCGAAACCAAAATAATTTTTCAGTTCCATATGTGTCCAGTGATACAATGGATTTCTCAATGTAAATGGAACTGTTTGTGCCCATTTTTCAAATTTTTCCCAATCTGAAGCATCACCAGTACAAAATCTTTCATCTACACCATTTGTTCGCATAGCTCTCCATTTATAATGATCACCATACAACCAAATTTCTGTTATATTTTTAAAGTTTTTGTTTTCGGCAATTTGTTTTGGACTCAAATGACAATGGTAATCTATAATTGGCATATGTTCTGCACTCTTGTGAAAAAGCTCACTTGCTGTTCTTGTTTCAAGAATAAATTCACTATCTAAAAAAGGTTTCATAAAATGTTATTTAATTTGAATAACTAATGTCGATTTTTAACGTCTGAATTAACCTATATTAAAAATCTTATCTCAAATGTATTTATAAAGAATCGTTTTAGTAACTTTAACGCAACTTTAACGGTAGCTATAACGGTTAAAGCACTAAACTAATTATCAGAAAATGAGACTTTCAGATGAACAAAAACAAGAGATTACAACTAAAATAAGAAATAGTAAAACATTTAAAAATGCCCCAACAAGTAATGCCCTTTTACAATACTTATTAGATGCTACATTAAAAAAAACTCCTTTAAAAGAAAGTGTTATTGAAATTGATTTTTTTGGAAGCAAAGAAGTAAGCGATAGGAATAACCCACGAGTTAGAGTTAATGTTTACAATTTAAGAAAGAAAATTACTAGCTATTACGAAAACGAAGGTAAAGATGATATTTGGCAACTGACAATTGATAAAGGGCAGTATCAGATTCGTTTTTTCAGAAAACAGCTTAAAAGTCAATTTACAAAACACTTCAGTTGGTCAAAAGCCATTCCATATGCAGCCTTAGTAATGGCAATATTAGCGCTTATTATTACAAATTCTACTCCTAAGCCTCCAAGAATTTGGAAATCGTTTATCACTACAAAAAAACCAACTAATTTAATTATTGGAGACCATTTTGGCGCTATGGGAAAAACAGTTACTGGAGGAATAGGTTGGACACGTGATTTTGAGTTGAACAACGTGAACGAATTTTATGATCTTCTCGAAGTAAACCCAGATTTAAAAAACGCTCTAAAACCTGCAAACTACACATATACTACAAGAATGGCTTCATTGGCCACACAACAATTTGAACGTTTTTTTCAACATTACAATAAGGATTTTGATATCAGATTTTCAACATTAACTTCAATTTCAGAAATAAAAGAAGGAAATGCAATTTACGCTGGTCCAATAAAAAACGGAAACCAATTCACTCACTTTTTCAACGAATCAAATCCATATTTTAAAGTTTCGAGAAATGAATTGACTCTATCGAATCATCCAAAAATAAAGGATACCATTATACATTTTAATATTGGAGAAGTAGATGAAGAATATGCCATTGTATCAAAATACCAAGGTATAGATAACACCGAACATTTTGTTTTTTTCTCTGAACACGATATTGGCGTTAGTGCTACAGCAGAATATTTCACCAATAAGGATAGTATTCAAAGTTTTATAAAGACTTATTTAAACAATAAAAAATATTTTACAGCACTTTTTAAAGTAAAAGGACAACACCGAACTAATACTGATATAAAACTAGAAATGGCAGTAGGTTTTTAAACTTACTGCCATTTTATAATTCTTTAAAAGTTAATTTTATTCATTTACATCAACCAATACAATTTCTTTACGCTTGTCTTCACTTCTTAGCGTAAACTTAATGTTTTTAGTTTCAAGGTTTTCAATATGTCTTGCGTAAACACCATAAGCTGGTGTAGCTCCTAATTTTGTAAATTCAGGGTATTCTGTTTCATTTTCTGGCACTTCAATTTTTGCATCTTCTTCAGTTCCTCCACCGGGCAAACTTACCTCTATGTTTTCAAATTTTATGCTTCCAATTTTATGATTAGGAGTTCCTGTAAAAAAGAAACCTGATGTTGGAGTTAATCTTAATTCAGACAAGTCTGAAACTTTAGCTTTTATATTTCTTATTACAACATTATTGATACTTCCAACCGATTTTTTCTCAGCACCTCTGTAAGTTAAGCCTCTTTCACCTAAACGAACAAAAATTGGCATTTCGACATTCTCCATTGTAATGTCTTCAATTAATACATTATCAATATTAGCTCCATCAACACTTAACATTTTAATTCCTCCACCTCTTGTATCGTGAATAAAACAATCTTTAATGGTAATATCTTTAAAATCTCCCATAGATTCTGTTCCAAACTTTATAGCTCCCCAATGACTTTTCAACTTACAATCTTTGACTAAAACATTTTGAGAAGGTTTTGGACTGGTACCTTTAAAACAAATAGCATCATCACCTGAATCGATGGTGCAATTTTTTATAACTCCATTGATACTTGAATCTATATCTATAGCATCATTATTTTTGTTTGCGTGACTGTAAATATCTATTCCGTCTACCTCAAAACCATCACATTGATAAAAATGAAGTGTCCAAGCAGCAGGACGTGTTAAATGAATATCTTTTAATTGCACATTTTTAGAACGTACCATACGTACTAAAAAAGGACGATTTGAATAACGAATATTATTATTTACATATTTACTATCCTTTGAAATTAAATCTGAAAAATCTGGTTTTACAATTGTAAGTCCTAGCTTTTTAATGGTTTCCTTAACTTTTTTAGGCGTAAACATTTCTCCTTGTCCGTCAATTGTTCCCTTACCTGTAATTGCTACATTCTCCACATCTACAGCTCCAATAAAACACTGACCTCTAAACTGACCAGTCGCATCAATAAAAGGGTCAACAACGGGATAATCATTCGGGTTAATACTTCCTAATAGAGTAGTATTTTCAGTAATATTTAAAGTAACATTACTTTTTAACAATAAAGTTCCCGAAACAAAAGTTCCTCCATCTAAAGTTACAGTTCCTCCGCCCGCTTTGTTGCATTCATCAATTGCTTTTTGAATGGCTTTTGTATTTATTGTTTTATTGTCATCTAATGCTCCATAATCTTTTACATTCCATTCTGTTTGTTTTTCACAAGAAAACAATGTAATTACAACAAGACTTAAAACTATTGCTATTTTATTTTTCATATCTATACTATATTTTAACTTCTAATCTTTAGTTTGAAAACTTCCCCACCAATTATTTTTAGGATCAAAATCTGGTGATAAATATGCTTTACGTTGTTTTTCTAAACTTTGCAGTTTTTTAGTAGCCATTTTATTTAAATGTTTGGCTTCTAGCTCTGCACTATATAATGGATCTTTTTCAGGGAAATTTGCTCCTACTTCTTTTAAATATTCGAACAATTCTGATTTTAATGAAGCTACTAATTCTGAATTCTCTTCTGAAACTTCATTCATTTCACTTAAATCACTTTTCAAATTGAATAGTTCATTTCTACCATCCTCGTAATAATGAATCAACTTCCAATCACCTTTTCTAATAATTGAAGAAGGCTCTCCTCCTTGATTTCCATAATGTGGATAATGCCAAATAAGTGGACGCTCATTAATAGTTTCTCCTTTTAAAAGCGGTAATAAACTTACACCATCTAAATGCTCTTCAGGCTTTAATTTAGCTCCAACCAAATCTAACAATGTTGGATAAAAATCTGCTCCAGAAACTGGTGTATTGCTTTCTTTTATTCTATTTTTCAACCAAGGAACTTTTATAAAATATGGTTCTCTAATTCCTCCTTCATATTGGTAACCTTTACCACCTCTTAAAGGCAAGTTTGAAGTAGAATAGGCATCACCTGCTGAAACACCTCCATTATCTGAAGTAAACACAACAATGGTATTTTTATCTAATCCTAAATCTTTTAATCCTTTAAGCACAACTCCAACTGCATCATCCATTGTTTCAACCAAGCCCGCATATACCGGATTGTCTTGAGTTTCTCTCATTGGAAAGAATTTCTTCATTTTAAAAGAGCTTTCAGCAATACCATTCTTTTCTGCTTTCTTTCGGTATTTTTCCCATTTTTCTTTTGAAGTTTGAATTGGACCGTGAACAGCATAAAACGACAAATAAGCAAAGAACTTTTCGTCTTTATTAGCTTTCATAAAATCTACTGTTTCTTTAGCCAAACGCATACTTAAACTCTCACCATCTTCTCCATCTTTTAAATTTGGATTGCTGTATGGCGAATAATAACCTCCACGTGGTCCGCCTGCATCCCAGCCTCCTTTATTTACATCGAAACCGTGATCTTCAGGCCACGAACCTTTCTCACCTAAATGCCATTTCCCTGCAAAAAAGGTAGCATAACCTTCTTCTTTTAAAGCTTCCGGTAACGTAACATCTTTATGCGCCAAATTGTGCTTATAGCTCGCTGGCATTAACTTTGAAAATCTCTTTTTCTCTCTCCATTTTTCACCTTCACGAGCTCCAATCCAATCCGTAATTCCATGGCGTGCAGGAAATTTACCATTCATAATACTTGCTCTTGAAGGAGAGCAAACTTGACAATTTGCATAACCATTATTAAAAACTGTTCCGCTTTTTGCAATAGCATCAATGTTTGGAGTTTCATAAAAACTATCGTTTCTAAAACTCATATCATTATAACCATAATCATCTGCAAGAATAAATAGAATGTTTTTCTTTTCTGGTTCAGATGCTTTCTTCTCAACTTTTTTATCTGTATTGCACGATACAAATAAGGCAAAAACTAGAGTTAGAAGTGTGATTAATTTTTTCATTATTTTTATTTTTCAATGTTATTATATTCAATTGGAATGGCAATATTTCCGTTTACATTATTATCGTAAACCGCCACATATATCATTGTTGGCTGTCCTTTTTCATTGGTTAAAACAAACGGACGCTCAACTCGTTTTGGCTTCCATAATGTTCCATCCGAAAGTACAAATTCTTTCTTCATAAAAACACTTCTTTCATCTTGTTGCCAATCAAATCCATTTTCTGAACTAAACAAAGCCAAATCTTTTTTACCCATTACGTGACAAACCATATAATACTTATTCATCACTTGATCAAACCACATACAAGCATCTTCTGTTTGAGCCTCTGCGTACACAGGTTTTTCTATGAAATCAAAAGGCCCTTCAGCATTTTTAGAACTACCTACCAATTGAATTCTAAAAGGTTTTTCGTGCTTTAAATCATCACCTTTCATAATCATTAAGTATTTACCATCTTTGTGAATTACCGCTGGATTTACTGCTATCTTTTTAAATTTCACATTATCCGGTTCCACTACCACTTTTTCTGAACGCACAAATGGCCCTGAAGGATTATCTGCTATTGCAACACCAATTCGTTGACTATCACGTAAAGGTTTTCTGTTTTCATTAAACCAATCTTCGTTTGGATACTCAATTTTATCTTTCTCAAGTAAGGATTTAATATCATTTGCTATGTAATACAAACATATTTTTCCTTCAGCAATTGTTGCATACGGATTGTGAGAATTGTTTAAATCCCAACCTGTTGTTTTTTGATCTTTTAAAACCACGTTTACAAATTCAAAAGGTCCTTCAGGAGTATCTGAAACAGCGTGTGCAATTTCACAATTTGTCATCCAACCTTTATGTTCATATTTTTTATTCCAACGAGAATAATATGCGTGATATTCTCCTTCCCATTTAACCACACTCAATCCCCAAACAAAGTTATCTGGCTCCACCAATACTTGTTTTGTTATCTTATTATTTTGAAAACTTGCAACCGTTTCTGGTGAAATTGGTGTAAAGCCTAAATTTTTATAATCTTTTATTTCTGAAGTTGTTTTAACTCCACAAGAAAATAAGGTTAAACAAGCTATTAAAAGTAATATGCAATTTTTTATCATCTTAAAATTATTTTAACCGAAATGGCTCAATAAAAAAAGCCCAATCTTAAATATAAAACTGGGCACTTTTTAAATTTTTATTTAGTTTCTACAACAACTACAGCACTTTTTAATCGTTTAGATTTAGCTGTTAAAATTATTTTTCCTGATGTTTTTGAAGACTTTAAAATTGCTAAACACATTCCGCTAAATGCTTTTCTGTGATTTGCTTGAAAAGACTCTAAACTAATTTGATTTCCGTTATCAACTCCAACCAATTCTCCTGCACCTTTTACAGAAAAGTTTACCAAGTTTGTTGCATTTGGACATAAATTTCCGTTTTTATCTTCAATTCTAACGGTTACATAAGCTAAATCTTCACCATCTGCATTAATTTCTCTTCTATCAACTTTTAAGCTAACTTTTGCAGGTTTACCGGCTGTATTAATTTGCTTTTCTAATACTTGTTTTCCGTCTTTATACCCAACTACTTTTATGTTTCCGGCTTGGTAAGGAACATTCCAAGATAAACGGTATTTTGATTGAAATGAGTCACCTTCATATCTCGTAAACTTAACAATTAACTCTGTTAAATCTTTTCCTTTAACTTTTTTCCCCATTGATTTTCCGTTCACAAAAAGTTCTGCTTCATCACAATTTGTATAACAATAAACCGGAATATCTTGTCCTTCCATTCCTTTCCAATTCCAATGTGGTAATAGGTGAATCATAGGCTTTGAAGTCCACTGACTTTGGTATAAATAAAATCTATCTTTTGGGAAACCACATAAATCTACAGCTCCAAAATATGAACTTTTAGAAGGCCAGTGACCATTCCAATATCCGTTTGTTGAATTGTCTTTACCTCCATAAGGTGTTGGCTCACCTAAATAATCAAATCCAGTCCAAATAAACTCACCCATAATGTTTGGATTTTGTTCTTGAAAATGGAATTCTACATCTGGTGGATATGCCCATGGTGGACCAATTAAATCGTAACTAGTTACGTGTAAAGATTCGTGTGTGGTGTATTTTTCTATTGGTAAATGATATACTCCTCTACTACTTGTACAACTTGAAGTTTCTGAACCATACAATGCTAATTGCGGGTAAGTTTCGTGAATATAACCATATTTTGTTGGCTTATAATTAATTCCTGCAATATCAGATTGTGCAGCAAAATTCATTTTATAAGGCGCTTCAAAATTGTTCATCCCTAACGTTGTAGGGCGCGTTGGATCAATTTCTTTACAGTAATTATGAAGCATTCTTGCAACTTTCCATCCGTTCTTTTTATCGTGTTGTTCGTGAATTTCATTTCCTGTACTCCACATAATAATTGATGGGTGATTTCTATCTCTTTTCACCATATCTTTAATATCACGCTCGGCCCATTCTTTAAAAAATACATTATAACCATTTGGAACTTTTTCTTCAGCCCAAGTATCAAAAGCTTCATCTAAAACTAGTAAACCAAGCTCATCACATAATTCTAAAAACTCTCTAGAAGGCGGATTATGACTTGTACGGATTGCATTTACACCCATACTTTTCATAATTTGTAATTTACGTTCGTCTGCTCTTCTATAAACAGCTGAACCTAACGCTCCGTTGTCGTGATGTAAGCAAACTCCGTTAAATCTAATTTTCTTTCCGTTTAAGAAAAACCCTTCTGTAGTGAAAGAAATTGATCTAAACCCAAAAGTTGAATTATATGTGTCAATTACTATTCCATTTTTAGAAACAGTAGTAACCGCTTTGTAAATATTTGGATTTTCAGTATCCCATATTTTAGGATTCTTGACATCAACGTATGTTCCTGAAACTTCTTTTGAATTTGCTTTTACTGTAATTTCATCTTCAATTGATGCTGCTAATTTTCCATCAGGTGAAAAATACTCTTGCTTCACCACAACTTTAGCGTTTTTATTACTTGTATTTACAATAGTTGTTTCATTTTGAACAACTCCTAATTTTTCTGAAACAGTTGGCGTAGTTATATAAGCTCCCCATTGTTCAACGTGCACTGGATTGTCTATTTTTAACCAAACTGAACGGTATAATCCTGCTCCTGGATACCAACGAGAAGATAAATCTTGTGGACGTAAACGCACAGCCACTACATTATCTGAACCATCGTATTTTAAATAGTTACTAATATCGAATTCAAAACCAATATAACCGTAAGGTCTATTCCCTACAAATTCTCCATTTACCCAAACGTGCGCATCATACATTGCTCCTTCAAACTCCATTCTTACAATTTTTCCTTTTGCTGAAGCTTCCATTTTAAAATCTTTTCGGTACCAACCTGTTCCGTGAAATGGTAAACCTCCACAACGTGCATTGTATTCTTCGCTAAAAGGACCTTCAATTGCCCAATCGTGTGGTAAATTTAGGTTTCTCCATTTTGAATCGTCAAAGCTATTTTTTTCAGCTCCTTCGGCTTCAGCATTAAAAAAGCGCCAATCATCATTAAACTTAATGTCTTGTGCTTGAGTTTTGTTTACACCAACAAATGTTAGCATTAAAAAACTCATTACGTAAAGTACTTTTCTCATTTTGTTTGTTCTTAATTCTTGTTTGTTTTAATTATATATTTTTTCTTGTAGCAATACCATTATCTCTAGTTTCATTATACAATTTTAGTAAACTAGTAACTTTCTTTTTATATTTTGAATTGTTTATTTGGTTTAACTCTTCGTGTTCCCAAATATTATTTTTCAAATCGAATAAAGCTATTGGTGTTCTTGTTTTATCTGTTTTGTCTTTTTTTTCGAATTGAATAATTAATTTCCATCCATCTTTTACAATCATACCTTCTTTTCCTGAACCTCCTTGAATTATTACAAATGGTCGTGTTTTTGCTTTTTTAGGTTGTTCTAATACAGGCACTAAATTGTACGAATCTAAAGCTTGATTGCTTTCTAAATTCACACCAGAAATAGAAGCAATAGTTGCTAAAATATCGGTTCCTAAAACTGGCTGATTTGCTTTAGTTGCCGCCTTTACTTTTCCTGGCCAAGAAACTATAAACGGAACTCTACTTCCACCTTCATAAGGATCATTTTTACATCCTCTATAAATATCACTTGGTTCGTGTCTTGCATTCCAAGTGTCTCCATCAGTATGTAAACCACCATTATCTGAAGTAAAAATAAACACGGTATTTTCATAAATACCCTGTGCTTTTAATTCATCAATCATCATTTTCATTTGAATATCAAGCTCTTTAACCATATCCAAATGTTTTGAAGGAGTTGTTCCTCTAACTTTAATTCCATCTAATTCTTCAGGAGCTGTATGCGGTGTATGCACTGCTTGAGAACAGTAGTACATAAAGAAAGGCTTATTTTTATTAGCATTTCCCTTAATATAATTAACTGCTTTGTTAGCGATTAGCGGCCCAATTTCACTAGGATTCCACATAGAATCTCCCAAACCTTCTTTTTTATCCAACTCGAAACCTAATCGATTGCAATAAGCAGCATCTATTAAACCTATCAAAGATTTTTCGTGCAACGGAAACCATTTATCATTTTCATAAGCTGAATATGGTTCATTTTGAATTCCAGAAGGAAGTGTAAAACTGTAATCAAATCCATTTTGCATAGGACCTCCATCAGCAATACTTGTAATATCAACGTTTAAATTTAAGGCTTTACCTCTTTTTAATTCGTATAATTTTTCCGGATTTGTTTTATCTTTAAATCGTGTTCCTAAATGCCATTTTCCAATAAAAGCAGTATTATAATCTGCTTTTTGCATTAATCTACCCAAGGTTAAGGTTTCATTTGTAAAAACACCTGGCGCATATCCAGACCAAACTCCCCAAGGTAGTGGACTTCTAAAATTATAGTTACCTGTCATTATTGAATAACGTGAAGTTGCGCATAATGATGCAGGTGCGTGTGCGTTTGTGAACATCATACCACCTTCAGCCAACTTATCAATATTTGGAGTCTCAACAATAATTTTTGGACTGTGTAATCTTCTATATTTTGAAATATCTCCAACTCCAACATCGTCTGCTAAAACAACAATAATATTTGGTTTTTTGCTTTCATTTTTTTGTGCATTTGCTGAAAATAATATCAGCATTGTAAAAATGGAAATTCCTATTTTTAATAACTTCATTTTTTATGATTATAATTTTATAAATTTTCCTGTTTTAGTTTCTAGGTTATTTATTATTGAATACAAATACAATCCAGACTTTAAGGATGATACATTTATAGTTTCAGTTGAATTGCCTTTGCTGCTGAATAACAATTTCCCTTCAATTGAAAATATTCTAAGTTCGTTTTCCGAAGACAATCCATGTACGTTAAGAATATTTGAAACCGGATTCGGATAAACAAAAATACCTGCTCCCAAAATATTCAAGTTTTCTTTATGTTCTCCTTGGCATTCCTTATCTGTTTTTACATAAAGGCTATTAGAACCATTTTTAAGGTTTAAAATTAATTCTGATTTATTTGTTGTAAATGTCTGATTATTTAATGTGACAAAGTATTGGTTAGCTCCTTTCAAAAAAATTGACACTTTACTTGAATTCACATCAATTTTTGAAGATACCTTTAGTTCATCTGGCTCTTTTATTTCAATTGCAAAACAAGTTTCATAATCTGCTTTTTCTTCAACCGTAATACAAACACCATAACTTCCTGATGCTAAATTTTCAAAATCAACGGAATTTGTAAAAGTTCTTGATTCATTAGTTGAATTGCCTGTTAATGTAGCCGTGTAATTTAAACTTTGATTGGTACTTATCGAAATACTTCCATTATCACTATCGCTACACGTTTCGCTTGTACTTTTAATTTTAAAATTCTGTATTTCTAAGGTTTCATCCTTATCATAAGGGTTTGGATCAGTTGCTACATACCAACCACTTCCTCTGGTTGAAGCATAATACTTTCCGGGAACTGTGTAATTGATTGCAATATCATTAACCCTATCTGATTGCCCATTTCCTTTATTTATTTTAATCCAAGTTTCACCTGCATCTTTAGATAAAAAAGTCCCAGCATTTTTATAATTTACTTTTGAATTAGGCAATGTTGACACCAAAATAGTTTTAGTATCGTATTTCGCAACTTCTACTCGATTGGTCCAAGGATAATCAAATTTCTTTGTCCAAGTTTGCATATTATCATCACTTACCCATAAGCCACCACTATCCGCAGGTTCATTTTTAAAACCTGATGTTATATAAGCTTTTCCATCTTTATCAAAATGAATATCATTAATTCCAGAAGTACCCGAAATATTTTTGGTAGATTCAACTTCAGTCCAAGTTTCACCTTTATCAACCGATTTGAATAATCCGCCTCCGTTATTTATTACTGCTGCATATAAAGCGTCATGATTTGGTGAAAATGCTAAACGAGCTACATCTAATGACGAAGGTAATCCAGTATTCGGTTCGGTCCAAGTAACTCCACCATCGGTAGATTTGTGTATTCCATAACCTGTTACGCTATCACCAACCCATTCTAATTTTAAAGTTGATCGAGGAACACAAAAATACATATTATTAGGATTGTTTTTATCAATAATTAAACTTAATTGATGTACAGCTTGATCTCCACCACCCAAAACTGGCCAAGGTGAAGGAACTGGTGTACCTATGCTATTCCAAGTTTTTCCACTATCTGTAGATTTAACAATTTGCCCTTTCTTTTCTTGTCTAAAAAAAGTAGCATACCAAATTGTTGGGTCTGTAGGATGAACAACAACCGAACTAACAGAATGTTCACCTCCAGTTATATCAATTACCCCAGCTCCTTGTGCGCTGGGCCTTACATTTTCTCCTTCATCATTTGTTATCCATAAACTATTCTCTCCTGAAGAACAAAAAACCTTATTTTTTATTAATTCTGATTGATAAAAACCATGACCCGGAACATTGCTATTTCCAGCACCAACCCAACTATTATGAGTTCCAGTTGCTTCATCATCGATATCTACCCAAGAATCTCCTTTATTATATGAAACAAATCCAATTTTAGCCATTTGCGTATAAAGAACCGAACCATCAGCGTTAAACTTAACAAAGTTACATCCCTTACGCTCGTAATCATCTCTATTTACCCAATCACTTTTATATTTCATGGTTATATTTGTACCCATTGGATTATTTCGTTTTGTAACCCAATACGCATCTTCACTTCCGTTATTCCAATTTTTACCATTTCTTAGAGTTACAAACCATTTTTCACCGCCATTTGTAGTTCTCCATATTTGACCTGGTCTAAAATTATTTTCAGAAGCATTGGAATAATTATTTACTAAATAAATATTATTCACATCGTTAGGATCAACTGTAATCATGTTGAAACGCGTTGTAAGTTTTGAAGGAAGTGTTGGGTACGTAGATTTTGCCGCTTCGTATGATAATCCAAAATAATGAGATATTGATTGGTAATAATCCTTTTCAATGTTTTCATTTCTAACAAAAACTGTTAAATCAACTCCTAAATCACCACTGATATTTGTCCAAGTTTCACCCTTATCGGTACTTTTAAAAATTCCTCCAGATTCATTCTCTACTGTTGTTCCATTTGCTTTCCAGGTTATATTACTTAAAGCGTATATTGTAACTAGATTTGTAGTTTTATTATGGTGAATATCCATTGAACGAATCATATCATGGTCTATTCCATTTGATTTCAATGTCCAAGTTAAACCACCGTCAGTACTTTTATAAAACCCATAATTGGTTCCGGCATAAACAATTGTTTCATCAACTGGATCCACTAAAATAGATTCAAATTCAGCATTTGAATTAATACCTGAATTTACTGAAGTCCAACTTTGACCTTTATCTGTACTTCTCCAAACTTTACCTTGACTTTTGGCGTCAATATGAGTTCCTTTTGGAGCAGATTGTGGATATAACAACCTACCATAATCTCGCATTCTACCAGCGCCCAAAAACCATATATTATCATCATGTGGGTTTACAGCTACACAAGCCAAATAAGCATTACCTATAATTCCTTGTGTTAAAATTTGTCTATTCCAAGTTTTTCCTCGATCTTCTGAAACAAATAAATCTCCTTTTCTTTTACCTGTCATAAAACCATAGTTAGCATTTTGTCTAGAAAAATCAACTGAATACATTTCAACGGCTCCTCTAAGTCCTGTGGTATTTGCAGGTGCATCTTCACTTAAAATTGTTTCATATGTAAATCCCTTATCCGTGGATCTATAAGAATTCCCCATATTTGGACTCGTGTAAACAATATTTTCATCTGTTGGATGTGGATAAAAACAAGTATTATTCCCACTCATTCCAGGACCAAACTGCACCCATTTTATTGTTTCATCTGAAGCAATATCAATACTTTTTATATCAGCAAAAAATCCAGTTTCTGGAATTACTTCTTCAATTAAAAAATCATCAAAATAAAATTCTCCAGAACCATCATCATTTGGACGGATTGAAAACAACATATTTCCATTAGTATCGTCAATATTTGAGGTGAAAGAAGTTTCATATTTCACCCAACTTTCGCTAGATAAAGAAAAATTAATATGATCTATTTTAGTTCCGTCACCTGAAAATATTTTAATATTTGGTTCTGTATTAGTTCCTTTAACAATTGCCTTATAATAAAATGAAATAGTATATGATGTACCCTTTTTCCAGTCAATATTTTTAGGTGTCCATAAATTTCCTTTCTGACCAGTTTGACTGAATTTCATATGAAAACCATTGGAACCTTTAAATTTAGACACTTCACTAATTTCAAATTTAGCAAGACCAGTTCCACTAGTTGCTGCATCCCAATCTATATTCAAATTATTTTCAAACCCACTACTAAACGTTTGAGCCATTATAGAAAATGGAATCAAATAAAATATAACTGCTTTTAATAAACTCTTCATAAATTTAATCTAAGTTCGCATTTTTTGTTAGCGGTGTAAATTTAATATTAAGAGTTATTAATGTTAACCCCATATGGAATTTTTTATACCACAAATGATTTATTTATAAAACACATTTTTGATTAAATCATTCATACTTAATTGCATTTAATAATTTTGACTAATATTATTAAGTAACTATCTTTGGTTACAACAGCATTTAAAAGAAAATGTTTTGAAAACACTAACCTCATACTTTCCAAACTTACCATCACTATGAAAACAACTAGTAAAAACCTCTACCTCATTTTAAAAAATATTACTTTATATATAATTTGTATAGTATTCCTAACAAGTTGTTCAACCAAAAAAACAGGTTTTCAAAAAGAAGAATGGGGAACTGTTAATGGGGAAACTGCTTTTTTATATACACTTACAAATAAAAATGGAATGACAGTTAAACTAACCAATTATGGAGGTATTATTACGTCTGTTTTAGCACCAGATAAAAACGGTGTTTTTGAAGATGTAGTTTTAGGTTTTGATAATTTACAACAATATTTAGATAAAAATCCGTGCTTTGGAGCAACTATTGGTAGGTTTGCAAACAGAATTAGAAATGGTCAGTTTGAAATTGGTGGTGTAAAATATCAATTAAAACAAAACGACAAAGTTCATTGTTCACATGGCGCCAATGAATTTGACAGAACGCTTTGGGATGGAACATACGTTGAAAATAAAATTGGCAAAGGAATTAAATTTCATCATTTTTCAAAAGATGGAACAAATGGGTTTCCAGGTAATTTAGATGTTTATGTTACTTACACTTTAACAAAAAACAATGCTATTCACGTACAATTTGAAGCTACAACCGACAAAAGCACCCATGTAAATCTTACACAGCACAGTTATTTTAACCTAACTGCTATGAAAGAAAACATTTACAATCATAAAATTCAAATTAAAGCAGATAATTATACCGAAATTGATGAAGACATAGTTCCTACTGGAAAAATTTCAACAGTAAAAGGAACTGATTGGGATTTAACAAAAATGACAAGAATTGGAGATAATATTCACAAGTTAAATCATAATGGATATCACTACTGCTATATTTTTAACAAGCCTGAAAAAAAGTTAGAAGAAGTTATTAAAGTAATTGAACCAACATCTGGGAGAACTTTAACCGTTACTACAACTCAACCCGGTGTTCAATTTTACTCAGGAAACTCAATAGCACCTTTTAAAGGTAAATACGGATTTAAATATGAACAACATTCTGCATTTTGTTTAGAAACTGAACATTTGCCTGACAGTCCAAATCATTCAAATTTCCCTTCAACCTTATTAAAACCAGGAGAAAAATATAATGAAGTTGTTATTTATGATTTTGGTGTAGTTGAATAACTATTTTACCGAACTTATTTTTTCATTTAACATCAACTTTAGCCGCTCTATTTCTTCTGGATTTTCTAAAGCTATATTTTTAGTTTCATAAGGATCTGTTTTATGGTTATATAATTCCATTTCACCATTCTTATACACTGTAAATCGATATTTATCAGTTCTAATTGTATGCACTCCATTTCTATATCCAAATGCAACGTGACCGCCCTTTTTTGGGTTTTTAAGCTGTGATTTTAAAGATTTCCCATCAGCAAAATTAGGAATATCAAGTCCCGTTAAATCGCAAAGTGTTGGAAAAATATCTACCGTTTCAACAATTGCTTTTGTGCTTTTTCCTTTCTTTTTAATATTTGGGTATAAAATTATTAATGGAGAATGCACACCTTCTTCAAACAAATTGTGTTTTCCCCAAATAGCGTGATCACCTAAATTCCAACCGTGATCTCCCCACAAAACAACAATTGTATTTTCAGCCGCTCCAGTTTCTTTTAATTTTGAAATAATTTTACCAACCTGCGCATCGGCATAACTTACACAAGCCGCATAATGCCTTCTAACTTCCTCGGCAAACACAGTATCTTCATTTGGGTTTTTACCCCAACGATTGTATTTCATAAATTCTCCTGAACCGTGCCAAGTTGTTTTCCCTTTTGGCTTTTCAGGACTTGGAATTTTTGGTATATCAACACCTTCATATAAATCTAAATACTTTTTTGGTGCTCCAAACGGTAAATGAGGCCTGATAATTCCTACTGCTAAAAAGAAAGGTTTTTCGGAGTTGTGAGTTAATTCATCTAACTGATTTAAAGCCTCATTTGTAATATGTCCATCAGGGTAAATAGTATCTTCACCTTCAACAGACTGAAAAAGATCCATTTCATTGGCTTTTTCTCTAATTTCTCCATTTGCCAATCCGTGCATTCCTCCTCTTGGGTGTTCCCATTCAGCAACTGGCATTAAATGTTTATCCCAAGCATTTGGCATTTCAATAACGTTAGGATCATCCCAATTCTTACCGCCTCTTCCTCCTGGATGATGCGAAACTTTCCCTACGGAAACAGTTGTATATCCATTATTTCTAAACCATTCTGGCATACTAGGATTTACTTCAGCCGGTTTTTTAGCCATTGTTTTTGCTCTTAAAAAAAGCGCATCGTTTTTGGAGGTTCCATACATTCCTGTTAGCATTGTAAACCTTGAGGCTCCGCAAGTTGGTGAATTTACATAATGATTATGAAATGCTCTACCTTCACTTGCCAACTTATCAATATTGGGCGACTTTATATACGACGCCCCAAACGACGCCAATTCTGGACGTAAATCATCAATACAAATTAGAAGAATATTTTTTTGCTTTTTAGATTGTGCAATCAATGAGCTTGTAAATACGCTTATCAAAACAATAAATACTATTCTAATTTGTTTCATTTTTTATTTTTTTGAAGAAAGAATAATTCCTTTTACATCTGCTTTGTAATTCACGAAAGAATTCCAAGGTCCGTTTAACCAAATCAAGGCTTTATGCCCTTCACCTGCTACAACAATTGGGCGGATATTTCTATATTCAGAATTTGAAGTAATTGCTTTCCATTTTATAGTTGAAATATCGTCATTTAATCCAATTTTCGCACTATAAATCTCGTGAATATTATTCATTTTTTCACCTGTTGAAGGATTTACATCTGTTGAAATATAAACCTGTGTTGGATTTTCAGGGTCAAAAGCCATTAAACCAGTGTAACTACTTTCCATAGTGTACAAACACGTTCCTGCATATGCAATTTCTTTATCAATCCATTTTTTTCCATCCCAAGCGGCAATTCTATAACGGTGATCATTATTACTCAAATATAGAGAATAACCAATATGCGGATTGTTTTCTGAATCTTTTCCCATAGCGCAAGTCCAAGCACTTTTTGGTACACTTTCAAAACCTTTTGGTTTCGTTTTTGTTTCGCTTCCTACATAAATCTTTTCAGCTTCCGGAGTTCTTAAAGGTTCTTTCAAATCTTTAATTTTTGAACCATCTACATTATAAAAAGCTCCGTTTTTAAACTCGGCATAATACAAACTATTCCCGTATTGACGTGGATGACCGTCTGTAAATGAAACTCCTACAGTATTATTGTCTTTTTGAAAATATCGAGCATATGGACGCTGACGACCTTCAACATCATCAGCAATAAAATGAGTCCTATTTCCCCAAGTATTTCCGTGATCTTTTGATGTTATAAAGCTTGGGTTAAAAGTTTCACCATCTCTATAAAAATTATACAGATTATTTTCATTTTCTAAATAATACAAATTCATATAGGTAACACCTCTATTATCGTTATAATCGTATTTAAATTCACTTTTATTATTCCATTCTAAATAGTTTGAAGGTGATGAAATATTATAATGATGAATTTTTTCGTTACCATGTTTTGCCCAAACAGAAAGTATACTTCCATCAGGTCTAGCATACAAAGCTGGCACATCGTGATCATCAGCTTGAAAGTTTTTATCTAAAACAACTGTACCTTTATTTGTATTTGTTTCTAAATCATACACACTCACTTTTACATCTCCACTTTGGCCACTTAAACCTCCAATAACCAACTTTCCATTATTTATAATAGCGCGTGGATCTTGATACCAACACCAACCACCATCATTCATAAAAGTAGTAAATTCGCTAACTTCTTTTTTGTTTGAATTTACGTCCTCAATTTTTTCAACATATTTATACATTTCGGCTCCAGCAGCTAAAAATGCTCCAACACCATACAATTCAGTATAATTTGGAAAGCTATTTCCAGGAGCAGCTCCAACAGGTTGTATATAGCCAACCAAACCATCTTCGGTAACACAATCCGTTAATGCATTCCAACCTTTAATTAAAGTTGGTTCATAAACTTCAGCATCTATTATTCCATTATTTATTCCCCAAGCTAATCCGAATACAAAAAATGCAGAACCACTGATTTCTTTTGTTGGATATGCTTTTTCACCACCTAATATTCCCGAAGACCAAGTTCCATCTTTTCGCTGTGTATTTTTCAACGTTTCTGCCATTTGTTGAAATGTTTCAACATAAAACTGTTTACCATCCCAATCGTTAGGGAAATCTGGTATCATTAAAGCCAAACCTCCAAAAACCCATCCATTTCCACGTGACCAAAAAACACCTTTTCCGTTTTCTTCTTTTTGATCTAAATATTTCTTATCTCTATAAAATAAATGTTCCTTCTTATCCCATAAAGCATCATACGTTTTATGATACTGCTCATCCATATATTCCAAATATTTTTGTTGTTTGGTAGCTTTAGCTAATCTTGCCCAAACTGGAGGAGCCATAAACAAGGCATCTGCCCAATGCCAGTGCCATTTATCTCTTTCATCGCTATTTAAAATTGAATCGAACTGTTTACGCAACGGTTTTATCAACCGATGATTTCCAAACATCTTTTGCATATTCAAATACATTTGCCCAACAGCGTGATCATCAGCATGAAACATTCTTTTATACAATTTCCAATTGTTTTTTTGCCCAATCCCATACAGCCATTTGCTATAGGTTGGGTCTGCTGTAATAGTTGACCACTCATACATACCAGCATACAAAGCTGCTCCCATCCATTCTGCATCGTGATACCTATTTCTGTGATGCCACTTTTTTTGATTTTCAGGTAACGGCAATGCTCTATATTTACCTTGATCTTCGAAAGTTTTTATTTGCCAATCGGCCACTTTTTTAGTAATTGCTTTTACTTCACTTTTTGAAGGTTTTTGAATTGAATTTTCACAGCCACTAACTAAAAGCACAAGTGATAAGTTAAATATGATTTTAAAAAATTTAGATTTCATAATAACAACTAATTAATTCAATTCTTTTATTTTAATATTTTTAAAATGAACCTCATCTCCGTGATCCTGTAATAAAATAAGACCTTCTTTAGCCTCACCAAAATTTGGCCAGTTTTTATATTTACTATATTTAACTAAGGCTCTCCATTGCTGAGTTCCTCTAATATATTCAACAGTTTTGCAACCATTTAAAAAGTGTTGGACTTTATTACCATCCACTACAATTCGGGCTCTGTTCCAACCGGTTTTATTTACATATTTCTTGGTGTAAAGTGAAGGAATATATTCTTGAGCATCACCTCTAATTAAATCGTACAACGAAGATAAAGTACGGTTTCCATCCACTCCTTTTTTAGCATCAGGATGTTTTTTATCGTCTAATATTTGATACTCACAACCAATTGCAGAACCTTTACCTTTATTTAAATTAGTATCAACAAAATATTTGATACCACTATTAGCTCCTTCAGCAAACTGAAAGTCTAATTCTAATATAAAATTCTTATACGGCTTTGTAGTTACAATATCTCCTCCGTGTTCAGATTCTCCACCTCCAGAAGCATGTACCGAAAGAATTCCATCATTCATACTCCAACCTTTATTTGGAAATTTATCTTGCTTGGCTCCTCTCCAACCGTTTGTAGTTTTACCATCCCAAAGCATTTTCCATCCATTATTCTTTTCTTCTTGTGTAAGTTCGTTCTTTAAATAACTAATAACTGGAGCAGTTGTTTCAAAATTATAATTGTCTGAAATTTCTGTAAGTTTAATATTTCTCCATCTAGATTTTTTTCCAATTTTTGCACCACCTGCTGCATGTACTTGTAATGCAATAAATCCAGTTTCTACATTTTCCTCAATAAGGTTGGCAATATTTACATCGTTTATCCAAGTTGCAATTCTATTGCCGCTTGCAATAACTTTTACACGGTTCCACGCTCCATTTTTCCAAGCTGTTTTAACTTCAGGATTGTATTCAATAGTATATCTCCAGTTATACCTACTTTGGTCAAATATTCCTCCATTCCAACCTCTTGGTGAAGTTTCTGCTTCTACTTGTGGTCCATACACAGAATTATCTCCTTTAGAAGGATCGTGATGACTTCGAATTTGAACCCCACTATTTAATGTTTCATCAATTTTAATTTCGTATTCTAAAATAAAATTAGTGTATTCTTTTTTTGTAGATAAATAAGTACTTGGTGATCCTTTGGTTGAAATTCCAACAATGGCATTATCTTCTACTTCGAATTTAGCAAAACCATTTAAAGCTTTCCAGCCATTTAAATTTTTACCGTTAAAAAGATCTTGTGTTTTTTGAGCACTTACATTAAATGCAATTGTCAATACCGCTGCTAAAGTGATTAAGTTTTTCATTAAATATTTTTATTAATACTATTTTATTTTACTACTACAACATTATAAATCTTTATTTCTTCTATAATGCAAGCACAAATTAATACAATCAATTAAAATAACTATATTTAACCTGAATTTAACGGTACTTGTAACGGTTAAATTTAAGATAAAATGTTTTAAATATAGAACAATTATTAGAATGATTTCTGAAGAAAAAAAACTACAAATAACCGATAACATAATTAAAAGTAAAATCTTTTTAAAATCACCTAAAAGTTCGGCATTACTGCGTTATTTAGTAAAAGCAAATATTGAAGGTAGTTTTTTAAAAGAAGACATTATCGATTTTGAATTCTTTGGAAGTAAATCTAGTTTTGACAAAACAAATCCAAGAGTTAGAGTTAACATTTATAATCTTCGAAAAAAACTAGATACTTATTACAACACTATTGGTGCGAATAATGAATGGAAAAT
The DNA here is from genome assembly GCF_947495725.1 of uncultured Lutibacter sp. Taxonomy (GTDB): domain Bacteria; phylum Bacteroidota; class Bacteroidia; order Flavobacteriales; family Flavobacteriaceae; genus Lutibacter. The sequence goes on along the minus strand of NZ_CANLZZ010000006.1, from coordinate 159,967 downwards.
ATGTATTGATAAAGGTCAGTATAGTGTTCGTTTTGAAAAACAATTAGCTGTAAAAAAATCAATAACAAATTTAAAATTCCAGCAGGTATTTCCATATTTGTTATTACTTGCATTTGCATTGCTTTATGTTTTAGATAAGTATAAAGCTTCCCCTTCAATTTTATGGGAACAATTTTACACAAATAATAAGCCAAATACTTTAATTATTGGTGATGCCTTTGGAATTGCAGGAACCACAATAACAGGTTCAAATGGATGGACACGTGATTATACAATAAACAACACCAAAGATTACTTCAATTTTATTGAAGATAAACCTGAATTAAAAAAAAATACGAGTCCAGCCCAATATAATTATATTACCGGAATGGGTGCACATGCATCGCACGATTTAGCTAAGTTATTTTCTAAACAAAACAGTGATTTCGACATCCGATTTTCTTCTAACACCTCTATTGCCGATTTAAAAAAAGGAAATACAATTTATGTTGGACCAATTAGGAATGAAAACAAATTTATTTCCTTATTTAACAATTCAAATCCATATTTTAAATTAAATAACAACAGTCTTTCCTTTTCTAATCATAAAGTATTACCTAAGAAAAATTTCAAAACTAACAACTCAGGGTTTGACTATGACATAGCAATTGTATCTCGAATTCCCGGACCTCAAAATACAGAACAATTCATATTTTTTTCAAATCACGATATTGGAGTTAAAGCAACCATTGAATATTTTACAAATGCTGATTCTCTAAAAGTTTTTAATAAAAAACACCTCAAGGGAAAATCTCATTTTACAGCAGTTTATAAAGCTTTTGGAAAAGATAGAACCAATTTAGCTATAGAAACAATTATGGTGGTTCCATTTTAATTTTAAAGAATATTTGGTTAAAAAAACTATAAAAAAACCACCTAATTAGGTGGTTTTCTTTTTCATAACAATTAAAATTCTATTACTTATTCCCTAAAAGTAATAATTCATTTACAACAACTTCAGTTATATAGCGCTTATTCCCATCTTTGTCATCGTAACTCCTAGAAGTTAACTTTCCTTCTATTGCAACTTCTTTACCTTTTTCTAGAAATCGTTCCGCTATTTCAGCAGTTTTATTCCAGGCTACTAAATTATGCCATTGTGTATCGGTTACTTTTTCACCTTGTGCATTCTTATATGATTCATTAGTAGCAAGCGTAAATTTTGCTATTTTTTTTCCTGAATCTAAAGAAATGATTTCTGGGTTGTTTCCTAAATTTCCAATTAACTGTACTTTGTTTCTTAACGTACTCATAAGATAAGTTTTTATAGTTATGCTGAATATCTTTCGTTCAATTCAACACTGCAAATATCTATATGTAGTCAAATTTTATTCGGTTATTAGGCATTTACTTTCGTATGTAAACGTTTGTAGTCGTTTATAAACGCATAATCCTATTTTAAATAACCTCTATCTAATTCCTTTTTCAGCATCAATTCCATTTCTGAAATAACTTTAGGATATTCATTATACAAATTTGTTCTTTGTTCTGGGTCTTTATCTAAATCAAATAACAAACCTTTTGTTGTAAAATCTTTATAACCTCTTAATTTTTTATAATAATCTGGCATTCTAGAAACATCTCCAGTAGAATGATTAATATACAACCACTTGCCGTTTCTAACTGCAAATCCTTTTCTATTGGTATTATGAATTGTTGAAGTTCTTAAAGGTTCTCCTTCTGATTTACCCGTAAGAATTGACAAGAAACTGTGACTGTCCATTGCGGCTTTTTCAGAAGTTTTTATGTTCGTAATATCTAATATAGTTGCCATAATATCAACTTGAGATATTAATTTATCTGAAACCGTTCCTGGCTTTATATTATTTGGCCATTTTACAATAAACGGAATATGATGGCCGCCTTCCCAAATATCTCTTTTTAATCCTCTAAAATCTCCCATACTGTAATGATCAAATTTTTGGGCTCTTTCAAAAGCAAATTGTTCAGGACCATTATCTGAACTAAAAATAACAATGGTATTTTCATCTAAACCTTTTTCCTTTAAAGCTTTTAACACTTGTCCTGCAACCCAATCTGTTTGAAACATAAAATCACCATAAGCACCAGCCTCTGATTTACCATCAAATTCATCATTTGGAATAATAGGTGCGTGAGGAGAAGGCAATGCCAAGTACAGAAAAAATGGCTCATCTTTCTCTTGATTACGAATCCAAGAAACTGTTTTTTTAGTTAGTGTAGGCAATACTGTATACGGATCCCAACCTGCAACTTTGGGTCCTGGACGAGAATCCCAGTCAATTTCTTTAGCTTCTCGTTCAAACTGATTAAATTCAAAAAAATCATTTGGAGCTTCAACAAACTTATCATTTTCAACCCAAGCATATGGTGGAAAATTAATTGTTCCATCTCCAAAATAATAATCAAAACCTCTATCTAAAGGGCCACCAGTTAAAGGCGCTTCCCAATCAATATCTTCAACCAAATATGTTTTGTGAGTTCTGCCCCAATAGGTTCTTTCTCCAGAAGGTTTTTTATTTATAAAATTCCAATTCCAACCTAAATGCCATTTACCAATTGCAGCCGTTTTATATCCAACTTGCTTTAATGTTTGCGGCAATGTAATATCAGAATCTTTAAACATTGGTGGCCCAAAAGAAGTTACAATATTATGAGTTCTTCGCCAATGATATTGCCCTGTTAGCAAAGCAAACCTACTTGGAGAACAAATTCCAGAAGAGCTATGTGCATCTGTAAAACGAATACCTTCGGAAGCTAATTGATCTAAATTTGGAGTAGGAATTTTTGAATTTGGATTTTGACAATTTAAATCTCCATAGCCCATATCATCAGCGTAAATAATTACAATATTGGGTTTAGATTTTTCTTGGGCTTTTATAACATTTACAAAAAACAAAACAACAAAAGTGTAGCACGTAAATAATTTTATAGATCTCATAAAAATAAAAACTTTAGTAATCATTTCCGTTTTTACTATTATTTACAGACACTAACCACTTATCTAATTCTTCATGCATTTGTTTAGCTAATTCTGGTTTTTCTTTAATAATATTTTTTACTTCAGAAACATCATTAAGTAAATCATATAATTCATTTGTTTCACCATTATTTTTTGTAATTAACTTGTATTGATGGTTTACCCAAGATAGTTGCTTTTTGTAACGAAAGCCCATTGGCTTTTTCCTTTTTAATTTTGGATTTTTAATACTTGTCATTAAATTAATACCATCTAAAGGCCTGTTATCAGGATATTTAATACCTAATACACTCAAAACCGTTGGTAAATAATCGCTAGTAAAAGCTGGAAAATCAATACGTTGATTTCCTTTTAATTTTGCTGGCCAAACCACAAAAGCAGGTGTTCTTAAACCTCCTTCGTGTAAACTTCTTTTTCTTCCTTTTAAATGACCTGCACTTCCTGGAGTTCCATTTTCAGGTCCATTATCGCTACAAAACCAAATCATAGTATTATCTGCAATACCTTTTTCTTCTAAATCTTTCCATAATCTCCCAATTTGATCATCCAAAGCAGTAATACAACCGTAATACAGTTTTTGTTTATTAGTCATACCATAATATTTATTTTTATAGTACTCACTTGCAACTACCGGTAAATGCGGTGTATGTGGCCAAACAGTTGTAAAAAATGGCTTGTTAGCTTTTACAGATTTTTCGATAAAAGGCAGCAATCTATCCATTATTACTTTGGTGTCGTCTCCTTCTAAATTTTCAGTAGCTTTTTCTTCATCCCCAACCCAATAAGCAGTATTGTAATCTTTAGATTGAGTTCCTTTTTTAATTGCTGACCAACCGTATTTTAGCGATTCTCCCTCAGCATAAACAGCTGGAGAAATCATAGGGTCATAAGTAGGAACTTTTGACTCTGTACAGAAAAACTCATCATAGCCGTGCATTGTTGGAATACTAAAATGTTTGAAATGTTTTTCTTTTCCACCACGATTGGCATCCATTTCTTTTTTAGTTAAAATACCTAAATGCCATTTTCCAAAATGTGCTGTAGCATAACCTTCTTTTTTTACCAATTCGGCAATAGTAATTTCTTGAGTTTTCATATGTCCTGAATTTGCATCAGGAATTTCAATTCTATAAGGATTTCTGCCAGTAATTACACTTGCTCTTGTTGGTGAACAAACTGCTGAAGCTGAATAAAAACGATCGAAAATAACTCCTTTTGAAGCTAACAAATCTAAATTTGGAGTTTTAATTGTTTTATTCCCATTAAATCCAGCATCAAACCAGCCTTGATCATCTGTCATTATTAAAATTATATTTGGACGTTCTTGAGCTTCTAATCTGTTAGCAAATACTATTACAACAGTAAGTAATAATATTTTTCTGAATATATTTTTGATATTATTTTTCATTTACTTCTTGTTTTTTTTCTTCTTTCTTAATGCTATTTCGTGAGTTTGCTTGTAATCTTCGCGTGTTTTATTCATAGTATTGGCATAATTGGCTGTTTTATTTCTAAGTTCAGCTAATAACTTACTGCCTTTATATTGTTCAATTAGATTATTCATTTCTTTAGGATCTTCCTTCAAATTAAATAATTGTTCAAAATCGGGTTTCTTATTCTTAAAATCTAGGTGAGTTTCATTATACCCCCAAAAACCTCCACGATACATTCTAATATATTTCCAATCTCTCATTCTAATTCCTTCACAAAATGGATTATCCCTTCCAGTAAAAAAACTTTCAAAAAACAATTCTTTTCGCCAATTCTTTTCATTTCCATTGATTAAAGGAGTTAAACTAGTTCCTTGCATAACTTTTGGAGATTCAATTCCTGCATATTCCAAAATTGTTGAAGTTAAATCTAGACTAGAAACCAACTCTTCAATATTCTGACCTTTTTTACTTTCAGGCAAACGAGGATCGTAGATAAAGCAAGGAATTTTTGAGGCTAAATCATACAATAAAGCTTTACCGCCCATTCCATATTCTCCCATTAATAAACCGTGATCACTTGCAAAAATGATAATGGTATTATCAGCCAAACCTTTTTCTTTTAATGATCTCATCATATCACCAATAACCTTATCCATACCTGAAATTTGCTGGTAATATCTTATGTAATGCTCATTACAAGAAATGGTGTTATAATCATAAATATAGGTCTCTGTAGCTCTACCTTTATTTTGATCAATTATTCGTTTTGGAATGTATTTATAGGGATCTGTTGCTGTTTCTTTTGGAATTTCAATTTTACCATCTCTATATAAAGTATCGTAAAATTCTAATCCTTTAAGTTTTTCGTAATTATTTGCAGGTTCTAAACATATTTCTGCTTGCCTATTTTCTGGATGCATAGACATTATTTGGCTTCCATGAGGAACAGAAAAACTAACAGACAAACAAAATGGTTTTTCTTTTCTTGTTTTTTGTAAAAAATCTTCAATACTTTCACCCATTATTGGTGTAATAATATCTTCTTTTGAATCGAAATATTCCGAACAGTTTTCTAAGCCTTTTGGCCAAAATTTAGACCAACCATCGTGCGCTCTCCAATAATCAAACTTTTCTGAAGCATTACCCTTAAATGTGTAATATTCTATTCCAAATTTCCCAATAAATCCAGTGTAATATCCATTATTACGTAATAATTCAGGATAACTATGTTCCCATTGACCCTCCGTTAACGAATAACTAGATGTAAAACCAACACCATTTATGCGCTCGTAAGTACCAGTAAATAAAGCAGCTCTGCTCGATGCACAAACTGGTTCGGCAATATATGTATTAGAAAACCGAACTCCTCCATTAATTAATTGATCTACATTAGGCGATTTTACAATTGGATTTCCCATAGCTCCAAATGTATTATCTCGTTGATCATCAGAAAGTAAAAATATGATATTTGGCCTTGAAGGTACTTTTTGTTCTTTTTCAATTGAACCACAAGACATCAACAAAATCACTATGCAAAAAGTAAGAAAATATTTAATTTTTTGAATCATTATTAAATGAATTATGTATAAAGATTATCAAGCTAGTTTTATTCACTAAACTTCTACACAAATATTGAAATAAATACTCATAAACAACAATAAAACAACATAGGATAAACATAGCAATATGCATTTTTAAGTTAAATACCACATAGCATTTACTAATATTTAGTACTTTTATTATCACAATATCAGCTTTTTACACAGCACATCAAATTAAAATGACTAACAAGCTATTAAAGAACATCTTACATATATCTTTTTTTATTATTTCGTTTTCTCTTTATTCGAACAATATTCAAATTGATTCTACCAAAGCTTTTTCAGAAGAAAAAAAACTACAAACATCAGTTACTTCTTTCGAGAAAAAAAATGATACGCTTCAAATAATAAATGCTCGATTTAAACTAATTCAATTTTATACAAAAAAAGGATTTTATAGTAAAAGTTACGATGAGTTATGGAAACTTTTTCCATTGGTAGAAACACCTAAATATTTAACTCAGAAAATTGAAACACTAAACATATTAATTTCTTTATACATGGTTTTTGAACAGCATGAAAAAGCTAAAGAAACTTATTTAAAAGCTATTGATGTTATTGAAAAACAAAGTAATGAACAACAAAATAAAAACAAGTTTTTAGGTAGAATTTACAACCTAGGAGCATGGATAGAAATAAAATCTACATTTAATTTTGAAAAAGCAGAAGAGTTGGCTCTAAAAAGCATAGAATATTATAAAAAATGTGATATTGATGAAGCCACATTTCATTATTCTGAAATACAATTAGCACATATATACATTAAAAAAAATGAACCTAACAAAGCAAAAAAAATCTTATTTAAATTAAAAAATATTTACCCGCTTCCTTTAAAAAGACCACACACCCTTTTATTTCAAAGGCTTGGACAATACGCTGAATTAAAAAAAGATAGAGATTCTGCTATTTATTATTACAGCAAAAGTATTGCTGCTATTGAGAAGTTTGAAAATCAACCAGATAAAAAGCTTCAAATTTCAAAGAAACTTTCAGAAAACTATGAAAAAATTGGAAACTATAAACTAGCGCATAAATATTTACTCCTAGCGACTGATTTAAATGATCAAATTTTTAGTAGTCACAAATCGCAAAACAAAGAATTATTTGAAATTAAAAATAAATACGAAATTGAACTTAAAGAAAACAATGAAAAGTTAAAATCGCAACAACTTAAGCTACTAGAAAGTGAAAAAGAATTTTGGATATTGAAATTGTTTTCTTTATTTATTGTTTTAAGCTGTCTGTTTGGATTTGTCTTTTTTTACTTCAAACGAAAAAGTAAAATGAAATTGTTAAATCAACAGAGTTTAAATGAAAAACAACAACTAGAAATACAAAAACAAGATGAAATATTAGAACTAAAAAATAAGGAGTTACTAACTTCTGCTTTACAATTACTAGAACGAGACACCTTGCAAGAAGACCTAAAAAAACAACTAAACAAACTAAGTGTAAAAGGTGAAAACACTAATATTGTTAAAGAAATTAAAAACTCATTAAACATAAGCACTAAAGGAAAATGGAATGAGTTTCAATCGCATTTTACAGCAGTAAATGACAGTTTTTATTCTACGTTAAAGTCTAATTATCCACTTTTAACGCCTACAGATTTAAAAATGTGTGCATTTATTAAACTTGGTTTTTCAAGTAAGGATATGGCCCAAATTATGGGTATAAGCGTTGAAGGTATTAATACTTCTAGAAGTAGATTGCGTAAAAAAATGAACCTTCCTCGAAAAACTATATTGTCTGAATTTTTACAAAATTTTTCTTAGAGATTGTTCTCCTTTTTTAACTAAAAGAAAACACTAATATTTTACAAACGTAATTTCAGCTATTTTAGGTAATTGAGATTTTTCTAAAACTACCAATCTAAATTTTTGAGCAGTTACATCATTAAATGAAGCGTTAAAATTATTAGTAATTCTATTTCCTTCAGCCAACAATTTCCAATCTCCATCAACCAACGCTTCAATTTTAAATTTCTCTACACCTTTTTTAAACTCACCACAAATTACTTGGTTAAAAGTTTCTGGTTTTCCAAAATCTAATTCAACCCAAGGATTTTCATCTCCTTCAGCAAATTGCCAACGAGTAAATAAGTTACAATCAGTAACATTTTCAGGTTTAAACTCTTCGGAAGAACAACTAGACGCCGTCACTTTTACATTTTTATGTGGTTTTTCAATTTTTGGTAACTCTTCTAAAGGTTTTGGAAAGCTAACAGCATTACCAATTTCTTTTAATCTATTCACCACGTTTTCATCCATTAAACCTTTATCATTCGGAGCTGCATTTAGTAAGTAATTTGAATAATGTGAATTTGCAAAATTCAATTCTTTAACAACTGAAGCTACAGATTTTAATTCTTGGTTTTCATAACCTTTTTCCCAAAACCATGTAGATTGCAATGTTGGGCCTTGTTGCGAAGGTAACGTATTATCAAACGGACAATGTTGACCGTGTGTTGCCTCATAATGCACTAATTGAGTTACATTTAAATCGGTTTTACAACTGTGATTTATAACCAAACAATCTGGCTGGATTGAATGAATATGATCTGCCAATACATTAAATGGTAATTCTTCAAAATTTGGTCCGTGCCCCCATTTAGAACCCCAACCATCTATAACAATACAAATTACTTCGCCATAATTAGTTAATAGTTCCGTTAACTGATCTTTTGTAAATTGAATGTTATCCGGATTTATATTACCATTTTCAATCTTATGTTGTCTATCCCAAACAGAAAAATAAAGACCAATTTTAATATCTTCTTTTCTAAAAGCGTCTACATATTCCTTTACAATATCACCGTTGTATGAACTACTTGCAATATCGTAATCTGTTACTTTAGTATCCCATAAACAAAATCCATCGTGGTGTTTTGTAGTAAACACAGCATAATTCATTTTAGCTGATTTCGCTGCTTTTGCCCATTGATTACAATCTAAATTTGTTGGAGCAAAAGATTTTGGATCGTGGTTAGGCTTTGCCCATTGTTCTGCGTGATACGTTCCCATATTATAATGAATGAACATTCCAAAATTCAAATTTAAAAATGACAACACTGGATCTTGATCTGTTTTCTTTTCAACTTTTGAACTGCAAGACATTAAAATCAAACAAAATACAATTAGAATACTCTTTTTTATCATTTTTTAATTTGTTAATTAGGTTTAAGAACTATTCCCAATGCCATTGTACGGGATTATTTCTTTCGTTTATAGTGATTTTGAGTTATTTGATTCAGAAAGGTTTTTGACCCAGCTAGTTCAAAATTCAATTTGTTTGGTAGTTCACCAAATAAGGAAGAACCACCGCCTAATAAAATCGGAATTGTTGTTAAAATCATTTCATCTATTAAGTCTTCTTTTAAAAAACTACTAATGGTTGTCCCTCCATCAATGTATAATTTTTCATATCCTTTTTCGTGAATTTTAGCTAAAACCTCTGTTAATGAACCTTTAATTAAATAAGCTTTATCCTTATGAGATTCAGGTATTTTTTTTAATTTATTACTTAATACAAAAACAGGTTTACTATAAGGCCAATCCACATCAAATCCAAGAACGGTTTCAAATGTTGTTCTTCCCATCACAAGTGCATCAATTCCATTTATAAACTCCACATACCCCATATCATTATTTTCAGGGTTCGGAATGGAATTCAACCAATCAATTCCGCCATTTTCATCAGCTATAAAACCGTCAAGACTAGTTGCTATAAATACGCTATTTTTTTTATTCATTTATTCTCTTAAGTTTTTATTCTTATAAGTTCCTACTAGAAACAAATTAATTCTTTGAAATAGATTTAGTCTTAGATCCACTCCTATTTCCACTCACTAATATTATTTTTTTATTACTTTAATAGTTACAGGTTTTTTATCTTCCAAAACTTTTACAAAATACACTCCTTCAGGTTTATTTTTTAAACTTAGGTTAATTTTACCCGATTCAATACTGTATAATTTTGATGATATTAAACGCGAATAAGCATCATATATTTCTATAGGAACATTACCACTATTTAAAGGCAATAATAAATAAAAATCTCCACTTGTAGCATTTGGATAAACTGCTATATCACCATAAAAATCAATTTTTCTATTAATTTCACCTTCACACTCCATACTCGATTTTATTTTAACCTTATCACCTTGATTTACATCAACAGCAAAAGATTTAGCAGATGTTTCAAAAACCATTTCATTATTTATTAAAACAGTAAAAGGAGCTGTTCCCGACTCAATGTTCAATGCTAATTTATTTTTTCCTAAAGATGATTTCCCAGAAATTTCAGTAGCTTCTTTAATTTCAACATTAAAACATTGGCTTTCAGAACTTCCATCGACAGAAATACATAATTCATAACTTCCTGGCTCAATATCTTCAATAGTTATTTCATCTAAAAAATTTAAAATTGAGCCATTAAAATTAACTTTATATTCTTGTTCAAGATCGGCTTTAACAGTAATAATTCCATTGTTTTTATTTGGGCAAGTTTCTGTGGTAGTAGCAATGGTAAATTGTGCATCTAGTACAGATAAAGTTTGCCCTTCTCCAGTGTCTTCAATTGCGTTAACACCAGCGGTCCACCTAGTACCAAATCGCTCATAAGCTCCAATATCGGGTGCACTTCCTTTATAAGGTTTAGTAAAACCTGATATAATTTTTCCAGCATCAACTATAGCGCTGCCCGCTGCAGGCATAAAATTTTGACTATCTACATTTTCAAAAGGAGAGCTGCTGGTTATTAAATTATCTTGTTTATCAAATGCTGATGGTGCCGCTTCACTAAACCAGTTACCGGTACTAGCAAAATTATTGTAAACTTTATTATTTTCTTGGGTATACCCATTAATCCAAGTACCTGTGGCATTTTGAGCATTCCAAATGGTATTATGAAAAAAGTCTAAATCTGTATTATTCCAATTAACCTGATAACCCGTCCACGAAACATTCCAAACTACGTTATGATGAACGATATACCCTTTACTATTGTTATCTAAATAAATACCTGCAGCTTTTCCTGGATCGCTAGGATTATGAGAATAACTTGGTGCAGTAGCATCGTGAAACCAATTATGGTGAATTTCATTATTCTTTAAATTGGCATTCCCTACGGTGTAAAATATACCTGAATCACTATTTATTTTTTGAGATCCCGAAACATCATTATACCCTACTTCACAATTAGTGCCTGATACATACATACCGTCTCTACCTGCATTAACTATTGTGTTTTTCAATATTTTCACATTGTTTCCACTAGATCTAATGGGAGATGCATGAATACCAACATAATCAATATTACTTACATAATTACCTTCAATAATACAATCAGAAGCCGCCCAACCTGCTATTATAATACCACTTACTGAGCTGTGATTTATGGTACATCCTTTTATTATGGTATTATCTCCTAAAACTTCAAGTGCCGCTTCACCAACCTGAGCCGATGTATTGGTTAAATCATCATGACCTTCACTACCGTGAATAATCTTACAATTAATAATTTGATTGTTATCAGCATTATTATGAATTTTAATACTTCCTCCAAAAAAAGTTAGTCCTTCAAGCTTTATGTAATCTCCTTGTAACTGAGCTGCAAATTTTCGAGCAGCATATTCTACACTTCCATCTTCAGGCATATTTCCGTTAGAAGTTTGAAAATAAAGGGTACTTGATGTATTGTCGTAATACCACTCGTTTCCGTAATCCAATGCCTCTAATTTATTGAACAAGTATAACTGTCCTCTATTATTCCCAGGGTTATCTCTCCATTGCGTTGGGTTGTGCGGTGTAAATGGCCATTTATTAATATCCACCGCATCATAGTCAATTCTTGTTGCAGAACTATTGGTAATTGTACGTGTCCAACTGGCACCTGAATGTGCTCCAAGATAATATACTAAACCTCCTGTCCAGTCGATATTAGGTATACTATTTACTGCAAAATGAGTTCCATCTCCACCTGTTACTGGCGTACAATCTATTGTCCAACGGTTATTATCTGTATTATTTGGCCATCTTGCTAAATCCATATATTCACTATTGTGATAGACCGCTCTAAACCTACTTGCAATAGACATATTTACATTGGTTTTGTAAATATTTCCACTATGAAGTTGCCAACCATTTATTATCGAAGTTGCTTTAATTTCAACAGTTTCACCATCAGCAGCTTTAAAAGTTAAATAATTTCCAGCTGAACCATTTTTATTTATTGATAATTCTTCTTCATACACTCCTTCTCTTATGATACAAACATCGCCAGCAGACATAACAGAAATTGCTTTACTAAAAGTTTTAAATGGACTATTAATTGTACCATTATTAGTATCGTCACCATTAGTTGCAACATAAATATTTTCAGCAAAAATTACTGAACTATATAAAATAAAAGATAGGCAAATAAAAAATTTAGTTATTTTAATCATAGTAATTGTAGGTTTACTTTATTCAAAAGTAACATGACATCTACAATGGGAATACCACTTATAGTTATTAAATAATAACTATTGGTTAATTAACCAATAGTGTACTCTTTTATATAGGTTACAATACAATTCAACAAAACTTTACCTTGTCTATTTTAAAGATTGAAAACACCTTCATTTCCAACTGATTATACTTAAAACTAGACAAAAAAACTGTAATAAAATTAAATAAATATTTATATACTTTTTAATTATCGCTTACCAATTTCCATGAACGAACCCAATTGTAAGTTGTTGTTCTATCATTTTTAGAACCTGTCATTCCTCCATCAGCTGGAACAGGATTCCAATTATATGTTTCAACTACCATTCTTAAATACATAGGAACATTAAAATCTGCAGGTGGGGTTACTTTATCTACAAACATTCCATCTAAAAAGAATAAGACTTCATTTTTACTTTTCCACCATACACCAAAAACATGAAAATCGTCATAAACCATTCCATCTATTCGTGCTTTCCCTCCAATAATTCCTTTTGGCACATCGCAACCTTCTTCAATATTTCTACTATGTGTATTATAATTCATGAACTTTTCAAACTTTTGCAAATCCTCAACATCTTTACCTGTTATTTGTCCTATAGACTCTTGAATATCAAGTTCGGTACTTCTTTTATCACAACCTTCTCCATCCTCTCTATTATTATACAACCAAAATGTTGAAGACATAAAGGTTTTATTTGCTTTCATTTCACACTCATAATAGCCATAAGTCATTCCTTTTCTAGAACCAACATAACCTCCTCCATGTGTATATTCTCTTCCTTTCTTAATTACTTTTTTAGGCAATAAGGTTGTAGTAATTTTCAGATTTCCATCAGAAACTTTTACATTTTCAGCTAAAAACAACCCTGGTGCACGGCCAATCCATTCCTGACCAGAAATTTGCCATTTTGTTTGGTCAATTGCATTTCCATCAAATTCATCAGACATTTCTTCAACCAATTCCCATTTCATATTTAATGGCTTTGGATCTTCACCATTTTTAAAAGTAGGAGATTTTTGAGCAGTAATTGAACCCGTTATTAATAACAATATTAATACTGAGATCTGTTTTGAAAAATTCATTATTAGTTTCATTGTAATAACAATTCTTTAATTAATCAACTAATTTCCAAGATCGTACCCAATTGTATGTTGTTGTTCTATCTTCTTTTGATTTATTCATGCCTCCATCAGTTGGCACAGGGTTCCAATCATACGTTTCAACTACCATTCTTAAGTGCATAGGAATATTAAAATCTGCGGGTGGAGTTACTTTTTTTACTAATTGACCATCTAAAAAGAATAATATTTCATCTTTACTTTTCCACCACACACCATATACATGAAAATCGTCATAAACTTTTCCTCCTGCAAGTTTCCCAGCTTTACTTGTTCCTTTTTTGTAATCACATCCTTCGGGAATATTTCTACTGTGTGTATTTGAATTCATTGATTGGTCGAAATCTTTCATCCATTTAGCATCATTTACAATTTGACCTACACATTCTTGAATATCTAACTCTGTTGTTCTTTTATCACAACCTTGAACTCCTCTGCTTTCATTAATTAACCAAAACGTAGAAGACATGAAAGTTTTATTTGCTTTCATCTCACACTCGTAATAACCATATGTCATTCCTTCTCTTGAACCAACATAACCTCCTCCGTGAGTAAATTCTTTTTTATTCTTAACAACAGTTTTATCCATTTTTGTAGTTGTAATTTGTAAGCTTCCGTCTGCTACCTTTACATTTTCTGCTAAAAATAATCCAGGAGCACGACCAATCCAACCTTGACCTGAAATTTGCCATTTATTTTCATCTACTTTTTTCCCATCAAACTCGTCAGACATGTTTTTAATCAATTTCCACTTTGCACCACTTGGCTTTGGATCTTCCCCATTTAAAAAAGTTGGAGCTGTTTGAGCGAATATAGAACCAGCTATTAAAAGAACTACTAGCACTAAAAATTGTTGAGATATTTTGATAATTGATTTCATTTGAAAATTATTTTTCTATTTAATTAATATTAACTTTTACTAAGTTAAAGAGTATTAAAAGAATTTATCTCAAAAAACCCAATTGTACCATAAAATTGTTCAAAATTGCTCTTATTCTTTTTAGGGTATGGAAAAAGCTTACAAGAACAGCCTGTTTTCCCAAAAAATTTCATGTTAAAAATGGCTGAGGCTAATTATTGGTATTACGTACTAAAATTGCATCGGCGACACGATGAAACGGATTTACAATATGTTTCCCTTTATATTCTATCTCTTCGGAAAATTCTCCAGTAAATGTATTAAACCACCTATAGGTTCCTTGTGGCAAACCAACTCCTTTATTTGAATATATTGATAGTTGATAGTTTTCTTTTTCCATATAATACAAGTAAACACCAGTGTCACTTTTTAAACAATGTCCAATTTTACGCTCATCCCAAACAGGATAAAAATCTTGATAATTATAGATAGTAAAAAAGTTTTCTAAATATTTATAATATTCAAAATTTGGTTTTATAAAATCTTCATCTTGCTCATACGGATTATAAACCATTACGTTCCAAGCCAAAGCTTGCCAATAATAATTAGTATATACACCTGCAAAATAACATTGATAATTACGTTTTAAACATTCTTCGGAAATAATAAAATCGCACGGAAAAACCATATAACTAGATTCTGAATATCCAGCATTTTCAATATTTACAACAGGCTTGTTATGCTTTGTATATTCAGCAATCATTTTTGTGTAAAGAGTACTCCAACCACCTTGGTATGATATAAAATCAATTGGCGCATCTTCTGCCTTTCTAAAATCGTGGATAGTTACCAAACGATTAAATGCATCTAACTTTTTAGCTCTTTCTATACGCTCAGACATATACGGAATAGATTGTCTAAATGCTTCTTTTGAAATATTCCAAACCACATTTGGAAATGCTTGATAACGTTTTAACACATAATCAAAAAACCGATCATCTTCTGGTGAACCTGCTTTTGGCCATTTCACTTTTTTATTCCATACATAAATCATTAAATTAGCAACAATATCTTCATTGTGCATTGAACTAATTACACGATCAAATTTCTTAAAAAACGCGACATTTAATGAAGAATGATCTGGCTTGCTGTTACTTCCTAAAAATGGAAAAATATCTTCCCTTGATCCAAATTCGTGTTCTGGATGTAGTTTTAATTTTTCATCCTTTTCCCATCTCACATCGTAAGAATACAATGTAGTTACTACTTGATTAAAACCATTTTCTTTTATTAAACTTAATAAATGTTCTGTTTTGGGAATTGCTGAATCATTATCATAGTCCAAGGCAAATAACCAATCAATCTCAAACGCTTGTAAAAAGTAAGGTGTACCATCTTCATAGGCGAATTTCTTTGGATTATTTTTATCAATTACAACTGCTCCGTGTTTAGTTACTTCTGAAGTGGAAATATTAAACTTCCCTTTTTTATTATCTAGTTCTTTTAAAGAAGAAAATGTAATGTATGTCCATTCTCCAATTTCATTTGCTGAAAAACGCAGTAACCATTCTTTAGCATCATTATAAAAACCTAAAACCTTTAGTTTTTCACCATTTGGTTTGGTGAAAATTGCACCAAAATCAACTTCAAAAGGTTGTTTCACTATTTTTTTAGCAAAAAAGGACACATCTACTACTTGATACTTCTCTAATTGCACACTTTTCCTATTATATATAACCTCCTTCTTTTGTCCAATACTGTTAATTGAAATCAATAAAAAAGTTACTAAAAGCACTATTCTTAGTTGCATAATTTTAATATTTTGAAATTTCAGGAAATTTAATTATTATTTTCCCTCTTTACTAAAGGAGTTGAAGAAAATAAAAAAATATAGTCTTAACAAAAATCCATTATTTTCTATTTAATTAATCATTTGGATTTACAATATTCTCCCAATTCGTATATAAAATACGTTCTGTTGCATTTCTACCTCCTATGACCGAAGGTGCTGGTGGCGCTAAATCAAGAACTTTTTGAAGACTTTTTTTCGCTTTTTTGGCTGCTTTATTATTTGAAACTTGCATTAAATTATGTTTCTCATGAATATCATTTGGAACATCATACAATTCGCCAGTTTCATACAACTTATAAGACTGATTTCGAACAAATTGAACTCCTTTAAATTTTCCCCAATACGGTTGATATTGCCAAAACACCCAATCGCGAGGCTTGCCCGTTTTACCTTGTAATTGAGGTAAAAAACTTCTACCATCAATTGGATCATCAGCAGCATGTTTAATACTAGCTGCATCAGCAATGGTTGTATAGAAATCAGTAAAATCAATTAAATCATTACTTTTTACACCTTTTGGAGTCTGTCCTTTCCAGTAAGCTACTAATGGTACATGAGTTCCCATATCTACAGATTTACCTTTGGCTCCAGTAATGTTTTTTCCTTTCCACTTAGAGGTAATTGAAGCTGTTCCGTTATCTGAAGTAAACATAATAATAGTATTCTCTAACTGACCAATACTTTCTACTTTCTGAACAATTTTACCAACCAATTTATCTAAATAATTAACCATTGCAACATAATTTGCTTTCTTTAAATCTTTGTCTTTTGGTGTTTTATTGGCATCCTGAGTTCTAGGTTTATCACCAATTGTATCAGGAGTTGGAACAAAAGGACTATGCACTAACACAGTTGGATAATACACAAAAAATGGTTCAGCTTTATGCTTTTCAATAAAATCGCAAACAAAATCAGACATAATATCTGGTCCATATTTACCTTTATTATCTTCAACAGTTAAAAACTCTCCATTTTGAAGTAATGGTGGACTCCAAAAACGCTCCCCTCCATTTTCACCAGTTTTACCTGTAGTTACCTGCCACAAACACGACTCATCAAAACCTGCTTTTTGAGGTCTTGTTTTATCTAAAGAGCCCGGTAAATTATTGTACAATCCGTTTAATTGCCACTTACCCGCAATGGCTGTTTTATAACCTGCATCTTTCATTAAATGTCCGAATGTTTTATCCTTTGGGTTTAAGTATCCAAAATGTGTATAATTCCTAAAATTATATTGACCAGTCATAATTTTTACACGTGATGGTGTACAAATAGGCATAGAATAACAGTGATTAAATTGAACTCCCGTTGAAGCCAAAGCATCAATATTTGGCGTTTTATAGTCTTGTGCTCCGTAAGTACCAAAACAATTCCAGCTAACATCATCTGCCATAATTAAAATGATGTTTGGTTTTTTTTGCGCTGTTAATTGTATTGTTACTAGCAACACTAGTATTGAAACTATACTTTTTCTATTTAAATCCATCTCACTCTATTTTTTTTCAAATTACAAAGCTCTTCAACAATTAGTATTACCAAACATATCTTTACTTATTAATGCTTTATTGATTTCTATAACCGCCATATTATTTAAAAAACATATTTATATTATCGATTTCCTAAATAAACATTAGACTTAATAGTTTCTTTATACTTCTTTAATAATGAAGCTACTTTGTCTTGATAAGCAGGATTATTTATATAGTCTTTAGATTGGTCTTCAATAAGGTTATCATTCAAATTAAATAATCCAATAGGAGTTGCATCTAAATAATCTTTCGTTTTTTTATTGACTTGAAGAATTAATTTCCAACCTTTATCATTTATAATATATTCCTTGTCTGCGCCACCTTGAATCATTAAAAAATCATGTGTTTTGGCTCCTTTAACATTTTTAAGCACTGGCATTAAGTTGTGAGAATCTTGCGCTACAGATTTTCCAATAGTTTGATTTGTGATTCCTGCCAATGTTGCCATAATATCCATGCCAATTATTGGCTGACTAGATTGCTGTTGTTTCTTTATATTATGAGGCCATGATACTATAAAAGGCACACGATGTCCGCCTTCATATGGTAAATTTTTAGAACCTCGATATATGCTACTTGGTTGATGACCTGAAGAATAACTATCTGGAACAATATCTGGTCCCAATCCTCCATTATCAGAAGTGAAAATTATTACCGTATTATCATAAACTCCTTGTTTTTTTAGTTCGTTAATTAACATACCTACTTGTTGATCCAACTCTTTAACCATATCTAAATGTTTTGATGGAGTTGTTCCTTTAATTTTAACACCATTAATTTCAGTTGGTGGAGCATGTGGTGTATGAACAGCTTGCGAACAATAATACATGAAAAACGGTGCTGATTTATTTGCATTTTCAGCAATATAATCAACGGCTTTTCTCGCTAAAAGAGGACCCATTTCGCTTGGGTTCCAATTAGAATCTCCCCAACCAGGCTTATTAAAATGATCAACCCCTAAACGATTATAATCATCTTGATTAATAACTTTTATTGTTGAATTTTCTTTTAGCTTTAACCATTTATGGTTTTCATAAATAGCATATGGAGTGTTTTGTATACCAGCAGGTAATGAAAGACTATAATCGAAACCAAACTGTTTTGGACCATATAATATTCTAGTAATATCTACTGGTACACGTGGATTTTTCTTTTCTTGTCTATTTGAAATAAATAACACTTCTGAATTATCTTTTCTTCCGAAACCTGTACCAATATGCCATTTACCAAAAAATGCTGTGTTATAATTGGCTTGTTTCATTAAACGACCCAAGGTTAACTGTTCATCTTTAACTACAGGTTTTGAATATCCTCCCCAAACACCCCAACCTTCTGTACTTCGGTAACAGCTATTACCTGTCATAATAGCATAACGTGATGTTGCACACAAAGCTGCTGGTGAATGAGCATTGGTAAAAATCATTCCTTCATTAGCAAGTTTATCTAAGTTAGGTGTTTCCAAAACAATTTTATTACTATGTAATTTTCTATAATATGAAACATCACCTGTTCCTAAATCATCTGCTAATACAACGATAACATTTGGTCTACTGTTTTTTTGAGCAAACATTTCAACACTAAACACCGTTAGTAAAGTTATAAATGCAACTACTATTTTTATTTTATATACGTTCATTTTTATTTTATTTCAACTTTAATATTTCATCCATTTCCCTCAATAAGAAAATTATATTTTATTTATGTGTAATTATTGTGCGTTTTCCATATAAATAAGCTCCTTCTGGTATTCACTTTCAAAGAAGGGTTGATATTTATGTTGGATGCCTGGTGTTTTACTATTTCGGTTTTTGTATTCCAGATTAAAGTACTTAAGGTCTTTCACGTGGGCCATATAGTTTTCTAGCACCTCTTCTATACGATAAGTCAAAGCTGTTTCATCCCAGCGATACCAATCTTTGAATTTACCCGAGCCGTTTTGTTCTATCTTCGTTTCAATTTCATTGGCTTTTTTGGCATGTTCCAAAGCTGCATAAGCGGCCAATTGACTTTTGTGATATTCTTTGTTAATATAGAAATTCAAGGACTTCGTAAAATCAGCAGCCATTGCCGTTAAGTGGAACATTTTCGCTGTAGGTAATACCATATCAACATTATAAAAATTCAATCTTCCGCCCGATAATGAACTTTTGGCATTAAGAGTATGTTGCACCGAAACTGCCCATTTTGATTTGGCAGAACGGTATGTTTGAGCATAGGCATCAAGAAGAAAATTCATTTTCGAATGAAAGTCCTTTTGCTGTTTAAACTCCTTACGACCATCACCCGGAAATTCTTTCTTTACAAATTTATCATTGAATTCTTTCTGATAGGCCATGTTTAATAATTGCTCTACGTAAAAGTAGAACCATTCATCGCCAGGTTTTCGTTCAGGGTCTCCTAAGTCGAATTGGTTAGCAAAAAAGTCTTTATAGCTTTGAATAATGGCAGGCGAACCGGAGTTGAACTTGTCGTTTACATACCAATCGAAATAGTAATCGCCAGTGGCATTTTCTTTATAGCTATCGAAATCATTCATGTAATTCACCATTTGCTGCACGCCGAATATCTTCTCCTTAAAATTGCCCACATTGAGCACAATCATATCCGTTAGGCCATGACTGATGGCTTTGTCCATTTCACGATGCAGAATGTCAGGATGAATAGTATTAATGCGCAGATGGGTTTTACGATTGTGATAGGAAACATGTTGGTAAACGCCTTTACCTAGATTTGTCTTTTTTGCAGATTCCCATGTGCCTTTAGGGAATTCACCGTATCCTTGGTCAGAGAATAGAATCATTGTCTGCGGCGGATACTTTAATAAACCCTCGCGATACATCCCTCCCAATTCACTCCACAGATAACCACACACCAAAGGCTCGTCATTACCAGTGATTTCTTTGATTAAATCGTATTGGGTTTGTATCACTTCATTAACCACTTTTGCTTTCACAGCTAGTGGACTATCATGTGAAACATTTGGGTCGTTATGCCAAAAGGCACCATCTAGATAACCTCTAAAATTAAGGGTCCATATTACATTTTTACCTTTTTGTCGTTCGATGGCATCTCGCCAGAATTTTACAAAATGCTCTTTGTGTGTTGACCATGAATAAGGAATATTCTTTGGCCAATACAAAGGCACACTTCCAACGGGTTCGGCATGATGCTGTGCAATATACAAGCCCATATCAGAAGCCAGTTTAAGATGAGGTTCATCGGCCAATACCAAGGTTGAAGGAATAACTCCGGTCATTTTAAGGCGCAACATTGTTTCAAAAAAACGCTCCATAAACTCCAGATTGAAACCATATTCCAGTTTTTCCATCTGAAATCCTACGATTAAATCTTCATCGTTTACAAAAAACACACGGTGTTTATAGGTGTATGGTTTTGAGGTAACAGTACCTGCCTTTACTTGAATAGAAGACACAGGCTGTGGAACTATATCGGTAAAATAAACAAAAGGGTCAATGCCTAGATAATCCTCTGAAAAAGTGTAAATCCCATGTAGTAAGCCTAATTCATCAGAACCGGTAAAAGTGATTTTACCACTGCTTATTTCAATTTTGAATTTATCAAACGCATTCCAATCCTTATCAATGTTCAGAACAATATCAATGGCTTCTTCCTGAGATATTGCAGTTCCAAATTTTCGTTGAAAATCTTGCTGTAATGCTTTGTGTGCAAAAGACACAGCTAGCGATTCTGTTTTATCATGAATGCGAATATTATTATACAACTTAACATTTTTCGCACCTAACGAAGTGGCCATTAATAGTATGATTACCAAGTAGATATTTATTTTATTTCTCATCGTTTTAATATTTTGCATTTATAATATTCTTCCAATCGGGATATATAATTTGTGTTTTGGTATTTCTACCATCCGCAACTATCGGAGCAGCAAGTGCAGTGTTAAACACTTTTTGGAGTTCCTCTTTCGCTTTTTGAACAGAGGCATTGTTTGGATGCTCCATTAAATCGTTTTTTTCGTAGATATGTTTTAGATGATATTTTATTTCCACTTTAATATTTCATTCATTTCTAAGAAAAAGAACAATGCCCAATCTTGGTCATTTGCCCATTCATCGTAAAATTCTGCTTTTACACCGTTCACTTTTTCAGGATAAATATATACTGCTGCTCCAGTACCATTGTCTCTAATATTACAAAGGTTGTTTTCTAAACAAATTTTCCCTCTACGCAAATATTCTTCATTACCTGTAGCTGCGTAATACTGAATATATGCTCTACCAGTTAATGCAGACCAATAGTGTGGCATAGTATCTCCCCACGATTGTCTTTTTCCAAACCAATATCCATCCCAATGACGTATACCTACTTCATTTAAATGATAATCTGGTTGTTGCCCATTAAAAGCTTCCAATATTTTAAGGTGTTTTTCACCTTCTTCTAAATAATGTTTGTCTTTGGTTATATGATATAATTCCAAATAGAAATTAACAGCTGGCGAAACAATAGACTGTTCAAAAACAACTTCGTGACTAGGATAATTAATTCCGTTTTTATCATATTCTTTAGCTACCATTTTATAATCATTCAACAAAATTTCAGCCTCTTTATTAAACCCAGCTTCACGTAAATAATCGATACTTTTTTTAATTGGCACACAAATAGCGTAGAAATCGTAACCAAACTCTTTATACCACTTACGCATTGTGTGGTAACAATCTTTAATGTAAACTGGGTTTTTAGTTTGTTTGTATAATTCTGCATAAAAAGCGGCAACCCAAGGATAATTATAACCTCTGTGTCGTTTTGTATGATCTACTGTTGAATACACCTTATACTCTGGCGTTTGTAATTTATAGCGTACAAACTGGTAATATTCTTCTAAAGACTCTTTATATTTCTTTTTTGAATTTGGAAATTGTTGTAACCAATTTGCAATGGCAACACCCATTCCTAAACGTTCTGCACCTTCATCGTGATCTACTTTAAATGGAATGTTTTGATAAATCTCATTTTCTTCATTATCATACAACATATAAGCACCAAAACGTGGATCTGATTTATCTTTCATTTGTTGCTTATCAATAATAAAATCGACCCTTTTTTTCAATAACTTTTTTGTTGGAAGCGAAAAATATAGGTTGATTACCGTTTTTTTACCATTATAATTTAAGGTTACAACTTTATCTCCTATTTTTTTTGCTTTGAATTCTGCTGTAATTAGATTACCTACTTGTTTGAATTTAATTGGAGTTCCTTCCACAGAACAACTCACATTTTCTAATTTTTTATTCGATTTAAAACGCATTTTAGCAGTTTCACCCAATGGAATAAAATACTTATCGGCCTCTGCAATTACGGTTCCGTTTGCTAATGCTTTTGCATAAAAATCTTCATAACCATTATGCCAAAATACTTTCCACGTTAATCCATAAGTACTATTTGGTTTTATAGTAGTTGGCTCTACTTTTAATGTAATTCCACCACGTAGGTTTGAACCTGCCACTTTTCTTGGCATTGTACTCGTGTTTACAAGTTCGTAATGACGAATACTTCCATCAGTTACCACCAAACCTAAATGAGGAGCTTCCGTTCCCATTCTAATAGCATTTACATATGATGAATTGTATCCACCTGCCCAAACATGTACATTGCAACGGCTTATCATACAAACTTCTGCTCCACCAGCATACCAATCTTTTAACGGTGTATAAATACCCATATCAACAACTTTTAAATCATTTGGACTGATATTTTCAACATTAAAATTCTCAATTAATTCTCCTTCATTGTTGAATGATCTTGTGATATTCATATTAAAATCTGGAAAGTTATACGTGTAAGTTGTCTTTCCATCTTTTACCGAAATATTAGAAATTGAATTCCATTTAAAAGTTTCTTTTTTTCCTGCTTTTTCTATGGTTACAAAACCTAATCCCCAACCAAATTCAGGAGTAAACCATTCTAACTCACTTCCATCTGTAGCAAAAATCCAATTCATATTGTGCTTATCATTCTTATGCATAATCTTCTGAATTCCTCCAGTTTGCATATCTGTATGAATAATAAAATCTGTTTCTTGTGATTGCGCGTTTCCTATTCCTATTGAAAATGCAAATAGAAATATTGTCTTTTTAATAAATTGTTTCATCTCTGAGTTTATATCTTAGATTTTATATTTGTATAACTGTAAACTTTTGGCTTGCCTTTACCTCTAGCTTTTTTAATTTCAATTTTCCAAGCTTGTCTTAATTCTTCAAGAATTGCTTTGTTCTTTGATTCGTTTACTAAATTGTGAACCTCGTTTGGATCTTGCTTTAAATGATATAATTCTTCATAAACAGGTCGTTCTCCATTTATAGGTCCTTCAACAAAACTTCTATAAACCGCCATTTGACTTGGGTGCACTTCATACAACATTACTCGCAAAGGAATTTTATATTCTTTGGCTAGTTCTACTCTCTTTTGAGCTGAAATATTGTTGTTTTTGTAATATCTAATGTATTTCCAATCTTTTGTTTGAACAGCTTCACATCTAGGATTCCCGAAGGTGGTGGACCATAAATTTTCGGTGTATAAATAATCTCTAACTTTTGGTTTTTCTCCATTTATAAAATTGGAAAGATCTTTTCCTTGCATTGAATTTGGAATCTCGGCACCTGCTAATGATAATAATGTTGGAGCAACATCAATAGTTTGTACTAAAGCATCACTTTTAAAACCTTTTTTCTGTTTAGGATTGTACATAAACATAGGTACATGTGTTGTTTTTTCATAACACAACGATTTTCCTCCTAAGCCAAATTCTCCCATAAATAATCCGTGATCTGAAGTAAAAATGATAATGGTATTTTTATCCAATTTTAGTTCTTCCAACTTTTTACGAAGTTTACCTACTAACCTATCAACTCCAGTTATACATTGTAATTGACGAATATAACGTTCGCGAAAACCTTCAGGAGTATCTACATAATCATAACCTGTTTGCCTGTCATTTGCATGATGAATTTCTGCAGGAAGTTTGGGCGTTTTAATATCTGCTCTTGCAATATAATTTTCTGGCAATGGAATTTCTAAATCTCTGTAAAGCGTTTTATAAATAGCATCATCCGTTTCTTTTTGGCGCATTGTGCTAGTTGTTGCTCCATGGGGAATGTTGAAATTTAAATTCAATAAAAAAGGTTGGTCTTTAGGTCTGCTATCTAAAAAACTTATCGCTCCTTTTAACCTTCTTGCATTTGGATCTAAAAACTGTTCTACTCCTTCTTGTAAAATTTCAACCTGAGTATCTGCAATAGCATCTTGAAAAATTTCTCGTTTTTCCTTTGGATAAAAATAAACACCACCATGACTTGCATACCAATAATCATAACTTTTTTCTGCCAAACCGCTTTCATAACCTCCTTTTCCAATTGGTGAATGATTTTTACCAATATAACCTGTATAATAACCGGCTTTACGCATTAAAACTGGATACGATTCTGACCAAGCTTCATTTGAAACAGTTGTGGCTGAATTAAAATTTACACCGTGTTTACGTTCATACTGTCCTAACAAAATAGAAACCCTACTTGGTGTACAAATAGCACTACTTACGTGTGCATTTGTAAACAAAACACTTTCACCAGCCAACTTATCTAAATTAGGAGTTTGTATAATTTTATTACCTGTACACCCCATCATTCCATAGGATTGATCGTCAGTTAAAATGAAAATGATATTTGGACGCTTAGTATTCTGCGAGTAGCCTGAAATAACATACAACCCTAATATTACAACCAAAACAAGTTGTTTAAAATTTACTTTCTTATACATTTTTAATATTTTATTTAGTTTCAATCCATTCTAATTTATCAATACTCACTCCCATATCTGGGTAAACAACACTAGAAATATACCACTGTCCATCTTCATCTTGAAAAATTTCAGGAGCGTGCGCATTTAGTATTGTTATTTCTTTTTCGTTATCTATTCCGAAATTTGAAATATCATTTGATGCATATACGTGCGCATTATGTGTGTATGCTCCCATTAAGCTAACCCTATCCCATTGTCCTTTTTTCCACGAACACACAAAAAGATAAAAAGTATTGTTATGAAAAATAACCGATGGAGATTCAGGATCAAACTCATTGGTTGTTAATACCGTTTTAGCCTCGCTCCATTCAATTAAATCTTTTGAAGTTCTCATACGAACACATTTTTCTGAACAATATGTCATATAATAAGTTCCATTATGAAGTATTAAATTTGGATCACGTGCTCCTTTTTCTTCTTCAAATAGTGTACCTCTTGGGGTCCATTTATACAAATCTGGCGAGGTTGCTAAACGTATTGGACTATGACCATACACCATATAATACAAACCACCTTTCTTCACAATATAAGGAGCGTGATTCGCAGGAATTTCTCCTGGACGTTCTTTAGGAGTTAA
Organism: uncultured Lutibacter sp.; assembly: GCF_947495725.1. Lineage (GTDB taxonomy): Bacteria > Bacteroidota > Bacteroidia > Flavobacteriales > Flavobacteriaceae > Lutibacter. Next base: position 133,675 of record NZ_CANLZZ010000006.1, on the reverse strand, counting down.
TACTTTTTTTAAATCTTTATAATGATGTTCTTTAACCGTTTTTTTGAAATTTGATTTTGATGAAACAGCATGAAAAGAAGCATATTCACCTTGATGAATATTACCCAATTTAGGATCCGTATATGGGTGTGTAATTCCAAATATATGCCATAAACCATCTTCTGCTTTTACAAAACAATGATCGTTTGGAATCCAGCGGTCGTACCATTCTCCTTCTTTTAATTCATTAGTATTTGGTCCAAAAAAATAATCTCCTGCTGGTTGATAAATTTCAACATAATTGTTGGCTTGTTTTGGTACTAACACCTTATTTGTTTGCGCATTTACTTGGTTAAATACCAATACAAACAGTACAATAAATACGATTTTAAGTTTCATATTACATTTATTTAATGCTCAGCTGCTTTAATCTTTTTTTGAATTAGGATACTTATAACGTTTCTGTGCTAAAACTTTACCTTCGGAAGGAATTGGCCACTTATCCGTTCTAAAACAAGCAACTGGCAATCCATTTCTATCTATTAAATTTGAAACAGGCTTGTTAGACCAAGCGTATCTTACTGCCACTGGGTTTTTAATTCCAACTGAACTCACCTCAACTTTATTTTTACCAATAATTTTAGCATCTGCCCAAACAAATTTTTGATTTTCTCCAGCAATTGAAAACCCTTTCACAATACTAGAACTAAAGGCATATAAACCTTGATCTATATTATCAAATTGGATAGTTATTTTGTTTCCTTGAATTTCCATTGAATTATATCGAGGACTTCTACCTTCAATTTTAAAATTATAAGTATCATCTAAAGCTAAACGGGCAAGACGATTACCCATTTCTTGCTTGTTTCTATAATGAATATCATTTCCTTCACCTACATCCATAGAAATTACTTCTCCTGTGTTTGGTAACGATAAGGTTTTTGACATTCCTTCACGCAATTCGGCCCAAGAACTCTCTGTTGGTTCTATGTCTGGCTCTTTCATACTTGCAATTTGAATCCAATAAAAAGGAAAATCGCCTTGTTTCCAACGTTCTCTCCACGAATTAATCATTATTGGAAATAAATCACTGTATTGATCACCACGCCCAAGGTTACTTTCACCTTGACACCAAATTGAACCTTTAATACCATAACCTATAATTGGGTGAATTACTCCATTATATGCATTTGCAGGTCTATTTTGTCCAATTCTAATATCTCTAGGAGGACGCATTTTTTGCCCAGGTTTTCCTGCTTTTTCCCAAGCCTTATATTCTTTAGTATAATCAATTAACATTTGATCTGTAAATTGATTAATCCTCCAATCCCAATCTTCTAAAAACTCTTTATGCTTGTACTTTTTTTCAATAGCATCTCTTGGAATCCAAGATTCTAAGGAAGATGCTCCCCAAGACGCATTTATCAATCCTATAGGAACATCTAAAATTTGATGTAATCTTCTTCCAAAAAAATAACCTGCAGCTGAAAACTTTGGAATTGTTTCTGAAGTGCAAGTAACCCAATCTGTTTTCTCAATATCTGATTGAGGTTCTGAAACACCAACTAAAGGAATACTCATAAGTCGTATTTTAGGATAGTTTGCGGAAAGCATTTCAAGCTCAGCATGATTAGAATTTTCTACACTCCATTGCATATTAGATTGCCCTGTACATATCCACACTTCACCAATAAGAATATCTTCAAAAACAATTTTATTCTCTCCTTCAACAACCATTTTATAAGGTCCACCAGCTTTCATAGCATCTAATTGAATTCGCCATTCACCTTTGTGATTGGCAACCGTTTTATGCAACTGACCTGCAATTGACACCGTTATTTTCTCCCCAACATTCGCAGTTCCCCAAATTGGATTTTGTTGATGACGTTGTAACACCATATGGCTACCAAAAACATTGGCTACCTTAACTTCTGCATGAAGTACAATAGTACTTATACAAAAAAGAAATACGAATATTAATTGTTTTTTCATTACTTAAAATTTTGTTTATTATTATTCGCCTATAAAGTCATTAATGCCTGGCACCCAAGTACGATTATATTTTTTTACTGTTTTGAATTCAAAATATTCAGCCTTTGAATTAGGATCTAATTTTTTGGCTAACTTGTTAAGTTCATTAGGCTCTGTATTTGGCCAAACTCCTTTTTCTATTCGTTGCTTCACCGTTTCAATAGCTGCCAGCCATTCCCCAACAGAAAATGTGCAATGTCCCCAACGATTTACATAAGCACTGCGAAAAAGTTTTGAATATCCATTTTTAACCACTAAATCTTCATAACCTTTAACCATTGATGGATATACTAAACCATCTCCACTAGTACTCAATCGTAAAAATGGAATTTTAGGCTCTCCAATATGAGTACGACCAGGTTTACTCCACCATTTTTTTGCTGAAGCATCTGCTTTAATCCTAGGAAAGTTATTTACTTTTTTAATATCGCTTTTTAGGCTAATTCCAGCTTTCTTGTATAAATCTTCAACAGTTTTTTTATACAACTCATTACCGTTTTCATAAAATTCTCTATAATCTACACCTGTATTTCCTTTTATTTGTCCTGGTGCAGCAAGTTCAATCATTGTAGTTCCAAAAGTTCCTCTATTTGGTAAAAGACGAACCAAACTTTCATACATGCTATTTTGTAATTCTATAGTATTATTCAAATTTGGGTTTGGAACAGGTGCTTCTCCTTTTCCTCCCCAAGCTTGCCATTGTCCAATTGTTATTGCCAGAGCAATTCTAGCACGACCTTCTGGAGTTTTTTGCGCAGCTTTCACCACGTTTTCCCAATCTTTTGCGATTCTCTGCATTTCAGCACCTTTAAGAGGAATCTCTAAAATAGGAAGTTCAGGTGCCAAAAGTGCCTTTAAAACAAATAATGCATCTAAATGCGTATTTGCCATCCAAGGACTTGTTGCTCCACACAATGCAATTGTACCGTCTATTCTGTCTGGATGAATTTCAGCCATTGCAATAGTAACAGTTCCACCACCTGAGCAACCTATTTGAATAGTTTTTAAAGGTTTTCCAAAATTAGCTTCAAATATATCTAACACAGAAATTATATCATGTATTTCATGAGCAGGATCGTATGCTTTCATTCTACCTGGGCGCCTTTTTGTTCCTGATAAAGCATACCCCATTTCTAAGAGTTTTACATTACGTTGAGAATCTGCAGATTTATAATAATCTAAATCACTAAGTAAAATTCCATTCCAATTTTTAGGTACTCGGATTCTATATAAAGTTCCTCGAATTGGAATTGAGTCGGCCAACTCTACAAAAATTCCTTTAGGGTGAGATTTAAACTTTTCAGACAAATCAGGTAGATGCCAATTTTGGTCTTCACCTTGAGCCGAAACTACCGTAAAAAAAAGTAAATTACTCACCAATAAAACAAGAAACATTAAACTATTTCCCTTAATTGAATATCTATTTTTTAGCTTCATATTTATTTTTTTACAACTTTAACTCTCTTCCCCCATTCAAACCATCTCGCTTTCATTTCTGAAAGTCTTTTTGGATATTTTACTGCTAAATCATTCTGTTCTGTTGGATCTTTTTTTAAATTGAAAAGCTCCCACTTTTTTCCATCTTTATCTTTAGACCAAGCAATTTTCCAGTTTCCTTTTCGGTATGCTTTATTGGATCCGTGTTCCATAAACCATTCATTGCGATCTAAGTTCCTACCTTTAAATACAGGCATTAAACTTAAGCCTTCCATCGGTTGAATTTTATTTCCGTTATATGAAAGTGGATAACTAGTATTTGATATCTCAACAATGGTTGGCAATACATCTATAATACTAGCAACATCTTTTATTAAAACATTCTTTTTTTTAAGCTTTTTGGGCCAATGCATAATAAATGGTGTTGCTACACCACCTTCGTGACCAGATTTCTTGAATTTTCGATAAGGTGTATTACTTAAATTAGCCCAAGATTCGCCATAACTCATATACGTAGTTGCTGGTCCAGACATAAGATTTGGGACATTTCCTGGAGTAACTTTTTCTCCTTTTAAAGTAACAGTAACTTCTTTTTCACTCACCCATTTTTCAACACCTTGTAATGTTTCGGCACAGCCTCCATTATCCGATAAAAATATAATTAGTGTATTTTCAAACTCGCCTTCCTTTTTCAACTTGTCAATAATTCTTCCAATTCCTTGGTCCATATTATCAATTTGAGCTACATAAGTTTTCATACGTTGGATTTCCCATTCTTTGTTTTCAACAGAATTCCATTCTGTAGCTCTAAAGTCTCGCTGACTAAGTTTGGTGTTTTTAGGAATAATTCCCATTTTTTTCATTCTTACCAAACGTTCCTCTCTTAAAACATCCCAACCTTTATCAAAAACACCTTCATATTTTGCAATGTCTTTTTCTAAAGCGTGCAAAGGCCAATGTGGAGCAGTGTACGCCACATAAAAGAAAAATGGCTTATTTGCTTTTTCTTTAAAATGTTGATCTAGAAAAGTTACTGTAGAATCAGATATAGCATCGGTGTAATAGAATTTATCATCTGGTTTTAGCTTAACATTTTCATTATTATTTGTTAATGTATAAGGATCAAAATAGCTTCCTACACCTTTTATGGTTCCGTAAAATTTATCAAAACCACGTTGAATTGGCCAGTTATGAATATCATCGTTTGTATTAGAATCCGCCACATGCCATTTACCTGTCATATACGTTGCATAGCCATTTGTTTTTAATGCTTCTGCAATTGTTACACATTTATTATTCAAATCTCCATAACCGTGACCAACCATACCGCCAACTCCTACTTGATGTGGATACAAACCTGTTAACAATGCCGCACGTGTTGGGCAGCATCTAGCATTATTGTAAAATTGAGTAAATCGAACTCCATTTTCAGCAAGTTTGTCTAAGTTTGGCGTTTTAATTTCTCCACCGTAACAACCAATATCTGAAAAACCCATATCATCTGCCATTATTAAAACAATATTGGGTTGTTTTTGAGCATATAATTGAATTGCCAACAGTAGTAATAAAATATTCAGCTTACGCTTCATAATGTGAGTCTTAAAATTTTACTTTTTTGAAATGTTTTTTTCTAATTCGGCATCAAACCACTGCATTTTTTTCAACAGTTTTTTTGCTTGTTTAGCATTTAAGTCTATTAGATTTTTAGATTCAGACTTGTCTTCTTTTAAATTGTACAGCTTAATTTTAGTATCTTCTTCTGTAAGTTTTCGCCAAGAAGCTTTTCTATAACCTTCAATTAAATATTTCCAATCACCTAAACGAACACCATCAATTTTAGTCGAGTTTGATCCATAGAAATACATTTCTTTTCGAGGTGATTTTTTTGATTTTCCTTCTAAAAATTTTGAAATATTATATCCGTCAAAAACTCTATCTTTTGGTATAGAAATTCCTGCATATTTTGCTATAGTTGGAAAAATGTCTAATGAAGAAACAATCTCATCACTTACAACACCACCTTTCACTTTATTTGGAGCCCAGAAAATTGCAGGTACTCTTTGTCCTCCTTCATAAGTATCAAATTTTCTTCCTTTTAATGGTTTTGCTGAACCATGACTATTTGGACCATTGTCTGAAGTAAAAATAACGATGGTATTTTCATACAATCCGTTTTCTTTTAAAGCTTTGAAAACTTCTCCAACACTCCAATCAATTTCCTGAACAGCATCGTAAAACGGTGTTGTTCCACTTGAACCTTTAAATTTATCGCCAACAAAAATTGGAACGTGTGGAAATGAATGTGCTACATACAAAAAGAATGGTTTTTCTTTATGGTTTTTAATAAATGAAACGGCTTCGTTTGTGTATCGTTCTGTTAACGTAGTTTGATTAGTTGGATATTCAACTATTTCATTTCCTCGCATTAAAGGCGGTTTATCTTTTAAACTCTTTTTAGCCTCTTTGTTTCCAGAAGCATCCACCAATTGCATATCTGAATGCATTTTTTCTAACGTATAACCATCATTTAAAACAATGTTTGGGGAAATATCAATGCCTGATGCTATAGACATATTATTACTATAAGGAATTCCAAAGTAAGAATCAAAACCCTGATTTAAAGGTAAATACTTCTTATCGTGACCTAAATGCCATTTACCCACCAATGCTGTTGCATAATTTTTTTCTTTCAACAATTCTGCAATTGTAATTTCTTCAGTTGGCAATCCTTTTTCATTTTTCTTCGGAAATAAAACACCTGGAATACCAACTCTTTTTGGCATTCTACCAGTTAACAAAGCGGCTCTTGAAGGCGAACAAACCGAAGAAGCTACATAAAAACTTGTCAATTTCACACCTTCATCAGCCATTTTATCAATGTTTGGTGTCTTTAATTTATTTGAGCCAAAACAACTCAAATCTTCATACCCTTGATCATCTGTAAAAATGATGATGAAATTAGGTTGCTCCTGTGCGATAAGTGTCTTCAGCCCTAGAAAACAACAAAAAATAAAAATTTGGATGCTATATTTCATAATACAATTATTTTAGTTTAATTTTATAAACTATAGCTGCATCACCTTCAGCAGGTTTGTTTTTTGGTGAAGTAACTACCAATCCTTTTGAAGTTTTTTTCCATTTAATTCTTTCTTTTGAACCTAGAACAGAAATAGATCTAATTTTTAAGTCCTTGGCTTTTCCTGCAAAAGTTTTTAGTGTAATTTCTTTTTTAGAACCTGGCCAACCTAATTGAATTGCATATACATTTTTACCATTTTTTGTATAACGAACATCTTGACTATTTAAGCTATTTAAACCTGCTTTAATAGAACCATAAGCATTCCAATTATCATTAGGATTTCTCTTCAATTCCGTTGGTCCTTGTCCAAATTCAACAAAAGGTCTTGTGTTGTATATAGATTCTCCATATAAATTTAACCAAGCACCTATACCTTCCATTGCTTGTGCTTGTTCAATTGGAATTACACCTTCTGCCATTGGAGCTGCAGCTAAAATCATAACGCCATTTTTACTAACTACTTCAGCAAGAATTCTAATTGCTTTTTTAGGATCTAAAGCGGTACGTTTGTCTTTGTTGTATCCCCAAGAACTTCCTAATTGAAAATCTGTTACCCAAACAAATGGTGTAATATCTTCCATTGTAGCTCGCTCTACATTTACAACGGCCAAATCTGTAGGGAAAAAGTCTCCCTTTGTATTTACTACAACTTCTTTGTTTAATTCTTGTGCTTTATTAAAATAATTAGCCAAAAATTGCTGACGGTAATTTTCTTGCACATACCCTTGAGCAAAGTCCATCCAAATATAATCTGGACAATATTCTTCTATTACTTCATCTAATTTTCCTAACCAAATATCACATTCTTCTTTATAAGACATTGTTCCGTAAAGTGCACGATACTTTGGATCTTGTGGAACTTCAGGATTTTTATAAACCGCGTTGTGCTCACTTAATGGACGAAGTGCACTGTTTTCTTTTTTTGGAAAAAACATCATATGAAAACCGTGGTGAAAAGTTGTCATAAATTTTAAATCACGACTTTTTACTTCTTTAGCAATTTGTTTTACAACATCAATTTTAGGCCCTTTATCTTTTGAATTCCAAGGGTTCACTTTACTTTCCCATAATGAAAACCCATCGTGATGTTCGGCAATGGTTCCAATAAATTTAGCTCCCATATTTTCGAACATATCAACCCAACGTTTTGCTGAAAATTTTTCAGCTTTCCATTGCGGAATAAAATCGTGGTAATGTACATCTCTACCATATGTTTTTGTGTGGTAATCATAAATATCTTTTCCCCAAGTTTTTCTACGGTCTTTCTCGTACATAAATCTACCATACCATTCATTTCCATTTGCTGGAACATTGTAAACTCCCCAGTGAAAATAAACTCCCAATTTAGCATCGGCAAACCACTCTGGTGTTACTTTATGCTTTTTTAAACTCTCCCATTCTGGCTTAAATTTTTCTTGTGCGTTGGTTAAAGTAACTGTAGCAATAATTGCTACTAAAACTATCAATATTCTATTTCTCATCATTATATTGTTTTGTAATATTCTTAATTTTTATCTCGTTCGCCTATTGGCTTTAAATGCTTTGTTTCTAACCCTTTGAAGTAATATGGATAGTTATCCCAAGGGTTTTCACCTTTCATTCTAGGATCTCCAGTTTCTGTTAAATACTCAAAAAGTTCAGCTTTTAACTCTTTACATAAATCCGCATATTTTTCTTCTGAAGCTAAATTATGAAGGTTATAAGGATCTTCTTTCACATTAAATAATTCAACTTCCGGGCGTCTTTTTAAACTTAAATCAGCATAATATTTTACCGAATCGTTGTCTTTGTTTTCAATTAAATAAGTTCTTGTTGCACCTGCATCAATTTCCCCATAAAATCCTTGATGAACAGAATCAAAATCTGCATTTCCTGCAGGATATCTTTCTGGTTCAAAATTTATGATATACAACCAATCTCCTTTTCTTATAGTTCGTATTGGATAGCCTAAACCTTCAGGTCTACAATATGCGTGACGTTCTAATGCTGTAAAAACTCTATCTCGTTTAGCATCTACTTGACCGCTTTTACCTGAAAACAAAACATCTAAAAAACTTTTTCCTGTTGTTCCTTTTGGAATTTCAAGACCTACGGCTTCCAGTAATGTTGGAGCAAAATCTGTGAAGTTTACAAAATCATCTACTTTGGCACCTCCTTTAATTTTATTTCCCCAACAAATTGCTAAAGGCATATGCGTTCCATAATCGTAACACGTGCTTTTTGCTCTTGGAAACGGCATACCATTATCTGCAGTTACAATGATTATAGTATTTTCTAGTTCTCCAGCTTCTTCCAAAGTTTTAATCATTCTTCCTAAATGTGTATCAAACCATTCAATTTCATAAAAATAATCGGCCATATCACTTCTCACCAAATCATTATCAGGTAAAAATCCGGGTACTTTAATTTTAGAAATATCTTTCCCTGATTTTACTCCAATTCCAGGATTGTATTTTCTGTGTGCTTCGTGAGATCCATACCAGAAAAAGAAAGGAGCACCTTTGTCTTTTTTAGACAAAAATTCATCAAAATTCCCAGCATAATCTTTATTAGACATAAACTGCGGAACTTTATTTCTTATCTTATTATACTCTGGAGCCAAAGGTTGTGCTTGATATGGTTCTTTGTGACTTGCGGGCATATAGCCTTTTCCGCTATAGCCTGTAGCATAACCAATATTTTTTAATGCCGTTGAAAAAGTAGGATATTCTTTTTTCAGACCACCAAAAAGCAATCCGCCCTCTTCTAATTCCCAAATGTTTTTTCCTGTTAAAATTGAAGCTCTTGATGGCGCACAAGATGACACATTACAATAGGCATTGTTAAACAAAACACCACTATTTGCAACTCTATCAAAATTTGGTGTACTTAATTCTGCAGTTCCATTTATTGAAGTATGAATAAAACTTACATCATCTGCAATACAAAATAGAATGTTTGGTTTTTTTTCAACCTTTTTAGATTGACAACTAGTATTTAGTGCTATTACACTTAACAGAAGTAAAATGATTTTACTTTTATGCATTTGTTTTAAGTATTATAATTATTACTTCGGATCTACAGGATGCAAATTTTTAACAGCATCTGAAGGAAGATCAATTGGTCTAATAAACGGATTTCTTAATGGTGGCATTTCATTTCTATGAGCAATAAAAGCCCCAAACAAGTCTTGCATCGCTTCAGGATTTTCTCGACTTACATTTGTAGTTTCAGATACATCATTTTCTAAATCGAATAAATAATGCTTGTTATCCTCAATGTATAATTTCCATTTTCCACTTCTTACAGCACCCATTCGATTTGCATACCAAAATAAATAATCGTGTGGTTCTTCATTCGTATAACCTCCTTGTAAATAAGGTAAAATATTTACGCCATCTAAATGGGTAATTTTAGGTAATTTTACATTTGCTGCAGAACATAACGTTGGATATAAATCTAAAGTACTTACTGTTTTTTCATAAGTAGTATTTTGTTCTAAATGCCCTGGCCAACTCATTATATAAGGAATACGAATACCGGCTTCTCTAAAAATTCCTTTGTACCCTGAAAGTCCACCGCGTTGTCCCATAATATGATATGGTGAATTGTCTGGCCACCAATCAGGTTCTTGAAAATGAATAGGGTTCATAGGCCCATTATCACTTAAAAATACTACAATTGTATTTTCTCGCAATCCTTCTTTATCTAAATAATCTAAAATTTTTCCAACATTATCATCAATTGCCAACACCATTGCAGCATACAATTTCATTGATTCAGATTTGATATGTTTAACACGTTTTCTATCAACTTTTTTAGCTTGCAAAGGTGTATGTGGAGCATTAAAAGCTAAATAGAAAAAGAATGGATTCTCTTTGTTTTTATTAGCTTCAATAAACTCAATTGTTTGTCTTCCACATCTGTCTGTTATATATTCCTCGCCCTTTCTATCTGGTCCCCATTGTGTCATAGTCCAACCTCCTTTTGGTTTTGGATGACCATCAACTCCTCCATAACCTCCAGTTTTATCTGGAAAATAATTACATCCTGCTGAAGTTAAAGAAAACTCGTGATCGAAAGTTGTTTCTGGATAGGTTGGAATACCAATTTTACCAGCCATTGCAGTAATATAACCTGCTTCAGAAAATGCTTGGTTGATATAACGATGCTCACTTGGAATTAATGATTTACGCTTTTTATCTTTTTGACCAGGCAAGCCATACGTATCGTGATTCCATTGTACTCCAAAACGTGTTTGATATGCACCTGTTAATAATCCGTGACGACTTGGCGAACACACCGATGACGACACATAACCATTTGTAAATTTGATTCCTTCTTTTGCAAGACGATCAATATTTTTGGTTTCAAATAATTTTCCACCGTAACAACTTGGGTCTCCATAACCTAAATCATCGGCATTAATTATAATTATATTTGGACGTTTTGTTACTTTATTTTGAGCTGAAATAAATTCAACCGAAATAACAACTACCAAAACGAATAACTTAAACACTTTAAAAATCATTATATTTTATTTAAAATTAACTCCAATTTTTTCACTTAACTTTTGAATATTTTTCTCTTTTAAATCCATTGGATTGTAGTTTAATTCTAATTCCAACGGTAAATAATAAGCTAATGAAGACCAGCCAAAAAATGGATTCATACCTAAACCTTCACCTGTTTCAGCATTAAAAAACTCACGTGTACTTTTATTATTTAATACCAGATTATAGGTTTTGTGAGCAATCTCTTTTGCTAAATCTTTATAACCATAATCGGTTAACCCGTGACAAATCATATAATTTGTAGGTATCCAAGTTGAACCTTTCCAGTTACACCCTTTTTGACCTTGATAATTTTGACGGTAATCTGGTTCTGTTAATGCGTAACCAGGAACAGGAAACTTTGTCCAAAACTCCTTTGGATTTTTTAAATGTTCCTCAACCATACGTTTTACTTGTTCTTTTGAAGCAACTCCTGCCCAAATTGGCGTAAAACACGAAACGGACTTTACATAAGTTGTTTTTCCGTTTTCCTCATTTCTATCATAATAAAAACCTGATTTTTCATCCCAAAGATGTTCATTAATTAATTTTTTTAATTTTTCGACGTGGGCTAAATAGCCTTTAACATCTTTCTTCTTCCCTATTTTTTTAGCAATTACAGCCATTGCTTGTAATTCACGAACCAAGTAACAGTTTAAATCTACACCTTCGCTTAAACCTAAAGTACGTGTGTTTTGATTATCCATTCCACTATGATCTGCAGCACCAGACCAACTTCCTTTTTGTTGTCCAGACCAATATGCTAAACCATTTTTATCTGTATCGTATTCAAACCAATGTTTTAAATACAATTGTGTTTTTTCGTAATATTTTTTTGCCCATTCCCAATTTCCAGTTTGGCGAGAACCCAACACAATTATTTGCGCAATAAAAGGTTTAAAATGATGGTCGGCTCCAAAGTTTTTTGGACCAAATGAACGTTTTATAAAACCATCAGGATGTTGTATTGCAAAAAAGCCTTCTAAATTATCGAAGTTGTATTTTGAAATTCCATAGTAAGACATGTAGATATTCTCGAAATATAAATCCCAATCGTAAAATTGCTCGTATCTATATCCCGTTAACAATTTTTTATTTGTAATAACAGTATCTAATAAAATTCCGTAAGATTCAATATCTTTATTTAGTTCCCTTAATCTTGTTTTTAAGATGATAGAATTGGTATCAAATTTTTTGTTAATTGGAATTTCTACTGACTTCTTTTTTTGTGCATTTACATTTCCGAAAAAGAATAATATTGCTAATGCAAAAATTATTGAAAACTTGTATTTCATATTTATTTGGTTTTTGTGCTTCTACAATTTAGGTTCATTTTTTAGTACAAAAAATTAAGTACCCATATGTGGTAAATAATTAATCAAATGTTCTATTTTTAATATGTTTAGATTAAATTCAAAAAAGAATAAATCTTATTCAAATATTTAGATAGACCATAGGAATTACACCTTCTATCTCTAGCTAAATTAACTATAAGTTTACCAAAAAACAGGGGATAAAATTGTTTAAAAGGCAGGGGTGTTTTCTATTCTGCGCTAGTTTGAATACTATAAACGCTAATGAAAACTGAAATTACTGAATAGCTTTCTTTTTATATTCTGAAGGTGAAACTGAGAACTCATTTTTAAAGCAGTTTCTAAAATATTTTAAATCGGTAAAGCCAACTTCGTAGGTTACATCACTTACAGAATATCTTCCTGTTGAAAGTAATTTTGCGGCTCTTTTTAATCGGATTGACCTAATAAAAGCAGCGGAAGTTTTGCCCGTTAATGCTTTTAATTTTTTATTTAATACAGTTTGTGTCATTCCACATTCTGAAGCAATAAATTGTACGGTTAATACTTCATCTGTAATTTTAGACTCAACAATTTCAAGAATTTTAGTCAATAATTTATCATCAACTTTTGTTGTAGAAAATTCAGAAGGTTCTATCTCTAAAGTGCTTTTAAATTTTTGCTGAAGTAATTCTTTATTTTTAATTAAAGTTTCTATTTGAGCTTTTAAAACTTCTAAATTAAATGGTTTTTCAACATATGCATTTGCGCCTAAACTATAACCTTTTACTTTATTATCTGAACTTGTTTTTGCTGTTAATAGTATGATAGGAATGTGACTTAAATCTATAGTGGTTTTAATGGTTTTACACATTTCAAAGCCATCCATTTTAGGCATCATAACATCGCTAATAATTAAATCTGGGAAATGTTTTTTACATTGTTCAATACCTTCTTCTCCATTTTCAGCTTCAAAAATTGTATACCTACTACTTAAGCTATTCACTACAAACTTTCGCAATTCAATATTATCTTCAACTATAAGTAGTGTTTGCTTTTTAATGTTATTTTCATTTTCAGCTTCACTTATGAAGTTTACTTCTTCTTTTTCAACCTCTACAGGAACATTGAACTGAGAATAACTATCTTTCTCTAATAACTCTTTATCGCTAAAATGTTTTTTTCCTTTTAATAAAGTTACAATAAATTTGGTTCCTTTTTGCTCTTCACTAATTAACTGAATTTTACCGTGATGCATTTCAACCAAACCTTTGGAATAGGACAAACCGATTCCGGTTCCTTCAACTTTATCATCAATTTTATCTGCTTGAAAAAACCTATTGAATACAAACTCCTGTTTTTCTTTTGAAATACCAATACCATTGTCTTCTACAGAAATAAAAACATTATTATTATCTTCTTCAACTTTAATTGTAATACTTCCGTTTCTGTTTGTAAATTTAAAAGCATTGGATAATAAATTCATCAATACTTTTTCAAGTTTATCGGCATCAAACCATAATGGTAAATTTGATGTTTTGTGCTTAAGTGTAAATTCAATTTCTTTTTGTTCAGCAATAAAATTGAATGAAGTCATTATTTTTTGAATAAACCCAATTAGATTTCCTTCACTTGCTTTTATGTTTATTTTACCTTGTTCAAACTTTCTAAAATCCATTAATTGGGTAATTAATCGTTGAAGATTATTCGCATTCCGATGAATAATTTCATAATTCTCAGCTACTTTATTATCTGACATTGTTTTTTTCTCTTTCAACAATTTAGAAATAGGGCCTAATATTAAGGTTAAAGGCGTTCTAAACTCGTGCGAAATATTTGTAAAAAACTGAAGTTTCATTTGTGAAAGATTTTGAATTTTTTCTTTCTCAAAACTTTCCATTTCTAGCTTACTTTTTCGTTGCACACCTATTATGGTAAAACGCCTAAAAAACCACAACGCCAACGCAAATAACATTACGTAAATAACTATTGCAAAACCCGAATAATACCACGGTGATTTTACAGTTATTGTAATTGATTTTGGGTTTGTACTCCAATGTCCATCGCTATTTGAAGCAATTACATTTAAGGTATATTTTCCTGAATTTAAATTTGTGTATTTCGCAAATCGAGTATTCGAATTTACTGAAACCCAAGCATCATCAAAACCTTCTAGTTTGTATTTGTATTGATTTTTACTTGGCGAAGCATAATGCAAGCCTGAAAAATAAATGGTAAAACTGTTTTCTTGGTATTTTAGTTCTAATACATCTAAACTATTAATAGATTGATTTAAAATAACTCTGCCTTTATACTCATCGCCTACTCCAATTGGTTGATTTAGAATTTCAAGATCTGTAAAAACAACTTTATTAATAGTTGTATCAAGCGATATTTTATTCGGAAAAAATGTATTGAATCCGTTAACTCCACCAAAAATCATTTCTCCAGATGCACGCTTGTAACAAGCAAAATCTCTAAACTCAAAATCTTGTAAGCCATCGCTTACACCAAAATTTCGAATGCTTTTATTTTCCGGATTAAAGCGACTGATTCCTTTATTTGTAGAAATCCATAAATTTCCTTTTTCATCTTCTAAAATGCCTTTTATTGCATTGTTTGGTAAACCATTATTTGTTGTTATTGTTTCAAAATAATGAATTCCATTTTCGCCTTCACATAATTTATTTAAACCACCACCCAAAGTACCAATCCATAAATCTCCTTTTGAAGATTCAAATAAGGGCAAAATATAATTATGGCTTATGCTTTTAGGGTTATTAATATCATTTTTATAAACTACAAAATTAGGTTCTTCTTTTAATTTATCTTCAAACTTAATTTTGTTTAAACCTGCAGAAGTTCCAACCCAAATATTACCGTTTTTATCTTCTAAAATACTTCTTACAATATTTGCAGACAATGAATTATTTTTTCCTTCAGCAATAAATTGAGTTTTTAAATAGTTTCCATTTTTATCCAATTTTAATCGCCACAACCCTTTGCCGTAGGTTCCTACCCAAACAACCCCTTTACTATCAATTAATATTGAAAAAACAGCGTTTATTCCATTAAAACTATTCTTAGGTAAATAAATTTCTTCACCTGTTTTAGCACTAAATATTTTGATTCCAGCAGGTAAACCTACCCAAACTCTATCATTTTTTTTATCAAGGCTTAACACCGTAACAAAGCTATGGTTGGGTAAAATTGAAATAAAACCTTTATTATAATCATTCTTATGTTCTTTTGGAAGGAAATTCAATCCTCCATTTTCAGTTCCAATCCACAAGTTCTGATAATTATCTTCTAAAACCGATCTAACTGTTTTATGAGATAAACTACCTTTATTTTTTGTTGCTGTATAATGTTTAAAAAATTGACCTTTTGGATTGTAAACTTCAACACCTCCACCACTTGTACCTATCCAAATTAATCCTGAATTATCTTTTAATAAGGATGAAACATTATAGTTCATAAAATCATTCTTTCTCGAATTCCATTTTATACTATTTGAACTAGCCGAAATTGTATTTTCATTTGATAAATTGTAAACAAAAATTCCCTTTTTAAAAGAAGCGACCCACAAGTTATTATCATCTACAAAGATTGATTTTCCACCAATAACATTTGATATTTTATGTGCACTACTCTCTTTTTCGTTAAATTGATAAACGCCATCATTATTGGAAAAAATTAAATTATTATCCCACTGCGAAATATAAATCACAGATGTTCCTAACTTAAACTCTTTTTCTAATTCAAATGTTTTTGGGTTCAATTTTAAAAGTCCATTGTCTGTACCAATCCATATAATACCACTTTTATCTTCATAAATTGTTTGTGGAGAATTTACAAGGTGCTTATTTTGAATAACACTCTCAACCTTATTGTTTTTAGAATTAATAATTTCAATTCCTTTATTGGTTAGTACCCAAATATTCCCTTTACTATCGGCCAACAATTTTAAACTTCCGTTTGAAGCAAAAATTTTGGGATTATTATCCTTATTAATAATGGATGTAAATTTATTTGTTAAAACATTGTATTTACTAACACCGTTATCTAGTGAACCTACCCATAAATTCCCTTGTTTGTCTTCAACTATTGAATTTATAATATTACTTCGTAATCCGCCTAGCTCTCTTGGTTCTTTTCTAAATACTTTAAAATTATATCCATCATATCTATTCAATCCGTCATTAGTACCAATCCAAATAAAACCTCTACAATCCTGAAAAATATAATTAACATCGTTTTGAGAAAGCCCATCTAAAGTTGTCAATTTGTGGAACTCCGATGCACTCAACCCAAAAGTTAATAGATAAAAAAGAAATATAAAAGCATATTTTTTCATTAGGGTAAATTTCGTGTTTTTTAATTAAAAAAGAGCTTACTAAATAGTAAACTCTTTAAAAAATTAAACGCCTTTAAAAAATACTAGTTAAAACAAAAAAGAAGTTTTATAGCCATATCTAAATCTCCACTATCTATATTTAATTTTACCTTTTTATGAATAAGCTCCATCTTTTCTTCTTCATCTAAATCAATTAACATTTCAGCTATTTCTGGTAAACTTTTAAATTTTTCTATTTCCTCTTCTGAAGGAATTTCCTCATAATTACCTAATCTTCCAATATTGTTTCCAGACAAAATATCTGTTTTAAATATGTGTTTAGGTAAATTATCTACACCAATACCTTTTGAAATTATAGGTTTTGGAATTTCAAAAAGAGAATCTTCAGTAATTCTAGAATACCAACTTCCACCCAAGCGCGCCACTAAATCTAATTTTTTGGTATCTAATAAATTATTTTCATCTAAAAATTCATTGTTAATATGAATGTAAACAACTTTACAAATTACTAAATTTCCTGCTCCGCCTTCATTTCCTAAAGAAATAATATTATCAACCACACACTCAAACGAAACTGGTGATTCTAGAACTCTTGGTGGTTTCACTTTTACCGATTTCCCTTCTGTTAATCCGGCTTTTTTAAACTCGTTTACACCTTCTTCATACTCTGTACTAGCTAAAGACATTTGCTCAACAATTGGGTAATTTACAATGTTAATCACAACTTCTTTTACCGCCTCAACATTTTGTAAAGTATGCTTTGTAGTGTTATCTCTAACTCTACGTGCTGGTGAAAAAATTAACGTTGGAGGATTAGAACTAAACACGTTAAAAAAACTAAACGGACTTAAATTTACTTCGCCTTTTAAATTTACAGTACTTGCAAATGCTATTGGTCTAGGTGCAATTGCCGTTAATAAAATACTGTGCAATTCTTTAGTAGAAATTGAATTTGGATCTATGGAAGTTACTTGTTTCATAATTTTTATTTTGAAGGTAATATTTGAGCTTTTACTTCACCAAAACCAACTCTTATTTCATCTTTTTTACAATAGCCACGCATAATTACAGTATCATAATCTTCTATAAATTTACGTTCTTCTCCATTGTTCAATTTAACCGGATTTTTTCCAGCCCAAGATAACTCTAACATAGAACCGTAACTATCTTTACTTTTTCCACTTATAGTTCCTGAAGCTAACATATCGCCCACATTAACATTACAACCATTACTTGTATGATGTGCCAATTGTTGCGACATATTCCAATACATATATTTAAAGTTAGACTTACTAACAACTGTTTCTTCTGAATTATTTGGAGCAATTGACACTTCTAAATTAATATCAAAATTTTTAAAGCCATTGTATTCTAAATGCTGTAAAACTTTTGGGTTTTGCTCTGGACCAGCAACTCTAAAAGGCTCCAAAGCTTCTAATGTTACCACCCAAGGTGAAATTGATGAAGCAAAATTCTTTGCCAAAAAAGGACCTAAAGGAACATATTCCCATTTTTGAATATCTCTTGCAGACCAATCATTAAATAATACTTTTCCAAAAATATAATCTTCTGCTTTTTTTGTTGAAATTGAATCTCCAACTTCAGTTTTCTTCCCAATTATAAAACCCATTTCCAATTCAAAATCCACTCTCGCTGAAGGTTCAAAAACTGGCAAAGTTTCATTTGGTTTTAAAACTTGTCCTTTTGGTCTATGAATATTTTTTCCGCTCACCATAATCGACGAAGCTCTACCGTGATAACCAACAGGAATGTGTTTCCAGTTTGGTAACAAAGCATTTTCAGGGTCTCTAAACATCATTCCAACATTTGTAGCGTGCTCAATGCTCGAATAAAAATCGGTATAATCACCAACTTTAACCGGCAAATGCATTTCAGCTTCATTTTGAAGAATAAAAGCTTCTTTTGAAGATTTTAAAATAGAGTTTTCATTACACAATTCTTGCTGAATTATAGTTCTAACCCTATTAGTTGTCAATTTCCCTAATGAAATAAAATCATTTAAAAAGTCCGACTCAAAAACAGCTTTTGAAAAGTTTAACTCTAAAAATAAGCCCAAATCATAAGCAACAGATAAATCTAAAATAGACTCGCCAATTGCAATTCCAACTCTCTTTTTTGAAGTTGGAGTTGAAAAAATTCCAAATGGAATATTATATATTGTAAAATCTGAATTATCAGATATTTTAAACCACGTTTTCATTGTATTTTTTCTTTTTAAGACAGTAGTTTTAAACCATCTTCAATTAATTTCTTGTTTTTGTCTTCTTGCTTTAGTTCTTCTAATTGTTTTAAAACAACTTCTGAAAAACTGCCTTCATTTTTATGAGTTAGTTCGTACATTTCTAAAAACAACAACCATTCATTATTAAAATTATTTACAACTTCATTAAAAATAGTTTCAATTCTAGCTAAATCTAATTCTTCGGTTTCTCTCATTTTTCTTATTTCAGCATAAAAAGAATGAAGCTTTAATTCATTTTTTGAATAGTTTATCTTATGAGTTTTTTCTGAAGGAACTTCGTAAATATCTTCAAAAGATTCACTTGAAGCAGGTCCAGAAAATGCGGAAACAACATCTTTACCTACCGCCATATCATAAATTCCCCATTCTGGCTTGAAAAGAACTTCATCGCCATAAGTAACCGTACAATTTTTAAAAGAAATCAGCATAATTTTTCCTTGTAAATCTCTAACTCCTGTAATTATTTGTCCGCTAACCTTAACTCCACCTTCAAAAAATAATTCAGTATTTAAACCTTCGTAAATTCCATACACCTCCAAATCTTTTGGCGACATATCTTCAATTGCCAAGTTAATTCCTTCCAACTTTCCAATAGGGCTTCCAAAACCTTCTTTATGGTAGATTACTCCGTGACCGATTAACTCTTTATCTCTAGAAGCTAATGCTGTTTCTCCAGTTGTTTGAATATAAATTGGTTTATTTTCATTACTAATTACATTGGTAAAAACTCCTGAAATTTGTAACCCAGTACTTAACTCAATAGTTCCAATATTTTTTGAAACAATCAACTTCTGAATCCCTTTTAAACCACCTTTTCTAACCGCCATTGTATTTGCAAACTTCTCCAAAACATAACTTAAATGAGCAAAATTTGGAGTTACAAATAATTGAGGTTGTGGTTTAGTAATATCAAAATTTTGTTGAGCAGCTTTAATAGAATACGGAATCTTTTTAACCTCTTCTTTTAAACAAGTTTTACTCTCTCCAATTGAAGAAAGCAAACCAGCTCCGTATATTTTTGGATTTTCGAGTTCTCCAATTAATCCATACTCAACTGTCCACCAATGCAAATTTCTAATTTGAGCCATTTCAGACAATTCACCCATATTATTTTGAAGATTATTAACCACTTCAGTAGCTTTTTCAATTTCATTTTCTGAAGTATTTGGATCTTCTTTTACAATTGATAAATGCCTAACGGCCTCGTACATTTCATAATCTTTATCAGACGAAATTGCTTTGCTTCCAATCTCACCAAAACGTCTTAAATATTCAGCATATTCAGGGTTTGCAATTATAGGTGCGTGTCCAGCCGCTTCGTGAATAATGTCTGGTGCCGGCGTATATTCAATATGTTCCAACGTTCTAATATCTGATGCAATTACCAACACATTATAAGCCTGAAATTCCATAAAAGCATTTGGAGGAATAAATCCATCAACAGCAACTGCTGCCCAGCCAATTTCTTTCAAAATTCTGTTCATTCCTTCCATTTTAGGAATGCTATCTACGGAAATTCCTGTTTTTTCTATGCCATCTAAATAATAACTGTGTGCTGTATTTTTTAGGTAATCAATATTCAATCGCATAACATAGCGCCACACAGCTTGGTTTTGAGCTGTATATTCCTCATAAGGTTGCTTTACAATGAATTTAAGCAAATGCTTTGGCAACCTTTTTGTTACGCTATTTAATTCTATTTTATTTTTAGAATTCACTACTATTTTTTTAAAGTGTTCCTCTGTTTTCTTGTTCCCTTTCAATAGCTTCAAACAATGCTTTAAAGTTTCCTTTTCCAAAAGATTCTGCGCCTTTTCTTTGAATAATTTCAAAAAACATTGTTGGTCTGTCTACCACAGGTTTTGTAAACAATTGCAGTAAATAACCTTCATCGTCTCGGTCTATTAAGATACCGTGTTTTTTTAAAACCTCAATATCCTCATCAATTTCTCCAACACGCTCTAATAAATCATCGTAATAATTTTCAGGCACATATAAAAACTCAACACCTCTATCTCTCATTGCTGAAACTGTTGAAACAATATCATTTGTAGCAACAGCAATATGCTGAACTCCTGGTCCATTGTAAAAATCTATATACTCTTCAATTTGAGATTTCTTTTTCCCTTCCGCAGGTTCATTAATTGGGAATTTAATTCGCCCATTTCCGTTAGACATTACTTTACTCATTAAAGCCGTAAAATCTGTTGAAATATCTTTATCATCAAATGAAATTATTTGCGCAAACCCCATTACTTTTGCATAAAACTCACACCATTTATTCATTTCATCCCAGCCAACATTACCAACCATATGGTCAATAAATTTTAAACCTACTGGTTCTGGATTGTAATGAGAATCCCATTTTTTATAGTTTGGTAAAAACACACCTTTGTAGTTTTTTCTTTCCACAAAAACGTGAACGGTGTCACCGTATGAATGAATTCCAGAACGAACTACATAGCCATTTTCACCATCATCTTCTCGTGTAGGCTCCATATACGATTTTGCTCCTCTTTTTGTGGTTTCTTCCCAAGCTTTTGTTGCGTCTTCAACCCAAAGAGCAACAACTTTTACACCATCTCCGTGCTTATTTATATGCTCGTTTATTTCGCCACCTTCTTCTAAAGAAGTTGTTAAAACCAAACGAATTTTATCTTGCTTTAACACATACGAAACTCGGTCTTTCATTCCAGTTTCTAACCCTGCGTAAGCTTCAGATTGAAAACCAAAAGCGGTTTTATAATAATTTGCCGATTGCTTGGCATTACCTACGTATAATTCTACATAATCTGTTCCTAATAATGGAAGAAAATCTTCCGCATCATCAAACAATTTCTTTAATGAATACTCGGTGTTTTGTAAATCTTTTAAATTTTTAATTTCTGCTGACATTTTTAATTTTTTTAGTTTGTTTTCCAAGATTTATAATAATCTTCAACTTGTAATTTTAAAGCTTTTTCAGTAATAGATAATGGTCTAAAAGGATCAATCATTACAGCTAATTCTTCTGTAGATTTCTTTCCTACACTTCTTTCAATAGCTCCCGGATGTGGTCCGTGTGGAATTCCTCCTGGATGCAATGTTAACTGACCTATTTCAATATTGTTTCTACTCATAAAATCGCCATCTACGTAGTACAACAATTCATCCGAATCTATATTTGAGTGATGGTACGGAGCTGGAATTGATTTTGGGTGATAATCGTACATTCTAGGTACAAAACTACACACCACAAAACCTGCCGACTCCCAAGTTTGATGAACTGGTGGCGGTTGATGAATTCTTCCTGTTATTGGTTCAAAATCGTGAATTGAAAATGCAAACGGATAATGAAATCCGTCCCAGCCAACCACATCAAAAGGATGATTTCCATAGGTGTATTCCCACATATTTCCTTGCTTTTTTACCTTCACCTTAAAATCACCTTTTTCATCAAATGTTTTTAAGTTTTCAGGCAATCTAAAATCGCGCTCACAAAATGGTGAATGTTCTAATAATTGCCCGAAATTATTTCGATATCTTTTTGGTGTAAAAATTGGCTCAAAAGATTCTACATATAAAATTCTATTATCTTCTGAATCAAATTCAATCTGATAAATAATTCCCTTGGGAATAATTACATAATCTCCATATTTAAAAGAAATAGAACCGTAACAAGTATTTAATTTTCCTGAACCTTTATGAATAAATAACATTTCATCGGCATCGGCATTTTTATAAAAATACGTTTTTGAAAAACCTTTGGGAGCAGCCAAACCAATGTGTAAATCGTTATTTACAAACAATGTTTTTCTGCTCTCCAAAAAGTCTTCTTCTGATTGAATTGAAAAACCTTTAAAGCTCAATGCTTTCATATTTTTTTCTATCCCAATTTTTGGTGCAACCGAACCTAAATCTTTAACTTCATTTACAACTGTTGGCGGATAAATATGGTATAAAAGCGATGATATTCCTGAAAAACCAGCAGTACCAAAAAGTTCTTCTTGGTACAAACCTCCTTCAGTTTTTTCAAAGGTAGTATGACGCTTTCTAGGGATACTCCCTAAAGTGTGATAACGTGCCATTATGTGATTTTTTTAGTTTAGTATTTTATATAAGCAATTAATTAAGTGAAATTAATTTCAACTTATTTAATGCTTTAATCAAAGCTATATTTGCTTCTCGTGTTCCAATTGTAATTCTAACTTTCCCTGTCGCTCCAAAATTATCAACAGGTCTTACTGCTATTCCTTCTTCAACCAAAAACTGCACAAACTCATTTGATGGAATTGGTGGTGTTATTAAATAAAAGTTAGCTTGCGTTGGGTAAAATTGAATTCCTAATTTTTCAAATTCTACTTCTAAAAATATTTTTTCAGAATGAATTGTTTCAACTGTTTTTTGAATAAAAACAGCATCTTTTAACGAAGCTATTGCACCTTCCAAAGACAATTTTGTAATTAAAAAAGGTTTACAAATTTGACGTAAATACGCTGCTACATCAACATTCATATAGGCATATCCAACTCTTAACGAAGCCAAACCATAAGTTTTTGAAAAGCTATTAATGGCAATTAAATTAGGATATTTAGCTATATATGATTTTGCTATTGTATAATCTTCTGCATTTGCAAAATGCCAATAAACCTCATCAAAAACAACTACAATATCTTGAGGTAATTCGCTCAACAAATATTTCAATTCTTGTTTTGAAATATAAGATCCTGTTGGATTATTAGGACTTGTTAAAAATACAATTCTTGTTTTTTCTGTTACAGATTTTAAAATTCCCTCTACATTTAAACTATAACCGTTTTCAAATAATGGAACATCAATAACGTTTGCTCCAGACCAACGTGAAAACATTTTATAAGGCACAAAACAAGGTGTTGAAACAATAACCTCATCACCTTCTTTTACAAAAGCCCTAATTGTTAAATCTATTATTTCGGAACCACTTGCTGCACAAATAAATTGATCTTTAGTTAATTCTCTATTGTAATAAACTTCCAAAGCCTCTCGCAAACGAATATCAGTTGTATCTGGGTATAAATGCAAATCTTTTATAGCTTCTTTAATTGCGTTTATTGCTAAAGGAGATGTTCCTATAGGATTTTCATTAGAAGATAATTTATATGTTTTTTGACCTTCTTTTTTTTGAGACACTCCCTTACCTCCTTTATAACCATTTTTTACGGTTAAATAAGGTTTAAAAAGTGATTTTATAGTTTTAGTAGTAATATTCATTATATATTTTTTTAGAAAATAATAAGAGCTTAGACTTCTATCAAATTTAACAACAAACAAACGTTAATGTTATTTTTAACTACTATAATTACTATATTTAGAATATTTATCTATTTATTACATTTTTTATGTATTTTTATTCTTTTATGACATTTATCATATTAATTAAACCAAATAATATTCTGAAATGAAATCTAGACTTGATAAAACAGACTTAAAAATTCTTGAAATACTTCAAAAAGATTGCAGGATTACCACAAAAAAATTAGCCGAAAAATTGAATCTTTCGCCAACTCCTGTTTTCGAAAGAATTAAAAAGCTAGAAAAAGAGGGTTTTATAGATAAATATGTGGCAATTTTAAATGAACGAAAAATTGGTTTAAAACAAACTATTTTTATTGGAGTTAAATTAAAAGGACATACCAGAAGTTATTTACAAAATTTTCAAAATCAAGTAAACAGTTTTAATGAAGTTACTGAATGCTATCAAGTATCGGGAAATTTTGATTTTTTATTAAAAATAGTTTTAGCCGATATTGATGCTTATGAAACCTTTGTTCAAACTAAATTATCTCTCATATCTGAACTTGGAAATGTTCATAGCTATATCGCAATAAAAAATAGTAAAAACACTACTAGTTTAGATTTAACATTTTTAAAAGATTCCATTTAAACATAAAAAAGAGCCTGTATCAAAATACTTTGACACAGACTCTTTTTTGAATATTTAAAATGTGTTATTGATTGATATATTCCAATCGTCTTAATACTTGACTTTCCTCCAGTACTTCTTTATTTATTTTATCTTCTTTAATATTAAAAACATATTTTCTTGCTCCATCTTTCATTAAAACTACAGAATTTAGAATCAATAATGCCTCGGCTCCATCTTTTGAGTCATAAAGTGCATTGGTCATAACTTCAACAGGATTTTGAACTCCTATTAAACCTAAAAACTCAGCGGCCCTAACTCTATTAACTAATTCAGAATCTGATTTTGCAATTTCTTTTGCAATAGCAACAAAATCATTTGCTTTTTCTCCAAAGCTACTGCAAGCAATTAATGCCCAATAACGTTTCCATGCATCTTCTGATTTTAAATTTTCTTGAATTTTAGATTTTGCATCTTCAAAACTTAAATACGTTAAATTTGCAACATCTATATACGCTTCAATATCTTGCTTGTGTTGTTGACCAAACTCTACTGGATTATTAAAACCTTGTTGCTTTAAATAAAACTCTGGATAAAATGCTAAATCTGGCATAGATTTTATACGACTGTTTAAATTTGCTCTTAGATCTTTTAATACTGTTGCAAACTCAGCCTTGTCAGCTAAATTATTTGTTTCAAATGGATCCGTTTCAACATCATATAAAGCTTCTGGTTGCTTTGTTTCGAAAAATTGAGATTGAACTTCGTTAAGTTTACCTTCAGCATACAATTTTGCCCATTCTTGATATGCTAATTGTTTATAACGATAATTATTCATTAAACCATCAAAATTAAATGGTTGGTAATTTCTAATATATTTATACTTTCCTTTTCTTACCGCACGAACCATATCGTATTTTTCATCAAAACGATCTGCATAACTAAATGTTTCATCTCTACTTTCCAAGTCTGCCGAAGTTACACCTTTACCTAAAAATGGATTTCCATCAATTCCTTTAGGCAGTTCAACACCTGCAAGATTTAAAACTGTTGCTCCAAAATCTACAAAACTTACAAATCCATCAGTTTTTGAACCTGGAGTAGCATCCACTAAATGTTGGTATTTAGATGGAATATGCACAACTAATGGAACGTGTACCCCCATTTCATTTATATAACCTTTACTTCCTGGTAATACACCACCGTGATCACCATAATAGAAAATAAATGTACTATCATACAAACCATCTTCTTTTAATTTTACAATTACCTCACCAACTTGTTTATCCATTTGCTGAATTTTATCGTGGTAAAAAGCATTTGTAAATTTAAACAACTCTGTTTGTGGATGATTTGGTTGTACGAAAACAGAATTTGGATCTGTTATTGTTCCTTTTTTCATATCCTCTCGAGAAAAATGTAAACGACCTTCATGTGTTGTTTCAATATTAAACACATGATAAAATGGTTGTCCTGGTTTACGATCTCTCCAAGTTGCTTTTTTTGAAGACATATCCCAAACATTATCGTTTTTAATAATGTTGTAATCTTCTTTAGCATTATTTGTTGTATGATAGCCAGCTTTTTTTAAATAAGCTGGAAACATTTCCACTCCATTTGGCATTGGAACCTGCTGTAACTTCCTATGAAAATGTGTGGCTAAACGCGGCCCATAAGAAGATGAAATTAATGTAGAACGCGCTGCACTACATACAGCTGCATTTGAAAAAGCATGTGTAAATGTTAATCCGTGTTCAGCTAAACTTTCAATATTTGGTGTTTCAGCTCCATGTTCATCAAACATTTTTAAATAATGTTTTGAATTGTCTTCTGAAACTATCCAAACAATATTTGGATGTTCAACCGGTTTTTCTTTCTGGCTACAAGCTGTAAACACTTGTAAAACAACTAAACATACTGCTAACGATAATCTAAATTTCATTTTATTAATTTTATATATAAACTTTATTAGTCTACATGCGTCTCAACAGCTCCTCCGATATTATTTTCTGTATACCCTTCTAATGTAATTTTATACGCGTGTGCATATTGCGAAGGTACAGATTTTGGAGCTTTTATCACTAACCCTCGGCTGTCTCTTTCCCAAGAAATTTTCTCATCACTACCTAACAACTCAATATTTACAATGTTTGAATTCAAAACACCAATATCTGTACTTAAAGTTTTTAAAATAGTTTCACCTTCTGGCTTATCCATTACAATTGCATAAAATTCTTTATCAGATTTCTTTGTATATCGAATGTCTGAATTTTTATACTCAATTTTTAATTTTTCAATTTTGTGCCCTCCTTCTGGTAGACGCGTTGGCCCTTCACCAAATACCGTCCAAGGTCTTGTTTTAAAAATAGCTTCACCATTTATTTTTAACCAACCTCCCATTTCTCTTAATAAGTAGGCCATTTCTTCTGGAATTGACCCATCTGGGTTTGGTGGTACATTTAATAACATTGATCCATTTTTAGCCACAATATCAACTAAAATATCAACCAATTCATTAGGTGTTTTAAATTTTGCTCCAGGACGGTAAAACCATTGTCCTGGTGAAGTATCTGTTAACCAAACTTGTTCTTTTGGTTGATTTGGACGTCCTCTTTCGTAATCTTTAATAGCTGTTTCTTCAGGAAATGTAGTTTCTTTGTAACAAACAACTACATCTTTATTCCATTCAATTCCTTTATTATAGTAATAAGCAAGAAATTTTTGACGACATTCTTCTGTCATATTTTCCAACCACCAATCGAACCAAATTACATCTGGTTGATAAACATCAATAAATTCTTTTAATTTAGCCCACCATTGCTCATAAAAATCGGCATCTGGAGTATCAGACTCTAAACTATGTGGATTTGTGTATAAATCGTAATCCTTTGGGTTAACACCTCCATATTTGTGCGCAGGAGCAAAATATTTCCAAGTAAATGCGTGGTGAAATGACCCCATAAATTTCATTCCCTTAGCTTCAATTTCTTTTTTCAAAGCTGCTGAAGGATCAATTCCTCCGTAGTTCATGGAATTCCAACGTGTAGATTTCGCATCCCACATTGCAAAGTTATCGTGATGCATTGCAACTGGACCAGCAAATTTAGCTCCAGATTCAGCAAATAAATCTGCCCATTCTTTAGCGTTAAAACCCGTAGGTTTAAATTCTTCTATAATTTCAGTATAACCATGTCTTTTTGGATCTCCATATTTCTTTTTATGATGCACAAAATTAGTTGTGGCCTTTCCATTTTTTGTTGGAACTTTTTTACCATCTTCATACATTTTCATACCGTGCCATCCAGCATAATGTGTTTTTGCATCTGCTCCTACAAAGGCATTTGAAACCGGGCCCCAGTGTGCATAAATTCCAAATTTAGCATCTCTAAACCATTCTGGTTGCTCATCAACTTTGCTTAATGATTCCCAATTTTCTTCAAATTTTTCTTGAGCCTTTGTGGTTGTAACTCCTACGACGCTAACCACTGCTACTAATAAAACAAGTTTCCTTAAAAAACTAAATTGCATACTTCTTATTTTTGAATTATTATTTTTTTTCTTTTGTTACAGATTTAACTGATTACTATTTTAGGTTACGAAATAATGAAATATTTACTTGACTAATAACAACTATTGTTGCAAAACAAGTAACAAATGGTTTTTTAACTACTTTTTTGTGATATATAAGTAAAAAGAAGCTAAATCCTCATTGTTATCATTCGTAAAATACGCTTGCATTTGTTGCCTTCCTTTAGATAGAAAAGCATTAAATTTCACTGAATTCTTAGACATATCAACCTCTTGCTCTTGTAAAATCCCTTCAATTTTTAGAGTTGCTTTTTTAAAATTAAGTTGAATTCCCGCAGGACGAATTTCAGTCCATTTTGTTCTAACTCCTTGTTGTGGAACGGTTGCATTCATTGCTAAATTGGCTTCTTTTGGCCATCTTCTCAATTCAATTTCATATTCACCTCGTTGTTGAACATCAATCATCCAATAACCTTGTGGCATTGCGGGTTTTTTCTTATAAAAAGGATCTCGAATATATGATTGATTCCAAGCAAGTGGAGATTCAGAATGTAAATCATGATTAGTAAGAGTCGTTTCTTTTATATGAGAAACTCCAATTTTATAGGCTTCATAGCGTCCAAAATCTTGTGAAACATATTTCCACCATTTTTCATAAGCTGCTTTCATTTCTTCGAACTTCTTAGGAAACTTTTTTGCTACATTTATTTTTTGCCCAACATCACTTTTAATATTATACAATTCTTTACCATCAATCAACCTCCAATTATCATCCATAACAGCAGATTTGTACCATTTTTTGGGGTGTTGTTTTTTATTGCTATCGGTAAATGTATATCTATGCGGCCAAGAATCAACTTCTCTTGTTAGTAACGGCTTTAAGCTTATTCCATCAAATGCTGGCCCATCAATTTTAGACAACGAACATAGGTCAATAAGTGTTGGTAAAATATCATAGTTCATTGCTATGTTATTTATATCAAATCCGCCATTTACATTTCCACCATTCCAACGAATAAAAAATGGTACACGATGCCCTCCATCATATTGAGATGCCTTATGACCACGCATACCGGCATTAAAACCATAAGTTTCTCCTTTTATAACTGTATGCCCAGTTGCTGTACCATTATCGGTCATAAAAATTAAAATAGTATCATCTTGAATACCTAATTGCTTTAATTTTTTTTCTAAAATTCCAATATTATCATCAATATTGGTAATCATTCCATAAAATGCTTTTTGAGCATCGGTAATAGATTTTTCATTTTTATATAAATCGTAATAATCTTTAGGAAGATTCAATGGTCCGTGTGGTGCATTTGTAGATATATAAGCAAAAAATGGCTGATCCTTTTTCTTTTCAATAAATTTAATTGCTTCTTCAAAAAACACATCCGTACAATACCCTTTAAATTTTTCGGGTGTTCCATTTCTAAAATAAGTATCTTCAAAATAATCATTTAACCAATAATCTGGCGTTTGTCCAATCCCTCCAGCTCCATGATACACTGTTTCATCAAAACCTCTGTCTTCCGGTAAATAAGGATATGCATCTCCTAAGTGCCATTTCCCAAACATACCAGTTGCATACCCATTTTCTTTAAAAACCTGTGGCATTGCAACAAACTTTTCACGTAAAATACTACAACCACCTATAGTGTGCCATACACCTGCTCTGTTTCCATAAGCACCACTCATTAAACCAGAACGACTTGGAGCGCAAGTTGGACCTGTATGGTAATTAATTAAACGAACTGCCTGATTATGAAGATTGTCTAAATTTGGTGTTTTTATTACTTTATTGCCATGTGCAGCTATATCTCCGTAACCTTGATCGTCAGTAAGAATAAAAATTACATTGGGCTGTTTTGGTTGATGCTGAGCGTTAATTCTACAGCAATTTATGGCTGCTAATATTAACACTGAATAAAAAATTTTATTTCTCATAATTTGCTACTTCTTCTTTTGAGCTTTTCTTTTTTCAGCTTGATTAATTGCCTGTTGCCTTAAAACCTCTTGATAATCACCTGTTAAATATTGTTTTTTATCTGCAGCCTTTGCATTACGATCAAAAAGAATTCCATATTTTTTATAGTCGTTATAATTTAAAGCTTCACTTTCTATATGTTTTAATTGTTCATCATATAGCTTTCTCATCTTTTTCAGCTGCATATTATATGCTGAATTATTGGCAACATTATTCATTTCTAAACGATCTTTACCAATATTAAAAAGCTCTTCAATAGGTTGCATTTCATCATTTGCAAATTGCCAATAAATATATTTCCAATCTTTTGAAACTACCGACATTGCTTGAATTTCATCATTACCCCACATATTTGTTAAAGCAACTGTTTCACGATTAATTCCATTTTGCTTATTCACTAAAGGAATTAAGTTTTCACCATCCATATTTTTTGGAATTTCAACACCTGCGTAGGTTAAAATTGTTGGAGCCATATCTATATTTGCGGTAACAACTTCTCGTTTAACACCTCTTGAACTCTTTGGGGATCGAGGATCGTAAATAATTAAAGGTGATTTCGAAGCTTCTTCATAAGGCAATACTTTTCCTCCAAAATTATGTGCTCCACAGCTATAACCATTGTCACTTGTAAAAATTATAATAGTATTATCATCAACTCCTTGTTCTTTTAACGATTTACGAATCATTCCTAACGCATAATCTACACCGTGAATTAACTGATTGTATTTGGTAATTGCTTCCTGGTAGTTTTCTTCAGAATCTCTCCAAAAATTATAACTATTGTATTGTCGACCTGATTTTGCTTGAGGAGCTAGGTGTTTTGCATTTTCGGCACCATAGTTTGCAGGTTTTTTGTATTTTTTGTTTTCATACACATAATCGAAATACTTATCTGGTGTAAACGGTAAGTGTGGTGCCTTAAAACTTATGGACATACAAAACGGCTTGCCAGATTTTTTTGCTTCGGAAATAAAATCGTTTGCCCAAGCACCATATGCTCTTGTACTATGCGGATATTGTTTTGCATACTTAGCTATACTTGGATTATTAGCTGTTTTATATTGTGTTTGTCCTGGACCACCACCCCACATATCAAATTCTTCAGATGGAATGACCTTCATATTTTTATCGTCCCAACCATCTTCATTAGAAACTGGAAACCCAAATTTACCTGCAAAACCTGTAAAATAACCTGCTTGTTTTAAAATTACCGGATATGATTTTTGAAATTTCTCCGTACGCAAAGATCCATGCATAAAATTACAACCTGTTTTGTACTCGTACATACCTGTCATAATACTTGCTCTACTTGCCATACAAATTGAAGTTGTATTGTAATGGTTTGCAAATAGGACACCTTCTGCGGCTAAATTATCCATATTAGGAGTAACTACTTGATCGTTTCCGTAGCAACCAGTAGCTATACTAGTTTGATCATCAGATAATAAAAAAATGATATTTGGACGCTCATCTTGTTTTTCTAATTTCTCTTTTTGAGCACAAGAAACTAGCAAGTAAAATGCAAGAATTACAAAACTAAATAACTTAATATTTTTCATATGTTTATTTCAAAAATTAATATAACCAAAGTTAACCAATAGCTAAAGATTATAAATAAACATATGATCTTGATTATAACATAAATGTTCTTTATTAGGACTATTCAATAACAAAGGCAGTATACATTATATATACTGCCTTTTATTTTTAACTAAATTTTAGAGAATACTATTCGAATTCAACCTTAAAAACAGTTGCAATATCATTCATTAAATTTGCATCTGGAGTAGTTAATTCTAGCACTTTATTTTTAATATTTCGTTTAACATTAGTGCCATTTCCAACTAAAGCAACCTTTTTAATTTGCTTTATGGCATTATTTGGGAATATGTGTTTAATTTCAATTTTGCTATTTGCTTTAGGTTTCCCTAAACAAAAAATGTACAATGTTTTTTTATCTTTTGAAGTCGTAAATCTAATATCACTTTCACTATATTTTATAGTTGCAGACTGTCCTCCAAAATGACCTTTTTCAATTTTAGCTACACCATACCCATAAATATCATGAGTTCTTGTTCCGTAAATAGCTTCGGCATGCGTTTTAGTCCAGTTACCAATTTCAGCTAAAATAGCACGTTGTTCGTCTGGAATTACTCCATCGGCTCTTGGTGAAACATTTAACAAAACAATTCCTTTTTTACTCCATACATCAATCATATTTCTTATTAACAGTGGTCCATCCTTATATTTAAGACCGTTTGTAAAACACCAACTACCATCACTAATTGTAATATCTGTTAACCAATAATCTGGAGACATTTCTTTCATTCCTCCTTGTTCAATATCTAATACACCAACATTTCTAGGAATATCTTTTTGCTTATACGCTACTAAATTCTCTTTATTATTCTTAACACCAGCATTAAATTGATGCGCAACCATTTTTTTAAGATAATTTTCAGGAATTTTATCTAACCAAGAGTCGAACCAAATAATATCTGGTTGGTAATTATCAACTACTTCAGTAACTTCGTCTAACCAATATTGATTAAATTCTTCTTCTTCTAAATTACCATACAAATACTTTAGTTTAGGATCTGTTGAAGAGGTTGCATATTCTGGATTATATGGATAATGACTTGCATTACCACCCCAATTTACTGTATCTTTAGTGTATCGTTGTAAAGTACGAGCGTGATGAAATGTAGCTATTGTTTTTAAATTACGTTTTTTTAGTTCTTCATACAAATCTCCAAGAATATCTTTCTTAGGCCCCATATCTTTAGCGTTCCAAGGGTTTACCTTACTTGCCCACATTGCAAAACCATCGTGATGTTGAGCTACTGGTCCAGCAAATTTTGCTCCAGCACTTTCAAATAACGTTGCCCAATCTGCTGCATCAAATTTTTCAGCCTTAAACATTGGAATAAAATCATGGTAGTTAAATTTTGAGGGATGACCAAAATTCTTCTCATGATATTGGAATGTTCCTTTCCCCCACTTTTCTCTATTTTCAACATACATCCAACGAGGATACCATTCACTTCCAAAAGCAGGAACACTATATGGTCCCCAATGGAAATATATTCCTAATTTAGAATCTAAAAACCAATCTGGTTCTTTATTATTTGTTGCTAAAGATTCCCAATTTGGTTGATATTTTTCTATAGCAACATCCGAAGTTACTGCTTCTTTTTTCTCCGACTTACACCCAAACAGCATTGTAACTATTAAAAAAGCTATTAATTTAAAATTTTTCATAATGAGTTCAGTTAGTTTTATTGATTATCAGATTAAATCTCTTTAATTTTAATTGAAGTGTACTCAAAATTAGTTATAAAACTTTCATTTTATAACTACAAACGTCCTATTTCCTACAATATATGGATTTTATTAAACCTCTTTATTTTTCATAAGGCCTAAGGTTTACTCTTAATAATAAATCGTCACAAGTAATAAATAAAAATCTACCATCATCGCTAAAAGCGCAATTTCCTGTATTTTTATTTGTTCTTATGGTGCCTAAATGTTTTCCTGTTGGAGACAAAATTAAAACGCCATCGGGTCCTGCAAGGAATAAATTCCCATCCTTATCAATTTTCATTCCATCAGGACATTGCTTACTAATACTAGCTCTATGTAATTTAGTTGCATCGAAAAAAATTCTTTTGTTTTTTACAACACCTTCTTCAACAATATCGAATGCCCAAACTTTTGGAAAATCTTTATCTGAATCTGCTACGTATAAAATTTTACCATCATTAGAGATTTCAATTCCGTTCGGTAATTTCACATCTTTACTTACTAATTTTACTTTTCCATTTTTATCTAAAAAATACACTCCATTAAATCCAATTTCACTTTTTTTACCTTTACCTAATCCAAATGTTGGGTCAGTGAAATATAAATTTCCATTTGAATCGTAAACTAAATCATTTGGAGAATTAAACTTTTTACCATTGTATTCCGTGGCTATTGGTTCGAAAACCACATCGCTAGAATCTTTTCGAGAAACAAGTCTACTAATAATTCTATCGCCAGTTTGGCATAAAATTAAATTACCTTGGTTATCTAATGTAATACCATTAGAACCTTTTATTTTTTTGTTCGGTAAGTTTGGAGTACTTCCTGAAGGAGACAAATAAACACTTAATCCTGAAATGTCATTCCATTGATATGCCTTGTTTTCTGGAACATCTGAAAAAATTAACTTTTGTCCTTTTGGTTGCCATACTGGACCTTCTGACCAATTAAATCCTTGCGCAACTAAATCTATCCTTGCGTGTTTCGAAATAATTGTATCTAAAGATGTATCTAATCTTTCAATTTCCCCAAATGAAGGGTATTTTTTTAATGAATCAATTATTTTTTCAAACCTTTGTTTTATTGCTATTTCTTTAGTAGAATAGTTTGCTTTTATTAATTGTTTCGTTTCTAATTCGTCCTTATCGAGATTATAGAATCTTCCATCTCCATATAATTTGTAATTCTTATTAAATACAAATTCCGAAGGATAAAAATTTTGTTTACCAACACCAGGCTTTGGATTGTAACTCATGTAAATCCAATCTCTACGATTATTATTTTCGCCTTTTAAAACTGAAACAAAACTTTCTCCATCTGTATGAAAACCTGTCGGAACCTTTTTACCAGCAACCTCTAAAATAGATGGTAAAAAATCAATTGCATCAATGTATTCATCTGTTTCACCAGTTTTAACAAACCCAGGAAAGTTAGCTATAAATGGCACTTTAATTCCTGTTTTAATGGTTAATCCTTTTCCTCCTCTAACAATTTTATTGCCCATTTTGGAATAAATTTGTTGGTTTGTTCCATTATCAGAATAAAATAGTATTAATGTGTTATCCCTTAAACCATTTTTATCTAAATTCTTAACAATATCACCTACAATTTTGTCGGTATACTCAACCATATCTTTAAAATAAACCGGCTTATCTTCAAATCTTTTATTTTCTTCATTCCATTCCTTACTTCGAGGAGTTGGTGAAAACGGATTATGTGTTAAAGCCATTGGATAATAAACAAAGAATGGCTTTTCGCTTTGTCGTGAAACAAATTCATTTAAATAATCAGAAAAAATATCTGGACCATATTTCCCATTCGTATTTTCCAATATTTTTCCGTTTTGTAAAATAGTTGGATTAGCAAAACGAGATCCTTTATCTTCTGTATGTCCTGTATGCCATAAACAATACTCGTCAAAACCTGCTTTATCTGCATCCATTCCAGTACCTCTTCTATACTCTGCTCCAGGATAATCTATGGGGTCATAGCTTTGCAATTGCCATTTACCTACAATGCAGGTTTCATAGCCAGCATCTTGCATTAGATGTCCAAAAGTTTTTTGACTTGGATCTAAAATTCCGAATGAAGTCCAATTTCTATAATTATACTTCCCTGTCATTAATTTCACCCTCGTATTTGTACATAGCGGCTGTGCATAGGCTTGATTAAAAAGAACACCTGTACTTGCTAACTTATCAATATTTGGTGTTTTATATGACGTACCTCCATAGCACCCAATAGATTCATAACCTAAATCATCTACCATTATTAGAATAATATTTGGAGGGTTGTTTTCTTTATTTTTTAACAACGATTTACTTGAAGAATTGCAAGATGTTCCAATAAAAATAAACATCAATACAATTATATAATTTATAAAATTATTTGACGTAGCACTCTTTGATGTTCTCATTTTAGTTTATTTAATATTTTAAAAAAGCTAATTACTTTACTGATTTTAAATTGGTTACCATTCAGCAAAACTACCATCGTTATTTCTCCATATTGGATTGCTCCAATTATGACCAATTTTTGCACCTTCTTTAACCTTTTCTTCGTCTATTTCAATTCCTAAGCCAGGTTTTCTCAATAAATTTATATACCCATCTTTCACATCGAAAACTTCAGGATTCATCATATAATTTAGGAAATCCAAACCTTGGTTGTAGTGGATACCAATACTACTTTCCTGAATTAAAAAGTTAGATGAAACAAAATCAACCTGTATAGCAGATGCCAAAGATATAGGTCCAAGCGGACAATGTGGAGCAATAGCAACATCATATGTTTCTGCCATAGTTGCTAGCCTTCTAAGTTCTGATATTCCACCTGCGTGACTTGCATCTGGTTGAATGATATCTACGGTACCTTCTTGTAAAACATTTTTAAAATCCCAACGAGAAAACATTCTTTCTCCCGTTGCTATTGGAATACTTGTATATGGATAAATGTGTTTTAAAGCTTCGTTATTTTCACTTAAAACGGGCTCTTCAATAAACATTGGATTATATGGTGCTAATTCATCAATAAGACGTTTTACCATTCCTTTGTGAACTCTACCGTGAAAATCAATTCCAATATCTAAATCGTTTCCAAATTCTTGTCTTAAAAGTTTAATGTTATTTGTAGCTTTTTTAACATCATTTAATGAAGCAATCCATTCTAAGCCTCCGGTAGCATTCATTTTTACAGCACTATAACCTTCATTAACTTTTTCTCTTGCTTGTTCTATAATAACATCAGGATTATCTCCACCTATCCAGCAGTACATTTTAATTTTTTTTCTAACTGCACCACCCAACAATTCATAAATTGGGACATTTAAATACTTACCCTTTATATCCCATAGTGCTTGATCTATACCTGAGATAGCGCTCATTAAAATTGGACCACCTCGATAAAATCCTCCGCGATACAATACTTGCCAAATATCTTCAATCTGATTTGCACTTTTTCCAATTAAATATTTTTCAAGTTCTTTTACGCAGGCCAATACGGTATCTGCTTTTCCCTCAATAACTGGCTCACCCCATCCAACAACTCCACATTTTGTAGTAATTTTAACGAATAACCATCTTGGCGGAACTTTAAATAGCTCTATTTTTTCAATTTTTAAGTCATTCGTCATATTTGTTTTATTATTTTGTTAGTCTATAGATCTAAAATAGTTTTTTCGGGTTTCATTAATATGATCAATCATTGATTTAGCCGCTTTTTCTTCATTCTGTTCAATAATTGCATTTAAAATATTGTTATGATGATTAAGCATTATTATTTTATCTTCGGCAACTGTATGCCCTTTTAAAGGCTTAGCGAAAACACTCATTTTAAATTTTGGCATTAAATTAAATATTGGGCTCAATAGTAAACTCAAGACTTTATTATTTACAATTAAAAGTAATGTCCTATGAAAATCATTATCCAACTCTATCTCTCTTTTTTTATTTTCCAAAGAACACTCTTCCATAGCTTTCATATTACTTTTAAGTATTTCTAATTGCTCTTCTGTTCTTGTTTTAGCTACTTGTACCGCTATTTGAGGTTCTAATAATAATCTAGCCTCAATAGTTTGAAGTATAACATCTTCATTAGTTGAAAGTTCAAAAAACATATTTAATATTTCAGATGTATTTTTAATACTCATTTCTGAAACATAAACACCACTTCCTCTTTTCACTTTAACAATTCCAAGGGCGCTTAATCTTTTTACCGCTTCTCTAATTGAAGTTCTACTAACATTAAAAATTTCACAAAGTTCATTTTCAGTTGGAAGTTTTTCACCAGGAAGATAATCACCTCGTCTAATTGCATCTGTCAATTCATCTTCGATTTGTTGCGTAAGTGATTTTTTGTTACCTAATTGATTTAACATAATTTATACTTTAATAATTAGGGTAAAATTAAGAATGAAATACTATAAATTCTAAAATTTTAAATTATATTTTAAAGATTTATTACTTCCTTTTTAAAAATTACCAATTTGTAAAAGAGCCATCGTTTCGTCTTAATCTAGGAATTTCCACCTGCTTAAATTCTTGTTGTCTTACAAATTCTTCATCAACTTCTACTCCTAAACCTGGAATATCTGAAACCGGATATCTGGGCCCATCTAATTTGGGTTGCTTTGGATAAAATTTAGGATCGTTAGTTGTTACATGAGCTCCTGTATTAACTTCTTCCAACCAACTAAAATTAGGACAAGCAGCTGCTAAATGAATTGTTGCTGCTGTACAAATTGGACCTAGTGGATTATGTGGCATTAAATCTATATAATGAGATTCTGCTAATGATGCAACTTTCATTGCTTCAGTAATACCTCCAACATTGCATACATCAATTCGAGCATATTGTGTAATATTTTCTTCTAAAAATGGTAAAAACTGCCATTTACTTGAAAACTCTTCACCTATTGCGAAAGGCACATTTATTAACTTTCTAAGTTCTTTATATGCTCCCGGATTTTCATCTCTTATTGGTTCTTCAATAAAATCAAGTGTTCCTTCCGGCATTCTTTTAATAAATGAATAAGTTTCTGGAATTGTTAACCGCGTATGGTAATCGATACCTATTGTTATTTTAGTACCAACTTCTTTTCGCAATGCTGTTACCCAGTCTGCAATAATGGCGATAGACTCTCTTGGCTCAAATTTATAAGGATTTGTATTTCCTAAGGTTTCAAATTCTGCGGGTGCCAAACGTAACATATCCCATCCATTTTTCACCATTTTTTTTGAGTGCTCCATTAACTCATCCAATGAAGAAAATCTAACAGAGGCAAAACAAGGTACAAAATCTCGTTGCTTCCCACCTAAAAGTTCGTAAACTGGTACGTCAAGTGCTTTACCTTTTAAATCATACAAGGCAATATCTATTGCTGAAATGGCAGCAGTTAAAACCCTACC
Source organism: uncultured Lutibacter sp. (assembly GCF_947495725.1). GTDB lineage: Bacteria > Bacteroidota > Bacteroidia > Flavobacteriales > Flavobacteriaceae > Lutibacter. The sequence goes on along the minus strand of NZ_CANLZZ010000006.1, from coordinate 94,598 downwards.
ACCTTCAAAATATTGACCTCTATATAAGTCTTGCCAAATTGCACCAATTTGCATTGGATTTTTTCCAATTAAAAGTGGTTTATAATGTTCAATTGCTCCAACAACTGCTAATTCTCTTCCTGAAAGTCCGGAAGCTCCCCAACCATATAATCCAGAATCTGTTTCAATTTTAACTATTAATTGACTTCCTGAGCCCACATTAATTGGGTATGGTATAATATTGGTAATTTTCATATTTTATTCGTTTGTAACAATGCGTTCAACCTTTCCTACTATAAATGTATAACTAAAAAAACCTAAAAAGGCTATTGCTCCAATAAAAAATAAGGCTGGTTTAAAATCGCCCTCTTGTACTAAATATCCTATAACTGTTGGAATAACAATTCCGGATAAACCTCCAATAAAATTGAAAGTTCCTCCAACTAATCCTAAATGTTTTTTAGGTGCTAATAAGGAAACAAAAACCCAAGCTATACTTGCTAAACCTGTTCCAAAAAATGCTAATGCCAAAAATAGAATTACATAAAAAGTATCATCAGTATAATTTGCTCCGATAATACAAGTAGATAGTAACATTCCAAAAATTATGGGTGCTTTTCTTGAAATTTCTGGTGAATAACCCTTTTTAATTAAAAAATCTGACGTAAAACCAGATAATAAAACTCCAAAAAATGCAGCTAAAAATGGTATTGACGCTAAAAATCCTGACTCTAAAAAGTCTAAACCTCTATACTCAATTAAATAGGTTGGAAACCACGTTAGAAAAAATATTGTTGTTGCTCCAAGACAAAATTGTCCAATATAAATACCCCATAATTTTCGATACTTAAAAGCATATTTTAAATCTGACCAATCAAATTTCTTAGCAGGTTCTTTAACGCTTTTTGACCCAACCAAGCCTCCACCTTTTTCAATATAATCTAATTCAGATTTACTTATAGATTTATGATCTCTTGGGTCTCTGTAAAAATAATACCAGATTCCCGCCCAAACTATTCCAATTATTCCAGAAACTATGAACAATCCTCGCCATCCTAATGAATCTTGAATGGCAACTAAAACAGGTGTTAAAAAAGCAAGACCTAAAAACTGTCCTGAAGTATAAACGGCAATTGCAGAAGCTCTTTCACTTTCGGGAAACCATCTACTTACTACCAAATTATTTATTGGGTATGATGGTGCCTCAAAAATTCCAATACTTGCTCTTAATCCAAGTAAAATAATAAATGAATTAATTAATCCTTGGAACAAAGTTGCAATTGACCAAAATGTTAAAATAAAAGTGTATAAAACACGCGATTTAATCTTATCGGCTATTATTCCTCCTGGAATTTGCAATAACGCATAAGTCCATCCAAAGGCAGAAAAAATATATCCCATTTGGATTGTATCTAATCCTAATTCTTCCCTTAATGCTGGTGCTGCAACAGATATATTGCTTCTATCCAAATAATTTATTACTACTGTAAAAAAAATCATAGAAAGAATATGGTAGCGTTTATTTGTTTTGGGTTTGTTGATCATTATACTTTTATATATTATTTAATTATTAAGATTCTTTCCATTAACCAGAATGAAATTATTTATATTCTATTAATTTTAATTCATTATTATTTATAGCAATTAAAAAACACTTTGAATTTTTTGAGGCCAATTTTATAGGTTTAATCGCTTTTATTTCTCCTTCAATAAAAAGTTTATTTTCTTTTGATGGAACTGCTGTAAAACCTTTTGAGCTTCCAGTTAGAACAAGCCCTAAACCCGCGTCGTTTCTAGGAGTTTCTACTTCTGAACCGTAAAGATTTCCACCTACCAAAACATCTGGGTATTTATCGCCATTATAATCGAACACTTGAAATTGATTGATTGACGAAAATTGAGCTTCATTAGGTAATTGATGCATCTTCATTTTTCCATTCTCATCATTTTCTATCCAAAAATGAGCAAATGTATTTGATTTATAATTTAAAGACTCATTTAACATTCTTTCACCATAAATATCTTCTAATTCTGCATTGGCAAACGCTTCATATGTTTTAAATCTTTGCTTAATTGCTGAAACTTGTTGAGAAGAACACTCTCGCCCTCTTAAAGGTAATTTAACACCTTTCTTTTGGTAACTTAAAACTATATCCGAATTTCCATTTTCATCAAAATCATTTGCATAAACTTCAAATAAATTACTAGAACTTGTATGATATTTATAGTTAAGCCCTAAATTTCCGGCCAAATAATCTAAATCACCATCTAAATCTACATCTATTTTTTGTAATCCATACCACCAACCAACACTGTTTTTTAATCCTAAAAAATTTGTTACTTCTTCAAACTTATTTCCTGTATTTTTAAAAAATCGAATTGGCATCCACTCACCAGTAACAATTAAATCTAATTTACCGTCAGCGTCAAAATCATCCCATAAAGCCGAAGTTACTAATCCAGGTTCATTTAATTCTGGGGCAATTTGGCTTGTAACATTGGTAAATCTAAGCTGATCATCTTTTTTACCGTTATTTTGTAATATAAAGCTTTGTGCCGGAAAAGGATACTTGCCCGGAACTATTCTTCCTCCTACAAATAAATCTAAATCTCCATCTCCATCATAATCACCTTTAATTATTTGTTGACCACTTGACAATATATTAGGTAAAACATTGGCCGATTTAATAAATCCAGTACCCGTATTTAAATACAACCTATCCTGATAAAAATTATCACTTTCTGTAACTGAGTTACCTCCACTAACTACATACAAGTCTAAATCCGAATCATTATCTGCATCAAAAAATAGAGCTCCCGTATCTTCAAATTGGGCATCTTGCTGCCAAGGTCCATTTATAACATTAAATTCTGAATTTTCATTTTGCATATATAATTGTCCAGATGTACCAGCTGCATTCCCTACAAAAAAGTCATCTAAACCATCATTGTTAACGTCTCCTACTGTCAATCCTGGTCCAATTTTAGAGTAAATATGAGGAAGTAAAGGTTCATATTTAAAATCGTCGTATTCATCTTCAATATGCTGTACATTTAAACCTACTTCATTTGTAATATCTTTAAATTCTTTATTTTTACTAGTAATTTTATTTTCTTCAATTGAATTACTTTTATATTTTACTTCAACCAATTGATTTAACTCAACATCATTCAAAATCTGAACATTTCCATTAGGCCAACTAATTTTAATTTCTTCAATTTTTTCAACTGTACCAAGTCCGAAATGTAATATTGGATCAACACTAGATTGGTATCCTCGTGTTAGAGTAAGTTCTTGTGTTTGCTGAGAATTAGAGGTATTTACACTTACTTTTGCTCCAATTCCCCATTTATTTTCTTCTTTACCAAGCAATTTTATTTTAATATAGTTATTGTTACTTTTACTCGAATTATTTACATAAACGGAAGCGAAATCATCCATATTATTTATTACTATATCTAAATCGCCATCGTTATCTAAATCCGAATAGGCAAACCCATTTGAAAATCCTTTTTTATCTAATCCCCAATCTTTGGTTTTGTTAGAAAAAGTATAATCTCCATTATTAGAAAATGCATAATTAGCAATTGGAGTACTTGGCATTAAGGTATAATCTCGTTTTTTATTTCCTCCAAAAACACTTGCTAATTTATATTCTGCATTTACGTCGTTGTTATTTACATCGCGTTTTACACCATTGGTTATAAATGCATCTTTAAAACCATCATTATCAAAATCGGCAAATAATGCTCCCCAGCTCCAATCGGTTGTTGCCAATCCTGCAAATCTTGATATTTCACTAAATATCGGAAGTCCTTTTTCATTAATTCCTTGATTTAATTGAAGTGAATTTTGCATATACTGGTAATTAAACCCTAAATCTATTGCTTCATAAAAAGTTGCCGGACTCATACTTGCCATATTTGTTTTTGATCGCTTATAATCTTCGGCTGTCATATCAACTTGAAGAATGTCGGTAAAACCATCATTATTAAAATCTGAAGCATCTATTCCCATACCAAACATAGAGGTGTGTCGTGCAGTTTCTTTTGAAATTTCAGAAAATGTTCCATCTCCATTATTTTGATAAAAATAATCTGGCACATTAAAATCGTTTGAAAGGTATAAATCTTTAAACCCATCATTATTAAAATCAGATGCTACTAAACCTAATGTTAGACCAAAATTATGAACTCCAGCTTCAACCGTAACATCTGTAAAACTTCCATTCCCATTATTTTTATATAAATGACCAGAATCTTCAATCCTATTTAAATCCATTAAACGTTTATAGTATTGATTTCCACCAGTAACTTTTACAATTGGATAATTCGCCACAAACAAATCTAAATCTCCATCATTATCATAGTCGAAAAATGTTGATTGAATTGAGACACCTGAGTCATCAATTCCATATTCATTTGCCCTTTCAGTAAATGTATTATCTCCATTATTTATAAATAATTGATTATTTGTAGCCCCAAACTTTCCAGAAACAGATACATATATATCTAAATACCCATCATTATTAACATCGGCCATTGTAGTCCCAGAATACCATCTATTATCACCTGAAACTCCAGCTGATTTAGAAATATCCTCAAATTTCATATTTCCTTTATTAAGATATAATTTATTTGGAACAAGGTTACCTGTAAAATAAATATCAGGCAAACCATCGTTATTTATATCTCCTACTGAAACACCAGAACCTAAATATAAAAATGGAAAACTAAAGTAATTTAATGTATCATTCTCAATAATATTATTTGAAAACTTAACACCAGAAACATCGGGCGATAAATCACTAAAATTTAATTTATGTAACGCTGATTTTTCTTGGTTACAACTTATTATTAAAATAGATAAAACAATTAAAAAAAGACTTTTTCGCATAGTAACTTAAATAAATTTGAAAGGAACCATTGAATTAATGGTTCCTTTCATAAACTCAATCAAAAAAAATTATTATTATTCAACTCAAATATATTCTTAATATCCTGGGTTTTGCTCAAAATTTGGATTAGAATCAATCTCATTTTGTGGAATAGCAATGTATTCTCGTCCAGGTTTATATGCTGTTGTACCAGCACTTTCCGATTTAAATTGTGGATTATCAACAATTCTAGATTTTACTTTACCCCAACGTAATAAATCGAAATAACGCGTACGCTCAAGGCTTAATTCCTTAACACGTTCATCTTCTATATCTTGCATAGTTATACTGGTGTGTGGTGGCATATCGGCTCTTTCACGTACATCATTAATTGCTTTCAAAGCAGCAACAGTAGATCCATTTAACTGAAATTCCGCTTCAGCAAACATTAAAAGTACATCGGCATATCTTAATATTCTAAGATTATTACCGGATCCATGCCAAGCTCCAGGATTTTGAGAATCTGTGTGCCCATTAAATTTCCAATCAAGAAATTTATTTGCAAAAACATCATTAGCTGTTGACGGATAACCTGCATCTGTATAGCTTTGATTTTTATAGGTTCTAGATTCTAAAACCTCGCCTTCATAGTTTGTTGTTTCCGTTCCGTTCCAAAATAATGTAGCATATGCTCTAGGATCCATTTCATTATTTATAGTTTGCTCATCTTTATACAGATCTAACACCCAATTGTTAATTCTCATTCCATTTTGATTGGTAAATCCTCTTGGCGCAATATCCGGTTGAAAAGCAGCACCTTTTCCTCTTCCCGGCCCATCGCCTCCCCAACCACCGTTACCGTCGGCGATTAATTGAATTTCAAATAAAGATTCTGCGTTATTTTCAAACTCTTCACTAAAATTAGCTGCATAATTATCCATTAATTGGTAACGACCATCCATAATTTTTAGAAATTCTGCCTTAGCTTCTGCATATTTTCCTTGATATAGATATACTTTACCCAACATTCCCGTAGCAGCACCTGAGGTAACTCTACCAGCTTCACTGTCTGGCCAACTCGTTGGCAACAAACTTTGTGCTTCTTTTAAATCTGACTCAATTTGAGCCCAAACGTCGGCAGGATTAGCTTGTTCTATTAAACTTGGGTTTTCTATCTCTCCTATTGGAGTAGTAATTAGTGGTATATTAAGCCAGTTATTAACAAGGTTAAAATAGTTAAAGGCTCTAATAAAATAACCTTCTCCTGTAATATTATCTCTTAAAGTAGTATCCATATCTATTTTGGGAACATTTGCAATTACTTCATTTGCTCTTGTTACTCCTTGATACATTGCTTGCCAACACCAAAATGTAGCATTACTATCAGATGTTCCGCTAAAATATCCAACGGCTGTTCTTTCTGAAGTGTTATACCCATTCACAACATCATCTCTATAATCTGAAATAAAGACTTCGAATCTAGTGTAATACCAAATATGTGTAAATGGACTATATGCTCCATAAATTCCTTTATTGGCATCATCTGCTGTATTCCAAAATGATGCCGGTGTAATTACATTTGGATTGACTTGATCTAATATATCCTCTGAGCAATTTGTACTCAGGGCTAATATTGCAAATAATGCAATACCCTTTTTTATTGATTTTATATGTTTTTTCATATTATACATTATTATTTTTTAAAATGAAACTTGTAAACCTAATTGAAAATTTCTAGGTGTAGGATATGCTCCTTCATCTACACCTGAATTAAATATTCTTCTTGAACCACCTCTACTGTTTCTTCCTACTTCTGGATAATACCCAGTATAATCTGTAATAGTAAATAGATTGGTTGCAGACACATAAAGTCTAATTTTCTCAATTTTTATTTTTTCTAATAATTCATTTGGAAGTGTATAACCTACTTGAGCATTTCTCAATCTAAAATAGGCTCCATCCTCTAAATAATAAGAAGACATTCTACGGTTAAATCCTCCATCTGTTCTTGTATTTCTTGGTATGTCTGTATTTGTATTTGTAGGTGTCCAAGAATTTAATCTTTCAGCAAAATAATTACCATTAAAATCAAATATACCTCTATATTTAGTACCATTTAAAATTTTATTTCCAGAAACTCCATTAAAGAATAAACTCATATCAAAGTTTTTGTACTCTGCAGATAAGTTAATACCAAACTCAAAATTTGGTGTAGGATTACCAATATAAGTTCTATCGTCATTATCTATATCTCCATCTCCATCAATATCTTTAAATTTTAAATCTCCTGCTTGTGGACTACCTAGTTGATCATTAGCTGCAATTGCCTCTGCGTCTGATTGGTAAATTCCATCTAACACCCATCCAAAAAAGGAAGATATTGGTTGACCTACATCTGTTTTTGTACTATTAATAGTATTTGACGTAAATGATCCTTGAATAATTGCAGTTGCTTGCCCCAATGATGTAACCTCATTATTTACTATTGTAAAGTTTGTAGAAGCATTGAATGACAAATCGCCAATATTATCAGAGTAACTAGCCAAAAATTCAAATCCATTATTATCAATACTCGCTGTATTAAATGGTATGTCGTTTCCAAAACCAGTATATAATGGCAATCTTAACCCAACAAGTACATCTTCAGATTTCTTATTGAAATAATCCATACTTACATTTAACTTATCATTTAAAGTTCTAAATTCCAACCCAATATCAGTTGTTTTTGTAGTTTCCCAAGTAATATTTCTATTTACACCATTTGTAATAGAATATCCGGTAACTCTATTGTCTCCAACAATATATTCACTATTTAAATTAAGCGAAGGATCGGTTGCATAAACAGGAACGTTATTTGAACCTATTTCCCCATAACTAACTCTCAGTTTTATATTAGATACATCTTCAAAATTTTCCATAAATGGCTCGTTACTTATATTCCAACCAACGGCTACAGAAGGAAATGTTCCCCATCTTAAATCCTCGGTAAATAATGATGATCCATCTCGCCTTAAAGTTGCTGTTAATAAGTACCTTTCATCAAATGTATAATTTAATCTACCAAAATAAGATTGTATTGCCGATGTATTATCTGCTGAAGGTGCACTTGCAAGTTCTTCTGCAGCCGAAGCTACACGTACTTCATTTGAAGGAAATCTTCTTGCTTCAATTCCTAAAAATCTTGAATTTGTGCTTTGCTCTGTGAAACCAGCTAAAACATCAACAGAATGCTGATCAAATTCCTTTTTATAATTAAGAGTATGCTCAACTAAAGTTGAAAGGTACGTAGTATTTCTTTCCGAAAGCTCCGCAAATCCGCTACCTCCTGTTGCATCAAAAAGTGGGTCTGTAGGTCTAAATTTATAATTATTATCATTATAATATTCCATTCCTAAATTTAATTTATATTTAAGACCTTCCATAATTTCAAAAGTAGCACCAATATTACCTAAAACTGTATTTCTTGTAATAGTTCTATCCTCTAAAGCAGCCATTCCAAGCTCATTATAAATTGTTCCTTGACCATAGAATTGACCTAGTCCTTGTCCATTTGGAGCATCATTAATGTTCCAGTTTCCATTTTCATCCTTCAAATTAATTGTTGGCAACAAATTTCTTTCCTTATTAAAATATGGATTTGGATTATTCACTGTTCTTGTTAAACCAATGGTGGTTTGAACATCAAACCTACCTTTATTAACACCTGCATTTGCTCTAATTGTAGTTCTTTCAAAATCAGAATACTTTACAATTCCTTCATCTTCAAATTGATTTAAGGATAAACTAAAGGTAGTTGACTCACCACCTCCAGCAATTCTAATATTGGTATTTTGAATTGATGAAGTTCTCAACGAGGAATCATATAAATTACTACCATTATTTGGATTAAAATCGGTATCATTTGCAGGAATTCTTGGAACCCCATCGTTATCATTTGCTTGATTTACAATGTCTGCATATTGTCTATTATTTGCCCAATTAAAAGTGTTAATTGCTTTTTGAGTTCCAATATTAGTATCAATATCTACCGTAACTCTTCCTTTTTTACCCTTTTTAGTGGTAATTATAACAACTCCATTGGCTGCTCTAGAACCATAAATTGCACTAGCAGAAGCATCTTTCAATACAGAAACGGACTCAATATCTCCAGGGTTAACTGAACTCATATTACCTGTTAACATTCCGTCTATTACAAATAAAGGACCAGCATCGGATAAAGTACCAAGACCTCTAATTGATATTACTGCATTAGCCCCTGGTGCACCACCTTGAGCCTGAACACTTACCCCAGACATTTTACCTTGCAATGCCTGCGCTGGATCACTAAATGTAAATTTATCCAAATCTTTAGAACTCACAGAAGAAACGGCACCTGTTAAGTCAGATTTTTTCTGAGTACCATAACCTACAATAACTACTTCCTCCAATTTGCTAGCGTCCTCTTCTAACGTTACATTTATTTTTGTTCTTCCATTTACCGCAATTTCTTGTTGTTTAAAACCTATAAAACTAAAAATTAAAATAGCATCTTTTGATGCTGTAATTGTAAAATCTCCATCAAATCCTGTTTGTGTTCCAACTGTGGCTCCTTTAACTAATACATTAGCACCTGGTAATGGTTGATTTTGAGTGTCAGACACAACACCACTTATAGTAATGTTTTGCGAGTACACACTATGTGCACATAATGTTGTAAAAAGCAGTAAAACAATACTGCATTTACCAAATAATTTTAATTGTAATTTCTTCATAAAATTGTTGATTAGATAATGTTAAGTTTTTATTAGTAGTACATAATACATCATACAAATTTAAAATAATTATTAAATCTCGCAAAAATACTTGACCTTTTTACACTTAAACTTTAAGCTATCAACCAATTAAAAGAGTATTTAACCTTAAATAAAAAAACAAGCGAGCCCCTAATTTATTGATGTTCTTTCCTTTTAAATCACAAAAAAGAGCATCAAAAAAATTGATGCTCTTTTTACTTATTTATAAATACTTTTTTATCTAATTATAACCTTCCCCTCCAAAATTAAAGGATTTTGTCTACTTTGATTAATTGTTACTCGCATATTTGCAACTTCTCCAATTTCAGCAAACTTTTTAGCGTGCATTTGAATAATTGTTTTTTCGAAAGGTTTTAAAGTTGGAGCTTCGCCTTTAGCAAGCTCAATCCATTTCCCTTCCTTTTTAAATTCAATTTTAACTGGTGAATCTATAGATGAAACTTGACCAAAATTCTGAATTTCAAGGCTAACTTTTAAATGGCGGCCATTTAATTCTAAAACTGGGTATTTACTTGACAATGCTCGCTCTAAATAATTAACTTCAGGTAATCGTGCAAAGCCAAATAACAACTTTCCTTTTCTTGTTTTACCTAATAATTTACCGGCAAAATTATCTTCTGTAAAACCATTACCTTTTCCTTCAAAGGTTAAAATTAAATCATCACCGGCTTTTTCCTTTTTAAGAACTTTACAACCTCCTCCAAAATTAACAACTTCAGAAGCTCCAAAACGTAATGACTTTATGTTTATATCCTTATGTGGATTAAACCCTTCTTCTGCTTGAATTTTCAAACGAATTGTTTTAGTATTAGCATCAAGCTTTTTAGTGTTTAACACCATAATAAGCTTACCAACAGTTAATGGAATTCCAATATTTTTAGAACTATGATTATCGCTTCCTTTATCTTGCTTTTTTATGGTGTCGGCCACCGCAAAATTAGCTTGTATTGCACGACCGTATTTATCTTGAAATACTTTCATACGCTCAAACTTATACCAACCTTCAAGCGTTTTATCTTGGTATTTTGCAATTCCTGGCATATAAGCCTCACCAGCATCTAATTTCCAATGAATACCATCTTTTGAACGTTGATGATAAGCAATTCTACCCAACCAATCATTCACAATCATATGATATTGAACATTAGTTCTCCAAATTACTGGATCTTCATATCTTCCATCGTAAGGAGGATAATTGCTTTCACTTGTTACCATATAAAATGGTGGCAACCCGGTTTCACTAAAAAAAACTTCACCTCCACGACTCACCATTAAATATGAGCCATCTTCACGTTGAGCAAAAGTATTATTGGTAAAATGATCTAAAATTGGCTTTTCTCGTTGATCAAATTCAAACTTATCATATTTCCATGGGCCATTTAAACTTTCGGAAATATAGCACCCACCATTTACAGAAATTAAATACCCATTATTTTTTAATTTATAAATTTCAGGATTATGCCCTTTACCAATAGTTTCAACATATTTAAAAGGACCAATTAAATTATCTGAAATTGCATGAATAACCTCAGACCTTGGCCATTCCATATGACCTTTTTCCGAATCTTCTCGCCAACGACATATAAATTGATGGTACTTTCCATCATCACCTTGAACAATATTTCCGCCCCAATAAGACCATTCTTTATCTTCAATTCCATTATCGGCATAACGAGGAATTACTTCTTTAGCACCCCAAGTATCTGAAACTTTTTTTCCAATTATAGGTATTGGTAAAAAACGATCTATAAATCTACTTCCTTCAACTAAACCATTCCATTCTTTAGGTCTTGTTCTTTCAATATCCTGAGCATAATTAATAGTAAACACTAACAAAAATGCAACAATAAATAATCTTTTAAGTGAATTCATTTTAAAGGATTTAATCATTCCAATGTTTATTAACAATTTTTTGAATATGAGGATACTTATTGTCTGTTTCATTTAATTCCTCTCGTTGTCTTTTCAACTCTTTTTTCAACTCTTCAATAATTTCTTTAAAAGCAGGATCGTTGTATCTGTTATGTAATTCTTTTGGATCATTTCTTAAATCATAAAATTCCCAAGTTGCAGGAGTTTGAACATCATGACCTAGTTTATTTTTTATCCAATACTGATTTTTAAAATCTTTTTCAGTTAAATAATGCGAACCGTAGTAAAAAATTAATTTATAATCTTTAGTTCTAACACCAAAGTGAGCAGGAACTGCGTGATGAATCATATGCATCCAATAACGGTAATAAGTTGCTGTTCTCCAGTTATTTTCACTTTTCCCTTTTAAGGTATTTAAAAAACTTTTCCCTTGCATATATTCAGGTGTTTTACCTCCTGCAAGCTCAATCATAGTTGGCGCATAATCTGTATTGTTTATTAACAAATCTGTAGTTTTTCCTTCTTTAATCATTTTAGGGTAATGCACAATAAAAGGCATTTGCATAGCTTCTTCGTACATCCAACGTTTATCAATTAAATCGTGTGCTCCTAACATCATTCCTTGGTCACCTGTGTAAATAATAACTGTATTTTTCCAAAGCCCTTCTTTCTTCAAGTATTCAAATAAACGACCTAAATTATCATCAACACCTTTTACGCAACGTAAATAATCTTTTAAATACTTTTGATATGCTAAATGAGTTCCTAATTTTGGCTCGATTTCTTCCCCAAAAAAGCGTGTTGTATAATCTGATGCTTTTAAAGGATTTCTATGTCTTGGTGAAACTGAAGTTCCTATATAATTAATTAACCTATCGTTTTCGCCTTTTGTACCTGCTGACCCCCAATATGGTTGATTGTATAAACTTGCCGGCTCCGGTATCTCGGTGTTTTTTAAATAATCTTCATAACGTGGTGCATATTCAAACATATCATGCGGCGCTTTGTAATGATGCATTAAAAAGAAAGGTTTAGATTTATCTAAATTTTCTAAATAATTAATAGCCAAATCGGTAATAACATCTGATGAATGTCCAGTTGTTTTTACAATATTCTTTGGCCAGGTTCCTTTCCCTTTTTCTCTAAAACTTGGGTTAAAATACTTTCCTTGGCTTGGAAGCACCTTATAATAATCGAAATTCACCGGTTCATTCTTTAAATGCCATTTCCCAATCATAGCAGTTGTATACCCTAATTTTTTCATTTCAATTGGTAAATACTGCTTTTCGGTCTCTAAATCCATATCTAAATCAAGTACTCCATTGGTTTGGGGATATTGTCCACTGATAATACTTGCCCTACTTGGTGTACAAATTGAATTATTACAAAAGGCATTTTTAAATAGCATTCCTTCCGAAGCCAACTTATCAATATTTGGCGTTGGGTTTAAACTTGATAAATCGCCACCATATGCACCAATTGCCTGTGCCGCGTGATCATCGGACATTATGTAAATAATATTTGGTTGTTTTTTTTGAGCAAACAAAACAGTTGCTATAAAGAAAACACTAACTTTTAAAAATTTGTTTACGTAATTCATAATTTTTTATATGTTCTTTTTTATTAAATCAACTTTTTATTTTTTAACAAATATCAATTTAGACTTATCGGTTACTTTTAAAATATAAATACCTGCAGTTATATAATTTGGAAGAGATAATTTAGTTACTCCTATTATTTCGTTAAAACTAATTTCGGAGAAACTCAATATTTTTCCATTTAAATCATACAAACTGAAATTATCTAATGCTGTTGTATTGGAAACATAAACTGTTCCCTCCACCGAAGGGTTTGGATAAACAACAATTTCACTTAATTCTGTAATATTGTCGATTGAATTAAAATAAGGTATTGCAAAATTATAGGCGTCAATACCTATCTTTTCACCTATCAATCTACCTGGTAAATCATCTACGGGAGGGTGAATACCTCCCCAAATACGTGACAAACTTGATTGATCAGATGCGTCTCTATAAGTAGCCCATTGAAGTTTCACATCTACTGAGGGTCCTTTTTCAAAAACCAAAAAATCATTTTTCTTAGCTACAAACTCACCCATTCCGCCTGGAAAAAATTCATCTCCAGTAATTAATGTCATAACTTCTGCCGCCGCTCTAGAGAAAGTAGAATGTCCAGAAACAAATCCTGCAAAAGGCGGTGTTACAAATGAAGGACGCTGATAAGGCCACCAATTTTGACCTAAAATCCAACCAACTCCAGCCACATCGGTATTTGAATCGTTAATAAAATCATGTCCTTTCCAAGCATATACTTTTATTCTCCCTACATTTTCATTATTTGTTCCACTCAAGTCATCACCATTTTCAATTATTTCTACAAAACCATCAACTAAAGGAATTCCTGCTACATGGTAATTATCTAGAGAAGGATTAGAGCTTTGCCCCAATTCACACATATAGCGTATTGCCGAAATTGGTCTCAAATAATCGTGCCAACCTTTTATTCCCCAAGCTGTAACAGCAGCATCGTGCATTGCTCCAGAAAGTATAAAATAACTTTTAACATCCCACTCTAAAGGAGAAAGCATATCTCCTTTTCCGTTAAATTTTCTTTCAAAGGAGTCGTGATCACTCACATAATTTAAAATGGTGAACCAATGTCCCGGTGGTGTTTCAGAATCTGGTCCATCTGCCCAAAATTCGGCTAAAACCCTTGCATAATCCGCTCTTGGAACAAGTTGTTCTTTATATGCTTTTTGGGTTGAAGGGTTTAAATTATGCCCTTTGCTAATATCTCCTCCTTCAAATTCATTATAAAAACTTGCATAATTAGAATATGATTTTGGAATCAAATTTATATCAATATTACCAATTGTTTTTGGCGAAATATCCCAAATTACACCATCACTTGGATCTAAATGCGAACTCCAAATTCCAACCAAAGAAAAATTCCATTTATATAAGTCACTTGAATTATTTGCTGAATTTAGATTTAATTGCGGTGGTGATTCGGGATTATGATAAACTTCAAAAGCGTTTCCATCTCTATTAAAAATATTCTTATCATTTTCAGATAATGCAAAAGGAAGTACTTTACCCCATTCTGGACTTAAAAAACTTGGTGTTGCACCTGGAATTAAATTTCCACTTTGATCTATAAAAGTATTAAAACTTAAAGGCTGCCAACGGTTTGGATTTTCAAGCCCAGTTTCTTCATTTCTTAAACTTAAATTTATTGGAGGATTTACAGTTTCATAAAATGTATTTTGATAGTCATTGGCTTCATTAGAACCATCGAGAGCTCCGTAATTAATCATTGTTTCAGCAATATAATTCCCTAAAGCTGCTGCATTGCCAGATTCATAATTAACTGATGTATCAGAAGTGTTATAATCCAATTGATTCATAATTAACTCAAACCTCGCCAAACTTTGTTCAGCTCCAGGAGAATCTTTAAATCGGTGTACTAACAGTCTATAAGCGGCAAAGCTCATTGTTTTTTTTCTTGCTTCATCAATATTTTCATTTGGAGTAAATTCGTTCAAAGTACTTTCAAAATTATTCACTGTATTACCCATTAAATAAGGTTTAGCTTTTGAATCGTAAATAGCCCAACTATCATATAATACAACCGATGTATGAAATAGATTTCTTGCGTGAACCGTTGGTCTTGCAAAATCTTTTCTAATGGCTTCTAAAAGTGCTTCGTTCCAAATTCTGGCTATAGATACATTTTCAGGTATTTCACTAACTCTTAACGCCACATCAATGGAGGTAACTTCACTTTGACATTTTGAATCTTTTTCTAAAACTTTAATTGTTCCTAATTCATTTACTCCCCATTTTACTTTAATAGTTGAGGTTCCTTGTCCGTTAACAATATGGCCACCTTCAACTGTCCAAATGGCTGAGGCATTTTCATTTAACGGATATGAATAACTATCAACTTTATTGAAACCTGAAATAGTTGGCCCAATAATATTTTTTGAAGGAAGGTATTGGCAGCTATTATCACTAAAAGTTGCTAACGGATTGTAATTACATGAATTTGGATCTATGCAACCTTTTATTTTCACACTTGGCTCCATGTTTAAAATTTCAATTCCGTTACCCTCAATTGCTTTTATAGTTACATTTGCATCAATATTATTGTGTTTTTCTATTAAACCCGAAGGCCAAATTATTTTTAATTCATCAATTATAGATGCTGAATTTAAACCAAAATGAACAGGCTTTAAACTTTGAGATAAATAGCCTACTCCTGAATAATATTTTGTAAAAACCCCTTTGTTGGTAGTAATAGAAACTGTAGCTCCAATTGCATCTCGATTGGAAACAGTTCCTTGTAATGAAATCTTAACCCAATTAAATTCGCTAATTTCATTAGAGTTAATGATTTTGTTTTCATAAAAAAAAGAATTCTGATCGGCATTTGAAACAAAAAGATCTAAATCACCGTCGTTATCATAATCAAAATCTAGCGGCTCAACACTTCTAGTCATTTCACTAAAACCAAGATGATCTGTATTGTTTAAAAATCTGTTTTCACCTTCAATTAATAAATTTTTAAAATATGCATTTTGTTCTGGCAAACCCAATTTGAAACCATTTACAACAAACAAGTCTTCATCACCATCTAAATCAAAATCAGCAAATTTACTACCCCAACCCCAACCAGTTTCAGTTATAGCATATTGACTAGAATTTTCAAAAAACTGATTGGAACCGTCATTTTCTAATATAGCATTCTCACTAATTCCAGTTATAAATAAATCGAAATCACCGTCATTATCAAAGTCACTCCTTGAAATTCCCATATCATCCATTTTACTATCAAGCCCAAAATCTGCAGCCTGCTCTATAAATCCACTACCATTTTGATTGATAAAGAGACTATTGGGTTTTGTAAAATCATTGGTAACATATAAATCCAACCAGCCATCATTATTAACATCAAAAGGCAACATTGCAAAACTGGCAATTGTTGTATCCGCTAAAGAAATAATTTCTGATACGTTTTGAAAAGTTCCGTTCCCATTATTTTTATAAAGTATGTTTCCATTGCAATTACCCCAATTACAAATAAAAACATCTAAAAAACTATCATTATTATAATCTACCCAAGTAGCTCCTGTATTGAAACAACCATTTTCTGAATTAATTCCAACAGCCTCAGTAACTTCGGTAAAAGTTCCATCACCTAGATTTTGAAAAAGTTGAATTTTATTAACATACGTAAAGAAAATATCCGGAAAACCATCATTGTTAAAATCGCCCCACGAAACATTCATTTTAAAACCATCAACGCCATTACTCTCTATAACATCTTCATCTCCAATAAATAAATCCACTAGTCCGGCTTCAACAGTTACATCGGTAAAGGAACCGTTGTTATTATTTCTAAAAAGTTTACTGTAGGATTTTTCTAGGCCTATTTTTTCTTTTCCTTTGGCAACAACAAAAACGTCTAAATCTAAATCTCCATCATAATCAGCTACTGCAACTCCATTATTTTCTTCCAAAACACCAAATCCTGCTATTGTTTCTATACGCTCAAAACTTTGAGCATATATCACATTTGAAATCAGAATTATACAGCTGATAAACAGATATTTAAAATGGAAGTATATTGATTTTAAATTCATTGTTTAATTTTTCTTAATAAAAAGAATTAATTCTAAATTTATTAAGTAATTCAAAATTCGCCTATTTTTTTAACTTTAGAAAAAAAGATCTAAAAAATACTTTCTGATGTTCCTACTTCAAGTTCCGTTATTATTGTATTTGGACCGTTTGCTTCTAAAATTTCTAGTTTAATATAACGAGCTTTACTTTTTTCGAAAGATATGTTTCTATATTTATTATTAGCTTGCCAAGTGTATTCACCTACTTCAGAAAAGGTTTTATTATCAGCACTCACATAAACCTTACATTTTGTAATGTTCCCTTCTGATAATGATGTTTCTGGAGCCGGTTTACAGCGATGATGAG
The DNA here is from genome assembly GCF_947495725.1 of uncultured Lutibacter sp. GTDB lineage: Bacteria > Bacteroidota > Bacteroidia > Flavobacteriales > Flavobacteriaceae > Lutibacter. Next base: position 77,066 of record NZ_CANLZZ010000006.1, on the reverse strand, counting down.
GAACAATTGTTAATACATCTACATTTTCTTTTACTTCTCCTAGATCCAAAATTATATTTTGAGGAAAACTCTCATCAGAATACCAAGTATAATAATTCTTCCCAGCAATTTTAGTTCCATCAATAAGGTATTCTGAATTACCACTTGAAGCCTTGATTTCCTTAACAAGATAAGTTGTAATAATTTGTTTCCCTTGATTTGGAAGCTCCGGCCTGTTTGTGTTTGGTTTCCATTTTTCACCTATTTCTGAAAGCATATCAATAAAAATAGGATCCATTAAACCATCACGGTTAGGCATACAGTTCAACATAAAAGTACAATAACGATCTTCACATTCTGTTAGTTTTTTAACTACTACATCTACACCATCATCTCCTTTTAGTCCATTTGGAGTTTTTTCATCCCAAAACCAACCATTTCCTTTTACACTACAATGTCCTAAAGCCGAGGCCATTGTGTTATCTGTTGACGGATATGCCCCGAATGGACCTTCAAAATAAGGAATATCCATATGATATGGAGCTTGCATATGCGTATGATCCGTAATTAAACAATCTGGTTGTAATTTACGAATTAGTGATCTTATTTCATTATATGGAACCTCTTTATGTCCCATTCTCCAAAACCAACCATCCATCACAAAATAATCAACTTTACCATAATTACTCAATAATTCTGTTATTTGACCTTTTATAAATTTCAGCTTTTCTGGAGTTACACTTCCTTTGTCTATTCCTTCAGTACTATCCCAAATAGAATAATACAATCCAACTCCTAAACCTTTTTTTCTAAATGCATTAGCATATTGTTCAACAATATCCTTTTTATAAGGTGTAGAAGCAACATCATAGTCTGTAAACTTACTATCCCACAAACAAAAACCTTCGTGATGTTTTGTTGTTAACAATCCAAATTTCATTCCTGCAGAAATCGCTGCATCAGCCCATTGATTACAATCTAATTTTTGAGGATTAAATGATTCTATTGGATAGTTAGCTTCACCCCATTTTGCTCCATAAGACATTATATTATAGCAAATAAACATTCCAAAACGTTTATTTATAAATTCTCTTTTAGCAATTTCTATACTATTCAGTTTCTCTTCAACCTTAGTTGAACATTGAATATTACTAAAAAGAAGTATAACCACAAAGCCAATTATTGAACTAAATTTCAACTTATTTAAATACATAACTTAATTATTTTCAGAGAAAAATATGGATCTACCGTTTTTTAATACTTTTCTTGTCCCTTGTAAATTCAAGTCGCTTTTTAATCTTATATCTGTTGAAGAAGCTCCTATTAAAAATTCAAATTTTTCAGGTTCAATAATCCATTCGTCATTTATATATTGAGTAAATTGCTGTGGAGAAACTTTAAATGTTACGGTTTTTTCTTCTCCTGCTTTTAATTCCACTCTTTTAAATCCTTCTAATTGAATTTTATTTAAGGTTGAAGTTTCACTTTTTGGAGAAACATATAACTGAACAATTTCAGTTCCATCAAATTCACCAACATTTTTCACTTTAAATGTAAATGGAATTCTTTCATCTTCAACGTTTGCTGAAGTTTCCATTTTTAAATCGCTATACTCGTAATTTGTGTACGATAATCCAAAACCAAACGGATATTGAGGTTGATTATCTTCAGCATAACCATTTTTGTAATTAATTTCTTGTTTATCTTCAGTTTTAGGATATGTAACACATAATTTAGCTGTTGGGTTTACATTACCTACTAAAATATCAGCAATTGCATTTCCACCTTCTTCTCCTGGAAACCAAGCTTGTACAATTGCAGCGCATTTATCTTCAAACTTACTTACCAATTGTTGTCTTCCTCCCATAATAACCAAAACTACAGGTTTACCCGTTGCTATTAGTTTTTCAACAAAAGCTTCTTGCTCTCCCGGAAGTCTGATTCCTTTACGCTTTCTACCTTCGCCAACTAAATAAATATTTTCGCCAACAGCAGCGATAATAACATCACTCTCTTTGGAAATTTTCAACGCATTTTCTAAATCTGGTTGAGGAACACCCTTAATGCTCATCATTTTTAATTTACTCAACCTATCATCACCTAATTCAGCTTGTATTACAGACTCTAACGGTGCGCTCCAATCGCAACCTCTTTCGTGTTGAATAGTAACATTTTCTCCTAATTTAGCTGCTAAACCTTCGCTTAATGGAACCAATTTAGGATTGTTAGCATCAAAAGGTGTACTCCACCAAAATGAAATCATAGATTGATACGTATAATCTCCTAACATACCATAAACACTTGCTGCATTTGGACCAACTAAAGCTACTTTTTTTATATCTTTTTTTAATGGTAAAATTCCATTATTCTTTAACAAAACTATAGACTGACAAGCAGATTCGTAGGCCAATTCTCTGTTTATAGGTGGATCAAAATCTAAATCGCCATCAACACCAATTTGTGGGTTTTCATCTAACAAACCAAGTCTTGCTTTCATAATTAATGAACGTCTTACAGCATCGTCAATTTTTTCTATAGTAATTAATCCTTGTTCTATAGCTTGTGGTAATTTTGGAAAACATCTTCCTTCTGAAAGTTCAATATCAGTTCCTGCATTTAAAGCCATTGCGCCAGCTTCTGTTTGATTTTTAGCCTCTTTATGTCCACCTACAAGTAAGTTTATTGAGCTGTAATCACTAACAACTACACCATTAAATCCAACAATATCTCGTAACATAGTTGTTAGCATTTCTTTATTTGCAACAACTGCTTTTCCTTTGTATTTTCCGTAAGAAGGCATTACACTTTTTACACCTCCTAATTTAATTGCTACTTCGTGCGGCATTAAATATTCTTCGTATAATTCTTTAGCATTGTTATTTTGAGAACCATAACCTGCAAAGTGTTTTGTTGTACAAGCAACACCGCTTCTTAAATCTTTTCCTTGTAAACCTTTTACAAAAGCTAAACCTAATGCTGAAGTTAAATAAGCATCTTCACCATAACTTTCTTCAATACGCTCCCAATGCGCAGTTCTACTAATATCTAACATTGGAGAAAGTGCATAAGTTGCTCCTGCAGCGCGCATATTAAGTCTGGTAGAATTTGTGTTTTTCGAAATTAATTCTTCATTCCACGAGCATCCCATTCCTAATTGTTGAGGAAAAGTTGTTGCTCCTTGTGTTGCAAAACCCGTTATAGCTTCCTCGTGAAAAATTGCAGGAATTTTAGAGTTAGTTTCAGTCATTAAATAATTTTGAACAGATCGTACAAAATCACGTAATTCTTCAGGTTCCATAGTTAAACCCGATGAAAATTGTGAAAAATGACCAATTCCATATGGAATTTTCTCTCTACATTTTTCTAATGAAATTTTTCCATCTTCCATTATTTCCTTTGGACGAATACCTTGAATTTGGGCTAGCTTTTCGTCTAACGTCATTTTACTCATTATAGCTTCCACTTTGGAATCAATTTCTGAAGTTGAAAAATCTGAAACTAGTTGAATTGGTTGTTCTTGTTTTGTTGAGCAAGAAAAAAGAAATAAGTTGATTAACAAAAGTGATAGAATTCTCATATAATAAATTAAAATTTTGGTTTCATTAAATCCTATCAAATATATTAATTATTTAAGTTTTATTTTTAGACTTCAACCCTACTGCTTCAATTATGCATTAGAAATAACCAATAGTACAACAGTTATAACCAAAAGTGATAATTATAATACTAAAAATTAGTTTTTTGAATGTATTCTAATAACAAAAAAGCTCAAACCAATAGGTTTGAGCTTTTTCTGTTAACATTTTCATGTTAACTATTAATAGATAATTAGTTTATTATTTAGTATAATTCCTCATAATATTGAGTTGCCATTCTCTGACTAGTAAATTCTGGAATTGTATCATCCATTCCTTTAAATACTATTTCTTGCCATTTTTTTGGCTTATCATAATAGGTTGGCAATACTTCATTTTCAAGAATATCGAATAGGTTTGCACAATCTTTTTCGTCTTGTTCCCATACAGGTAACTTGTAATCTAATTCAGGAAGTACAAAACAGTTTTCGCCATGTTTTTCAAATTCTGGAATCCAACCATCGTTAATTGAAACATTTACCGAACCGTTAAATGCAGCTGTCATACCACTTGTTCCAGAAGCTTCGCGAGTAATTCTTGGAGTGTTTAACCAAATATCAGAACCACATTTTAACTTTTTTGATAAATCTATTTCGTAACCAACTAAAACTGCTAAATTTTTAGAATTTTTAGAATAGTTTACAAGATGATTAAAAATATCAATTGCGTAATAATCTTTTGGGTAAGGCTTACCTGCCCAAATTATTTGTACTGGATACTTTTCATTAGATAATAATTTTTCAAAACGCTGTAAATCATATAAAAACATATCTGCTCTTTTGTAACCTGCAAATCGTCTTGCCCAAACAATTGTAATAATATTTGGATCAAAAATTTTCTCAGTTTGATTTAAAACTACACTAAACAACTCATTCTTTAGCGCTGTTTTTCTCTCTCTAAATTTTTTAGCACTTTTCTTTTTCCAAGCTTTTTTAATTTCTTCATCTTGCCAAAAAGATTGATTTTGAGCGTTTGTAATTGGAATTATTTCACTAATTCCATCAAAACCTTTCCACATATCATTAGAAACTACAGCGTGTAATTTGGAAACTGCATTGGATTTTTTTGCAAATCTTAATGCCGATACAGTATAATTAATCATTCCGTCATTTACCATTTCCTTTCTTAATTCCTCCTCAGAAAGTTTTCTTCCAAAAAATCCACATCTGTTTAGATGTCGCGCGTCACGTTCTTCATTACCTGCTTTTTCAGGTGTATGTGTTGTAAAGGCCATTTGGTCTTTAGTTACTCCTTGATCTCTTAAATAATAGAAAGCTGGTAATGCATGACCTTCATTTAAATGATAAACATCAGCACCACCTAAAGCTTCAACAACCTTTGCTCCTCCAATACCTAAAATAATACTTTGAGAAACTCTTGTTAATTCATTAGAATCGTATAGATGGTTTGTAATTGTTCTAGATAAATGATCATTTCCTTCAACATCTGTACTTAATAAATACATTGGAACACAACCAAAAATTTCTGGTTTTAAAATGTATGCTCTTACTTTAACCGATGGGTTATCATGTAAAGGAACCTCAACTTCAATTCCAGTATCTTCAAGAAAATTGTAAGTTTTTTCAATAAAATCTGTACGAAGTGTTTGATCTTCATTTCTTGCTTGATCGTAATATCCATACTTCCAAAGCATTCCTATACCAATCATATTTTGCTTAAGCTCAAAAGCCGATCTCATATGTGAACCTGCTAAAAATCCAAGTCCTCCAGAATATATTTTTAATGCTTGATGAATTCCAAACTCCATACTAAAGTATGCAACTTTTTTTTCAAACTTTTTGTTAATTTTATAAGGATGATGCCATTTACTGTACGTATTCTCCATCTAAATTCGATATTTTAAAATTATTTCCAAATTTATAGGATTACACGCCTAATATTATGTGCTATTTTACCATATTGCAGTTTACAAATAACCCTTAAACAAGTTATTTGCGTTTTATTATTAAAATAGAACATTTATATAGCTCTTTTACTATTATTCGTAAAAATAAAAACCCCAAAAATTGTTTCCCACAATTTTCGGAGTTTAAACTTAACCAAACTCAAACTATTTTATTTTTTATTTTTCTTCTTTAACCAAGATTTTTCTTTCTTTTTTGGTAATACAGCTCCAGGCTCTAATGGTCCATGTGGTGCTGTTGCAAACAAATCAAATTTCGGTAAAATAGCATTTAATTCATTTTTTTCTTTTTTAAGATCTTTGGAAACTGTTTTCCAATCTTTAATCACAGGAAAGCTAATTAAATCTGTAGGGGTTTTACTTACATCAAACCATTTATTTGTTCCATCTTTTAATACATTTTTACCTCTAATTAATTGTGTACCTGCCTTATAAGCATAAATCCATTTTCTATGCTCTTTTTTATCAGTTGTTAAATAAGGCCAGAAGCTTTCTCCATTAATTTCATAATCTTCAGGAATATCAACTCCAACAATGTCTGCAATAGTTGGTAATACATCTGAAATGTTTAACAAAATATCTTGTTCTCCTTTTTTTGTAAAATTAAATCCTGGTGCATACATAATAAAAGGAACATGCACACCTTTTTGAACTGCATTGCTATTTTTACCATATCCGCTAGTACCATTATCTGCGCAGAAAATAAGAATGGTATTATTATCTATTTTAAGCTCTTTCATTTTTTCTAAATACAAAGAAACTTGATAATCTAAATAATTTATGTGGTTGTGAATACCAGGTTTTGTAACTGTACCGTTTAAATTAAACTTTCCGTTACTACCTTTAATATTTGGCTCTGTTCTTTTATATTTTCCATTTTTAAATGTAACCATTGGCGTTCCGGGCCATTTATTTTTTTCTGTAGGGTTTAAAAAATCAAATGCATCATGACCTAAATGTGAGGTATGATATAAAAAGAAAGGCTCATTTTTTTTGACCTTGCGCTCCATAAACTCTAAAGCAAAATTAAGTTCAACATCTGGTCCATAAGTATTAACACTGTATTCTTTTTTAGATTTCGAAGTATTTGGCCACCATTCATATTTTTTTGTTGAACTTGGATGATTCATTAACATAACTTGAGGTTGCCAATACCAACTAGATTGCGGATAAGTAACAACTTCTTCTCCACTGTCATTGTTCAAAACTATTTTTTTTCCATCTTTTTTAATTTGATCAACTTGAAAAGTTGTATATGGATTTTCGCCCGCCAATTTAACATTACCGGCTGTAAAAACTCCTTCTTCAAAACCATATTGGTCTATATCATCATTTCGCATTTGAGTTTTCCCTACCCAAAATGTTTTGTAACCACCTTCTTGTGCAATGTGTCCAATTAATTTTGGAGAACTCTTAAATAAAGGATATGTTGCCGTTTTCTTTTTCCCTATAGAATACCTTCCAATATCACTATTTGCCCACCATTTATGTATGTGTGCATACCTACCAGTCATCATCATTGCTCTACTTGGAGAACATACTACTGCAGCCCAAGCCGTTTTAACATAAATACCTTCGTTTGCTAAATTATCTAGCACTGGTGTTTTTGCTCTGTATTGGAGATCTTGTGTGTCTCCTCCTTTTGGAGGACTCCAAGTATCTGATTTATATATAGGTAACTCGCGAGCACTAATATCATCGGCAAATATTAAAATGATATTTGGTTTTTTATTTTTCTGCGCTAAAACTGACACAGAAATTGCAAATATTAGAATGAATTGAATGTATTTAAACATAAACTTATGATTTTATTTTTTGTTGAATTTTAATTTGTTTTACTGGAATAATCTTACTTGGAATATTTATTTTTTTATCATCTGATCCTTTCGCAAAATTTGAAATATTGTAATCATTTTGTTTTGACCAGTTACTCTCAACACGACCATCACCTAATACTATATTTCCTAATTTTTGTCTAAACCAGTCTGCCAATTTAATATACTCTTTATCGTTGGCTACATTATTTCTTTCTTTAGGATCAACACGTAAATCATACATTGCCATTTCAACGGCATCTCTTTCTGCTTCAACTCCCCATTTTACATTTGTATTAGGTCTATACTTATTACTTGCTTTTGAATTTTTCTCTCTTGTTCTCATAGAAAAAGAAAAGTGTTTAGTGCGTATATATGCTCTTGGACCAATTACGTGGTTCATTTCAGCAATAACATAATCTCTTTTTAATTTTTTATTCTCTAACACTTCAGCCAAATCATAACCATCTAAAAAATCGAATTCATTTTTTGAAATATCTGAACCTCCAGCGGAAATTATTGTTGGAAAAATATCTACATATTCTGTAAATCCTTTATAAACTTTACCTGCAGGAAATTTCTTTTTTTCTGAAGAAACAATAATTGCAGAAGTATGGTTTGATAATTCCCAAGGTGAAAACTTAGTTTCAATTCCTTGTTCTCCTAGTTGCCATCCGTGATCTCCGCACACATAAAAAATCATGTATTCTTGGTTATTTCTTTTGCTATATGCTTTAAACTCATTTATTGCTTTTCCTATTTCCGAATCTCCATAAGCACAAAATGCATAGTAATCTCTAATAGTTTGTTGCTTTTCTTCTTCGGTTAAACCATCTATTTGACCTTTATCATATAGCTTTTTTAACTGGGGAGGTAATTTTTTTAATTCAGACTTACTAAACTCAGGTATGTTGTATAATTTTCCTTTAAAACGATCTCTAAATTCTTTTGGAGGCATAACTGGTGTATGTGGAAAATGATAACTTAAACTTGTAAAAATTGGTTTTGAAGTATCAGCTCCATTCAACTTTCTTCCCATTGGAGACTCATAACTTTTATTTGCATTTTTTAAATAATCTAAAAATTCTCTTGTAATATTTCCATCTAAAGTTTTACCTGCTGGCATCGAATTTACACCTCCAACAATTAAATCGGAACTGCTTCTTGTATACGCATATAATATATCTAACTCCTTCTCTACCTCAGCTTTAACTTTCTTTTCTTCTTTTGAAATACTTTCTAATCTGGAGAAAGACTTATGAGTTCCATCTGGATAGTAGAAATTTACTCTAGAATCAGTTTTTTTACTTTTTCCATTTACTTTTCCCCAAACTGAATTGTTATCCCAATCGGTTGTTTTAGAATTTCTTCGTAAATCATTTGCATACACATATTGCTCATAAAATTCAGGATCTCCATTTATTCCTTTTGACGTTAAATTAAAAATATAATATCCTTTTTTACCAAACATTGTGGTTTGGTAACCATTATCAACCATAACTTCAGGCAATGTTTTATTGAAAAAATCATTTTTATTATGAGTTTTTTCAAAACCATAAATACCTGCATGATGTGGATATTTACCCGTTACAATACTACCTCGTGAAGGCGCACAAGCCGGAGAATTACAATGAAAATTGGTATAAACCGTTCCTTCTTTTGCTAAAGCGTCTAAATTTGGAGACTCCACATAACCTAACGGGCTTTCTTTTTTACCTGTTGTAATTTCATTAAAATAACCGTTAGAGTCCATTCTCTGGTCATCGGTCATAATCCAAAGAATATTTGGTTTATTTTCTTGTGCAGATAGTTTTAAACTTAAAACTAAAAGGAATAAAAATTTTAATATGGTCTTCATTTAATATTGGTTTGATAAAACTAACTTAAAAAGCAGATTTCAATTACAATACCAAAAGAACAAAATTAAAGACACAAACCACTGTTCATATGATTTTAAAACCGATACAAATGTCTAATTAAATAAAGAAGATTAAACATCATAAAACAGCCTTATGTATATAAAAAGTATATATACATTATTCTACATAACTCCCCTATAAAATACTATTTACCAGTAATTTATTTTTTAGAAAATATAAATTTTGCTGACTTAGCACCTATTAAAATTTCAAATTCTCCGTCTTCCGTAACTCGCTCTAAATTGGCATTTACAAACGATAAATCATCTTTATTTAATGTAAATTCTACTACTTTAGATTCAGCTGAACTCAAATAAACTCTATCAAACTTTCTTAATTTTTTCATTGGTGGAATTACTGAAGCAACCAAATCTTTTACAAATAAATCGATAACCAAATCGCCATCAACTTTACCAGTATTGGTAACTTTTATTTTTACACTTAACGCCTCATTCTCATTCAACCTTTTAGTACTCAATTCAATTTCATCATATTCAAATGAAGTATAACTTAAACCTTCACCAAAAGCCCATTGAGGTTTGTATGTTTTTATATTACGCATAGGAGCATCATAATTTAATAAATTGCCCGAATATTTAGGATATGAAAACGGTAATTTTCCACTTGGGTTATAATCTCCAAACAGCACATTTGCAATTGCATTTGCTCCTTCACTTCCTGGTCGGTATGCCATTAAAACACCATCTATTCCTTCAATAAATTCATTTACAATTCTTGGTCTTCCTTCTGTTAAAACTAAAATTACAGGTTTATTAGTTGCAATTGCAGCCTTTGCTAGTGCAATTTGATCTTTAGATAATTCTAAATCATCTATATTTCCTTTAGTTTCTGCATAGCTTATTTCACCCAAACACAAAATAATACAATCTGCATTTTTAGCTTTTTGAGTTACACTTTTTATTTCTGAAGTAGTTATTTTTTGAAATTTATTTGGCGCAACACAAATAACGTTTTCTTTTCCTATTTTGTTTTCTATAGCTTCTTTAATTGTTAAAGTAGATTCAGCATATAAATGTTCTCTATCTCCTTGCCAAGTGTACGACCAACTACCGTGTAATGTTGCTAAAGAATTTGCTGCAGGACCCGCAATTAACACTTTTGAATTTTTACTTAATGGTAAAATTGGTTTATTATTTATTGAATTATTTTTCAGCAAAGTCATACTTTGTTCTGCCGTTTTTAAAGCTGTTTCTTTGTAGGAAGCTAATCCAAAATTAGCAACAGCCTCTTTTTCAGGATATGGATTATCAAATAACTCTAAATCGAATTTTACTTTTAAAATTCTCCTTACTGCATCATCTACTCGGTTCATTGAAACCTCGCCTTCATTAACCAACTCAATTAAATCGTGATAAAAATCTAATTTATTAGGAACCATACTCATATCAATCCCTGCATTTACAGCCATTTTTACAGCATCTTTATTGTTTATAGCTACTTTATGCTCCTTGTGCAAATACATAATATCTTCCCAATCGGTAACCACAAACCCTTTAAAACCCCACTCGTTTTTCAACAAATCAGTTAATAAATACTTATTTATATGCACTGGAATTCCATTTATAGAACCCGAATTAATCATTATTGTTGAAGAACCTGATTCTACGGCTTTTTTAAATGGTGGAATAAATGTTTCTCTTAATACAATTTCAGGAATATACGCAGGTGTTCTATCTTTTCCCGATTGTGGAACTGAGTAACCTAAAAAATGTTTCATACAAGATGCTACATTTGTATTGCTTTTTAAATTGTCCTTTTGATAACCTTTAATTGCTTGTGTTCCAAATTCAGAAACTAACAACACATCTTCTCCAAAAGTTTCTTCAAAACGAGGCCATAATGGTTGCTTTCCAACTCCCAAAACTGGGTCAAAATTCCAACGAATACCACTTGCTCTCACTTCTTTAGCTGTAATTTCAGCAATTTCAAAAGCTAATTTAGGATTTCGAGAAGCTGCCAATCCAATATTATGAGGAAACAATGTTGCATTTTTTGTATAAGTTGCACCGTGAATGGCATCAATTCCATATAAAACAGGTATTTGTAACCTACTTTCTTTTGCGTAATCTTGAATTTTTGTAATTAATGCATGCCATTCTTCAACAGATAAAGGTTCAGACTCATTTACATTTAAAATTGAACCAATACCGTTTGAAACAATATATTTTTTTAGTTTTTCTTCTTGAAGAACTCCTTTTTTATAAAAAACACTCAACGTAATTTGAGTCATTTGTCCAACTTTTTCTTCAAGAGTCATTTTGCTAATCAAAGAATCAACCTTTGTGTTTTTTGGTTTATTCTCTTTTTGATTACACGCTACCAACAAAACAAAAGCCACCAATAGTAATTGATAGCTTTTTTTAAATATATATGTCATTTTTTAATTTTATTCAAGTGTGATAAACTTACTAATAATAATCCCAAAAATCGAAATCTACCGCATCGATTTTATCCTTATCATCGCCTAATTCAATCGCATTTGCTTTCATTTCTTTACGCATTTCATCAACTTTTTCTTTGTACTCCGGAAAAAATGAAAGGTCTGTAGTTTCCCAAGGATCTTTAACAATATTAAATAATTGTGTTACTCTAGAACCTGCAACAAACTCACCCGTTTTACGATGTTTTCCATCTGCTCTTACATATTCAATTAATTTATAATCGCCTTTTCTATAAGCTCTTTGAAATTGTTTATAAGCAAAATACATAGAATTTCGAACTTGCTTAGTTTCATTATTAATTACAGGCACTAAACTTTTACCATCAATTGAAGAAGGTTTTTCAATTTTCGCTAAATCACAAACTGTTGGAAAAATATCGTGTATATACGTTAACGCGTCAATTCTTCTACCTTTATCTTCAATTAAATTTCCTGAAATAATAAAAGGTACGTGAATTCCATCTTCATTATAAACACTTTGTTTCCCCATTAAACCGTGGTTTCCAACTGCCAATCCACTATCACCTGCCAATACAATAATTGTATTTTCGTAAACACCAGTTTCTTTTAAGGTTTTAATTACTTTACCAATTTGGGCATCTAAATGTGTAATAATTGCATAATAACTCGCCAAATGTTCTTTTGCTACATTTTCAGTTCTAGGCCAAGGTGCTAAAGCTTCATCTCTTAATACCATATCTCCATTATCAAATGGGTGTTGCTCCATATACGATGGCGGTAAATTAATATCTTTTACAGGATACATTTCCATATATTCTTTTGGTGCCTGACGCGGATCGTGGGGAGCGTGAAAAGCTAGATACATAAAAAATGGTTTTTTCTTATCTGTTTCCTGAATGTATTTTGAAGCCTTTTCTGCAAAAACTTCCGAAGTATGAGGTCCAAAAGCTTCCGTTGCGGTTGGTCCGCGTTTATCATCTTTGGTTAAACCTCTTCTTTTTCTATTTCCATCCTTATCATAAATTAACAAAAATGCTTCATCTCTTGTATAATTACTATTTTTATTGAAATCCCAATAAGGCATTCTAAAATGGTCGGTTAGGTAAGCGCTTCGCCCCATAATATTATCACCTGTATCAAATGAACGGTTTAATGAAGGATTTCCTTGATGCCATTTACCAACAATATGAGAATTATATCCAGCTTGTTGAAAAGCTTCCCCCATTGTTGTATCTGTAGTTGGAATTAAACGACCTTGTTCTTTTAAATTAAATAATTGTCTACCAGTGTGCAACATAGCTCTACTTGGCATACAAGTTGCTCCAGAAAAAGAACCCATTAGATATGCATTTGTAAATGAAATACCATCGTGTGCCAATGCATCTATATTAGGTGTTTTTACAGCCATACCACCTAAAGCGTGCACACCTGTAAACCTATGATCATCGGTATAAATCACCAAAACATTTGGCTTTTTCCCTTTTTTCTTTCTTTTACTTTGAGCAAAATTTGGTACTACGGTAAGAATTCCAATAGCTAGTACCACAATTTTTTTTATGAAATTACTTTTCATGATTCTATATACTTTTCTAAATTATTATTTTTTACTTTTTTTTAGCTTCTTTTTATCAATATAGCCTGGTGCATCGTGAGCAATAGCATGCAAATCATATTTTGGTAAAATTGCGTTTAATTGATCTCTTTCATCTAAATGTACTTTAGACATTTTAGACCAATCTTTTATTTTTGGAAAGCTTACTAAATCATCAGCATCTTCAGCTACATTGTACCAAGTACCTTCTCCATCTTTCATTACATTGAAACCTCTAATTAACTGCATTCCTTTTTTATAAGAATAAATCCACTCTCTATGTTTTTTTGTTGAAGTTGTTAAATATGGCCATAAACTTACACCATCAATCTCATAATCTTTTTCTATTTTCACTCCAACAATATCAGCTATAGTTGGCATAACATCGGCTATATTTACTAAAATATCTTGTTCTCCTTTTTTTGTTAAATGCATTCCAGGAGCATAAACTATAAATGGTACATGTGTTCCTTTTTGACTTACCGGACTTCCTTTTCCATAATAATGAGTTCCATTATCTGCACAGAAAATAAAAATAGTATTGTTTTCAATTCCCATTTGTTTAAACTTATTTATATATAACCAGGCTTGGTAATCTAAATAGTTTACATGATTTCTAATTCCAGGTTCAGATAATGAATTATGTGTATTATAAACTCCTTTATCTCCTGTTACATTAGGTTCAAATCTAATATACTCATTACCTGTCCATTTTATTTTTGGTGTTTGCGGGTAATTATTATCTGGATGCTGATTGAAAAAATCTACAGAACCGTGACCTAAATGGGTTGTATGATACACAAAAAATGGCTTCCTTTCTTTTTGTTTACGCTCCATAAAATCGAAAATTAACTCCAATTCTATATCGGGCCCAAAAGTATTTAAACCATACTTTTCTTTAGACTCTTTAGTATTTGGCCACCAATCTAATTTTTTATTAGAGCTTGGATGGTTCATTAAACGCACATGTGGCTGCCAGTACCAACCATACTGTTGATAGGTATTCATTTCTTTTCCCGTATCTGCGTTTATATATACCTTCTTTCCATTCACTTTTTTTGGAATAATTTTAAAATCTGTCATTGGGTTGTTTGGAGCACCTTGTTCTCCAGGTGTAAATGCGCCTTCATCAAAACCAAATTTTAATAAATCTGATCCTTTCATTTGTGTTTTACCCGACCACATAGTAGCGTAGCCAGCTTTTTGAGCAATATGTCCAATTAAAGTTGAACTTTCATACAAAGGCCATGGCCTTCTTTTTCCTTCTTTACTTATAGACATTCCCAAATCACCATTATGCCACCACTTATGCTTATCTGCATAACGACCAGTCATCATCATTGCTCTACTTGGAGAACATATGGTTGCCGCCCAAGCTGTTTTAATAAAAACACCTTCTTCAGCTAAACGACTTAAAACTGGAGTCTTAGCCCTCATTTTTAAATCTGTAGATTCTCCTTTAAAATCTGCATTCCAAACTGTTGAATTATAAACTGGAAATTCTCTAGCACTAATATCATCAGCAAAAACTACTACTATATTTGGCTTTTGCTTGTTTTGCTTTTGAGCATAAATATTACCAGCCAATATGATAATAGCTATTGAAACTATAAATTTATTTAATTTCATTTTTACTTATGTATTGATTCATTTAGAACTAAATCAAATTTATAATTTTATCAACACAATTAACTCTTTTAAGCTTCCTTATAATACTACATTTCAAAAAATTACTAGTACATATGTTTTTTTCAGTTTATAATTCCTACAATTATTATTAAAAAGTAATATGTACTAATCTTAAAATCATATGTACAAGCACTGTAATAACTTTATTCTCAAATTTGTAATCTAAAACCAAATATTATTATGAAACACCTTAAATTATTAGTATCGTTACTTTTTGTAGTTGCAATTTCATTTTCATCAGTTGCTCAAGATAAATCTGCAATGGCAGCTGCTAAAGGTTTAGATAAATTAAATAAAGAAATAGTTACAGCTGATGCTTCTTTAAAGTTATCTAAAAAACAAGAAAAACAATTCACGGTTGCATTTATTGAAAATCAAAAAGCAATAAAAGAAGTTAAAAAAACTGTTACTGATAAAACTGAGAAACAAGCTCAAGTAAAAGAACTTTATAGAACATTTAGTGTTAAACTAAAAAAAGAAATCTTAACGGAAGCTCAAAATACAGCAAGACAAAAAGGAAAAAAACTTTTGAAAAAATAGTTTTTAAAAGTAATTCCTAAAAAAACTCCTTTGAAAATTTCAAAGGAGTTTTTTTTAATGAACTTATAACAGGAATGCTCTAATTCTTCAACAATTTCTCTTCCCACTTTTGTAGAATCTCTTCATCTGAAGCGTCCGGTTTCAACCCTTTTTTCTTAAAACCATTAACTAAAAACGCATGCGAACCTTGTTTTGCTCTTTCAATAGCTTCCGGGCTTTCAACAAACATATTTTTTTCAACTTCATTTAACATAGAACTTAATTCACCATATAACCTTTTTTGAATTTTAGTATGCTCTTTAGATTCAGCTAAATTTATAAACTCATTTGGATCATTTTTTAAATCATACAATTCAAATTCTGGACGTGTCTCAGCCATAAATTGGTTGTAAGGTGCTTTTAACTCTCCTTTTTTATCTAAAACTTTATACAAAGTAAAAGCTGGATATTGTAATTTTTTATAAGACGTTAATTGCATATATGGCAATTCAGGCATTCTGTTCCAAATTAATTTGTAGCGACCATCAGTTATAGAACGAATATTATCTACAGCATCTCCACAACGCTGACGGAAACCAAACATATATTCTCTTTTTTCACCGTTTAACACATCTTTTCCGTGCATATATTCTTGAACTTTAATTCCAGCAAATTTCAATGAACTGGCAGTAACATCAACCAAACTTACTAAACCTTCATATACAGATCCTGCATTCATTTTTTTAGGATAACGAACAATTAATGGAATTGCTAATCCACCTTCATATAACCATTGCTTATCGCGTAAATGTGGACGACCGTGATCTCCAAATAAAATAACAATCGTATTATCTGCCAATCCTTCCTTTTCCAATCTATCTAAAATATAACCAACTCTTTTATCAGCAGTTTGAACACTTTCTAAATACAGCTTCCAATCTGCTCTTATTATAGGGTGATCTGGATAAACTTCAGGAATTGTAATTTCATCTGCATCTAAAGGATGCTCTTTATCTTCAACAAAAACTCTATGTGGCTCGTGTATTTGAACTTGTGCAAAAAATGGTTGCCCTTCTGCTCGTTGATTCCAATCGGTACCATCAAAAAAGTTTTTACCCGAGAAGTTGTAATCTTCTTTTCCGTTTTTAGTCATTTTATGTGCCCAACCATTGGTACAGAAATATCCTTCTTTTCTAAATAATTCCATAATTGGAACAACTCCTTCTTCTAAAGGAACTCTATCCATTGTTCGGTGGTTTAGTAAATTATAAGCACTAGGATAAGTTCCCGTAATTTGTGATGAACGACTTGCAGAACAAACTGGTGCATTAGCATAAGCATTTACATATTTTACACCTTGTTTTGCCAATTTATCCATATTTGGCGTATATACATCTGTATTTCCGTAACAAGCCAATTCTCTACCTAAATCATCACAATTTATCCAAAGAATGTTTGGTTGAACTTTAACTTCTTTTTTTGAAGTACAAGAAACCGCTACAGTAACTAAAAATATAGCTACAACAAATTTTAAAATATTATCCATTATTAATTTTTTTTGATGAAATTCTTTTATCTACCTTCAGGATTTTTTCCAATACTTCCCATTCCTTGTGCAAAATAAACCTCTGGTCTATGCCATACACCTGTTTTTTTTAACATTGGTTCATTATAATCTAGGCTTAAATCACAATCAAAACGAGCCATTATAGAATATCCTTTTTTAGGTTTTCCCGCATTTACAAAATGACATAATCCCCAAGTAAAACCTCTACCATCAGTTGTATTTGTAAAAGCATCAGCAATAAAAGGTGCAGCTGCGGTTGGAGTTAATGAAACTACTGAAGCAATTTTAAAATTTACACCATCTTCAGAATATTGAATAGTTTCACGTTCATTACCATCTTTAATTGCTAAAGTGGCAATACCACCTTTAAACGGCCAATAAGTAGTTTCGTGCCCAGATTGCATTACTGGATTTAATGGATGTTTTTTAAAAGGACCTAATGGATCTTCACCGATTGCCAATCCGTGACCCACAGCATAATTATTTCTGTTATCAGGCCATTTGTTATATGCAGCTTTATAATAAATATAAATTTTTCCTTTGTAAACAATTGGATGCGGATCGTGTGTTGCATTTCTATCCCAATCAGTCTCTTTTCCAAAAGGAATCACTTTATCTCCTCCGTGAGTCCAAGGTCCATTTGGAGAATCGGCATATGAAACCGAAACTGGACATAAATCTCCTCTTAATCCACTTGGTTCATCAAATGCTTGATAATATAAGTAGTACTTACCTTTCCAAACCAAAATATCTGGTGTTGCAACCGAACGCCATCCAGATTTAGGTTTTTCTGGTCTTGTTACTGCCGCACCTTGCTCTTCCCAAGTTGTTCCATCTTTACTTGTCGCGTACCAAATATCACATAAATCCCAATCTGTTGAAGGGATTTCATCGGTAGCTTCTTTTGCTCTATTCCATCCAATTGGTGGTACTTTTGTATGTCGTTTTGTATACCAAATGTAATACGTTCCATCAACCAAAATTGGTCGTGAAGGATCTCTTCTTGAAATAGTTCCATCACCGTTATTGTAATCAAACCCTTTTAAACGTGTATATTTAAACTGGCTAAACAACTCATTATCTTGTACTCTTGGAGTTGAATATTCAAACATTCTTTCTGAAGCGGTACTCATTTCAATGTTTGGCTTTTCAGAAGGCATTTTAAAAGGAAACATTGTTTTGGCTTTTGCTTCATTTTTATCAATAGCTTCTGATTTTACTCTATTTTCTGAACAAGAAAAAAGAGTTCCAATAACTAATACAAGAAATCCTATTTTTTGAAGTTTATTTATTCTTTTCATTTTTATATTTTATTTTTTTATTAAACCTTAGCCTTTAAAACACCTATTTGCTTGTGTTAAAAATTCGCTCCTTTTGTTTTTTACTTAATCCTTGCTCAAAATAATGATCCATATCGTAATGAGTTCTGGTTTCTTTCATTTCGTGATCATCAATAGTTCTACTTAAATCACAATCAAATCTAGCTAAAATGGAATGTGGATACACTTTTGGTTTTCCTGCATTTATAAAATGACATAAGCCCCAAGAAATTCCTTGTCCATCTTTTGTATCCGTAAATGCATCAGGCACATAAGGTGCTGATGCAGCAGGAACCAATGATAAAATTGAAGCAATTTCAAAATTTACCCAATCTTTAGCATATTGAATGGTAAAATGTTCGTTTCCATCTTTGGCAACAATAGCAGCTACACCTTCTTTAAAAGGAAACAATGTTAATTCATGTCCTGAATTTAATACTGGATTCAGTTCATATTTTGTGAATGGTCCTAAAGGATTATCGGCAATGGCTAAACCACCAGCTACCCAAACATTACCAGGCCTGTTGAATGCCGATTTATAATATAAATATATTTTTCCATCATGAATAATTGGATAAGGATCGTGAATTGCGTATTGATCCCAAGCTCCTTTTGGACCAGTAGGAATAACAATTTCATTTGTTGGAGTCCAAGGGCCATCAGGTGAATCTGCATACGACACTGCAACAGGGCAATAATCTCCTTTTTTACCACTAGCTTCCATAAAACCTTGATAGTATAAATAATACTTGTCTTTCCATTTTAAAATATCGGTAGTTGCAACTGCTCTCCAACCTACGTTAGGTTTAGGTGGTCTTGGTACAGCAACTCCTTGTTCTTCCCAAGTTAAACCATCTTTACTAGTTGCATACCAAATTTCAGCTAAATCCCAATCTGTAGAAGGGATAGTATCGTTACATTTTTTAGGCCCCATTGGAATAGTTGGAGTATTACGATAGGTGTACCACACATAATATTTCCCATTTTCAAAAATTACTTTTGAAGGATCTCTTCTACTTACCGTTCCGTCATGATTGCTGTAATCAAACCCTTTTAGTTTTGTGTATTTAAATTTGGTGTACAACTCATTATCTGCTGGGTGAATGGCACTATAATTATTAAAGCTACGCTTCATTGCAGCACTCATTTCAATATTTGCAGTTTGCTCTGTTACAGTATACGGAAATGGTTTAATCTCTTTTTTCTTTGTATTTTTTTCATTGGAGCAAGATGCTATTACAATTAATAAAACACTTGCTATATATGGTAAAGTGGTTTTCATTAGTATTTTTTAATTTAAGTTAATCTTGCCACTCTTTATAAACTTCTTGGAGTTGATAATAAGCTTTCTTTTTATTGCGTTTTTCATCAACAATTCCCCATTCTCTAAACCCAGATTCTGGAGTACCTTTATAATTGCTTCTATAATCATTATAACTCCAAATAGAAATCCCTGTTACGTATGGATAGTTTTTTAGATTCTTCATAAAATCAATCAAATCTTCTTGTAATTGCGCATCAGGTGCTGGCCCTATTTGCCCTCTTCCTATTTCAGAAATAAAAATGGGTTTATTAGGGAATTTCTCATAAACATTTTCTATTATTTTTATAGCATTTCCATAGCTATTTACACATAGAAAATCTAGATTTTCATAAGGTTCATTGCCTATTTCACCTCCTTGATATGAGGTATTACTTACA
Source organism: uncultured Lutibacter sp. (assembly GCF_947495725.1). GTDB lineage: Bacteria > Bacteroidota > Bacteroidia > Flavobacteriales > Flavobacteriaceae > Lutibacter. The sequence continues at coordinate 56,987 of NZ_CANLZZ010000006.1, read as the reverse complement.
TAGGTTTTAAGCCTCGAATTATCTAAAGAACTTGTATAATCAATCATTTCATTTACATACTCATATTGATCATTTGTAAGGTGTTGCATTCCCCATTTAGGCTCTGTAGTTCTTAATTCATTTCCAACACTCCACGCTACAACACTTGGGTGATTGTAATCTCGCTCAATCATTTCTTTCATCCATTTTTTTGTTAACGGATTATTAGGAATGGATTGAGGGTCATTTTCTCCCCAAACAGGAATTTCTTCAACCAATAAAAAACCAATACTATCGCAAAATTTCAATATATTTTTTGAAAGCGGAGCGTGCATTAATCGTGAAAAATTACAACCTAAATTATTTTTAATGTCTAACAAATCACTTTTTATTAAATGGTCTGGTTCTGTATTTCCATAATCTGGATGGTCGTGAACACGATTTACTCCATTCATTCTAACGGCTTCATTATTTAAGAAAAATTGCTCTCCATGAACTTCAAATTTTCGAACGCCAAATTTGTCAGAAACCGAATCTACTTTATTATTTTCAACTTTTACAATACTATTTAATTCATATAAATATGGATTATTAAAATGCCAAAGTTTTACATCTGTCAATTCTTTTTGAAATTTTATTGATGAAATAGCATTTGATTTCGCTTTAATTAACATTTCTAAAGAATCAACTTCTACACCATTAATATTGGAATAAACTTTTGCTGAAACTTCTTTATCTCCGTTATTTTCGAGTTTATATTTAATTGTATAATTTACTTTTTTATTAACGAAATCTGGTTCAGAAGTTATATGCTGATAAATTATTCTTACCTCTTCAGATGCAAATAAATTAACATCTCTACTTATACCTCCCCAAGCCCACCAAGCTCCACGTTTATAAGAATTATCTGCCATAACAACCATAGAATTTGAATTACCAGCAGTTACTTTATCAGTAATATTAAATTCAAAAGGTGTGTAACCACCAACATGTTTCCCTAAAAATTCTCCGTTTAACCAAACCTTAGCAGTTTCATAAACAGCATTAAATTTTAGATGAATCTGTTTTTTTTCCCAATTAGTAGGCACTTTAAACTGTTTATAATAATATCCCTTTCCTTCATATTCTGAATATCGCTTACGAGTATCCCAATTTCCAGGAACATGTATCGTGTCCCATTGAATATCCTTATTTTTTACAATGGAGTTTTCATTCAATTTATTAGATGCAATAAACTGCCAAGTACCATTTAATGATAGCTGATTATTAGAATTCTCTTCTTGAGAACTAGTACAAGCCGTAACTAAAAAAAGTAGTATGAGAATGTTAAAAAGTGCCTTCATAATTAAAATTTATTCTTTAGTAACTTTTAAAGGAATTTGAATGTTAAATGAATTTCTAACTTTATTCACTAACGTATCTGCTGCACACATTAAAGCAATTGCTTCTCCATTTTCAACCACAACTTGTGGACGTTCTAAATGTGTAAACTGTTGCTCTCTTCCATTTTCCCAAGTAACAATTCTATCAGAAATTTCATGGTATTTTGATGGTTTCCAATCCAATCCATCTTTTGAATCATATTGAACTAAAGAAAATACACGCTTTTTACCAACATGCTTAATTCTTTTTACAATAGCTCTGTATTTGCCATCTTGATGCCAGATATATGGATCTTCAGCTGGAAAACGTTCTCCTTTAATTTCAAAAGCTAATTTTTCTTGCTTTACAAACGGACCTGTTGGGCTATCAGCAATTGCAACCATATGAACAACCGGACCTCCTTGAGGTAATGGAAATTTTTTACCTACTGCTTTATAAACCATTAAAACTCTACCATCAGTCATTTGACAAACAGACGGGTTTGAAGTCATTAAAGCATCAGGAGCATCATCATTATTATACGTAATATCTAAAACTGGCTTATCGAAACGTTTCCAAGGTCCATTTGGAGAATCTGCAACAGCAACTCCAATACGTTGATTGTTACGGTGCATCCAGTTTATTTTAGCTTTTCCAGGAACACTTACAATTTTTTTATCGCCAAAATTACCCATATAGTACAAGTAATATTTTCCGTTCATTTTATGAACTGTAGGATTGTGTGTTGCCGAACCATCCCAAAATTTTTCTCCACGTTCGTCTAAAGCAATATCTACATGTTTAAATGGTCCGAAAGGTGATTTTGATGTTGCGTGTGCAACTTCAGAATAGTTTACCCATTCCCAACCTATTTTTTTTGGCCAACGTGCATATAACATATGGTACAAACCATCTTCTCCTTTTACTACCGAACCTCCCCAAATGCTTATTGAATCTCCACCGCTAAAAACTGACTTTGGAGATACTTTTCCAAACTCAATTTTAAAATCAACTTCCTTTTGAGGAACATCTTTTTCAACTGTTTTTTTAGATTTCTCTCCACAAGAAACTAAAACAATTAAAGCCACCAGTACTGTTGCTAATTTTTTCATGTTTTTACTTTTTATTTTTTCCTATTGCTTCTCTCTTTTTTCTTAAATTACCCAGACCTTGTTTAAAATAAACTTCTGGTCTGTGCCAAACACCCGTACTTTTTAACCAAGGTTCGTGAACATCTAAACTCAAATCACAATCAAAACGAGCAATTATAGAATGCTTTTTATCTTTTGATTGTGCTGCGTTTATAAAATGACAAACTCCCCAGGTAATTCCTTTTCCGAATGAAGTATTTGTAAATGCATCTGGTGTATAAGCTCCTGCTGCTGTTGGTGTTAATTCAACTGTTGCCGCAATTTCAAAGTTTGCACCGTCTTTTGCATATTGCATTGTTTGTGCTTCGTTCCCATCTTTTATTGCTAAGGCTGCAATTCCTTCTTTAAAAGGAAAATAGGTTGTTTCATGACCAGAATTCAATACAGGATTTAACGGATGTTTTTCAAATGGACCGAAAGGATCTTCGGCAATTGCTAGTCCGTGAGCCACTGCATATTTATCTCGTTTATCTGGCCATTTATTATAGGCTGCTTTATAATATAAATAGATTTTCCCTTTATAAACAATTGGATGTGGGTCTTGAGTTTGGTCTTGATCCCATTCACCTTTTTTACCGAATGGAACAACAGATTTTCCAACGTGAGTCCACGGACCGTTAGGAGAATCGGCATACGCCATAGAAATTGGGCACCAATCACCACGTGTTCCACTTGGCTCGTTAAACGCCTGGAAATACAAATGGTATTTCCCTTTCCAAATTAAAATATCTGGTGTAGCTACTGAACGCCAACCTAGTGCAGGCTTTTTAGGTCTTGGAACGGCAATTCCTTGTTCTTCCCATTTAAAACCATCTTCACTGGTTGCATACCAAATATCACACAAATCCCAATCGGTTGAAGGAATTTCATCAGTAGCTTCGTTTGCTCTATTCCACCCAATTGGTGGTACTTTTGTATGGCGTTTTGTATACCACATATAGTATTTCCCATCAATTAAAACAGGTCTTGATGGATCTCTACGTGTAATTGTTCCATCTCCACCATTATAATCCAATCCTTCTAAACGCGTATATTTAAATTGTGAAAACAATTCGTTATCCTGAACTCTTGGTGCTGGATAATTAAACATACGTTCCGCAGCTGAACTTAATGGATATTCCGGTTTTTCTGTTGGCATTTTATGCGGAAAAACTTGATTTTCTACTTCAGCTGTTTTTTTAACTGATTTCTCTTGAGTTTCATTACAAGAAACCAACAAAAACACTGTTAATACAATTGATAATAAATATTTCATTCTGTCTAAATTAAAGTAATTATATACTATTATTTGGTACGTTATACATTTTTTGAAGCTTGTTTAATTCCTTTTTTAAACGTGCTATTTCTTTTTTATATGTTGAATTTTTATATTCATTTTTCATTTCTGAAGGATCTTTCTTTAAATCATAAAATTCCCATTCACCAATTTCATAAAAGTATATTAGTTTATATCTTTTGGTTACAACACCTTGATGTTTATGAATATCGTGTCCTCCAGGATAATCGTAATATTGATAATACAAACTCTTTCTCCAATTTTTGGCTTTTACTTTATTTAGAATTGGCACCAAACTTTCTCCTTGCATATCTTCAGGAATTTCAACTCCTGCAAAATCTAAAATAGTTGGTGCGTAATCTATATTTTGAACCAATTGTTTACTAACTGTTCCTTTAGTTCGTATTGAAGGACAAGAAACAATAAGTGGTGTTCTAAATGCTTCTTCATACATCATACGTTTGTCATACCAACCGTGTTCTCCTAAAAATAATCCTTGATCCGAAACATAAATAACCAACGTATTTTCTTCCAAACCAGCAGTTTTTACATACTCCATTAATCTACCAACATTATCATCAACAGATTTTACACAACCTAAATAGTTTTTCATAATTCGCTGATATTTCCAACGAATTAAATCTTCTCCTTTTAAATTAGTCTTTAAAAAAGCTTCATTTTTTGGATTGAAAACTTTATCAAAACTTGCTTTTTCTTCATTACTTAATCTTCCATAAGCACGCTTCCAAAGTGTGCCTCCAAAATCTTCATATCTGTTTGGTTTCTCTTTCATTTCAGACCAAAGTTGACAATACCAACCCATTGGCATTTCTTCAATAGTCATATCTGTTTCTTTTACTCCTAACCCATTTCCTGAATGATCATCAAATAAATTGGTTGGTTCTGGAATTTCAACAGCATCAAATGTGGTTAAATATTTTACAGGCGGCAACCAATTTGCGTGCGGTGCTTTATGCCCAACAATCATCATAAAAGGTTTCTCTTTTTCTCTTTCAGCATTTAACCAATTTATTGCTTTATCAGTAATTACATCGGTTACATAACCTTCACTTCTGGTTATGCCATCTTTTGTTTTAAAATCTGAATTGTAATAATCTCCTTGTCCAATTAAAACATCCCAATTAGAAAAACCTTCTGGTTCATTTTTCAAATGCCATTTACCAAAAAAAGAAGTTTCGTATCCATTTTTTTGAAGAATATTAGCAATTGTTGGCTGACTTCCATCAAACTTTTCTTTTAAAGTTTTTATACCATTTAAATGACTGTGTTTTCCTGTAAGCATTGTTGCTCTAGATGGCGCACAAATAGAATTCCCTACATAACTTCTATCAAAACGAACTCCACTATTGGCCAATTTGTCAATATTTGGTGTTGGAGCAATGTTAGCCAAACGATTATTATAAGCACTAATTGCTTGGTAAGCGTGATCATCGGTTATAATAAGAATTATATTTTTTTGAGAGTTACTCTGACTTATTCCTAAAAAAGAGAAAGCGTAAAAAACAATTAACAAACTATATTTTAATATTCTTGTTTTCATTTATTCAATTTAATTTTTGCTATCCGCTTTATTGTTTTCTTCTTGAATTCTTTCAATTTGTTTTTTACTCAATCCCCAACGAAAATAATCTTCAGGGTTCCATCTATTATTGTGATGCTTCATTTCAGGATCATCAACATCAAGACTTAAATCACAATCAAATCTATATAATTCTGAATGCCATTTATCACTATTTTTCCCTTTAAAATTGATAAAGTGACCAATTCCCCAAGTAATTCCTCGTCCGTTTTTATTATCCAAAAAGGCATCTGGTATATAAGCATTTGGTCCAATTGGCATCATTTCAGTTATTGACATTATTTCAAAATTAACCCAGTCTTTAGCATATTGAATTGTAAAGTGCTCGGATCCATCACGAATTGTCATCGAAGCCAAGCCTTCTTTCCAAGGGAAAAAACAAATTTCGTGACCTGAATTCTGAACTGGATTTAATTCGTGTTTCTTAAACGGTCCTAACGGATCATCTGCTATTGCTAATCCTATTCCACTCCAAACAGTTCCTGGACGATTAAAGGCTGCTTTATAATACACATATATTTTTCCGTTATGAACCAAAGGTGTTGGAGCTTGTATCGCAAATTGATCCCATTCTCCTTTTGCTCCAGTTGGAATTACGGCTTTATTAACGTGTGTCCAAGGTCCATCAGGTGAATCTGAAAACGCTACACTAACAGGGCAATAATCTCCTCGTTTACCACTTGCTTCTGTAAAAGCCTGGTAATAGATATAATATTTCCCTTTGAATTTTAACACATCTGCAGTTGCTACTGCTCTCCAACCTGGAGTTGGATATGCAGGACGTGTAACTGCAACACTTTGTTCTTCCCAATGAAAACCATCTTTACTTGTAGCATACCAAATTTCAGCTAAATCCCAGTCTGTGGAAGGAATTTTATCAGTTGCTAAATGTGCATTTCTAGCTCCAACTGGTGGAGTTTTTGTATCTCGCTTGGTATACCAAACATAATATTTCCCATTTTCTTTAATTATTTTTGAAGGATCTCTACGCGTAATAGTTGCATCTCCATCATTATAATCGAACCCAGTAAGTTTTGTGTATTTAAACTGACTGTACAACTCATTTTCAGCATTAACATGTGACGGATATTGGTTAAAACTTCTATCCAAAGCAGCACTTAATTTTCGTTCCTTAGAATATTTTGTTACCTGATAAGGAAAAACGTTTGTACTTGATTTTGGTGTTTTTAAAGGAATTACTAACGAATATGATATTTCACTGTCTTTAGGTAAAATGGCAATAATTAATGCTTTTGGAATTCCATTATCCATATAAAACTTTGGCATATCCGCAGTACGTGCTGTTTTTGTAGTAGTACCATCTGTCCATTTAATTTCACCTGCTTTTAAAACTAAAAAGTTTTTGGCTGGTTTCCACTTTAATCCCAAATCATCACCTTCAAACAACATTGTTGAACCATTAGGGTAATCGCTCCAAGCACCACGTGAATCTTTTGCAATGCAATAGTAATTTCCGTTGTAAACCCATTCTAAATGATCATCTATTGCAAAACTTGCTGTTGGGTGCGTAATAAAAGGAACTCCCGTATCTACAAAAGGTCCCATTGGTGAATTAGAAAGAGAAGTTACGTGAACAACCTTTCCATTTTTAAATTTTTCGTTTGGTTCTACATATTTATATGCTAACAAAAACTTACCATCAGTACGTTTTGAAATAGTTGGTGTTGAAGTCATCATTCTATTACCTGTAACATCAATTAATGGTTTATCAAAACGTTGCCATTCACCATTTAAATCGTCAGCAACAGCTAATCCAACACGTTGATTATTTCTATTTATCCACCATTCTTTATCTGTATATTTTGGCATAACTGAGTCTGAAGTTTTATCCCAAAAACCACTTCCTTTGTTTCCCATATGATATAAATAATACTTCCCATTGTGCTCCAATACGTGAGGATTATGAGTACAGTCACCATCCCAATATTTTTTACCTCTAGGCGGTAATACTAAATTTTTAAATTTATAAGGACCTGTTAAATTATCGGAAACGGCGTGTGCAATTTCAGAATGTGTAACCCAACCTAAATGCCCTCTAGATTTTAACCAACGTGAATAAATTGCGTGGTATTTACCATCTTTTCCTTTTAAAATATTTGTTCCCCAAACATTATAATCTTCTTCTTCAATAATATTTGCTTTGTCAAATTTTTCAGGAAGCAACTCTTTAAAATCAAAATCTGCTTGTGCAAACCCAATAAAGGTTACAAAAAATGAAAAAACAGAAATTACTCCACTTTTAAGATTCATAATTTATTAATTTTTAGTAGCTTGAATTGGAGAAAAATCTTTCTTAATTTTTCCTCCTCCTTGTTTTACTCCATTTTCCCAATTCCAATCAATATCTCTAGTACTTTTATGGCGGTAATACCTAAAGAAATCAAAATCTACAGATAAATCGTTCATAGTATAAGTATTGGTTCCATTTTCAACTTTAGCTAATACATGTTTCGCAACAATATTTCCTAAATACCAAAACATTGGTTGTCTTGCTTTTTTTCCAATGGTACATATAGTGTATTTTCTTTCTGGGTTTGCTTCGGATTCTTCAACAAATTTTACAACTCTTTTCCCCATATGAACCCATTCTCCATTTTTCCATTCCCACAATTTTATATATTCTGGTGTATACTCTAAGCCAATAGTTTGCCAAACAGGGGCGTAGGTTTGAAAAGGACCTTTGGTCATAATTGCTTTTTCAGCGCCTTTTCCTTGAGTTACAACTTTACGTTTTTTCCCCTTGCTGTCTCTTATTCGAGAAGGAGCATCGCTACTCCAACCATTTGCTTTATTTTCCCACTCCATAAAATCAATTTCTGTCCAAAAAGCACTATTTTTTACAGAAGATTTTTTCTTTTCACCAGTATAATTCCCAATAGCACTCCAAACAGAAGGATGCCATACAGAACTTTTCTCTTTTACATCATCAGTATCAAAACCTCTAAATCTAAATTTCACTGTATAAAACCCATAAAAAGCTGACGCATTACTAACTAAACCAGCTGTTTTTGGGGAACCTTTTTCCGTAGTTCCTTTTATAGAAACAAACTTGGTTGTTACACCTTTATTAGTTTCCTTTTCCATTACAACTAAAGATTTGTCTGCAACATAATTTTCTATTGATGCTCCTCCAGTATTTCTTCTTCCCCATTTATTAGTATTCAATTTTTTACTATTAAATTCATCTGAAATACTATTATCTCTATAAGTTTCATACTGATTTCCATTTTTAGGAAGTTGCTGTGGTGTTTGAGCATTGGAAACTTGCCAAATACTTAAAAAAGCAATCAATATTTTTATAGAATTTTTCATTATTGTTTAGTTTTAATTGGAATTTGAACATTAAAAGATTGAAGAACACCCTTACTATTTTTTACATCTGAAGCACATACAAGAACTTTTGGAATTCCATTTTCTAAATAAACTTGGGGGCGTTCTAAATTAGCTACTTTTTGAACCGTTCCATCTTCCCATTTAATTTCTAATGTTGAAACCAATGCATTTTTAGATAATGTCCAATCAAATCCATCTTCAGATTCAAATAAAACCAACGCCATACCTGCATCTGTAAATGCTCCGTGCATATCTTTTAAAATAGCTCTATATTTTCCAGCTTCATACCAAATAAAAGGATCTTCAGCAGGAAAATCATGTCCTTCTGCTAAAAATACTGGTTTTCCATATTTAACAAACGGTCCTGTTGGACTGTCTGAAGTTGCGACACAATGTACCACAGGTCCTCCCCAAATTCCTTTTTTCTTTTTCCCAACAGCCTTGTAAACCATTAAATAACCACCATCTGGTCTTTTGGTAATTGATGGATTATTCACCAATAGCGCGTCAATAGCTGTGCTATCCTTACTCACATCAATTAATGGTTTATCAAAACGTTTCCAAGGTCCGTTTGGATTATCCGCAACTGCTACACCTATTCTCGCATTATTTCTATGAATAGGGTTTAGTTTTATTGTTCCGGGCTCTCCAAATACTTTTCCGTCACCCGTATTCCCCATATAATACAAGTAATATTTATTGCCGTATTTGTGAACTGTAGGATTGTGTGTACATAAACCATCCCACAATTTTGAATCTCGAATTCCCAAAGCAATATCTTTAAACTTAAATGGTCCAAAAGGACTTTCAGCAACTGCGTGTGCTATTTCAGAATGTGTAGCCCAAGCCCAACCTAAATCTTTTTTCCATCTAGAATAAAACATATGATACAAACCATCATCTCCTTTTGTAATGGAACCTCCCCAAACACTCATTGTATCACTTTCAAATTTAGACTGAAGCTTAACTTCTCCTAATTCAATTTTATAATCTGATTTTTTTATTTCTACAGTTTTTTTTGGCTGTTCTTTACAAGAAATTAACGCCATTAACAATATTAAACAATACCTCATAATTTTATTATTATTTTATAGATTTAATTGGAATTTGAACATTAAAGGATTGAAGAACACCTTTACTATCTTTTACGTCAGAAGCACAAACAAGTACTTTTGGAATTCCATTTTCTAAATAAACTTGGGGGCGTTCTAAATTAGCTACTTTTTGAACCGTTCCATCTTCCCATTTAATTTCTAATGTTGAAACCAATGCATTTTTAGATAATGTCCAATCAAATCCATCTTCAGATTCAAATAAAACCAACGCCATACCTGCATCTGTAAATGCTCCATGCATATCTTTTAAAATTGCTCTATATTTTCCAGCTTCATACCAAATAAAAGGATCTTCAGCAGGAAAATCGTGTCCTTTAGCTAGAAAAATTGGTTTATCGTATTTTATAAATGGACCCGTTGGGCTGTCTGAAGTTGCTACACAATGCACTACCGGACCTCCCCAAAGTCCTTTTTTCTTTTTACCTACTGCCTTATATACCATTAAATAACCACCATCTGGTCTTTTAGTAATTGATGGGTTACTCACCATCAATGCATCAATAGCTGTACTATCTTTACTCACATCAATTAATGGTTTATCAAAACGTGCCCAAGGTCCGTTTGGGCTATCCGAAACTGCTACACCAATTCGCTGATTATTTCTATGAATAGGGTTTAGTTTTATTACTCCTGGCTCTCCAAATACTTTTCCATCACCAGTATTTCCCATATAATACAAGTAATATTTATTGCCGTATTTGTGAACTGTAGGATTGTGTGTACATAAACCGTCCCATAATTTTGAATCTCGAATTCCCAAAGCAACATCTTTAAACTTAAATGGTCCAAAAGGACTTTCTGCAACTGCGTGTGCAATTTCAGAATGTGTTACCCAAGCCCAACCTAAATCTTTTTTCCATCTAGAATAAAACATATGGTACAATCCATCATCTCCTTTAGTAATGGAGCCTCCCCAAATACTCATTGTATCGCTTTCAAATTTGGACTGAAGCGTAACTTCTCCTAATTCAATTTTATAATCTATGTTTAAATCCTCTAAGTTTTTTTTAGATTCTTTTTTACAAGAACTTAAAAGAGTAACTGTTATTAAAAATAGTGTTAGAAATCTCATTTTGTGCTTTTTAATTAATGTAAATTTAAATTCTTATTGCTTCTTTTTATAATATCTCACATAATCTACCTTCATAGATTTTCCATCTATTTCGTCGGTAACTGAACCAGACCATTTTATAATGGCAAGACTTAACCAAATAGGAGTTTCACTAAAACAAAATGTATTTTTTTCTCTTCTAATTTCTTCTCCATTAAAATAAAATACAATCTCGTTTTCATTCCATTCTAAACCATACGTTTGATATTCTTTAGCAAAATTGCTGCTTTTCTCAACATCTAAAGTTGCAACATCTTTCCATTCACCATTATTAAAATATTGTAATTTATAATTGGATAATAAATCGTGCCAATTTCCCTTACTATTCCAACCATTAATAAATTGAATGCAACCAATTGTAATGTTTTCTTTCCATTCAAATTCAATCCACTTGTCTCCTTTTATTTGTGAAATCCAAGAAGTTTCAATTTTACCATCAGCTAAACCATATTCAGATTTTTGATTTTTAAATGAACCACTTGAAGTTATTTTCACATCATCACTTCTAACATAATTAACCAAACCATCCACATCATTATCTGCAGATTTAGACAGTGTTTCAGGAAAAGTTTCTGTTTGAGTTCCGTAAACTCTAAATTCTCTAATATGAAATTTTGAGTTGCTTTTAGAAATCAATCTAACTTTTTTTGTTTCAATAGGAATTTCTAATTGAAATGAATAATCTGGCTTTGCTCCATATGAAAATCCTTTATGGCTTGAAGGATGCGTTTTTTTACCATCTTGATTGTAAGTAAAATCTGACCAATTATGAATATTTGTGTTTACTTCATTGGGAAAATGTCCTTCGTTTATATCAATTTCAAATCTTTTTCCTTCAGTTGGCTCACCTCCTCTTGTCATTAACCAAAAAGAATTATTGGTTGCCGTTGCTCCTGCATACTTATATCGACATTCAAAATATCCATATTTGAATTTCTTTTTACTCCAAATATTACCTGCGGTCCATTCCTGTCCTCCTCTGTTTTCTTTTCGTGCCTGTAACTCTAAAACACCATTTTTCACCACTGCATTTTCTCTCCACCTACTGCATAAAATATGTCCACTTGGACCATTTTGAGATTCCCAATTTTTATCAAGTTTTTTATTACTATAATCAAACTCATCTTGCCAAACTAAATCCCATTTAGAATAGTCAAACCCTTCATTTTTTTGCGCTTCTGATTTCAAAATAAAAAACACACTAATTAAACTAAATACGATATACTTTATATTCATTTTTTTGAATTTATTTTTTTTGATAATATTTAACATAATCAACTTTCATACTTGTTCCGTCAATGGCGTCTGTTACTTCACCTGCATGTTCTAAAATGGCTAGACTCAACCATATATTTAAATCATCTGTACATTCTGTGTTAGGAAGTGTTCTAATTAATTTATTATCAAAATAAAATTTTACATTTTCAACATTCCAATCTACACCATACACATGATATTCTTCCGCATAATTATGTTTCGTCTCTACATCAAAATTAGCAAGTTCAACCCATTCTCCATTAACTTCTGCTTCAATCTTATAATCGGTAATAAATGCGTGCCAAACAGCATCTTTTTGCCACCCATTTATAAATTGAATGTGACCTATAGATTGTTCTGACGGCCAACTAAACTCCAACCATTTTTCTCCAGTTTTTTGTGACACCCAACTACTACTTAAACTTCCATCAGCTACAGAGTTTACTTTAAATTCATCTCTAAGCACACCGCTAGCAGTTATTTCAACATTGCCTTCAAGTGCAAGATTTTTTAATCCCGAAACAGAACTATCAGCATTATCTGAAAGTAAATTAGTAGGATAACAGTTGTTATTAGTTTCATAGATACGAAACTCTCTTAAATGAAAATGCGTTGAATTATTTGAAGAAAAACGTATACGTTTTGTTTTAATTGAATTATTAAACGAATGCGCATAAGCTGGTGACAATCCTTCAGTATAACCAAGCTGACCGTTATATGACCCACCACTTTGATGATGATGACGATCTGTGTTTACTTCATTAGGAAAATGCCCTTCATTAATATCAAGTTCGCAAACAATTTCTTCGGTATTTAAATTTACTCCTTGAGGCATTAACCAAAATGAATTGTTTGTTCCTGCTGCACCTGCATATTTGTATCTACTCTCAAAATACCCATAACCAAACCTTCTTTTTGTCCAAATATTACCAGCAGTCCATTCTTGTCCTCCTCTGTTTTCTTTTCGTGCCTGTAACTCTAAAACACCATTTTTAACAACGGCATTTTCTCTCCATCTACTGCATAAAATATGTCCACTTGGACCATTTTGAGATTCCCAATTTTGATCTAGTTTTTTATTACTGTAATCAAACTCATCTTGCCATACTAAATTCCATTCATTTAAATTGATTTTATTAGCTGTTTGTTGAGCTTTAAGTTGCAAAAAACTAAAAACTAATATAATTGAAACTATTACAGATTTTAAGTTCATACTAATTTACTTTAATTATTGCAGACCAATTTCCTTTTTGACCTTTAATTTCGCGTTGAATTTGAAAATAAATTTCACTTTCATTCTCTAAATCAATGGTCATCATTCCTCTTACATTAGATCTAAATTCCTTATCTAAATTATCTTTCGATGTCCCGTATTTTACTACGTAAAAATCGTCTTGTTTTTCACTGGTATAACCAATTACAATTTTGTTATCTTCAATAAAAGATTTCCAAACTTTTGGTGCTAACGGCTTTCCATTTGGTGTTCCTGAAATTGAATTTGGTTGTTTACTTTCCCCTTTAGCATTTAAGGATATTACACTAAAAATATACTCCTTATTATTTGATAAACTATCTATTTCGATAGCATTGGTAATGGTTTTAAATGATTCTACAGTTTTACCTTCATCATTTTTATAACGTACAACATATTCAGTAGCTCCAGGTACTTTTTCAAATAATACTCTTACCAATGTATCTCCTAAATTGATTCCCGTAATAGTTGGAGATTTTGGAGCTGCAAAAGGTATTACCTTTTCATATCTCACATAACCTGTTGGACTCACTAATTGAAGTCTCAAATCCAATAATTCAGTAGGTAATTTACCCCAAGAAATTTCACCTTTCCAAACTTTATCTGCGGGATTAATAATTGGTAAATCTTGAGATTTCTCTTCAATTACAGTTCCATCTAAACCTCTAAAATTCCATTTTAATTTATAACCTGTTAAACTATAACTTGGATAATCATCTAAACCTCTTATTGGTATAATTACTTCAGCTTTGTTGTTTGAAAGTTTTAAGTTTTTAACTTCAATATCCTTAATTGGGCTAAATTCTTTGGCTACTCTTTCAAACATTCTACGTTTTTGCCTCCAAACATTTATCAATCCCCAAACTCTATTTTCTTCTTGAGAAGTTGCCGCGTAACCACTTCTGTAATCGTTAAAAGTCCATAATGAACCTCCAATAACAAACTCATTTTTACCACGCCAATGCTCGTTCCAATCTGAAAATATTTGCTGATCGCCATCTAGAGAAGTTGTTGGGTAAGGATCAAAACCATATTCCGAAATAAATATTGGTTTTTCTGGCCATTCACTTCTTAACTTATCAATAATAACTTGTGGTTCTCCTTGCCAACGATACATATTATGCATAATAATATCTACCTCTGTATTTGGGTCAGTTTTACGATTAGAAAAACTTTTTTGACCACTATTACTTACACAAGTAACCAATCTGTTTGGATCCATTTCTCGCACATAGTCCATCGTAGTTTTTGCGTATTGGTAATGATCCGAAAGTTCATTTCCAACGCTCCAACCAATAATACTTGGATGATTCCAATCACGCTCCACCATTCCTTTAATCCAATACTTTGCTAAAGGATATTCTGGTGCTGTAAATTCAGGATTTGCTAAATCGCGAATATTTGCTTCTTCAAAAATTAGAATTCCTTTTTTATCGCATAACTCAATCAATTTTTCGTTTTGGGTTCCGTGCATAATTCGCATAAAATTAGCTCCAGCTTCTTTCATTAAATCAACGTCTTCTTCCAAAACTTCCAACGGTTCTGAAGATCCCCAATATCTATGTTCGCTAACACGATTAAATCCTCCTAAACGAACCGGCTCACCATTCAACAACAATTTAGAATCTGTAACCTCAACTTTTCTAATACCAAAATCATTTTGCTTGCTATCAATTTTCAATTCACCTTCTGAAATTGTAGTTTCTAAACTATATAATTCAGGATGATCAAAATGCCATAATTTTACATTTTTTGCTTCTAAATTACTTTCTAAAACAACTTCTGAAATTTTATTTGCTGCTACTTCAACAGTTTTATTTAATTCAGAGATTTTCCCTTCTTTTGAAATAATAGATTTAATTGAAATACTTTTCGCTTTATCCGAGTTGTTTTCAACTTTCACCTTCAACTTTAAAGCAGCTGTTCCATTTTCTAAATCCGGTGTTGCGTGAATATATTGGTTGTTAATTCTAACGTTATTATTCTTAACCAAATAAACATCTCTAATTATTCCACCCCAATTCCAAGTAGCACCAACTTTGTTTCTATTATCAACTTCAACAGCAATTACATTACTACCGTTAAAATTTAATTGATTTTCTACTTCAAAATCAAAAGGTGTAAAACCTCCACGGTGTTCTCCAATAAATTTTCCGTTTAAATACACTTTTGAAACGTGATAAACACCATCAAACTTTAGTCTAATTTTCTCGTTAGAATTTTCTTTCCAGCCTTCTGGCAATTGAAACTCTTTTCTATACCAGCCTAAACCATTGTAGTTTGAGTATGAGTTTATCATTCCCCAATGACCAGGAACTTTTAAATTATGCCAATCAGAATCGTTGTAATCAGTTAAATAAACTTGTTTTGGTTGTTCTTTAGCTTCGGTATATTTTTCTTCAGAAATTGGTCTAAATAACACAGCATCTGCAGCTACTTGACTTTCAGTAATAGCAGTTACTTCCACATAATTATTTTCTGAAGCATTAAATTTAAATATCCCCAAACTAATCCATTGTCCGCAATTAGTTCTTTGGCTCACATATTTTGAAGTTTTTCCATCTGCACTATTAATATTTATTTGTGCTGTTAAATGAGAAGCAAAAGGATAAATAACTAAAGCCTCATAATAACCCGTTTCATTTATTGTTGGCATAAAACGCACATAGCTATTTGCGGCTTCATTTTTCCCGAAATTATGAGTTAAATAATCTTTTCCATAAAAAACAGAACCTCTTCCTCCAACTTTTTTTGTTTGCCATTTTCCTTTTATTTCAACCTTTGTTTTATCGTTATTATCTATAACAATATCGTTAGGTTGTACGTGGATATTTAAAGGATTTGAACCCATACCGTAAATGGTATTGAACTTCCAATTTCCACTTAAAATTGCTGTATTTCCTTCGGAAGAAGTTTCTAGTACTTCTACATTTTTATCAGCATTACAAGCTATTAAACTACATATGATTACTATTGAAATGAATATTTTTTTCATAATTAACTACAGATTACTTCAAATATAGATGCAGGAACATTTCCTGATGGATGTTCGGCTTCTATAATTATTCCTTTTGTTTTTATTTTCGAATCCAATTTCCACGTATTTATGGTTTGGTAATTTCCTTCTTTTTGAACTAAAATTGTTCCGTTTAAATCTTTTATAGTATAATTTCTTACACAAAATGGAGCAACCTCTTCTGGATGTCCCATTAATGTACATTCTAACGGATGATCGTAATCTGGATCTAAAAACAATTTAATTTCTGAAAGTTCTTTTTCTGAATCCCACTCAATTTTTAATGTAGGATTTTTATCCTCTAAACTTGCACTCCAAGCGTTTACCGTTCCCCAAGGACGCACATATCCGTTTCCAATATTTGAACTATCAAAAGCTTCAATTGCAGGAGAAATTTCCATTGCTATATTAAAACCTTCTGGTCTTCTCTGCGGAATCCAAAATTCAAAAGTATCAACCCCAATTCCATCTGGTGGTGTTTGCTTTCCATTATTTGAAACCGCTTTGTTAACTCCGTTAAACACTGATAAAATACCTGAATAACGTTTGTTACTATTTTTTAAATACACTTTTTCGTTCGACATAAAAGTCACAAAAGCATACTTATTTTTAGTTACGGAACCTACAAATTCAAACTCAACTTCTTGTTCGCCCTTTTTAAGGTTAATTATTTGTTTTTCAATAATAACCTCTGGTGTATAATTTTTAGATCTTTTTGAAGTTCTTAACTGAACTTCAATTCTAGTATCTTCATCAGCAATCACTTGCACTTTAAACTTGTAATTTTCATTTGCTATAAAAGGCAATAATTGGGCAGCCGAAGTTGCTAAATTTGTCCATTCTCCATCAAAAGGAATTTCACTTAAATTTAGATTTGAAGAACTTGTAATTGTAGCTTCATTCACTAAATTACTTTCCGTTTGAATAGGAATATTTGGAATACTTTGACCCGTTAAATTCAATTCATTTTGAAGTGTTTTTATTAAACCGTTCTGTAAAATTTCAGCAGGTTTTACATCATTTTCAATACAAACAGCAGCGGCCATACCAACAGCTTGAGCACATAAACCCGTTGTTGCCATAACTCTTGTAGAACCAAAAGCAACGTGCGTAGCACTTATAATTCTTCCTGCCAAAAACAGGTTGTCAATATCTTTGCTTACAAACGAGCGATAAGGAATTTGGTACACACCTTTTGAATGCCATTGTGTACAACCAGACAATTTACTATAAACACCTTCTGCCGGATGTAAATCAATTGCCCAACCACCATGTGCTATGGCATCTTCAAAAATAGCCTGACCAATTACGTCTTGTTGCTTCATCATATACAATCCTTCAAAACGGCGACTTTCACGCTTTCCAGGAACTGTTCCAACCCATTCCAAGGTCATATTATCTACATCTTCAAATTCTCCTGAATTTTTTATATAATCCCAAACTCCATAAATTACTTTCCACAATTCGTATTTGATTTGTTCAGTATCATGAATGGTATCTCCATCTCCACCATATTCAAACCACCAAAAACGACACCCTTTATCGTCTTTTCCAATTGCTTTGTAACGAGGGATTTTTTTGATGTCTTTTAATGCAAAATCAGGAGCTACATACTTTACTGGCTTATCTGTATTCTTGCTATAAAAATACATTGAGTGCCCCAATAATTCTCCGTACGATTTATCTGGCGCAAATAATTCTCCAAATTCTCCTTTACTTTCTGCTCCCATTCTAAAAGAAGCTCCAGCTTTAAAAGCTACAATTCCATCACCTGATGCATCACAAAACAACGGTGCATTTATAACATACTCGGTTGAATTTTGAGGGTTAAAAGCCTTAACCGATTCAATTTTGGTATCACTCGATTTTGAAACATCGTACACACTTGTGTTTAGTAAAAGTGTGATGTTTTCTTCATTTAATACTTTTTCAAGTAAAACAGTATCGAAAATAACTGCGTTACCTTCTTTATTTCTATATAGGTTTTCAACTAAAATTTCATCCATTACACCACCTTCACGAGACCAACGATTGTTGTTTCCTAAATGTGACGTTGCTCCCAATATCCATAATCTAACTTCAGAAGAAGCATTTCCACCTAATACTGGTCTGTCTTGAACTAACACCGTTTTTGTTCCTTTTCTTGCTGCTGTTATAGCTGCACAAACTCCTGCTGTTCCTCCACCAACAACAACTAACTCACTTTGTAATTCTACAACCTTGTTAGATCTTACTTCTTTGTTAAAATCCTTAATTAACATTTATTTCTTTTTTTGAATTTTTTAAAATAATATAACTACCTAGCGCTAAAACTAACGCTCCCATTCCTGTAACTAATAGTGTTGGTTTTCCTTCTAAAAAGGAAATTATTACAACTAACAATCCTGTTAAAGCAACACCAATTCCTATAACTCTACCTCCTTTTTTATTTCCACCTTTTGATTCTTCTATATCTTGAGGCACTTTTGATTCCACTTTTTCTAAATAACTTGTATATTGAGAAGTATCTGTTTTTCTTGTTCTAAAATACACTTCAAAAATGATTAATAACAAAATTGGAATTCCAACACCTGCAGTCATCTCCATCGCTCTATTTAAACTATAGTCGAACATTGAAGGCATTACAAATTTGAAAAATGAATTGATAACCAACGAAACTATAGTTACAACCAATACACTTCTACCTGTTTGATATTTTGAAAATAATGCAACCAAAGGAGGTAAAAACATTGCTCCACCAGTTATGGCTGCTAAACTCATAACAACCTCAACAATTCCGCCCATATATGGCACTAATAATGCTACCACAATAGTAATTAAACCTAATATTATGGTTGAAATCCTTCCAACTTTCACTAATTTATCTCCTGAAGTTTCAGGAAAGAAATGTTTATAAACGTCATTCGACAGCACACCAGCAGAAATATTTAATGTAGTATTTACAGAGCTTGAAGTTGCGAAAATCATACCTCCCAGCATTAAACCGAGCATACCAACAGGTAAAACTTCTTTACACATTAATAAATACGCTCCTTCATCTGCTAAACCACCTAAATCTGGATTTAATACTTTATATATCATTGGTGGTAACATCCAAATTAGCGGACTAATTGTATATAACCCTCCAAATAACCAACCTACTTTTTTAGCATCTCTAGGTGTGGCAACACTTGTATAACGTTGAATATAAGCCCAGTTTCCTGCAATAAAAAACAAATTATATAAACCAAAAGTTACCATAAACTCCCATGAATATTCTGCATTGGTAAAATTGAAAAAGTTATCTGGTGCTTGAGAAATAAAATTGTCGATTCCTCCAATTTTATCAAATGATAACGGAACCACAATTAAAACGGCTGCGGTTAACACCACAAATTGCAACACATCGGTTACAATTACAGCCCATAAACCACCAACAGCTGTATAAATTAAAATTAAAACTCCTAAAAATATGATACTTGCTGAAATTGGAATTCCTGTTGAAACTTCCACAATTTTAGCTACAGGATATAAAAATGCTCCTGTTGTAAATACTGAAATTAAAAGAAATAAATAGGTGTATATTTTTTGAGTATTGTATCCCAATCTATCGGTAATAAATTCTGCCGCAGTTAAAGCTTTTGTTTTTTGCCATTTTGGAGCAATTACAAAACCTATAATTAAACCTGCAATACACATTGTCCATTGAATAGTAACGGCAACCCAACCGCTACTGTAGGCAATTGACCCCCAAACAACAAATGTTCCTGCCGAGAAAAAACTCATAAATAAGGATAAACCACTCATCCACCAAGGTAATGCTCCACCTGCGGCAAAAAAGGATTTCATATTTTTTCCAGACTTTGCAAAGCTCAATCCGCAAATAAAAACTAATAATGTAAAAATTAGAATTGTACCAATATCAATAGTGCTCATAATTTGTTTGTTTTCTTACAAAGTAAATTTAAGCAATACTTATTCTGGATTTAATTTTAATTATGGAAACACCCAACTAAAACGTTTTCGTTAGTGTTAATTTTTTTCGAGAACGTTCTCGAAATTTAGGGTTTATTCATACATTTGCTATTGTTAACATTCTTTCAATGAAATACATAACCATAAAAGACATAGCTAAAAAATTAAACACCTCTGTTTCAACAGTTTCAAGAGCATTTAATGATAAATCTGATATTAATGTAAAAACAAAAGAGCTTGTTTTAAAAACTGCGAAAGAGATGGGATATCGCCAAAATAGAATGGCAAAAAATTTAGTCCAAAAAAGATCTTTTAATATTGGCATTGTAGTTCCTGAATTTGTAAATAGTTTTTTTCCTGAAGTGATAATGGGAGCTCAAGAAATTTTATTTGAAAAAGGATATCAGGTATTAATTACTCAATCTAATGAATGTTATACAACAGAGTTAAAAAATGTACAATCGTTAGAAAATAGTATGGTTGATGGATTACTGATTTCTTTATCTTCAGAAACGGATAATATAGACTATTATCAAGATTTAGTAAAAAGTGGATTTCCTATCATTTTTTTTAACAGAACATATAAAGAAATTAATGCTTCAAAAGTATTATTTAACGATTATAAATGGGCTATGTTTGCAACTGAACACCTTATTAGACAAGGATATAAAAATATATATCACTTTCAAGGAATAAAAACACTAACACTTTCTAGAGAAAGACGAAGAGGATTTATGGACGCTCATAGAAAGCATAAATTAATAGTAGAACCACATCAAGTAATTACTTCTGGATTTTTTATGGAAGATGGAGAAAATATTGCAAAAAAATTGATTGAAAACAATACCATTCCTGATGCCATATTTGCGGCTAACGACCAACTTGCGATTGGCGCAATGAATATTTTTAAAAAAAATGGATATAAAGTTCCTAAGGATGTCGCTTTTATTGGCTTTTCAGAATCTAAAATGGGAAGTATTGTTGAACCACCTCTTTCTTCAGTAAAACAGCCTACTTTCGAAATTGGAAAAAAGGCTGCTCAATTACTATTAGATCACATTGAAAGCGGCAAAAACTACATACCACAAACAATTGTTTTAGACGGTCAATTGAACATTAGGGCATCTTCTCAAAAAATATAATCCAAGAGCTATATTTTTTGCATCTTACAGAATTGTATACCCAACTAAAAAAGATAAATTGCTATAATCTAACCTACTTTCAAAATTAACTATTTTCCAAGTGAGATTTGTTTTTATACCATATCTTATTTCTGCCGAAAACTTATCGTTGTACTTAAAACCTGCCCCTAAAACTGAATAGCTTATATTTCCAAACTTATACTCTTGATTTTTGAATTTTAGATTTGAATCACCCACAAAATCAAATAAATATATGTAGTTAAAATACAATTTCGATTTATTATTTAAATTTAAATAATGTCTTACTCCCATTGATAGTTCAACAGATGAATAATTCACAACCGCATCATTATATATTGGTAAATCTTCATAACCTCCTCTATATTCTTTAATTGAAGCTTCTGCATCGAATTTATGAAATGACGGCTCTACAATCATTGCCCATTTCCCATTATTAAATGGAAATACAAATTCCAATTCTACACCAACTTTTGTTGATAAATCAGCATCTAATGTGTGTTCTTTAAACTTTAGCATATTGCTTTTAACTCCAATTTTAGGTGTTAAATGAAATATGTATTTATTTGGTAATGCAACATAATTGGCATCCATACATTGATTATAATCGTCAAAAATATGTATAAGTGTATTATTATATAATTGATTTTCTAATCGTATAAGAGTTATGGCATCGCATTTTAAATTTAGCGATAATTGTTGTCTAAAATGATTATTATAAGAAACTGTTTTATGTTCTTTAGTATACATTTTATACACTAACTGCTCAATTTTCTGCTGCTGAGAAGTACTAAAAAAATACCTTTTTAGGTTTTTGTATTCATAATAATACAAATTGGCATCTCCATCTGCCAAAACTTTTAAATATAACGTATCTTTTACAAAATTCGGTTTTGAAGAAGTATCTAATAATTCAATATTATCAATTGTTTTATCAATATCAACAACTGCTCTAATAAACCTTAGATTTTCATTTACACCAAACTCTTTGAAGTTTTCAATACTCCCGTTTTCAACCTTTCCATCTTGTGTTCTTTTATATTCAAATTCTTTAGGAATATTTTTAAAATCTATATCTTTAATTAGACAGGAAATCTTTTCATTATTATTGTCAATTACATATCCTTTTATAAAAGAAACTTGAGCTTTAACGGTAAATAAAGCCAATAAACAGAAGGTAAGCGCACTAATCTTTTTCATTAAATATTTTTTTTAATTCTTAATAAATGTATTAATATTTAATGAGTGAGACTACTTATTTATTAGTTTTTTATTCAGAAAAATATTACTCTTAAACCCATCAATTACATCCTCAAAAACAATTGGTTTTCTTTCATCATTTGTAATAGTATTTAAATGAAAATTACTGATTGTTAACCCTTTAATATGACGTGCATAAATTCCCGATGCTGGCAACGTTTTTACCAAATAAAATTCGGGCCACCATTTACCAAGAACATCCAACGTATATTCTTTAATTTCTTTTGAAGCATCTTCTTTTGTACCTCCACCAGCAACTGTCATTTGAACATTATTAATTTGAATATCATTAATATAATGATTAGGCATTCCTGTTAAAAAGAAAGATGAATCCTTATCCAATTCTCTATTATCCACAATAAAATCACTAAAAATAAAACTATGCATTGCTTTCATTGGTAACATTTCCATTGGAGCATCAACTCCTGCTCGTTGTTGGCAGAAAGTCATAAACACCGGTCTTGGTACGTTACGCATAACTATATTTGTAAACGACATATTTTTCATTTCTGCTCCTTCATTCATTTGAATTTTGAACCCAGAATCTTGAATATCATGAAACGTACAATTTGAAACCGTTACCGAATCAAAATCTCCACGAGAAGACAATCCTATTCTTAAAGCTGCCCATTTACTTGTAAACACACAATTTGTTACTACAATATCTTTACAAGGCTTATCTGGTCTTGAAGTTTGTAAACAAATAGAATCGTCGCTTGTATCAAATGAACAATTTGCAACACGAACATTGGTACAACCATCAAAATCTAAACCATCACCATTACCATTTACTCTACTATGAATTTTAATCCCATCAACTACAATTTCATCGCAATACAACCAAGCCGAAGTCCAAGCTGCTGGATTAATCAATGTAATATCATTCATATGAATTTTCTTACAATTCAAAAAACGCATCATCATTGGTCTTCCAGTTTTTTTATTGAAATTCTTCATATGCCCATTTCCATCAATAGTACCATAACCTTCAAAAGCAAATGACTTAGCATCCTTCGCAAAAATTAAACAACGATCCATATGAGGCTCGTTTTTATACATATTTTTATGCGTATCTGTTGTATAATCTTCAATATCTGGACTTCCTAATAAAACTGCTCCATTTTCAATATGAAGTGTTACAAAATCCTTCATATAAATGGTTCCAATCATTACCGTTTTACCAGCAGGAATGATAACTTTTCCACCTCCATTTTTTGTACAGGCATCAATTGCTGCTTGTACAGCTTTCGTGTCTTTTGTAACTCCATCTGCTTTTGCTCCGTAATCTATAACGTTAAAATCGGTTGCGAAAACTTGCAACTGAAACCCGATTACCAATAAGAAAATTATTTTTTTCATTTTGTTTAATTTTTATTTATATAAAAGTATCTTATTCTACAAGCGTTCCCTTCACTTCTAGCATCTTTATTTTCTGAAATTTTAATTTCAAGTGTATGCTTTTCGTTGGATAATTCACTAGCTAATGTATAATACCAAGGTAAATGAACTTGCCCACTCCATTTGGTAAATAAGTTTTGTGTTTTCCAATCTCCTTTATCTATTCTGTATTCAATGATTCCAGCATC
Source organism: uncultured Lutibacter sp. (assembly GCF_947495725.1). Lineage (GTDB taxonomy): Bacteria > Bacteroidota > Bacteroidia > Flavobacteriales > Flavobacteriaceae > Lutibacter. Next base: position 32,554 of record NZ_CANLZZ010000006.1, on the reverse strand, counting down.
TTTACCGGCAGCAATTGCAATTCCAACTGTATTCCCTTCAAACTTAAATTTTAAAACTTTGCTTGCTTTATCACCAATTAACATTGGAACATCTACATAATTTGGTCTTGTTCTTTTACCATCATTCGGATTCCAAGAGGAATTAATAAACCAACCTTTTGGTAATTTTATGGTTGAAATATCTACAAGCTCACCATTTTCATATGAAAACTCATTTATTTTTTCTGGTAAGTCATAAGAGAAAACCTTATCATCTGCATCTAAGTGTTTTGAATATGAATTCTCTAAAAATTGAAGCATTGAATGCGAGTAAATACCTTGTCCAAAAGGCGATGGATGTAAATTCTTGAAATCTTTCTCCCAAGTAAACTCTCCATTATCAATTCTATCTGTTACTTCTTTGGCTAAATTTATGGTTGAAATTCCATAATGATTAGCAATTACATTATGATTTGTAATAACTTCTGGTACAACTCCTTTTCTGTAGTCTTCCATGTTATCCGGATCTACAAAATGCATCATAACTATATCCATTTCCGGATTCGTTTTTCTTAAATGCCTCACAATTCCTTCCATTCCTCTAATTTGCTCTTCTAAGGTTCTTTCGTTTGTGGAATCATTAACCGCAGCTTCTTCAAACAACAAATCTATTTTTCCTTTAGACAAAACATCTCTTTGCAACCTAAATGCGCCCGGCGTACTTCCCATTGAAGGAATACCGGCTGCAACAAATTCAAATTTAGTTTGTGGAAATCGTTTTACTAGAAAAGCTGAAATACTATCTCTCCAACCTGGATTATATGTTATTGAACCTCCTAAAAATGCTACTCTTCCTACTTTTTCTCTTTCAAACTTGATGTAACTGTTAGCAATTCCTTTTCTTTTTAAATGATAATTAGATGAATTTAATTTCCCTTTTTGAATAGAATTGTACTTAATAAAATCGATAACCAATTGAGGGTTGTCAATTTCATAATGATGCCCTTTTAACTTTTGAATTCCTTTAGAACATGGTAAAATAGAAGCTGGCGCACCTAATTCAATATATCTTTGAATCAGTTTTAACGAGTTTTCGTTTGGAGGGACAATTTTATCTTGGTTACTTATGGAGTGTAAAATAGGAACTCTGTTTTTAGCTAATTCATCTAAATTATCAATGGGATTATTTAAATAAGCTATAGCCTCTTCATCATTTTTAAAACCATATACTTGTTTCAAAAGTTTCCATTCATTCTTACTTCCATCGCCAGCGCCAAATCCGGCTGGCCAACTTTTAAAATCGCACACAATTGCATCAGCATAAATACAAGCAACTTTTTCTGGATTAACTTTCGCCCAATTGTATGCAAACAAACCTCCTCGACTATGACAATGAATAGCTACTTTTTTTTGAAGCTTATAATTTTTTACTAAATATTTATAAAACTTATTCCAAATTTTAACAGCGTTTGGACTTCCAAATTTATTATCTGTATTTATGTATGCAATATGAAATCCTTCGGCTACTAAAACACTATCTATCTCGTTATGATACTCTGGAAAACGAGCTCTCCAAACCCAAGGATTTCCATTTAATGACTTTTTTGGAATTACCAACCTAGCATTACAATTTTCCACTTCAAAATTTATTCTTTTAAAACCTTTCCACTCTGATTGCACTAACTTTTGAGCTGAAACGTCTACCACAAAAAATAGTATAAAAACTGAAACAATAAATACGACAAATTTTATTTTCATTTTAAAAATTTCCAGAAATTTTAACCGTATCACCTACTTTTTGCTGCCAATCTTTTAATTGGTTTAGTAATTTTTTCACTTCGGAAGTTGATGATTTTTTATTCACTAAATTAGTAGTTTCCCAAGGATCTTTATCCAAATTATAATATTCTATATCGCCCGTTTTAGGATATACAATTAGTTTTTTATTCCCAGAAACCACTCCTCTTTGATCATCAAACATTGCCAAGTAAATAGACTCTCTTCCTTTCACTTCTTTATTAATTAAAGGTGTTAAACTTTGAAAATCGATATTTTTTGGACCATCTAGCCCTAACAAATCAAACAACGTAGGGTTTACATCTTGTAAATAAACACGTTCTTTAATTTTAGTATTCGGTTTAATTTTTGGAGCTTTAATAATTAATGGAGCTGTTACACTTGGCTCATACAAACATACTTTACCTGCAACGCCGTTTTCACCAAAATTAATTCCGTGATCAGACATAAATACAATAATTGTGTTATCATAAACACCTTTTTGTTTCAACGCCTTAATAATATCACCTACTCTATCATCCATATGTGTAACCATTGCATTGTTCTGTTGAACTCTAGATTGCATTGTTTTAGAACTTAAAGGATCGTTTGTGTATTGATATTTTACATTTTTATTTAATGGTTTTCCATTTACAACACTTGGCGGCAACACCATATCTTTTGCAGGATATAAATCGTAATAATTTTGAGTGGTTTGTCTTGGTACATGAGGAGCGTTAAAAGCTACATACATAAAAAACGGCTTCTCACTTTTGTAATTATTTATATAATCCACAGCTTCATTACCTGTAATATCAGTTACATGTCCGCCAGTTGTATTGTATGTTTTTAATTGTCCTGGTTGAATACTTCCTAATTCATCAAAAATATTTTTTGGATTTTTCCCCCAAGCGTGCCATTTACCAGTCATAAATGTCGAATAACCGTTTTCTCTTAAAATTTCAGGAAATGCAATTGGGGCATTTTTACTAGTTATTTTTTGAGATTTCCAAATATGTTGCCCGTAAAACAACATTGTTCTACTTGGAATACAAACCGCAGGAGACCAACAACCCATATTATAAGCTGCAGTAAACGATACTCCTTCTTTTGCTAAAGCATCTATATTTGGAGTAACCATTGCCGAGTTTCCATAAGCACCGACTGCTTGATTACTTTGATCGTCAGATTCTATAAAAACAATATTTGTTTGAGCGTTTATTTGAACACCCAAACAAATTTGTAGTACTATAAATAGTAGTTTTTTCATTGGTATAAAATTTATTTACTTCAATAAGTGCTTCGACTCCGCTCAGCAACCGGTCATTAAGCGGAGTCGAAATGCTGGTTCTCATTAAATTAGTAACCATTAGAATGAGATTCTGAAACAAGTTCAGAATGACGGATTTAATATTTGAATGAATGAAAGGAAATGAAGAACCTCTATTTTTTAATTTTTCATGAGATTGCCACATTCCGCTGCTCTTCATTCGCAATGACATTTTATTATTAATGTCCTCCTTTTGGATGACTGTCATTTGTATATCTTAACACTTTAGGTTTCCCAGTTCCTCTAGCGTTTGTGATTTCTACTTTCCAAACTTTACGTAAATTTTCTAAAATAGTTTTATGTTCTTCTTTTGAAGCTAAATTATGTAATTCGGCAGGGTCATTTTTCAAATTATATAACTCTTCATAAACTGGTTTTTCACCTTCAACAGGAGCATCTATATAACTTCTATAAACAGCAATTGCAGGATCGTGAACAGCATACAACATTTTACTTACAGGAATCCCCATCATTTTAGCAGTTTCAATTTCTTTTGTAGCTGAAAAATTGTTGTTTTTGTAATATCTAATATATTTCCATTCTTTATCTTGAACAGATTCACAACGTGGATTTCCAAAATGAGTTGACCATAAGTTTTCAGTATAAACATACTCTCTAACTTCAGCTTTTTCACCTCTAATTAATGCTGAAATATCTTTCCCTTGAAAAGAAGCTGGTTTTTCAATTCCTGCCATTGCAACCATCGTAGCTGCAACATCAATACTTTGCACTAAAGCATCGCTTTTAAAACCTCTTTGTTTTTTCTTTAATCGTGGATCTAAAACAATCATTGGAACGTGGGTAGTTTTTTCGTAGCATAACGATTTACCTCCTAAACCTTGTTCACCCATAAACAAACCGTGATCTGAAGTAAAAATAATTACCGTATTTTTATCTAGTTTTAAATCTTTTAGCTTGGCTCTTAAATTTCCAACTAAACGATCAATACCTGTCATAGCTTGTAACTGACGTGTGTAACGTTCAATAGTTCCTTCAGGAGTATCAGAATAATCATAACCTGTTTGTCTGTCTTCGACCTTATGAATTGAAGCCGGTAATTTAGGTGTTTTAATATCCTTTTTAGCAACATAATTCTTTGGTAAAGGAATTTTTAAATCGCGATACAATGTTTTGTAAATTTCATCATCATCTTTTTTCATTTTCATAGTACCTGTACTAGCACCATGTGGTAAATTGAAATTTATTGACAACATAAAAGGCTTGTCTGAAGGTCTTTCATCTAAAAACTTAATAGCTCCTTTTAAATTACGTTCGTTCGGGTCAATAAAATCATCAACAGCTTCATTTAAAATTTCAGGTTGAGTAAAAGCTATAGCATCATTAAATATTTTGTGACGATCTTTTGGGTAAAAACTTAAATGACCGTGACCAGCATACCAATAATCAAAACTATTGTCCATTAGCCCACTTGTATATCCACCTTCTCCAATAGGAGCGTGATTTTTACCAATCCAACCCGTAAAATAACCAGCTTTACGCATTACCATTGGGTAAGATTGTTCCCAAGCTTCATCAGAAACACTGGTTCCTGAATTAAAATTTACACCGTGTTTACGTTCGTATTGACTTAACAAAATTGAGATTCTACTTGGTGTACAAATGGCGCTTGTAATATGCGCATTTGTAAACAATACACCTTCGCTTGCCATTTTATCTATGTTAGGCGTCTGTACAATTTCATTTCCTGTACAACCCAATAAACCATAAGACTGGTCATCGGTTAAAATGAATACGATGTTTGGACGTTCTTGAGCACTTAACTTTAAAAAGCTTGTAATTAAAAGCGCTACTATTAATAAAATTCTTTTCATTTTTATTTTATAATTTATTTTAATTCTTGAATTCTAACATTTCTATACGTTAACTCTGCTCCTTCAGCTTGCAAACATATATTTCCTTTAGATAATGGTTTTCCGTTTTCATGAAAGAAATTTTTAATTTCATTAACCAAATGACCATTTACAAAAAACTTAGCTGATTTCGATCCTCTAACTTCAACTCTAACTGCATTCCAACCTTCAATTTCATAATTAGCATATTTTACATTTTGTTGGTAGGCTTTTATTTTAGAGTCTAATACTTTTTCATTTCCATCTTTTTCAACAACCGTTACTTTTGGGCCTTTTATTACCCATAAATCTGCTGTATCATCTTCTTGAATTTGACATTCCAAACTAGTTGGCCATACCTCTTTTTTACCTTGAACGTGAAATAAAATTCCCGCATCACGTTTAGCTTCATCTCTAGGTTCAAATTTACGCTCACCCCATTTATATTCTAGTTCTAAATTAAAATTGCTGTACTCTTTATTAGTTGTAATTATAGCAAATGGCGCTTTTTTACCTTTCCACTTCTTAAGTACTTCAATACTGTTTTCTTTTACTTCAAAATGTTTATTCCCTAATTCATTCTCTTCTTCTGAAGTTGTATAAACTGTTCCTAAACCATCTTTTGGGAAAGGATTTTTCCAATCAACTTTATTTGCTTGTTTTTGTTCAGTTGTTTCTCGCACCCAAATGTTTCTATATTCAACAGGATCGTTATGATACTGCAAATAAATTGGTCCTTTAGCAGGTAAATTATCCGGATAAGAAGTTACCTTTCTATATAATGTTGGCCCTTCATACACTTGATTATTTTGTACTAAAACACCATTATGCAAAACTGTAATGCAAGCTTTTTCTTTCATTTTACCATTTTCATATACAGGCGCTTTAAAAATAATATCATAGCTATTCCAGTTTCCTTGTGGAGTTGATGCATTTACCAAAGGTGGAAACTGCCCGTATATAGCTCCTGCTTGTCCATCAGCATAGGTCTCATTTACAAAGCTCTCCAAAATCTGAACTTCAAACTTACCCATTATGTAAATTCCACTATTACAACCTTTTTGACCCTTTACTTTTAAAGTATCATTCACTCTCCATTCAATATGCATTTGCATATCACCAAATTCTTGTTTTGAAGAAAGTCCTCCTTTTCCCGCAACCATATATGAATTATCAATAATTTTGAAATTCCCAGGTTTCCAAGCATCTAAATTACTTCCATCAAAAAGAATAATTGCATCAGAAGGTGGTGCGGTTCTTGTTCCTTCACCCGGAATTACTCTAACTGGTTTTTCTCTAGTTACATCGTGTAACCTATCTTTCAAATACAAACGCTTACTTTCCTGAGCATTGCTTAAAAAAAATAAAATTAAAAATGCTCCTGTTATGAATGATTTTGTTTTATTGAATATCATAATTTACTTTGTTGTTATTGAAATATTTGATTCTTGTAATCCTTCTGAAGTTGCTTTAATTGAAATTGAGCCTGCATTTTCAGTTGATTTTACAACTAGTAAACACATACCATTAAACACCTTTCTTTTTGGAACTTGAAACCCTTCTAAAGAAGTTTGATCTCCACTTCCAACAGCCGCCAAAGTTCCAGCTCCTTCAATATCAAAATTCACTAGATTATCTGCTAATGGACACATATTTCCATTTTCATCCTCAATTTTAACTGTAATAAAAGATAAGTCATTTCCATCAGCGTCAATTTCTGTTCTATCTGCTACTAACGAAATTTTAGCTGGTTTACCTGCTGTTTTTATTTCTTTAGTTACAATTTCTTCTCCATTATTATAAGCAACAACTTTAATGCTTCCTGGTTGGTAAGGTACATTCCAAGATAAACGATATTTAGATTTGTACATTCCTTTATCAAACTCATGATATTCTGCAGGAATCATTGTAAAATCTTTTCCTTTAACTTTTTTACCATAAGATTTTCCGTTTACAAATAATTCAACTTCTTCACAATTTGTGTAAGAATAAACCGGAATTGTTTCTCCTTCTTTTCCTTCCCAATTCCAATGTGGCAATACATGTACCATTGGCTCCGTAGTCCACTGACTTTGGTATAAATAATATCTATCTTTTGGGAAACCACATAAATCTACTGGCGCAAAATACGATGAACGTGATGGCCAATCGTCGTTCCAATAACCGTGTGTTGAATTGTCTCTACCACCATAAGGTGTTGGCTCTCCAATATAATCGAAACCTGTCCACATAAACTCACCTAATGATTTTGGGCATTTTTCTTGAGCATCGAACTCAACATCTGGAGGATATGCCCAAGGTGGTCCAACAATAACATCGTAACTAGAAACGTGATTTGTTGAATGTCTTTCAGTATATTCAATTGGTAAATGATATACACCTCTACTACTTGTTAATGAAGAAGTTTCAGAACCATACAAAATCATATCAGGATTTGCTTCCAAAATTTCGTTGTAATTTTCTGGCCAATAATTCATTCCAACAATATCAACTTCGTAGGCTAATTTATTCTTAAACGGAGCTGGATAATAGTTAAATCCTACAGTTGTAGGACGCGTATTATCTTCATCGTGACAAATATCGTTTAGCATTTTAGCTACTTTCCAACCATCTTTTCTGCTTTGCTCTAAAATTTCATTTCCAATACTCCACATAATAACCGATGGATGATTACGGTCACGCTTAATCATATCACGTAAATCACGCTCGTGCCATTCGTCAAAAAACTTATTGTAACCGTTTTTCACTTTCCCCATTTTCCACTCATCAAAAGCTTCAACAATAACAACTATTCCTAATTCATCACAAACTTGTAAAATTTCTGGTGAAGGCGGATTATGACTAGTACGTAACGCATTTACCCCCATACTTTGCATAATTTGCATTTGACGTTGTTTAGCTCTATAATTAATTGCTGTACCTAATGGACCTTGATCGTGATGCATACAAACTCCATTTAATTCAACAGTATTTCCATTTAACAAAAACCCTTTGTCTTTATCAAACTCAATGGTTCTAATTCCAAATTTTGTTTCGTACTCATCAACAACTTTATTGTTAACTACTACTTTACTAATTGCAGTATATAAAACAGGATTTTTAATATCCCATAAGTTTGGATTTTCAACGTTTAAAGCAATATTTATTTTTTCTTCTGAAGATGAATTAACTTCAATTTCAGAAGTATTTTCAACAACTACAATTCCTTCAGCATTAAAAATACTTGTTTGTAATTGAGCTTTTGAAACTGAAGTTCCTGCATTTTTTATTTTTGTTTCTATAACAACTTCAGCATTTGCTTCTGTTATTTTAGGTGTAGTAATATAGGTTCCGTATTGTGGAATATGTACTGAATTGTTGATTTTTAAACGTACATTTCTATAAATTCCGGCACCTGAATACCAACGCGCCGCCAAATCTTCAGGAGACAATTGAACAGCAATTACATTCTCCTCTCCAAATTTAATGTGCTTTGTTAAATCTAATTCAAAACCAATATAACCGTAAGGTCTTTCGCCAACATACTCGCCATTTAACCACACTTTAGCATTATTCATAGCGCCATCAAATTCAATAGAAATTTGTTTTTGGTTAAATTTACTATCTACTGTAAAATGTTTTCTGTACCAAGCAATTCCGTGAACAGGTAATCCTCCAGTTCTAGCGTTGTATTTATTACTAAACGGACCTTCAATTGCCCAATCGTGTGGTAAGTTTAGTTTTCTCCAATTACCATCGTCAAAAGCTATAGATTTTGCTTCTTCCGGAGCCTCTTTTTGAAACAACCAATCTCTATTAAAGTTTTGGTCTGCAATTGATTTTACTTCATTCGAATTACATGAAATAAAAAGACCTCCTAAAAACAATGTAAATAGAAAGTTGTACCATTTAAATGAATTCATAATTATATATATTATTTTAAAAATGATTAATCATTGTAAATATAATAGAAACTAGAGCTTACCTAAAACAATCTACTAGCTATTTTCTTTGAAAAATCATTTGTTCTATATTTTAAATCAAAACTCCGCATTTCGCTTATAATTTATTAGTTTTATACCTTAATTATTCTAAAAAAATGAATACTAAAACCATTTGTATTAAACCAGTAATTACGTTTATTGGCATATTACTTATTAGCTTTCAACTATATTCTCAAGAAATATTAATTGAAACTGAAAGCTTTACCGATAAAGGAGGTTGGGTTGTAGACCCTCAATTTGTTGAACAAATGGGTTCGCCATATTTAATGGCCCATGGAATTGGAAAACCTGTTGAAAATGCTAAAACAACATTTAGCATCCACAAAAAAGGAAACTATCATATTTGGGTTAGAACTATGAATTGGGCTCCAGGAAACTGGGAAACGCCTGGTAAATTTCAATTAAAAATTGAAAATAATACGTTCTCTAAAGTTTTGGGAACTTCAAAAAAATGGGATTGGGAATATGTAGGTGAATATGAGTTTTCTAATAAAAAAACCTCAATAGAACTTATAGACTTAACTGGATTTAATGGTAGGTGTGATGCAATTTATTTTTCAAAAAATAAAATTACTCCACCCAGCAAATCTATTGAATTAAAAAAATGGAGAGAAAAACTTACAAAATCTAACAAACCACCTAAAAAAACCGAAAATTTCGACTTAGTAATAGTTGGTGGTGGAATTGCCGGTTGCGCTGCGGCTATTAGTGCTGCTGAGCAAGGTTTAAATGTTGCTTTAATACATGACAGACCTGTTTTAGGAGGTAATGCAAGTGGCGAAATTAGAGTACACACAGAAGGAATTTATGGGTATTTTGAACGTATTCTTAAAATGATTGATACAGATCATTACCCAAATGGCTCATCAGAAGCTTACGATGATGATGATAAACGAATGAAAAATATCAAATCTTATAAAAACATTCATCTTTTTCTTAACTGGAGAGCATATGATGCAAGTTCTAAAAACAATTTAATAAAATTTGTGGATGCTAAACATACAAGTACTTCTGAACGTATAAGATTTAAAGCTCCTTTATTTGTAGATTCTACAGGAGATGGTTGGGTTGGTTTTTGGTCTAATGCCAATTTTATGTATGGCCGTGAAAGTAAATCAACTTTTAATGAAGGCTGGGAAAAACATGGGGAATTATGGAGCCCAAAAATAGCAGATAATTTTGTAATGGGTTCATCTGTTTTATGGGGCAGTAAAGAAATGGAATTTACAAGTAAATTTCCACAAGTTCCTTGGGCTTTAGAAGTTGCAAAACAGCATGCTGCTGCAAATGGAGAATGGAAATGGGAATTTTCAAGAAATGATTTAAATCAAATTGATGATGCTGAACAGATTAGAGATCATATGCTAAAAGCAATTTTCGGTTCATTTTATAATGAAAAACAAAAAGAAGGGAATGAAAAATTAGCGTTAGAATGGGTGAGTTATCTTGTTGGAAAAAGAGAATCACGAAGACTTGTAGGAGATTATATTTATACATTTAACGATGTAAAAAATCAAACCAAATTTGAAGATGCTGTTGTTTTAGAAAAAAGATCTGTAGATGTTCACTATCAACAAAAACTAAACAACCCCGAAAAACCTAATTTTTTATCCGAAGCATTATTTTATAGAACAACTGGCTATCAACTCCCTTACAGATCGTTATATTCAAAAAACATTAACAATCTATTTATGGCTGGAAGAGATTTTAGTTGTTCTCATATTGGTCTTGGAGGCCCAAGAGTTATGAATACAACTGGGCAAATGGGTGCTGCTGTTGGTTATGCCGCAAGTATTTGTAAAAAGTACAACACAAACCCCAGAGTTGTTTATGAAAATCATTTAAATGAATTAATGAAACTTGTAAAGTCTTCTTCAAAACAAAAGCAAAACAATTAATTATTTATGAAAACTTACATTTTTAAATTTAGCGTACTTATTATAATTTTTGTTACTGCATTATCGTCTTTTAATAGTAATTACGACCCTAATTGTAAAAAAGTTCTTGAGCTACCTAGCTTAGATGGTTCTTTTACGAATGATGTATATTTCTGTAAAAATGAAGCTAAAGAATCCTTTTTTTATAGTCAAATTGAAACAAGTGTTTGTAATGATACCTTATGTAGAATTGTGAATCTAAAAGTATATTGGGATTTAGCAGGAAACTTCAAAAAGTTTGACACAATTCCCGGAAAACAACTTACTAAAAATGACCATAATGATTTTACTTCTGCAGATTATAGTAAACTTCATAAAACGCTTAAAGATAATTACGCCGTAATTGGGAAAAAGCATGTTGGGGCCTTTATTGATAATAAACAGTTTCGAAAATCAAACAAAATTGATGGTGTTTCTGGAGCAACAAAAAGAGAAATTAAAGAAGAAGTTGTTGATGGTGCGTTATACTCAACTCATACCCTTTGGAAATTAATTAATGGTAGAATTAAGGAACAAATTAAAGAGTACACCCATACTAATTACAATGAACAATTTGAACAACAACTACTAAATTCAGAAAATGGTAGTACAAACTTATTTGTACTTCAAAAATTTAAAGATGAGGATTATGTAAATAAATTTAATTTGGTAATTGAAGTTATGAAAAGAAAACATAGTTTAATTAACTTTTACATTTCAAAAGCTCTACCAGAAACAATCTTCAAAAACAATATACAAAAACAACAATTAAAAGACATTTGGAGTTACTTGGATGAAAACTCAAAATCTGTTTTATCTAAGAAATTGAATTAAAAGCACCTCTTTTACTAGAATAAATTGCAATTTTTTTTATTGTTAAATTGTAAATTTAAAATTTCAATTAATAATAGTAACATATGATTAATTATATACCATAATAAACCATTTACATTAAAAACAATATTTTAAATATTAATTTTATGATAAATAAAAAAGTATCATGAAAACACTAATATTTATTGGAATTCTGTTATCTGTCCTGTCTATAAAAGCTCAAAATCCAATAACTCCACCCGGAATGTATATTGCCGATCCTGAAGCACATGTTTGGGAAGATGGAAAATTATACATTTATGGATCACGTGATGAGAGTGATGAGTATTGGTGCTCATATTCACATCACGTTCTCAGTTCTTCCAATTTAAAAAACTGGGATGTTACCGAGAACGCTTTTTCTTCAAAAGGAGAAAATGATCAAGTTAAATTTCACAACAATTTATTGTTTGCTCCAGATGCTGCCTATAAAAACGGTACATACTATCTATATTTCTGCTCTCCAGGAAAACCCAAAACCGAAGGTGTTGCAACTAGTAAAAATCCAAACGGACCATTTGTAAACGGCAAGCAAATAAAAGGAGCTTATAGTATTGATCCGGCTGTTTTAATTGATGATGATGGTCAGGCTTATTACTATTGGGGACAAGGAAAACCAAAAGTTGCCAAACTAAAAGAAAATATGACTGAAATTGATGAGTCCACAATTACTCATCCTTTAGATGAAAAAGGAAATATAGCATTTCATGAAGGCTCTTCAATAAGAAAAATTGGCAATTTGTATTATCTAGTATTTGCCGATGATAGCCGTGATAATAGACCAACCTGTTTAGGTTACGCTATAGGAAAATCGCCAATGGGGCCATTTACTTATAAGGGTGTTATTATTGATAATGTTGATTGTGACCCTTCTAGTTGGAACAATCACGGTTCTATTGAAAAGTTTAAAGAACAGTGGTATGTTTTTTATCATCGTTCAACAAACAATTCTCAAAAATTTAGAAAAGCTTGTATTGAACCTATTTATTTTAATGAAGATGGAACAATTGATGAAGTTGAAATGACTTCACAAGGCGCTGGCGAACCTTTAAATTCAAAAGAAAGAATTGAGGCCGAGTGGGCTTGTGGTTTAAGTGGAAATGTTAGAATTGCCACTATTGAAAAGAAAGATTTAATTTCAGAAGGTTTGAATGAAATTAATAACAACGACACTGCTATTTACAAATACCTTTCATTTAATGGTAATGAAACTATTTTTGAAGTAAAAACCAGTTCTAATTCAAAAGGTATTATTGAAATAAGGCTAGACAGTGATAAAGGTAAATTATTAGGAATTTTATCTATTAATTCTTTATCAAATAATACTGCTTATAACATTACAAAAGGTTCTCTTAAAAAAATTAAAAAAGGGAAACATGCCTTACACTTTACTTTTAAGAAGAAGCCCGAAAATAAACTAACCTTAGATTGGTTTAAATTTCACTAAAAAAGGCGGGTGTACTTTAATTACACTCGCCTTTTTTTATATATTAATTTAATTATTACTTCTTTTTTACATATACATAATAAGCTGTATTTTTTTCTCCTTTTTTATTAAATAAACTTGCCTCTAATTTTGTATTTCCTTTTTCAAGTTTTAAAGTAAATTCAACAGACGTAGCATTTTCATCGAACTTCACTTCATTTTCTTGTCCTTGAATATTTATTGAAGCTTTCACAAACTCTAAATTCTTTCCTTCAGGAATGGTTTTCTCTAAACCAGGAACATCGTTAGGAGTAATTTTTGGTGTTGTTGCATTAATTTTTAAACCAGATTCTATTGGATATCTTCTTAATGAAAATTCGTACTCACCAGCTTCTGCAACATCAATACTCCAAAATCCTTCAGCAACATCTCCATTTCTAATATAAATTTGGTTCCAAGCATAATACTCCTTCTCCTTCATTGAATGTAAATCGTGAGATGTTAAGGTTACTGGATTTTCAAAATTAGTTCCAATAGGAATATAAACTTGCTCATCTCCTTGAACCGATACTTGTTTCCACCATTTTTCATAGAAATCGCGCATTTCTTTTAGTTTCTCTGGATTTTGTTCTGCAATATTATTTTTTTGACCTTTATCGTTTTCTAAATTGTATAACTCTTTACCATTAATTAAACGCCATTTGTTTTGCATTACTGAAGAGTTTCTCCATTTAACCAATTGTTGTAAACGTTGAGAATCTGTAACTAACATTCTGTTATTTTCTAACTCTGGATTTTTAAACATTGGAACAATACTTTCTCCATCTATTGGCATTCCTCCTTTTGGCATCTCAATTCCACATAATTCAGCTAAAGTTGGCATTATATCTAAATGAGCGGTTAACTGATTAATATCTTTTGAAACATTGATATCTCCATTTTTCCAATGAATAAAAAACGGTACTCTGTGACCTCCTTCATAGGCACTTCCTTTATTTCCTTTCATACCTGCATTAAAACCAGTTGTAATCTTTTTTTCTTTATTGTACTTGTAACCGGCCGCAGTACCGTTATCAGTCATAAAAATTAAAATAGTATTATCTGCTATATTTAATTCTTTTAATGTTTTACGAAGTTTTCCAAAGTTATCGTCAACATTGGTAATCATTCCATAAAAACGTTTTTGAGTATCAGACAATTGATTCTCATCAATATCTTTGTACATATTGTAATACTCTAGTGGTACATTATATGGACCGTGTGGAGCATTAGTAGAGATGTAACAGAAAAATGGTTCATCTTTATTACTTTTTATAAACTTGGTAGCTTCGTCGAAGAAAACATCCGTACAATATCCTTCATATTTTTGGGGTATTCCATTTTTAAAATAAGTATCGTTAAAATAAGTATTACCCCAATAATCTGGTGTTTGATAAACTCCACCACCACCGTGCATAACAGTTTCTTGAAAACCTCTATGTTCTGGTCTAAACGGATAATTATCTCCTAAATGCCATTTTCCAAATCCTCCAGTTTTATAACCTGCTTGTGTAAACATATCAGCCATTGTTTTTTCTTGCTGTCTCAATAAACTCCATCCACCCACAGTATGCCAAACACCTACACTATTTGCATAACGCCCAGTCATTAATCCTGAACGGGTTGGCGCACAAGTTGGCCCAACATGAAAATCGGTTAGATGATAACTTTCATCATAAAAATTATCAATATTTGGTGTTTTTATTAGTGTATTACCATGAACTGCTAAATCACCATAACCTTGATCATCGGTTATAACCAAAATAACGTTTGGTTTAGCTTCAGATTTTGCTTCACTTTTTTTGGCTTCTTTGTTACTACTACAACTAATTGTTAGCAGTGCTACCAATAAAACTAATTTAATTGCTTTCATTTTTCTTTTTTTATACTTTATTAATTAAATATTTTATTTACAAATTAATTCACTTAAAGCAACGCTTTCATCCGTTACATCATTTATATTAATTCCACTTTTCACCATCACAAATCTGTCTAATGCATGGTGTGAAGACCTTGCTGAAATTTCCATAATATAATCACCGGCTTCATCAAATTTCACATAAATTCCATGGCCATCATTATCACTTGTATTCGAAGCCCATTTCCACGTACCGGCACCACTCATATACACTTTAAACCAACCTTCTTTACTAGATCCGTTTGGTCTTGGTGTTTTACCAGTTCCTCCAGGATATACAATATGGTCTCCTTTTTTACCATAAAAATCATCTGCATCTGCAAACCTTAACCACGTATCGTTGTGTTCCGTTCCATCATTACCATTTGTAATTCTAGATCGCCACATAAACCTATAAGTACCAGGAGTTGAAATTCTTATGGGGTATTCTAAAATTCCAGTTCCTGGAGCACCAAAATATTGTGAACCTTTCCAAACTATATAACCTAATCCTTGAAAACCGTCAACCGAAGTTTCTGAATCCCATCCGTTAAAAGCTGCTAAACTTTCAAAATCAGCTTTAAGAATCCCATCTTTTTCGATATAGATTATTCCTGTTGTACATTCTTCAACTACCTCTTCCTCTTCAACTACCTCTTCCTCTTCAATTTCTTCTTCCTCCTCTTCAACTATTTCAATTACCTCATCAGTTACATCATCTGAATCATCACCACAAGAAACTAATAAAAAAATTACAAAAATAACCTTTGTATATAGTAAAAATTCTCTTTTTAATTTCAGCATAATATTTTATTTAAGGTTTAAATTTTTAATTGTCTCAATTAGAACATTAGCAATTAATTGATGCTCTTCAACTTTTGGATGTCCTTTTGAGTTTTTATAAGGAGTGAAACTAGTATAAACTTTATCATCTTTTAGACTTTTTACTGCACTTTCTACGTACCCAGGCCATTTTGAACCTACTTTTGTGATATTCATATTACCCAATACACAAATAATTGGAGTATTTGGATATTTACCTCTAATGGTTTTTATGAAATTAGCATATGCCAAAATTGTTTTTTCTTCGGAAGGTTTTTCGGTTCCAAAGCGTCTTTTAAACTCTTCATGTTTTGGTCTATTTACAATCCAAGAGTCATTTTGAAATAAATTTACCACAACTACATCTGGCGTTTTTTGAGTAAAATCCCATTTGCTATTTTCATCACTTGGGTTTAACCTGTAATACATTTCAGGCATTATCATATTAAACCAACTTACCATAATTCCAATTCCTCCACGAGCAATACAGCTATATTCAGCATTAAATTCACGAGCAGTAATTGCGGCATAAGTGTTATAATTGTTAGTTACATTTCCATCAGGTTTATCGTTCCCACTATAATCCTCATTTCCGTGACCTGCTGTAATAGAATCGCCATAAAATTCAAAAAATAATTCTTTTTTAGGGTCTTTATCTAAAAGTTTTCCTTCAATTTCAAAACCATAAAACAAGGTATTACCAAAAGTCCATTCATTTCTTTTAGTTAATTCAATTGAGTGCTTTCCTTTCTTTAGGTTTTCAGCTAAAACATAACTGTTTTTACCTTTGTTCAGTTTTAAAGTTTTAAATTTGGAACCGTCTATTATTACATTAAAATAATTTTTTCCGTTTTCATCATCTAAAATTATTTTTGCGGTTTTTCCTTCAAAATTTATTTTTATTGAAGTACCAGACCAATATATTTCTGAAGCTGTTCGTGTTTTGTTAACACCAACTCGACCTTCATAGGCTATGTTTTTATTAGAATGTTTCACAAAAGTAGTAGCCGAATCAACAACTAGTGTTTTGCAACCAACAACTAAAAACAGTAATAACGTATATCTAAATAGGTGTTTCATTATAATTTTTCTTATTTCAGTTTCCAAGCTCTAAAATATTTTACATGATATTCACCATCTAATCGATTATCATCAGGTAATGCTCCAAACCATTTATTAGACTCACAATTAAAATTAACTTCTAATGGTTGATGCCAATGTGTATTTTTTGCTTCTCTAAACAAAATTCCATCAATATAAAAACGAATAAACTCTGGTGTCCATTCCAATCCCCATACGTGATAATCGGCCTGTAATTCTTCTGGGAAATAATATTTTTTTGTTCTTGAAAAATGTTTTTTTACATCACCTTTATCTTTTGGCGCTCTAAATACGTGAATATTTGAATTTAAATCGTGACGATTATAGTATAAACCTGGAGCATTTTCACAAATGTCAATCTCGGTCCACCAATCTTTACTAACATTAGTCATCCAAAAACCAGAAACCCAAGGTGCATCCATAAGTTTAACTTCAGCTTCAAAATAACCATATAAAAATTTGTTTTTACTTTTTATAAACCCCGTAGAATGTGTAAAATCTTTTGGCAAAGTTTCATTTCCGTGCTTGTTAACTCTTATTACCAATTCATCATTTTCTAAGCTAACATTTGAACCATGGAAATATGTAGGCGGTCTCCCTTTCCATTTTGGGTTATTTGGATACCAACGTTCTTCATTTAACTCACTTCCTTTAAATTCATCTGAATATTTTTTAAGAAGCTTCCATTTTTTTGAATTTGATTGATCTGAAAGTGGGAATTTATTGTTAATTCTTTTAACAGCTCCATCTATGTTTACTGAATCAACATAATTTTTGGGTGGAATAGTTAAATTTTGAGCAAATAATGAACCATTTGCTATTAAAAATAAAACTACCAAAACCTTTAATTTATAATACATACATTGCTTATTTTAAAAAATTAAATTTACTATTTGTTCAACACGTATTAAAATTCAATTGTCCATAATTGTACTACATATGATTTATTATTTAAAATCTCTTACAAATTAAAAAGAGGGGTAAAATTTACCCCTCTTTTAGCTTATATATTGATTAAAAACAATTATTTTTTAGCTTTTGGTCTTAATGCCCTATTTCTTGTTGTCTGAAATCTCTTTTCTTCTTTTAATACATTCTCTGCGTGAGGATCAAACCATTGTGGAGGGATATTTTTTGAATCCCATTCTTTATAAGCTAATTCTAATTCAGCCATAATTTTTGGGTGTTTATCCGAAATATCATGACGTTCATAAGAGTCCTTTTCTAAATCAAATAACAACGTTTTATTTTTATAAGAACTTTTATACAACTTAAAGTTTCCTTTTCTAACTGCATATTCAAATCCACCAACTGAACGCCAAAACATAATTTCGTGTGGCTTATTTGTAACTTCTTTATTTATAAATGGTAGTAAATCTTTTCCTTCCAATTGTGTTTCTTTAGAAGCGTCTCCTCCAGCTAAATTTAACAAAGTTGGAAATAAATCTAAAGATATAACTGGCTCGTCATACACTTGGTTTGGTTTAATTCCGTTTGGATATGTAATATAAAACGGAACTTTAATTCCACCTTCAAACAACATTCCTTTATGTCCTCTATAAGGTCTATTATCTGCGTGTTCAGTTCTACCTCCGTTATCACTTAAATAAACAATAACAGTATTGTCTTTCATTCCGTTTGCTACCAATGTAGAATCAATTCTCCCAACACTATGGTCAACTCCATTTACCATAGCACCATAAATACTTCTACCAGCATACTCAATGTGTTTTGTTTTCTCTAAATACTGTTTTGTAGCGTGATCTGGTGCGTGTGGAGCATTATATGCCAAATACATAAAAAATGGCTTATCATCTTTTTTTGTGATAAAATCTATCGCTTCATCTGTAAAATCATCTGTTAAGTATGTTAATTCATCTTCTGGTACAGCTTTTCTATCTCTATAAATGGTTTGAATTTTATTTTTTGAAATTCCCCAAAAGTTCATTCCTCCTCCCGGAAAACCAAACCAATGGTCAAAACCTTGTGCTGGTGGCCATAAATCTTCGTGATCTCCTAAATGCCATTTTCCAATTGCACTTGTTCTATAACCTAATTCTTTAAATGCTTCAGGCATCATTTTTTCAGATAAAGGGGTACCAACGGTTGCGTCTCCTTCCATATCATATGGCATATTACAATCGTGACCAAAACGTGCTTGGTAACGACCAGTTAGTAGACCAGCTCTTGAAGGACTACAATATGGGTGTGATACATATCCGTTTGAGAAAATAACTCCTTCTCCAGCCATTTTATCTAAATTTGGTGTTGGAATATCTGTACAACCATTAAATCCAACATCAGCCCAACCTTGGTCATCAGTTAAAACCACAATAATGTTTGGTTTTTCTGAACTTTTAGTAACAACTGTTGTTTCTTCTTGTTGTTTTTCTACACAGGAAAAACAAATGATTGCTAGTAATAAAATAGCTAGTTTAGATTTCATAATTAACCTTTAAAATTTAAAATTACAACTTATCAAATTCAAAAGTACTAGACTTCTAATATAAAATCCTATACATTTGTTCACATAACTACTACATATGTTCTATTTCATTAAAATTTTATTTTTTCGGCTTTCACTTTTGATGAATAAGGAACTAAGTAAAATGAATACTTATAATCTCCTGGTTTAATTAAATATTCTTCGTGCGATTCTGCTCTCTTTGACCAAGTGTCGTCTCCACCAACTCCAGTTTGTTTTAAATCTACATTCACAGTTAAAACATTTCTATCAATTAACTCATTGGTATGTTTTGCTTCTTGTAAATTTTTAGTGCTATATGGCACTACACTAAAACTCAATTTATCTTCTCCTTTTACCAAAACACCTTTTCTATTTAAGCTTTCCAATTTAAACCAACTAGTTTCAGTATGATTTCCAAATTCTTCAGGATAAACATATTGATAACTCATAGTTTTTGCTTTTCCAGAATATAAACCAATATGAGAACCATAGTTTCTATCGGCATAATTTGGATGTGGTCCTTTACCTAAATATGTTAACTTTCCATAAGCATCAGAAATATCGAATTGCATTCCAATTCTTGGTGCATTTGGCGAACCTTCTGCAATTTCAACATTGTAATCTACCTTTACTTCACCGCTTCCTAAAATGGTATATAATAAATTAACCGTTGTTTTTGGATTCGCTATTTCACCTTTAACAGAAACTATTACTTTTCCTTTTTCTGAAGAAACTACGGTCACATTTTCAACATTTAAGTTATCGCCTGCATTCATCCAATCTAACTCATTTTGTTTTTTCATACTTTTTCTGTAAGCCTCATCGTTTTCAGTTTCAGCTCTCCAAAAATTTAATTTTAAAGGTGAAGCTATAACATTGATTCCTTTTGATTTATATGAAGAAATATAACCAGTAGATTTATTAACCTTTACTATAACTGCTTTATTTTTTA
This sequence comes from uncultured Lutibacter sp., assembly GCF_947495725.1. Lineage (GTDB taxonomy): Bacteria > Bacteroidota > Bacteroidia > Flavobacteriales > Flavobacteriaceae > Lutibacter. The sequence continues at coordinate 12,143 of NZ_CANLZZ010000006.1, read as the reverse complement.
CAGTTATTTCCTTACTATTGTCATCAACTGTTAATGTTGAATTACTCTTTAAGTTTTCAGCATTTTTTACCGAATAGTTTAATTTAAACTGCTCTTCAAACACTAAATAACCTTTGCTTTCCCATAAAGCATCTTCTTTCAACTTCCCTTGAATATTGATAAAGTATTCGCTAGCAGTTTTCAATTTTGGCTTTTTAAAGTCAATTCTTAATTTATCTGATTCAAATGGTTTAGTACTTAAACTTAATACATTTCCTTGTTGAATTATTTTTCCGTTTTCAGTGATATTCCAAAACAAATCGTATTTAGATAAATCAGTAGCGTGGTGACGATTTAAAATTTCGAATTCACCCTTTAAAGCATTTACAGCCGAAATAACTATTGGCTGATTTACTTTTTTACACTCGTAAGTTGCTGGTTTTGGAGTTCTATCTGATGCTATTACACCGTTAATACAAAAACTACCATCGTTTGGTGTGTCTCCATAATCACCACCGTAAGCTAAAAACTCTTTTCCATTTTCGTCTTTTTTCAATAAACCTTGATCAATCCAATCCCAAATATAACCACCTAAAGCTCTGTCGTTTTTATAAATAACATCCCAATATTTTTTCATGTTTCCTGTTGAATTCCCCATTGAATGCGCATACTCACACATTACAACTGGACGCGAATCAATAGGACTAGTATGGTCTATTAAACTTTGTAACTCTGTTGGCGATGGATACATTCTACTTATCATATCTACCCAAGCTGGATCGGTTGGGTTTCCCTTACTATGAGCTTCTTTAAAATTAGGCGTGTAATTTTTATGATTTGGAACACCTTGAGCCCCTTCATAATGTACATAACGAGTTGGATCAAAAGTTTTAATCCAAGTTGCCATCGCAGCGTGATTTGGTCCCATTCCTGATTCGTTTCCTAAACTCCACATAACAATACTTGGGTGGTTTTTATCTCGCTCAACCATTCTAACTGCACGTTCTAAATACGAGTTACTCCATTCTGAAACATTTGACAATTGACCACGAACACCGTGTGTTTCTAAATTTGCCTCATCCATTACGTAAATTCCATATTTATCACATAAATCGTAAAAATAAGGGTCGTTTGGATAGTGTGAAGTACGTACAGCATTAAAATTGAACTGCTTTAATAACCTTACATCTTCTTCCATATCTGCTCTTGAAAGTGCTTTTCCGTTAGTCATATGATGATCGTGACGATTAACACCAATCATTTTTACTGGATTACCATTCACCAAAAAGCGTCCTCTTTCATCAACTTCAACCTCTCTAAAACCAACTTTTGTACTTGTATGTTGAATAGAATTTCCTTTGTCATCTTTTACTTCTAGTAAAAGTGTATATAAATAAGGATCATCTGACGACCAATGTTTTGGAGACTTTACTTTAGTTTCAATCAATCCAAAATAAACGTTATCTCTTTGTGGATAAAACTCGCCAAAAAACGCCCCTAATTTAAATACATTTTCTTTTCCTACCTTTTCACCTTCAGCATTAACTAATTTAGAAGTTAATGTCCAATTATCAACTGTAGTTTTTAATGGAGCCGTACCAAAATGCCCAACTTTTTCTACATATTTATTTGAAATGTTTGCAATAAACTCGGGTCTAATTTGCAACAAAGCATCTTCGTAGTTTTCATCAAAATCCGTTCTAACAAAAAAGTTAGAAAGTCTCACTTTTGGAACAGCTTGCAAATAAACCTCTCGCTCAATTCCACTCATTCTCCAGTGATCCTGCGCTTCCATATAACTTCCATCACTCCATCTATACACTTTTACAGCAACCTTATTTTCTCCTTCAACTAAATGTTCTGTAATATCAAATTCAGCAGGTAATCTAGTATCTTCACTATAACCAACAAATTCACCATTTACCCAAACATAATATGCCGAAGAAACGCCACCAAAATGAAGAATTACATCTCTATTTTCCCAAGAAGCATCTACATTAAAAGATTTAATGTAATGCCCAACTGGATTATCGTGATGATTTATTTTTGGAAAATCACTAAAAAACGGATATGTTGAATTTGTATAAATTGGTGTTCCATAACCTCTCATTTCCCAATTTGAAGGAACATCAATTACATCCCAACCAGAAGCATCAAAATTACTTTCTTGAAAAGTTTTAGAAGCATCAGATGGTTTTGCAACCCAACTAAATTTCCAATCACCATTTAATGATTTATAATATTTTGAAGACTCTCTTTCTCCAGAAATTGCTTGAGATTCATTTTCAAAATTATAAAAAGTTGCAACAGATGGCAATCTATTAATTTGATTAACATTTGGATTTTCCCAATCGTTTTTTAGTTGAGAAAATACAAGCGTTGTTAAAAATAAAGCGATAAAAGTAAGTGTACTATTTTTCATTTAAAATACGATAAAATTTATTAAAGGTAAAAGTAATATTGATTTCGATACTTATCTATCAGAATTGATTTAAAAAAGATTACAATTGGTTTATTTACAAAAAAAAGCCGCAAATAAATTGCGGCTTTTTTGTTTTAGTTTTTATAAAACTTATTATAAATACCTGATATATCGAGTGGATCGTCCATTTCTTTTTGAAGAACAAGTAATTCATCAAACATTGTTTTAATTTTTTCTTTATTTGCTGAATCCCCCGCTAAATCATTCATTTCTTCAGGATCATTAATTAAATCAAATAATAATATTTTATTTAATTCTGGATAAACCAATAACTTGAAACCATCTTTTCTAATCATACGACTTACACTTAAATAAGCGCCATAAATGGATTTGTAATGACTTTCTTTTCGTTTACCTTTTGCAATATCTAAGAAACTATTGAACTCTACATATGCTGGTTTTTCTGCCCCAGAAATATCAAGCGCAGTTGCCATAACATCTTGTAAATATACATCTACATTTGAACGTTTATCTGCAGGAATATCAGGTCCAATAATAACCATTGGCGGACGAATACTATGATCGAACAAACTTTGTTTACCTAATAACCCATGTCTACCCATTGCCAAACCGTGATCAGCGGTATAAATAATATACGTATTATTCATTTTACCCGATTTTTTCAAAGTTTCTATAATAGCACCTATTTGGGCGTCAACATGAGTTATACTTGCATAATATTCTTGGGTGTGTACCTTAACAGCATATTCTGTTCTTGGAAATGGAGCCAAAGCTTCATCCCGTAAATCATCTCCATTTGCAATATTATGTCTGTAAGGATATTCTGGTAAAAAACTTTTTGGAACAGAAATATTTTCTAATGGATACATATCTACAAACTCTTGCGGAGCTTGTCTTGGATCGTGTGGCGCATTGAATGCTAAATACATAAAAAACGGATTGTCTTTTTCTTTCGCTTGATTAATAAAACCAATTGCATCATCCTTTAAAACTTCACTCCAGTGTTTTCCACCTTTCCAAAAACCACCTTTTGAAGTATCTGTTGGCGACCAAGATTTGTCGTTCTCACTTAAAGGTCGGTTATAACCGTTTGGCATAATATCAGCAGAATTTGCTCCTTTTATTTTAGATAGTGAATCAAACTTTTTAACCATTGTTGCGTGATCCCAAGCATCTTTAGGCATTCCTCCTCTAATATTAATCGTATTTTGAAAAACCATTGAAGCCGGAGCATCTACATGCCATTTACCAGTCATATAAGTATCATATCCGTTGGCTTCCATTAATTTACTCCAAGTTTTACTTAAACTAACACTATCTTTTTTATACCAATTTTTTCTGAATTTATTTGCTCTCCAAACAAAACGCCCAGAATTTATCATTGCTCTAGAAGCAGCACAAACTGCTCCACTCCAAGATCCCATATTATATGCGTGTGTAAAAGTTGTTCCTGCTTTTACCATAGCATCCATATTTGGAGTTATAATTTCTTTATTTCCCAATGCATTAATAGACGAATAGGTTTGATCATCAGTAAAAATGAAAACAATGTTTGGTTTTTCATTTTTTTCTGCAACTTCTTTTTTAGTTGTTTTATTACAACTTACTAATACTACTAGCAGTAACACAAAATAATTTTTTAACATGGTGCTTTTGTTTTTATTACAAACAATGCTCGTTTTTTACACGAGCACTGTTTAACCTTATTATTTAATTCAAAAAATCTATTTTACAAAGTTGCTTTATTAAAATCAATAATTTAAAAACGTATGAATTTTATAGTGCAACAAATGTTTTTATTTAAAATTATCATTCTTCAAAGCCTTTAAACTAACCCCTAAAAGCTTTTTTGCTATGTGCTCTAAATCTGTCATAGGTCCTTCAAAATGATATGTATTATGCCAATGAATGTTCCTTTCTCCGTTTTTTAATACTTTTGCTGAAGCAGCACTTTCTAACTCGAAAAAAGTTGAAACGTTATTTTCACTAGCATTATTATAACAACTTACAACATCACCTTTGTAAAGCTCACTGTGATTATATTCATCACAATTTAAATAGTTTCCTTTATTGTTAAACTTAAACGTAATAATTGTTAACACTTTATTTTTAAAATCTATGTTTCCAAAGATAGGTTTCGCATTAATTTTATTAATTCCTATTTTACTTCTATAAGCTCCATCTGTTTTATAAAAAACTGCACTATCCGAACAAACTAATTTATCCTTATCTATTTCAGCTAAATATTTTTGAATAGTTAATGAATCATTTTCTTTTTTATTAACAGGAAATATTCCTATAGATTTATGTGTGCCTTGAAACATCCCTAAAATCCAGGGTGCTATAATTCCATTTTTTTCAATCCAATCATTTCCAATATTTTCAATACTATTTTTAGATTGAAAACCTACAACTTTTATATTTTTTGAAATTTCAATTTCTAAATCTTTTTCAATTTCAGAAATTGAAAATAATTTAATTTGTCTATTTAACTTTATATTAAAATTGGTATTAATATTATTTACAAGTTTTAATTTCTTTTCAAATTCTATTTCCGAAGTTGTTTTTTTAACCACATTATATGTTTCAATATCTATAGCTTTTGGAACGTACCAATTATCACTTTCTATTTCTTTTCCATTATAATATAATGAAAACTTACTTCCAATTGGTCCTAACCAAAAACGATCTTCACCTCCAAAGCCATTTCCTCCAACTCTAAATTTTTCACTTTCAATTAATTTATAATTAAGCCAGCCATAACTTTTGCCAAACATTCCATTTGAAGTGCTACTTAATACTCTTCCTTGAAGCTTAGGAGATACAATAATTTTAGAGTTTGAATTAGATAAAATAATTGGATCAATATGTTTTTTTAAGAAGCTAAAATCGTATCCAAAGGTTCCTTTTTGGTATTCTGTATTAGATTGACAACTCAAAACAAAGAGTAACAAACATATAATAAAAAACAATTTTTCTATTTTCAATTTTAAATGATTTTTACTATTTATCTTCAATTAAATTCTCAATTGTTTCTTCACTATTATTTCTCTGTCTAATATATTTACTAGGAATTACACCAAATTGTTTTTTAAAACATTTGGAAAAATAGGACGCTGTATTAAACCCTGTCATATACATAATTTCTTTCACCGACATATCGCTTTTTTCCAATAACTGTACAGCTCTTTTTAATCGAATGTTTCTAATAAATTCACTTGATGACAACCCTGTTAATTCTTTTATTTTTAAGTACAGATTACTCCTACTCAAGGACATTTCTTTTACTAATTGCTCAACGCTAAAATCTGAGTTCATCATATTTTTCTCAACAATTTCAATTGCTTTATGAAGAAATATTTCATCTGTAGAAGTTACAGTAACTTCTTTTGGTTGCAAGGTGGTATCTCTATTAAACCTTTTTCTTAATTTATCTCTGTAGTTTAAAATATTAGACAATTTTAACTCTAAAAGCTCCATATCGAAAGGTTTTCTTACATATGAATCTGCACCAATTTTTAAACCTTCTTTTTCCCATTCTGGTGATGTTTTGGCTGTAAGCATAACCACTGGAATATGGCTTGTTTCTTGCGTAGTTTTTAATTTTTCACAAAATTCAATACCATCCATTATTGGCATTAAAATATCTGTAATTATAATGTTTGGAATTATTTTTGAAGCCAGTTCAAAACCTTTCACCCCATTTTCAGCTTCATAAATTTCATATTTTTCTTCTAAACCTAATTTTATAAATGATCTAATATCCGCATTATCATCAACAATTAATAAAATTGGGTTTTTAGATCTTGTTTTTGAATAATTTTGATCCACAATTTCATCAAAAACACCAACTGCGTATGATTCAGCATTTTGTTCATTTATAAATGTTTCACTTTCATTATCATCACTAAAAGTTATATCTATATTATCTTCATAATACGATTTATTTTTAGGTAAATAAATTACAAAACTTGTTCCTTTTTTTTGTTCACTTATAACATCTATACTTCCTTGATGTAATTCAACCAGTTTTTTGGTAAAAGCCAATCCTATACCTGTTCCTTCCGAATTAACTCTTCTAACATCTCTATCTACATAAAAACGTTCAAAAATAAACTTAATCCTGTGCTTTGGAATTCCTCTTCCCGAATCTTTCACTTCTATAACCACAAAATCTTCTAAATTATTTTTTTGTTCTAATTCTTTCGGCACTTCAAAATCTGCTCCATCGCTAATTAATATTGAGATATTTCCTTGACTTGGTGTAAATTTAAATGCATTGGATAATAAATTATTCATTATTTTCTCAACAGCATCTGGATCAAACCAGCATTTTAGAGATTTTAGCTTCGATTTAATTTTAAAATTAACTGCTTTTTTCTTACTTAAAAATTGAAATGGTTCTCCAACAACTTTAATAAACTCAATTAAATCGCTATTACCAACCTTTAGACTCATTTTCCCTTTGTCCATTTTTCTAAAATCTAACAATTGATTTACCAGTCTTAAAAGGTAATTTGTATTTTTATGCATTAAATTATATTGCTCCTCTACCTTAGTTGGATCTACATTTCTCCAATTCTTTTGTAAATATTCTAAAGGGCCCTTTATTAAAGTTAAAGGAGTTCTAAATTCATGTGAAATATTCGTAAAAAACTCTAGTTTTAATCTATGTATTTCTTCGTGTTTTTCTTTTTCAAAATGCTCCAACTCAAGCTGATGTTTCTTCGTAGAGCGAATAATGGTAAATCTTCTAAAGCCAATCATAGCCAAGAAAAACAACAATATATAAATACCGTTGGCTGTATTTGTTCTCCAAAATGGTGGAATAACATTAATTTTTAATTCTATAGGAGTTTCATCCCAAAGCCCATCGTTATTTGATGCTTTTACCTTTAAGGTATAAATACCAGGTTCTAAATTTGTATAAGTTGCAAATCTTTTATCAGATGAAGTAAAAACCCAATCTTCATTAAACCCTTCTAATTTATATGCGTATTGATTTTTTAGAGGAGCCGCATAATGTAGTGCCGCAAATTCAAATGAAAAACTATTTTCACTATATTTTAAATCTATTTGGTCAATTTCATTAATTGATTTATTTAAAATAACACGTCCGTTAATTTCTTCATTAATTCCTATTGGTTTATTAAAAATTGAAAAGCCTGTAATAACTGTTTCCGCTTTAATTGAGTTGTCCTTTATTTTATCTGGAAAAAACGTATTAAAACCACTAACTCCTCCAAATATCATTTCGCCATTTCTTTTCTTAAAACGAGCTAATTCACCAAATTCGTCATTTTGTAGTCCATCATTACTATCGTAATTTTTAAAAACTTCTGTAGTTGGGTTAAATTTAGACAAACCTTTATTTGTTGAAAGCCATAAATTTCCTTCATCATCTTCCAAAATTCCTTTTATTACATTATTTGGAAGACCATTTTTTTCAGAATAATTTTTAAAATAATCTCTTTCTGGATTGGACGAGGCAATTAGTTTATTGAGTCCACCTCCAAAAGTTCCAATCCAAATATCACCTTTGCTACTTTCAAAAATGGTTAAAACATAGTTATGACTTAAACTAGTACTATCGTTCTTTTTGTTTTTATAATTTATAAATTCAGGATTTTTCTTTAATGCTTCGTTTTTTGTTAAGCGAGATAAGCCATTACCTGTTCCAAACCATATATCTCCTTTACTGTCTTCAAAAATATCTCTAATAATGTCATTTGCAATGCTATTAGGCTGATTTATATTATGAGAAAGTATATCTCTTTTATACTCGTAGTTGTTTCCATAAATTAAACACCTATAAACACCTCCACTATAAGTACCAATCCATAAATTTTTATTGCTATCTTCTAACAAAGAAAAAACACTTGGTATACCATTAAAAAACCTAGTTAAATCGTTTTCAGAAAAACTTCTAGGTTGCGTAATATCAATCTGAAAAATTCCAGGTGAGCTTTGCCCTCCTACTAAAAGCAACTTTTTATTTCCCTGCGCTATTTCTGTAATTGCAAAAGGACGATTTATTTTATTAAGGTTTGTAAATTTATTATAATTATCATTATCTTCTTTTTTTAACATATTTAATCCTCCACCTTCTGTGCCAATCCATAAGTAACCATTGCTATCTTCAAATATTGCTCGAATATTATCATTACTTAAACTACTTGGATTCGAATTTTTTTGAACTAAATTAAACTGCTTACTCTCTGGGTCAAATATATTAACTCCTCCTCCATTTGTTCCTATCCAAACTATTCCGGTATTATCAATAAATAAGGATGTAACCAAGTTTTTACTTAAACTACTAATAGAACTTTTTGGATCATATTTAAAATGATTTAAAAGTTTAGGAACAGCGTTTTTATCGTCATTCTTAAAGTAAAACAAACCCTCATTACCGCCGATCCATAAATTTTCACCATTTTCAATAATATAATTAGCGCTGGTTAATGGAATTTTATTTTTTTTTGGCTTTTCATTATTTAAATAAGATATATGCAAATTATTTACAGTAGCAATTAACAATCTTCCAAAGGAGTCTTCGCTAATGTCTCTAACCTGAATATTGTTTATTCCAATTGATTTATTTATAACCTGAAAATAATTGGCTCCCATTTTATCTCTCGATAATTTATAAATTCCTCTAGCCCCTCCAACTAGTATTCTATCTTGACTATCTTGAAAAATACAGGATATGGCATTACTTCCTTGGTTTTCTATAAAATTATCTAGATTAGGTTTAAAATGATGAAACACTAAAGAGTCATGATTTTTTGTAACATCAATCATGTCTAAACCTTCTTTAGTTCCAATCCATAAACGATTTTGCCTATCTAAATATATATCTCTAATATAATCACTACTTAAACTATTAACATCATCTTCATTATGTCTAAATTGCCTAAATTTCTCTGAGGACTTATCAAAATAGTTTAATCCATAACCCGTAGTACCTATCCATAAATTATCATTTTCATCGCCCGTAATTTTCCAAACCAAATTACTATTAATACTAAACTCATCATTTGGATTAGGTTTAAAAACTGTAAACTTATAGCCATCATAACGGTTTAAACCATCATGTGTTCCAAACCACATAAATCCTTGATTGTCTTGATAAATAGCATTGACATCATTTTGCGAAAGTCCATTTTTTGTAGAAAGGTGATCAAATGAAATTCCACCTTGAGCAACACAAACTCCAATAGAAACAACGTTTATAATAAAACTTATTACAAAACTCTTGATATTATATTTTGATAATCTGTATTTCATAATTAGTAAAAATATTAACAAAAGATATTAAAAATTTGATTAAACAAATAATTGCCTTTTTCAAATCTTTAATATTCAAACAAACATAGTCATTCAAAACCGAACTATTCTCTATTAGATGAATCTCTTACAATTAACTCAGCATCTACTATAATTTTATTTAAAGTAGTTTTTATTGATGGATTTTCAATCCTATTTAAAAACGCTTCAGCTGCTAGCTTTCCAATCAACTCGCTTTTTTGATCAATTGTAGAAATTGATGGTTGTACAAATGAGGTAAATGGCTCATTACTAAAACCTACCAAAGCTATATCGTTTGGAACATTAATATTATTTTCTTTTAAAACTTGTAAAGCTCCTAAGGCAGCATAATCACCTGCGGCATAAACTGCATCGGGTCTTTTTGGTAAATTTAACAATCCCTCCATAATTCGCCTACCATCTTCTATTCTCAAATTACTTTCAATAATTAAATCTTCTTCAATAGGTAAATTATATTCTTTTAGAGCATCTCTATAGCCCGAAATCCTATTTTTATATATTCTAGAATGACTAAAACCTGCAATATGAGCAATTCTTTTACATTTTTGAGATACTAAATGCTCAATAATCATATGACTCGATAAATAATCATCAATACCTACATAATCCACATTTAAATCATTTTCACCTCTATCAAATAAAATTAAAGGAATTCCTTTCGCCTTAATTTTCTCATAATATTCCAAATTAACCGTTTCATTTGCCAAAGAAGCAATAATACCATCAACCTGAGTGTACAATAAAGATTCTATATTATTACATTCTTTTTTATAAGACTCATTAGATTGAGTAATAATAATATTATAACCTTCTTTATTTAAAACTTCCTCTATATTTTCTAACACAGAAGAAAAGAAATTACTATTATTTCTAGGAATAATTACACCCACCAAATTACTTTTCCCTTTTCGTAAAGCACTTGCTAAATGATTTGGTTGATAGTTTAAATTCTCTGCAACTTGTTTTACAGCAATTTTCGTTTTATCACTAATTCTAGGATGGTTGTTTAACGCTTTAGAGACAGCCGAAGGCGTCAACCCTAAAACATTAGCAATATCTTTTATTGTAGATTTTTTTTTAATTCCCAAAATTTTTATACATTTGTTCAATCGATTGAACAAAGATAGACTCTTTTTTCTAAATGCCAAATAAATAAATTAATATTTTTCTTTATTTTACTGGGGTTACAGAGAGATATAAACAAAAAGATTTATTTTAAATCTTTATTTTTTTAATAAATTGTTCAAACGATTGAACTAAACCGAATTTAAAAAATATTTATAATGAAATACATTGTTTGCGAAAAACCAGGAGACTTTCAATTAAAAGAAAAAGACGCTCCAGTTAGAAAAGAAAATGAAGCTTTATTACAAATAAATAAAGTTGGAATTTGCGGAACCGATATACACGCCTATGGTGGAAATCAGGCGTTTTTCACCTACCCAAGAATTTTAGGTCATGAACTCGCCTCTGAAGTATTAGAGATTGGAGAAAATGCTCGTGGAATTAAAGCCGGAGACAAGGTTGTAGTAATGCCGTATGTTAGCTGTGGAAAATGCATTGCTTGTAGAAACGGAAAAACTAACTGCTGTACAAACATAACAGTATTAGGGGTGCACGGTGATGGTGGGATGCAAGAACAAATTACGGTGCCTGCAGATATTTTATTACCAGCTAATAATTTATCTGATGATCAAATGGCAATAGTTGAACCTTTAGCTATTGGAGCTCACGCTGTAAGAAGAGCCGATATAAAACCAGGTGAAACTGTAGTTGTAGTAGGTTGTGGTCCAATTGGAATTGGTATTATGAAATTAGCTCAAATTGCAGGAGCAAAAGTTATTGCTCTTGATATGAATGACCAACGATTGGCTTATGCTAAAGATAAAATTGGTGTAGATTATGTTGTAAACGCAGGAAATAATCCTATTGAAGCTATTTCTGAAATTACTAATGGAGATTTAGCAACTGCTGTTTTTGATGCATCTGGAAATAAATTTGCTTTGGAAGCTTGCCCAGATTATATGGCGCATGGAGGACGATTTATACTAGTTGGATTATCTAAAGGAGAACTAACGTATACACATCCAAAAGTACACGCTAAAGAAATGACATTAATGTGTAGTAGAAATGCTACTACTGAAGATTTTGAACATGTAATTAGTGTTTTAGATCAATTCCCTACAGATTCATACATCACTCATAATGTCCCTTATACTGAAATGATTGCCAACTTTGATAGCTGGTGCGATTTAGAAACTGGTGTTATGAAAGCAACCGTAGACTTTAAACTATAACTATACATAATAATACAGACTAAATGAAAAAAGTAGTAACATTTGGAGAAATCATGTTAAGATTGGCTCCACACGGATTTTTAAGATTTTCTCAG
>NZ_CANLZZ010000005.1 GCF_947495725.1 uncultured Lutibacter sp. | reverse complement strand
CTACAATTATCCGTAGCCGAAGCACTAACTGTTACAGATGCTCCACAGATTCCTGAATCACTATTTACACTCTCATTACCACTATGGGTAATGACTGGTATTTCATTGTCTGTTACCGTTACTGTAGCTGTACAAGTAGTTATAATCCCTCCATCATCAGAAGTTAATGTAACAACGTTTGGTCCAATATTTGAGCAATTAAAACTTGAAATATCAATAGAAAGTGTTCCTGTACTTCCATTATTAATATCAGAAGGTGATATAGTTGCCACTCCAGCAGAATCCAAAAAAACAGAAATATTTTGACAGTTAGCAGCAACAACTAAGTTATTTTCATAAAGCTCATAATCAATTTCATTATCTTCAACAATAGTAAGCTCTTCAACAAATTCTTCAAAATAACCATCTAAATTTAGCAACGGATTACTTATCTCTTCTGAAGTAGAATAACTAATATTAAAGGATAATTCTTGGGCAAACAAATAACCATTCACACTAAAAAATAGTGAAAAACAAAAAATATATTTATATAAACTAAGTAGTTTTTTTATCATATTTTTTAATTATTACTAATAAACTTAATGAAACTGATCACAACATTTAAATTTATCTAAAACTATAAATCTCCTTAAATAATCCGGGTAGAAATTTCTACTAAGTAAGATCTTTTAAACGAAAAATTACAGATAATTATAGAAAGGCTATTAAATAAAATCAAAAAAAGTAAACTTAATTAGTTTTACTAAATTGAGATCTTTAAACCTTGAGTTATTCACTTAATTAAACAATTCTAAAAGAACTCTTATCTAAACAAAAAAAACTTTTAGAATTTTAAAAAACCAACATAATTAAAAAACTTTTAACCTAGGGGGAGGTTAGAATGCTGGTATTAACACATTTAAACACTGAAATGTAGTTATTTTAAACGTAAAAAAAAAATATTATTGTAATAATTTCACAATCAAATATGACTACTCTTATAAATATTCAATGATTTTTCAAAACATGACTGTAAACTTAAAATAATCTTAATGACGTTTATTAATAATCTTTCAAGTAAAACAACTTTATAAAAATTTAAGAAACTCGAACTTTGTAATAATCTTCAATTACGTATCAAAAAAAAATTATCCAAACCTCATATTATGGTTTAAAGAACATCATAAATAACTCTTCACAATAGATAAGCCAAAATAAAAGAGATATTAAAAACACCATTTATTAAATGCATTCAAAACTACCCCTTTAAACTGTTTAATGATTAATCGTGTTTATTTCATTTTTAATGTAAATATAGTCTTAATTGTTTTCAATTCTTTTTTATATTTCAAATCTGTTCTCGACGCAAAATATAAGGTGTTTTCTGTTTTTACTTTTCCTTCCCAAACTAAATTTATTTCCTTTCTTAAAATTTGTTCTTGACATAAAAAATCCGGAACTAATGCAAGTCCGTTTCCATTGTTTAAACATCTTATAATAGAGGTAATATTTGGTAAAATATAGTTGGGTTTAAAAGCAGGTTTCTTATTAAAATTCTCAAACCAAAAACGTCTAAAATGTTCCATTTCGTTTGATGAACTATACCAAACATTTTGAAGCAGTTCGTCTTCTAACTTACTTAAATCTTTTGATTTTAGGTGTTCTTGTGTTTTGGTTGTATCTGTTTTATTGCCAGCTATTAAAACGATTCTTTCTTTTGAAAACGGAATATACTCAACCAATGATTTTTTTTCATTCTGTTTTTTAGGTGTTATTACTAAATCTAAAATTCCATTGTTTAGGTCTTTTATTAAATCTGTATGTGCTCCAAATCTAGCTACTAGGTCAAAGTCTAGTTTTGGAATTTCGGGTTCAATAATTAGTTGAAACATTTCTGAACACATTCCAATGTTTAGAGATGGATTTTTTTCTTGAGTTGTTTTTTTAAAATGCTGTTCTGCTATTTCAAGTTTTTTTAAAGATTCAATAATATATTCATATAAAAATTTCCCATCCTCTGTTGGAATCATTTTTCTCGAAGTACGTTCAAATAGTTTTTTGCCAACATAAGCTTCTAGTGCATTTAAGTGTACACTAACTCCAGGCTGAGAAGCAAATAAAGCAATAGAAGCTTTAGTTAAAGTTCCGTTTTCATATATTTCTTTAAATGTTCTGTACCATTCTAAATTCACCATATCTATTAAATTATTGATACAAAGGTATGATTTGTATTATTTTTACAATAATAAATATTGCTTTAATTTTGCCTCAAATAAAATAAGAGACAAATGAAAAATATATTTATAATTAATGGAAGTCATCCTTTTGCACATTCTGGTGGAATATTTAACGAAACACTTTTCAATACTACTATTTCATATTTTGATACGCGTGAGGAATTTGAAGTGAAATATACTCAAGTAGGCGGCAATTATGATGTAAAGGAAGAAGTTGAGAAATTTAAATGGGCAGATATAGTAATTTATCATACGCCCATTTGGTGGTTTCAAATACCTTTTGGATTTAAAAAATATATAGATGAAGTTTTTACGGAAGGTCATCAAAATGGAATTTATGCAAGTGATGGAAGAAGTAGAAAAAATCCAGACATCAATTACGGGACTGGTGGTTTAATGCACGGAAAAAAATACATACTTACTACAAGTTGGAATGCACCTAAAACCGCATTTACTTTAGAAAATGAATTTTTTAATCAAAAAAGTGTAGATGAAGGTGTGATGTTTGGTTTTCACAAAATGAATGCTTTTACAGGAATGGAATTATTAGCAACACATCATTTTCACGATATGGAAAAAAATGCAGATGTGCCTTTTGAGTTGGATAATTACAGTGCTTTTTTAAATGATTTAATGATTAATTTGTAATTATCTGGTTTCGTTTCGAAAATGCAGGAGAACGTCTCGTATATAAAGCATAGTGCAACTAGAGCTAAAATATTACCTTTTTTCTCTTAACCAAAGCAATGATAATTTGGCTTTAATTTTCCATATCATAAAAGGTCTATTCAAGATAATTTGGCGGTGCTACATAAAAGTGCAAAATTTCCTTAAACCACTTCTCGCACTATGATTTACAAACATTCTTGTGTACTGTTGTTTTTATAAAGTAACTTTAAATAGAATTTTTATTTTATTAATTTATGTAAATATAGTTTCGCTTTCTAATTTTTCACAGTAATGAGTAAAGTTTCAGAAAAGTGCAAAATGGGAACTACTTAGTGAATCAATTTTTCTAATTTTAATGTCTTTGAAAAATATCTCAGCAGCTTCACTTTGTAATTGAATTTTACCTTTTGTTAATGGTTTTGTATTGCCGTATTCGTCAGTAAATCTGGAGTTTTTTAAAATCATAACAATATGTCCATTCACAATATGTAAACTTTTATCCTCAAAACAATATAAATCTAAAGTGTTCCATTCATCGTGGTTTTTTTCATAATTACTGCTTCGTAAACAATAATTTTTATATGGACTTTGGAAGCCAATTGTTAGGTAGTCTTGAGAAGGGTGCGCCATAGGATTTAAATTTCCTTCTGGTTTGTATGCCCTAATGTCAATAGCTGAAGTTATTTGACTCCAAAAGTCTCCGGTATGCCCTTCCATTATCTGAAACTCTTGAGAAAGCATCCAAGATCTCCAGTAATCAACACCAATTGGGCCAATTGAATGGTATAAAATACCAGAATCTTTTAGTAAATTTTTTCTATAAGCCCATTTCTTATTACCCCATTTATATTTTAGTTGGAAGTGGTAATTTTTATATTCTTGTTTAGTTACCAAACATCCATAATACTCACCTGAATTTTTTATTATTAAGTTATCATCTTCCTGAATAGTAGAAAACACGTTATAAGACGGGTTGTTTAATCCAATGGGCTCAACTAGATTTCCTAGTTCATCCTTAGGCTGTGATCCATTGTAACCAGGCTGAATTTTATAACTTAAATAAACATCCCATTCCGAAAGATTTTGGTCAATTAAGTTTTTCCATTTGTATTCGCTGTTCTGATCAGAAGGATGTTTCTTGACAACATTAGTACACGATGTTAATATGAATGTTATGATAATAGAAATATAGATTCGCTTCATTTGTAAATAATTAAACTTGGTTAAATAGCTTTTTTAAAACAGTTTATCTCAGAGAGTATATAAAAGAAACAAAAATATATTTTTTTATAATAATAGACCTAAGATATTATTTTATATTTATGCATTAATAAATAGTAAAAACGCCTAATTAGTTTTAATAATGAAACGTAGTAATAAAATAAGCAGAAAAGAGAATAATAGTAAATCTAATTTAAGTTTTAGGTTTTTATGCTTTGTGGTTTTAGTTATAGCAAGTACAACTTTTAGTTTTGCTCAGAATTTAGAGCAACCTGCTGTAAATGATACTAGTAATGTACAGGCACGGGTTATTGGATTAGATAATATTTGTGTACATGTATTACAACTTGAAAAATCTTTAAAACTTTATCGTGAGATTTTAGGTTTTAAATTAGACGATGCTGTTGTATTTCAAGGCAAAGGTATTGAGGGGATGTTGGCAATGAAGCTAAAGGCAAATGACCTTACAATAACATTATCACTTACGGCTCCAGAATATATAAATACCATTGGCCCGGTTGGGAATACTAACCATAACCATTTTATGCTTCGTGTGAATGATATTGAAACAATAGGAAATAAGTTGAAAGAAGAAGGTTACGAACTGGAAAATGAAAACTATGCCCGCGACAAATATACTTTTTTTGTAGGCCCAAACGGTGAAATTATTGGACTATCGGCTTGGTAGAAAATTAATATTTAAAATTATGTAGCCTTTATTCAGGATGGGTCATTAGTATTTATTACGTTTTTTTTAAGCCGTATACATAATTTAATGTTCTATATATTGTAGCAATTTATTGTAAGCTTTTTGTAATAATTAGGATATTTTAACTACTAATAAATAAATCCTTCTTCTTTATTTATAGCACTTATATATTCTGATTTAAAAGCAACTAAATGTCCTTTTTTAGCTACGCTATAATCTAAACATATAGCCTTATTATTCTCAACAACTGGATTTCCTTTTAACCAATAATGTCCAAAAAAAACGGTTTTATTTGATGTATAATGAAAGCCTTTACCATCTTCAATAAATTCATTTCCGTATTCTAATGGACACATCATTAAAATATCACTATTTTTTACTCTTTTTTCTATGGGCTGCCACCATTTTACTCTGCATTCTTTTCTTTCAACTCCATCTTTATCAAAAAATGTATGTCCGTTGCTTAAGTTAATTTCTTTTCCTTTTAAAGTTTCTTCAATTACTACATTTTCAATTGATTTATTTTTATTAAAATTAGCAAGGAAATCGTTGGTTAATTTTCCTTTAAAGTTGTTTTTAAGCCAATTAATATGTTTATCATCCCAACATGCATGCACAGCTCTAAAATTATCCTTTTCAATAAATAATGGTAATTTCTTAAACCAAGGAAGAAAAAGATCTTTCCACTCTTCACTAAAATCTTTAAATTGCTTTAGTGTTTCAAAATGCTGATTGATTTCTGTAAATGTATGTTTCCTATAATAGCCCCCGTTTTTTTTATCAGTAGTATGAAAACAAACCGCATTAAACTCATGATTTCCCATAATAGCTTCTGCATTTCCAGTATCACACATATTTTTTACAATATGTAATGTTTCTCTAATTTTAGGTCCACGATCAATATAATCTCCTAAAAATAGTACTTTTCTTTGTTCAGAATGTTCATAAATTCCATTCAATAAATTATATCCTAACTTTTGAAGAAGCTTTTCTAACTCATCTGCATGACCGTGTATATCACCAATTATATCGTAGTTCATATTATAAAATTAAACTAATTTTTCTTACATATTAAACAACTAGCTTTTCTTAAAAAAGAATGCACATCTTTCCAATTGAAATTAGAACAACCTTTATTTGAACATCCTGATGTACCACAATTATCACACTTTAATAAATCAAAATTACAACTTCCACATTTACCTATTTTTTTCATAATTACATAAAACTAGTTTTAATTTTCTTAAATGAAATAATAGCAGCCAATTTCTCTATCTCAACTTTTCTAATTTTGGCTTTGTTCAACTCTTAAAATTAAGAAACCTATTTCAATTACTCTTATGTATTAACATAATAATATCTGAAATAGGTTTATCAAAATTTAAAAATTCTCTATTTTATGCTACCCAAATAAAAAGTTCCTTTTTTAGAAAATAAATTAACCATTCTGAATTTTCCATATTTTATTTTAAGAATTTTTCAGTCACTTCTATTTAAACTTTTATAACCTTAAAAGTACCGTCATAAAAAAACAAAACCTTACGGCTTTCCGTAAGGTTTTGACAACTCTTTTTCAAATTTACAACTTCCTTCTACTATCAATCCGTTTTAATTGTAGCACCCATAACTTTTGCAGTTACTTTGGCTTTTTGAGAAAATAGCCCTTGACTATATTCCACTTCATATTTAGGATTTAAAAATATATCAACATCTGGATTTTCTTCAACTAGACGACTATTTAAATTCCATGATGCGTTTTGCATCGCAGCTCCACTCCAAGTTAAATTATTCAAAATAGCTGCAACGGGTAATACCGCTACAGAAGCTAAAGGCAACCCTAATTTATCTTCACCAAAATTATTGCTACCCCAATCATTTTCAACTCCTACAATATCATTAATTAATACACCTGTACCAAATGTATAGCCAATCATAGTTAAAATTGGTAAAAACTGATTTGACTTGCCTAATTCAATTCCATTAAATCTTACAACTACTCCTCTTTTCTTTTTTGCCTTCATTGGTATTCCAAAAAGCGCTCGTCCTTCAACTGAAATTGGATGAAGTCTTTTTAATTCATATTCATTTGAATTCTTATTTAATGAAACATCACTATAACCACCATTACTAATAGATGACATAGAGGAACAACTAGATATTAAAATGGTTATTAATAAAATACCTACAATTTTAAAATTTTTCATTTATGCTATTATTTAAAGTTTTGTTACTTCAAAATTACCATCATAAAAAAATATAACCTTACGGTTTTCCGCAATGGATAAAAGTATTTTTTGAAAACTCTTACTTTTGAAAAGTAAATAGCTACCCTTTTTTCAATAAAACTTTCCTAAATTTTTGGAATGACTTTAAAACTTACTTCACAAAAAAATAAGGGCTTACTATTTTATGAAACTCATCTATTTGGAGATTAAAAAAAATAAAAAACATAAACTTGTAACTTGTTGTTTTATTAATGTATACGTATTATTTTTATCGAAAAATTTAGCTTATGAAAAAATATTGTTTACTCCTATTTTTATTATCCAATTTAATTTTTTCTCAAAATATTGATCGTAAAAAAAATCATTTTCAAACAGCGGGGCACGTTTTAAAAACAAGCTTTAATACTATCCCCAAAGATTTTGTTTATTTGGGAAATGAGTTTTCAAATGATTGGAAAAAAACTGGATATTATGGTGCCAGAGTTGTTGGGCTTTTATTAACCGACAAAATTACTACTAATTTTTGGCACAAAACCGTTGAACCTGCCATTAATAATTCTCTGCCAAATATTTTGCGCTTATTAAAAAGCAAAAAAAGACCTTACAACTTTTGTAAGATCTTCATTATCTTTTTCTTAAAATTTCCCTACAGCAACTTTATATAAGTCCTAAATCTTTTGATATAGCAACTAAATGAGCTGGATTATTAGCATTAAAATGCTCTTTTAAAAACTTTAATCGCTTTTCAACAGCACTTACACTAGACGGACTCCAATTTAAATCTTTTAATTTTTCACTAATTTGTCCCTGAAGTAATCCTTGAGATAAACACTCAATTATAAAAATATCGTATTCTGAAATTTCAATAGAATTATTATTAGACAAAGCATTGGCAACTGAAGGCGAAATAAAACTTTCATTGGAAGAAAAAATTATTTTTAAGGCTTTTTTAAGATCACTTAAACCATCTCTACCTTTCCAAACATAGGCATTTACATTGTATTGATTAAGTAAAGTTTGAATTGTAAACGGTTTATCTTCTACCGAAAAAACTGCAATTTTTAAATTGGGAAAATCAATTCTTACTTTTTTTACTAAATCTTCCCCTCCTGTAATTTTTTGTTCATTACCATTTTGTTCAAATGATAAATCACTAATTAACAAATCGTATGGATCATTATTTAATGTAGCACTTTTTAATTTCAACAATGCTTCATCGCAATACTGAACATATTCAATTTTTTCAATTCCTAATTTCTCTAATTCAGACTTTACACCAAAGTTGATAAAGTCCATGTCTTCTGCTATTAATATTTTCTTAAACATAAATACTACCCTTTAAATTTTATGGATGCTTTAAAACCATTATTATAGGACGATTCAAAAGTAACAAAACCTCCAATTGAATTTATACGGGTTTCCACATTTATAAGTCCATTTTTATTTTTTAGGTTATTTAAGTCAACTCCTACTCCATTATCCGAGTATTTTATGTTAATTGTATTTTTTTCTTTTTCAAAAGATAAGGCTACAAATTTAGCTTTACTATGTTTTTGCATATTTATCATTAACTCTTGAAGCACCCTATAAACTTCAATTTGGAAAGTTTCTGATAAACTTTCCAACCCCACTTTATTAATATTTTTTAATATAATTTTTGTGCTATTTGTATTGAAATTTGTAAGAAGGTTTTTTAATGAATTAACAAACCCTTTTCCTGTTTCAATTATATTATTTTGATGTGATATATCTCTTGTAAGCAAATAAACTTTTTGAAGATCATCCAACAATATTTCTTTTGGCTCATTTGTATATTGAATTTTGTTCATAATGTTTACTACATTATTAGCAACTTCATCATGAATTTTTTTCGCAATTTTAGTTTCCGTTTTATAAACTTCTTCCCTTTTCTCTAGTTTATGCTTTTGTTTACGGTAAAATCCGAAGCCTGTAAATCCTAATAAAATTAAACCAGTAGTAACAGCTCCAATTATATTTTGAGTTTTTTCTTTCTGTAGATCCACTTCTTTTTTTGAATTAGCTATTTTTAGCTTCAAATTATCTTCACGATTTTTCTCGCTATCGTATTTTAACTTTGCAAATTTATTCTTAGCTTGTTTTTCAGAATTGTTTATACTGTCGTTAATTCTAATATATGATGTGTAGTATTCTTTAACCTTTAAGGGGTTTTCAAGATTAATAAGTTTTTGAAGTGCTTCCAGTTGATCTCTTGGGCTTTTTTGGCGACAAGCCAAATTGTACATCTTTTGAGCATTATTTATGGCTTTTTTCTTGTTTTTTTGTTTATAAAAATCAGAAATGTGAGCATAACTAGCAATAAGTCCAAAACTATCTTTTTCTTTTTGTCTTATGTTTTTTGCTGTTAAAAAATCTGAAAGTACATTTGACTTATTATTTTGCAACCAAATTGTATAAGCATTATTATCAATAATTTTAGCCTTAGTTCTAGGTCTTTCATTCAATTTGGGCTCATTTAATAATTCCTTAAATAAATTGATACTTTCATCATACTTTTCTAAATAACGTAGTGCAAGCGCCTTATTATATAATATACTAATTGAATCAAGTCTTGTTGTTGCTATGCTTAATGATTTAGTATTCCAATATATTGATTCTTTATAATCTTTCTGGTTTTTAGAATTTATGGCTAAACAATTGTACAAAGTAGTCAAATATCTATTGTTGTTTTTATCTATATATTCTATTGCTTTTAGTGCTGTATCATCACTCCCGTCATAATCTCCCAATTCTGCCTGAATAATTGCCATACGAGTTAAATTTTCACCTGTCTTAGCACTATCTTTTAAAGCTTCATACATTTCATTTGAATAATTATAACAATAATAGGCACTATCCCTTTGTGAATTGGCATTATAATAATAGCCTAATATCGAATATTGTTTTGCCAAGCCTTTAATATTATCCTTTTTCAAAAATTTTAAATATTTCTTGGAAGTATGGATAACACTATCATATTTTTTTAAATTCACAAAAAAGTAAGTCTTATAACCTATAATTTCCTTTTGTTCTAATATTAGTTCTTTCTTTTTTGCCAATCTTAGAGCCTTATTGGCGTGCATTAAACCACGGTCAGCAGTTAAACTCATGTTTTTCATATTTTTAATATGATAATCTAAAGAGTCCGTATCTATTTGTATTGAGAAATTTAAATCTAAAGCATCATTAATACTTGATGCTTGAGCTAAATAAACTACACATAAAAAAAGGAATGTAACTTTTATTTTTTTCATTCCTCAAAAATAATATAAAACTATAACTAGATAAGTGTTTAATTATATTTTAAGTTTTTAATTAAAAAATTAAAAACACTCTATTAAATAGCAATATCTATAAATATTAAAGTATTTTTATATTTTAGATTCTTAAACAAAACCTTGAGCCAAAAAAATCAAAAAGCTTAAATAATTTCAATTAAAAATTCATATAGATAAGCCTTAAAATTTTTATACTTTTTATTAAACTCAAAAATTTCTTTTTCAATATCTTCATAATTCTCTAACAAATCCTCACCAAAACTAAAAACATTATTATTTAAAATATTGGTTACTTTCAGCTTATACTTTTCAACTTTTTCTTTAATAACATTGTTATTCTCAACTAACAAATCAATATCTTTTATTAATAATTGAAGTCTTTCAAATAAATTTGGAATTGATGATTTAAATGAGTTCGATTTTACTATTGCTTTTAAAAAAAGCAACTCTTTATTAATAAAATTAAAATCTGAAATCCAAATTATAGAGTCATTAATAATATCTCTATAACTCTTGTTTATTTCAAACGCCTTATAAGAAACTGTTGAATCCATAATACAGTTTATTTAATTCATCTGTAATTAAGTAAATTTATAAACATCTTAAAATGATTTATATCAAACTATTATGTAATGTTTCTAGTATATATTTCTTTTCAACAACTTAATTTATTGATAAACTGAGTAAAATCATTTTAAAAAAAAGTTAGTATTAATAGCTTTAATACACCAAATCATTTCAATTTTGAAAAAAAATATAATCATCTTAATTTATAAGCAATTTCATTTCAAAGAAATATTATTTCTTCCAAAATTATAAAATTAACTTAAAAAAATAAACTCATGTCACTAAATTTCAACCAATTCGCACTTGACGCAAACGCTTTTATGAAAGAATATTCTGAAAAGTTAAATATTAAAGATAAAGATAAAGCTGGTCGTATTCTATCCTCTATTTTACATGGTTTAAGGGAGGTAATTTCAACAGAAGAATCGCTACAATTTATAGCTCAATTACCTATGTTTTTAAAAGCTGTTTATGTAAACGGATGGTCTTCCCAGAAAAAACAACGAGTTAAAAACATAATTGAATTTATTGACCTAATACATAGGTTTGATGGTGTTACGTCTGAAAATGATTTTGGTTCAGATGAAAATTCTATAAAACACATTAAAACAACATTTTTAGTTTTGCGAAAATACGTTTCACATGGAGAGCTTAAAGATATTAGAACAGAACTTCCTAAAGAATTAAAATCTTTAATTTTTGAAGAATATTTAATTTAAATATATAATTATGAACACCATCAAAAAAACTTATAAAGAAGTTGATATAAAACTAGATACTGTTATATTAAAAGGCAATTTAAGATTGGCTAATGAAGAAAAAGGAATTATAATATTTTCTCATGGAAGCGGAAGCAGCAGATTAAGTGTAAGAAATAATTATGTAGCTGATATTCTATTAAAAAAAAGGTTTTCAAGTTTACTTTTTGATTTGTTAACCCCAGAAGAAGATACTATTTACGAAAATAGGTTTAATATTGAATTGCTTACTACACGACTAATAAAAGTTACCAAATGGGTTCAAAACTACTACCAAAATAAACAAATACCAATTGGTTATTTTGGAGCAAGTACAGGTGCAGCATCTGCATTTAATGCTGCTGCAAAGCTGAATAAAACTGTAAAGGCCATAGTTTCTAGAGGAGGCAGACCAGATCTGGCATCAGATATTTTAAGTAATATAAAAATACCTAGTCTTTTAATTGTTGGTGGTAATGATGGTATTGTAATTAATTTAAACAAACAAGCTAAGGCAAAAATTGGTGGAATTTGCGAACTTAAAATTGTTAATGGTGCTTCACATTTATTTTCTGAACCTGGAAAATTAGAAATAGTAGCAAATCTAAGTAGTCAATGGTTCAATAACTATTTAAATAAATAATTATGTTTACAAATAGAACAGAGGCGGGAAACCTACTTGCTAAAGAGCTAATGAGTTATAGCAATAATAAAAACGTTATAATTGTTGCTATTCCAAGAGGTGGTGTTCCTGTTGGTGCTGCAATCGCTAAAAAATTAAACGCACCTTTAGAAATTGTTTTGTCAAAAAAAATTGGACATCCATTAAATAAAGAATATGCCATTGGGGCAATAACTTTAAAAAACAGTATTATTACTAATAATATTAAGGGTGTATCCAAATTATATATTGATAAAGAAACACAACGTATTAGAGACTTATTGCAAAATAGATACCAATGGTATTATGGAAATTCTAAACCCAAAACCTTTAATAATAAAACAATAATTGTAGTTGATGATGGTGTTGCTACTGGAAATACATTAATATCAAGCATTCAACTTATTGAAAGAGAAAAACCTTCCGAAATTATTGTGGCTTTGCCTGTTGCACCAACAAATGCAATTAGAAGAATTAAAGAATCCACAACAGTAACCAATATTATTTGTTTATTAACTCCAGTTAATTTTAAAGCTGTAGGGCAATTTTATAAAGATTTTAACCAAGTTAGTGATAACGAAGTAATAGAAATACTGCATAAATTAGTCTAAAATGGGCTATCCTAAAATAAATAATACTTATTGAAATGATATATAGCTAATATGTACATTGTGTTAATTAAACTTATAACTACACCCTAGCATCCAATAAAAAGTTTCTTTTATATCCTCTTTAACAATAATATCATCTACAAAAATAGTTGCTTTATTAAATGGAAAAACCAAGGAAGGCTTCAATGAAATTGTAAGCGAATTATGGATATACCACATTGGTAAACTAAATTCGGCAGCCATCAAATTAAAATTTTCACTTTCCTTAATAACTAATTCTGATGTTACCTGTGCACCTTCTGTATCTATAGTTTCAAACCCAGATTCAATTTTATCTCCATTATTATTACTATTTCCAGAACCATTTTTACCTTTTAATTTAGGTCTTCCCCCATTACCGTAACGATTATTTACGTAATATGCTTCATAAAAATTTTGGGATCCAAAATAAATTCCTGCTGTTGGTGAAAATTGAAATTTTTTATTGTTTGTTACAAAGTCATGACTTATTTCTGAAAATAAAAAGAAATCTGCATCACTACTACTTTCTCCTAAATAAGTACTTGCAGTTAGCATTAAATTAACAATCTTAAAATCAATATTAGCCAAAGCCGAAACATTTATATCTACTTCCGAAAGTACATTATAACTATTTTCATTAAAAAAATATTTTGTAACTGAAAAATCTCCAAAAAAATTATCTACGGTAAAATTATATCCCAAATCAAATAAAAATAAATCTACTCTACTTTCTTCATCTTTTGTAAGATAGGAAACAGACCCGTTGGCATAAAAGCCCGATTTATGTTGGTATTCTGCTATAAAATATAAATAAGGCGCAGTAATAGAATCTTTTCGTCCCATAAAAACATAATCGTTGCTGTAATTTAAATATAATGAGAAATACGAGTTTGTATTTTTATTTAATTTAGAATTAGTTTCAATATTTTGGCCCAATATGTTACCTCCTAATAATATAAAAACCCAAATAATTATTAGTTTTATTTTTGGAGCTTCCATTTTATTTAATTTAAGTTTTATTAAAAGATACTATCTGAAAAGTTAAGTATTCATCTACATAAATTTTAACTAAGCTCAGTTATTAATATATAATACCGAGTTTTAATACTTTTCAGATAGCTCTTTTTGTTCATTCTAATAACCTGCTTTTTTATTACTTTTCTTTTGAACACTTTTTTTAGGTATGTTTTTATTAATATTTATGTTCTTTTTAACATACATTTTACGGTATACGTATGCATTTTTATACATTTTACCATCCATATTTAAGCATTCTCCATTTTTAAGCCTAGTGCGTTCTTTATTACGTTCTTGATAAGTTCCATCTGGATTTACGATACTACCATCTCCTAACTTCAATTGATTTTGAAGTTTTTCTTGAGACTGATTTTTAATTTGGTACATCTCACCATTAATCATTGTAAACATAAAGCGATTTTGATTTCGGGATTGAATTTGTGCTTCCGACAATCCTTTATTCTCTTGTTGTACTTTATAACGATATTGATATTCATTTCTATAATAAATACCATCATTATCTATACAAGATCCATCTTTTAAACGCAACCGTACTTGATCTTTTGTTACATAAGCACCATTCGGACTTAAAACTGTACCATCATTCAATGTAATTTTATCGCGTAATCTAACTTGATCGCGGTCTCTTATTTGAAGAACATCTCCATCAACAACCATAATACGGTCCCTGTCTCTATCCCGATCTTTAATTTGATCTTTGTCTTGTGCCATCATTACTATGGTTCCAAAAACCATAAAAATTAATAAAATTGATATTTTTTTCATATTATAAATTTTTTAAATTAACTTGTTTATTTAATATTTTACTATCTAAAAATAAGGTTGTTTAGAAAGTAATTTTCTATTCACCATAGCATACTTTCTTCACTACAGTTTGAAAAAATAACTGCCATAGAAAGTACAACTAGCCTTAAAAGTATTTTTTTCCTTTCATCTTCATTTGTTTTATGTTTTAATGAAATATGAAAAAATAAGGGCGAAACGGGTGAAAAGGGTGAAGTTTTTTAATTACAACGTAAAATAACCAATTTGTTTATCAAATAAAAATGATATTATCCATTTAATAACATGATAATTATCAGGGCGGCCACATAATTATTTACAAAAGACAGAAATATGCTTATTTGTTTATTTTCCTTTTATAAATCAGTTATTCCATTACATATAATTAGTCAAAAACTTAAAAAATTCATCTTTCAAACCTTCATATATATGTCGTTGAAGTTCCATTTTATTTCTAAATTCTACATGCACATTTACTAAACTAATGTCTAGCACTTCTTTTCCTTCCTTACTGGATTTTGCAATAATTGTTTCGTGGACATTGATATGATCTTGTAATTTATCAATAGCATTTTCTTGAATTATAAATTGATTTTGATAGTGTTCTAATTGCGCTAGCATTTCTTTATCATTCCAGCGTTTCACAAGTGTATCCAACCTGATTTTAAAGGATTTAATTTCATCTTCCCAAAAGAAAAGTTCACGTCTCCATAGTTTATGTTCAAAATGTAGGTCTGAGTTAAAAATAAGTTCATTTTTCATAATATTTAATTTTTAAGTTATTAATTTCCTTACTTAATCTTCTTTATTTAAAGTTATTTCTTTAATTCTTTTACCTAATATTTGTTCAAGATCTTCTAAGTAAACCACTTCTTTCTTTAATAATAAATTTGCAAGGTCTTCAAGTTCCTGTTGGTGGTTTATCAATAATTTAGACACATTATTATAACTTAAACTAATTAAATTTTGTACTTCAATATCAATTAGTTCTGCCATTTTTTCGCTATATGGCTTTCCTAAATAACGTTCATTTTCGCCTGTAGAATCATAGAAACTCATTGGGCCAATTTTAGTATTTAAACCATAATAAGCCACCATGGTATAGGCCTGTTTTGTTACTTTTTCCAAATCGTCTAATCCACCCGAAGAAGCTTCGTTAAAAATAATTTCTTCAGCCGCTCTTCCTCCTAAAGAAGCACAGAGCTGATCCAAGAATTGTGATTTGGTAATAATTTGGTGCTCTTCTGGAAGGTACCAAGCTCCTCCCAAAGATTTACCTCTAGGAATAATTGATACTTTTACAAGTGAATCTACATTTTTTAAATACCAACTCGCTACGGCATGGCCTGCTTCATGATACGCTACAATTTTCTTTTCTTTTGGTGAAATAATTTTACTTCTCCGTTCCAAACCACCAACAACACGATCTCTTGCTTCCATAAAATCTTTTTGAAAAACCTCATCCTGTTTTTTACGTGCGGCTATTAAAGCTGCTTCATTACATATATTGGCTATATCAGCTCCAGAAAACCCAGGACTTAAAGAAGCTAACAATTGAACATCAACATCTTTTGCTTTTTTTATAGGTTTTAAATGAACCTCATAAATTTCTATTCGCTCTTGTTTATTTGGTAATTCTAAATAAATATGACGATCAAATCTTCCAGGTCGCAATAAGGCTTTATCTAAAATATCGGCCCTATTTGTTGCTGCCAAAACAATAACACCCGTATTGGTTCCAAAACCATCAAGTTCGGTTAAAAGCTGATTTAAGGTATTTTCCCTTTCGTCATTAGATTGAAAGGAATTTAATTTGCTACGAGAACGACCAACGGCATCAATTTCATCAATAAAAATAATACTTGGTGCTTTTTGCTTTGCTTGTTTAAATAAATCTCTAACCCTAGAAGCACCAACACCCACAAACATTTCAACAAACTCGGAACCAGATAATGAAAAAAAAGGAACATTTGCTTCTCCTGCAACTGCCTTAGCCATTAATGTTTTACCCGTTCCGGTAGGACCTACCAACATAACACCTTTAGGAATTTTTGCTCCAAGCTTGGTATAAGTAGCTGGATTTTTTAAAAAGTCAACTATTTCTTCTACCTCTTTTTTAGCTTCTTTTAAACCTGCTACGTCTTTAAAAGTTACGGTACTTTTAGTATCCTTGTCCTGCAATTTTGCAGTTGATTTACCAAAGTTAAAAACTGAACCTCCCATAGTTGTTTTTCCCATACCACGAAACAGATACATCCAAAATAAAATTAGGAGTCCAAACGGAAGGATCCAAACAAACGTACTCCACCAACTAATTTTGTTTATATAGCGAACATCAACAAGTTCAGACGGTGTAAATTCTTTTTGAGCTTGCTGTAATTTATTTTCAAAATTATCAATAGAACCAATTGAAATTATATAATGTGGAGTTGAACTTGAAATAAATTTACCTTTTGGAATTTTTTGATATTTGGGGGTATTCAATTTTTCACTTTTAATAAATATTTGAGCAACCTCTTTATTAACAACTATAATTTTTTCAACATCATGAGTACTTAACATTGTTTGCTCAAACTCTAACCATCCAATTTCTTTTGTATTGAATGTTTTTCCAAAAAACATATAAATAATCATAAATATTAAAAATAGCAAGTACAACCAATAAAGTTTAAAACCTTTTGGATATAAAGATGGCTGCTGCTTTTTTTCTTCTAAAAATTTCGAATTATATGTTTTTTTATCATTTTTCATTCTTTTCTAAAACTATAAATTGATTTAATGCCTCTACTGCTTCACAACCATAAATAATACTTTCTGTACCACCCATATAAATTGCAACCCCAATAGTTTCATAAATTTCTAAAGAACTAGCTCCAGATTCAAGAGCCTTATACACATGAAAAGCTATATTTTGTTTGATTCCTTTTGAAATAGCAATACCTAAAGCAATTAAATTCTTCGTTTTAGATTTAAGAATTCCTTCAGTTGTACTATCAACACGAAGTTTTTCAACTTCTTCCATTATTGAAGGAATATAATGCTCTAATTTTTCATATGATTTTTCCAAATCTCGAATGTGTTTGCAATAATCTTTTACCATTTTAGTTTCAATTTTACTTTTTCAAATTATATTTTAATGATATCTGTAGGAGTTTCAACCAAAATTGTTTTTTCTCCTCTCAATGCAATTGGCTGCTTCATAATACTTGGATTATGTTTTATCATTTTAATCCAATCTTCTGAAGAAAATTCATAATGTTTAAATTTTGAGGAATATGAGGGATGTTCTTGATTTACCAAATCTTTAATTTCTATATGCAATCGATCTGCCAATTCTGCAATTTGGGTTCCTGTTAAAGTGGTTTTTAAAATATCTATTTCTTGAATGGGTAAACCCTCGGATTTTGCATATGCCAACGCTTTTTTTGCTCTCACAGATTTTGAGTTATAAAACAAGGTAATCTGTCGTTCTGATGTTGCTATTTCTCCCATAATATTTATTTAATTGAATGCGTTTTTAAATAATGCGATAATAATTGTTTTAAACTTTCTAAATAATCCTGCATTACTTTTTCACTAATTTCTGGGTGATTCTCCGAAGGAATTGTTAATGGATTCTCTTCTAAAAACTGGTATAATTCTGGATACTTTTTTTCAATTTCAAAAGTTAATTCGGTTATTTCTTTAAGTGTTTTCTGTAAATATTTCATAAGAATTGAATATTATTTAATGTTAACTACCTTTATTATTCATATCGCAAAGCATCAATGGGATTTAATTTTGCTGCTTTACTAGCTGGAAAATACCCAAATGCAATGCCCACCAATGCGGCAAAACCAAAACCAATTAAAATAGAATACGGAGCTGTTGGGATTAAAAAATTGGTGATTTTATATATTATTTGATTGCCAGCAATACCTAAAACAACTCCTAAAACACCACCGGCTAAACTCAATACTATTGCTTCAATTAAAAACTGGGTTAAAATGTCACTCTCTCTTGCTCCTATGGCTAATCGAGTTCCTATTTCACGAGTTCTTTCAGTTACCGAAACCAACATTATATTCATAATACCAATACCACCAACTATTAAAGAAATACTTGCAATTGCACCTAATAAAATTGTTAAAATACCAGTAACATTCCCTGTTATTTCTTGTAATTCTATTTGAGTTGTAATTTCAAAATCATCTTCTTCACCTTCTAAAATCTTGTGGGATTCACGCATTAATTCTGTAGCTTCAATTTCGGCATCAATAATATGGTTTTCATTTATGGCGCTTGCCATAATAATATCATATCCTCTTCTATGGCCGTGTAATCTATTTTGAATGGTGGTATATGGTGCCAAAATAATATCGTCTTGATCCTGTCCCATTGCTCCTTTACCTTCTTCTTTTAGCAATCCAACTACTGTAAATGGAATTTTATCTATTCTAATTTTTCGACCAATAGGATCTAAATCTGAAAATAATTCATCTTTCAATGTTTTTCCTATTACACACACTTTACCTGCTGTTTTTACTTCCTCTTCTTTAAAAAACTCACCTGATGCTAAATCTCTACTCAAAATGTCAAAATATTGATCGGACACTCCATAAATTGCTATGGACTTATAGCCATTAGGGCCAATTGCTTGAGCTACATCTACAATTAAAGGTGATAATTTTGAAATCCAAACGGAGTTATTTTGCAACATATCAAAGTCTTTTTTATTTATTGGTTTACCCATTCTAACATGAGCACCAGCTCTATGCTCCGTTTTCGTATAAATCATTAATAAATTTGTTCCTAAACCCGATATTTGTTTCTGAACCTCTAAGGTTGCACCTTCACCTGCAGAAATTGTCATAATTACAGCGGCAACCCCAATAATTATTCCTAACACAGTAAGTAAACTACGTGATCTATTTTTATTAATTGCTTGAAAGGCTACCTTAAATGTTTTAAAAAACTGTTGCATCCTTGCTAATAATTATGTTGTTAATTCTAATTCTTTTAAAGCACTTTCTTTGGTGCTTCTATTTTTTATAAACTCATCTGTTAACACAGATCCATCTCTTAAATAAATAATGCGTTTTGCAAACTGTGCAATATCTGGTTCATGAGTAATCATTAAAATAGTTTTTCCTTTATTGTTTAACCTCACAAATAAATCGGCCACATCAATACTCGTTTTACTATCTAAATTTCCTGTGGCTTCGTCTGATAGAATAAGTGCTGGATCATTTACCAAGGCTCTAGCAATAGCTACGCGCTGTTGCTCTCCTCCCGAAAGTTCATTTGTTTTATGATAAATTCTATTTTTTAAACCAACTTGTTCTAACGCTTTTTTTGCTAATTGTTTGGAGTTGGTAAACTTTCCTGTTCTATTGTAAACTAATGGCAATTCAACATTTTCGATAGCTGAAGTGCGAGATAATAAATTGTAATTTTGAAAAATGAATCCAATTTTTTGGTTTCTAACCGCTGCCAATTCATTTTTATTTAAGTTATTTACATGAATTCCATCCAAATAGTACTCTCCAGAAGTGGGTTTATCTAAACAACCTAAAATGTTTAACAGCGTAGATTTTCCCGACCCTGAAGCTCCCATAATAGCTACAAACTCACCCTCTTCTATTGAAATATTTACATTGGTAAGTGCATTTACTTCAATTTCGCCATTTTTAAAAACACGACTTAATTTTTTTGTTTCTATGACTTTTTTAGGTATCATTATTTTGATTTTATACCATTAATTACTTTTGTTCCTTCATCTAATGTTATACTATCTAAAAAGCTTTTTATTTCAGACTGCAATCCTGTTTTCATACCAATTTCTATAAATTTAAATTCCAATTTCCCTTTTTCATTTTTCATAAAAATTCCATCAATTTTTGTAGGTAATTTTTTTTTGAAATTTGCAGACAAATACAATTCTTCATTCTTAATTCCTGCTATAAAATCTTGTTGAATAGAATCTGGTAAAAATGCTTTTCCTTTGGCAATTAAAATTGGTTTCATTTCATTTAGCATAGCTTCATTTGGCCTAAATCGTAAAGCCGAATTATTAATAAGTAGTACGTTATTGGCTACATTTACAATAAACTCTATACTTGCTGTCATTCCTGGAAGTAGTAATTTCTCTTTATTATCAACATCAATAACTACCTGGTAATTAACTACATTATTAATTTTTATCGGTTGCATTCTAATTTGACTTACTTGCCCATAAAACTCTTTTTTTGGATAGGTTTGCACCGTAAAACGAGCTTTCATACCATTATTAATGTATCCTATATCACTCTCGTCCACATCTGCTAAAATTTGCATTTTAGATAAGTCTTCAGCAATAATAAACATTGTTGGAGTTGCAAAAGACGCAGCAACAGTCTGTCCTTCTTCAACACTTCTTTTGGTTATTGTGCCATTAATTGGAGAACGTATGTGTGCAAAGCTTATAGAAACTTGAATATTTTTTACTGTTGCCAATGCTGCCTTTTTAACACTTTCTGCTTGTTCAAAATTGTATTTTGAATTTTGATACTCTAATTCTGAAATAACTCCCCGTTCAAATAATCTTTTATCACGGTTGAATTGATCATTGGCGTGATTGAGTTGGGATGTACATACTGCTAAATTGGCAAGTGCGTTATTTAAATTTGTATTCAACAATCTTAAATCCATTTCAGCCAAAAGTTGACCTGCAATAACATTATCATTATAATCTACATATATTTTTTTAATGGTTCCTGAAATTTGCGTTCCCACTTCAACAGTAATTATAGCTTCTAAAGTACCAGTACTAGATACAATCGATTCTATATTTCCTTTTTCCAAAATGGTATATGTAAACTCTAAATTCTTAACCTTTAAAGTTGGCTTAACATTGAAATATATAAGTGCTGAAATACATACACCTCCTAATATAACCCATCTCCACTTTTTCATAATACAAAGCTATTTTAATTAAAAAAAAATCACTTTTAGAACGTAGTCTTAACCAAAAACAAAGAATCAATAAATACATTTAAACCCTTTTATGGGGCTTAGCTTGTATCGAAGCAACTATTTTATTTACAACAACACAAAAAGTAAACAGTTGATTGGCTAATAATTACATATAAATTTATAAAAGACATCTGTTGAAAAAAATGATTACAATCACCCATAAATTACTTTATTGTGAGAAATATCATTTACTGCAAAAACATTGATTTTTAACTTTAACAAACTTGATATAGCAATTAAAATTAATCTTTTATGAAAACGATAATACACGCAACGGATTTTTCTAAAAATGCTATTACCGCATTAAAATATGCCTACGCATTTAGTGAAAAAATAAATGCTAGCTTATGGGTAGTAAACATCTTTGATGCTAATAGATTAAGTTCTAATTTAAATGAACCTTATCCTTTTTCAAAAAAAGAATTAAAAACACAAAAAGTACTCAAAATTAAACAATTATGTATTGACCATTTAGGAAGTAATTTTCTTGAAAAAAAAATTCATATTGAAGCTATTGAAAACAGTTCTGTTGTTAACGGTATTATATCCAAAACCGATGAATTATATGCTTCCTTAATAATTACTGGAATGAAAGGAAAAAGCGATCTAAAAGATTTCTTAATGGGAAATACCACAAAAATACTTATTGAAAAAGCTCCTTGTCCAGTTTTAGCAATACCAGAAAAAGCCGTTTTCAATAATATTGATACAATTGTTTATGCATCCGATTTTGAACAGGAAGATATTAGTGCAATTTACAGAATTGTAGAAATAACAAAAAAATTTAATACCAAAATAAAAATAATTCATGTTTCTACTAAAAAAGAAAACAATGCAGAAGAACAAATGCAATGGTTTAAGGAAATGTTAGAACAAAAAGTAAGTTATAAAAATATTGAATACGCCTTATTTTACTCGGATGATGTATTTAATTTTCTAAAAATATATTTAACCGAAAAAAATGCCGATTGGGTTGCTATGCTAGAACGAAAGAAAAAAGGTCTTGTTAATAAATTATTTCATTCCGATTTAGTTAAAAAAATGAAAGATCAAAGCGATGTACCTTTAATAAGTTTTAACGAATTTAATTATAGTCGCAAACACAAGTAAAAAATGAAAACATTTATAAAAAAATTTAATGAAATAGGAATAAATGATGTAGCACTTGTTGGAGGTAAAAATGCTTCATTAGGTGAAATGTATAACGAACTGATTCACGAAGGTATTTCGGTTCCCAATGGGTTTGCTACAACATCATATGCCTTTAATACATTTTTAAACGAAAATAATTTACAGATTCCACTTAACAATGTTTTAAGCAAATTAAACAGAAATAATTATTCCAATTTAAACAAAATTGGTAAACAAGCAAGAGACTTAATTTTAAATGCATCTTTTTCAAATCAATTTTCAAAATCCATTATTGATGCTTATAAAAATTTATGCAATGGCAACTATTTTGAAGTTGCAGTAAGAAGTAGCGCAACAGCAGAAGACCTTCCTGAAGCTAGTTTTGCCGGTCAGCATGAATCTTTCCTTAATATTTTAGGTGAAAAAAACTTACTCATTGCTATTAAAAATTGTTTTGCATCCTTATACACCAACAGAGCTATTAAATATAGAGAAGACAAGGGATTTATTCATAGTGATATTGCTATATCCGTAGGTGTTCAAAAAATGGTTCGCTCGGATATTGGTTGCTCTGGTGTCGGGTTTACTTTAGAACCCGAATCTGGATTTGAAAACATTATTTTAATCTCAGGGGTTTGGGGTTTGGGTGAAAATATGGTTCAAGGCACTGTAACACCAGATGAGTTTTATGTTTTTAAACCTACCCTTAAACTTGGTAAAAAAGGAATCATTCAAAAAAAAATGGGTTCCAAAGAAAAAACAATGATTTATGCCGAATCTAACAGTCATTCTTCTTTGTTAAACCTTGATACACCTTTAAACAAACAAATACAATTTGTTTTAAACGATGATGAAATACAAAAACTTGCTAAATGGGCTCTAATAATTGAAGAACACTATAAAAAAGCAATGGATATTGAATGGGCTAAAGATGGTATTAACAATCAATTATTCATTATACAAGCCAGACCAGAAACGGTGCACCATACAAAAACTAAAAAAGATTTTTTTGAATATAAATTATTAGAAAAAAGTGAAATTATTAGTTCTGGAAATGCTGTTGGGTCTAAAATAATTGTTGGAACAGCTAGGATTTTAAATTCTCCTAAAGACGCATTTAAATTAAAAGAAGGAGAAATTATTGTTACAAATACCATTACTCCCGATTGGGATCCAGTACTTAAAAAATCTGGGGGAATTATTACAAATAAAGGAGGACGAACAAGTCATGCTTCTATAGTTGCAAGGGAATTAGGAGTGCCAGCTGTTGTTGGCTGTGGAGATGCCACAGAAACAATTTCCAATGGACATGTAATCACTATTTCTTGCGCAGAAGGCAAAACAGGATATATTTATAAAGGCAATCTCTCTTTTAAAAAAACAAAACTTGATTTTTCAGCTATA
This sequence comes from uncultured Lutibacter sp., assembly GCF_947495725.1. Classification (GTDB taxonomy): domain Bacteria; phylum Bacteroidota; class Bacteroidia; order Flavobacteriales; family Flavobacteriaceae; genus Lutibacter. The sequence goes on along the minus strand of NZ_CANLZZ010000005.1, from coordinate 402,760 downwards.
AAAATGCCAAAAACTGAAATGAAATTAATTTTAGCAGATCCCGAAAAAGCATTTCAATTAGCTGCTTATCCAAATAACGGTGTTGGTTTATTACGTATGGAATTTATTATCACCCATAGCGTAAAAATTCACCCTATGGCATTGATAAAATTTAATGAGCTTGAAGATGCAAGTGACAAAGAAAAAATTGAAAAACTTACTGAGAGTTGGACAAATAAAGAAACTTATTTTATAGATAAGTTAGCAGAAGGAATAGCAACAATTACAGCAGCTTTTTATCCAAAAGAAGTAATTGTTAGAATGAGTGATTTTAAAACCAATGAATACGCAAACTTAATTGGAGGTAAACAATTTGAACCAAAAGAAGAAAATCCTATGTTAGGTTTTAGAGGTGCATCAAGATATTACCACGAACTATACAAAGATGGTTTTAGACTGGAATGTATGGCTATAAAAAAAGTTAGGGAATCTATGGGATTAAACAACCTAAAAGTAATGATTCCTTTTTGCCGAACTGTTGAAGAAGGAAAAAAAGTGCTTAAAATTATGGCTGATTTTGAACTAGAACAAGGTAAAAATGGATTAGAAGTTTACACCATGGTTGAGATACCAAGTAATGTAATTTTAGCCGAAGATTTTGCCTCCATATTTGATGGGTTTTCTATCGGTTCTAATGATTTAACACAGCTTACATTAGGAGTAGATAGAGATTCTGAATTTATGAACGATTTGTTTGATGAACATGACAAAGCTGCTAAAACTATGATTGCAATGGCCATTGAAAAAGCTCATAAAACAAACACTAAAATTGGTTTTTGTGGACAAGCACCAAGTGATTTCCCAAATTTTGCCGAATTCCTAGTTAACACAGGTATTGATAGTATTTCATTTAATCCTGATGCTTTACTGAAGGGAATTGAAAATACCAACAAAGCCGAACAAAAAAAAGGTGTTTACGTTCATTAATTCATTAAAAAAACTTTGTAAGGCTATTAACTTAAAAACAACAAATTATGAAAACTTCTAAATTTCACCCGCTACCAATAAAAACTTTTGAGACTTTAGCTACAAATCATTCTCTGCATTGTGTTTCCATATATCTTCCTATGCATAAAAAAGGAAAAGAACAAAATGAGCACCTAGCGCAAGAAACCTTAAAAAAATGTATTAAGGATGCGAACAAATCACTTCAAAAACACAATTTAAGTAATTCTGAAATAACTACATATTTAAAACCAATTGAAAAACTAATTTCCAATGTAGAATTATGGAGAAATCCTTCTGAAGGCTTAGCAATTTTTTTAGACAAAAAGGGATTTAATTATTATACACTTCCTATTCCTTTCACAGCCAAAACAGAAGTGGCGAGTTCTTTTTATTTAACTCCATTACTTCCACTTTATGAAGAAGAGGAACAATATTATTTATTGGAATTAAGCCAAGATTACGTAAAATTATATGAGGCCTCCAAATTTGGCTTAACCAATCTTCATATTAAAAGTTTAGCACCTGATACTTTAGAAAAAGCTATCGGATTTGATTTCAAACAAAAGATGTTACAATTTAGAAGCGGACAAGACGCATTTAGTGCTGGATCATTTCACGGACATGGTGAAGGTAAAGATGATGACAAAAAAGAAATTTTAGCTTTTTTAAAAATTATTGACAAAGCTGTAAACAAAGCAATTAAAGATAAAAAAGCTCCTTTAGTTATTGCTAGCACAAATAATGTATTTAATAGTTACCAACAAATAAATTCATACCCAAATCTTTATAATATTAATTGTAAAGGCGATCCAGAATTTAAAAATAAAACAAAATTGCATAAAGCCTCTTTAAAATTAATAAAACCTTATTTCGAAACATCTAAAAAACTGCAACTATCTCAATTTCAAGAATTATATCATACACCTAAAGTGTCATATCAATTAAATGAAATTATTCCAGCTGCAATTTCAGGGAAAATAGAAACCTTATTTGTTGATAAAAGTTCAGATGAATTTGGACTGTATAATACAGAAAACGGAAAGCTACTATTAGGCACTAAAAAAGAAATTAAAAATAGCTCACTTGCTAACTTAGCCGCAGTACAAACATTTTTAAACAAAGGAAATGTTTATGTAATAGACCCAACTGAAATGCCCGTAAAAGGTCGAACTTTAAATGCCATTTTTAGGTATTGAAATTTTAAAATATTTTAATCTCTAAAGTAATATTAAAAAAATATTGAAAATTGATGAAAATCATTTGAAAACTTATTATCCAATCCTAACTTCATACAATATTAATCATAAAAACAACATATTATGTCAGTTTTAAAAGTAATAGAAGTTTTAGGGAATTCCACTGTAAGTTTTGAAGATGCGGTACAAAATGTAGTAAATGAAGCATCAAAATCTGTAAAAAACATTAAATCTGTTTATATTAAAGAAATGCAGGTAAAAGTGAGTGCTAACAAAATTAGTGAATACAGAGTTAACTCTAAGGTTTGTTTTGGAATTTTAGATGAATAGATTTTGTTTGAAATCAAATTTCATTGATTATAATTTAGTGTATACACTAAAAGATTATTTTGAAGGCTAAATAAAAAGGTCTAAAAATCTCATTCTGTATTGGTTATTAACCTTATCTATACCTTGTAAATTCTAAGTGTAAAATGGATATATTAGAATTTCAAAGTGCAGATTTCCAGAATAACAAAAAATTATATTTCGACACCGCTTAATAACTATTTATTGAGCGAAGTCGAAGTTTAACTCAATTCAAAGCCAACTATTTAGGCAGCCTTTATAATTTTATAATTATTCATTTATAACTTAAAATATTTCGGCTAATGCAAATTAAAGTAAATAGAAAAAACATCTTTTTTAGTCCTGATTCTAGCCGAGTAATTGCCCGATTTAATTATTCTGGTGATGAAAAAAGTAAAGAAATTATTCTAAAAATTCTAGAGCTTTCAGAAGAGCAAGCAAAAGAGGAATTAATAAAGATTCTAAGAGGTTATTCTAAGCGTCATAGAAATATTTCAATAATATTTGAACATCATTTCTATAAATTATCCCATATTTTAAAGGAGTTAAAAATTAATACAAATGACATTAGTAATGTCTTTAAAACACTTATTGGCTCCTATTTCACGAAAGAATACTCTATTGAATCGGCTGCATTTTTTAATCCATCTATGGTAGAAGACCCCGATCAAAGTATGGTTCAAAAGGGAGAAAAAAGAGTAATTTTAAGCTTTCGAGCTACAGGAGAGGGACATATTTCTTCTATTGTTTTTAGAAGCGGAATTCTTGATGAAAACTGTAATTTAAAAATTAAGGAACCTGGAAAAATGTTAAATGAAGCAAAAAATATAAAAAGGCATGCTTATAATAAAGATCATTTCTTTTCCAAACTTTTTGAATTACATAAAGATGATCAAGACATTGCTTCCAAACTTTTTTCTAAATTACCTGATCATTTTTCATACGGTGAATTGGAGAGAGTTGTAAAAAAAACAAAAAAGGAACTTAATTTATGCCTATCAGGCGAAATACTTTGTGATGAAATTATGTGGCTAGCCTCTTCTCATTATGAGATTATATTTTCATTGGACACTGATATTTCCGAAAGAGTAATTTTTCCTGTTTCAGAAAATGAAAAAAATGGAATTGAAGATGCTCGATTTGTAAAATTTATCGATGATAACGGAGAAATAACCTACTGTGCCACCTATACTGCTTATGATGGGATTACCATTTTACCAAAATTAATGACCACTAAAAACTTTTACCATTTTACAATTACACCTATAAATGGTGAAGTAGCTAGAAATAAAGGAATGGCATTATTTCCAAGGAAAATAAATGGACAATATGCAATGCTATGTAGAATTGATGGGATAAATAACTATATCTCTTTTTCTAACGATTTAAATAGATGGAATGAGGCAAAATTATTGCAAAAACCAAAATACCCTTGGGAATTTGTTCAAGTAGGAAACTGTGGCTCTCCCATTGAAACAAAAGATGGATGGCTTGTAATTACCCACGCTGTGGGTCAAATGAGGGAATATGTAATGGGTGCTTCATTATTTGAATTCGATCATCCTGAAATAGAAATTGGGCGATTAAAAATGCCTTTAATGATTCCTAACGAAGTAGAAAGAGAAGGCTATGTACCCAATGTAATTTATTCTTGTGGGTCAATAATTCATAATGGTAATCTTTGCATTCCATATGCAATGTCAGACCGTGCTTCTTCATTTGCTACTGTAAATTTAGAAGAACTGTTATCCGAATTAAAAAGGTAACAATAACTAAAGATTCATACTTATCGTGTATTTTGTCTATTAAATTGAATAGAACGTCAGTTCGAGTAATTTTTGATAAAAAATTTTATCGAGAACGATTGTTTTTTAATAAAATTTCGATTCTCGACACTAATTTTCAGCCAAATAGGCTAAAATTCACTCGAATTGACGAAATTTAATAATAATGGTCAACGGATTAATTCATAAAAAGTTCTTAATTCTGATAACAATCATATGCTAAAATGATGCTCATCATAAAATAATACTATTTCAAATATTAAATTTGATGTATTAATTAAAAGTTCTTTGAATTTGAAACAGCTATTAAAAATATAAATTTACATTGTTTAAAAGACAAGTAAATTATAGTGAAGAGGTTTAGCTACTTTTTGATGGAAGTTGTAGTTTATTATTCTAATTTTTAGAAATAAAAATTTTTTGAAAGATTATTTCAATATCACCAAGTTACCAAAGTCTTTTCAGAAGGAAACAGGAAGTTTAGACTTCCTGTTTCTAAAAAAATAAATCTTCATTATTGAAAAAATATTGAAGATTGAAATGAAGGAATTATAAGTGTTTAATATGGCAAAAGGGTTTTAATATTGTTTTAGAAATAAGTTGATATTGAAATTGTTTGAAAGTATTAAAAGTTATAAATGCTTCAGGAAACAGGAAGTTTAGGCTTCCTGTTTCTATTAAAAAAAATCTTTATTGCTGAAAAATTATAGAGATTAAAATGAAGGGTTCAGATATTTTATGGTAAAAAATTTCAGTTTTATTAAGTTAAGAATAACATAAGAGATTACGCAATTACCTATAAACATATTAAACCCTTTAAAAGCAGGAAACTTAAAATTCCTGCTTTTTTATTTTAAAAATAATAAGTAAAGAATCATTTATAAATTAACTAAAATTGAGCGAAATCATTTCAAAATACCACTACTACAGATACATTTGAGTAATTAAAAAGTTTAATTTAAAATATAAAATTATGTCACTTGTAAAATTTAGAAAAAGTCCGCTAGAAAATTTATTTACACCAGATTTTTTAGATTTTAACGTAAATAATCTATTAAATGATAGATTTTGGTTAAAAAAAATGAATGAGCCAGCTTTGAATATCAAAGAAACAAAAGATCATTTCGAAATTGAATTGGCTGCTCCTGGATACAACAAAAAAGATTTTGAAGTTACTATTGATGATGGTTGTTTAAACATTTCAGCTAAGAAAGAAGAAACTAAAGAAGAAAAGGATGAAAATTATACTCGTAAAGAGTTTAGCGCCTCTTCTTTTGAAAGATCTTTACAATTACCAGATAGTATTGCCGATGAAAAAATAAAAGCTAAATATGACAATGGAATTTTAAAATTTAGTCTTGCTAAAAAAGAAGAAGCTAAAAAACAAAAACCAAAAGTTATTGAGATTTCGTAAATTTTAAAAAGGGAAATTAATGTTTAATAAAGATGGATTAAAATATCGGGGTTTTAGACCTCGATATTTTTTTACAATAGTTAAATTCAATTAACAATTTCAATTTGTTGCAATAAAAAGAGACTGTAAAATAAATTAAACAGTCTCGTTTTTTTGTACTCTGTTAAACTTATAACACAACTTCAATGTCATTTTCAACCTCATAAACACCTGGTGCCGCGTAGGCCGTTTTTTTAGCCTCCTCTTTTTCAACATATGAGTGAACTTTCCCTTTTAATTTCACTGTATGTCCCACAACATCAACATTAATATTCTTGGCATCTATATCTGCCAAACGTTCAAATGCTTTTGTTATTTTAGCTTTAATTTCGTGAGGTTTAACAGCTTGTTGCAAAGTAATATTATTTACTACTTTTTTTACTCCTAACAAGGACTCTATTGATTTTGAAACTGCTTCTTTTTGGTAAAACCATTTAAGTTCTCCAGATAAATAAACCCAACCATCACGTACTTCAATAGTAACTTTGTCTTCTGGTACAGATGTATTCCAATTTAAAGCATTAACTGCTGCTTTTGCAATTTCTTTATCCGTTTTTTTGTAGGCTGCTCCATATTTAACCTCAATATCATCAGCTACGGCCTTTACGCCTTTAACATTTTTTACAGCTTTTTCGGCTGCTAATTTTTTAGAATAGCTATCAACAATTCCAGTGAGTGTTACCACTCCATCTTCAACAATAACCCCAATTTGAGTCTCATCAACATCTGGTTGCCATATTAATTCATCAAGAACATCTTCTTTAATTGCACTATCGCTTCTCATAATAAATAAATTTAAATTAAACATTATAATTTTCTATCAGTATAAAACTAACTACTATAAAAAAAAGACAAAATGATACGCATCAAGTCTATTTTTCTTTTGTTCAAAAAAATCATTTACATATAAATTTTGAATTAAAGGCACTGTCTTATCACTCCTTTAAAACAGCTACTATTTTAACAATAACGTTACTATTTTCTATAAAATTAATTTATTACATTAAAAAACATTTAACACGTTAAACTGATGACAATCATTTGATAAACCGACTATTGGCAATACCTTAATTGTATTAAACTGACACTCATTAACTGTAATCAAATGCCAATTTCTTTGCAAAAAACAATTCAAAATCCACATACCCTATCGCCTATTGAAGTGATTCAACAATTAAAAAGCGATTCAATTTTAGGGTTAACTGCAAAGCAAGTAAAAACTAGATCTAAACTATTTGGTCCAAACAATTTACCTAATGTAAAATCTAAAAGTCCTCTTGTAATTCTTTATGAACAGTTTTTTAATCCAATCATATACATTTTACTAATTGCAGCATTCTTGGCAATCATTTTTAAAGATTGGTTAGAAGGAATTGCAATTCTTATTGTGATTATAATTACTGTTGCTATTGGTTTTTTTATGGAATTACAGGCTTTGCGCTCTTTAAAAACACTACAAAAAATGGGGCAATCAATTACAAAGGTTTTACGAGATGGTATTTTACTTCAATTGAAATCTTCTCAATTAGTTCCTGGGGATCTTATTATTATTGAAGCTGGAGATGTGGTTACGGCAGATGCGCGTTTAATTTATTCAGAAAATTTAACTGTAAAGGAAGCTATTTTAACAGGTGAGAGTTTCCCTATAGAAAAAGAAATAGCAGTACTACCAAAAAACACTCCACTTTCTGAACTAAACAATATGGTTTTTAGAGGTACTTTGGTAACTAAAGGAATGGCTAAAGCCATTGTAATAACTATTGGAAAAGATACAGAAATTGGTAAAATTCAACAATTGGGAATTGCTGCAAAAAAAACACAAACTCCCTTAGAAAAAAAACTAACTAATTTAAGCAAACATCTTATTTTATTAACCCTTATTTTAACTACTCTAATAATAATAACTGGATATTTTAGAGGAAATGATTTTATATTAATAGTACAAACTGGCATTGCATTGGCCGTTGCCTCAATTCCGGAAGGTCTGCCAATTGTAGCTACAATTGCATTGGCACAAGGAATGCTAAGATTATCCAAAAAACAAGTAATTATAAAAAAACTAGAAGCTGTACAAACATTGGGAGCTATCAATATTATTTGTACAGACAAAACAGGGACACTTACAGAAGACAAAATGAAGGTACATTCACTTACTTTTGAAAACATTTCTTTTGAAAATATTTACAATAAAAAGGAACATATTTGTAATGAAGTATTAAAAATAAAGGCATTTGAAGAATTGATGGCCGCAAGTATATTATGTAATGACACACTACTTTCAAATAATTATAAATATGGAGATGCTATAGATATCGCTTTAATTGACTTTGCTGAATTTGTAGGATACAAACCTCATCTTATTAAAAAAAAATATCCCGAAAAAATGGAAATTGCTTTTGATACAAAAAGTAAAATGATGGCAACTGTAAACCAATACAATTCCACATTTAAAATATATGCCAAAGGTGCGTTTGAAAGCATTGCTGCTTGCTCCAATACCCTTATTAGAAAGGGAAAAACAATTGCTTTTGATAATAAAGAGGAATGGATTAAAAAGGTAGATAATTTAGCTTCGAAAGGTTTAAGGGTTTTAGCCTTTGCTTTTAAAGATTTAAATAAAATCCCAACACAAAAAAACTTTTTAAAAGATCTCACCTTTATAGGAATTATTGGTTTTATAGATCCGGCAAGAAAAGATGTTAAGGAAACCATTGCTACTTATAAAAATGCAGGAATTCGTGTGGTTATGATGACAGGAGATCACCCTGGAACTGCTACAAAAATTGCACAAGAAATAGGTTTACTGCCTACACAAATAAAAAAAGGAGATGTAACCTTAGGAAGAGATTTTACTACTATTAAAAAGCTTCCGAAAGAACAAAAAACAACACTTTTAAATACTGTTGTTTTTGCCAGAGTGGTTCCAGAACAAAAATTAGAAATTATATCCCTTTTTCAAGAAAATAATTCTATAGTTGGAATGATTGGAGACGGAGTTAATGATGTACCTGCCTTAAAAAAAGCAGATATAGGAATTGCCATGGGAATTAGAGGTACAGAAGCGGCAAGAGCAACGGCAGATGTTATTTTAAAGGATGATAAATTTACCTCTATTGAACTCTCAATTCGCCAAGGCAGAGCCATTTTCGAAAATATCCGTCAGTTTGTGGTATATTTATTATCTAGTAATTTGGCCGAAATTATTTCAGTAGGTATTGCTGCATTATTGAATTTACCTTCACCCTTATTACCTTTACAAATATTATTTTTAAACCTAGTTACAGATATATTTCCTGCATTAGCTTTGGGACTTGGAAAAGGTGAAAAAAATCTTATGAAAAAACCTCCTAGATTACCAAATGAACCAATTATGACTAAAAAATTATGGAATGCAACTATTATTTATGGATTGTGCGTTACTACAGGCGTTTTAGGCATAACGTTATATTCCAATTATATGTTAAAATTATCGCCCAATGAAATAAATAACATGGCTTTTTTTACCTTAATTTTTGCCCAATTATTAAATGTTTTTAATTTACCTAAACGTGAAGAATCATTTTTCAACAATGAAGTTACTTCAAATAAATGGATTTGGTTAGCAATTTTAATTTGTATTTTTTTAACTTCCATTGCTTACTTTACACCTTTAGTGGCAACTGCACTTTCAATATCACCTTTAACCATTAGTAAATTAACAACCATTATTATATTTGGATTAGGTTCTTTATTATTGGCCCAAATTATAAAACGTATTGGCTGGACTATTTAATTTTAAACATACAACCTCTTATATATTATTTTCAATTTTAAATTGTTGTCTCAATCTTCTATTTCGAGTATATTTAGGTATTGAAATAGCTTCATTCTCCATTATAAGCCGTGCAATAAGATAGCAAATAGTTGATTCTGCTCCTTGATTTAAATTTACATGTGTTTTCTCTAAGCCGTCATAACAACCACCGGTAATTGGATTATACATGGTTTGATTTAAATGATTCATTCCTAAAAACCAATTAAAAGCTTTTTTTTGTAATTTTTTATAGGTAACATCTTTAGTTGTTTTATAAAATAAATCTAAAGTTTGTATTGTATAAGAAACATCTATAGGTTGTTCACCGTATATCTTGGGTTCTATTCCTTTATAATACCATCCCTTGTTAGAAATTACTTTGAACTGATTATTAACAAATAGTTTAGATAATAAAAAATCAAAGGAATCAATGGCAACCCTTTTATACTTTAATTTTTTGGTAACTAAATAGGCATATAGCATAGCTTCAGGTAAAACACTGTTGGCATATGTTAAGTAATTTTCAAACCATTTCCAATTCTTGGTTTCTATTATATCATAATTTGAAATTAAATTGTTTGCCAATTTTTCAATAACGTAAACAACTTCTGGTTGTTTAGTTGCTGAATAATACAAATACAATCCTTTAATTGCAAAACCAATGGCTCTCGGTGATAAAATATTCTTTACCCAAGGTAAACCATCAATAAAGCAATTAGTAGCTTTTTCTATTATATATTCGGGTAGATAATCCTTTAATGATATTATCATTCCAAGAGCCCAAACAGCTCTAGCATTAGAATCTTCTAAATTTATATAGCTATTTTTAATATGTTCGAAATTGTTTTCATCTATATAATTTACGAATGTGCCTGATGGTTTTTGACAACGTATTATAAAATTTAAATATGTATTTATAAGATGTAGATCTTCCTTAATATGAAATAATTTATAATGTAAACCTAGCGCTATTAAAGCGCGAGCGTTATCGTCTAAGGTATATCCAGATGAACTATCAGGTTGAGAAATTTTACAAAATTGAATAATTCCCAACTCGGTAGTCATTTTTTTTAGATGATCCAATTTTATTGGAGGGTAATTGTATTTAATTGCTCGTTTTTCATCAAGAAGTTTATTGTAGGCGTTTACATGCTTTATTGCAACATTCTCCCAAGAAGATTCTCTTGTTTTTTGAAATGCTGAAATTGCCATAGATTGCCTTAAATCCTTATTTGAAAGTATCTTTTTAGTGGCTTCTGCAAATTGTTCATGATTTTCAATGTCTACCAATAAACCTGCATCTTTCGTAAGTACTTCTTTTGTATGTGGTATTGCTGTTGCCACAATTGGGCAAGCACAACTCATAGCATAGGAAAACGTTCCGCTAACAGCCTGATTTGGATCTTTTGATGTAAATAAATAGATATCTGTTGCTTTTAAATAAGATAGTAGCTCATTGATTTCAAGATATTTATCTATAAAAAGCACATGATTTTTAAGATGTAACTTTTCTACCAATCCTTCCAAATAATTACGATAGGTATCAATATTATTTTTAATTGAATTTGGATGTGTTTTTCCAATTATTAAATACAAAACATTGGGCGTATTTGCTACAATATTGGGCAATGCCTTTAATGCTGTTTCAATACTTTTTCCTTGGCTTAAAAGACCAAAAGTTGAAAGTATTGTCCTATTTTCCAAATTGAATTGTTTTTTAATTTCGCTGCTTTTCTGGTAATCTACAATATGTGTACCGTGGGGTATATATATTATTAGGTTCTCTGAAATTCCATAATCTTTTACTAATATTTTTTGAGATTGTTTGGTCATAATAAACACCAAATTTGACTTAGATATTAATGTGTTTACCAATAATTTTAACTCATTGTTTGGTTTAGGAATTACGCTATGAAAAGTAAACGTTACCGGTTTGTTTATTGCTTCTAAAAACGTAATTAAATAATTACCGTAAGAACCACCAAACAGCCCAAATTCATGTTGAATATGTACAATTTTTATAGCACTATTATTATTAATTTCTTCGGCAGTTAATTTGTATTCTTCTTTAATGTTTGGGTTTAATGTAAATTCCACTAAACTTGATTTTTTAGCCTCTGCTCCTATTTCACAAATAACACAATTTAATGTTTTATTGAATGAATTGTTTATAGCTGAAATTAGGTCTTTTGTAAATGTAGCAATACCACATTGGGTTGGTGGAAATGTTGTAACAAATGCTATTTTTGTTTTGTGTGATTCTTCTTTCATCAGTTTTAATTTAAAAGTTTAAATAATAACTTATTTAAATCTACAGAAGCTACTGCTACACAACTATCTGCAGCGCCATAATAAATATATAGTTCATCATTAAAAAGTGCTGTACCTGTAGGAAAAACAACATTGTTTACGTTTCCTTTTTGTTCATAATCTTCTGTAGGAGAAAATAAGGGTTGTTTTAATCTTCCTATTACTTTTAATGGATTTTTTATATCTAATAATGCAGCACAAGCGTGGTAAACTAAACCACTAGTTGTAGTTTGGGCTGCATGATAAATAATTAACCATCCTTTTTCTGTTTCAATTGGTGGGCATCCGGCACCAATATGGCTACTCTCATGTTTCAATTTTGGCAGTAACACAATATGGTTTCCTAAATTAGAAATATAATCTTTCCAAAAACTGTGTGTTAGTTCATTTGGATTTGTAAAACATAGTAGTTGAATTGATGGGTGCAATCGATGCAAAACCGCAAGTTTTCCATCAATTTTCTTTGGAAAAAACACCAAATTTTTATCCCAAACATAAATTTTGCCTTTCATTAATTCTGAAATTTTGTAACGAGAAAAAAGTTCATAAAATAAATAATGTGATTTTTTTATGCGATCATAATTCTGCGTTATCAAAGCGGCATATTCTTCAAAAGTAAATTTGGGAGTAATAATGCCTTTCTTTTCAAATTTTTTCAAATCTGTAGAAGTCGCATAAGCTCCAAAAACATTTATACCATCATATGCCGAATAGGTTAAATAGTAGGTGTCGTCAATTTTTGTAATTCTTGGATCTTCAATACCTTTAAATTCTTCACTAGTTTCAGGAATAAGCAAAGGCTGTTTTAGCCTTTCAATTACTTTTAAAGGTCCTTCTAGTTTACAGTAACCTATACATGAAAAGTTACCTTTTCTAACCGCGCGATAAAATAAATGCACGGTATTTTTATCTTGATAAACTGCAGGATTAAAAACACCTTCATTTTCAAAACTTGTGGCCGTTTGTTCTAAAATAACACCGTGTTTCTTTACTTTAATCATTTTAATAATATATAATCTTCAAATTATAGAACTACTTAATTATTTGATAGATGAATTAGGAATTGTTCTTGAAATTTCTAAAACAGATCCCTTTCTTAAAATTTTAAAATGTAAAACCTGTCCTAACTTTAAATTTTGAATTATCCACCAAGCTTTATGTAAATTTTCTTCATTTATTAATGAAATATTTTCTATGGAAAGTATAATATCTCCACCAACTATATACTCACCTCCTTCAAAATAAATTTTAGAAGAGCCACCTATTAAACTCATTATATCACCTAATGAAAAATTAGCTACCTTTTCCACTAAAACGCCACCTTCTTGAGGAATATTTAAAATTCCTGCCAACGAACCTGTAATTAAATGCGCTTCAACTCCCGTCCAAACCGATTGCTCATCTAATAATATATTTTTTGCCACATTCGATGTCGTAGCAAATCCTAACCCTTGAAAACCACTCGAATTACTCAGTATAAAACTAGAAATTCCAACTACTTCACCATTTAAATTAAACATTGGTGCGCCTGAACTTCCTTCATTTAAAACAGCGTCGGTTTGAATAATTTCTGAAGTAACAAAACCATCCTCTATCTCATTTGAATATTTTTTACCGACATAGCCAACCGATAGAGAATTACCCAAACCAAAAGGAGCTCCAATAACATAAATTTGATCCCCTACTTTAACGTTATCTGAATTGCTTAATTTTACCACTTTTAAAGGTGTTTTTTTTACTGATAACAATTTAATTAAAGCAACATCTGCTGGTGGATAAGAGCATACTACTTTTGCAAAAACTTCTTCTCCATCAGAGAATTTTACAATAATATTTTGGGCAGTTTGAACCACATGAGCAGCTGTCATTATTTCTCCTTCTTTTGAAACTACAAAACCCGATCCTAGCCCTTTAACATTCAACATTAACTTTTGATATCCTTCTCTTACCATCTCAGGTTCAGATGTTTTAATAAGCACTACAGCTTCTTTTGAATTTTCGTATAACTCACTAATATTTTGGCAATAACCTGTTAAGAATAAAAAAAAGCTAAGAATTAAAATATTTATTTTCATTATGAAAAATTTTAAAGATGCATCTTTCACTTACAAAGTGAACCTAAATTTGTAAGGATTCAAATGACCATTATCAAATAACATCATTAGTATATATGAATTTTATCATATGAATTCTAAAACAAGTAAAATGCTCAATAAAATGGTTTCAAATTAAATTCAAACTATAATTAATACAAGAAGGTATAGAAAACAAGTACCAAAAAATCGCTTTAAAAAGTATCTCTTACTTAATAAATAGAGAATTCATTCTTAAAAACCTTAAGAATCTTTAGTAAATATTTTGTTCTTTATTAAAATATCACAGTCTAAATTTCATTTAATTGCATTTGGTTTCTGCAACTGAATTGTTTGGAAGTATTTAAGTTTATTTTAAGTTTTTATCACCATTTTACCTAATTAATTAAAGTCTACAACGCTATAAATTTTTATAGAAGGTAATTATATCGCTGCAAATGATGTTTTATAAATTTGAAAAAGATATGAGACTTTGGCAAGAAAGCCATAGGATTCTCAACTCTTAAATTGCACAAAAAATGTTGTTTATGTTAATTTAATTGATACAATGATATTAGGCTTAGGGGAATTATAAAAAATAATCCTTTTAAATCTATTTACTTTTGTAAACTCTTTAACTCTTTAAATTCAATATCTTTAAACAAAACTATTTTATCAATTTGCAAAAATTGTGAACGTCCTCCAATTTTAATAGCATATTGTCCTGCTTTAGGAAACTCTACTGTTAACCAAGGTTGTCCCTTTTCATGTAAATCGAGTTGCCCATTTAACACAAATGATTCCTTACCTCTACCATGAAATTTATTATATCCTTTAAGTGCCTCTTTATTACCATAGCTTGGAACATTAGGAAAACTAATCCAAGCATCGTTTGATGTATCACCTTCCGAATTATCTGGTTGCCGCATCATCCATTTTACAGTATATAATCCCGGTTCTTCAACTATAAAATAAGCATCACAAACTTCTTTGTTTACCACTTCTTGAAAATGATTTTCACCAATATATTGGATATATCTACCTCCACTAGCCTTTTTATCATTTGCAAATTTCCAATGTCCATGCAAATCGAAATGTTCGCCTTCAATACTAATAATAGTTCCAGTGGTTTTCTTTTTTATATCTTTTTTAACACAATGAAACTTCAACTGAGTCCATCTACCTCGGGCAAAAGCAAAAGCATCACCTTCAGGAATCTTTCCGTTTGAATTTGAATTAAATTCAACCTGAATATCATTAACATCTTTAAGCTTTACATTGTTAAAAGTATGCGTATAAACATTGTAATCTTTTAGTGTTTCCTTGTTTTGCAATTGTCCAACTTCTACTCCATTTACCTTTAACCTATAAGTTGATTCTCCATCTATTTCTCCTAATGTTGAAATAGTTATATTATACAAACCTTTAGGTGCTGTCAATTGCACTTTACTTGCTGCAAATACGTTTTTGTGTTGCGCAGCATCAATAGCCATTGCTTTGCGATAGTTATCTTTATAAGGTGCAACAAAACCAGGAATAGTAAGTATTGGAAAATCTTCTACTGCCAACAATGTAAAATTGTTGTTCGAATCTAACTCTTTAGTTATACTAATACCTTGTAAAGAATTTGGAATACCATTTCCTAAAAAGGTATTGAACTTTTCAGGATTCCCATTTTCGTCTCCTGTAAGTAACCAAAACAACATACCAGCATCAGAAATATCCGCCTTTCCGGTATCATGCGCTTGAACTCTTTTATACATCCATCTAATACTTTCATCTTTATGATCTCGCATCCAATACCAAGGAGAAAAATCTTTACCAGAACACCACAAAACATTTGGCTTAGTACATGCATTTTGATCATTAATTTTATGGTATTGAATTCGGTTTCCACATAATTCTTGAATATCAGCCCAAGTATGATGCCAATCACGGCGAGTTTCATTTTCATTAAAACCACTATGCGAAACTAATTTTACATGTTTTAGTGCTTCTAAACCTCCCATTTCTATTGCTTTTTCAACCGCTTGATAAACAAATTCTGATAAACCTGCGTGAATAAAATAAAGAGGATCCTTTGCAGTAGACTTTTTCATTTCAATAGCTAAATTAGTTTTAGCTTTTTCTAACTGTGTAGTAACATCGTAAAACTTTGAAGCATCAAAATGCCATCGAATAATAGCTCCATCACAGCTTATTTTATTTTGATTTTCATTATCTGGTCCTGCTGGAGCATCAATAAAATTATTATAAGAACAATGCACCAATTTATCTTGTAGCTTAAGCTTAGCAATTATTGCCAAACTCGCAGCTGAAGCTCCCCAATCATCTGGATCTCCAATTGGCCATTTATATTGATTATCCGGCGCACTATTGCCATCAAAACTAATAGCTATTCTATTGTTATTATAGTTCCAACTCTGAGCATTTACTGTGCTCGAAAAATTAAAAACTATTATTAATAGTAATAAAATATGTTCTTTTTTCATTTTAAATTTTATTGTTTATTTCTAATTATTCATTCTTAATAACTATGGTTTCTCCACAAACTTATTAATTTCAAAAGGCTTGTTACCTCCTGGAGGAATTATTCTTATTGACTGATGCTTAACTTTACCGTGTAAAGTTTTAATTTTTAAACGAACAGGCTTTCCGTATTCTGGCGGAATTGGAATTCTAATTGGTAATTTTAATTGATTTTTCAAAATAGTATGAGAACCAATTACAGCTCCAGCCATTGATGTTTCTACAATTGCTTCTTTTGTTGCTGAAGTAAAATTTAATTCAGCCTCCCAAGTATTTACATAAAATCCTGGATCTACGAAGGTTATTTCATACTCAACCCATTCATTTCCATCGTCTTTATTTTTTGTTGAAGAATTTATCTCTGCTATATTTTCATAAAGATAATCCCAACTTTTGGTGCGATTTTCATTATTTGCATTAAAATAACCACTTTTTTGTCCAACTTTTATAGCAGGAATTGCACCACCACTAACTTTTACAGTTTTAACTTTAGCTATGTTTTCACTTGAGTTACCTACCATAATTTCAAAATCACCTGCTTCTACAACAAATTTATTTTGAATAGTATCATAATGTGCAAAAGCCTCATATGGAAGTTTAAATTTAACTTGTGTTGTTTTTCCTGCAGGTACGTTAACACGTTTAAATGCTTTTAGCGCCTTAATTGGTGTTTTTTGAGAAGATTTTACATCACGAATATATACTTGTATAACTTCATCTCCATCAATACTACCAATGTTAGTAATATTAGCAGAAACCTCAACATTTTCAAGAGTATTTATTTTATTACTATTTAAATTTACATTGTCAATTTTAAAGTTGGTATAACTTAGGCCATATCCAAAAGGGTACAAAGGTTTCCCTTTAAAATACATATAAGTACGTCCTGTTTGAATGTTATAATCATTAAAATCTGGTAAATCATTATCCGATTTAAACCAAGTTGAATTTAACTTTCCACCTGGGTTAACATCTCCAAACAATACATTAGCCAAAGCAGTTCCTTGTTCTTGACCATTAGGCCACATACAAACAATACTAGGTATATTTTCTTGTTCCCAAGTAACAGCTGTTGGTCCGCTTGGTACTAAAACCAAGGTAATATTTTTATTAACTGCCTCAATTGCTTTAATAAGCTTGTGCTGATTACCAGGTAGTTTTATTGATGCTCGATCAACATTCTCGGTTGAAGTTGTTTCATCGTTACCTACTACCAATACCACGTGCTCCATTTTTTTTGCTAAAGCTACTGCTTCTGCAATTTTTTTATCATCATCTACATGTGCATTTACTTCGCAACCTTCAGCATAACTTACCTTAGCAGAAGTAGCATTCTTTAAACCTTCAAGTGGACTAATTTTACTTTTTGGAAATCCAGAATAAATCCCCATCCAACATCTATTGGCAAATGGACCAATTACAGCAAGGTTTGTTATATTCTTTTTTAAAGGTAAACTATTGTCATTCTTTAAAAGTACTATTGCTTGTTCAGCAGCTTTTAATGCTAATTTTTTATGAGCATCACACTCCATAACACTGGCAGGAATTTTAGAGTAGGGATTTAAAGCTGGATCATCAAAATCACCTGTCATAAAACGTAAACGAAGCAATCTTTTAACCGACACATCTAATTCACTTTCAGTTAACAAACCTTGTTCCATAGCTGCTTTTAAACCATAAACCATAGGTGCTTGTTTTTTATTATTTCTAAAACATTCTTGGTCTACACCTGCTTTAATTGCCATTGCAGCAGCTTCTGCTTGCGATTTGGCATATTTCATTCTAACTTCTAATCCTTGAACAGCTGCCCAATCTGCAATAACATATCCTTTGAATCCCCACTCTTGGCGTAATACACCATTAACAGCCCAATCATGAGCCGAACAAGGAATACCGTTCAAACCATTTAAACCTGTCATAATTCCAGTAGCTTCTTCGTCTACAAGACACGTTTTGTAAGCAGGAAAATAGTATTCGTACAAATCTTTTTTATTAATTATAGAATGATGTTTTTCGCGTCCTTTATCTACATTATTTGCAACATAATGTTTTACTGTAGTTACAGTTTTAGTATATTTTTGGTCGTTACCTTGCATACCACGAATAAACATACGTGCAATTTCAGACATAAGAAAAGGGTCTTCACTATAACACTCTCCATTTCGTCCCCATCTTGGATCACGTGCCATATTTACTGTTGGTGAAAACATCATTACTTCTTTTTGCCCCATATTTTTTAGCGCTCTTGCTTCGTTTGAAATGGCTGTAGCTACATCAAACATCAAGTCTGGGTTCCAAGTACTTCCCATTGCTATATTTTGAGGAAACTGTGTACAGTTCCAACCAATAATACCGTGAAGAGCCTCGCCATACCATTCAAAAGAAGGAATGCCTAATCGTTCTATTTCAGGAATTCTTGATCCACAGTAATTAATCTTTTCCTCTAATGTCATTTTCGACAATAAATCTTCAACTCTAGCATCAACACTTGAGTTTGGATCTTTCCAGGTTTGAGCATTAACCAAATTCCCAATAATTAGAAATAATAAAACAAAATGATTTGTAATGATTTTCATTTTTAAAATATGTATTTTTTATACGTAAATTATTTAGTTTAGCACTATTGCTGCAATAGCATTTGCCGGAACATTTACTTTTATGGATTTATTTTCAATAGCTAATTCAAAAACACCATCTTTTTCATTAGTATTTTGTACCAAAACTTTAATTTTTCCATCTGGTGATTTTACTGTAATAATTGGATGACTATTACTTCTGTTTACAGATGCAATACGCACATCACCTGGCTGAATAAACTTGCTGATAATGTACATTGCATTGTAATCTGGATTGTATTGTATTGTTTTTTCTTTTCTGTCAATGTTAATTAATGAGTTTTGTGGCCAATCCCATCCACTTTTGGTGGTTTCATTTAAAATCATATTCCAATAAGTAAAGTTGGTACTTCCACTGTTAATATAACTGGCTACTTCATTTAATCGATGTTTAGCTTCTTCTGCAGAGTTTTTTCCATTATAACAATGCCCTTCAGTATGAATAATTTTCATATTAGGGATTAATGTTCGTGCATCGTTTATAATTTTTGCTTCGGTATATTGAACACCAATACCATCTATTCCTTCTGTATTTTCACATTGAACAAAATCCATTAAATCCATTTGATCTGCAGCTCTAAACGTTCCTGCATAAATTTTGGTTTTAATACTGTTTTTCTTGAAAGCTGGAGCCATATAATTATTGGTAAATTCAACCATTTCTTTAGCTGGAAAAATACAACTAGGATATTTTGTATTGGCATCATTTTCATTTTGAATACAAATACGGTCTACATTAACACCTTCTTTTGCATATTCCTGAACATATTTTACAAAATAATTGGCATAAGCTTTTTGAATTTTAGCATCACTTTTCATTCTATTTCCTTCTTTTTGTAAGCCAACCATTTTACCACTTTCTTTCATCCAAGCTGGTGGACTCCATGGAGAGGCAAATAATGTAAAATTAGGATTTACTGCAATTGCGCTTTTAATATAAGGCAATACATATTTTTTATCTCTATCTATTGAAAAATGATTCATTTCAAAATCATTAGGTGTCATAGAATAACTATATGCGTCAATTCCAAAATCACTAGCTCCAATAGCTGTTCTACAAAATGTAAAATTTGCTTTATCAGGAGAAAATAAATTGTTTATTAATTCATTTTGTTCTTTTAAAGGAAGTGAAAGTAATGCCTCACCACCTATTTCATTAAATGCACCTCCAATACCTTCTAATGTTTGAAAAGTAACATTAGGCTGAATGTATATACGATTTTTCCAACCTACCTTTTTTCCTTTGGTATCATTATTAACTTTAAATAATGGAGCTGCTTTTCCTTTATCTAGTTTTACTGCAAATACCTCTACACTTTTGGTTTGGGCAAAAGTGCTTACGTTTAATGCTATCCCTATAACTAGCAAAAGGTTTTTTATATTATTTATTCTTATCATGACTTAATTTTTATTAATGTTTTGTTTATACTTAATTTTAAAACAGTTAAATATGTTTTAAATTACTAGCTACTTTATGCGTTTTAACTCAAACCCGTTTAACCAAGTGTGTGCGTCCTTTTTATTGGTTTCAAAATTAATAATCACAGGATTTACACCATCACTTTCAATACTATTAATTACCGACATAGGTT
Source organism: uncultured Lutibacter sp. (assembly GCF_947495725.1). Lineage (GTDB taxonomy): Bacteria > Bacteroidota > Bacteroidia > Flavobacteriales > Flavobacteriaceae > Lutibacter. Next base: position 382,081 of record NZ_CANLZZ010000005.1, on the reverse strand, counting down.
TTCGCTCCCCTATATCTTTACCATCTTGAATTCCAACAGCAGCATTATCTGATATAAATTCATATGTCCCATTGGTATCGTTCAATTCTACTTTGATATTGTATGGAAATAATTTATTTAAGTTTTGAAATGAATGATGGTACGATTTTAATTTAAACTTGCCTTTTGGTAAATTATTTATTGTTAATGTAAGTTTACCTTTTTCTGTAAAAACTCCATCACAAGCCATAAAAGCTAAGTCTCCCAAAATGGCATAAGTACCTTTTCTCCAGGCTAAACTAGAATCTGAACTTATAGTGAATGTATAATCGCCTACATTAAATTTAAACGAATTTTTAGTATTTCCATTTACAATACTCCATCCAAATTGCTCTAATTGGTCTTCCGTTTGAATATCAATTTTATGCGTTGGATAATCATAAATTGGTTTAGCATTTGCCAATAGTTCATTAGAAATAAATGGCGTTGTATTTATAACAAGTTTTCCAGGTTTTAAATTTCCTGAAGTTGCTTTTATACTAATTTCCCCTGCTTCTTTAGCTCCTTTTAGATAAATTGTAGCAACACCTTGATATGTTTGCATATTTTTAGTAAAACTCTTGTTTTCATAAACTATTGAACCTTTACCTTTTGCTTCAAAATGTACTTTTACATTAGCATTAGTAACTGTTTCTCCATTTTTATCTACTACATAAGCACGAATCATTTTTAAATCTGAGCCACCAGATTGCAATAATAAACCTGCATTATCAACGGCTAATTTTAAAGCATATGGTTGTTCTGTTTTAGTTCTTGAATGCGTTGCAACTGTAGTATTAAAACTTAATGCTTTTGCTGTAATTTTTTCATTAGTCCAATTATAACTAAACGTAAATGAAGGATGCTCATTCCACAATCTTAATGGGTCGTTATCTGCTTTTTGAATAGCTATTAATTTATCATTTGCATAAAGAGCTACTTTGTTAGCATTGCTATACACATGTATTTTTCTGTTTTTATACACCGATTCATCAGCAATATGTACGTATGGAGCATTTGTTAGTTCTGATTTATACCAATAATACGATGGATGTGGAATTCTATAAGCTGTTTGTAAACCATACTCGGTAATAAAATCGTAGGTTTCAGTGTTTGGTTGTAAACGATTGTAATCGGCTCCAACCCAAAGTAGCGCTCCAATATTGTTTTTACGCTTTTTATAACGAGAAATATGATGCTGTTGTGAAAGACCATTGTGAGAATATCCGTGTTCCATTACCATACAAAAATCTCCTTCAGGAAAATCTGTTTTACGATAATCCATAGTAGCATAAATATCAGTAACTCCTGCATTTTTAATTCCATTCCAAGGAGCAGATGCACTTGCTGTTAAACGAAAAGGATCTTCTTCTTTTGCTGCACTATTTAATTGTGGTACAGGACCTCGATGATTAATTCCGGCTCCCCAAATAACAATTGAAGGATGGTTTCTATGATTACGAACCATAATTCGTAATGATTGCTCCAATTTATCCATCCATTCACCTTCTTTCCATCGTATCCAAGTTGCTGGCTCTTCATAAAGTAAAATTCCAAGTTCATCACAAGCTTCAATAAAAGAATTATCTTGAGGATAATGAGATAAACGAATAGTATTAATTCCTGCTTTTTTGTAATTTAATGCCGCTTCATAATGCATTGAATTTGGAACAGCATCTCCAATATGTGGGTAACTTTGGTGACGATTTACACCAACCATAAAAAAGGGTTCTCCATTTAATAATAAACCTTGTCCATCTACCAATTTAATAGAACGAAAACCAAATTTGTTTTCAACAAAATCAACGGCTTTACCATCTATATAAATAACTGAAACTGCTCTATATAAATAAGGATCGCTTGGCGACCATAAACGAAAATCATCTACTATTTCTGTTGTTTGACGAAATGTATGTGTATGTCCTGCTTTAACTTTTGAAGTTGACTTTAACTTTTTAATTAAATGTCCATTGGCATTTAGTATTAACGTTTCTATTTGGCATTCTGCCAGATTATTATACTCATTTACTATTGTAGTTTTTACCGAAACCGTTCCATTGTTCTTTTTTACAACTGGTGTGGTAATGTGAACACCAGCATCAAAACTTTCCCAATTAAAATTTACGTGTAACTTATTGGTTTTTACAAGATAAACATCTCTATAAATTCCTCCCCATTTTAAATAATCGGTTTCGTAAGGATCTGGAGCTATTGTAGGATTAAAACTATTATCGGCCAATACAGCTATTGTGTTATTTTCTCCTGAAATCACAAAGTCAGTTATATCAAAATGATGTGGAACGTAACCATTAACTTCAAACCTACCAACAAACTTACCATTTACATAAAGTTCTGTAGCATTATGAACACCCTCAAATTCTATAAAAGCTTTTTCATTTTCTTCAAGTTTAATTAGCATATTTTTTCTATACCAATTATAGTCTCGAATAAATTGTTTCTGTTGCCACATTTCAGAAACACTGTCTAATCTTAAAGAAAGCGGATCTGGATTATGTGGTAAGCAAACATTCTCCCATTGATTATCATCAAAATTAATGGCAATAGGCTTATTTGCTTTTGGCATTTTTGAAAATTTCCAATCGAGATTTATATTCTCTTTTGTTCTATTAGTTTTAGGATAACCTTCGGAAGTATTTGCATATGTAGAACCAACAATTCCAACTAACGTAAATACAACAAGTAGTTTTATAATTTTCATTTAATTATTACTTTATAGAAATCAATTACAACAAGTTTATACCTTTTTTTATTCGTTCTAAAATAATTTGTTTGTAAAACTGTAATAGACACTGTAATTTAACCGTTAAATACACTTCATTTAAAACTGATAATCAATTAATTAACATATAGAAATTACAAAACCTTAAAATTTCGTTCAAATTACAGAATCCAAAAAAACAGCGTTCTTTTCTTTCTAATATCAACTTCAAATTCTATTTTTGAAAGAATGATTTCAACTGAAAAAATAAAAGAGATAAAACAAGCGCTAAACCGCATTAAATCGAATGAACTTTTTGTTCGATCATCTACATATTCCGTTTTATTAAATTATTTGGTTAAAAAAGCGATAGCTGGAGAAGATTTAAAAGAATATACCATTGGAGTAGATTTATTTGGAGAAAATTATAAAAACGATAAAAATGATGGAACAGTTCGCTCTAAGATGTATAAGTTGCGCAAAAAACTCTCGAAATATTATGAAACTGATGGTAAAGAGGAACTGTTAATATTTGATATTGAAAAAGGGCAATATAATTTAAGCTTTTTATCGGCTGATGAATATTTTAAATCGAAACATGGAAAAACCAAAACTGTAACAATTCCAATTAAATATATTAAACTTTTACTTGGTGTAATTCTACTTTCGCTTATTTCATTTTTTGTTATTAAAACTATTGTTTCAAAACCAAACTTTATTTGGGAGCAGTATTTTGAAAAAACAGCAGATAACCTGCTTATAATTTCCGATCAGTTTATTGTTTATGAAAAATTGGAAGATGGTAAAATGTATGGAATATCGTACCCAGAAATTAACAACTATAATGACTTTATTAAGTATACTCAAGAACATCCTGAAAAAGAACTGAAACCAACAGATTATACGTTAATGTCTAAAATGGCACCCTTTACCGTTAATACTTTAAGCAAATGGTTTGAATTCAATAAAAAGGACTTTGATCTTAAACTAGAAAGCAAACTTAAATATGAAGATATTCAAAATAATAATATTCTTTTTGTGGGACAGTATAAAACAATGAACCTGACTAAATCTTTATTTTTACAAAACAGCAAAGTATTTACAACCTTTGGTGATGGTTTTAAATATAAAAATGATAGTAATGAAAAAGTTTACAACACTAAATTTGGTAATAATTTAAAGGTTGAATACGCTATGGTATCTTACACTACTTTAAATAACGGGAAAAGTGCTTTGTATTTTGTTTCAAATAACGATATTGGAGTAATGGCAACTGTTAATAAATTTACAAACAATAAATGGCTTGCCGAATTTAAACAACAATTACCAAGTAAATCAAAACACTTTAATGCCTTATTTGAGGTTAGTGGAATGCAACGAAATGATGTTAGTTGCAAATTAGTAGAATTGGAAGCTTTAAAAAATTAAATATAAACTCTTAGCAATATTGCTGTCAGAAGTTTTGGTTACCTAGCCTTCTTTATCTTTTTAACTAATGCTTTATTAAAATGGATACAAAAACTTTATCTTTAATTCCAACTGCTAAAGATTTTAGAAAAACATTTATTAGAGAATTTTTATTACAAAGCAAGCATACAAATTATATTATTAAATATGCTACTAACAAAAATTAAGGGAAAAATACGTGTACTTCTATAAAAGTTTATTTATATATTTGATTATTGCTAGGCTATTAAAAAAATTTAAAAACAATATACATTAGTTACCTTATCCCGACATTTATTAGGGATAAGCGTATAATGTATAAATATATAACGAGTTGGCTTTAATTTTGAGAATAACATAAATGGATATTTTAAATAAATTATTTGGTCTGTTTTACGATAATTCAAAGACATTGAGTCATAAATTATCTTATTTAATAATTTTTTTATTTGTTATTTTTATAATTGAATATCATTTTGATTTTACATATAATTTTTATTTAAATAATAAGATTGAACAACTTAATGGTGTAAATGATTTAAAGAACATTTATTCAAGTGATTCAATTAAAATGATTGAATTAAATGATATTGAGCAAAGAATACTAAGCAGAACTCATTACTCGGAATATTTACGAAAAATTTCAATTAAAGACTTTAGGATATTTGAAAGAACAGAAAAACCTAAAGTTATAAATTCCGTAAATAATAATGCTGTTACTATAATAAATAAACCCATACGTTCATATTTTTGGATGTTGTTTTCTTCTAGTTATTTACTAGTTATTGTTTTTGTTTCATTGATATTTTTACCGATTACTCATAAAAAACATAGAAAAGGTCAAGATTTAGCTGGATTAATTGCTGGAATGATTATTTTATTTATTCTTGCAAACATTATAACTTGGATATCATACCAAATTCCTGTGATTTTAAAAAACCCAATTTTTAATTACATCTTGAACTCCATTATTCATACTATAATATTGATTGTTATATACCGAAAAACGAAATAAAAAAACTAAAGCCAACACCGTATAACCAAAATTGCTAAATTCAATAAAATAGAATGTTTCTAAACTTTAAATTTATTAATTTTAACAAAGAAAAATTGTAACACTTTAACCGCAACTTTGGTTATACAAACACGTTGCCCACAATACGAATACTATGGAAAGAGAAGAACTTCATATTAAACTTTTGAAATACTTAATTAAAAAAGATGGAGGATTCGGATTTGTTCAGATACGAGAATTTCTACTTGATAATTTTGAGGATGGAAAAGAATTAGAAGGAAGAGTGAAAATGAAAAGACTTTTAGATTTTATGGAGTCTGAAAATTATATTGAGAAAATGCCTGATTCTCAAAATGGTATTTGGATTTTTAAAGTTGCAGGAAAAATAGTTGAAAGAAAAGATATATCATCAATAATAAAGATAACGCCAAAAGGAGTTGAATTAGCGAATAAGTATAAGAATGATAAATTCAAAAAAACATCTAATATTTTAGCGTTATCTATGAGTGCTATTGCGATAGTTATTTCCTTTTTTAGTTACAAAAATTCAGAAAATAAAGACTATTTAAACCTTGAGAAAAAGATTGATTCTATAAGATATGATAGTCGAAATAATCAGCTAGAAATTCAGTATATAAAACAATCGAAAAAAGATACAACGTTAATAATAGACAAAAAATAGGAAAGATGTATTCTAACGGAAAATTACTGTGGGCAACACTGCGTATAAAAAATAGCTTTATTTTGCCAAGCCATTTGTACAATTTTGTGCTTTTGAATCTACTTACTAATCTGAAATTTGCTGTTGTTTTTACGCTACTTTTCATACTCTAAATCGTTACCCACAAGCTAAACGAACATCGAGCCAATAGAAGAAATATTGCCACAAGAAGAAAACAAGGAATTGAATTTAATTCTTAAAAATCTTTCTGACAACTTGAGAAAAGTTGTGAATTTTGGTACTCATATTTTAAAATGGGACATTGAGAAAAAAAGAAATGGAAGAGACAAAAATGTTCCTTCTGTCTTTTTAAGAAATAGTATTGAATTAGGAGATGCGATTTCTTTATTAATTGAGAAGTCATCAATTGACCCAGCTAAAATCTTGGTTCGTTCTTTAATGGAAAGTACTTTTAGCTTACTCTATATGATTGAGAAAGACGAGGAATTACGCTCTCATTCATTTCTTATTTGTCGACTAAATAAAGAAATTAAATATTACAAGCAGTTTATAAAAGAAGAAGAAATTTCTAAAAGTTTCGTTTCAAAATTCATTAAACAAGAACCACATTTTGAATTAGAAAATCATTGTAACCCGATAGAAATAAAGAAAGTGATTGAAGCCAAAGAAAGCTTATTACTTGAAAACATTTACAAAGAAGTGAATGTTGAATTCCAACGGACTTATAACAAAAATAAAAAACGAAATAATAATCCGAATTGGTATTCATTATACGATGGACCAAATAATTTTGAAAATCTTTGTTTATATCTCAATAACACAATTCTTTACGAATTTCAATACAGAAAATACTCTGAAAATGTTCATCCAAATAGCGTAATGAGTGGATTTACAATTGCAGGAAACGATAAAGCTGATATTCTACAAATTCGTAATTTTAAAGAATGTAAGGAAGTATTTTATAATGGAATAAATCTATTAATTGATGTCTATCGAGAATTTATTAGAATGAGATTACCAGAAAAACAAAAGGAATTTGACAATTGGTATTTAAATTACATTCCTGAATTTGAAAAAACGGATTTAGAAACCAAATTTAATTACGCGGAGTAAAGCCAGTGGGTAACACCGCATATAGTTTATTGCTAGTTCTAGCCGATTTACGAAAATCCTAGCGGATTTCCTATTCGGTTTTTATTTGCTAAATTAGTGACTTATACACACAACTTCCCATAGCCTAACCCCTTAGCAACAAGCTGAAAATCGAACTAACTTTAGTATTCAGGCAACCATTTAAAAAGATTTTACGTCTTTATAAATACAAATGGACTTAAATTATAAAACTTTAAAAGATATGTTAGAAAACCCGAAAGTGAATATCAAAATTAAACTTGCTTCTTTATGGGCTTCAGCAACTTTCTGCTATTTATATGGGGATTATTTTGAACTCTACACACCAGGAAAAATAAACAGTTTACTTACAGGCGAAAATATTTTAGATAGTCCCACCAAATTATTAATAGCCTCAATGATTTTAGCAACTTCATCAGTAATGGTGGCACTTTCAATTATCCTCAAACCAAAAACAAATCGTGTTCTTAATATTGTATTTGGAATATTGTTTACAATAATGATGTTATTCATTGGCTTCAATTCAAATACTGAATGGTATGGTTTCTATGTGTTTTTAGCATTTTTAGAAAGTATTATTACTGCATTAATTGTTTGGTATGCTTGGAAATGGCCTAAAGAAAAATCAATACTTTAAGGAAAAAATTTGAACAAATTAAGAAAAGAGTAAGACTTAAACCCAATTGCCAACAACCTGTATAATTCATGCTAATAGTATCCTTAAAATAAAAATATTATATTTAAACAACTGATTTACAAACACGTTGTAAAAAATAATCAACCAAACGCAAAGCAGAACAAAATGAAAAAACTAATTCTAATTACAAGCATATTAATAAGCCTTGTTGTACAAGGTCAAGAATATGCTTTCATACCTGACAGTCTAAAACTGCTTCCCATACAAGAACTTGCGAAAAAACAGCCACCAGCAGATTTTAAGCCAGTATTCTATGAAGATGGCACAAAAGCAAACTTTAAAGAAGTATTGCCGTTAATTATGAAAAATAAGTTAAAACCCTTAATGTACGTTGACAAAAAAGGAAATTACAAAGCTTTAGTTGTTAAGAACCTAACGAAAAACGAAGACATAAAGATAGAATATGAAAACATACCTGAATCATTAATAAAGTCAGGCTATTCATTCGGAAACCCGAATAGCAATAAGGTAATCATCTATTTACAAGGTGGACCTGTAAATTATCTTACCACCTATGGGTTCGAAGCTTTGATGAATATTTCAGGCGGAATTGATGAGAACAATTATTTTTTAATAAATATGCGTGAATCACAAACAATGTATCCCGAAGAAACAGAAATTGAAGAAATAACTTGGGAACAAGCAAAAAAGTATAATGCTGAAACGGCTAAAACGCTCCATGAGCTCATAAGTTACTTTAAATCACAAAATAAAAAAGTTTACGTTGTTGGTGGGTCTTATGGTTCTTTTGTTGGTCTAAAATCCATTGTTGACTATAAGAATATAGCTGATGGATATTTGTTGATGGTAGGCAGACTGGATATGACACAAGAAATAAGCAATGCTTATTCTAAAGGCCTAAAAGCACAATTTGAAGAGGATGCTATAACGCCTATCATAGGTGAAAAGTCAGACAATATTTATACGGTAAATATGAGAAAAATAGCTTCTGCATTGAGTAGAGATGAGAAATATACTGAGTTGCTGAAAGACACCGACCTGTCAAATGTCAACTACATTTATAGTGAAATAGACCAAAGCGTTGGCAAATTAACAGAAAAAGAAATAGCATTTCTCAAATCAAAAAACGCTGAAGTAGTAAATGTAAAAATTGAACACGGAAAATATGCCGAACTTTTAAAAGAAGGATTTAAAATGTTGTTCAAGGATTAAAATTTATTAAAAATTACGTTTTACAACAACGTACAAAATTTATTGCTGGCTTCTCGCCTACTTACGACAGTCCATACGGACTTTCTTTGCTTAGGAATTATTTACTAATTTTATAATTTAACCCCGCAACTAAATATTGAATAAGCCCGTTCTACGCAAATTGAATAAACAGACATTGTAACAAAACAAGAAAATTAACAACTAATAATTTGAAACAACAGCTGTATTATTTATGAAAAACTTCATTTTAGCATCTATTTTCCTTTTTAATTTAACTTATGCAAACTCACAAGAAAGCAAAATTGACCACAACAAAATTAAAGAAGATTTAAATAAAATTATAACTGACATATCACACAACTATGTTTACCTACAAGAAAAAAATGTAGATTTAAATTGTGTACAAGAATACTACGAAAAACAAATTCCAAACATAAAAACAGAAGAAGAAACAGTATTGTTTTTTGAGTATTTACTGAACGAATTTTATGATAATCACCTTACTTTAAAAACGAATACAAATTCTTCTTTTCGTCTTTTTGCACCAATTTACACCACAATAAAAAATGGAAAGTTAATTGTAACAAACATATGGCAAACGCAAATAGAAAGTTCCAATCAAAATATAATCGGAGCTGAAATCATAAAATTTAACGGAATTGAATTTGAACAAGTCATTAAGGATTTTCCAACGCACTGTAATGATAAAAGTCTTCCTGAAACTAGAGAATGGATTGCTAATAAAATTTTAGCAGGTCGATACAACGAACCAAGAATATTGAGTTTAAAATTACCCAACAAAAAAGAAATTGAATATAATTTAGATAATATCAAGCTAAAAGAAAATAACAGTCTTTTATCTTCTAAAACGATTAATAAAATTGGAATAATAAAAATAAACAACTCGCTTGGAAATGATAATTTAGTAAGTGAATTTGACAAAACATTAAATGAATTATTAAATACAAAAGGTCTTATTATAGATTTAAGAAATACAATATTTGGTGGAGACTCATATGAAGCTCGTGGAATTATGAGTAGATTTATAAAAGATCCCAAACCTTATCAAAAACACTCCTTCATCGAGAAATCAGAAAACAATCCAAATATTAAAAGAAGTTGGGTAGAATTTGTTATTCCTCGTTTGGAACAATATGAAAAACCTGTTATAATTTTAGTTGGTCGTTGGACAGGAAGTATGGGAGAAGGACTTGCAATTGGTTTTGAAGGAATGGGAAGAGCGGAAATCGTTGGTTCTGAAATGAGAAGATTAGCCGGAGAAGTTTATGATTTTAGTTTCTTACATCAAAAATATGGATACAAACTTTCAACTGCTAAATTGTATCACATAAATGGAACAATAAGAGAAAAATATATTCCAACGAATTATGTAAAACAAACTGCAACTGAAAAAGATGAAACTTTGGAAAAAGGAATTAAACTAATTAACAAATTAACAGAGTAAAATCCCATTGCTATAATTTAAAAAACAACTTAATGATTAAATATTTAACATTCGGAATATCAATATCTTTTATCTCTTGGTTAGTTGGAATGATTTTGAATAGTATTCTTTTAAAAACTGAGTATTATAAAAAACTGTCTAACTTGAACTTTGTTACGAACAAAAATTTTAATAAATATATTGGAATTGAGCAGTTCAAATGGATTGTCAAAAACACCTTTTTTAAATTTTTTAACGGAAAAATAACCTTAAAAGATAAAAATGTAGAATTGAGTGAAATACGCAAAGAAATGACAATTGCAGAAATAAGCCATTTAATCGGATTTATATTTGTAACTGTTATTGCCTTATACAAGAGCATTTCTCATAACTATTTATTTGGATTGATAATAATGATTCCTAATATATTAATGAACTTATATCCTTCACTTTTACAACAGGAAAATAAAAGACGAATAGACAAGTTGATTAAAAGAAAGATAAAAACTATGTAAAGCACCATATATAAAAAAATGCTTATTTTTAGCTTAACCAAAAGTTAATGCTTTACTAATCTCCATCTATTTTCCTTCGGAAAATAGCCACTTTTAGAAAGCAACTTTTCATAACACAAACACGTTAGGCAACATTATCAGAAACCGCTAACCAATGATAAAATTCTTTAGAAAAATTCGCAAAAACCTACTATCAGAAAATAAATTTAGCAAGTATTTACTGTATGCTATAGGCGAGATTGTGCTTGTTATTATTGGTATTCTTATCGCGCTTCAAATAAATAATAAAAACGAACAGCGTAAAACCGAAAATAAAATTGTTTCTATTTTAAAGGAAGTACAACATGATTTAGGACTAGACATTCAAAAATCGGACGAACTAGTTGCCTATTATAAAACAAAAGATTCAATCATCAACTTAATACAGACAGATAAACTAACCTTTAATGATTATAAAAATGATGATCAATATGCTTTAAGATATGCTATTATGAACGCTTTTCACATGAAAATTCACACAAATGGATATGCTAACGTCATAGAAAATGTTGATAATGTTCCCAAAAAACTAAAAGCAGTTATTGAGCCATTAAACGAGATCTATATTTATAACAAATACGAAATAGATAAGTTCGATAATCGCATGGACTTTATTACAGATAGAGTGAGGGACGAGTTAGCCAAAAGTAAAGATTGGTATTACAGATTAGATCGGTATCAACTAGAAGATGAGATGATTGATTTTTTCCTGAATGACCCTTATTATAAAAATGATGTATATCTATACCAAAATGCCGGCTGGGTACACTTGGCATATAATGTTACGCTATTTAGAGAAAACGCAATTAATGCATACAAACAAATTAACACACTTGTTGAAAGTAATGAACCGCTTCCCGATTTTATACCTCATAATTTAGTTAATCTAACCACAGCACAACTAAATGAGTATGTTGGTACTTATAAGGTTATTAAGATTGAAGGTTATGAAGGTCCTATTCCTGATTTAACCTACAAAATTCAGATACAAAACAATGATATAGTAGGCGTTATGGATGAAGATTTTGAAGATATGGATTATTTCTATTTTGAAACAACAGATAAGATATTTGGTCAGACTGATATTTACCTTAAAGGAGAGTTTGTAAGAGATAGTTTAAATGAAATTACTTCTTTATTTATTATGAAAAATGGAATGGTAGCTCACTTAAATAAACTTTAAACTAATTATAAGAAATTAATAACGAAAGGCTAACTTAAGATGTATAAAATTTAAGCTTACTTTTAAACTAAATATTAACGACAAACATTCTAACAAACCGATTTGCTTCAACCGAAAAATCTCCGATTTTCCAGTCGCACAAATCTTATAAAAAAAACCGTAAGCCATTGGAAAAGAATTTAGAAGGAGAAGAAATGAATTGTAAAAATTGCTATTTAGAGATTAATCTAAAAGATGATTTTTGTAAAAAATGTGGAGCTAAAATTGTTCGAGAAAGAATTACTCTAAAAAGCCTATTCTCTAGTTTAACTGTGTCATTAGGATGGGACAGTAACATTTTCGTCACGTTAAGATTTTTATTATACAAACCTCAAATAGTTATAAAAGAATACATTAATGGAACAAGAAAAAAATATACAAATCCATTTACATTTTTTGCGATTGGACTTGCACTATCATTATTTATTTTTGGTCAATATTCTGATGAATTAATTAAAATGTCTACAAATATTGGTTTAAACCAAGCTGAAATAATTGAAAATTCAGTATCTGATAAACCTGAAAACATCAAAGAATTAGAAATATTTGGATATAAAAACCAAGAAGAGTTTAAGAATGCTATTTTTAAATTTCAATTGAAGTATTATAATTTAGTATCGTTCTTATTTTTGCCTTTTTATACTTTACTTTCATTCCTTGTTTTTCGAAAACCATATAATTTTGGAGAACATTTAGTAATCAATACATACTTACAAGGAATTCTTTTATATTTGAGTGTTTTAGTTTTTATATTTAGTCTTTTATCTGGAATAAATATATTTGGAATAGGAATTTTCATACTTCCGCTTTTTTATTATTCATACACGTATAAAAAATTAAATAATTTAAGTTTTGGTCAAGTTTTAGTTAAGATATTAAAGCTAATAGGAATATTACTTATAATGTTCATTATAACTATAGTTATAGGAGTTATAATTGTGTTGATTAAAAAAACTTTATAAGAAAAAGGAGAAAGAAGGTAATGAATAAAAAAACATACAAGATTAATATTTTAAAGAAAACCGCTTACAATACCACATATAGCAAATTGCTTAATTCTTGTAAATAGGAAAATTTAAGTACATTTAAACAAATAAACAAACAGTGGAAAAGTACGGTTTCAAACCCGCAACTTTTCAAGCTCTAACCCGTTGTAGCACATTAACTCAGTTTATTTAACTACAATACAATTAATAAACATATAATGAAGATATTTAATTCAATTATTCTATTACTAAGCATATCATTTGCAACCAACGCCAAAGATTTCAACATATCTGATTACAATGCAATTAATGATGGAAAAACACTGAATACAAAAGCAATTCAACAAGCTATTGACGAATGTACTTTATCAGGAGGTGGAACAGTAAAAATTGATGGAGGTGGTATTTATGTATCTGGTACTATTTACCTAAAAGATAATGTTTCATTACACATTGAGGGAGGTACAACATTGCAGGGAAGTCCAAATTATAACGATTACACACAGGACACTTATAAGATGATGTATCAATACAGTACAAACATGGACCGCTGTTTCATATATGCTGAAAACTCAAAAAACATAAGTATTGTAGGATTTGGAACAATAGATGGAAATGGACATTTAGAAAACTTTGCCCATGGTGCAGGTCGCCCAATGCTAATTCGTATGTTAGAATGCCAAAATATTCACCTAAACAATATTAATTTAATCAATCCAGCAAGTTGGACTTCTGTTTTTTTATACTGCGATAATATTGAGGTTTCAGGAATTAACATCTATAGTCGTGTTAATTATAATGGTGATGGATTGGATTTTGATGGTTGTACCAGGGTTAGGGTATCAAACAGTAACTTCGATAACAGTGACGACTGCATCTGTCTTCAAACTTCACGCTCTGATAAGCCTTGTAAAGATGTTGTTATAACAAATAATATATTTCGATCTAAATGGGCAGGCATTAGAATTGGTTTACTTTCAAAAGGTGATATTGAATCAGTTACTGTCAGTAATTGTACATTTAGAGACATTGAAGATGCTGGTTTAAAAATACAACAAAACGAGGGTGGTGAAATGAAAAACATGACCTTTTCAAACCTAGTAATGGATAATGTTCCTAGACCAATTTTTATGACATTTTGCCAACAACGAATGAGTGTAGATACTCCAAAAGGCCAACTAGAACCTATTAAGCGAATGCATGGATTCTATTTTAATAATATAATAGTTGATAATTCTAAAGGTGATAAAAATTCAGCGATTTTTATTACAGGACTTCCTAATCATAAAATAGAGGATATATCTATTAAAAACATTAGATTCATAGTTTCTGGTGGAGGAACAAAAAAGGATGCTTCAAAAATTGATTCTGTTAAGGAATTTACATCTGAGGTTATGGGTGTTCATTCCCCTGAATTTTATTCGATTGGAACTTTACCTGCGTTTGGAATTTTTGTTCGTCATATTGCAGGACTTCACCTTGAGAATATTAATCTAATAACAATAAATGAAGATGAAAGACCTTCTATAGTTTTAGATGATGTGACAGGTTTTTACAGTAGTTTTCTAAAAAATAACGGGAGAAAAATTGAAGATATTGAGATTATAAATGTTAGTAAAAAAGAATAACGTGCTACAACAACTGGTATGTTTTAATGCTTGGTTCTCGCCTACTTAACAAAATTCTAATGTAATTTCTTTTTGGTTATTATTTGTTAAATTAGTGGTTTAAAAGCAAATCCAAAACTGTTGGATTTCATTTAATTTAATAAAATATATGTTGGAAACAGACAGACTAAAATTTAAAATATTGAATTCTAAATATGAAAAAGATTTAGAAAAATTATTCTGTAAAAACCAAAAAGTAATGAAAACAGTATTTAAAGGAAGGGTTTTTACAAATGACGAATTTAAAAAATTACTTAGTGAAGATTTTATAAAGTCTAAAAACGAAAAAGTTGGACTCTGGTGTATAACTTCCAATTTAAATGATAAACTTATTGGAATTACAGGTTTGCTAAAATTTAATTATCTAAACAAAGATAATTATGAGTTTGGATTTATTCTGAATGAAAATAATTGGGGAAAAGGTTTTGCAACAGAAATTGGAAATTTCTGGTTAGAATATGCAAAAAACGAGATGAATTTGTTTGAATTAATAGCAACTGTTAGTCCAAAAAATATCGCCTCACGAAAAGTGTTAGAAAAATTGAATATGGAATATGTGGATGAATTTATTTCTGAAGAAAGAGGAACTAGATTAATATTTAGAAAAAATATAAATTAAGGCTCAACCCTAATCAGCCTTAATTAACTGTATATGAGATATTTAATTGAAACCTCACTAATTATACTTGTTTGGGAACTATTTTTTAAATTTATAATTTAAAATATACGGCAACGCTGTATCCAATATTAAAAAATATGCTACTATGAAAAACAAACTATTAATACTGCTTTTTACATGCATCATTTTTTTGTCATGCTTAAATAATGAAAAACAAAAAGAGCAGCTTCTTATTAAACAAAATAAAACGGAACATTTAGAGTTGCTTGCAAATGGGAATCTTCGATATCTTAAACTAAACGGAACACCTTATGAAAGAGGATTAACTCATGGCAAAGTATTAAAGAAAGAAATACAGGAAATAATAAACTTATTTAAACAAGAAATTGCAGAAACAACTAAAGAAGATCCTGATAAATTTATAGCAAAATTTTTAAAATATACAGATTATAGAACTTCCGTTAATAAATGGATGCCTGAACTAATGAAAGAATTACAAGGAATTTCAAAAGGTTCGGGAGTTGATTTGGAAACTATTTTTATGTTTCAATTAGGTGACGAATATTGGTTTAATACAAAAGATATTTTAGCACACAACTGCAGTTCAATTGGAATAAACAAAAGTAATAACAAACCAAGTATTACAGCGCAAAATATGGATATTCCTCAATTTTATCATGGCTTCCAAACAGTACTTAAGATTAGCGAACCTAATTCGGATAAAGAAACTATGGTTCTTACTATGCCTGGTCACCTTGGAATTACAGGAATGAATAATAGATTAGTATCAATTAACTGTAATACTTTAATGCAATTAGATTACCGTAAAACAGGATTGCCCGTAACTTTTATTGTTAGAGGTGTTTTAGACAAAAATACTCAAGAAGAGGCGTTGAATTTTATTAATAAAATTGAACATGCTTCTGGTCAAAATTTTATTATTGGAGGTGCAGAAAAAGTTTATAGTTTGGAATGTTCGGCAAATAAAGTAGCCGAATATAGACCTTTTAAAAATTCTTTTTTCACATATCACACAAACCATCCAATGAGCAATACTGATTATAGTAAAAAATATCTCGCACAGTTAAAAACCAATAATAAAACTATCGAAGATGGATTAAATGAATGTCTACGAATAAAATCGTTTCAACAAAGGTTTACTGAAAATACAACTCATATAGAAATTGAGGATATTAAAGAAGTTCTTCGTTCAAAGGATAATGGAAGTGCAGATGTAGTAAGTAATAATTCTACATATGCAAGCGTAATTTATAAACTTTCTGATAAGCCAAAATTTATAATTGCTCCGGGAAAGCCTCACGAAATTGATTATATTGAAATTGATTTTAATTAAAAAACCACCTTACAAATATTGCTAAAAAATTGCTTTACAATGCTTATAAAAACTAAAAAAAATCTCTTGTTTATAGTTTACACTTTTATTACATTTCAATAATGAATTATTTTCAAATAGGAATATTATTATCACAAGGTATTTTAGTCTCATTTTTGATTCTAATGCTTTTCCATCTTCGTAAAAAACTTGGAATAGGAATACTATTTGCTTGTTTAGGATTATTTCAATTTATGCAAGTGTTTCTATCCAGTACCGTTTATGTAGAAATAGCTAACAATTTTCTTGTATCACCTGGTTCCTCGGTTTTATTTACCGCAACACTTTTTGCCGTATTAATAATTTATATAAAAGAAGATGCTAGTGAAACTCGAAAAATAATTTACGCGTTATTGATTACAAATATTGTTATGTCAATCCTTATACAATCCTTTGGCTGGAATATTAAAGCATCATCTACTTTTAATCCTTTTAATGTTTCAACAAATCTATTTGATAATAATGCTTGGGTTTTAATAGTTGGAACAATTGCGCTTTTTTTCGATTCTTTATTAATTATTATCATTTATGAATTTGCATATAGATATCTAAAAAATTTATTTCTGCAAATTTGTTTAACTATGCTTATCGTTTTAAGTTTCGATACTGTATTCTTTTCAATTATGGCATTTTGGAACTACGATAATTTTAATACTATTGTGGTATCGGGTTTAATTTCAAAAGGGTTTTTCGCATTCTTTTATAGTATCATCTTTTATATTTATTTAAAATATTTCGATACCCGAGAATTCAAAAACAACTACATTAAAGTAAATGATGTGTTTAAACCATTAACCTACAAGCAAAAATTTGAAATAGCTAAACTCGATGTAATTAAAACTTCTGAAGAAGTTAAATTAAAAGAAATTAAATATCAAACACTTACAAATGCATCTCCCGTAGGAATTTTTCATACAGAAATTGACGGCTATACAACTTATGTAAATCCTAGATGGAGTGAAATTTCTGGTTTATCGCATAAGGAAGCACTAGGAAATGGATGGTTGAAGGCAGTTCATCCAGACGATATTGAAAAAATTAAAAAAGAATGGGAACAAGCAACAATTGAAACTAGAGCATCAGAAACTCAATATAGGTTTTTATTAAATGATGGATCTATTAAATGGGTATTGGGTCGTGCCGTTCCCGAAATAGACGAAAACAACCAAATTATAGGATATGTTGGTACAATTACAGATATTACTAGCATAAAACTTATTCAGCAAGAGCAAATTTTATTAAAAGAAAAAGCCGAAGAAAGCAATCGCTTAAAATCTGCATTTCTTGCAAATATGAGTCACGAAATACGTACACCAATGAATGGTATTTTAGGTTTTGCCGGACTATTAAAAGAGGTAGAATTATCTGGAGAACAACAACAAAAATACATTCAAATTATAGAAAAAAGTGGAGCCCGAATGCTTAACGTTATAAATGATATTGTTAGTATTTCCAAAATAGAATCTGGTACTGTTGGAGTTCAACTTTCTTTGACAAATATAAATAATCAACTACAATTTATTTATGAGTCATTAAAACTCGATGCAGATAATAAAAAAATTAAACTAACTTTTACTTGTGAATTACCTGAAGAACAAGCAATTATTAAAACAGATAGCGAAAAACTATATGGAATACTTATTAATTTAGTTAAAAATGCCATTAAATATACCAACACCGGAACAATAGAATTTGGATACAAAAAGAAAGAAGATAAAATTGAATTTTTTGTTAAAGATACTGGTATTGGAATTCCTAAAGATAGACAAAAAGCCATATTTGATCGATTTGTACAGGCCGATATAATTGATACAATGGCTCGTCAAGGTGCAGGCCTTGGATTAGCTATTTCTAAAGCATATGTAGAAATGTTAGGTGGTAAAATATGGGTAGAGAGCGAGGGAGATAATGGTTCTACTTTCTTTTTTACATTACCCAATTATATAGTTGCTACTGATAAAATTGGAAACTTAAGCACTGTGAATTCTGAAAATGAAGCAACAATTATAGTTCCAAATAATCTGAATTTAAAAATTTTAATTGCCGAGGATGATATAGCTTCAGAAATGTTAATTTCAATAGAATTGAAAAAATTTAGCAAGGAAATATTTAAAGCTAAAAATGGTTTAGAAGCTATAGATATATGTCGCCAACATCCAGATATTGATTTAGTGCTTATGGACATTCGAATGCCTAAAATGGACGGATATCAAGCAACTAAAGAAATTCGTAAATTCAATAAAAATGTGATTATTTTTGCACAAACCGCATTTGCACTAACTGGCGACAAAGATAAAGCACTTGAAGCAGGTTGCAATAATTATATTTCAAAACCAATAGGAAAAGATGAATTATTAAAATTAATTCAATCCTATTTTATTAAATGATTTAATGAAAACATATAATAAATTTTGTGAAATAAAATTGAATATCTTTTAACAGAATATACAAATAACTGTGCTACAAAAAACCAACTTTGCATTGTTACAAATGTTAAAAAACAACTCTTTAGATTTAATTTATTGCTAAATTTTAATACCAAAAACATTTTCAATTTAATTATGAATAAAAATTATTTTTCAACAAAATCACTTAGCAACCTACTATTGTTAATAGCTCCAATATTTCTAAACGGTCAAATAACCGAAAACCAATTAGATAAATGGATTGATAAAGATGAAGATGAAAATTATACTGCAAGACACGAATGTTCATTTGTACAAGCCGGCGATGCTTTTATTTTATTTGGCGGAAGAGAATCTGCGCAAACGTTGGAACTTTATGATTTTAAAAATAATTCTTGGAAAAAAGCGACAAATAAAGCTCCGAAAGAATTCAATCATTTTCAGGCAACATTTTACAAAGGATTTGTTTGGGTAATTGGAGCATTTAAAACCAATAGTTTTCCAAAGGAAATCCCTGAAGAGTCTATTTGGTTATATCATCCTCCTACAGATCAATGGATACAAGGCCCTGAAATTCCTGAAGATCGAAGACGTGGAGGTGCTGGTTTGGTTGTATATAACGATGTCTTCTATTTAGTTGGAGGAAATACCATTGGACACAATGGCGGTTATGTAAATTGGTTCGATTCGTATAACCCAAAAAATAATACTTGGACTGTTTTAGAAAATGCATCTCAACAAAGAGATCATTTTCATGCAGCAGTTATTGACCATACTTTATATGCAGTTGGAGGAAGACAATCTGGTGGTGAAGGTGGTGTTTTTGCACCTTTAATTAGTGTAGTAGACACCTATAATTTTAAAACTGGGAAATGGTCTACTTTAAAAAATGATTTACCAACTCCAAGAGCAGCACCGGGAATTATGGCCTTTAAAAATGAATTATATGTAATGGGTGGCGAAGGAGAAAAATCGGGACCTGCATTTAAAATAGTTGAAGCTTATAATCCAAAAACCGAAATTTGGTCAAATAAAGCACCAATGCATTATCCAAGACACGGTACTCAGGCAATCTTATCTGGTGAAGGAATTTATATGGCGGCAGGATCACCTATAAGAGGTGGTGGAAAACAACACAACATGGAAGTTTACAATAAAGACCAACCTAAAGGTGAAGTATTAATTGCTTCAGAATTAATTACTCCAAAACATGTAAAAATTCCATTAGGAAGTTCCAAAACTATTACTATTCAAAATAAAAATGGAACTACAGGTAGTTTTATTAGCTCTATAAGTTTGTTTGGAAATGCCAAAAACTATTACAAAATCAATTCTAAATCCAAACATTTTTTAGTAGACTCTAATGGACAGTTTGAAATTGAAATTGAACATATTGGAAAAGTTGGACATGTAACAGCACAACTCGAAATTATATACAATGGTACTATTAAAAAATCCATTGAATTAAGTACAAATTAAAAAACTTAAAAATTTAGTTAAAATATAAAATGTTTATTGCCAATAAATAAATGATTGCTATTTTTAAGGTCTAAAACCCCAAAACCTCAAATTGAAAGCATATTTTAAATTTTTAGTAGTAATGCTTATTGCCCTAATAAGTGTTTTTGTTTTTAGTGAAAAATCTGAAAATGTTGATATCAAGAATATTTCATCTAAAGTTTCTGTAGTAAAAACAAAAAAAAAGCCAGTACAACTTGAAAAATATTCAGAAACCGATACAAAAAAGGTACAACTTAAATTAGATTCGCTGTTAAAACGCATTAATAAACGACATGATTTTCACGGATCACTTTTAGTTGCCAAAAACGACAAAATATTATACAGCAACCAAATTGGTTATGCCGATTTTAGTAAGAAAAAACCTATAAATAAAACATCGGTGTTTCAACTTGCTTCTGTTAGTAAACAATTTACAGCTGCAGCTATAATGCTTCTTTATGAACGCAAACAAATTAAACTTACGGATACTGTTAATCACTTTTTCCCTGATTTTCCATACGAAAATGTAACCATTAAAAACCTATTAAATCATACAGCTGGTTTACCAAAATATTTTTGGTTATCAGATCATTTATGGAACAAGAAAAAGGCTCCTTCAAATAGTGAAATGATGTCCTTATTAGCCAAAAGTAATGTTCAACGTTTTTATAAGCCTGGCTATAAATTTGATTATTCAAATACAGGATACTTTGTATTAGCATCTATTATAGAAAAGGTAACAGGTGAAAGTTTTAGTAATTTTATTGAAGACAATATTTTTAATCCTTTGGAAATGAAAAACTCGTATGTTTATAATACTGAAAATGACAGCATTATAAAAAATAAGTTAAGTGGTTATAGATTGTACAGAGGTTGGAGACATTTAAAAATAAATAATACTGTTAATGACGCAATTGTGGGTGATAAAAATGTTTATACCACTTCTGAAGATTTATTTAAATGGACGCTTGGTCTTAATAATGGGAAACTCTTATCAAAAGAATCGCTGGATTTAATGTACTCTAAAGGAGAAACTATTTCGGGTAAAAAAATTCCTTATGGGTTTGGATTTAGAATAGATCCAAAAGATGAAAACATTATTTATCATCACGGTAAATGGAATGGTTTTAGTACTTCCCTTACCCAATATAAAATGGAAGATTTAGTAATTATTGTTTTAGAACATACTGGTTATAATTCTATGACCTATTTAAATAATAAAATAAAAAAACTTGTTACCGAAAACTTTAAAGTTTAACTTATAAAGCTACATTATTCATTTATTGAATTGGTGCTTCTAAAAACACCTGCAAACAATAAACCTCCTATTATTCCCATTAAAATATATGCAACCTGCTCGTAAATATTTGTAGCATTAACAATAGTAGATTTTAAAAATACATTACTCAATCCCATAAAAGACTTACTACCAGGAACTAACATTATAATTCCTTGAGTTAGAAATACAGTTTTTGGAGAATTTGAAAATCTACTAAATAAATTACTTAAAATTACAACTATAATTGTTCCTACAAAAGTACTTATTAATATTCCGAAAGAGGAAAATAATACCGTTAAAGAAAACCCCGATATACCAGTTATAACACCCAATAACATATCTTTTTTTCTAACTTGAAAAATTGGTAATAAACTAATTGAAAAAAGTGGAACCGCAATTAACATTACCCATTTTGGAATACTCGAAATATGATTTATTAATTGAATGTTAATTAAAACCGATAACAAGGACACACCCAAAACAACTCCAAAAAATTGTTTAAATAATGAAATAAGAGCATCAAACAGTTTTGCAGAACCAGACACCAAACTTTTCGAGGTTATTTCTTCTAAAGCTGTTGTTAAGGCTAGCCCTGGAACAAAAATTATTATTGATGATAAAACAGTTAAACCAACATTAAACTCGGGAATTACCAATACTAATAAACCTGCTAATATTGTAACTACAAATGACGCCAACGACTCTAAAACAGTACTTATATAGGATGATTTACTAGCTAAAAACACGAAAAAATATACCAAGGCCCCAAAAACTAAGGCAAACATTAAAGAAATCCAATTTGTACCAATCATTAAACTAAATGCACCCGATGCTAAAGCATATGATAATGTTAATATAAAATGATTTACTTTTTTTGTTTCTTTTTGAATTAAATCTAATTCTGGAGCAACTTCCGAAATTTTAATTTCTTTTGAGGTTACTTTACGTGTTAAATCACTAACTCTAGACAATGCCCCTAAATTTAAATTACCAGGAGGTACACATTCAATATGATTGTATGTTTGCTTTCCATTTTCTTCATAAAAAACATAATTTATCCACGTAGGTAAATCCATAAAACTACCTTTAATTCCTTGTATTTTTGAAACATTTGTTAAATATGTTTGAATTTTATACGAAGGAACCCCATAAGTATGGAGTGCTTTTCCCAATTGAATTATAAATTGGTATTTTTTACTAGCTTTCATAATCCGAAAATATCTACTTAATTTAAAGGCGGCAAAGCTACATAAATAAGTAATACAAAAAGTGATTATAATTCAAACACACGAACAATAATTAACTTATAAAATACTGAATACCAAATAGATTACATTAAAAAGTGAAATTTCAATAATATATAAAAGTAATTATTATTAAAAGTGTAATAATTTAGGTTTAACACCTATTAAAATAATAT
This sequence comes from uncultured Lutibacter sp., assembly GCF_947495725.1. Taxonomy (GTDB): domain Bacteria; phylum Bacteroidota; class Bacteroidia; order Flavobacteriales; family Flavobacteriaceae; genus Lutibacter. Next base: position 358,711 of record NZ_CANLZZ010000005.1, on the reverse strand, counting down.
TAATTAGGTAAATTTACTTTTAGTACAGCTCCTGAATGCGTTCGAATAGGACCAAAAATAGCATTGAATAAATATTCTGGCTCGTCATTTTTCCAAAGGATTTGAACCCTCTCGTATCTCGCTTTTTCATCAACGGGAAAATAATGAGATCCCTTGTAATGACTTCTTTTATAAGCTCCCCAATGTAATCCATCTTCCGACTCTAAATACAAGCCACCATACCAATCATAATTACCCATATCTCTAATTAAACAATGAAACTTATTTTTATAATAAAACATATAAGGATCCTCTGTTTGTCCACCACGTTCTGGAAAATCGATAATTGGGTTTCCTTCATATTTTATATAAGGGCCTTCCAATTTTTTTGATATTGCAACTCCTGTTTTTCTTCGGTCGTCATTTCGTCTATCCCAAGAACGGTAATAAATCCAATATTCGCCATTAGGATGTTTCATAAATGAAGGGTTTACTGTACAATACCCATCCCAAGCCATTGTATCTTTTGAAACTTCAATAACAGGTTTATCAAAACGTTTCCAAGGCCCGTTAGGAGAATCTGAAATTGCCATTCCAACACGTTGCGTGTTTGCCGATTTTGCTCTAGTTCTCCAATTATCTTGTTTAATGGTGTCGTTTCCTATGTATAGCATTACATATTTTCCATCAACTTTTTGAATATTTGGATTGTGAATGGTATTTGCATCCCATTTTCCTTTTCTTCCCTTTAAAATAACTCCTAATTTTTTATATGGCCCTTCTGGATGATCGGCAACTGCGTGGGCTATAGAACTATGTGTAAGCCAATTTTCTGATTGCGCCCAAGTAGAATAATAAACATGTAGCTTTCCTTTTTCGTCATAAATTGGAGCACAACCCCAAACAATACTGTCTTTTGTTTGAAGAATTAATGTTCCTTTATCTGCCAATCTTTTTGTTAGCCAAGATTCTTGTGGCTCACTATTTTTTTGTGCAAAACAAAAGCTTACACTTAAAAAAATGAAAGATAAAATAGTTAGTTTTTTCATAAAATATAATCTTGTTTATTGTATAAAGTTAATCCTTCTTTATCAAATCTAGAAATTCATTTAAGTGTTTATTTTTAAAGAGAATACTATTTTTTTATAGTATTTATCATATCAATTTCTTCATAATAATGCTTCATTATATGCCAAGCTTTTTTTCTTTGACCTTTGTCTGAAACCAATCCTTTTCGGTTCCATCCATTTTGATTTAAAGGGTGATTTCTATAAGGAGAACGAAAATCGAAAAGTACCCAAGGAGAGGTTCCTCTTAAATTTGGAATGTTTTTAAACATAATTAAGTTTTTGCGATATAATTCTTCTTGATAATCTTCGCTCCAAGAATGAGCTTCTTCTTTTGATCCACTTTGCCCATACAAAGATTCACAACCAAATTCGGTCATAATAAAAGGTTTGTCAATAGCAACATTCCATTTTACTTTTGAAGGGTCTATAGGCCAAGGCATATACCATCCCATATATTTATTAACCCCAATTACATCAACTATTTTTGAAATGTCGTCTTTAATATTGAAAGTTGATGTTTCTGGATCGTATTTAGGATTATCAAAAGCTGCAGACACTAAACGGGTATTATCTATTGAGCGTGCCAAATTAATTAAATCTGTTAAAACTTTGTCTCTATAATTATTTGGGCGAGTTTCATTAGCAACACTCCAAATAATAATACCAGCACGATTTTTATCTCGGTAAATCATTTCTTTAAGCATATTAGTAGCTTTATCTAAAACCACGGGGTTTTTAAAACCTATGCCTTGCCACAATGGAATTTCTTCCCAAATCATTAGCCCTTTTTTTTCTGCCAAACGTACAATATGCTCATTTTGTGGGTAATGTGCTGTACGTATAAAATTACAGCCAAGAGCCATTACTTCTTCTAATATCATTGCGGCATCGGCTTGAGAATATGCGCGCCCTAATCGTTGAGGAATTTCTTCATGAAAATTTACCCCTTTTAAAAAAACTGAATTGCCATTTAATAATATTTCTGTGCCTTTTACCTCAATGTTTCGAAAACCAATTTCATCTGAAATTTTATTATTTTGAACCGACAAAGTAGTTGCATACATTTTAGGTGAATTGGGCGACCATAATTGAGGTTTAGCTTTTATTTCAAATGAAGCAAAGCCTTTTTCATCTGTAGTAATTTCTTTTTTTACTTTTAATTCTGGTATCGATAATAAAGTTTGTTGAGCAGAAGTAGCTCCTTCTAATTGCACATAACCAGAGATTACATTTTTATGACTTTTTTTGAGCTGCACTTTATAATCGCTTATGTAAACATTTGGAGTTTCAATAAAGAAAACATCTCGAAGAATTCCTCCGTAGTTCCACCAATCAAATCTCATAGCTGGAATTCTATCTTTCTCTCTGCCATTGTTTACTCTAATAACAAGATCGTTCTTACCTTCTTTTAAAAATGAACCTACCTCAAACTGAAAAGGTGTAAAACCACCTTCGTGGGTACCCACTTTTTCACCATTAAGCCACACATCTGCTTTGTAGCTTACACCTGCAAAATAAATAAATGCACGTTTATCATTATTCTTCTTTGCTAAAAAATAACGCTGATACCAAATATCTCCTTCATAATACTTCAATTCGGGAATTTGCGAATTAAAATCTCCAGGAACATCCAATCTTAATCCATTTTCAAAAGAATATTCAAAAAATTCTTTATCTGATTGTGGTTTTTTGTTTTGATAATATTTTGCCTGTTCTCCCTTACTATAAGGATCAATAATAGCATTCCATTTACCATTTAATAGTTGTGCATCTGATCTTCCGTACGGATTCATCATAAAAGATTGTGCCATAAGTACGGTTGAAAAAAGAGCAGTTATGCTCACTAAAAATATTTTTTTCATTTAACTAAATTTCTTTGTTTAATTAGTTTTAATTGATGTAATTAATTCCATAAAATTAGCAATATAAACTCTAAAACAAAACATAAACATTATAATTAAAACTATTTACAATATTAAAATAAGAAAACAGTTTTACTAGTTAATTAGAGTTATGTTTATTGTTACTTTTTATCCTTTTTCAAGTTTATAAAATTCATATTTTAATTAGTAAAAATATATTATTGTAATTTTGAATCCTTTAGATACAATTTATGGCAAAAAAAGGCTCACCAAAAAACACCAAAAACAAAGCTAAACATAGTAAACTTATGAATAGAAAGAAAAATAAGGAAAGAGAAGACAAAATTGCTCGTGAAAATCGTTTAAAAGAAATGGTAAAAAAAATGCATGAGCTTAAAAACAAATCTAGCAATTAGTTATCTTCTTCTATTTGGTAATAATGGTGGTGGCTCTCCACTAAAAGGATTCCATCTACTTATACTTTTTGCTCCCATACCTGAAGCTCGTATTACAGCCCTATCTCCATAACGTTCACGCATTTTATCCATTGCCTGATACAAATTCATTATTTTCTCATTGTCTTCAAATAAATTAATTTGATGTCCTCCACTTACTAAATGGCTAAATTTAACACCTATTAAACGCACCAACAATCTTCGCTGATATAAACTTTCATAAAGGTTCATTACAATTGGTAAAATAGAGTGATCGGATGAACTATAAGGAATTCGCTGTTGTTTGGTGTACGTTTGAAAATCGGAATACCGTATTTTAAACGTTACACACGCTGTTAATTTATCACCTCTTCGCAATTGATATATTAAATTTTCAGCCATTGCAACAATAATACTTTTCAGTTTTACAATATCTGTTGTATCTTTATCAAATGTACGTTCTGTTGAAATAGACTTGCGCTCGTGATAGCGAATTACAGGTGAATTATCTATTCCATTTGCTTTTTTCCAAATACCCGATCCGTGTTTACCAAAAACACGTGTCATCATATCAATAGGCATTTCTTGCACTGTTTTAATACGTTTAATTCCTAAATCGCATAACGAGTTATACGTCTTCTCTCCTACCATTGGAATTTTCCGTACCGAAAGTGGTGCTAAAAATGGTTTTTCGGTTCCTACATTTACTTTTATCTCGTTGTTAGGTTTTGCCTCTCCCGTTGCTATTTTTGAAACCGTTTTATTTGCTGACAAACCAAATGAAATTGGCAAACCTGTTTCTCTTATAATTTTTGTTCGTAACTCCGAAGCTAATTGATGACAGCCAAAAAATTGATCCATTCCTGTTAAATCTATATAAAACTCATCTATTGAAGATTTTTCATACAACGGAACCGTATCTTTTATAACATCGGTTACTAATTTTGAGTACTTTGTATAAATTCCCGAATTACCTCTTAAAACTATTGCTTCAGGACATAATTGTTTTGCCATGCGCATTGGCATTGCAGAGTGTACACCATATTTACGTGCTTCGTAACTACAACTTGCCACTACACCTCTATCTGAAGTTCCTCCAATTAATACAGGTCTATTGTTTAATCTACTATCAATTAAACGTTCGCACGATACAAAAAAAGTGTCTAAATCCATATGTACTATTGAGCGTTCCATAATTTATATTACTTTTTCTATTGGTTCATCTGTATAACGTGGATCTTGCATAATTGCCAGTTTTTCTAACATGTCAACTTCAATACTTACACAATCAAATTCTGCGGTTACTTTTCCTATTATTTTGTAAATCCCGCGTCCTTTAATAGGATATTTTTTTGCTGAAGGAGGAAAATGTACCGTATCAATATGATCGCCTTTACTATCTATAAAAGTTCCAAAATACATTAAATTTCCTTTTGAAGTGGACGTTCTTTTAACCGTAACATAATAGCCATAAACTGTTACTGTTTTATTAACAAATTTTAGCAAATCTGCAGCAAATAATTGCTGATTTACAGGCTTAGTTAATAACCTAAACGGACTGCTTAAAGGAAAACCAATGTATTGTAATTCATCAAAAGCATCTTCTAAGTTTGAGCTTATTAATTCTGGCGTTTTATAAGTAACTTTTTCCGACTTAAACAACGTTACTATATGCTCTTCTAAACACACTTTATTTACTTTCATATGTGCTTCCCATAGTAATTCTCTTTTATTTCTACCCGTAAATTTAAACGCATTGACCTTAATTAAAATTGAAATCTGCTCTAATGAAATTGCTACCCGATCTATAAAATCATCTAAGTTTAAAAACGCTCCGTTTTTAGTTCTTTCAGCTACAATTTTAGATGCATTTTTCACTTCAAAAGATTGTAACATTATAAAGCCTAAGTAAATGTTATTTCCTTCGATATAATTATGATAATACGATTTATTGATTGTTGGGGGATGTATAATTCCACCATTCATTCGGGCTTCGTGTACATAATATTCTGGACGGTAAAAACCTCCAAAATTATTTAGTGTTGCTACCATATATTCTAATGGATAGTAGGCTTTTAAAAACAGACTTTGGTAACTTTCAACCGCATACGAAGCCGAATGTCCTTTGGCAAACGCATAACCAGCAAAACTCTCTATTTGTCGCCATATTTCTGAAGTTAACTCAAAGCTTTCTCCTTTCTGTTTACAGTTTTCAAAAAACTGATTTTTAACTTTCATAAACTCATCTCTCGAACGAAATTTACCACTCATTCCACGGCGTAACATATCGGCTTCTCCCAAACTTAAACCTCCAAAATGATGCGCTACTTTTATCACATCTTCCTGATATACCATTACACCATACGTTTCAGGCATTATATCTAATAATATAGGATGTGCATCTTTTCTTCGTTCCGGATTTCTATAACGTAAAATATATTCGCGCATCATTCCCGATTTTGCAACACCCGGACGAATTACCGAACTTGCAGCTACCAAACCCAAATAATTATCTACTTGTAACTTTTTAAGCAGCATACGCATTGCCGGAGATTCTACATAAAAACAACCAATAGCTTTGGCATTTTTTAGCATTATTTTAATTTTTAAATCTTCCTTAAACCGTTTAATATCGTGTATATCTATTTCTGGAAGTTTTGGGTGATTGTATTTTACAATATCAACTGCTTCGCGAATTTTACCCAAACCACGCTGACTTAAAATATCAAATTTGTACAAACCAATATCTTCAGCCACAACCATATCGAACATTGCTGTTGAAAACCCTTTTGGAGGTAAATAAGTTGCTGTGTAATAATTAATTGGTTTTTCTGAAATTAAAATACCTCCCGGATGAATTCCTAAATAATTAGGAAAACCTTTTATTAACTTACTATAAACCAAGACTAAACGAGATAGCTCATCGAGTTTATGAACATTAAAATTCCCTAACGTAAGCTTATCTATTTCTTCTTTTGGAAGTCCAAAAACTTTACCAATTTCACGAACCGAAGCTTTGTATTTAAACGTATTATAAACCGCAATAAGTGATGTGTTTTTAAATGTTTTAAAAATATAATTCATTACATCATCTCTATCTCGCCACGAAAAATCAATATCAAAATCGGGTGGATTTGTACGGTATAGATTAATAAATCGTTCAAAATACAAATCTAATTCAATAGGATCAACATCGGTAATTCTTAATAAATATGCAATAATACTATTGGCTCCACTTCCTCTTCCTACATAATAATATCCTTTGCTTCTCGCATATTTTAAAATTTTCCAATTAATTAAAAAATACGATACAAATTGTTTTTCCTTAATAATTTTAAGCTCTTTTTCTAATCGTTCAAATACACGTTTCCCTATTTTTTTATACCGATAATTTAAACCCTCATAAGCCAATTTACGTAATAATTTAAAATCTAAATCTTTATTACAGGTGTATGTCTCTTGGTTTTTTGGTTTAGCATTAGAAAACTGAAAATCAATAGAACAACTACTCAATAACCACTTCGTGTTTTCAATAATTTGAGGATATTCTTTATATATTTCTTTTAAAATTTCTTCTGAAATCATTACATCAGATTCCTCTCCTTGCTCTGTTTTTGAAAGTTTACTTAATAACGTATTGTTATCTATGGCTCGTAATAATCTGTGTGTATTAAATCCCTTTTTATTTTGAAATGAAACCGTTTTTAAGATTACTAATTTATGTTGTTGAAACCTCCATTCAGAAAACTTTAAATAATTTAAATCTAATGGTTTTATTCCTATAAATTCGTTTTCTAATAATTTAAAAACTTCTGTTTTAAAGGGATAAATAACATACGTATTTGGAAGCTGTTTTGCTTTTATAGGCACTTCAAAATTATCTAAATGCAATAACTCTGATAGGTAATTATTTACAAGTTGGTAACCATTATTATTTTTAGCTAATACAATAAATTGTTGTTTAGCCCCATTTCTAAAATCGACTCCAAGTATTGGTTTAAGTTCTTTTTTTTGAGCCAAACGAACAAACTCTAAATTTGCTGAAGTACTATTAATATCTGTTAAACAAAATGTTTTAACACCTAAACTTAAAGCGCTATCTATAAGTTCTTTAGGCGACACTGTACCATATCGTAAACTATAATATGTATGTGAATTCAAATACATTGTTAATAACTAATATTTTTAATAAACTTTATATTTTGCTAAATTAGCTTATTATTTGAGCAAGTGTTGCTCAATTTATTAGCATTATGAATTATTTAGCAAAAAACATTAAATATATTAGAGCTTTAAAAGGACTTTCTCAAGAGCGACTTGCCGAAGATTTAAAAGTCTCGCGCTCAAGAATTAGTTCGTATGAAGACAAAAGAGCGTCACCTCCTATTGAGTTTTTAATCAGTCTATCGGAGTACATAAATATTTCTATGGATGTATTAATTAAAGAAAATTTAAATAACTTAGAACTTTAAATAATTTTTTATGTGCTATCAAACACGAATTATTAAGCAAAAAGAAGAATTAATGGAGCGTTTTAACACCGCTTTAGATGATTTGAATGATTATGAGCCTATTGAGTTTTGTAGCGCTTTTGAATATCCAAAAACTCCTATAATTACAAATAAAAACCCTAAAAAAATACAGTTCTACAATTGGGGATTAGTTCCAAGTTGGTCGCAAGATGAATCTATAAGAAATTACACCTTAAATGCTAGAATAGAAACTTTAAACGAAAAAAAATCGTTTAAAGATGTAGTACAAAATCGCTGTTTAATTATTGCTGATGGTTTTTATGAATGGCAATGGAAAACTAAAAGCGGTTCTAAAAAAGAAAAATTTTTAATCACGCTTCCAAACGAAGAATTATTTGCCTTTGCAGGTTTATACACACAGTGGACAAATTTTAATGACACAACTTTAAATTCGTACACAATAATTACTACAGAAGCGAATGAATTAATGAGCGAAATACATAACACCAAACAACGGATGCCTATTATTTTAAAAAAAGAAGACGAACAAAATTGGTTAAGTGGTACCAATTACAAACAATTTGCTTATCCGTATAGTAATAACTTAATTGCTACTTCATTAAAACCAAATTCAAATCAATTAGGTTTATTTAGTTAATTACTTATGCTGCTTCTCTACATTGTTATACTTATATTCTTTTTGTTTTTCTTTACAGCTTCAACACCAAAATAACGTTTTAGGTTCTCGCCTTCTCCAACTTCAATAGTATAGTGTCCTGGATATAAAACAGTTGGTTTATATTGATTTCCATTTATTCTTAATGAAGAAATAACTTCTTTTGTATAATCGTTTCTAACCGTTACTACTTGATCTTCTTTAGATATTTTCAGCGTTGGTAATTCAAAACCATTAGAAATTTTGAAATTATCTTTTTGTGAAAAAGTAAATGGCCACCCTTCATAAGGTTTACTACCTTCAGCAAACATATCTACATTACGTTCCCAACACTCAAATGTAATTGCACGCTTTGGTTTATTAAATTTAATAATTCCATAACCTGCAGCTCTACCATTTAACAAATCATTTTTAGGACTATTATCCTTATGAGTAGGGTTTGCAACTGCGTGTACTGTTATTTTATTTTGAAAAGCATCATTATATTCACCAGTATAATTTGGAGCTCCTTTTATATGATTTTTCCCTGGCGCATCAGGATTCCACCAACGCATCCAATAATTAGCAGCAGCAGGAACAGCAAAAGAATATCCTGCATTGTTCCAATCTTCAATTCCGTGATGTACCACAGAACCCAAGTGTTGATCTCCAGCAATCATACACGCAAAACTTTTTCTAATAACATTTAACGCTTTGTTTCTTCCTGCTTGTGGCCAACCATTAGAATCTACACTGTAACGTTGCTTTTTATCGATAGTTGGTGAATGTGTTGCCAAATTGGTAAAAATTGTTTGAGACAAAACAGCTTTCATTTCGGCATTTTTCCAATTTGTAGTCCAATCCTCTAAAAAATCTAATTGTCTTTCACCTAATAAAGTGGCTTCTAACACATCCATCTCTCGAGTATCATTAAATCTTTTTTTACTTAAAACTCTTCTAGGTCCAGATTTAAATTTTCTATCTTCAACAATGGCAAAACTTATTCCGCCCCAAGTTAAATCTGTATAATAAACACCTATTCCTTGTTCAATTGGAGTGGCATCGTAAGGATCTGGCAAATGCCAAGTTTGTGCTCTTTGAACTTCTTCAATGTAGTTTACTGGCATATAATAACCTCCATAATTTCCATCTCTAGTTTCAGATTTTCTTCCTCCATCACCCCAAATATTTCCTTGTCCTACATCGTGATCATCAGGAATTGCAATTGTTGGTGTGTTTCTAATTACATCTCCAAAAGATTCTCCAAACTTTAACCAATATTTATAATGTTCACTATGGTCGTAAACCTGATCGCCTGCAAAAAACAACACATCTGGTTTTAACTTTTTTAAATTATTTACAATATCTGTTTCAGGTTCTTGCCCGCCGTGTCTTTCATAAATAGACCAACAAGAAAAGGCTGCCATTACAACTTCGTCTTTATTTACAGGGTTTTGACGAATAATCCCTGTATAAAATTGATTCTTTTTATAAACAACTCTATATTCCTTTTCTTTGGTGTCGTCCCAATTTTCTATTCTGAAATGCGCTGTATAACCTGGGTAATGAATTTCACTTTCTTGAACATTCTCCCAATTACCATTATTTTTAATTTGAAGTGTAGCTCTAAACGGATCGTAGTTTTTTATCGGATAAAACTGTGCTGTCATTTTAAGAGTGTTTTCGTGCACAGTATACAATGCAAAACAAATTTTATTTTTTGCAGCTTTCTTTTCTGAAATGTCTAACACATCTTTTTGTCCGTAAGAAAAGTTTATTACTAAAACTAGAAGAATTAAAATTGATTTTTTCATAATTGATTATTAATAGCGTCTATTTGTTTTTTTCTTTCTTCAGATTGTAATTTCCAAATATCTTTACGAAAAGCTGTAATTTAAAAATCTTTACTAATGTTAGTACTAAAAATTATCTTTAAATGCTTTTCATTTTTAAGTGTTATTTATTCTTTTTTTTACTCTTTGGAACAGCTTCTTTAAAAAACTCTGTGCGCAATTTATGGTAAGCCTTGTATCCCATCATTTTTTCGTCAATATTTTTTTTATTCCATTCAATCCATTTAGCATGTAATTCTTTAGCTCTTATAGATTTCTTGTCAATAATATCCTCCGATTCTGAAATATCGTTTGGTAAATAAAACAGCTCTGAGTTTTTACTGTCTTTGTCCTTAACGTGTTTCATTCCATCCGATGCAAGAACAGACCAATTACTACCACCTCTCCAATAAATTGCATCGTGCGGTGCTTTTTTATCTTCTCCTATTACAAAAGGAATTAGATTTACTCCTTCCATATCAATTACAGAATTAGGTTCTACTCCTGCTACGGCAACAGCTGTTTTACCTATATCTAATGAATTAACCGGTAATTTATATCTAGAACCCGATTTAAATTTTGCAGGCCACGAAGCAATAAATGGAACGTGAACACCTCCATCATAAAAACTTCCTTTACCTCCTCTAAAAGGCTTATTACTTGAAGCATTTCCTTTTCCTGGGTTTTCTTTAGATCCTTGAGGTCCGCCGTTATCACTTAAGAAAAATATTAATGTATTTTCATAAATTCCATTTTTCTTTAAAGTTGCAACCACATTACCAATTCCTCTATCCATAACATCTACCATTGCAGCATATACTCTTCTTTTTTTATCTTTTATATGACTGTATCTCTCTATATCTTCTTTTGGAGCTTGTAAAGGTTGGTGAGGTGCGTTGTACGAAACAAATAAAAAGAATGGATTATCTTTGTTTTCATTAACAAAATTAGCGGCATCATTACTTAATGCCGTTGTTAAATAACCGTCAAAATTTGCTGTTTTTTTATTTCGAGTTAATCCTTGTAAATAGGCTTCCCAAACAGGCTTTGTAGTATCAATTTTGAAATAATCATGTCCTCCACCTAAAAATCCATAGAAATAATCAAAACCTCTATTATTTGGATGATGTTTTTCTGAAGCTCCTAAATGCCATTTTCCTACAATCGCTGTTTTATAGCCAACTTCTTGTAATCTTTTAGGAAATAATTTTACACTTGGATCTATCCCCATTAACGGATTTGCTGGGTCGTAAGCTGGATTTGTTTCAAAACCAAATCTATATGGATATTTACCCGACAATAAAGCGGCTCTACTTGGTGCACAAAATGAATGGTTTGCATAACCCTGCTCAAACACCACTCCATTTTCTGCTAGTTTGTCTAAATTAGGAGTTAAAATATCGGTTGCTCCTGTAAATCCAGTATCAGCATATCCCATATCATCGGCCATAAAAATAATTATGTTTGGCCTCTCTTTTTTGGTTTTGTTTTGTGAAAACGACTGAAAAGACACTAATAATAACAGGAAAGAGACTATACTTAAATTTTTCATTTTTTACTATTCTTAATTATATTTTAATAATATTTTTATAAATTTTGAATTTGCTAAATACTAAATTCTAATATTTTACTATTTTGAAATATATTGGTTTTATTGTTCCTACTTTAACTAAATAAACACCTGCTGGCTTTCCCTTTAAATTAAGCTCAACTTCACTTGAAGTTATAGCGTAAATTTTTGAAGAAATTAATTGCCCTTGAACATTGTAAATTTCAATAGGAATGTTCCCCTCATTAGTTGGAAGTGAAATTCTAAATTCTCCTTTTGTTGGATTAGGTGTCGGTTTCGCATCCTCATAAAAATCTATGGTTTTTAACAATTCACCTTCACATTCTTTTGCCGTTTTTACGCTTACAATATCTCCTTGACTAACTTCAATTTTAAATTTAGAAGAAGTTGTTTCCATAATTTGAGTATTGTTAACTAAAACTCGGAAAGGAGCTGTTCCTGATGTAATACTTACCTCAAATTGTTTGCCTGACAGACTTGTTTTTGACGATAATTCATCCACTCCTTTTACTTTAGCATTAAAACACTGACTTTCATTTCCCCCTTCAATATTAATACATATTTCATAGGAATTTGGGGCTAAATTTTCAAAAGAAATTTCATTAGTAAATTCGTGAACATTTCCATTGAAATTTACTTGGTAATTAGCTTCAATATTTGGCGTAATTGTTAATGTTCCATTGTTTTTATCAGGACAGGTTTCTGAAGTAATAGCAATTGAAAATTTTGTATTTAATATTGAAAATTCTTTCTCTAAAAAATCAGGTAAGGTTAAATTTGCACCAGCATTTAAAACTCTATTTCCACCTTCTAAAGCCCCAGCGTTTGGTGTTGTTGAACTAGTAATTCCAGGTATTTCTACTCCAGCTGCAATTGCTGAAGAAGAACTACTTAAATTAAAGTCCCCGTTTGCAACATTAGCAAAATTTGAATTTTCTTCCGAAAGGTTTAAAAATACATTATTTTCAGGATTAAAATGATAATTATAATTAGCACAATGTGTTGTAAATTCATTCCAATCAGTTGTTTCTAAACTTGGACTTGGATTCAAAGTAACATAACCTTGATTTCCTCCTGTACTTGACAAAATTTGACGGACATAACTTAATTTAAAATCAGAATCGGACATAAAAATATTATTTGCAAAATGTCCATCTGTCATTCTACCAGAATCAAAATCTAAACCTAATGCTTCCCAATTATCTATTTCAATATTCCAGATACTAATACAAAAATCGTAGTTCCAAATAGTGTTGTTATAATAGTTTACAGGATTATCCATTGGGTTATATCTAGGACCTAAATATAAAAATTCACCGTGTCGTGTAATATCTACTGAACCGTTATAATTATCCGCTTTTATATTGTAAATTAAGTTATGATGTGCGGTATAATTTTCAGTGTCCTCCATATAAAAAGCAGTAATTTTTTGCTTGTTATAGTTACCATCTGAAACTGGAATTCCTTTTACATCGTGAATTTTATTATACGCAATTACACCACCTTTTAAATCTAAAGATTCTATTCTACCTGTACTTGTTGCTTCAATTGGACCAGCGTCTTCACCCATTTTCATTGCACCGTAAAAGTCCGAATCCATAATATTCACTTTAGCGTCTCCTCCATCAACACGAATTTGAAATCTTCCGGCATCACCAAACGTACAATTGTTAATATTGGTGTTGTTCGATTTATTTATATGAATTCCTGAAGTAAATACGCCTACCCACCCAAAATCTTCAATGGTACAGTTTTCAAAAGAATTGTTTGCTCCACTGCGCAACGCAACCATATTTCCCCAACTATGACCAACATAGGTGTTTTTAAATGTATTATTTGAGCTATCTTCTAAATAAATTCCTTTCGGATCTGTATCATTTTGACCGTAGCCATTTGGAGTCCAAAATGGATGCAAATATCTAAATGTACAATCTTCAATAACTGCATTATTGGCATCTTGAAAATCTACATTTCCGGCAACAAAATTGATACCTGAAACTTGAATGCCTTCTGTATTATTTAATACCAACACTTTTTCACGTGTTTGCAATTCAATTCTATAATCATTTATATTTCCTCCGTTTGAAGGGAAATAATACAATTTGTTGTTTTCAATAAACCATTCACCTTTAGTGTCAACCAAATTTTTATGCAACACATATCCCCAACTAAATTTAAATCTTGTTGAAGCAATGGCATTATCTTTTTTCCAATCTGTATTACCGTTTATAGCCTTAAATGAAACTGTATTTCCTGAATTTGAAACAACGTTACCGTAAACATAATTACGCATTTTCCCGGTCATTGCTCTTACAATTCCTCCAGTTAAATCTACATCTGGAATGGTGGTTTCTTGAAAAGTTACTTGTCCGGTAGCAGTTGCTCCTGAAGGTTTTGAAGCGTTGGTTAACGGTGCGTAACCACCATCGGAATGGATAACTTCCATCATATCTTCAATATTTCTATTTGGATGACGGCCTAATTTTTGAATGTTTCCATTTGCAAACAACTGACTGTAATCCGTTTCTATATTTATACCCGAAATATCAATTACTTTTACTCCAGAAGTCATTCCAGTAGCATCGCTCCATGTTCCTGAAACTTTATCAGCTCCTGTAACCAACACATAGTCACTATTGTAATTTTTAAGTGTTAAATTATTCTTGTTAACAACAACTTTTTCACGATAAATTCCTTCGTGAATAATAATTACATCTCCATTTGAAGCCTGATTAATAGCTTCATTAATAGAATATATTTTATCTGAATCTTCAGTAATTGAGCCTTGAACCCAAGGAATATCTGTTGAATACACGTGAATATCTTGCGAATACAGTTTTGAAAATCCAATACATATTAAAAAAAAGATTAGGCTTATTCCTTTGTGCATATTTTTACCTTGTTTCATTATAGCTAATTATTTTATATTTATAACCAATGTATTGTTATCTAGAAAATTCTTTTAAAATCATGTTTAGAATTATTATTTCTAAATACAATTTTCATGTAAATTTCTTCTTAACAAAAATCCTTCTTTTTTCTTCTCATAATGAAACCAAACGTCCTAATAAATAGTAGGAATGGTTAATTAGTTACTTTTTTAAGATATTTTCCCAACGTTCAGTACAAAATGCTGAAGCTGGTAAACCTGCTGTATTGAATAAACTTCCGTCAATATAACTATTCCAACCATAACGCACGTTTTTTGGTGTAGAAACCTCTTCGCTCCAAACTTGTAAGGTTATACCTTTTTCTATAATTTTTACATTTGCAGTATGATAAACTCCATCTTCTCCTGAAATTTCAAAATTTGCAAGTGTTTTTCCTAATGAAGTTATTCCTAAAGGAGCTTCTTTAAAACTAATTAAAACTTTATTTTTTTCAATTTTCATAGATTTATAAATTGGACCAGAATGTACAATTCCTTCAATATTATAATCTTTTACCAATGCCCACAAAGCTAAACGTTCACCAACTTCTCTCTTTTTTGGAGGATGAATTCTTGTTTTATAACCAATATCATTAATTACAGCCATTCCAGTTTTGGGAACAGTAAGCATTGTTTTTAGTTGCGCTTGCTGAATGCCAACCCAACCTTCTAAATCTTTATTTCCATAAGGAGCCAATTGAACAAAATAAAACGGAAAATCTCCTTGTTTCCATTCATCTCTCCAATTTTTAATCATTGCAGGAAATAACCTTGAATATTGTTCTGGATTCCATCTATTTCCTTCACCTTGATACCAAATTGAACCTTTAATTGTAAATGGAATTAACGGATTTATCATTCCATTAAATAAAACTGAAGGGTTTTTAGTATTTACTTTTTGTGGTGAAATATTTTTAAATTCTGGAAATTCAGCATCTAAAACATTTTTTGAAGTCCAAGCTTGTGCTGGTGTACCACCAACATTACTTGAAATTAAACCAACTGGAACACCTAATGATTCTTGAATCATTTTTCCAAAGAAATAACCAACAGCACTAAATTTTGCCGAAGATTTTGGATTTGAAACTTCCCAATTACCTTTGCAATCGTCTAAAGGTATTGAGCTTGCTTTTCTTTCAACAGTAAAAAATCGTAGTTGTGAGTTGGTACTTTTTAAAATTGCGTTGTTACTGCCCTCAATATGTTGTCCAATATTTCCTTCAAGTTTCATTGCCATATTAGATTGTCCGCTACACAACCAAACTTCACCCAATAAAATATCTTCTAATACAATACTTTGAGATCCATTAACCTTTATAGTATAAGGTCCACCAGCATTTGTAGTTTGAATAGTTGTTTTCCAAACTCCCTTTGAATTGGTTTTAGTTTTTGCTTGTTTTCCCCAACTAGCTTGTAGTTCTATGGTTTTATTTGGAGTATCTTTCCCCCAAATATGTACTTCAGTATTGCGTTGCAACACCATATGACTATTAAAAATAGTAGCTAGTTTGGTTTGAGCATTTATTGGTAAAGAAACAATCCAAATTACTAGAAAACTAAATAAATACTTTGAGATTTTGTTCATTTTATATTGCTTTAAACTATTTGTTAACAACTAAAAACTGACCTATTTGCAATACTTTTTCAGGTGCTAATTTTACAAGTTTTACAGTTGTTGTATGTGCACCTTTTTTTACTTCTTTTAAAAAAGTATACTTGGTTTGTGGTTTTCCACTTCTAGATTTTAAATCAATTAATTTTGGTTTTCCTCCATCGGTAGTTACTTCTACTTGAATAGCTCCTTTTGCATCTAACAAAGCAGTAAAACCTAGTAAAAAACCATCCCATTTAAATGAAAAAGACTCTCCAATTTTAGTAGTTTTCATAGCTTCGTTAAAAATGGTTTTTTCACCACCATTTTTATCAGTAAAATCATCATTTATATCAACTCCTGATAATTTGGCTTTTTTCCAGTTAGCACTAAATTTAGCTTTGGAAACTGGTACCATTGACGCATTTGAAAAAGAGTTATTATTCAATGGTTCTGGAATTTTATTAGCTCCAGGTGTTCCGTGATTTTCCATAGATTTTAAAGATCTTGCTAAAACATTTCTATAAATATTATGACCAGCTTCTATTGGATGTACAGCATCTTTACTAAAAATGATTCTTCCTTCCGCTGGTTTATCTCCTTTTTTGAAAACCAATTTATCTTCCTTCAAAAGTTTTACAACTTCCAATCCAAATTCTATAGAAGGTATTCCATAATGATTTGCTACAGGCTCCATATAAAGTCCTGCACTAGTTTGTTTTCCTTCTTTAATTTCATTTAGCATCCAATGTGCAATTGTGTAAACAAAACAAATTTCAGTATTTGGATTATTTTTCCAAATTTGAGGAATCAATCCTTCTAAAGCAGCCCCCTTATATACGCCTCCATTATTTACACGATATTCTATAAAAACCATATCAGGATTGTGTTGTAACAAATGGTCTTGAATTCTACAAGCACCATAATCTGGTCCAGTTCCTCCAATTGCAGCATTTACTTGCGTAATAGTTGCTTTTGGGTATTCACTTTTTAACCATTCTATAGATTTTGCTCTCCACATTCCGCCATTGGTAATACTTCCTCCAATGTATCCAACTTTTACATCTTTTCCTTCTTTTAATTTTTGAAAAAAATTTGGCAAGCCATCTCTAACTCTTAATTCTTCAGTTTTAGAAACGTCTAAATTGTATTTATTTTGTGCATTTATCTCGGTTGAAGTAAACAACAACAAACCGATTACAAGTGTAACTAATGATTTCATTTTTTTAATATTTATTTTTCAGACCAACCTTTTTTGGTTCCTTTTAAATAGCCAATTGCCCAACCACTTCCTTTTTGTGATGCCCAAAAAACATCTTCTCTATAAGGATCTGGTTTTAAATCTACAATTCTGTCGTGCTGACCTAAACCTCTGTTAATTTTATTCCACGTTTTTCCACCATCCATTGAAGCATATGCTCCCGAATTAAGTTTTGCATTCGCATTTTTAGCTTTTGCTCTATGTGCTAATGGAGCACTTACAGTTATTATATTTGAATTTACTGGTGAAGTTTCGCATTGCCAAACGTATGGAAGTTTAAAAATTCGTTCCCAAGACTTCCCTTTGTTTTTGCTTTTCCAAACGCCACCGCCAATATCAGTTCCATTTTCATTTCCTGTTGAAATAAACATATCCTGCGTATTTCTATCAATAAAAATATTATTCACATTTTTTATTTCAGAAGGAATTTTAACTTCTTTCCACGAATCACCTTTATCTTTTGAAATAAAAAGACCTCCATTATCATCATTTACTGCAGCGTATAAAGTTTCCAGATTTTTAGGGTCCATTACAACTCTTCTAATACTTGCGTTAGGGTGAAAACCTTTCATACTTAAGTTCCAAGTATAACCTTCATCTGTAGATTTATAAAAACCATAATCTCCTTTTGTTAAACTTTTAGCATATGGACCAGCAACTTGAGATATCGGTTTTTTAGTTGCACAGAAATACATATTATTCGAGTTGTTTGGGTCAATAATTAATGAATTTAAAAATACCAAACGCTCGTGAGCAGGAGTATCTGCAGCAAAAATGGTTGAAATGTTTTCCCACGTTTTACCGCCATTAATTGATCTACGAAGTTTTCCTCTATGATTTTGTCTATACGATAAAAAGTAAATAATATCTGGGTTGTTTGGATGCACAGCCACTGTTCCAGCAGAATGTGCTCCACCGTGATGTACTTGCCCTTCTAGTTGTTCTACAGCAACCTCCATTTTTTCAGGATAATCACCTAATGGAGCTGTTTGCCATAAACCGTGTTCTCCACTTGTAAGTAAATACCTGTCTTTAATTCCAGTTTCTAACAACATAAATCTACCAGGCAAATTACTGCCACCACGACCTACCCAACGCTTACTTCCTGGAGTAGTTTCATTATCATCAATTTGTTGCCAAGTTTCGCCTCCATTTTTTGAAGCCAATACTTGTTGATCTAAACAAATATATGCAGTGCCATCTACACTTAATTCTAAAAATCTATTTCCCCAAGAATTCTCTCTTCTGTCCATTTCAGGTTGTAAATGTGCAAAAGTTGTATTTGTTTTTGTTGGATTGTTTCTAGATTCCCAATACGCTTTATTTTTGTTATTTTTCCAGTATAAACCTGTTCTAGCAATAGCTATCCAAGTTTTTCCACCATCGTTAGATTTCCAAGCATCACCCATTAAAAAAGCCTTGTCGTGTTTGGTGTTATGCGATAAGTAAATTTCGTTTTTATTGGTTGGGTTTACTTGAATTCTATGCCAAACATCTAAAATATTTGTAGGTAATTCAGGGTATTTTGTTCTAACATCTTTCACACTTGTTTGAAACCAATATGATAAAGATTTCCAATATCTATTTTGAAGTGCTTTGGTTGATATTTCTTTTAAATTAACACCTAAATTTCCTGTTATGCTTTCCCAAGTTTTACCAGAATCAGTACTTTTATAAACGCCTCCTTTTGAAGTAATCGTTTTTCCATTTCCTTCAAATGCTGTTTGATCAACTAAATATAAAATGAATTCTTTTGTGTTTTTATCAAAGTAAGCATCTAAATCTCTAGGTCTATTTACCTGCAACCCCTTAGCACTAGGTTTCCAAGTTTTACCTTTGTCAGTACTTCTAAAAACACCTTGGTTAGTAATGGTAATTATTACTTTTGAATTGTTTGGATCAACTACAATTCTTCCAACATCTATTTTTTCAGAATCTCCAACTTTAAACTTTTGCCAAGTTTTACCGCTATCAGTGCTTCTGTAAATGGCATTCTTATTTTCTTTTCCCGCTTGTCCATTTATATGTCTCCAACTCTTTTTTACATTCCAGAAATCTCCAGGACCTATATACCAGTTTTTATCGTTTGAAGGATCTACTGTAATTTCAGAATGACGACCTTTGAAGGTATTTACTTCTTTCCAACTTCTACCAGTATCAAGAGTTTTATATAATTTGCCTCCACCAGTTATTGCAAATCCAAATGCAGGATTTTGGTACGAAAACATAAACTTACGTACTCTAGCTAAATCTTTTCCATCTCCATCGGCATCTTTTACGGTACTCCAAGTTTTTCCGGCATCCCAAGACCCATATGTATTGTACATATCTGGCGACATCATAATAACATTTTTATCGGTTGGATGGCACCAAAATTCTTCACAATATCCAGCCATTCCAGGACCAACTTGTCGCCATTCAACCAAATCAGTTGATTCCACTCTCTCTGAATTTAATTTCTTGAAATACGATTTATTGAATTGAGCGTTTACAGTAAAACTCAACACAAGCGCAACTATTGGAAATACTAATTTCTTCATTGTATATTATTTTTTCAACTTTAATGGTTCAACTTTTCCAATTCCATTCACTGGTGCATCATGTTCTGTTGCGTGTAAATCGAATTGAGGTAAAATTGATTTTAATTTCTTATACTCTTCTTTTTGTTCTTTAGTGGCTTTACTCCAATCTTTAATTTCAGGAAAACTAATTAAATCAGCAGGATAGCTAGAAACGTCATATGCTTTACCAACACCATCAATCAATACATTTTTACTTCTAATCAATTGTTTTTCCATATGATATGTGTAAATCCACTCTCTATGTTCAGGAGTCTTGGTTGTTAAAAATGGAATCAAGCTTTTTCCATTAAGTTCGTAGTCTTTAGGAACTTCAACATCTGATATTTCAGCAATTGTTGGTAAAATATCTGAAACATCTGCCAATACATCTTGTTCACCATGTTTGGTCATATTTAAACACGGAGCATAAATAATCATAGGAATATGTGGTCCTTTTTGTGAATTAAAACTTCCTTTCCCATAACCACTTGTTGCGTTATCTGCACAAAATATTAAAATTGTATTGTCTTCAATTTTTAACTCTTTTAATTTCTCTATGTATTGCCATAATTGATAATCTAAATATTTTACATGGTTATGAATTCCTCCTTCAGTAATAGAACCGTGCGTATTATATTCTCCATTATCTCCTGTTACATTAGGATTTGTTCTAATATATTTTCCATTTTTCCATTCAACTTTTGGAGTTGCAGGCCATTTTTGTCTTGTTTTTTTATTGATGTCGCTACTGAAAAAATCCCAACCATCGTGACCTAAATGAGTTGTATGATACACAAAGAAAGGTTTCTCTTCTTTATGTTTTCTTTCCATAAAATCTAATACAAAATCTAATTCTACATCTGGTCCAAAAGTATTTAAGCCATAAGAAGCCTTCGATTCAGGAGTATTTGGCCACCATTCAAATTGTTTACTTGAACTTGGGTGATTCATTAATTCTACGTGTGGTTTCCAATACCAACCAAACTGCTGATAATATTCAACCTCAACGCCAGTATCTTCATTAATTAATACTCTTTTTCCGTTTATTTTTTTCTGAACAATTTTAAAATCAGTATTTGGATTCTTTTTATCATTTACTCCAGGTGTAAAACATCCTTCATCAAAATTAAATTTGTCTACACCTCCAATTTGTGTTTTTCCTGCCCAATATGTTGCATAGCCACCCGCTTTTGCAATATGACCAATTGTATGAGGCGAACTTTCGTAAAGAGGATATGTATGTTCTTTTTTTCCTTTTTTATTTATAAATGAACCTCTATCTTTTAAATGCCACCATTTATGAATATGGGCATACCTACCAGTCATCATCATTGCTCTACTAGGTGAGCAAATTGTTGCTCCCCAAGCCGATTTTATAAAAACACCTTCATTGGCTATTTTATCCATAACAGGTGTTTCAGCTCTATATTTAGGGTTTGAAGTATTTCCTCCTTGTGGTGGAACACTCCAAGTTGAAGAATTGTAAATCGGTAATTCTCTAGCGCTAATATCATCAGCAAAAACCACAATAATATTTGGTTTTTTTTGGGCTTTAATAGAACTATTAACTATTGATAGAATTGACAATCCAATTACTAAAACACTTGTAATTTTATTCATCTTAATTATTTATAAATTAAATCATTTTTACCTTTTGTAAAAATTGGATCGTTGTACTTTTTAGCTTGTTTTAATAGTTCAGCTTGTAATTCACTGGCTATTTTTTTGTATTTAGCATTATTATAAAAGTTAATATCCTCATCAGAATTTACTTCTAAATCTATTAA
Organism: uncultured Lutibacter sp.; assembly: GCF_947495725.1. Lineage (GTDB taxonomy): Bacteria > Bacteroidota > Bacteroidia > Flavobacteriales > Flavobacteriaceae > Lutibacter. The sequence goes on along the minus strand of NZ_CANLZZ010000005.1, from coordinate 336,708 downwards.
CCAAGGTTTATCTTCTTGCGACAATACTAACTTATATCTATTTGTAACTGCAGCAATCCATTTTTGATGTGATGAAGTCATATAAGTAACTCTATCGTCAACAACTTCTTTTTTGTTTGAAGTAAAATCAGATGAAGCATTTACTCCGTCTGCATTTTTAATTTCTGGAGCTCCCATTAACCCAAGAATTGTAGGTGCAAAATCGGTTGTTGTATATGCTTTTTTAATTACTTTTCCTGCTTTAACCTTTTTAGGGTAACGTAATACAAAAGGAATTTTTGCCGAAGCCTCATAAGGGTTTCCTTTGTTGTGTTTGTGATGTTCTCCCATTAAATCTCCGTGATCAGAAGTAAAAACAACAATGGTATTTTCAGTTAAATTATTTTCATCTAAAAAATTAAGAATTCTACCTACATTATCATCAATACATTTCACCATTCCAAAATAGCGTTGCATTTTATCTTGCTCTAATTCATTTACAAAATTCTTTCCTTGTGCACCAGCCCAATTAGGCATTTCATTAACTGGAGTTTTTAGTGTTTTAGGTTTTTCGAAATGTAGGTTTGAATACATTGTGTCGTAAGGTGGACGAACAGTGTTTGGCGTGTGAGGATCTGGAATTGAAACCATAATACAAAATGGTTTATTCTTATCTCTTTCTAAAATCTCAATTGTTTTTGTTGCCAAATAATCGGTTGTAAAATCTACAGCTGTTGTATTCTTTACATTAATTTTTTGTTTGAAATTTTTAGCATTGTAATCTCCCGCTAATTTTGGATTTCCGTGTTCATCATCTTCTAAACCTTTCCAATGTCCACGATTAAACATATACTTATTATCTGTAAATCCAAATTTCCTTTTTGGAGCAAAACCAGGTTTTGCCTTACCATCTAAATGCCATTTTCCTAAATACGAAGTTGCATAACCTTCTTGCTTTAATACTTCAGCAAAAGTTACAACCTCATCCTTCATTGGAATATCATTTCGGTATGAAGCTGTTTTAATAGGATAATTTCCTGAAACTAAAGAAGCTCTTGATGGAGTACAAACAGGTGATGAAGCATAGTAATTATTACAAATAGCACCTTCGTTTGCAATTCGATCAATATGTGGTGTTTTTACCTCAACACCTTTTCCCCAAACAAATGCTTGGTCTTCAGTTAGCTGATCTCGATAGCAACCTAACGTTCTAAAATTATGCTCATCTGTATGAATAACAATTAAGTTTGGTTTCTTTTCTTGTGCCTTTGAAACTTCAGGAAGTAATAATATTCCTACTATCAAGGCTAAATATAATTTCATTAATTTCATATGATAATTTTATTTGTTTGAAAAAATTACGTCACTTCGAGTGATTTTTCTAGGTACTAGAAAAATTATATCGAGAAGTCTTTGTTAAATCGAAAAGTTCTCGATACAATTTTCTCCTCTCCGTTTCGAAAATTACTCGAACTGACGATATTTATTAATTCTATTTTTTCAGTTTCAACTTATAATCGTGAGCTCCAGGAGCAAAATTGCTATGATAAACTTTGGTGTTAATTGCATTCATTCCTTTTCCCCAATTTACTTCGGCTCTATTGTCTCCTAGAACTATATTTATTAACTTTTGCTTCATAGCTTTTGCTATTTTTGAATACTTTTTATCAAAAGCTAAATTGTTAGTTTCTTGCGGATCTTTTTTCATATCAAAAAGTGCAGGATCTAAATCTTTATACGAAGCATTTAAAGCCCATTCCATATTCTCTCCACGTTTTTTTGTAGGACGTGTTTGCATTGAAAACACATATTCTTTAGTTCTAATAAATGCTCTTGGACCAGTTACTGCGTGACTTTCACCAATTACATAATCTCTAACTGGTGTTTTTTGGGCAACAACTTCAGCTAAATTCATTCCATCTAAATAGTCAAACTTTTTATCTTTTAAATTTGCACCTGCATCCGCTAAAATAGTTGGAGCAATATCTACAAACTCTGTATAATCTCTAACTACTTTACCTGCAGGAAATGCTTTTTTATCTGAAGAAACCACAACAATTGGATTGTGAGCATCTATATCCCAAGGTGTAAATTTTGAATATGCTCCGTGCTCGTTTAACTTCCAACCGTGATCTCCATTTACATAAACAACTAACCAAGGTTGATTTTTTTGCTCACTATATTCGATAAAAGCATCAACAGATTGTCCAACTAAATCATCACCATAGGCACAAAAAGCATAATAATCTTGAATCATAGATAGCTTTTGCTCATCAGTAAAATCATTAGAATATGCATTGCCAACTTGCTTTTTTAGTTGATTTGGCATATTTGCCCATTCTTCCTTTGTTAAATTAGGAATGTTGTATTTATATTTTTGAAAACGCTCTCTATATTCTGCAGGAGGTAATACTGGAGTGTGTGGGAAATCATAACCAATATGACAAAATAAAGGCTTCTCTGGATTCACTCCTTTAAAAGCTGCTTTTCCTAATTTGAACTCTTTATTTTCTTTTTTTAGGAAATCTATAAATGAAGAAGTATAATAACCATCACGTGTTTTTCCTGCTGGTCTTGGGCTCACTCCACCTAAAATTCCTTGACTAAAAGCTGTCTCCGGTTTTTTATTGGTATGTTTACGAAGTAAGTCTAACTTATCATAAATTTTTTGAGCCATACCAGCAAACTGTGGATTTTGTTCTTCTAATTCTTTTGTGAAGAAATGAAACTTTCCATCTTCAGTTTTCAAGTATTTGATATTTCTAAAAGGTTTTTTCAATTTTTGACCGTCAATTTCTTTCAACAATGAAATTTTCCCCCATTCAGCAAGACCTTCATTTGCAAGTGTTTTTGAATCAATATCTGTTTGATACATATTAGGAGCAACAGCCTTTCCATTTTTAATAGTTCTTAAACGAACACCTAATTTTCCAATATGTACAGTTTGATATCCTAACTTTTCCATTTGTTCTGGTAAGTGTGGGTATGAATTATCTGAATTATTATTGTGATATTCAAACTCGTAAACTCCTGAACGAAACGGATAACGACCATAATGCATAGATGCACGTGAAGGCGCACAACCTTGTGCCTGACAATAGGTGTTTATAAATGTTGTTCCCATACTAGCCAGGCGGTCAATATTAGGAGATTCTACATATCCTAATGCGCTCTCCTCTTTTCCAGTAAGCATTTTATTAAATGAACGAACAGCGTCATATCTATGATCGTCAGTTAAAACCCAAAGTACATTTGGTTGCTGTTTTTGCGCAAAACTAAATTTACTAGCTGTTACACTTAGTAACAATATTAAAACTATTATTCTTTTCATTTTTATTGTTTTAAATTTTTGTTCGTCTCTTAAAATATTTTTTTTAGGTATTAGGAAATTGAATGTAGAATTTCTCGATACAATTTGTCACTCCGATTCGAAAATCACTCGAAATGACGATCCAAAACCTATTTAATGTTTTGTAATTTCAATTTATAATCGTGTGCCCCTACTGTTGTATTGTTACGGTAAACTTTAGTTCCAATAGCTTTGGTACTTTTACCAAAATTATCTCCTCCCCAATTTATTTCTGCTCTTCCATCTCCAATTACAATATCCAGCAATTTCTTTTTCATTTTCATTGCTATTTTTTTATACTTTGGATCAAAAGCAACATTGTTAATTTCATTAGGATCTTTAGTTGTATGGTATAAAGCAGGATCTAATTCTTTGTAAGTTGCTTCCATTGCCCAATTCATATTAACTCCTCTTTTTGAACTTGGTCGGGTTTTAACCGAAAACATATAATCTTTAGTTCTAATATATGCTCTTGGCCCAATAGAATGGTGGCTTTCTCCTAGTACATAGTCTCTTGCAGGAATTATACCAGAAGCTATTTTTTCTAAATCTAAACCATCTAAATGATTGAATTTTTTATTCTGTAAATTGGCTCCTGCGGCTTTTAAAACTGTTGGAGCAATATCTACAAATTCTGTAAAATCTCTAACTACTTTTCCGGCAGGGAATTTCTTTTTATCTGAAGAAACCACAATTATTGGGTTGTGGCTATCCATTTCCCAAGGTGTATTTTTGGTAATGGAACCGTGCTCATTTAATTTCCAACCGTGATCTCCACACACATACACTATCATCCAAGGTTGCTTTTTAGTATTGCTATATTTAATAAAAGCCTCCGTTGCTTGTCCAATTAAATTATCGCCATAAGCACAAAATGCATAATAATCTTGCACCATTTTTTGTTTTTCTTCATCGGTAAAATCATCTGAATAACTTGAAGTTACACGTTTTTGAAAAGCTTTAGCCATTTTTTTGAATTCTTCATCCGTCAATTCAGGAATTTTATAAGTATATTTTTGAAAGCGCTCACGATATTCTTTTGGAGGCAATACAGGTGTATGTGGAAAATCGTAACCAATATGTGCAAACAATGGTTTAGCAGAGTTTACTCCTTCAAAAGTTTGAGTTCCCACTTTAAATTTCTTATTTGCATTTTTTAAGTAGTTTACAAAAGACGTAGTATAATGTCCATCTCTTGTTTTTCCTGAAGGTTGTGGACTTACTCCTGCTAAAACTCCTTTATTAAATACACTTTGAGGCTGACCTTTTTTCTTGTTGTATTTATAAAACAATTCATATTTATCAAAAGCTTCTTTAGCCATTCCTGCCAACTTCGGATTGTCTTTTTCTAATTTTTCAGACTTATAATAAATCGTTCCGTCTTCATCTTTAAAGTAAGTTACATTTCGTAAAGGCTTCTTTAATTTTATACCATTTACTTCTGTTACTAAACTCTGTTTTCCCCATTCTGGTAAACCTTCATTCTCTACAATTTTAGAATCTATATCAACTTGATACAATGGAAATTTAACCGCATTGTTGTTTTCTAAAGTTCTTATACGAACACCTAATTTTCCAACGTGCATTGTTTGATATCCTAATTTTGCCATTTCTTCTGGTAATAAAGGATATGAGTTATCGGTATTGTTATTAAAGTATTCAAATTGATAAACTCCTGAGCGAAATGGGTAACGTCCTGTATGCATCGACGCTCTCGAAGGTGCACAACCTTGTGCTTGACAAAAAGTATTTATAAACGTTGTTCCCATATTTGCCAAACGATCAACATTTGGGGATTCTACATAACCCAATGCGCTTTCTTCACGACCGTGCAACATTTTATTAAATGCCGGAATAGCATCATAACGTTGATCATCGGTTAAAATATAAAGCACATTTGGTTTTTCCTGTTGTGCTATTATTGTTTTGTTTGAAATAAGAATTGCCGAAACTACTAATATTAAATTCTTTATTTTACTCATTACTTTAATTTATAATTTTTACTATATACAGGAATAGTTGTAATACCATTCACTTTTAATACATTCTCAGTTTTATTTAAATCTGGCCAATAAACACCATCAATATAAATGGCATCTTTTGGTTGAAGCGGAATAAATTTTAATTCCAGTTTCATATCTGAATTGTAATCAGACAACAAATGTTTTGTGCTTAAATCCCACTTGTTTCCATTGTAGTAATTATCGTATTTAAATTCTTCGTTTTTATAAAAACGTAAAGCACTTGCTTTATAATCTACAATAACTCTTACATCATTTAGGTTTGAAGGTATACCTTTAGGAAAGCTAAATTCAACAACAGTTCCTTTATGCCAAATCGAATCTAACGGGCGTGCTATTTTGTTGTTTATTTTTCTATTATTTGAACGATTTTTAAACGTTAAACTTTCACCATTTTGAGTTTCTTTTATGGTAATTGGAACTTCTTTTTTTTCAAAATTAACTTCAAATTTATCAAATAAACCATCTTTTGAAGTGGCTACATTTGCAATAGTGTTTGAAGGATATACCCAAACTGAATTTTGTGCATTCTCACTAATAACTTCAATTGTATTATTAACATTGTTAAACTTAATTACCTCAGCATTTGACAAATACAATTTATCGTTATTTTTATACAATTGTTTAGCTTGCTTTTGTGATAAAACTATAAAACGAACAGTTTTCCCATTCTTTTGTTTTACGTTAAAATAACAATTTAAACCAGCTTGTGTTATCTCTATTTTAGTTGTTTCGCCTTGTTTTGAAACTTTGGCATTGTTAGCTGTTACAGTTTCTAAAGTTGTATTGTCTAAAACAAATTCAGCATTAATTCCTTCATTTTGAAAGAAAACATAGGTGTTACTTTCTTTTAAATGAAGTATAGGTTGTGCCGAAGCATATTTAATGGTTGTTTGTTGAAGCGTTAAATTAAAAGGCCAATAAAAGTAAGCGTCTATAGGAACAGTTATTGCTTTTTCTGGAATTGTTAACGTTTCATTTTTCAATTTAATTTTAAATTGAATATTATTGAATTGATAAGCTGTATCTAATTTTACGTGATTGTTAACAAAAACAAATCCTGTTTTACCATCGGTTCTAATAGCTCTTTGTAGTTTATTTGTTTCTCCTAGTTTAAATCCTTTAAGTTCATCTAATTCCGCAGGAACAAAAGTTTTACAAGGCGCTAAATATTCTCCAAAATCTGTCATGAAATTTAACTGAACTGGATATTCGTGGAAGCTTTTACGAACTTGACCAAATTCTCCAATTGCAGCTTGAAAATCACGACTAATAACACCATTATCATTAGCTCCAGATTCAATATCTCGATTCATATAAGTTAATTTACCTTTAGGATTATTACCTCCTACATTCATAAAATACCCTATACCATTTGCGCCGCTTCCAAGTTCAACTAATGAAAGGGCTCCATTATCGAAATTATCAAGATTTGTTCGTCTGTGATATGCCATATCCATTCCAATTCCAGTTTCACAAGTTAAATATGGATTTGAATTATAAGAAGTTTGAACACCTTCAGTTTCTTTGGCACCATCACTTAATTCAGTATTAACATCATTTGAGGCCCTATAAATACTAAAACTAAATGCCTCAGGTACGTGTTTTGCATCTGCAGGAATCCAAAAATAGTCGGCATATGAACCATATGAAGGAATTGTGTTGTCTTGTGTGAAAGGAGCGTCTGCCCATCCGGTTACAGAATATAATGGAACATCCATTCCGTATTTTATTGCCGTTTCTTTTTCCCAATCCATTAAAGCAGGACTTCCTTTTGAAACGTGATGTGAAAACTCATTATCTAATTGAATAGCATATATTGGACCTCCATCTTTCCAATACAAACCTTCCATTTGTTCTGCTAATTTTTGAAATAAGATATCAACTGAAGCTAAATATTCAGGTGCCATTGTACGCAATTTTCCGCCTCGTCCACTATTTCCAAATGGATTTTTAGGATCTCCCAACCTCTTTACAAGCCAATCCGGATGACCTCCATTTCTACATTCGCCATTTACCCAAGGTCCAATTCTTGCATAAAACTTTAAATCATGCTTTTGACATAATTTAATAAAACGTCTTAAATCATTACTTCCAGTAAAATCCCATTCACCTTCAATTTCTTCGTGTAAAATCCATAAAACATAGGCTGATACACCGTCAAAACCTTGTGCTTTCATTTTTAACAGGGCATCTTCCCAATATTCCGCAGGATAACGTTGATAATGAAATTCTCCGTATGAAGGAATCCAAGGTTTGTTGTTATACGTTAAATACTGGCTGTTAACCGTAATCTTATCTCCGTTAGGAGAAACTGCAGACATTTTTGGAATATTACGTGGTGTTTTAATAATTACTTCTGAAAAGTCGAAAATTAAAGGTTTGTTATAAGTTATGACATTTTCAGTTTTGTCTAAATCTTGAGTTTCTGTTTTACAAGAAAAAAACAGCATTAAAATTCCTAAAAGGGTAAGAAAATATTTCATATAAAGTGTTTGATCAATTATTGTATGCAATTTATAACAAAGCAGAGATGAAGATCGGTTTAAATGTCTCTAATACTAAAACGTATGATTTTTGATTGTAAACTTTAATGTCCTTTTATAGAAAATGGTTGTATATAGTTTGTATAATACTATTTTATTAAAAAAGGGCAGCATTTTTTTAATATACTACCCTTTTAATTTTAACTAAGAATTATTACTGGTTTTTAATCAAGAATAGGTGTTCTTTTATCATCCATACGCTTCATTGCATTTTCTTCATAAACACGTTTTAACATCCATAATGGACGTTCTAATTCGCATTCCCATTTCCATAAATGAGTAAACATTTCTTTTACTTTTTCAGGATGCTTATAGGCTAAGTTGTTATTCTCCTCTTGGTCCTTTTCTATATTGTATAATTCAGCAGGTCTATCTGGAAACCTCAACATTTTCCAATCTCCCATACGTATAATCCCTCTGTTTTCTTTTTTCCAAAATAACTTTTCGTGAGGTGTCGCTTTATTTTTACCAGTAACGTAAGGTATTAAATCTACACCATCTATATTTTTAATTTTAGATGCATTACCTCCAGCTGCATTTACAAAAGTCGGCAGCATATCCAACATACTAACAGGTTTGTTAAAAGTACTTCCTGGTTTAATTACGTTTGGTAATTTCATTATAAAGGGAACACGAATTCCTCCTTCAAGATTATTAGATTTACAACCGCTCAACGGATAATTGCACGTTTTTGAACCATCAGGGCCTCCATTATCGTTTGAGAAAACAACTAATGTATTTTCTTCTAAACCAAGTTCTTTTAATTTATCTAAAATTTGTCCGCAAGCTCTATCCAAAGCAATAGTCATAGCAGCTAAAATCTTACGTTTTCCTGTTAAGCCTTTTACTTTTGCTAAATCTTCTTTTGTTGCTTGCAATGGCGTATGCACGGCATTAAAAGAAACATATGTAAAAAATGGTTTGTTTTTATTTCTTTCAATAAAATTACAAGCTTCATCAGCAATAGCATCAGATAAATATTTGTCTGCCTCTTGGTATTTTTCATAACCAATCTCTAATCTGTTTTCTGGTCTATCTGCCGCTTCAGCTTGTGTTAATGGCCAAAAACTTCTTGCTCCACCTCGAAATCCATAAAATTCATCAAAACCACGATGAAGTGGATGGTATTTATCAGCATTTCCTAAGTGCCATTTACCTAAAATTTGCGATGTATACCCTAAAGGTTTTAAATAATCTGCAATTGTTTTTTCATCCAAAGGCATTCCCATTTCATCTCCCATAAGTTTTGAAGAATGACTCATATAACCTGGTACATTATTTTCTTCAATACCAAAACGTTGTTGGTATCTACCAGTTAATAACCCAGCTCTTGAAGGTCCGCAAACAGCAGCCGTAGTATAAGCCTGTTTAAAAACCATTCCATCTTTAGCTAGCTTATCTAAATTAGGAGTTTTAAAGGTTTTACTTCCTTGAAAGCCAAAATCGTGATAACCGGCATCATCAGCAAAAAGAAAGACAATATTTTTCTTTTTTTGTGCAAAAATCACTGATGAACAAATCATCATTAACGCAATTATAAAAATGTGTTTATTTTTTTTCATAATATTATTTAGTATTAATTTGAATTGTATTACTGTTAAACTCTGCAGATTTTGCTTCAATTTTAATTGAACCTTTTTTTCTTAAAGATTGAATAATTAATAAAGAACGGCCTTTGGTTGTTTTTAAACTATTTGTTTGATAATCTTGAATATTTGTATCTGCTCCGTTATCAACTCCAAGTACTTTAGCTTCTCCATTAACTTCAAAAGTTAAATCTACATTTGTTGTTTTTACATCATTTCCATCTTTATCAACCAGTTGAGCAATAATATGTGCAACATCATAACCATCGGCATTTAGTGTTGTTTTATCGACCGTTAATTTAATTTTAATAGGCTCAGAAGCAGTTTTTAATTCCGTTTTAATTTCAGATCCAATAAATCCCCCTTTTGCAACAAGCGTTCCAGCTTCATACGGAACTGCCCAACGGAAAATACGATCTGGACATTGAGACAAACCTCTTTCACCTAATGATTTTCCATTTAAAAATAATTCAACAACCGGCAAATTAGAACTTACTTCTACTACAACCATTTCACCTTTCTTATAATTCCAATGATCATTTAAAATATGATTGTCCCAATTTGGTGTTTTTCCTTTTTTAGGTACTACTTTACCACTTAATTCGTCAAGTTTAAATTTAGAATCGCTTAATAATCTTGTATTAAATGAAATATTAGGTTTGTTAACCCAAATACTTTTAAAGTTATTCCAACCAGCTTTTTTAAATCCAGCCATATCTAACATATCACCAGGAAAAGCTTTACGAGGCCATTTTTCATTAGATTCTCCCATATAATCAATTCCTGTCCACATATACATACTAAAAACCATTGGATTTTCTAATATTGAATTCCATTCGCTTAAATATCCTGAGTTTTCACTTCCAGTAAAAATCATATCTGGATAATTCTTTTTACACCAGTCGTAATGTGCAATTTGGTAGCTAAATCCAACTATATCCAATGCCGCTGCATACCCAGAGGCACAACTTGCTACCGGTATAATTAGATTTGCAGTTACTGGACGTGTTGTATCAACGTCTTTTACCCAACTAGCAAGTTTTTCAGCCGTTTCAGCAAGTTTATACTTTCTGTCTGGCAAAGCCTTGTAACGAGCTTGCATTTCTTCAGCAGTTAAACGAATGTTTCCGTTCCAATAGCCACCTTTATTTTCAGGATCCCAAAATCCACTTACATGTTTATAATCTGGATAGGTCCATTCTATTTCGTTACCAATACTCCACTGAAACACGGAAGGATGGTTTCTATCTCTTAACATTGTACGTTTTAAATCGCTTTCACCCCATTTCTGAAAATGCTCAGTATAACCACGTGTAATGTATTTTACACTTCTTTCATTTAAGTTAAACTGTTTGTCTTTTGGGTTATCCATTTCGTCAAAAATTTCATTTTGAACCAGGAATCCCATTTCATCACATAGGTCTAAAAATTCTTCTGAAAAAGGGTTATGAGATGTTCTAATTGCGTTACAACCAGCTTCTTTTAAAGATTCTAAGCGTCTTCTCCAAACACCTTCAGGAACGGCAGCACCAACTAAACCACCATCGTGATGTAAACAAACACCTTTTACATAGGTAGATTTTCCATTTAAAAAGAAACCTTGATCGTTTGTTTCTAAACTACGAATACCAAACGGAGTTGTATACGTATCAACAACCTTTCCTTTTAAAGAAATTGTTGAAACCACTTTATACATATTAGGGTTTTCTGTATCCCATAATTTAGGATTAGAAACTGTTAATAATTGTGTGTTAACCAAATTTTTACCTGCAGAAACTTTTAATTCTTTTTTCTGAATTGAAACACTACTACCTTTACCGTCTAAAATTTCATTTGTTAATACAAATTTTTTCGATTTTCTATCGCTGTTTTTTACATTGGTTTCAATACTAACAACAGCTTTTTTATTTGTAATTTCTGGAGTTGTTACAAATGTTCCCCAAATTGGAATGTGTAATTTATCAACAGTAATTAGTTTTACATTTCTGTAAATTCCACTACCTGTATACCAACGACTATCTGCGTAACGAGAATGATCTACATGAACTGTAATTATATTTTCTGAACCATCGGTTTTTAAATGTTTTGTTAATTCAAAATAAGTTGGAGAATATCCGTAAGGATTTTCACCCAACAACTTACCATTTAACCAAAACGTAGCATTATTATAAACACCATCAAATAATATAAAAATGTTTTTTTCTGAAGTATTTAAAGGTGTTTTAAAATGTTTTTGATATATACCAACTCCACCTGGTAAATAACCTGTGCAACCTTCTAAATCTTTATTAAAAGAAGCTTCTACACTCCAATCGTGTGGTAAGCGAATAGCTCTCCATTTTGAATCTTCTAACGGTATTTGTGTTGGTTTTTTAGTTTCTTCTACTAAAGTAAATTTCCAATCAAAGTTAAAATCATGTTCTCTTTCTTGAGCTACTACGGAAGTACTTGTTATGTTTATAAAAAGTAAAATTAATAATACTAATTTAAGTTTCATTTAATCTGTTTTAATTATTTAATTTTTGGAATTATTGCTCGAGGAATATCTAATTTTCCATTGTGAGCCCCTTTTGCAAAATTGCTTACATTGTATGTATTTGCTTTAGACCAATCGCATTCAATACGACCATCACCCAACACAATATTTCCTAATTTATTTCTAAACCAACTTGCCAAAGCTTTGTATTCTTTTTTATCGCCAACGTTTTCTCTTTCATCAGGATCTTTACGTAAATCGTATAATACTAATTCAGCTTCCTCAACTGGACAACTTAAAGCCCATTTTATACCTTGATTTGGCTCTCTTTTCTTAGCCCAAGTTCTGGTTTTCATTGAAAATGCAAAATCTCTTGAACGTATATAAGCTCTTGCTCCAGCAACTAAATTGATTTCTCCAACTATGTATTCACGTTTTTCTTCATTATTATCCACGAAATCCATCATATTGAAGCCATCTAAATAATCATATTCATTACTGTGAATGTCTTCTCCGGCTTCACTTAAAATAGTTGGAGCAATATCTACATATTCCACTAATTGCTTTTGAACCAATCCTTCTGGAACTTTTGTTTTATCTGAAGAAACCATAATCATAGCTCCGTTTGTAGATTTATCCCAAGGACCAAATTTTGCCTCAATTCCTTGTTCACCTAAATGCCAACCGTGATCACCTACTGTAAAAATGATAAAATATTCTTGATTGTTTTTCTTACAATACTCTTTAAAAATCTCAACCGATTCACCAATTAAAGCATCTCCATATGCACAAAAAGCATAATAATCTTGAATAGCTTGTTGCTTGTCTTTAGTTGACATTTTACTAAAGTTCAAATTTTTATATAACTGATGAATTTGAGGCGGCATATTCTCTAACTCCTTTTCAGTAAAAGCAGGAACTTTGTATTTCTTCTTTTTGAATTTATCTCTAAACTCTTTTGGAGGTAACACTGGTGTATGTGGTAAATGAAACCCTAAGTTAATCATTAAAGGTTTTTCAGGGTTTACTCCAGTTCTGTCTTCACCCCAAGTTGTTTTAAACGCTTTATTCTGGTTTTCTAAATACAACTTCATTTCTTCAACAACTTTTGCATCTATGGTTTCACCAGCAGGCATTGGGTTTTCACCTCCAATAATTAAATCTTTATTGTAGCGAGTATATGAACGAAGAATTTCATACTTTTTTTCAACTTCGTCACGAGTTTTTATATCTTCTTTGCTAAACTCACCATCTTTCTTTTTGATTAAAAAGTTAACAATTTTTCCGTCAGGAGTTTTTACACGTTCTTCAGTTCCAAGACTTTTCCAAGTTCCTTTTTTATAAGCTGGTTGATTCCAAAAATCTCCAACATCATTTTTTTGTAAATCGTGTTTAAAACTTACTTTATAGTCATAAAGTCCAGCATCTTTAAATCCTTGTCCAGGTCCCCATTTAAAAATGTACGCGCCATCTTTACCAAATGAAGCTGTAACATATCCTTTTTTCTGAAGTGTTTGCGTAAATGTAGGTTTTACAAAATCTGGTTCTTGATGAGTTTGTTCAAAAGCATAATGTGCATTTCTAAATGTATAACGTCCACTAACCATTGATCCTCTAGAAGGTCCACAAGCTGGAGAATTATTATAAGCATTTATAAAAAATGCACCTTCTGAGGCAAGTTTATCAATGTTTGGAGATGATACATAACCTAAAGCGCTATTTTTATTGCCAGTTAAAATTTTATTGTAGCTCTCAATAGCATCAGCTCTATGATCATCTGTAACTATCCATAATATATTTGGTTTGTTTTGAGCTTTTACATTTAATATAAGTGTAAAACTTGCAAATATCAATAAAACTGTTTTTTTAATATTGTTCATAATTTTTATTTAAAATCAGTTACTTGAAACGTATATGTTTCTCCTATTTTAGTTTCTTGGGAAATAAGTTTTCCTGAATAACGTATGTTTAAATGATTTCCTAAAATTGATTTTACTTCAACTGCTTCTAACTTTTCATCTTTCCAAATAATAGAAACTTCAAAGCCTCCTCTTCCTTTTATTCCTGAAATTGATCCATTTGAAAGTTTAGATGGTAACGCAGGTAAAATATCTAAATAATAGTTTCCATTTTCATCACGTAAGTGAGATTGTAATAACATTTCGGTAATACCAGAGGTTGCGCCAAAATTTCCATCAATTTGAAATGGTGGATGTGCATCAAATAAATTTGGATACAATCCACCTGCACTATGCTGAGATCCAGTTTTAGAGCCTTCAGGAACCATTAAATTTTTCAATAATAAAAAAGAATGATCTCCATCTAATAAGCGCGCCCAAAAATTAATTTTCCAAGCTCTAGACCAACCAGTTCCACCATCTCCTCTATGAGTTAACGTTATTTTACAAGCTTCTGCCAATTCTGGAGTAGTTAAAGGATGAATTTCATTTCCAGGATGCAATCCCCATAAATGGGAAACGTGTCTGTGTGTATTTTTAGGATCATCTTTATCCTCTAGCCATTCTTGTAGCTGTCCATATTTCCCTATTTGATTTGGAGTAATTTTGCTTTTTTTATCCTCTAATTCTTTTACAAAATCAGCATCTATATTTAAAATTTCAGCAGCTTCTATGGTGTTTGTAAACAAGTTTCTAATTATTTGATGATCCATAGTTGGTCCCATTACCATTCCGCCCATTTCTGGACTATTACTTGGACCGCTAACTAACCAATTCGAATTTTCCTTATGAAGAGTTAAATACTCACTAAAGAATTCTGAAGCACCTTTCATTATTGGATATGCCTTTTCTTTTAAAAATTGTTCATCTCCAGTAAATTGATAGTGCCACCATAAATGTTGTGAAGCCCAAGCACCACCAGAAGGCCAAACACCATGATTTGCATTGTTAATTGGTGCAGCTCCACGCCATAAATCGGTGTTATGGTGTGCCATCCATCCACTAGAATTGTAATGTTCTTTTGCCACTTTTTCACCTGTAATAGATAAATCTTCAACCAATTGTAAAAACGGCTCAGCCATTTCAGATAAATTTGTGATTTCAGCTGGCCAATAGTTCATTTCGGCATTAATATTCAAGGTATATTTACTATCCCAAGCAGGTGCAATTTCATCATTCCAAATTCCTTGTAGGTTTGCTGGCTGTGTTCCTGGTCTTGATGAAGAAATTAAAAGATATCTCCCATATTGATATAATAAAGCAACTAAACTAGGATCTTCATCTTCTGAAAAAGATTGCAATCGTTCATCTGTTGGGCGTTTTGAGATTTCTGAATTTCCAAAATCCAATTGCACACGTTTGTAGTATTTTTGATACTCTTTTAAATGAGCCTTTTTTAATTCTTTATAAGTTTTACCATCTAAGTTGGCTAAATACTGTTTACACCTTTCTTCCGGATTTCCACTTATATCACTGAAATCAACAAAATTGGTTGCAGCAACTAAAAGCAAAGTTACGCTTGTTGCATTTTTAACTTCTATAAATTTGGTATTTTTAATTAATTCTCCTCCTTCATTAATTACCTTTAAACGAGCTTCAAAAGTCATTTTACTTTCAGGATAATCTAACTTTGAACTCTTTTCACTACTTTTTTTATTTGCTTTTTTTCTTGAAGTATAATTATTAACCTTTCCTTTAACAATTACAACATCATCTTCAACACTAATATCAAATCTATTATGTGCAGTTATTAAGCCCGTATAGAAATTTAATTGCCCTTCCTTATCTGCTGTTAATTTTATAGCAATAGTCTGGTCAGGAGCAGAAGCAAATGCTTCTCTTGAAAATTTTACATCGTTAACTTGATAGCTTACTCTTGAAATTGCATCTTCTAAATTTAAAGAGCGCTTATAATTCTCAGCATTTAAATGTTCTGGAAATTGTAGAAGCAATTTTCCAAACGGCTGATAACTTAATTGTCTCAAAGGTTTAGACATAAAATGAGTATTTCCCATTTTATGAGCTTCATCTTGTTTGCCATCCCAAAGTAAATTTCTTAGCGAATCTAAATATTTGTGAGATCCTTTATTTGAATAGTCTTTAGGTTGTCCAGACCAAAGCGTTTCTTCATTAAATTGAATAATTTCTTCGCTTGGTTTACCATAAATCATTGCTCCCAATCTCCCATTTCCAATAGGTAAAGCTTCAGTCCATTTTTCTGACGGTTTATTATACCAAAGAGATTGATTTGAATTTAGTGCGACTTCTTTTTTTTCAGAAGTGCAAGAAAATAAGATGCATATAATAGCTACAAAAATTATATTTTTCATAATAAATTAAAATTTGAAGAATAAAATTAATTAGTTTTTTTTACATATGAATAATACACACCATATGTTTTATTACCTTCAATAAAATCGTTTACTAATAGGGTTTTTCCTTTTTCTAATTTCACTTTAAAAAGAACTTCTTCATCGTTCTCATTTATTTCTTTTTCAAGAATTTGATTAGCAATTTGGATTCTTGCTTTTGTTGGATGAATAGTTTTATAATCATACAAATTTTTGGGATTTTTTTGAGGAATTCCCCAAATTGATCCTGGACATTCTTTTGGCCATCTTCTTAGCGAAATTTCATAAATACCCGCTTTTTCTATTTCCAAAGCATGTGTATTATTTATGTTTTTCATCCCTTCAGAAACTTGCTCTGGTTTCCAAATGCCGCCACCTTCTCCAATTGCATGCTGAATAGTTAGTTTTATTTCTTCTTGTGCTTCATTTCCAACTACATTAACCGGAAGTTCGCTATAAATTGGACTTGTTTTTGTTGATTTTAGAAATTCGGCATTATCTGCTAACAATTGCTTAACTAATTCAGGATGTTCTGAAGCAATATTATGTTGTTGTTTTGGATCTTTTATTATATCATACAACTGTTTACCATTTACCAAACGCCATTGATTTTTTAAAATACACGTTTGATTTTCATCCATTGGAGGTCTCCAATCTTGACGGTTATGAAGAAAAACTGTTCGTTCATCAATTGCTCCTTTTTGAGGTTTTAATAATGAAGAAAAATCAACTCCATCTAATTTCATTGTTGAAGGAATGCTAAGTCCGCAAAGTTTAGCCAATGTTGGCACTAAATCTACGTGAGCGGTAAGTGTATTTATATCTTTTCCTCCTTGAATTTCACCATTTGGCCAACGAATAAAAAATGGTGCAATATGTCCGCCTTCTAACTTACTTCCTTTTATTCCTCTGTAACCTCTATTGTATCCTAACTTTCCATCGGCACTATAACCATAACGAGTTCCATTGTCACTCATAAATATTACAATGGTATTTTCAGCAAGATTTTTTTCTTCTAAAAAAGCATTTAACTTTCCAAAATTTTCATCAATATTGGCAATCATTCCATAAAGGTTTGCGCTAATAATATCTTTACCTTCAAACTGCTTGTAAGGTTCTGCGTATTTTTCAGCGACAATCAACGGATCGTGAGGAGCATTTGTAGGTAAATACACAAAAAATGGTTTGTCAGCATCTTTGTTTTTATCAATGTATTTCATTGTTTCGTTAAACCAAACATCGGTGCAATAACCTTCAAACTGTTGAGGTTTATTATTTACATAATATACATCATCAAAATAACTGTTTCCCCAATAATCTGATAATTCACCAACACCACCAGCCAAATGATGAATTGCAGTATCAAATCCACAATCTGTAGGGCGAACAGGATAATTATCGCCCAAATGCCATTTACCAAACAAAGCTGTTTTATATCCATTATTTTTGAATACGTTAGCCATTGTTAGTGTATTTCTAGTTAAAGCATCTCTACCTTTAAACGTAGCCCACGCACCATTATTTATTGGATACTGACCTGTCATAATTGCACTTCGAGTTGGAGTACAAAGCGGACTTACATGAAAATCGGTCATTCTAACAGATTCATTATAAAATGAATCAATATTAGGTGTTTTTAACCAAGGATTTCCGTGGCAACCTAAATCTCCAATACCTAAATCATCTGTAAGTACTAGAATAACATTTGGTGCTTTCTGCTCTTTTTTTTCAATTTCCATTGTTTGACAAGCAATAAACTGAACTAAAAAGATACAACCTAAAAATACATTTTTTAACATGAGTTAATTTTTATTCTATTCTTATTTCTTCAATTTCCCAAGTACCAGAAGTTGCATCTGTAGCTGGTTGAATTGCAATTTGCATTAACCTATTTTTTACTTCATTAAACTGATTTAATTCAATGGTATAAGTTTTAAATTCAGTGTCATTTGAAGAAATTGGAATACTTATCCATTGTTTTTCATTCCAATTAACAGGCTTTGTACCAACTGTCCAAAAACCATTTTCTTTTTCATCTCTGGTATAAATAGCGAATTTCATTTCTTTAGCTGCGCTATTGTTTTTAATATTAAAAGTTACTTTAGAGCATAATCTGGTATCGGTATATAACCAAGGTGCACTTCTTATAACAGCATTTTTATCTGAAATAGTTCCAATTAATTTACCATCTTTAAACTCTGCTGAAGTTCCATTTAAAGCTTTCCAGCCCATAGTGCTATTTTTAAACTCAAAAGGTCTTCCTGGAGCTGGGTACATCCTATCATCTGCCGGAATTATTATAGTTCCATCTTCATTAAAGTTTACTGGTTTTAAACTTGCTCCTCTATAAAAAGCGCTAATATCATGATTTTCTTGCATAACATATTTTTGACCTTTCCAATCAAAGAAACTTGTATGCCCTCCACTTAAAAATGCTCCTTGAAATTCATAAGGTCCGTATAAGTTTTTAGACATTGAATATCTACTTCCATACACTAAATAGTACCAATCATTTCGTTTAAATAATGTAGGTTTATCTTCTGCACTTAATTCCTTCCCATTTTTATCTTGAATAATAATTTTCTTTGGTTCAGTGTCTAAAGATTTCATATCCTTAGCCAATGTTGCCATATAATATTTACCTACACCAAAACAAATAGTATACACATCGTTTTCTATGAATATTTCAGGATCGTATGGATGAACTGGCACAATTCCCTTAGGTAATAATGGTTTACCTAATAAATCTTTATACTCACCAGTAATTTCATCAGCTACCATTACACCGGTATCAATATTTCTATTTGAAAAGAACCAATAATATTTCCCATCTCTTTCACAAATATCACCAGCCCAACAATTTGGTTGGTCACCAATGTAGGTGTCTTGTGGTAACAAATTTCTATGAAATTCCCAATTAATTAAATCTGCAGAAGACCAAAGTTCCCATCTATCCATAGGAAATGAAGAAGTTGGATCCCAAGATTTATCGTGACCACAAATAATATAAACTCTATCATTTTCAACCCACGCATGTGGATCTGCCATACCGTGTTCTGGGACAATTACATCAATTTTTACTGGTTTATGCTTAGCTTCAGAAATGTTATTTTCAACTTCCTTCTTTTTTTTAACTTCATTACAACTAAAAAGCACTAAAGTAATAAGTGTTAGAATTGAAATTTGTTTAATTAATGATTTCATCTTTATCTATTTTTTGATGTTATTTTATTTCATTTTTAGTGAAGAAAACCTCTCTTCCATTGTTTAGAATGGTATTTTCACCTTTTAAGTTAATAACTCCATTTAACTTAATATCGGTACAAGATGCACCAATTTTAAATTCATAATTTCCACTTTCAACAATCCATTTATTGTTTGTGTATTGAGCCAATTGTTGAGGAGAAACATTAAATGTTACTGTTTTTTCTTCTCCCGATTTTAAAGAAACACGTTGAAATCCTTTTAATTGAATTGGTTTCATTGTTGAATTTTCTTCAACTGGAGAAACATATAATTGTACAACTTCATCTCCATCAATAGCACTTGAGTTTTTTAAATTAAATGAAATTGAAAAACGATTATCAGTAATTGTTGCTTCAGCATTCATTTTAAAATTGGAATATTCAAATGTTGAATATGACAAACCATACCCAAAAGGATATTGAACTAAATCTTTATTTGGATAGCCATCTTTATAATTAATTTCAACCTTTTCTTGCGTTTTAGGATATGAAACACATAATTTACCAGAAGGATTTGTATTACCCAATAAAATATCTGCTACAGCATTTCCCCCTTCTTCACCAGTAAACCAAGCTTGTATAATTGCAGCACATTTACCTTCTAGTTTGCTAATTTCTTCCTGTCTTCCACTAAACATTACTAAAATAACTGGCTTTCCAGTTGCAATCAATTTTTCAACAAAAGCCTCTTGTTGTCCGGGTAATGCAATACCTTTTCTCCATCTTCCTTCTCCATTTAAATACAAGTTTTCACCCATTGCAGCAATAATTACATCACTTTCTCCTGAAATTTTTAAAGCATTCTGCAAATCTGGTTGAGGTTGATTTTTAATAGTTAACAACTTTAATTTTTCAATTCTACTATCACCAAAATTCTTTTTATCAATTTTAGCTTCTAGTTTAGCACTCCAATCGCACCCACGTTCATACTCCAATTGAACATTTTCGCCCAATTTACTTGCTAATCCTTCTTTTAAAGTAACTAGTTTTGGATTGTTGCTATCAAATTCCGATTGTTTCCAAAAGGCGCGCATTCCTTGGTAGGTATAATCACCTAATAAACCGTGAACAGAAGCAGCATTTGGACCAACCAACGCTATTTTTTTCACGTCCTTTTTTATAGGAAGTACTCCATTATTTTTTAATAATACAATAGATTGACTTGCAGTTTCATACGCTAACTTTCTATTTTCAGCAGAATCAAAATCTAAATCTCCATCTTTACCAAAAGTTGGATTTTTATCTAATAACCCCAAACGTGCTTTCATAATTAAAGAACGTTTAACAGCTGTATTAATTTGTTTTTCAGTTACGTGTCCTTGCTTTAATGCTTCGTCTAATTTTGGATACATAGTTGGTGAAGACAATTCAATATCTACACCTGCATTTAAAGCCATAGCACCTGCCATAACAGAATCTTTTGCAACTTTATATTTTTTATGAAGTAAATTAATTGAACCATAATCACTAACAATCAATCCATCAAAACCAATTTCTCTTCGAAGCATTTGCTCCAACATAATTTGGTTTGCAACAACAGGAATTGTTTTGTAAACACCATATGAAGGCATTACACTTTTGGCTCCACCAATTTTAATACAAGCTTCGTGTGGCATTAAATATTCTTCGTATAATTCTTTTGAATCATTATTAGCGGTTCCGTAACCAGCAAAATGTTTTACGGTTGCAGCTACTCCGGTTTTTAAATCGTTTCCTTGTAAACCTTTTACAAAAGAGACTCCCATTTTAGAAGTTAAATAAGCGTCTTCACCATAACTTTCTTGATGTCTGTTAAAATGTGCACTTCTACTAATATCAAGCATAGGAGACAACGCAAATGTTGCTCCAGCGGCTCTCATACTTACAGCAGTAGATTTGGTCATTTTAGTTACTAATTCAGGATTCCAAGTACAAGCAACGCCAATTTGCTGAGGAAAAGTAGTAGCACCTTTTGTGGCAAAACCTGTTATAGCTTCTTCGTGAAAAATAGCCGGAATTTTTAACCTTGTTTCTGAAACTAATAAGTGTTGAATTTCACGTACTAAATCTCTTAATTCATTTGGTTCTAAATCTTGACCCGAAGAAAACTGACAAAAATGACCAATTCCATATGGAATATGTTCTTTAAACTTTTCTAATGAAATTTTTCCATCAACCATAATATCTCTAATACGTGTGCCTTGTATTTGAGCTAATTTTTCATCCATAGTCATTTCAGACAGAATGGCTTCAACTTTAGTATCAATTTCTGGAGTTGAAAATGGAATTGGCTTGGTAATTTCAATAACTTTATTAGTAGGTGTATTACACGTTAAAAACAATGCAAATATGATGAATGTAATTTTCTTGAAAATATTCATTTTATTCCTTTATAATATATTTGTTTTAATTCTAATAACTTTAAAAACAAAATCTTCGTCAACATAGACTTGTTTACTCATTTCTTTCATTTTTAGCAAATAAGATTGAACTGTCATTCTGAACGATAGTGAAGAATCTCACGAAATACTGAGTAAAGAGATTCTTCATTTCGTTGCACTACATTCAGAATGACAAGTTTCTTTTATTTTATAAAATTTTACTTTTTAAAATTTGAATAATCTTTTCCTCTAATAGCTTCAAATTCAGCCAATAGTTTTTTTAGCATTTTAGGATTAGATTTTGCTAAATTGTTAGTTTGACCAACATCATCCTTTAAATTATACAATTGAAACTCGGTGTCAACTCCAGTTTCAACAAAAGAATTCCAACTCATTTTCGCTCCTTTATAAGGAGGAATTAAAACCCATTCTTTAGTTCTATATGACGTTTTTCCACCAGCTTCTAAAACTAGATTTTTACGTCCTTTTTTGCTTTTACCTAATAATACAGGTAACATATTTTCACTATCACTCATATCAGCATTTTCATCAACCAATTTTGCTAGTGAAGCCAATAAATCAACCTGACAAATTAAAGCATCTGATTCGTTTGGTTTAATTGTTCCTTTCCAATACGCCATAAAAGGCACACGAGTACCTGCATCAAACAAACTATATTTTCCTCCTCGTAGTTTACCTGCAGGAGTATGTTTTCCTAATTTCTCAATAGCATCATCATAATAACCATCTTGTAAAACAGGTCCGTTATCACTTGAAAAAACAATTAATGTATTTTCTAAAATACCTTCATCTTTCAATGTTTTCATAAATTCGCCAATACACCAATCTGCTTCTAAAATAACATCTCCACGAGGTCCCATTCCAGATTTACCTACAAAACGAGGGTTTGGAGTACGCGGTACGTGCGGTTGTTGCAATGCATAGTATAAAAAGAATGGTTTGCTTTTGTGGCTCTTAACATAAGCTTGAGCTTTTTCTAAAAAGTGGTCTGCCATATCAACATCGCTCCATTTTGCAGCTTCCCCACCTTTCATATAACCTATTCTTGGAATTCCGTTTACAATACTATTATTGTGCCCGTGATGCCATTTCATAGTTGTTAATTCAGGATTGTCTTTTCCCGTAGGTTCACCTTCAAAATTCTTTTTATAACTTACATAAACAGGATCGTTTTTATCTAAACCATCAATGTAACCATCTTTAATATAAACTGTAGGCGTACGATCTTGTGTTGCTGCTAAAATATACGCATCATCAAAACCAACTTCGTTTGGACCAGGTGTTATATGCTCGTTCCAATTTACATTTCCTTCACCCAAACCTAAATGCCATTTACCAACGATAGCAGTTTGATATCCTGCTCTTTTCAACATTTTTGGTAACGTTTCTTGTTTTGTTGAAATAATTAATGGGGCTGAACCCGGAAGAATTCTAGCTTTTGCATTTCTCCAAGGGTAAACTCCTGTTAATAAACCATAACGACTTGGAGTACACGTTGCTGAAGTTGCATAACCATTTGTGAATTTTACTCCATCATTTGCCAAAACATCCATATTTGGTGTTTGTAATTCAGTTGCTCCGTAAGCACTTAAATCTCCGTAGCCTAAATCGTCTAAATAAATTACAACTATATTGGGTTTAGTTTGAGCATTTGCTGATAATAGTCCTATAAATAATAGGAATGTGAACATTTTTTTTAGTTTCATTTTATAAATTTTAATTTTTTTTATATTCTAGATTTTTTATAATTAATATAGCATCAGCCTCATTTCTCCAAGGACGCCAATCCCAAAAGCCATATTTATGTTTAAATACCAGCTTTTCTTCTTTTGTAAATTCTCCTGTTATTGTGTTAAACCAATGCCACGTAGCATTTTCATAATTAAATTCGGTGCTTAGCATTCGTTTTATATCGTCTGAATGTACTTCCTTAGGGAAATACTGCATTACAACACCTTCTTTAGTATTAGATAAAGTGTATGATCTTGGATTGTATTTGGAAACTGGTTTAAAGTTTTCAAAATTTACTGTATTGAACAGTTTTCTCATATTTTTGAAATAATCAAATCGTGGTTTTTTAACGCCTTCTGGCTGTTCAAACGGATTGTGAATAATAGCATTCCAAGATGCAGCTTGCCAATAATAAGTTGTGTAAACTCCTGCGAATAGACATTCATAATTTCTTCTTAAACACTCTTCAGCATTAGAAAATCCACCAGGAAAAACATTGTAAGGCGATTCTTCGTATCCTCCGTGTTCAATATTAAATACAGGTTTATCTGGAAAAAGATTATACACTTTTAACATACTTTCGTGCAATGATAGTTTCCAATCTTGTGTAGAAATAAAATCAACTTGATCTTTATGATTTTTACAAAAACCAAAATCATGTACCGATACTAAACGATTGAATGAATCTAAATTTCTAGTACGATCTATTCGTTCTTCAATATGCTCAACAATATTTTCATTTTGTTCAATTGCAATTTTATTTGCTGCTTCTTTAGAAACATCCCAAATCATATTAGGAAATGCTTGATACCTTTTAATAATATAATCGTAATACATATTATCTGCATCCGAACCTGCTTTAGGCCAAGCAACACGCTTATTCCAAACATAAATCATTAAATGACTCACAATTTCTTTATCGTGCATTGCTGCAATTACTTTATCAAAATGCTTGAAAAAATCGTAATTTAAATCTGAATAATCGGGATTGGAATTAGAACCTAAAAAAGGAAAAATATCTTCTCTCTCACCATAATCGTGTTGTGGATTTTTCTTCAATTGTTCATCTTCAACCCAATCTAAATCCGGATCATAAGCATACACATTCATAACAATCTGATTGAATCCGTTTTGGTTTATTAAATTTAATAGATGTTTTGTTTTAGAAATTTCTTTTTGACCATAATCTAATGCAAATAACCAATCGCACTCAAAAGCAAGATTAAAATAGTGTGAACCATCTTCATAATAAAAATGTCTTTTGTCATCTTCATTTTTTACAATTCCTCCGTGACGTTCTTTTTTCTTATTTTCTGAAATAACAAACTTACCTCTTCTACCATTCAACTCTTTTACTTCAGATTCTAAAACATATGATTTAGTTCCAATTGTTGAACTTGAATAACGAAAAACCCACTCTTTATTTCCATTATAAAACAACGGTATTTTTTGTTCCCCATCTCTTCCTTTTACAATTGCAAAAACACTTTTTTTGTGTGGTGATTTAACATTTTTTCTTGTTTTAAAAAGTAAATCATTTACTTCCCATTGAACAGTTTTTACAAGTGTATTTGATCTAGGTTTTTCATAAACATTGATTTGTGCAAAACTGGTTTGCACAAAAATTAAAGCCATTACTAAGATTGAAAATATTTTATTCATTAAATGTATGTTTTATTTCAGTTGAATTATTGCTGTTTGAGGAACTGATGCTCCAAGTTTTACACTTAAATCTCCCGGTGATGCATTTCCAACTACTATTTTGTAATTACCTTTTCTCCAAACTCTTTCTCCTTCCTCATTTACAACTTTTAAATCTTCTGGATTAATTGAAAATGAAACTGATTTCTTTTCTCCTTTTTTTAATGAAGCTCTACTAAATCCTTTCATACTTTTTAAAGGAATTCCTCCTGAAACATTTTCTGGACATATATATAGTTGTACTACTTCTTCAATATCAAAATTCCCAACATTCTCAACATCTACAGTTACTTCTAACGTTTCTTTTTTCTTCAATTTTGTTGAATTTAAAACCAAGTTACTGAATTCTGTTTTCGAATATGTTAACCCATAACCAAAAGGAAACATTGGATCTTTAGTCATATATTTATATGTTCTACCTTTCATAGAATATGCATCATAAGATGGTAATTGATCTACGTTTTTAGGAAATGTAATTGGTAATTTTCCTGAAGGAGATACTTTTCCAAACAACACATCAGCAACTGCATTTCCACCTTGCTCACCCGGATACCAAATTTGAAGAATAGCATCGCAATGCTCTTCAATTCCTTCTAAAGAAACCGGACCTCCACTAGCAATTACCAATATTAAAGGTTTATCTTTTTTCTTTTCAATAATTTGATGAATGTATTTAATCTGATTTTCTGGCAATTTTAAATTAGGTTTATCACCTCCGTGAGCCGAAGCAATTGCATCAACACCTTCTCCTTCTAAATCTGCAGTTGTTCCAACAACACAAATAGTAACATCAGATTCTGCAGCTACATTTGGCGCCCAGTTTTTTGGGTTTGGATTTAGTTGAAACGGCAAAGCTCCACTTCTATAGTTTAATGAAGTTCCTAAAGAAACAGCATCTGTAATACCTTCTACAATAGTTACCATTCCTGTACTAACGCCATAATAACTTCCCATTAACATATCGTTTGAATTTGCGAAAGGTCCTGTTACATAAGGAATTTTTATTTCAGGAGAAAGTGGTAATACATTATTCTTGTTTTTTAATAAAACAATAGATTTTTGTGCTGCTACTCGAGATAATGCAATATGCTTTTCTGAATGAATTACTTCAGGTCCAATTTTTGAAAAAGGAACATCTTCTTGCTTATCAAACATTCCTAAACGGAAACGAGTTTTAAACAATTGGATAACTCTTTTATTGATTAATTCTTCCGTAATTAATCCTTTTTCTAATGCTTTTTTTAAGTTTTTATAAGTACCTCCACAATTTAGATTTATGCCTGCAGTTAAAGCCAATGCCGAAGCATCTAAAGCTGTTTTTGCATATCCTTGTTTTCCTGCAGCACCTGAAATAGCTCCACAATCTGAAGTTACATACCCATCAAAATTCCAGTTTTCTCTTAATGTTTCTTTCACTAAAAATTCACTAGTACAAGAAGGCTTTCCAAAAACCATATTATAAGCTGTCATTACACCTTCTACTTTTGCATCTTCAACTAAAGCTTTAAAGGCTGGGAAATAAGTTTCGTTTAAATCTTGTTTAGAAACCTCAACGTTAAATTCTAATTTACCGTGTTCAGGACCAGAATGCATTACAAAATGTTTTGCACAAGCTGCAGTTTTTAAATAATTTGGATCATCTCCTTGTAAACCTTTTACAAAGGCAACTCCAATTTTAGACATTAAAAAAGGATCTTCACTATATGATTCTTGTCCACGACCATAACGAGGATCACGGTACAAATTTACAGTTGGAGACCAAAAAGTAAGTCCCGCAAATTTACTATGATTTCCCATAGCTTGAGAAATTGAATATTTTGCTCTTGCTTCATCAGATATTGCAGATGCAACTTCTTTTATTAATTCAGGATCAAAGGTTGCACCTAATCCAATTCCTTGTGGAAAAATAGTTGCTTTTCCATTACGTGCAACACCGTGTAATGCTTCACTCCACCAATTATAATCTGCAACTTTTAATCTTGGAATAGCTGCTGAAGCGTGTACCATTTGACTTATTTTTTCATCCAATGTCATTTGAGAAACCAAAATTTTCGCTCTTACATCAATTGGTAATTCCTTATTTTGAAAAGAAAAATCAACTTCTTGAGCTTTCACCAAAAATGGAGAAATAATTAGAAGTATTAGAATTAAGTTTTTAATAGATAATATGTTCATTTTTTTATACTCTAAGCTTTTAATATTTATTAATTTTCAGAAGACAAATAACCTTCCTTTGTTCCGTTTAAATAAGCAATATTCCAACCTGAACCCCAAGCTGCACTCCAAATAACATTTTCGTTATATGGATCTGGTTTTACATCTACCATTTTATCTTGATTTCCTAAACCTTTGTTGATTTTAGTCCAGTTTTTTCCATCATCTTTTGAAAGATAAATTCCTGGATTCATAAATTCTGTAGCTCTACTAACTATTTGACCAGGAACACTAATTATTATTAATTCTGGATTAACAGGTGAGGTTTCAGCTTGCCAAACGTAAGGTGCTTTAAAAATTTGCTCCCAAGTTTTACCGTTGTTTTTACTTCTCCAAACACCACCTTCATTATAAGTTCCATTTCTTCTACCTGTACTTATAAAAACATCTTTGGTATTTCTATCAATAAATACATTGTTAACAGCTTTTATTTCTGAAGGAATTTTAATTTTACTCCAATTATTTCCTTTATTTGTTGAAATGTACAAACCTCCATTGTCATCATTTGAAGCAGCATAAAAGGTTTCTGAATTTTCTGGATCCATTATTATTCTTCGAATACTAAATTCTTTATGAAACCCTTCATTACTTAAATTCCAGGTTAAACCACAATCAAAAGAGCGGTAAAAACCATAACCTCCTTTGGTTAATTCTTGTGCTTTGCTTCCGCCAATTTCAGAAATTTTATGACTCGTAGCACAGAAATACATATTTTTAGGATTGTTAGGATCTATTAATAGTGAGTTTTGAGGAGCAACTGATTGCCAAGGTCCATTATCTGCTTCAAAAATGGTTGCTATATTTTCCCAAGTTTTTCCTCCATTGGTAGTTTTGCGTAATTTCCCTCTGTGTTCTTGACGCCAACTTAATGTAAAAATGGTATTAGGATCATTAGGATGAACCGCCACAGTTGAAGTAGAATGTTGTCCTTGCATTCCGCTATGATCGTGAACTTGTCCATCAATTTGTTCTACTGCAACTGCTTGTTTGTCTTTCCAGCCATCTAAGCTTGTTGTTTGCCATAAACCGTGTTCACCGCTACATAACAACCTTCTTCCTTTAATTCCTGTTTCGTGCAGCATAAACCTTCCTGGCAAATTACTATCGCCACGTCCAATCCATTTTCCACTTCCTTTAGAAGTTTCAAAATCATCTATTTGTTGCCAAGTTTTACCGTTATCTGAAGATCGTTGTGTTTGCTGACCAATTTGTATAAATACTTCTCCTTTTGAATTGATTACTAAAAATCTATTTCCAAAACGAGTTTCATTTTGTTCTTCATAAGATCTGCTTACGTGTGAAAATTCTACATTTGCTCCAATAGGATTTCCTTTACTAATCCAATAAGATTCATCTTTTTTATTCAACCAATATTCACCAGAACGTGCACAAATTACCCAAGTTTTTCCTGCATTTTCTGTTTTCCAAGCATCACCAGGACCAAAACTTCTATCGTGACGTTGATTAGCCACTAAATAAATTTCGTTTTTATTTGTTGGATTTACAACTATTTTATTAAAAGCTGAATAGGTGTTTTTTGGAAACTCAGGATACTTTTCTTTTGATTTTTCACCTAAAAAAATACTTAATGCCTTGTGATAATTATTTCGGTGTGAAGCATCGGTTATTTTGTTGAAATTAACACCTAAATCTCCAGTAATACTCACCCAATTTTTTCCTCCATCTGTACTTTTAAATACGCCACCTTTTGTTGAAATGCTTTTACCTTTTGGTTTATACATTGTTTGTTCAACTAAAAATAGTACAAACTCTTTTGTTTTTTCATTATAAAATGAAGTTAAATCTCGAGGTAAGTTATTTGGTAATCCTTTTGATGTATTTTCCCAAGATAAACCACCATCAAAACTAAGAAGCAAACCAACATTAGTAGCCATAATAACATTTTTATTGTTATTTGGGTTGACAATAATTTTTCCGACATCGGTATTTTTAGGTAAGCCTTGGGTTATTTTTTTCCAAGTTTTTCCTTTATCTGTAGATTTATAAATATATCCATAAGAAGCATATTTAAATGCAACTCCATTTGGGTTTTTTCTGGTTCTAACATTATTTTTTACATTCCAAAAATCACCAGCACCTACATACCAAATATTCTCGTTAGATGGGTCAACTGCTAACTCACTGTGTCGAGTTCCTTCTTGTTCAAAATACCAACCTTTTTTAAATGAATCTGGATCGTTAGGATCTATGCCAATTTCTTTATAACTTTTTCCTAGTTCTTTGGTTTTAGTCCAAGAACGACCTTTGTCTTTAGTTTCATAAACCCATCCGTTCCAATCTAAAGCCATTCCAAAATCAGGATTTTGTAATGAAAATTCTATGTCCAATACTCTTTTCATTTCAAGACTTAAACCGTCAGAATCTTTAATAGTTTGCCAAGATTTTCCATTATCCCAAGTACCATAACTTACGTGCATATCTGGCCCCATAAACATAACGTTAGCATCTGTTGGATGACACCAAAACTCTTCGCAATAACCAGACATACCTGGGCCGAAGTTTTTCCATTCAATTGATTGGTCGGATTGTATTCTCTCAATTCTAATCTTCGAGAAAAAAGCTTCCCTATCTTTATTTGAATCTTGATTGCAACTAACAAAAAATGTTGTGGCTAGAACTAAACTGAAAAGAATATTGATTTTTTTCATAGTAAATTATTTAATAATAGCTTTAAACCAGCCACTTCCCCAAGCTGCACTCCAAATAATGTTTTCATTATAAGGGTCAAATTTTATATCTACCATTTTGTCTGGTTGTCCAATACCTTTATTAATCTTTTCCCAACTTTTCCCTCCGTTTTTTGTTAAATAAATTCCAGGATTTTTAAATTGATCAAATTTTGATTCAACCTGAGCAGGAACATTTACCATAATCAAGTTTGGGTTTAATGGAGAAACTTCGGTTTGCCATACATAAGGAGCTTTAAAGAATTTTTTCCAAGTTTTACCGTTGTTTGTGCTTTTCCAAACTCCACCGGTTTCAATAGAACCAGTTCTAAAACCTGCAGATAAATACATGTCTTTAGTATTTCTATCAATAAAAATGTTGTTTACACCTTCAATTTCTGAAGGAATATTCATCTTTTTCCAAGATTTGGCTTTATTAGTTGAAATGTATAAACCTGAAGGGTCTTTTTTTCCTCTTTTATTTAAACAAGCATATAACGTTTTTGGATTATCTGGATGCATTACAATTCTTCTAACACTTGCATTTTGTGGCAATCCATTATTTTTTAGGTTCCAAGTATAACCTCCATCAGGTGAATGATACACGCCGTAACCTCCTTTAGTCAATTTTCCTTTACTTCCTCCACCAACTTCTTGAATTGGTCTTTTAATTGCGCAGAAATAAATATTCTCTGGATTTACAGGGTCAACAGTTAAAGAATATTGATAACCTAAATCTTCCCAAGATCCATTATCAGCTTCAAAAATGGTTGCTATATTTTCCCAAGTTTTA
Source organism: uncultured Lutibacter sp. (assembly GCF_947495725.1). Taxonomy (GTDB): domain Bacteria; phylum Bacteroidota; class Bacteroidia; order Flavobacteriales; family Flavobacteriaceae; genus Lutibacter. The sequence continues at coordinate 305,690 of NZ_CANLZZ010000005.1, read as the reverse complement.
CCGCCATCAGTACTTCTTCTAAACTTACCGCGGTGTTCTTGACGCCACATTAAAATATAAATAGTATTAGGATCATTTGGATGAACCGCCACCGTAGAAATTGAATGTGCTCCGTGATTTCCACTATGATCGTGTACTTGACCTTCTATTTGTTTTACAGCCACAGCATCTTTATCAGGGTAATTACCTAAATCGGCGGTTTGCCATAAACCATGTTCACCAGAACATAATAAATATCGGTCTTTTATTCCAGTTTCAAGTAACATATAACGTCCTGGTAAATCACTATCACCACGACCTATCCAAGCATTACTTCCAGGCGCAGTTTCAATATCATCAATTTGTTGCCAAGAACTTCCGCCATCGTTAGAACGTTGCGTTTGTTGACCAACACCAATAAAAACTTCACCAACAGAATTAATTGCCAATAAACGGTTTCCAAATCTTGTTTCACTTTGTTCTTCATAAGAACGACTTACGTGAGAAAATTCTACGTTTGCTCCAATTGGATTTTGGTTACTTTCCCAATATGCTTTATCTTTTTTATTAAACCAATATTCACCAGCACGTGCAATTATAACCCAAGTTTTTCCACCATCTTCAGTTTTCCAAGCATCACCAGGTCCAAAACTTTTATCGTGACGTTGATTAGCTACTAAATAAATTTCATTTTTATTTATTGGATTTACAACAATTCTATTAAATCCTGAATAGGTGTTTTCTGGAAATTGAGGATATAGTTTTTTTGAGTTTTCACCTAAAAAGTAACTCAATGCTTTATGATAATTATTTCTGTGTGAAGCGTCTTTAATTTTATTGAAGTTTACACCTAAATTACCCGTAATATTTTCCCAACTTTTTCCGTTATCAGTACTTTTATAAACACCTCCTTTTGTTGAAATACTTTTACCTTTTGGTTCGTAAATTGTTTGTTCAACTAAATACAAAACAAATTCTTTTGTTTTTGGATTGTAATACGAAGTAAAATCGCGAGGTAAATTATTTGGTAATCCTTTTCCACTAGGCTTCCAATCTTCACCTTCATTATTACTTACAAAAACACCATAATTTGTTGCAATAAAAAGTTGTTTTGGGTTATTTGGATTGAAAATAATACGTGCAACATCTAAATTTTCAGAAATATTTATTGCTACTTTTTTCCAAGATTTTCCGTGGTTAGTAGTTTTTAAAACGTATCCGTATTTTGCTCTAGGATGTTTTTTTCCGTGAATATTTTTTTTAGATCTATGGTTGTCTTTCACATTCCAAAAATCTCCAGCGCCAACAAACCAAATATCATCATTTGTAGGATGAATTGCAATTTGAGTATGCACATTTGTTCCAAATTTTGTAGCTCCCGGTATTGTATAGATTAACTCCCAAGTTCTTCCTCTATCAGTTGTTTCAAATATGTTACCTCTTCGTTCTAAAGCAAGTCCAAAATCAGGGTTTTTAGTTGAAAACTCAATATCTAAAACTCGTTCTAAATCTTTTCCAAAACCATCAGAATCTTTAATGGTTTGCCAAGATTTTCCATTGTCCCAAGAACCATAACTCACGTGCATATCTGGCCCCATAAACATTACATTTACATCTGTTGGGTGACACCAAAACTCTTCATTATAACCAGACATTCCTGGGCCAAAGTTTTTCCATTCTACAGAAGCATCTGAACTAATTTTTTTTGTCGCAATTTTTCTAAAAAAAGCATTATCCATTTGAGCATTTGCTAAAAACGGAATTAAAAAAAGTAAGTAATAAATGTTTTTCATATTTCGATTTAATTTTAGACTATAAATTTACCCTCTAAATATTAATAAAAACGTGTTCAATGTTCTAATAGCTATAACAAATGACTATATTTACAGTAATTATAACGGTTATTTAACTGTTACATCTGGCGTAAACAACTAGATATTAATGTATTTAACAAATAGTAATGACACATAAGAATTTCGAAATCCAAGAAATTGAAAATGCATTTGAAAGGATTAGAACCCATAAATTATTTAAAAGATCGGCCCTTCATATTCGAATTTTAAGATACCTAATTGACCAAGCAATTGCTAAAAATGATGTAAAAGAACAAACCATAGGAATTGAATTATTAAATGAAAACTATGACTCTGAACAAAAGAATAGTAAAGTTAGAGTTTACGTTTATAATCTACGTAAAAAGTTAGACGAATATTACGAAGAAACTGCTGATAGTGAAACAATTATGTTTCATATTGAAAAGGGTCAATACAACCTTAGCTTTAAACAAAATATTGAAGAAAAAGCTAGTAATTTTAAGCAATCTTATTTTAAGTTTCAAATATCAAAAAAATTATTATTTATAACTTTAGGACTATTACTTATTTCTTTGTTAGGAGTATTTATTATTAAAAACAATAGACCAACTTATTTATGGAAACCTTATCTTTCAAAAAACAATTCACTTTGTGTAATTGCCGATAAGTTTATAGTTTCGGATAGAACTTCGAAAAAGAATGCTCATTTTGCAATGTATCCTGATATTATTAGTTCTAATACTTTAGAAAAGTACGAAAATGAAAACCCTAATTTAGATCTTAAGAAATCAAGTTTTACTATGCTAACAAAAATGGCTCCATTTGGGATTCATTATTTAGACCAATGGTTTCATAAATTCAATAGTAGTTTTGATCTATTGTTAGAAAGCGATGTTCAATTTTCAGATTACGCCGATAAAAATGTAATTTATATTGGTCAATCTAAGTATATGACTACTAGTAAATCGCTTTTCTTAAAGAATAGCAAGGTTTTTAAGGCTGAAATTGATGGTTACAGTTTTAAAAGTGCTCATGGAATAAAAAAATATGTGCCACAAATTTATAAAGTGAATTACAAGGAATATGCAATGGTTTCTTATCAAAAAATGGATAATGGTAATTACGCACTATTTTTTGTATCTAATCATGATATTGGTGTTATTGCCACCCTAAAAATGTTTACTTCAAAAGAACAATTAAAAGAGTTTTATAAAAAAATTCCGAATCCGAATTCAGAATTTAACGCACTTTTTGAAGTGAATGGTTTACAGCGCAACGATATGAATTGCGAACTAATTGAGTTGGAAATAATAGATTAGTGTAAATCTCCTTTCAATTTACCGTCCATATTAAATTTTAATATAAAAAAAACCTGCTAAAATAATTAGCAGGTTTTTAGTTTTTATTTTTAGTTTACAAATTAGTTTATATCGTAATAACCAGGTATATGTGCGTTTCTAGCACAATCTAAAATATCATTACGTTCGCCTCGGCTAATTAATCGGTCTCTTCTCCACATATAAGTAATACCAGATAGTTTTCTTAAGAAATCACGGTTTAACTCTTCCCAGTTATCTCCATCGTATTGGCTGTTGATGTCTTCAATTAAGCTATCTAGTTCGTCCATCATTGTAGAACCGTTACGCGCAAATTGGTTTTCAATATCTAAGCGACATTCTGCTCCACTTATATAAAAGTCTTCTGTTGTGTTTGAGAAAGGGTGATTGTCTCTAAAATCTTTTACACCATCGTTATCATCATCATCATCACAAGCATCACCTTCATCGTCTCCATCATAATTTGCTTGGTTGCTGTTTGGTGTATACGGACAGTTATCGTATTCATTCATAATGTCATCTCCATCAATATCATCATCGCAAACATCACCTATACCATCTTCATCCATATCTTCTTGGTCTGGGTTTCGTGTGTTTGGACAATTGTCGTCTTCGTTTAAAATACCGTCTTCGTCAATGTCTGGATTGCAAACTCCGAATCTTAGATTGTCAATTGTCTCATAACTAGAGCTGTTTACAATTATTTTAGTTATAGGTGTTTGGGAAATAAATCCAATAAATAATCCTTCACTTGACGAAACTGTCATAAATGAATTTGAATAAATAAGGCCTTCATCGTCATATAATTCAACTATATTATAATAGTTTGCCCCCCTCCAGCCAAATAATTCAAAACTAATATAATAAGATGAGCTTTCTGTAAAGTCAATAACTAAAAAATCACTGGACCTATTAGTTGTAATTTTAAAATTTCCTGATGTATTGGTTTCGTTTACATAGAATTCATTATAGCCTCCTTCAAGGTTAAACGAAACTCCTGAAACAATCTCACCAGGATCATATAGGTTGTTGGATGTGAATTCATTAAGAGGAGAACTTATGGTGTAGTTTTGTTTATTTGTTGGTTCGAAATCTTCAAGTATCAAGTCATCACAAGTATCTAACAGGAAGTCTTCCTCATTATAATAAGTAATAATTCCTGATGTTTCATCAACAGTTTTAGATTTTATATTTGATTTTTTGCTCTGAGTTGTAAAATCATCACTATTAAAATTAATATAATCAGAAGCAGGTATATTTTCTTGTGTCTTCATTTCTGAATTTTCTATGACAGTGTCACTTTCTTTTTCACAACTTATTGCAAAAACAGCTATTAATAGTAAATAGATAATTTTTTTTAAATGTTTCATAGTTTTTAGGTGTTAGTTAGTTAAATTTTAGATTTTTTCCATTAAAAGTTACAATTTAAGCGCTCCTAATAATTTTGGGGAGCAACATAGTTTCTTTTAAACGCCATGTAAATTTAATTATATCTATTTGTTTTATTAAAAAAATAAAATATTTCTAATAAAATACACGATAACGTAAATAAATGGCAATTAAATAACTGTTTAATTAGATTTACACTTATTGTAAAATAACTTAATTTTATAACTGTTTTACATAGGTTTACTTAAAACAATAAAAAAACCTGCTAAAATAATTAGCAGGTTTTTAGTTTTTAATTTATGGTTTACAAATTAGTTTATATCGTAATAACCAGGTATATGTGCGTTTCTAGCACAATCTAAAATATCATTACGTTCGCCTCGGCTAATTAATCGGTCTCTTCTCCACATATATGTAATACCAGATAGTTTTCTTAAGAAATCACGGTTTAATTCTTCCCAGTTATCTCCATCGTATTGGCTGTTAATGTCTTCAATTAAACTATCTAATTCGTCCATCATTGTAGAACCGTTACGTGCAAATTGGTTTTCAATATCTAAGAAACATTCTGCTCCACTTATATAAAAGTCTTCTGTTGTGTTTGAGAAAGGATGGTTGTCTCTAGAATTTCTTACACCGTCATTATCAAAATCGTCTAAATTTCCAAAAGAAGCATTTTCTAAATTTGGTTGAGATCTGTTATAATAATCAAAACTTATTTCATCATTATTAACATTATAAGGGCCGTACATATAACCCAAAATTTCAATTTTCCCAATAGAAATATTTGATTTTACACCCCAAAAATTATTATAACTATAAGAATAGTCAGTAGCTATTAAGTTTTCATCCGTATCATAAACTTTATATGTATAATAATTATTATATGTTAATGTAAAATTAACCGAATTTACATCTGATTCAGTAAATTTAATTACAAGATCAGTAAAACTATAATTTGAGAAAAGTGTTTTATCATAGCTATTATTACAACTTGGACAATTTGGATAATTATAGTTACTTCTACTAATAAAGAAACCATTATTATCAATCCATCCTTCAAGTCGCTCACGCACTTCTTCATCGTTCTCCTCAAAATAATAACGGAAATATTGTGCATTGTAATCAACTTCAAGCATTTCCTCATTTATTTTTTGTTCAAAAGAAATACCTGATGTAAAATCACCAGGATTAAATTTGTTATGTAAATTATTTTCATTTAATATTCCTGGAAACGAGTAGGTAGTTCCGAAACTAAGATAATAACTGTAAGTCGGATCACTTAGATTTTCATGATAATCATCCCAAGAATAATCTTCAATGGCATTTTCAAAATCTTCTGTTGTTAAGTTGTTATTACCAAATTCTTCGGCAGTATTAAAAAACATTACATTTTCATTATATGAGCGTTGTGCAGTTTTTGTTGGTGAAGCGCTTTTGTCTTGTAAGGCTTTCTGTTCTCTAAAATAAGCATCTAAACCTCCAGTTTTCATTATTTCAAATAATGACATTGGGGCATCATCGGGCAGATTTTGTATTTTTTTTGTTTCAGAAGCTGAATTTTCTAGCGTTAAAGTTTCTTTTTCACAACTAATTGCAAAAACTGCTATTAAAAGTAAATAGGTGATTTTTTTTAAATGTTTCATAGTGTTTGTTGATTTTTAATTAGTATGTTTTTACATAGGTAATATTGAGTATATAGCATTTTAATTGTTAATATATTTTATAATACCTAATAAAAACAGCAATATACGGAATAAAAAATAATAAAAAGATGTTTGATTTGATTTGATAATAGATTCAACAATTGTTAAAACTTCTATAATAGTAGATACAACGGTTTTAATTAGGTATAGAAACTGTAACCTTTAGCTGTTCGTATTTAAATAATTTAACAAAAAAACCTGCTAAAATAATTAGCAGGTTTTTAGTTTTAATTTATGGTTTACAAATTAGTTTATATCGTAATAACCAGGTATATGTGCGTTTCTAGCGCAACTTAAAATATCATTACGTTCGCCTCGGCTAATTAATCGGTCTCTTCTCCACATATAAGTAATACCAGATAGTTTTCTTAAGAAATCACGGTTTAACTCTTCCCAGTTATCTCCATCGTATTGGCTGTTAATGTCTTCAATTAAGCTATCTAGTTCGTCCATCATTGTAGAACCGTTTCGTGCAAATTGATTTTCAATATCTAAGAAACATTCTGCTCCACTTATATAAAAGTCTTCTGTTGTATTTGAGAAAGGATGGTTGTCTCTAGAATCTTTTACACCATCGTTATCATCATCATCATCACAAGCATCACCTTCATCGTCTCCATCATAATTTGCTTGGTTGCTGTTTGGTGTATACGAACAGTTATCATATTCATTCATAATGTCATCTCCATCAATATCATCGTCACAAACATCACCTATACCATCTTCATCCAAATCTGCTTGGTCTGGATTTGGAGTAGTTGGGCAGTTGTCTATATCATCAAAAACACCATCATCATCGCTATCATCACAAACATCACCTATTCCGTCTTCATCCATATCTGCTTGATCTGGGTTTGGTGTTTCAGGGCAATTATCAATAGCATCTGGAATTAAATCATTATCAAAATCTGGGAAACAAGATCCAAATGACAAATTGTCAATCCAAGCTCCTGGTGTTCTTGGGCCACCACCTGCTTGTACTGTAATTTGAGTAATTGGCTCATTTGCTTTTACTCCCCAAAATGTGTTTGCTCCCGAATTAAAAGTGTAATAATCTATAATGCCATTTTCTCCTGAAATTGTGATATTTACATCTCCAGTAGCGTCAAATGACAACCTTATATCCATACTTACAGTACTAATATCATTTGAAATAAAATCTATTACTAAGGCATTATCACTCACCGGAGCTAACTGTTTAGAAGGTCCATAAGGAAGGTCTGCAACAGCTAAAGTACCTTCTCTTCCATCTGGTTCTTCTTCTTCTTTCTCTACACTAAACACCACACCTGTCGCAATTTCATTAGGCAAAAACACTCCATTATTTGTTGTTGCATCTAAATTTTCAGAAAAAAATACAATTGTACCATCAGGTGTTCTGTATCTTGCTTCTTCAAAATCTTCTAATGTCATTACATCACATGAAATATCTATAAAATTTTCCATATCAGTATAATAAGTAAGTCCTGCTTCTTCGCTTAGTTTTGCCTTAATTTTAGTAGTATTTTTTGTTGTTTTTACAGGTAAGGTTTTAAAATAAGTGTTAAAATCAAAACCTGCATTAATCATTTTTTGAATAGCTTGATAATCTTTAAAATTAAAGTTTTCATCTAGTTCAACTTTTATGTTCTCAGAAGAAGTAATTGCTTCTTTCTCACAACTTATAGTAAAAACAAGAAGTAAAATTAGATAGCAGGTAATTTTTAAATGTTTCATTGTTTATGTAATTTAAATTAATAATAATTATTCTTTCTTATTCAATAAAGCGATGAAATGAATTTAAAAAGCAACATTAACTATAAGGTTTGCTTGTTGAGAGGGTATGAATTTACTTATTATTTAAAGTTAACACTTTCCTAAATCCTAAACTAATTTAGGAATATTATTATTAAACACCTAAAATCAACTCTTTTTATTTAATTATTTTTTTAGAAAGACTGATTAATTGAAAGCAAAAAGCCTCTCAAATGTTGAAAGGCTTTTTTTGATGTTAATTTGTTTTAGTATTTATTATCTAATCAATACTCCTGGAATACCAGAATCTCTAGCGCAACTTAATATATCATTACGTTCGCCTCGGCTAATTAATCGGTCTCTTCTCCACATATAAGTAATACCAGATAGTTTTCTTAAGAAATCACGGTTTAATTCTTCCCAGTTATCTCCATCGTATTGGCTGTTAATGTCTTCAATTAAGCTATCTAGTTCGTCCATCATTGTAGAACCGTTTCGTGCAAATTGGTTTTCAATATCTAAGAAACATTCTGCTCCACTTATATAAAAGTCTTCTGTTGTGTTTGAGAAAGGATGGTTGTCTCTAGAATCTTTTATACCATCGTTATCATCATCATCGTCACAAGCATCACCTTCATCGTCTCCATCATAATTTGCTTGGTTGCTGTTTGGTGTTAACGGGCAGTTATCGTATTCGTTCATAATGTCATCTCCATCAATATCATCGTCACAAACATCTCCTATACCATCTTCATCCATATCTGCTTGATCTGGGTTTGGCGTGTTTGGACAATTGTCATCTTCGTTTAAAATGCCGTCTTCGTCAATGTCTGGGTTACAAGTTCCAAATCTTAAATTATCTATGGTTTCCCAACCATATCCCAATAAATTGAGGGTAATTCTTTTTATTGGGCTTAAACTTTTAATACCAAAATAAGTTGGAGAATTAGTTATATTAGGAACAGTTGTAGTACCAATTATTCCGTCTTCATCATAAAAATCTAATTTCATTGGTAAAATATTATTCCAATGTGATATAAGATCCATACTAACATTAAATACATCGTTATTTTCAAATTCTATATTTAAATAATGAATTTCATAATCATTACTTGTATAATGTGTTCTTAAATAGGTAGATGCATAGTTATTTTCTAAACCGCCTGGCATTACAACCATATCTCCTGTAGGTCCACCTGCAGAAGCATAGAAAAATACATTTTCAGAGATATCTCCTTCAGCATAAACTCCATTATTCTCGGATTCATCTAGATTATTATAAATTAAACTGTAATCGGTGTTTAAATTTATTGAAGACTCAAAATCTTCTAATTCAAGATTTTCACATCCATTTAAATTAAACTCATTTTGATCATAATAAAAGGTTAAACCAGATATTTCATCAAAAACTTTACCTTGAAAATCTTTATTTTTAGTTGCTGGTTGAGGTGAGTTTTCTAAAATTCTTTGAAACTCAATTTCGTTCATAAACGCTCCAGTTTCAAGAGGTAGATTTTTTAATTCTATTTTTTGTTGATCCTGATTAAAAATTTCAGGTTCAGCAACAGTTTCTTTTTCACAACTTACAATCAATGTAATTGTTAGTAGTAAATAGATAATTTTTTTTAAATGTTTCATAGTTTTTAGGTGTTGATTAGTTAAATTTTAGATTTTTTCCATTAAAAGTTACAATTTAAGCGCTCCTAATAATTTTGGGGAGCAACATAGTTTCTTTTAAATGTTATGTAAATTTAATTATATCTGTTTATTTTATTAAAAAATTAAAGTATTTCTAATAAAATACACGGTTCCACAAATAAACGGTAATTAAATAACTGTTAATTAGGATTTACACCTATTGTAAATAACTTAATTTTATAACTGTTTTATATAGGTATGCATAAAACAATAAAAAAACCTGCTAAAATAATTAGCAGGTTTTTAGTTTTTAATTTATGGTTTTAGCTATCTAGGAACATTATACATTGGCATATCATAATAAGGAATACCAGAATCTCTAGCGCAACTTAATATATCATTACGTTCGCCTCGGCTAATTAATCGGTCTCTTCTCCACATATAAGTAATACCAGATAATTTTCTTAAGAAATCACGGTTTAACTCTTCCCAGTTATCTCCATCGTATTGGCTGTTAATGTCTTCAATTAAACTATCTAGTTCGTCCATCATTGTAGAACCGTTACGCGCAAATTGGTTTTCAATATCTAAACGACATTCTGCTCCACTTATATAAAAGTCTTCTGTTGTGTTTGAGAAAGGATGGTTGTCTCTAAAATCTTTTACACCATCGTTATCATCATCATCATCACAAGCATCACCTTCATCGTCTCCATCATAATTTGCTTGGTTGCTGTTTGGTGTTAACGGGCAGTTATCGTATTCATCTAAAATACCATCATTGTCGTCATCTTCATCACAAACATCACCTATTCCATCTTTATCGTTATCCTCTTGGTCTGCATTAGGTGTTTCTGGACAGTTGTCGTCTTCGTTTGGAATGCCGTCACAATCATAGTCTAAGTCTATTATTTCTATAACATCAAATTCTATTTGAGCAGGACCTGTCAATCCTTGTGGGATAACTTCCGAAAAATATAATCTTACAGTAGTTCCCGTATAGCTAGAAAGATCGGCTGTATGGGTTAGCCATCCAGTATCTCCAGATGGATTTGTATCTTGCGTCCCAGTTGAGAAACTATATAAAGTTGTAATAACATTATTGCTAATTGGGTCCCTTAATTGCACATCGAAAGTTCTTGGTTCATCAGCAAAATTAGCTCCAGTTATTTCAAAATCCCATTGAATTCTATTTTCCCAAGATAATTGAACATTACATCCACAAATATATACATCTTGGTACATTACAAAATCCACTGGAGTAAAACCATCAAAACTATTCCAAGCAACCATTGACCCATCTTGTGGTGAGGTGCTGTCCATACCAAAACCTATACCACTATCAGAACCCGAAACTTGCCATGATGGGGGATAAGGCGTTCCATTAGTTACAATATTCCAACCAGTAAAATCACCAGTTTCAAAGCTACCGTTAATTAGTTGACAAGGATCTTCTATTGGAATTACAATTTCAGATTTACTGTTTAAAATGGTATTGTTTTTATTAGAATCAGCGGCTGAGTAATTTGGGTAATTGTATAATTCATTCTGAATATTCATTTCAGAATTTTCAGGTAAAGCATCGGTTTCTTTTTCACAACTTACCAACAATGTTATTGTTAGTAGTAAATAGGTTAGTTTTTTTAGGTGTTTCATAGTTTTTAGGTGTTAGTTAGTTAAATTTTAGATTTTTCCATTAAAAGTTACAATTTAAGCGCTCCTAATAATTGTGGGGAGCAACATAGTTTCTTTTAAATGTTATGTAAATTTAATTATATCTGTTTATTTTATTAAAAAATTAAAGTATTTCTAATAAAATACACGATAACGTAAATAAACGGTAATTAAATAACTGTTTAATTAGATTTACACCTATTGTAAATAACTTAATTTTATAACTGTTTTATATAGGTGTAGGTAAAACAATAAAAAAACCTGCTAAAATAATTAGCAGGTTTTTAGTTTTTAAATTATGGTTTACAATTAGTTTATATCGTAATAACCAGGTATATGTGCGTTTCTAGCACAATCTAAAATATCATTACGTTCGCCTCGGCTAATTAATCGGTCTCTTCTCCACATATAAGTAATACCAGATAGTTTTCTTAAGAAATCACGGTTTAATTCTTCCCAGTTATCTCCATCGTATTGGCTGTTAATGTCTTCAATTAAACTATCTAGTTCGTCCATCATTGTAGAACCGTTACGTGCAAATTGGTTTTCAATATCTAAGAAACATTCTGCTCCACTTATATAAAAGTCTTCTGTTGTGTTTGAGAAAGGATGGTTGTCTCTAGAATCTTTTACACCATCGTTATCATCATCATCGTCACAAGCATCACCTTCATCGTCTCCATCATAATTTGCTTGGTTGCTATTTGGTGTATACGGACAGTTATCATATTCATTCATAATGTCATCTCCATCAATATCATCGTCACAAACATCTCCTATACCATCTTCATCCAAATCTGCTTGGTCTGGGTTTGGAGTAGTTGGGCAGTTGTCGTCAACATCTGAAATACCGTCTTCGTCTCTATCTCCTATCTCACAATTACCAAAAAATAAATCATCAATCCCTATTGAATATATTGTTGCTTTTATCACTATATTTTTAATAAATTCATTTGTTTTAATACCTAAAAAAGTTCTACTCAATAATTCAGTATCATAAAAGCCTATTAGTTCATCAGAATGGTTATAAATACTTATTGAAAAAAGGCCATCCTGAAAACTTCCATCTAAATTTAATCCAACTGTATTTACATTTAATATTGTAAAATCAATATGAAGTATATTGCTCTTTCTATTGTTCATTATGTTGTAATTACCATACTCCCCATTATACAAAAAAAGATAATCAGCATTTTTAGTTCCACTATACAATTCAAAACCTGGCTGAATATCTCCAGGATTAAAAAAATTATTATCGTAAGTGCTGCTTAAAACTCCCAAAAATCCATAACCTGTAAGATTATTAGAGAAGAGAATCGAAGGAACAAAATCCTCATGAGTATAATATTCACAAGTAAGAGTTAAATCATCTTCATTATCATAAATTACCATACCCTCATTTTTAGAAATAATTTTGGCACTTTGTCGGTCATATTTTTGCGCTAAAGATTTGTTTTCTTCTAAATATATTTTAACGGATTCCAAATCATCTTTGGAGAAAGATCCAATTAGATTAGATTCTTGTCCATGTAAATATTTGTCTAAATTATTTTGTTTTAAAGTAGCATCAAATTCAACAGATGATTGAACATCTGTTTCTTTCTCACAGCTTATAGCAAAAGCTATTGTTACTAATAAATAAGCGATTTTTTTTAAATGTTTCATAGTTTTTGTGTGTTAGCTAGTTAATTTTTAAACTTATTCAATTAAAAGTAACAATTTAAGCACTCCTAATAATAATGGAGAGTAGCATAGTTTCTTTTAAACGGTATGTAAATTTAATTACATCTATTTGTTTTATTAAAAAAATAAAGTATTTCTAATAAAATACACGATAACGTAAATAAATGGCAATTAAATAACTGTTTAATTAGATTTACACTTATTGTAAAATAACTTAATTTTATAACTGTTTTATATAGGTGTACGTAAAATAATAAAAAAACCTGCTAAAATAATTAGCAGGTTTTTAGTTTTTAATTTATGGTTTACAAATTAGTTTATATCGTAATAACCAGGTATATGTGCGTTTCTAGCACAATCTAAAATATCATTACGTTCGCCTCGGCTAATTAATCGGTCTCTTCTCCACATATAAGTAATACCTGATAGTTTTCTTAAGAAATCACGGTTTAACTCTTCCCAGTTATCTCCATCGTATTGGCTGTTAACGTCTTCAATTAAACTATCTAGTTCGTCCATCATTGTAGAACCGTTACGCGCAAATTGGTTTTCAATATCTAAACGACATTCTGCGCCACTTATATAAAAGTCTTCTGTTGTGTTTGAGAAAGGATGGTTGTCTCTAGAATCTTTTACACCATCATTATCATCATCGTCGTCACAAGCATCACCTTCATCGTCTCCATCATAATTTGCTTGGTTGCTGTTTGGTGTTAACGGGCAGTTATCGTATTCGTTCATAATGTCATCTCCATCAATATCATCGTCACAAACATCTCCTATACCATCTTCATCCATATCTTCTTGGTCTGGGTTTGGTGTGTTTGGACAATTGTCGTCTTCGTTTGGAATTCCGTCTTCGTCTTTATCTTTAGAAATAGCTGATACATCAATAATTGCGAGCACTAGTGCGAGACAGTCATTATTAATAAGAGAGGTAAGATTAAGGTTGTTATTTCCGATTGTCAATTGTGATGAAATATCGTTTGTATAAATATCCCAAAAAGCACCTAAATTTCCATTAAAAATATCGCTAGCCATTTCTATTGTTACAGAATTTATATCAATCTCTCCATCTACAGAAGGCTGACCGTCAGCCACGTGTAATTGTAGGTTTGCTATTCCTGAATTGTATTCTATAGGAGGGAAATTAGCGTCCCAGCCTGAATTATCTGATGGAGCCATTAGATTTCCTCCTATTCCGGAAAATTCAATATTAGAATCGTTTCCCTCAATTAGAAAAACATCTCTATTATTAGTATCTATTCCATCATCATAAAAAACTACTATAGATGCCCCATTCGGATTTAAACCTGAAAAATCTGCTAGTTCATAAATGCCGTTTCCTGAAGAAGAAACGATATCAGTAATATCTGCTTTCAAAGCTATCGAATTTGACTCAGCCCAACAATTGCTCCCTGAAATCCCAATATTTTCTCCGGCTACTTCTGTTTCATTAATTGTTAGAGAAAAATCTGTCAAGATAGAATTCGTATTTCCATGCCAATAAATATAGGCTCCTTTTATAATACCAGTTAGACCTAAAATTTCAATAGATCCCGAATAGACATTTTTCATATTTCCAGCTCCAAAAGTTTTAAAATCTGTATTCACGTTTACTGAATTAGCTGAAAAATTAGGTGAAATAAGTTCTCGACTTTTGACATTTTTGACATTCATATTAGAGGTAGGTTTTTCTTTAAGAAAACTTACAGTCCCTGGAATAACCGATGCTTGAGAACTTAGTTCTTTATGTTCTAGTTGATCAGGTTCCAAGTTACAAGCAGTTAATAGAAATAATGCGAAAACTACAGATTCAAATAAATAAGCATTTTTTTTTAAATGTTTCATTGTTTTTAGGTGTTGATTAGTTAAATTTTAGATTTTTTCCATTAAAAGTTACAATTTAAGCGCTCCTAATAATTGTGGGGAGCAACATAGTTTCTTTTAAATGTTATGTAAATTTAATTATATCTATTTGTTTTATTAAAAAATTAAAGTATTTCTAATAAAATACACGATAACGTAAATAAACGGTAATTAAATAACTGTTTAATTAGATTTACACCTATTGTAAATAACTTAATTTTATAACTGTTTTATATAGGTGTAGGTAAAACAATAAAAAAACCTGCTAAAATAATTAGCAGGTTTTTAGTTTTTAAATTATGGTTTACAATTAGTTTATATCTTAATAACCAGGTATATGTGCGTTTCTAGCACAATCTAAAATATCATTACGTTCGCCTCGGCTAATTAATCGGTCTCTTCTCCACATATAAGTAATACCAGATAGTTTTCTTAAGAAATCACGGTTTAATTCTTCCCAGTTATCTCCATCGTATTGGCTGTTAATGTCTTCAATTAAGCTATCTAGTTCGTCCATCATTGTAGAACCGTTACGCGCAAATTGGTTTTCAATATCTAAGAAACATTCTGCTCCACTTATATAAAAGTCTTCTGTTGTGTTTGAGAAAGGATGGTTGTCTCTAAAATCTTTTACTCCATCGTTATCATCATCATCGTCACAAGCATCACCTTCTCCATCGTCGTCAAAATCTGATTGTGTTTCATTTGCCATATCTGGACAATTATCACAAACATCACCTATTCCATCATCATCCAAATCTGCTTGATCTTCATTTGGTGTGTATGGGCAATTGTCTTCAATATCTGAAATACCGTCTTCATCCATATCTACAGGTCCGCACGATGCTAAAGCATACTCAATCATATTTATTGAAAGAAGTAGTTCAGATGCATTACTACCATTTAAATCTGCAAAATCAGAGAAAAAAGCTACCCATACACCATTACCATAACAATAAGTTCCTCCCACAGGATCAATCCCATTACCAAGTTGATCCCTATTAAAAGTAGCAAATATTTCAAAATCAGAACTTAAATTAATATAATCCCAATAACATCCAGTCTGGTTTCCTCCACTAAAACTAGAAGGCAAACCCACTGTAATAGGATGTTCCATATTAACGTTAACAATATTAGAATAACAATCAATCCTATATCCAGTTGCCATAGGCTCACTACTAAAACCAAAGTAAAATAAAATCTGCTGTGTGGCTGTATATTCTGAAATTAAAATTCCTCCGTTATTTACAAAAGATTTAATTTGAGCTATTGTAGTTGAGTTATAACTAAAAGATCTTTGAAGATACAGTACATCATAATTTGATAAACCTCCGTTATCTATTTCAGATTGGCCAATGCCAACAGCATTATATCCATTAGCATTAAAGAATGAAATCCATGATGAATAATAATATGATTGAAACACTGCAATATTAGTTGTTGGAGCTACATTATCCCTATTGCTAAAAGATTTATTAATAAAATTTACTTTTGGTGGAATCCAGTTTGGATCCAGCTCAATATCTGATGTTGACATTTCTTGAGGAACTTCAATTATTTGTTTTGTTAATTCTAAGTCCTCTACTACTGTTATTTCTTCCTCACAGCTTACAAACATAATTGCTGCGAGTGCTAAATACAAGGTGAGTTTTAATTTTTTCATAATACTTGTTTTATTGGTTAAAATATGAGTTGTATCAAAGACTAAAAAAAAACCGCTATTTTTAGTTAGCAGTTTTTTTTATGAAATTATTTATAACGGTATATTATTAAAAGGGACTTGGGCTCGCCAACCTGCACTATATATAGCAGAACGTTCGCCTCTTGTAATTAATCGGTCTCTTCTCCAATAATACGTTAGTTTTAATAGTTCTTTAGTAAAATCTCGGTGCAGCTCGTCCCAGTTACCTCCATTATATTGTTCATTAATATCGTCAATTAAAGCATCTATTTCGTCCATCATTGTTACACCTTCATCTATAAATATATTTTCAATTTCTAACATATGCTCACCAATTGATAAGTATTCGCTTACATTTGATTCTGGAAACGGATCGTCTTCATTTAAAATACCATCATCATCTAAATCCGGATTATTACAATTTCCAAATGAAATCATATCAACCCCTTCATAACCATAAGTTGAACTAATAACAATTTTTTTAATAGACTCATCAGAATGAAGCCCCATAAAACGTCCTTCAGCACGATCATCCGGATGATTATAATGTGTCAACGTTTGTGCAATATAATGGTCATTTTCCCCATAAATAGTTACATTTATATCAGTAGTTTGCATATCAAATAGTCGCATACTTACATCTTTAACGTCATTATTCGTGAAGTTTATAATTAATTCTCCGTCATCGTAATTTGACATTAAAACAAAAGGGTAGCCCCAAGAATTTGAAGGAATAAAAAAGGCATCATTCGTATGAATTGAATTAGCCACATTAAATAATATCCCAGGCAAAATATTTCCTGGCGAAAATTGAAGCGTATTTGTATATTGGTCTATTGGAGCCGCAAAAGCGCCACTGTAATTAGTTTCAGCAAAATTTTGTGTTGGCAAAATAGTACATCCAAACTCTTCTGGCGTCCAATAAAACCAAACGGATGGGTTTACTTCTTCGCGCTGCATCAAATTCTTTTTTTGATTATTCATTTCTGAATTTTCAAGCAATATTTCATTATCTTTTTCGCAACTAATCGCAATAATTAATACTAAAAATAGGTAGGTAATTTTTATTATATGTTTCATAATACTTAAATTAAACTGTTATATGAATCCTTAATAAAAGCCCCTTAAATTATAGCGACAGTAGCAGGCATTTATTAAGTTGTTAAATGCTACAATAAATTTAAGCATTTAACAGTTTATTTAACAGTTTATTAAGAGCTTTCTAATAAAACGGTTCAATTATAAAATGAATGGACATTTTTTATAAATAAAATACTATTTAGTATTAATTTAAGAATAAAGTGTACTATTTAATTTAACACCGTTTTATTATTAATAGTAGGTGTTTTATTTGTAGTTGATTAAAATTTTTAGAATCGTCATTTCTAAATTTAACACAGAATTAAAATAATTGAAGGAAAAAGAAATGAAAGGAAAGGAAATTTAGAGTGTTGAAAGTAATAACTTACTTAATTATCTTCAAATTCTTTTAAAATTTCTTTCACCCTTTCAAGATCTAATTCCGATACCTGAAGTTCAACTTCAAATGAAGGTAAGTAATTCATTATTTGAGTTGTAAATTCATTTCTCATATAACATTTTATACCCTCAGACTCTAGCCTACCTTTAAGTATAAGTAAATCTGTTTCTAAATGCGATCTTTTAATTGTTATTAAACTCATAACCTTCTATTTTAATTGATTTTAGTATGCGTATTTATTTTAGCATTTTTATTTGTAGCTGTCTTAAAGTTTGATGGAATTAAATCAATTCCCTTTTTTTCGGCAGCCTTTAATAAAAACGGTATTAGCAATGTTGCACCAGGAATTAACATAAATGGCACTCCAATTCCTAAAATTTTAAACACATCGTAAACTTGGGTTTTTAAATGCTTTTCTTCGGTTTTTGAAATTTTTTGATTTGAAATGTACTTTACAATTATTCGAGATGTTTCTTTAGAATCTGAAGCTTCATTTTTAATTCCAATTAAAAAAACATTCAGTGCTTTTGCAGCTCTAAACCTATTTCTTTTTACAACTTGAAAAAATTCAATTTTACCGTTGCTTTCAAAAATAGTTAAATCTAGCCGTGTTTTATTATGGTCCTTCTTCATTTATAGCTAATTTAACTGAAATATTTGACCTACATTCTTTTCAACATATGATTTTAAAATTCGTTTTACATCGTTATTGTCTTTTTGCGCAGTAATTATTTCAAAATAATCATCGGTTGAATTTAATTGTTGATCATTACTTGCATAACCAAAACCCTTATAAACACCATTTACAATTAGTACATAAGCATTTTCATTTTTTTCTCTCCCAGACTCTTTAATAATGAAATTTTCAGACTTAAATTTTATCGATTTTATAGCTTTTTCAACTCTTTTATTGTACTCTTTAGGTGTTTCTTCTCCTTTACAAACACCTTTGCATTGTTTTATTTGATAATGAAAACAAGTATCAATATTAGATTGTAAGTTGCAATACTTTGGACACAACTCAAATTCTTCGCATAATTTTTCCAAAAAATTGCGACACTCGGCTACATTGTAAAACTTCATCAACGGATTTGGAATTAGTTTTAACCGATTATAGGCTATATGAAATATTCCGTCTCTATCTTCATAACTAAACAAACCAACACTTTCTTGTGTTCTTCTTTGTGCTCTATTAAATTTTGGGTATAATTTTTTAATTTCTGAAGATTCTAATAACAAAGCTATCAATTCGCTTCCGGTTTCTTCAAAAGTTATATTAGCGGTTTCTAAACACATAGAAACTTCTTTTTTTGCTTTATCGTAAAAATGACTTATTACTCGTTGTTTAATGTTGTTTGCCTTACCAACATAAATTACTTCGTTTTTTTCGTTTTTAAAGTAATAAACACCCGCTTTTTCAGACAAATTATCAACTATTTTTTTTGGTAATAAAGGTGGTAAAGTTGCTTGTCTTGACCGAGGATCTAAAAATGAATTAATTACAATTTGATGCTCGTCTAATTGTAATAATTGTTTAAATAAAATGGTAGTTGCTTCTGCATCTCCTTTTGCTCTGTGCCTGTCTTTAATTTCTATGTTTTGGGTGCTACAAAGTGCTCCTAAACTATACGAATTTAATCCTGGAATTAATTTTCTAGACAATCGGATGGTACACAGTTTTTTTCTTTTAAACTCAAATCCTAAATCTTTAAATTCTTTATGAATAATATTGTAATCAAAATTTACATTGTGCGCTACAAATATGCAATCTTCGGTAATTTCTTGTATTTTTTTGGCAACTTCGTAAAACTTTGGTGCATTGCCAACCATTGCGTTGTTTATTCCTGTTAAATTGGTAATGAACGGAGGAATACTACACTCTGGATTTACAAGTGTTGTATATTCATCAATTACTTTTTTACCATCAAAAATAAAAATAGATATTTCGGTAATTTTAGAACTATGTCCTGTGGTTTCTATATCAACTATTGCATACATTAATTTACAGACTTTTCAAGTTCTTTTAATTCTACTCCTAGTTGTGTTAACATTGCCGC
The DNA here is from genome assembly GCF_947495725.1 of uncultured Lutibacter sp. Taxonomy (GTDB): domain Bacteria; phylum Bacteroidota; class Bacteroidia; order Flavobacteriales; family Flavobacteriaceae; genus Lutibacter. Next base: position 285,649 of record NZ_CANLZZ010000005.1, on the reverse strand, counting down.
AATACTGCTTATTTTTAATTCATGTTCGTCGTATTCTTGCGTATTAATGCTACACGTAAATTCCCATAATTCTAACACTTCATCTACAGGCACGTAATACGGATCGTATTTTTTATTATCCGAAACTAATAGTAGCATTTGATGTTCTTCAATTTTATCAAAAACACGCTTATAAACAATACCATCATTTAATGTAAGTACAATGTATGTTTTTCCACTTTTTAAATCCCTAATATCCTCAATAAATCGAGCAACAATGTAGGAACCACTTTTAACCGGAAGCATTGAATCTCCTTTTATTGGAAATGCTCTATGGGTTCCTGTTGGCAAAAATGGCAGTTTTATTTTGTTTAAATGTTCTATATACTCCGGATCGGAATAACCGCGTAAATAACCTGCTGAAGCTTCAACCGGAATTACCTCTATTAAATCTTCATCATCGCTATCAACAGTTATTGGAAATAGCAATCGCTTCTCTCCTACTTTTAAAAAACTGGCATCGGTTGCACTAGACAAGTCATTTTTAACCAAAATATCAATAGAAATGTTAAAATAATCGGACAAAATTATTAAAAACTCTATTGGAGGAACAGCCCTATGCTCTTCATAAGAACTTATGCGCGAACGAGATACATCCAATTCTTGTGCAAGTTGCTCTTGAGTTAAACCTTTTAAAACCCTAATATGTTTAATGTTTTTCGATATAAAATTCATAATGCTAAAAATATAAGCTAACAATGCTAAATATGTAGGCTAATATAATAAAAAAATAAAAATGGTGCCTATTATTAAAAAAAATATTGAAAAAATAGACTTCAAATTTAAGACTAAATAGTATGTTTTAATTGAATAAATCTGTAAATTTGAGAGTAGTTTTATTGGAATACGCCTTATAATCAAGGATTTTCTCCTTTCAATAAAAATCTTATTTGTTAACTTAAACACACATATTATGGCAAAAAAAATTAAAGGAACTATCGCAATTTTAACAGGTGGTGGAGATGTTCCGGGTTTAAACCCTGCTATTAGAGCAATTACTATTAGAGCAATGCGCGAAGGTTATAGAGTAATTGGATTAAGACGTGGATGGGCCGGAATTGTTGAACTTATTCAAGATCCGAAAGCCGATAATAGTAATAATTATGTGGAACTAACTCAAATTATTGTTAACAAAGCCGGACGAACAGGTGGAACATTTTTACACAGTTCTAGAACACGTCCAAGTCATTTACCTAAAGGAAGAGTACCCGAACATTTAAAAGATACCTACAACGAAGAATTTAATGATATGACACCTGTAGTGTTAGATAATTTAGCATATTTAGGTGTTGATTTTTTAATTCCAATTGGTGGTGACGATACCTTAAGTTATGCTGTTAGATTGTATAAAGAAGGTTTTAAAGTGGTTGCCATTCCTAAAACTATGGATAATGATGTACCAGGAACCGATTATTGTATTGGTTTTAGTACTTGCATTACCCGAACTATAAATATGACCAATACTTTAAGAACTTCTGCTGGTTCGCACGAGCGTTTTTTAGTATTGGAAGTTTTTGGGCGTTATGCTGGTTTTACAGCAATGTTACCAACAATGGCAGGTGCGGCAAACCGCTGTGTTATTCCAGAATACAAGTTTAAAATAGAAAATTTAACCGAACAATTGGTTAGAGATCGTTATGAAAACCCAAGTAATTATTCGGTGGTTTTAGTTTCTGAAGGTGCTATGTTTGAAGGTGGTGATATGGTGTTTAAAAATTCGGAAAAAGACCAATTTGGACACGCAAAATTAGGTGGAATTGGTGAAATGGTTTCCGAAAACTTAAAATCGCTTTCCCCAACTTATAATAACGGTACAAGAATTAATGTAATAAATCAAAAATTAGGATATTTAGTACGTGGTGGCGATCCAGATGCGGTAGATTCTATTGTACCAATGGCTTATGGAAATTTAGCTTTAGACCTTATTTTAAAAGGTGTTCACGGACGTTTAGTAGTACTTAAAAATGGACGCTACGATAACGTTCCTATTGATGTTGTTGTTGGAAAATCTAAACTAGTAAATATTGAAAAATTTTACAATACCGAACGCTTAAGACCGTATTATAACAGCTTTGAAATGAATCCGTTATTTATTATGACAAGCGAATAATTAACTGTTTACCATATTAAAAACCTTGTAAAATTACTCCATAATTTTACAAGGTTTTAGTTTAAAACAGTATTTATATTTTCTAGTTACATAAATTATTATAATTTTATACTACAAAAAATTGCAACTACGTTTAATTATTAGCTCCATTAAAAAAGTAAAACATAACACGTTTTATGGATAATTTAATGGGATAAGTGTATTTAATATGAACATATAACAGAGTTGGCAACAATATAAAAAGATAGATTATGAAAAATTTAAAGTATTTACTATTCAGTCTGATTTTTACGATAAATTTCGCATGTGTAATCAATGAAAAAATAGAAGATAAAGAGTTTAACAAAATTCCTGATAAAATAACGCAAGAAAAAGTAATTGGTGATTATATAATTCACTCAAGTTCGATTGATAAGTTTGATAAGATTGAAAAAATTGATGAATTTATTCTTTCAATTAAAACTGACTTGACATTTACAATTAAGAATGCTCCAGTTAAGTTAGTTAATGGAAAATATTATTTTGAAAAATCAGATTCTCTTGTATTGGAAATGAATGGAGAGTGGAATTTGATTTATAACAAACAGAATTCAGATAACACTCTAAATCTAACAATTGAAAAAAGAGAAAAAAACTCATATTATAAATCATTTATAGCATATAAAGTGTTGAAATCTGATAAAGGATTGATTTTATCTAATTTAATTCCAGTTAATGATGGGAAATTTGAATATATGAGATTTGTAAAAAAAGATTAAAATACAGTTGCCAACACCTCATAAAATTTATGCTTAAATTTGAACTAGTACAAACGACAAACATTTAACAAACGATTTACTACAACCGAAAAATCTCCGATTTTCAAGTTTCTTTTTGATAATTGCAATGATTATTATAATTTATGAAAATAAAAAAAAAGGAAAGAAATGAATAAAACAAGAATTCTAGGAATAATAATATTATTAATAGGATTATTTTTAATGTTTAAAATTGAAAATTTAGAAAATGGTTGGTTGATTAATGCATTTATTGGAGCAATAGTTGGTAGCGGTTTCGTTTTAACAGTTTTTGGCGGGTTTAATTTTAATACTAAATTTTAACTAAACTGAGTAAATCCTGATTTGTGTAAGCTTTTATGAAACCTAAAAAACAGAAAATAAAAGAATGAAATTTCAATTTTTAAAAGAATCAAAATTAACACTTAGGATTCTATTTGTTATATCAATTATTCCATTTGGAATTTATCCTTTTCTAATTTTAGTAAATATGATGTCACTTGCTGGACACCGATCTGGAAATGAGTCATTTTTAGAAATGCTTTTACCATACTCTTTCTTGATCTTTTCTACTCTTTACCCATTGACTTTTTTATATAGCTGGATAAACAGAAAAAAGAAAAATCTAATTATTTCACTTCTTCCAATATTTCACGTAATCATAAGTGTAATTTTATTTTTTCTCTGGCTAAACTTTGGAAATTAAATTATTATGAGACCTATTAAGAGAACTTAATTTTTAATCCAAACAGAATTTGAATTTTTACAAAAAAAACATTTTAAAAAAATATAAACTTAAAAATTCATTGAAATAAATTGATTTTTAGCACAACTACGGAATTGAGAAACAGAATAATACTATTTAAAAGATAAATTTTAACTAAACTGAGTGAATTCTGAGTTGAATATGTTATTGAGAAATCAAAAAAACAGAAACTAAAAGACAAATTCTTGATTTTAAAAATATGATAGATTTGAATATTGAAACGGATAGAAATAGTACTGAATAGATTAATTTAAACTCATAATCACTATTTACAACACCGCGCATAAAAAATTGCTAAATTCAACAAAATAGAATGTTTCTAAAATATAAATAACTTAAATTTAAACATCAGAAAATTACGATTTAAAAAGTCGCACAAATCTCATAAAAAACCGTTGTGTGTAATATAAAAAACCATCAAAAGTGAAGAAAATAATATACCTATTTATACTTATTACCAATTTTGGATTTGGTCAGAGTGGACTTATTGAAATAGAAATTAAAGATTCTATAAGAATGAAACCAATCAATTTTGAATATAATGTTCAAATAAGTGAATCCAAATTTAATCGCTATGATGAAAATGGAGCGATTGGCAAGAATTCTGCTAAGATAAAAATGCACGAAAAGTATAAGGAGCTTGAATTATTTCTTGAAAACAAAAATTATAAAATCCGACCTTTAAATAACTCTGAATTTCAAATTCACAATTATGCGGGATTTTGGAAATTAGGATTTGCCGTTGAATTGAAAACCTCTAAACAGTTGGAAAAACTGACGACGGAATTGAAAACGTTAGACTACATCACAGCTTCAGTAGGGGAAATTGAATATGGAGATACAGAATTGGACGAAAAAAGGTTGTTTTCAAAGATTTTAGAAAAAGCGAATAAAAAAGCACAAATGATTGCTAGTCTTACTGGACAAAAATTAGGTAAGATTATCGAAGTTAGAGAAGGAAAAGAAGTTGATAATATTAGTGTCAATATCAAAGACGTTTACTTAAGTGCTCTTCAAAATAAAAATTGGGATGTTAATAAAAACATCATATTTGGACAGGAATGGAAAACAGTAGTTATTAAATTTAGTACGAAATAATACTGCGTACAACAAAACCTAAACCTAATGCGGACTAACGGGCTAAATCGAAAAATCTGCGTATATTTATGAGGTCGCACTAATCTTATAAAAACACGTTAGCTGTAATTGACTACATAATAAACTCAAAATTCAATGATTAAAAATAAATTTCACGGAAAATTAGGGGAATTGATTGAAAGAGCAGAAAGTGGAAATGCAGAAGATGTAGATTTTATAATAGGACATTTAACTGATAAATCTAGTTTAGCTATGACTCGTTATGTTGACTATGCTCTAAGCTTAGTGAAAAATGAAATTGGAGTTTTACGTTTAAAATATTATTTGTTTAACGGAACACTTATTCAACGGAATTATTGTTGCTTATTTTTTAACAGAAGATTAGATTATGACATTGTAGATCGAGCTTGCCGATTAGGTTTGATAGATGAAATTCAGGCATTTTCAAGATAAACTAACTTATTAAAAATTGTTAATTTGAACCATTCATTATTGGTAAAAACGTTAATGTTAAAATGTGGACTTTTATTAACTGAATTTAACTAGACTGATTAATACTCTTAGGAATAGTTTTCGATTTTAATTTATCCAATATATGACTTAGTACAGGAAATTTGAAAAAAAACTACAGCTAACTTAAATCATGTATAATTAATGGCTGGTTCTCGCCTATTTACAAAAATTACTACGCCAATTTTCTTTGCTCGTGTCTCCCGCATTTTCTATTCGCTTTTTATTTGCTAAATTAGGTACTTAAACAACTCAACAAAACATACCAAAACCCATTGGCTATTAGCTAAAAAAACAGAAATGATGAAAAACTTAATCATACTATTTTTACTTTTAACTGCTTTTAGTTGCAAAAAGAAAGCGGCTCAAAAGGAAAATGACAAAACAACGGATAATGTTGAGGAGGTTAATACTGTAAAAGAACAATTTGCCAAAATGGAGACAGAAGCTTTGAAAGAGCCTTATGTTGGAATTTTTACAAAAGACAGCGATTCGACAAATTTATTTCAAATTCGTGCTACAGGAGTTTCAACTTTACCAATTCAAAAAGCTGCTGAAAATTTTTTAAATGGCTTATCACCTTCACAACTACAACGCACAACATTTGACATAAATGATGAGGAATGGAGGAAATGGTGTAACGTTGATAATGGTATATATGACAGACAAGGTGTTAGCTTAAAAGAATTGACCGAAATTCAAAAGAAAATTGCTTTTAAATTAATTCAAGAATCATTAAGCGCTAAAGGACTTCAACTGAGCAAGGACATAATGAAGACTGACCAAACTCTTAAAGAGCTTAACAATGGTTCATTGGATTATGATGAAGAATTGTATTTCTTTACTATTATGGGAAAACCTTCAAGTACTAAACCTTGGGGCTGGCAATTGGATGGACATCATTTAGTTATTAACTACTTTATTTTAGGAGACCAAGTTGTAATGTCACCAGTATTTATGGGTGGAGAACCAATAATTACGACTTCTGGAAAATATAAAGGAAATACCCTATTTCAAGATGAACAGAATTTTGGATTAGCTTTAATGCAATCCCTAACGCAGGAGCAACAGAAAGAGGCTGCAATTTCAAACGTAAAAACTGACAATAACAATGTAGCTGAAGCTAATAAAGATAATTTAAGCCTCAATTATGAAGGAATTCAGGTCTCAAATTTTTCAAAGGAACAAAGGCAAAAACTACTAGAATTAGTTTATTTGTACATAAGCAATATTCGTGAAGGACACGACAAAGTTAAAATGGAGGAAATAAAAGCTCATATTGATAATACTTGGTTTTCTTGGGTTGGAAACACTTCTGAAAATGCTGTTTTTTACTATCGAATTCATAGTCCAGTTATTTTAATTGAATTTGATCATCAAAAAGTAGTTGGAGTTCCAAACGCAGATGACGGCAAACCTTCAAAAAACCATATTCATACAGTTGTTAGGACACCAAACGGAAATGATTACGGAAAAGATTTATTGAGACAGCATAAAGAGAAACATCATCATTAAAATTAAAGGCCAGCTGCTAACAATGGCTTTAAGTAATTGCTTTTCTCGCTTATTTACAAAATTGCTACGCCAATTTGCTTTGCACGTGTTTCGCGGAATTTCTATTTTGTTTTTATTTATTAAATTAGGCGCTTAAACACGTAACAAAATCATACACAAACCATTACCTTTCATTATGTCTCCAAATGAAAAATATAATTTTATAAAAAAAATAATCTTATGAAAATTAGTAAGCCTATTGAACCAAATAAAAGAATCGAAATTATAGATATTCTACGTGGATTTGCACTACTCGGTATTATTTTTATGAATATGAGTTTTTTTAGCGGTTACCTGTTTATGCCCTTTGAAGAACTGAAGCAAATATCTAACTTTGAGTTAGATAATAAATTATATAATTTTTTAGGAATTATAGTCTCAGGTAAATTTTACACTATATTTTCAATTTTATTTGCTGTTGGTTTTTATATACAATTCAACAAAAACAGAGATAGAACTGCTGATTTTTTAAGAACGTTTCGGAGAAGATTATTCATTTTACTAATTATAGGTATTCTACATACTTTATTTTGGTATGGCGATATATTACTAACATATTCTATTTATGGTTTTATTCTAATTTTATTTCGAAATGTAAAACCAAAAATACTACTTCGATGGTCACTCTTTTTTCTGTTAATACCCTATGTATTGGATTTTGCTCTTTTACCATTTACTGAAGCCTTGCAGGCTAATACCCCTGTAAACACAAATCAAGTACCAATTGCTCGCATTTCCTATCCGGATATGTCGAATGTAGATGTTATTAATATTTTTAGAGAAGGTTCTGTTATTGAAATATTCAAGTTAAATATTCATAATTTTATATGGAAGCAATTAAGCTATATACCATCTGGTGGCTATTTTAAATTACTTGGTATTTTTCTTTTGGGTTACTATCTAGCCTCGATAGAATTCTTTAAAAAAACACCAAAATCTACACTATTAATATTAACTATTTTAATTGGTGGGATACTAATTACTATTACTGCAAAACTTTTAGGAGGCAATGCATATGAACTGCCTACTTTTCAAAATATTCGTTATAAATTCTTATCATTGGTTGGTCAACTGCTTATTAGTATTTCTTATATCATGGCAATAATAAAAATTGCCCAAACTGTAATTGGTAAAAAAGTATTGAAATATTTGATTCCTGTAGGAAGAACAGCCTTGAGTAATTATATTCTACAAACAGTTTTAATGCTTGTCATTTTTTATAATTTCGGATTTAGTCTGTTTGGAAAAATAGGATTAATTCCAACGTTTATTATTGCCATAATTATTGTCGCTATTCAAATTATTCTAAGTAATATTTGGTTAAAACACTATCGATTTGGACCACTTGAATGGGCTTGGAGAAGTTTAACCTATAAAAAACGGATAAAAATTCGATATTAAAATCTATTAAAAATTAAATTTATAATTTAACCAAAGGCAACACTATACAAACTTAATTACCCGGTCCTCGACTACTTGCGAAAAACCTAGCGGATTTTCTATTCTGTTTTTATTTGTTAAATTAGGTGCTTAAACACGCCACAAAACCAAATACAAACGCGCTTTAAGCAATTCAAAAAAAAGGAAGATTTTGAAAATAAAAGGACATAAAATCGATTGGTTAAATCATTCATTGGAATTTGTTGTAGTTATTGTTGGAATTCTTATTGCGTTTCAATTAAACAAATGTTCATTCGAAAACGAACAAAGTTTAACCATTGATATTCACTCAAAAGAAATTATTAAAGAAACTAACCTAAATAAAACATCATTTGAAAATGCAATAAAATATGACGAATTGAATTTAATGAAAATGGACACGCTTTTTAAGCTATTAGAAAACAAAAACAATTTTATAAAGGCCAATCATCTTTCATTAGAATTATTGAATTTAGGAGGAGTCTATATAAGAAAAAACGCCTATAAAATATTGATAGAATCCGGAGATATTAGATTTATTAGAAACTATGAAGAAAAGCAAAATATTGTTAATTTGTACGAATATTATAAATGGGTAGAATCCTTCAACGAAATTTCTATGAATCTTTATACTAGTGATTATTATCCCTATTTAAAAAATAATTTTGACCTAGTAAAAGGTTCAATTCAAAAGGATGAAATATACACCTCTAAAGAATTTATGAATATCCTTGGAGCTTATTATAGAACCAGTCAAAACAGGTTGCAAAAATACAAGGATTGTTTAGTAGAGATAAATAAATATTTAGAAAGCAACAACTAAAAAACACCTACAACCACCCTACAAAATTAATTTCTACCGCCAACAACATATAAAAATAATTGTTTGGTTATAGCACACTTGCTAAAAACTTAACTATTAAGCACTAAACCAAAAGCTAACTACTTATTTGCAAAGTCCGCCAAATTTTTAGATTTGCCTTTAATTTTATAAGGTTTTAATTAAAATGGGGTTTATATTTCCTGGTTACATAAATTATTTTAATTTTATACTACAAAAAATTGCAACTAAATTTAATTATTAGCGCCATTAAAAAAGTAAAACATAACACGTTTTATGGATAAATAAATGGGATAAACGCATATAATATGAATATATAACGAGTTGTAATTTATTACAGAAAAACAGAAACTATGAACAAAACTAGAATTTTTGGAATTACGATTATTATAATTGGAATTATCTCTTTTTTCTCATTGGAAAACGATTTAACTGGATTTATTTCCGGAATTTTAATTGGTTTAGGTGTTGGAATGACAATAAATGATCTAAAGAATTTTAAAAATAAAATTTCGGTTTCAGAGAACAGAGAAATGACAAATTGAGCGGTTCGATTTTAGCAAAATTCCGGAATTGAACAACGTAATGGAAAAGCTTAAAAGAAAAATTGAAACAAGCTGAGAAAAATTTTTGACTTTTTCAATCATTAAATTGATTGAACAATAAACAGATTAAGTTTATATCTGAAAAACATAAATTGAAATGAAAAAATACAAATACTTAATAGCATCTTCCGTTTTGATTATATTAATGATTTTGATTTTTATTCCGAGACCATCAGAAAAGATTTATGTTTTATACGATAAAAATGAGATTGAATGTGATTCCAATATAGTAAGACAAAATTGGGAAAAAGATTCATATTTAATTTGTGATAGTTTCATATTTATAAATTTCACTAAAAAAACAGAGAAAAGCTCGAGAATTATGGATTTGAGTAAAATTAATAAATTCAAAATTATTTCTAAAAAAGAGTTATTGAAAAGGTTTAGTAATGATATTATTAACAGAGATAAATATGATTTTGACTTATTGGATAGAGATAAAGAATTTGATTTTAATTTAATTCTAAAAGATACTATTATAAATAAGATTGAGATTATTCCTGTAGAGCAAATTGTAGTTTTTAATGACTACATTGAATATGAATTGAATTAGGCTGATTTATGAATAGCATTAACCGAAAAGTAACAAATTACAACACCGTATAACCAAAATTGCTTAATTCCGTAAAACAGAATGTTTAGAAAATATAAATTCATTAATTTTAATAAAGAAAAATTGTAACATCCAAATCGCAACTTTGGTTATACAAACCCGTTGTGCTTCATTATTCTCACTCGAACGGAATTAAATAATTATTCTAACTTTAGAGAAACAACCAACCAATGATAAAATTCTTTAGAAAAATACGCTATGACCTTATGGAAAAAAACAAAACTGGAAAGTATTTGAAGTATGCTGTTGGTGAGATTCTTTTGGTGATAATTGGAATCCTAATTGCGGTATCTATTAATGGTTGGAATGAAGACCGAAAGCTAAAAAAAGCAGAGCAGTCTATTCTCAAAGACCTTAAACAAGAAATGATAATAAATCTGAAAGCTTTGGAATCCACAATAGAGGGAAACGAAATATCCTTTCAAACGGCAATAGAAATGAGAGCGCTTTTTAGAGACAGAGCAGCTTTTGATAAAATGTCGGATAGTCTGTTTTCTGCATCAATCAGAAAACTGGATTATAACTTAACGTATGATCCGCAAAACGGGATACTTAATTCCATTATCTCTTCAGGACAAATTAATCAACTTTCAAATAAGGAACTGAAATATTTACTGGCATCTTTAAAGGATTTAACGACAGACGCTTTAGAAAGCACACTTAAAATAGAAACTCAAAGAGAGAGTTCGATAAAATCATATTGGACCAATGCCATGATTATTGAAGATGGAAAAATTACGGGATATAATTTAAGGTCAATATTTGAACATCCCGAATTCAGATGGGCAACAAACCATCTTTTTCATGATATACGAAAAAATGGATTAGAGGAAGAAAAGGATCTAATGGCAACTTTAGAGTATATTATTGAACTCATAGATAAAAATATTAATAAATAACGAAAGCACAACAATGGCTATAAATAATTGCTTGTTCTCGCCTACTTCTGAAAGTCCTCTTGGATCTTCTTGGTCGGTAATTATTCACAAAATTAGTTGTTTAAAACACGCTACAAAACATACCAAAAACCGTTGTGCTTCATTATGACCAACCAATAACCAATGATAAAATTCTTTAGAAAAATCCGTCAAAACCTGCTAATGGAAAATAAAACTGGAAAGTATTTTAAATACGCAGTTGGTGAAATTATTCTTGTCGTTATTGGAATTTTGATTGCGCTTCAAATTAATAACTGGAATGAAAACCGCAAACAAAGTAATGTTATTCAAAATTACTATTACCAATTAGAAGAAGACTTGGCTGATGAGACAGACAACATAAAAGACAAAATTTCTCGAATTAGTGAAAGTATAGCTTCCTATGAACAATATTTACAACTTACTAAAGAATCAAACTTAGAACTTATCGAAATGATGAACGCACTAACTCAAGTCAAACTTGCTTTTTGGTATCCATCATTTAACTCTAATACAATTGGAACATTAGAATCAACAGGAGACATAAAATTGATACCTGCTCACTTCAGAAAAAAGTTGATAAATCTTGTGAGAAAACAAGAAGGAATTGTCAGTCAAGCCAATGGAAATTACAGTGTTTATTTAAGTGATTTACAAAAAGCAGGGAATTTAGGATTTTATAGAAACACTTATCACTTGAAAGAAAATAGCCATTTAAATTATACCGAAAACTACCCAGAAATAATATTGACCCTTGAGAACGCTTTATATCTTAAAAATTACACAGAAAAAAGACAAATAATTGAATTAAAGCAAATGCTAAATAATGTCAATGAATTGAAAGAATTAATTAAGATTGAGATAAATAAAAAATAACGAAAGCACAACAATGACTATAAATAATTGCTTGTTCTCGCCTATTTCTGAAAATCCTCCCGCATTTTCTATTCGCTTTTTATTTGCTAAATTAGGTGCTTAAACACGCCATTAACCAATGATAAAATTCTTTAGAAAAATTAGACAAAGATTATTAACTGAAAATAAATTCAGTAAGTATCTGATTTACGCAATTGGAGAAATTATTCTTGTTGTTATAGGAATTTTGATTGCATTGCAGATTAATAATTGGAATGAAGTTCAAAAGGGCAAAATGAAAGCTACCACTATTTTGAAAGCAATTCGTTCGGATATGGTTAAAGATTTAGAGTTAATCGAAGAATTAAAACCATATTGGGGAAGAGAGATTATGTACTTTAAAAAGGTTTTACCTTCATTTAATCCTCGAAAAGAAATAACTTCCTTTGAAGGCTTTGATACTATTAGCAAAATATCTTATTCGGAGTTATTTGGATATGATATGCCCTTTCGGTCAAGCAAAAGTGCCTACGATGCTATGATTGCTGATGGCAATTCTGACCTTATAATAAATGACACCTTATATTCAAATATTCAAAGGTTTTATACTTTTAATGCACCTACCAATGAAAATCTATTTGAAATTTTGAGGCAGGAATCATCTGATTTAAATTATAAATATGCTCATTTAATAACTTATGAGCCATATAAAAACATTAGTGATTTAACAGACGAATATTTAATAGCTGATCTTAATATTTATTTTCGATCAAAGAATTTTTATTATTGGAGAACATTTGTAATAAACCAGGAAAGCCTTAAGGATATTATTTCTCAAATTGATAAAGAACTAGAACAATAGCTGAATAAAAAATAAGCACAGCAATGTGTATAACCTACAAATTTCAATGAACAAAACAATATTTGAAATTACCAAAATGGACTGTCCATCGGAGGAAAATTTAGTCCGAATGAAATTGGACGGAATTTCGAGTATTGCGAATTTGGACTTTGATATTCCAAACAGAAAATTGACCGTTTTTCACAGCGGAGAAATTGACCAAATCGAAAAGTATATTATCGAACTGAATTTAGGCGGAAAGAAAATTTCGACCGAACAAACCGACCAAACGGAATTTAAAGAAAATGCAAATCAGAAAAAGCTACTTTGGTCTGTACTTGCAATCAATTTTGCTTTTTTTATAATCGAAATGACAACTGGAATTATCTCAAAATCTATGGGACTTGTTGCCGATAGTTTGGATATGCTTGCCGACAGTTTTGTTTACGGAATTAGCTTATTTGCGGTTGGCGGAACGATAATAAAGAAAAAGCGGATTGCGAAACTTGCTGGATATTTTCAAATAACACTTGCGATTATCGGATTTGTGGAAGTTTTAAGGAGATTTTTTGGAGACGAGAAACTTCCTGATTTTTCGACAATGATAATCGTTTCTATTTTCGCACTTATCGCAAACGGAATTTGTCTTTACATTTTACAAAAGTCAAAGAGCAAAGACGAGGCACATATGAAAGCTAGTATGATTTTCACCTCAAATGATGTGATAATTAATTTAGGTGTCATAATCGCAGGACTTATGGTAAATTGGTTAAGTTCGAGCAAACCTGATTTAATAATTGGAACAATCGTTTTTGTATTGGTAATTCAAGGTGCCATTAGAATTTTAAAACTTGGAAAATAATGTTGCTATTCGCTTACTTCATTGTTTTTTTTACTTGTTTTTGTATAACGTTCTGTTTTGTTGTGGAAAAAAACTAGAGTAAATCCATTAACTTTTAACAAAAAATATGATGCTCACGGATTTAACGGTAAAATGTTCAAAGTAATATCGCTTAATGAATTAATAGTAGTTGGAGTTTGTGCATTTAAAAAAGAATGATACAAATATTTACTTCCATTTTGGTATTTGGAAAATCCTACTTCACAAAATATTGGTTTGTTTTTATTTTCTTCAATCCGATTTAAACTTTACGAAACTTTAAGTCCGTCAAAAACATTTTTAACAGCGATTATGGTTTTCGCCTTTCAAATTCTATTTAGCAAGATTTGGTTAAAATATTTCAGATTTGGACCATTAGAATGGATTTGGCGTTGTTTAACATATAGAAAATTATTGCCAATTAGTGCGAGAAGTACTGTGCCTAACAATATTTATAAAAAATAGTGCAAGTAATTGTTAAAACTAAGGTTTAGCTTTTTTGCAAAGTCCGCCAAATTTTTAGATTTGGCTTTAATTTTATAAGGTTTTAATTAAAATGGGTTTTATATTTCCTGGTTACATAAATTATTTTAATTTTATACTACAAAAAATTGCAACTAAATTTAATTTTTAGCGCCATTAAAAAAGTAAAACATAACACGTTTTACGGATAAATAAATGGGATAAACGCATATAATGTGAATATATAACGAGTTAGCTGCAAGGCGAGAACGAGACCGAAAACAGAGATAATTAAATGAAAAATAGAGATTATTATTCCTCAAGAACAGGTAAACTAAAAGAGACACCTGAACTTACTTTAAAACTATTGAAGAAACTATTTCTCGTTACTTATAACAAGTTAGACGAGGATGGATATTTTCAAAAATATTTTGGATATTATTGTGTCGACCAAGGAGATGTAAATGGTGAATTAGGTGGAGATATTGACTCCATGATATTTTTATCATTAAAAAAAGAAAATCTTTGGCCGATTCAGGAAAAACTAGAATCATACTCAGAAGATGACTTATTTGATATGATAGAATTTCTACATGACCATTGCTCTAAACCGCTTTCTGGATATTATCATCAGTTCAATAATTGTGGACATCATTATGATACTTTTAATAATACTGATGGTCAGCAATATTTTAGAGAAAAAATGAATTATGTCATTAAGGACTATCTGAAAGGATATGAAATTTCTAATGACGGTGAAATTCTTGAACTACCTGACAAATATATTGCACCTCTTCTTGAAGCTGATATTCCGTCATCTGATATTGAAAACATTAATAGTAAAATCCAGCGTGCTGTAACCAAATTTAGAAGACATAAATCAACTCTTGAAGACAGAAAAGAAGCATTGAGGGAATTAGCGGATGTTTTAGAGTACTTAAGACCTGAAATGAAAGATGTTCTTGATTCAAAAGATGAAGGTGATATATTTAATATTGCAAATAACTTTAGCATTAGACACCACAACGAAAAGCAGAAAAAGGATTATGACAAAGCAATTTGGTATAGCTGGATATTTTATCACTATTTAGCAACAATACATGCAGTTCTGAGAATGGTAGCTAGAAAAGAACAAAAGCCCAGCAGCTAACAATGTGCATAAAAAATTGCTAAAGTGTAAAATATAGAATGTTTCTAAAACAAAATAAACTTAAATTTAACAGTCTGAAAATTGTAGTTTTAAAACCGCAACTTTTCATGCACTAACACGTTAGCAAAAATAAAAAAAGACAAAAAATGAAAAAAAAGATTGCAATTACTTTATTGATTTTAATACCACTAATAACCTTCTCTCAAAAAAAAATGGGAGTTTTGATTGGATTAAATAATTCATCTATTTCAGAGGGAGTTTTAAATCAAATTGATATTACTGATAAAATGGGATTTCATTTAGGAGGATTTTATGAATTTGATATAACCGAAAAAATTAAATTTAGACCAAAATTAGTTTATTCACAACAAGGGAATCGAGACGGTGAAAGTAGTAGTATTGAACATATTGATTATAAATCAGAATATTTAAATCTCCCATTAAATTTTAAATTTTATGACAAGACATATATTTTAGCGGGACCTCAAATTGGATTTTTACTTTCTGAAAAACTCCCATACTTTTTAAACAAAGGAGAAACGATTGATTTTGGAGTAAATATTGGATTTGGTCAAAAGATTAATGATTTATTTCTTGAATTGAATTTTTATCAAGGTCTGACTAAAGCTATCGACAAACCGAACTATGATGGAGAATTGAAAAAAGGAACAAATACCTTGATTCAATTTAGCATAGGATATTATATATTCTGATAAAAACTTTTGCTAACACCTCATATAATTTATGCTTACATTTGAAATAAATAACGAACTGACAAACATTCAACAAACGATTTACTACGTCCGAAAAATCTCCGATTTTCCAGTCGCACAAATCTTATAAAATCCCGTTCGCAATAATTTGGGTAATTAATTATCATCTATAAAACTTAATAAATAAATTTCTAATGAAAAAAACATATTTCTTAATTAGCATTTTTATTTTGTCAATATGCTTTTTTTCATGTGTAATAAAACAGCCTAATTCTGAATTAAATATTGAAAAATGTGAATGCACTCTTGATTCAGTTTCTGTTGATTCGGTTTCATTGGAACAACAAGAACTTGACTATTTTTATTCCTTAATGGCATATGCAGTAGTTCATAAAGATTGGCAAATTAACGCTCTTGAAGGTAGAGGATATAACATTGGTTCTGTGTTAGTGGATAGTGATAAATATGTTGTTAACTGGGCAAGAAATTCAGTAAATATTAAAATGAATGGAACCCAACATGGAGAAGTTCGAGTGATACAATCCTATTTAGACAGTGTTCAATCCTTTTCTTTAAAAGGCTTTTCAATATATACAACATTAGAACCATGTGCAATGTGTTCTGGCATGATGAAATTAACTAATGTGTATAGAACCGTTTATGGTCAAACAGATCCCACCTACGGAAAGGCACTGGAAAGACTCCAATTAGAATCAGGCTCATGTTGCAAAGGTGGTTATTCACCATATCCTAAACCGGTTATTTCATATAAATCACCTGACCTTATATCAATGCAAATAGATTCAGCATATGCAAAGTACAAAGGAAAATATATAGTTGATTTTTTAACAACACCAGAAGCCGAAAAATTATTTAAGAAGGCATCAAATATGTTTCAACAATATAAAAAAGCTAAATATGTAGAAAATCAAAAGTATATTGATAGTGCTCATAAATTTTATAATTTAGTTGGTACCTCCATTAAATAGTAAATAAAAAGCTATTGCCAACAACATATAAAAATATTTGCTTGTTATCGCGTACTTTGGAAAGTCTTTACGGATTTTCTTGGTCGGTAATTATTTACTAAATATTTAGCTTAAAAACGCAACTAACCTTGCACAAAACCATCGTAAAAAACTGCACTTATTAGGTTTAAAAAAGCGTAAAAGAACCAATTATAGTTTTAAATTTTACATTAAAAATGAACATAAAATATTACCTAGGAATAGTATTCTTTCTAATTACACAAAGCAACCAAAGTCAATCACTAAAATTAAGTCTAAAAGCAGGATACAACTTATCAAATATTGAATATAATGTAATTATTAACGGTTCATCATCTGGCAGAAAACAGCATAATAAAAACTCTTTTTATATAGGAGGTGAAATGGAGTATCCTATTAATTTAAAAGCTAAAAATGGTACCGCATTAAAAATTGGATTAATGTATTCTGAACAAGGATATACATTTTATGAAACTACAACAATTATCAATCAAATTAACCTACCAATTGTTTTGAAAAAAAGGCTGTTTAATGATTTTTCTGTTTTAGCTGGAGGTTATTTAGGTTATATTTCTAAAGTTAAAGATAGTTGGGGAACCTCTATAAATGATTACACTAATTTTGATTTTGGAACAACAATAGGTATTGAATATGAATTTGATTTTGGCTTATATGTAGAAACAAGATATTTATATGGTTTAACCGATATTTTAAAATTGGAATACCCCGAAAGCTTCATAGAACACGAAAATAAAAATAGGGTTTTCCAAGTTGGCTTAGGATTTAATTTTTAACAAAAGAACTGAATTAGAACACTTATAAAAAATAGAATTCTTACTTTAATGTAAAATTTAAAAATTTTGCAGAATTAAACATAATAGCTATTTTTTATAAATTAAATTTTGGTTTTAAATTGTTAATAAATACGTAGTATTTAACAGTTTTTATTACTACTTTTTTAGTAATTTTAAATTGGTTGTTAACACCTTGTTTTTCAAAGGTTTTAAGCACTTCTCTAAATAATCTACAACTTTTTAAAAATTATTGTACTTAAATTAGAAAATTATTGTACTATATTTAATTAAATATAGTACTTAATTTACAACAAACTCCCTCAACTTTAACAATAAAGTCCCTAATAAAATACACTATTTATGCTAATAGTTAACACTATTTAATAGCATCCTTTTAGTACGCCTTATAGCACTTATTAAAAAATGATGTAGAACAAATAAAAAAACAACAACGTAAAACCAAATACAATACTAAATATTATTTTTGCTTAAATTGGTCTAGAATTTAAAAACATAACTTAAAATCGCATGAAAAATTTACTTTTATTATTGTTATTAATAACAACAGTTAGTTATTCTCAAATCCTTGAACCTATAAAATGGACAACAGAAACTAAGAAAATAACAGCAACCGAATATGATTTAATAATTAATGCTTCAATTGAAAAAAATTACCATTTATATTCTCAAAAAGTACCTGAAGATAGACCACTTCCTACTATTTTCATTTTTGAAGAAAGTAATGATTATGAGCTTATTGGTAATACCACTGAAGAAAAAGGACATACAGTTCACGACCCAGTTTTTAACTTAAAAATTAAGTACTTCGAAACTAAAACCACATTTAAACAGCGAATAAAAGTAAAAAATAAGAACCCTTTTAAAATAATAGGTGAAATAGAATTTATGACATGCAATAATTCTAGTTTTGTGCCTGGCTATGGAGATATTGAATTTAAAATTTAAGTAAGTTTAGAAAGTAAAACTTAAAATAGTACACAAAACATTTTATAAAATGAACGAAAGAACATTAGAACAACAAAGAATTGAATATATCAATCAAAAATTTTTAGCTACACCACTAGCTGGACTAATTATTTGGACTATCATTGGAATAATGGGGATATTTTTCTCTGATTTTGTAGCCGTTTGGTCAATTTTTATTGGAACTGGAAGTATTGTATATTTAGGTTTGTTTCTATCGAAATACACTGGTGAAAATTTTTTAGATAAAAGCAAACCAAAAAACGAATTCGATACACTTTTTCTTTTCACCGCTGGTCAGGCAATTCTGGTGTATTCAATTGCAATTCCATTTTTTTTAGTTGATTATACATCACTTCCCATGAGTGTAGGAATTTTAACCGGATTAATGTGGGTGCCATTTTCTTGGATTATAAAACATTGGGTTGGAATTTTTCACACATTAACTAGAACAGTTACAATTTTAATTCTTTGGTATCTGTTACCCGAATACAGATTTATTGCTATTCCCTTTGCAATTGTAGCTATTTATATAATTACACTCCTAATATTAAAAAACAGAAAAAACTTAAATAAACCACAATAATAGCTATTATCAATTGCTTGGTTCTCCCCTTGCTTATAAAAAGAATTGCGTATTTTCTTTTTCGTGTTTATTTATTAATTTAGGTGCTTTAACAACGTAACAAATTATATACAAACAACGTTAGCATACATTATGAAAAAAATTTCATTACTGATTTTAATAGTGAGTTTAATTAGTTGTAATTCCGACAAAAAAACATCGGAAATAAAAACTGAACCTAAAAAATTAAACACGGAATTAATCGGAATCTATGAATATAAAGCCCTTAAACAATCCGAAAATCATTATTTGGTAATTGACACACTAAACGGAAAATATAGCGCTCTTTATTACGGAGCTGAAGATAATAGCAGATTCGGAATTTTGTTTTATAAAAATGAAATAAAAAAACTTACTATAGAAAATAACACTATAAGTTTTGAAATTGGAAAAAGAGAACTTTGTGAAAACTCTCTAATGAAAGTTGTAAAACAGGAAAGAAATTTAGAAAAAAAATCAATAATTGCAATTTCTAGAGGATTATTGAAATATAACGGAGAATTATTAAAAGATAGTGTTAAATTAAAATGCCAATCTGATTATGGAGATTGTTGGGATTCTGAAATGACTTTTGAAAAGCTAACTGATAAAAAATAACCTTCCATATTTAACAATATGACCAAAATAAAATCAAAACAACTATTTAGAATTTTATTGTTTATTGGAACAGCTATTTCTTTATACTTTGTTCCTTGGCCAATTGTAAAAGCTTGGATAACTCCATTACCTAAAACCGTTCAAGAACAAGTAAATAAAGCCACTAATTATGGATTCGATGGCATTATAGTTTATGTAGATACAAAAGGTAAACAACCTCAATTTTATACTTCGGGTTATAAAAATAGGGAAAACAAAATTGCTGCAGATCCTCATTCATTATTTAAAATAGCGAGTGTAAATAAACTGTATTATGCGGTAGCTATTGCAAAATTGGTGCGAGATGGACGTTTAGTTTTAAATAAATCGCTTGCTTATTATTTACCTGAGTTGAAAAACAGAATTGAATTTGCCAACGAAATTACCTTAAAAATGATGGTGCAACATAGAAGTGGCATTCCAAATTTTACTGATACCCAAAATTATTGGTTAACACCAAAAGAAACAGCAGACGAAAATCTTGAATTGGTTTTGGATGTACCTGCAAATTTTAAGCCAGGCGAAGATTATGAATATTGTAACACAAACTACTTGCTATTAGATAAAATAATGAACCGAATACTTGGATATAATACATTCCAATACATTCAAGAAGAGATTTTAACTCCACTAAACTTAAACCACACTTTTGGCTCTATAAACAATGTTAACATAGACGATGTAATGAGCGGTTACTATGTAGGTTACAGTATGGATTTAAAAACCAATAATGTGGGCTCAATATTGGCAACCGCAGAAGATTTAGGCAAATTTATAAGAGCCTTAAATAATGGAACGGTATTTACAGACAAACAAGAACAAGAAATATATTCATCAATCTACACCTACGAGCACACAGGCTTAATTCCTGGATACCAAACTATAGCAAAATATCATAAGGATATAGATACTGTGGTTATTCAATTTACAAATACGGTAGATTTTAATGGTTACAACTGGAATTTATCGGAAATAATGTACAATAGAATTGTAAAAATAGTAAGTTCTAATTATTAGTTTTAATACTCTCTAAATTTAATTGAGTTAAACTTCAAAAAATCTTTTTAATTTTCTGTTCCGTGTTTATTTATTAAATTAGGAAAAATTACTCGCAAAAAATAAATTAACCAACATAAATTAATTGTAAAATGAGTACATCAATGAGAAATCTAATAATCGTAATAGGAATCGCTTCCATATTATTTGCTTTATACGCAGTTTTTAAAGGACAAAAATTTATAGATGCTTTAGGCGGAATTGTTATTGGTGTGTCTTTAATTGGGGTAGTTTTAATTGAACAGAATAAAAATAAAAAAAAGAATGAGTAAAACTAAGACTATAGATACAACGCCTTCTTTGAAATCGCCCAAAAATTGGCTGCAAAGGCTAAAAGATGAAAGTTGGGAAGCTGAATTATTAGTATCTACAATTTCAATTTTTGGAACCCTACAAATGTTTGGTTTAATTGATTGGGCTACAAACAAATTTATTAACTTATTAGATCCTAGTCAGTATTTAATTGGTTATATGATTGTTTTTTTCGGGCTTTTAGCAATAAGTATTCTAATTTCAATGTTCGTTATCCATTTTTTTTTACGAGCCTATTGGGTTGGTCTTGTTGGTTTAAATTCTGTATTTCCCGATTACAGTGTTGAAGACAGCGCATATTCTAAAATTTATACAGAAAAAATACTAGCCATACTTCCTAAATTAAAGGACTCTATCCAAAAAGTTGATGAGTTGTGTAGCGTTATTTTTTCTGTTGCATTTACCTTCCTGCTCACCTATATGTATTTGGGTTTATTTGCAAGTATCTATTTATTAATTTTCAATTTACTTTCCGAGTATGTTAATTCCTATATACTTTTAATACCTGGCATTTTATTGTTAGCAACTATATTTGTTCAAGCTATAATATCTTTAATAGCCAATCTAAAAAAGAACAAAGAAAAGGAAAACCTACAAATTTGGAATTTTAGAATTGTTAAATTGGTCTCTATTATAACCTACGGACCTCTTTATAAGTCTATACTTCAGGTATTTATGATTTTCGGTTCAAATTTCAAAAAAAAGAAAAGCTTAATTTCCTTACTTTTTATATTTATTTTATCTGGAATGTTTGTATCAGTATATCAAATGACCAATACAAATATTCCATATCTTATTACTCAAGAATCTTATTTTGATGTAACAAAATCGTACTCTAGCTATTATAAAAGTGAAAATAACGATGCCAATTTTTTATTGAGCCCAGAAATTGAATCTGATAAGGTTGAATCTTCTGTTTTAAAACTTTTTATTCCTATTTTTAGTCACGAAAAAAAAATAAGACAAGAGATTTGTGGTTCCTATATTGAAGATCCAAACAAATCGGGCTTGGAGCAACGAACAGAAAGAAGAGCACAACTGCTTAAATGTTATCAAAAATACGTTCTTATTTATATAAATGGAACACTAACAAAAGTCGATTTTTTAAGATATGAACACCCAAAAACCAATCAATCTGGAATAATTTGTTATATAGATCTTTCTAACCTTAAATCTGGATTAACTAAATTAGAAGTTAAGAAAAAGCAGGATAAAAAAGATATTACAGCTTGGACCATTCCATTTTACTACATTTCAAAAAATTAACTTATAAAAGTATACCTATTAAAAACCTTGTAAGATTATTTAAAATTTTACAAGGTTTTTTTGTTAATTAAACTATTACAACCGCAAATATGTTAATAAGGAATTTAATAAATATACCCTTTTTGCATTTTTAAAACATTTGACAGTTCGAGTGATTTTTGTCAAAAAATTGAATTGAGATTAATTGTTTTTACATTAAACCTCTACCTCTTCTTTGTTTCGCTCTTTAATAATTTTTTCAACCATGTCTGGAACTTTTTCAAACATTGCAGATAAGCCATGTGCTTTACCAGCTTCTATGAAAGAAATTTGATCGCCTTTTGTAACTAAAAAACCAATTGGTTCAATACCTACACCTGCACCAGCACCAGCTCCCATTCCTTCACCACCACTACTTTTCTTTTCATGACCTTCTCCTCCTCCAGAACCAAATCCCATACCAACTTTAATAACTGGTACACATTTAAATTCTCCTAAATCAAACTGTTTTCCAACAACAGTATCTGTATTGGCTTCAGTTTTCATAAAGTCTGTAATTTGTTTTAATAATTCTTCTAATTGTAAATCCATAATATAATTTTTAAAGGTTAATAATCGCTTTCACTAAATTCCATGGCCTGCTTTTTAAATTCACAACCACTTCATTCTCTCCCATATAATTTATTTTAAAGGTTCCAAAATGGTAATTAAAAAAAGTAAACATTGGATACAGTTTTGCATTTGCAATACAATCTCCAGTATCAATATTCACATACATTTTATTCACTTTAATTGATTTTATAAACTTTAGTCCTTTTTTAAATAGTACTCTTCTATTTTTAATTTCTCCTTTTGGTTTATTTAATTCTTTTTTCTGTTTGAGTTTCATTCTTAATGGATAAAAATTATAGTTAAAAAAAAGAACTTTTAAATTTAACTTTAAAACTGTTTCTTCATCGCCTATTAAACTTGCTTTAAACAACCCTTTCATTTGCACGTAATATTCACTTGTAGAAGTGTTTACTACCAAAATTACAGGCTTAAACAACACATAAAAAAGCAGTAATAAAACCAGTATAAAAAACCCTAATAAATACATTTTTTTTATTTGTTTGAAGTAACCAAATAGTACCAATATTTACAATGATGAAGGTCATTTTAAAAAAAATATTTCCCTAAATTGCAATGATTATAATCATTTTAAACATTGTTTAATATCACCTTTAAAATTAATTAATGGATGAACTTCTAAATAAAATAAGAGAAGACCTTTTAAAATACAGTGATCCGAAGGTTAAACTTGCCAGTAAACGTTTTTTTAAAGAAGAATTTAACAATTACGGAGTTAAAGCTATGTATGTACATCAAATAGCTAAAGAACATTTTAAAATAATTAAAAACGAACCAAAAGAAGTTGTTTTTGAAGGTTGTAAAGCGCTTTTTGAAACCAATATTATGGAAGAATCGCTTATTGCCTGCGATTGGTCTTATGCTTTAAAAAAACAATTAGAACCCAATGATTTTAAGGTTCTTGAAAACTGGATTGATAGCTACATTACAAATTGGGCAACTTGCGATACTTTATGCACAAAAACTGTTGGTTTTTTTATAGAACAATATCCTGAATATTTAGAAGAATTAAAAAAATGGACACAATCTAAAAACTTGTGGAAACGAAGAGCTTCAGCAGTTTCACTTATTTTCCCAGCAAAACATGGATTGTTTTTAAATGATATTTTAGAAATTGCCGATAATTTAATGCTGGATAACGAAGATATGGTTCAAAAAGGATATGGATGGATGTTAAAAGTTGCTAGCCAAACTAACCAACAAGCAATTTTTAATTATGTAATGCAACATAAAATTAAAATGCCTAGAACTGCATTGCGATATGCAATTGAAAAAATGCCAAAAGAATTAAAACAAGAAGCTATGAAAAAATAACACTATGAACGATATTTATATTGAAGGAGAAACCTTTAAAGGAAAAGATTTTACTATTGAAAAATTTCAAAGAGCAGAATATGATAACTGTACTTTTAAAAATTGTAATTTTTCTAAACTAGATTTATCTAACAACGAATTTATTGAGTGCGATTTTGAAGATTGTAATTTTAGTTTATCCAAGCTTAAAAACACCTCATTTAAAGACGTTAATTTTAGTAAATGCAAATTAGTTGGCGTTAATTTTAGTGAATGCAATCAGTTTTTATTTGCTATATCACTAAATAAGTGTGATTTAAATTTATCTTCATTTTATAGCATTAAAATGAGTAATACCAAATTTGCTCATTGCAATTTACAGGAAGTAGATTTTGTTAAATGCGATTTATCAAATTCAATATTTAGCTCTTGCGATTTTAAAGGAGCCTCTTTTGAAAACACTAATTTAGAAAAGGCAGATTTTAGAACTTCCACTAATTATACTATAGACCCCGAAAAAAACGCTTTAAAAAATGCTAAATTTTCATTAGATCAAATTGCTGGTTTACTAAGAAAATATAAAATAGTAATTGAATAAAGTAACGTATTAATCTATTTCTATAACCAACCCATCGTATGCTAAATAAACATTTTTTGGTAAGGTTTTTTCAACTTCTTCGTGAAATCCTAAATGATGACTTATATGTGTAAAATAAGTTTTTTTTGGCTTTAACTCATTTACCAGTGCTAAGGCTTCATCTAAATTTAAATGCGAGTGATGTGGTTTATGCCGTATTGCATTTATAATTAAAACATCTAAATTATATAGCTTCTTTTTCTCTTCTTCGCTAATGGTTTTAACATCGGTTAAATAAGCCGTATTATTAAATTTATAACCAAAAATTTTAAGATTTCCGTGCATTACTTCTATTGGTAAAATTTGTACACCTCCTAAAGTAATTAATTCATTTTTAATAGGTTTACTAACAACTTTTGGAGCTCCAGGGTATTTATTTTTGTCATTAAAAATATACTCAAACCTATATGCCAAATTTTCTAAAACACTCTTTTGTGCATAAATTGGAACAGCACCCATTTGAAAACAAAATGGTCTTAAATCGTCTAAACCTCCAATATGATCTGCGTGCTCGTGAGTAATAAAAACACCGTCAATTTTTTTCACATTTGCTCTTAACATTTGGTATCTAAAATCGGGACCACAATCTACCACAAATGCAAAATTGTCCCATTCAACTAAAATAGAAACTCGCAATCTTTTATCCTTTTTATCTTTAGAAAGACAAACCGGATGATCACAGTTAATAACAGGAATACCTTGAGAAGTTCCGGTACCTAAAAATGTTATTTTCAAAATAAATGTAATTTTATGAGTACCACAAATATATTATTTCAAAAACTATGAACCAATAAAATTAAAAAATGAATAATCTCAATTAATGTAAGCAACAATTACTACATATAACCCAATTTACCAGTTGTTTTATAAAATTATTTATAATCTGTGATTTTTATCAATCTTTATATTCTATTTATTAATTAACTTTAACTTTGTATATTAAACATATAAATATGAACAGAGATTTTTCTCCCTTTAAATTCTACCAATATTTTCTTAATAAATCTCTGACTTCACCAAATTTCCCGAAAAAATCAAACAAACATAAAACTATAATTTAACCAATTTTTAAATTTAAATACCAAATGAAAATAGGCATACTAAAAGAAACTCAAAAAGGTGAAAGACGTGTCTGTATTTCTCCCATTATTGCAAAACAACTAATAGAAAAAGGTTTTGAAGTTTTGGTAGAGGAAGATGCAGGAGTAAATTCTTCTTTTAAAAACTCTGATTATGAAAAAATTGGAGCTACCGTAGATATTAGAGGTGTGGTTTTTAAAGAAGCCAAAGTGCTAGTAAAAATCAATCCTTTTGATGAAGATGACTTAAAACTAATAGATAGTTCTCACATTTTAATGAGTCAATTATTCCATAAATCGAATCCAGATTTAATTAAAGCAATTGCTGAAAAAGGAGCAACTGCTTTTTCTATGGATGCAATGCCTCGTATTTCAAGAGCTCAAGATATGGATGTTTTAAGTTCTCAAAGTAATTTAGCGGGGTATAAAGCTGTTATTTTAGGAGCTTATGAAATGACAAAAATATTTCCATTAATGATGACCGCCGCCGGAACAATTACACCATCTAGAGTGCTAGTTTACGGTGTAGGAGTTGCTGGTTTACAAGCAATTGCAACCGCAAAAAGATTAGGTGCCGTTGTTGAAGCAACTGATATTAGAATGGAAACAAAAGAGCAAACAGAATCGTTAGGTGCTAAATTTATTTCTGTAGATAACACTGGCGAAGAAAAATCGGAAGGTGGTTACGCAAAGGCCGCTTCTGAAGATTATGCACGCAGACAAAAAGAAGCTGTTAATAAGTCGTTGTTTCAAGCAGATTTAGTAATAACAACCGCTATGGTTCCAGGAAGAAAATCTCCTATTTTAATTACCGAAGAACAAATTAAACAAATGAAAAATGGTGCTGTAATTATAGATTTAGCAGCGGCACAAGGTGGAAATGTTGAATTAAGTAAGTTAAATAAAACAGTTATAAAAAACGGAGTGAAAATAATTGGAACTACAATTTCTCCTGAAAGTGTTTCTACAAACGCAAGTGATTTATATGGTAAAAACATGTTTAACTTTTTAAAACACCTAACAAAAGATAACGAATTTGTTTGGGATTTAGAAGAAGAAATTACAGATGAAACATTGATAGTACATAACGGTAAAATAAGAAAAAACGGAAAAACTGAATAACTATGACTGAATTTATAGATTTTATTAGCAATAACCTCCAAATGATATATATCGTAATTCTTATGATATTTGTTGGGGTTGAAATAATAGGCCATGTACCTGCCGTATTGCATACACCCTTAATGTCTGGTGCAAACGCCATTCATGGTGTTGTAATTATTGGTGCAATATTAGTAATGTTAGGTGCAGAACCAGATAATATTTTAGCGTTATCATTAGGATTTGTAGCTGTTTTACTTGGAACTTTAAACGTAGTTGGTGGATTTGTAGTTACCGACCGCATGTTAGAAATGTTTAAAAAGAAGAAATAATGGAATATATATTTAGTCTAGAATTTATTTATTTAATAGCATCAGTAACCTATATATTAGGTTTAAAAATGCTTGGACATCCAGAAACTGCAAGAAAAGGAAATTTAATTGCTGCAGCTGGTATGACATTGGCAATTATTGGTACCATCTTTTTATATCAAGGCGAGGTAGCTTCTATTATTTACATTTTAATTGGAGTAGCTATTTTAATTGGAACCATAATAGGTTGGATGGTCGCTAAAAAAGTTGGAATGACCAAAATGCCCGAACTAGTTTCCCTTTTTAATGGAATGGGTGGAGCAAGTGCGGCATTAATTGGACTGATAGAATTTCATCATTACATTGGTGATCAATTATCAATTTTAACCATTATTGCAGGAATGATTATCGGAAGTATTTCATTTTCTGGAAGTATGATTGCTTGGGCAAAACTAAATGGTACTATGAACAAACCAATCCGATTACCAAAATATAACATTTTAAATAATGTATTTTTAATTGGAATTTTAGGTTTTGGTGCTTTTATGGTATTTAGTGGCTCTGAAAGTTCGTTATTTTTATACTTACTTTTCTTTGCCGCATTAGCATATGGTATTTTATTTGTTTTACCAATTGGTGGTGCAGATATGCCTGTTGTTATTTCATTATTAAATTCATTTACTGGTTTAGCCGCTGCATTTGGTGGATTTTTATATGGAAATATGGTAATGTTAACTGGTGGTATTTTAGTAGGTTCTGCAGGTACAATTTTAACGCTTGCTATGTGTAAAGCAATGAACAGACCACTTTCAAATGTTATATTTGGAGCATTTGGAGAAGGAAGTGCTGCTGCAACAGGGTCTGTAGGAAAAACTGGAGGAAGTGTTAAAGAAGCTTCTGCAAGTGATGTTGCTATATTAATGAACTATTCTAACAAAGTTATTATTGTTCCTGGGTATGGTTTGGCAGTTGCACAGGCTCAACATATAATTCACGAATTAGAACAATTATTAGAAAGTAAAGGAATTGATGTAAAATATGCAATTCATCCTGTTGCTGGTCGTATGCCGGGTCATATGAATGTTCTTTTAGCAGAAACAAATGTAGATTATGATAAGTTAGTTGAAATGGAAGATGTTAATCCTGAATTTAAAAGTACAGATGTGGTATTTGTTGTTGGAGCAAATGATGTGGTAAATCCTGCCGCACATAACGATCCATCCAGCCCAATTTACGGAATGCCTATTTTGGATGTAGAAAACGCAAAACATATCATTATTAACAAGCGTAGTATGAAACCAGGTTATGCTGGAATTGAAAATGAATTATTTTACAATCAAAAAACAAGTATGCTATTTGGTGATGCCAAAAAAGCGCTAACTGAATTGGTTGCGGAACTTAAAAATATGTAATTCAAAAAAACATATATAAAAAAAAGGGTGAAATTAAATTTTCACCCTTTTTTTATGCGAATAATTACCTCATAAAACTGTCATTTTTTACTATTTTTACACAAATAAAAATATACTATGGCTCTAAAATTAAAAGGCGACAAAGAAATTAATGTAGCAATGTCTTCTAAAGAAAAGGCATTAAAAGTTAACTTTAACAAAGATACCTACGGTACATTTGCCGAAATAGGAGCTGGACAAGAAACAGTACGTCATTTTTTTAGAGCAGGTGGAGCTTCTGGAACTATAGCAAAAGCTATGAGTGCGTATGATAAGGATTTTTCTGACGCTATTTATGGAATTGAAGAAGATGGAAGATATGTAACGGAAACAAGGTTAAAAAAAATGTTAACCTATGAAATAGAAGTTATTGAAGAACGATTAAGTCGTAAAAAACATCCAAATAAAATTTTTTTCACATACGCTAATACAGTAACAACAATTGATTTTGCTAAAAAATTTAAAGGTCACGGTTGGGTTGGAATTAAATTTCAATTAGATCCCTTAGAAAATTACAGCAAAATTGTTTTACATGTTAGATTTAAAGAAACAGATGCTAAACTACAACAGGAAACATTAGGAATTCTTGGTGTAAACCTAATTTACGGTGCCTTTTATCTTAATGACAAACCAAGAGAATTATTAAAATCTCTTTATGATAATTTACATAAAGTGCAACTTGAAATTGATATGATTAATTTTGATGGACCACGATTTTCTTATGTAGATAATAGGTTAATGAGTTTATTATTAGTTAAAAATGGAATGACAAATGCTGTAATGTTTGGACCTGATGGAAACAATTTATTACCAGCACAACAGTTATACAAAGCTAATATTTTAGCTTTAAGAGGGAGTTTTAGACCTGTTACCAAGGTTAACATGAATATGTATAAACTCGCTCATAAAATGTTTTTAAAAGAAAATAAAGTTAAAGAAGAAAATACTAAATTTATTTTTGAAATAACATTAACTAATTTAAGTAACGAAGGTGAAATTGATGAACGCGATTTCTTAGATAGAGCCGAATTACTTTGTTCTTTAGGACAAAATGTAATGATTACCAATTTCCAAGAATACTATAAGTTAGTAGATTACTTCTCTGAATTCACAAAAGCACGAATTGGATTAGCTATGGGAGTAGCAAGTTTTATTCAAATTTTTGATGAAAAATACTATAGAAATCTTAGTGGTGGAATTTTAGAAGCCTTTGGTAAATTATTCTTTAAAGATTTAAAAGTTTATTTGTACCCATTTAAAAATCAAAAAACTGGAGAAATTGTAACAAGTAAAAATTTAAGAGTTCATCCTAGAATGAAAGAACTATATAAATTCTTTAAATACAATGGAAAAGTTATTGATTTAGACGATTTTGATCCAAAAATATTAGAAGTATTCTCTATAAAAGTTCTTGCAATGATCTCTAATGGTGATCACGGTTGGGAAGAAATGCTTCCAACAGGTATTGCAGAAACAATTAAAGACGAACGACTATTTGGTTACTCAAAAAGACGATTTAAAAAGTAAATTATTTGGTCATTGATTAAACCTTTCTTAATTTTAATTGTCTAACAGTAAATGCTGCATGTGGATAACGAAAAATTATTAGTTGCTCAATTAAAAAATAAAAAAACACAAGAACTCGCATTTCGAAAATTAATGTCTTTGTACAAAGAACGTTTGTATTGGCATATTCGAAAAATTGTTTATGTTCATGACGATGCTGATGATGTACTTCAGAATACCTTTATAAAAGTTTTTAAAAATATACATTCATTTAAAGAAGACAGCAAATTGTATTCTTGGATGTATAGAATTGCTACAAATGAAGCTATAACTTTTATAAATAAAAAAGCTTCAAAACTTCAAGTTGATTTATCCGAATTACAACTAAATACGGTAAATAATCTAAATAATGATATCGATTATACAGGTGATGAAATTCAGCAATTATTACAAAAAGCAATAATTACATTGCCTCAGAAACAACAATTGGTTTTTAATATGAAATATTTTGATGAAATGAAATATGCCGATATGTCTGAGATATTAGGAACTTCTGTTGGAGCACTTAAAGCTTCTTATTTTCACGCAGTTAAAAAAATTGAAGAATTTTTAAAATCACATTAAACTTTACCCAAAAACTAAAGTCTTATTAGTAAATGAATAAAAAAGAATTACATAAAATGGCACCACTTTTGAGTGAAATTTCACCTAAAAATTCAGGGTTTACTGTACCTGATGGATATTTTAATTCTGTTGAAGATGGAATTATTGCTGAAATTGTAACTCATAATTTAAACAAATCTACTAACGAATTTAAAACCCCTGAAAACTATTTTGAAAATTTAGAAGATGTAGTAATTGCAAAACTAAAAGTTGAAACCTTATCTGAGAGCGCACAAAATTATGTGCCAGATAATTATTTTGAAACTTTTGAGGATAATGTACTATCAAAATTAAACTCAAAACCAAAAGTAATATCAATTAAAAAAGTAACCAAATATTTAATCCCAATTGCAGCTGCGGCATCATTTTTACTAATTTTCTTATTAAACAACAATTCTAATTCTGTAACCTTTGAATCTTTAGCCTCTACAGAAATTGAAGAATGGATTGATAACGGATTAGTAGACCTAGACCCATATCAAATGGCAAATATTTATTCAGATGTAGAAATTGACAACAATTTTATTTCTGAAAAAATTTCTGAAAATGATATTGAAGATTATTTATACAAAGAAAATATTGAACTTTTACTTATAGACAATTAACATGAAAAAATCATTATTTATATTTATACTTTTATTAGCCATTTCTTTTGCATCAAATGCACAAGGACGGGAACGCATAAAAGCACTAAAAGCAACCTATATAACAAACTCTATTAATTTAACACCTACCGAAGCCGAAAAATTTTGGCCTGTTTACAATAAATATTCAACAAAAATCCAGGAATTAAAATTAAGTATGGAATCTGGAATGCGTAAGTTGAAATTTGTAAATTCAATGAATAAATTAACTGAAAAAGAAGCTGAAAAAATTATCGATAATAGAATTGATTTTGAAGAAAAAATTCTAGAGTTAAAAATTTCTCAAACAAAGGAACTCAAAAAAGTAATTTCAGCAATTAAAATATTAAAACTTCAAAAAGCCGAACGCGATTTTAATAGAGAGTTATTGCAAGAATATGGCAAACGACGTGGAATGAATAGAAATTAAAACAATTAAAAAGTTTATAAAGCCAAAAAAGGTGATTTTATAAAAATAAAATCACCTTTTTTTATGTCTTAATCTTTTAAGAATACATCTTAGTTCTTAACTCTTTAATCTTTGGATCATCTAAGTATTCATCAAATGTTGAGTATCTATCAATAACACCTTTTGGTGTAATCTCAATAATTCTATTTGCAACAGTTTGAGCAAATTCGTGGTCATGTGTTGTAAACAAAACTGTTCCTTTAAAATTACTTAACGAGTTATTAAATGCTTGAATTGTTTCTAAATCTAAATGGTTTGTAGGCTCATCTAGCATTAAAACATTTGCTCTAATCATCATCATCCTACTCATCATACACCTAACTTTTTCACCTCCAGATAAAACGTTGCATTTTTTTAAGGCTTCTTCTCCACTAAAAATCATTTTACCTAAAAATCCTCTTAAAAATACTTCTTCGCGCTCTTCTTCAGTTTTAGCATATTGACGTAACCAATCAACTAAATTCAATTCTGCATTTGTAAAATATTCTGCATTATCAAGTGGTAAATACGATTGTGTAGTTGTTACACCCCATTGAAATTTACCCTTATCGGCTTCTAAATTTCCGTTTAAAATTTCATAAAAAGCAGTTACAGCTTTAGAGTTTTTTGAGATTAAAGCAACTTTATCTCCTCTATTTAAATTAAAGTGAATATCATTAAATAAAACTTCTTCTTCGGTGGCTTTTGATAAATGTTCTACATTTAATATTTGATCACCTGCTTCACGTTCTCTTTCAAAAATAATTGCAGGATATCTTCTACTTGAAGGTTTAATTTCTTCAACGTTTAAACGCTCAATCATTTTTTTACGACTTGTTGCTTGCTTAGATTTTGCAACGTTTGCCGAAAAACGACGAATAAATTCTTCTAATTCTTTTTTCTTGTCTTCAGCTTTTTTACTTTGCTGCGCTCTTTGCTTAGCCGCTAATTGACTAGATTCATACCAAAATGAATAATTACCTGAATAATGCGTAATTTTTCCAAAATCAATATCGGAAATATGTGTACAAACTGCATCTAAAAAGTGACGGTCATGCGATACAACTATTACTGTATTATCGTAATTAGCCAAAAAATTCTCTAAAAAACCAATAGTTTCAAAATCCAAATCATTGGTAGGCTCATCCATTACTAATACATCTGGATTTCCAAATAAAGCCTGTGCTAATAGAACACGTACTTTAGTTTTACCATCTAGCTCGCCCATTAAAGTGTAATGTTGCTCTTCTTTTATCCCAAGATTAGATAACAAAGTTGCAGCATTACTTTCGGCATTCCATCCGCCCATTTCTTCAAACTCTACTCCTAGCTCACCTGCTTTAACACCATCAGCTTCAGAAAAATCTTCTTTAGCGTAAATGGCATCCATTTCATTTTTTATATCAAACAACTTTTTATTACCCATCATTACTGCTTCTAAAACTTGAAACTCGTCAAATGCATAATGATTTTGTGATAATACTGACATTCTTTTGCCAGCTTCTAAATGAACTTGACCAGAAGTTGGCTCAATTTCACCAGATATTATTTTTAAAAATGTTGATTTACCCGAACCATTAGCTCCAATAATTCCGTAGCAATTACCAATTGTAAATTTAGTATTTACATCATCAAACAAAACTCTTTTACCGAACTGAACAGATAAATTTGATACTGAAAGCATTATATATGTTTTTTTTTAAATTTTGTGCAAAAGTAACAAAAAAGCGGGTACTACAAATATTTAATTCTGTTTAAATTTTTTAATAAAGATTTAAGAGCTTCACTTCTTTATTTAACATCTCATTAACAAGTAAAACCTAAAGATGTATGTACTTTTGTTTGAATTCAATGACAATGAAATATATTTTAGGAATATTAACATTATTACTTATTACTAGTTGTAAAACATCTAGTGATAAAGATGCTGTCACTTACTTTGGTGGCCAAATAATTAACCCTAAATCTAATTTTATACTTCTTTTAAAAGACAATGAAGTTATTGACACCATTACTTTAGATAAAGAAAATCGTTTTCTTTCAAAATACAAATCACTAAAAGAAGGTTTATATACATTTAAGCACGGAATTGAGTTTCAATATATTTATTTAGAACCAAAAGACAGTATATTGGTTAGGTTAAATACTTGGGATTTTGACGAATCGTTGGTTTTTAGTGGTAAAGGAAGCAGTAAAAATGAATTTTTGATTAATTTATTTTTAAAGAATGAAAAAGAAGAACAAAAAATGTATCAATACTTTGGTTTAAATGAAAATGATTTTTCTGATAAAATTGAAAATTTTGCTAAAGAAAAGGTAGCTATTTACAACGAGTTTAAAATTAATAACGAAGAAATTTCAAGCGGTTTTAATACATTAACAAATGCCGCCATTTATTATCCTCTTTATAGGCTAAAAGAAGTATATCCTTTTTACCACAGAAAAGTAAAAAAACTTAAAAATTTTCCGGAAGTTAATGATGATTTTTATGAATTTAGAAAACATGTAAATTTAAACGAAGAAGATTTACTTTCTTTTTATCCATATAGAAATTATATAACAAACTACTTTTACCATATTAGCTATAAATTAAAGGAAAGCGATAGTACTAAAAATAATTTAACCGTAAATATGTTAAATGCTATTGTTGATAATATTAAAATTGAAGAATTTAAAAACTCTTTACTAAAAAAAACAGTGGTAGATGAATTTTTAAAACGTGAAACTACCTGCTCTATTAATAATGATACCTATAAAGTTTTTTTAGAAAACTGCTCAAACGATAATTATAAAAAAGAAATTCAAAATTTAGTAAATGATAGTGAATATGTAGTAAATCATAAACCACTAGAAAATTTTGATATAAAATCTTACGACGATAGAGTTTTATCTGTAAGTAGTGTTATAGAAAACAAAAAGTGTGTTATCTATTTTTGGTCTTCAAACTATATGAACCCAGATTACTTGTTAAAAGCAATTAATAGATTAGAAAAAAAACATCCTAATATTTTGTTTATAGGAATTAATATGCAATCCGATTTATTTAATTTATCAAATTCATCTAACGTAAAACTTATTGATTATAAAAAGCAATTTAAACTTCCCGAAGATAGTTACGCTCGAAAGTACTTAACCAGCAACTATCCACGTACAATTATGATTGATAATTTTGGAATAGTTACAAATGGTTTTACACATTTAGATTCTAAAAAATTTAATTCCGAATTAAATAAACTAGAAAAAAAATAGTTTTATAGCCCAAACCATTATTTTAAGTGTACCTTTGCACGTTTTTTAACCGGTTTATAGATGGGCATCTGTAAATCAATAATTTATACAGAATGACAACATTTAAAGACCTAGGACTTAATGAAAATATCATTAAGGCCCTTACCGATTTGGGCTATGAAAACCCAACAGAAATTCAAGAAAAAGCAATACCACAAGTTATTGCATCAAAACAAGATTTAAAAGCTTTTGCGCAAACAGGAACTGGTAAAACAGCTGCATTTGGTTTGCCAATTATAGAGCAAATTGATACTAATAGCAACGATACACAAGCTATTATTTTATCACCAACTCGTGAATTAGCTTTACAAATTGCTAAAAACATTGAGGAATTTTCAAAATACATTAAAGGACTAAGAGTTGCAGCCGTTTATGGTGGAGCAAATATCGACGAACAAATAAGAAAACTTAGAAAAGGAGTTCATATTGTTGTTGGTACGCCAGGTAGAACTGTTGATTTAATTAACAGAAGACAATTGAAATTAAATAATCTTCAATGGTTAGTTTTAGATGAAGCTGATGAAATGCTAAACATGGGTTTCAAAGATGAATTAGATAAAATTTTAGAAGTTACTCCAGAAGAAAAACAAACATTATTATTTTCGGCAACTTTCCCTCGAGAAGTGGAAAGTATTGCTAAAAATTATATGCACAAACCTATTGAACTTACTTCAGGTGAAAAAAATAAAGGATCGGACCAAGTTTCGCATCAATATTATGTAGTTTCAGAAAGAAACAGATATGCAGCATTAAAGAGAATTGCCGATGTAAATACAGATATTTATAGTATCGTTTTTTGTAGAACAAGAAGAGAAACACAAGAAATTGCTGATAAATTAATTAAAGATGGATATAACGCCGATGCACTTCATGGAGATTTATCTCAAGCTCAACGTGATAGTGTTATGGAAAAATTCCGCAAAAAACACCTTCAATTACTAGTAGCAACTGATGTTGCTGCACGTGGTTTAGACGTAAATGATTTAACGCACGTAATTAACCATAAATTACCAGACCAAATTGAATCGTATACACACAGAAGTGGTAGAACTGGACGTGCAGGAAAAGAAGGAATTTCAATTGCAATTGTAACAGCAAGAGAAAAAGGTAAACTTAGACCTATTGAAAGAATTATTGGTAAAAAGTTTGTGAGTACTCCTGTTCCAACTGGAAAAGAAATTTGTCAAAATCAATTATTAAAATTAATTGATAAAGTACACGACATAAAAGTTAATGAAACTGAAATTAGCGAATTTTTACCTTCTATATATGAAAAATTGGAAGGTTTAGATAGAGAAGAATTGATAAAAAGATTTGTTTCAATAGAGTTTAACTCATTTCTTTCATATTACGAAAATGCACCCGATTTAAACGACAGTGATCAAATGAGAAGCGGTCGTGATAATGATTCTAGAGGAAAACGAAGAGATGATGAAAATATGACTCGTTTCTTTATTAATATTGGTCGTAAAGATAAATTAAATCCTGCAAGATTAATTGGCTTAATTAATGATCAACAAATTGCAAAAAATATAGAAATTGGTCAAATTGAAATATTAGATACATTTTCATTTTTTGAATTAGATAAAAATTACACTGAAGAAACCATTTCAAACTTTCAACAAAACGATGTTAGCTTTGAAGGAAGAGGAGTTAATGTTGAAATTACCGAAAAGAAACGCACCGGAAGAGGTGGCGGAGGCCCAAGACGCAGAAATAGCGGTGATGGAGGTGGAAATAATTCTGGTGGAAGAAGCGGCGGAGGTCGAAGAAGAAGCAAAGACAGAAAAGAAGGTGGTGGAAACTCTAGTGGATTTGGTAGAAAAAGATCAAACCCAGGAGATTTTGGAGCTAATAAAAATTCTCGTAGAAGAAAAGGATAAATCTTATTTAATATAAAAAAAAGCGGTCTATGACCGCTTTTTTTTATACATAATTTTATTTCTAAAAATGTTTAATTTCAATAAAATTTTAACATTTCGTATATTAAAAAAATAAATATCTTTAATAAATAATTTTAAACTTTTAAAAATTTAAATGAAAACAAATCAATTATTTATTTTTTCATTATTTATCTTTTCATTTTCTCTTTTTGCACAAAATGAATTACCAATTAATGCTAATAATTCTACAATAAAACCTTTAGGAACCCTTTTTAATAAAGATCTTCAAAAAGGTTTAGAATTAGAGTTAAATAACAACCCAAAATGGAGAAATTTAATTCAACAAAATAAATTAGCCGTTGGAGTTATTGATTTAAGTGATCAAAGTAATATCGAATATGCTAGAATTAATGGAAACCATATGATGTATGCCGCTAGTTTGCCTAAAATTGCCATTTTATTGGCTGCAATGGACGCTATAGATAAAGGAGAACTAAAAGAAACTCCTGAAGTTAAAAATGACATGAAATTAATGATTAGCAAATCTAGCAACCAAGCAGCAACAAAAATGATTGACAAGTTGGGGTTTGACAAAATTGAAGGCGTTTTAACCGATGAAAAATACCAACTGTATGATGAAGAACATGGCGGTGGTTTATGGGTTGGAAAGCGTTACGGAGGAACGGGCAATACCAATAGAGAACCCCTTAAAAATTTAAGTCATGCTGCTACTGTTAATCAAGTTTGTAGATTTTATTATTTACTAGCCAATGGAAAATTAGTAAACTACAAAAGATCTAAACAAATGTTAGATATTCTTGAAAATCCAGCATTACATCATAAGTTTGTAAACACTCTCGATCAAATTGCTCCAAATGCTCGTTTATTTAGAAAATCAGGTTCTTGGAAAAATTTCCATTCAGATTCTATTTTAGTTTGGGGAAAAGATCCCAAAAGACGTTATATTTTGGTCGCATTAGTTGATGATGCTTATGGGGAAAGAATAATTAGAAATTTGGTAAAACCTATTGAAAAAGTTTTAAAAAATTATTAATATTAAAAAGCTTTTTTCAATACATATAAAACTGACATAAAATTTATCTATTAATTATTTAATATCCATCTAAAACAAAGTACTAACGTAAAGTGTAAAACCAAGTAATTTATTTATATGTTTAACAAAATTTCTCTAAAAAAATACTTTCTAAAAGCTTTTGATTTAAAGGAGGATGAACTGTTAAAAACCTTACTACTTCAATTAAACGTATTTTTACTAATTTCTACCTTACTTATTGTTAAACCAACTATAAATTCTCTTTTTTTATCGGAACTTACTTCGGCCGCCTTGCCTCTAGGTTATGTATTAACCGCAATTACAGCTGTGGTTGGTTCTTATTTTTATGATAAAATTTTAGAAAGAAAATCATTAAATAAAATAATAGAAGGAACATTAATTGGCTCGGTAATTTCTTTAATTATTTTTGGAATTGCATTTACATTTAATATTGCAAATGGATTACTTGTATACATTCCATATGTTTGGATTGCTATTTTTGGCCTTTTAACAACTTCTCAATTCTGGATTTTAGCAAATTTAGTTTATAACGTTAGGGAAGCAAAACGTGTTTTTGGATTTATTGGTGCTGGCGCAATTGCCGGAGGTATTTTTGGAGGATACCTTACCTCTGTATTAACTTCTTTTATAAATACGGAAATATTATTTTTTGTTGCCGCAATTTTAATTGCAAGTTGTTTACCAATTACAAAATACATTTGGAATAATGAGGTGGTTAAATTAAACACTTTTCAGGTATCTTTTAGATCCAATCCAAAAGGAGAATCTCCTTTTAAACTAATAAAACAATCTAAACTATTAAGTTTAATTGCTATTGTTTTTGGTGTAAGTGTTTTGGTTGCCAAATTAGTAGATTATCAATACAGTGATTATGCTTCAAAACTAATTGAAGATCAAGAAGAATTAACTTCCTTTTTTGGTTTCTGGTTTTCAACATTAAGCGTTATTTCATTAGTAGTTCAATTATTTTTAACCCAGCGAGTTGTTGGTACATTTGGTGTGGGAAAATCATTATTATGGCTTCCTTCAGGAATATTAATTGGATCAATATTATTACTTTTCCTTCCACAATTATGGGTAATAATAGTAATTAAAGTTATAGATGGTAGTTTAAAACAATCGGTTAACAAGGCAGCAACAGAGCTACTTTCTATTCCAATACCAATTGAAATTAAAAAGAAAACCAAAACATTTACAGATGTGGTTGTAGATAGTATTGCAACAGGTTTGGCAGGTTTTATTCTTATATTTTTTGTTAACGGATTAAAAATTTCGGCAATATCTATTAGTATAATCATAATCACACTAATTTCTATTTGGATATATTTTATATATCACCTTAGAAAAGAATATATTATTTCATTTAAAAAATTACTAGAAACTTCAAATTCAAAAAAAGAAAAAACAATAAAAACAGAGATTCCAATTACTTCAATTATCGACACCGTTAAAAGAGTTTTTGAAAATGGTTCTGAAGGACAAATTACTCATATGCTTCAAAAAGCATTAGAAGTAAAAGATGAACGTTTTTTTTACTCAATTAAAGCACTCTTAAATCATCCATCATCAAAAATAAGAGCTGCAGCAATTGAAAATTTATTTTTATTAAAAACGGAAAATCTTTGCAATCAAATAGAATCAATGATTTACGATGACAATCAACAGGTAACTACAAATGCGTTTAGATACTTGTTAAAACATTATGACAAAAATCCTATTGAACTTTTTAATAAATATTTGAATATAAACGATGAAACAATAGCAAATGCAGCATTAATTGGGCTATCGCTCGAATTAAGAAACAATAGCTTATTACAAGAACGCTTTAATTTAGAAAACAGATTAAATAAAGCTTTAAACCAATGGGAATTTATAAAATCTGAAGATGAAAAATCAAATAAAATGATGGCAATTTTAGAAGCCATTGGAAATTCAAAATCCGAAAAATTTTATACTATTTTAAAAGAACAATTGGTATCTCAAAATTTAGAATTAAAAAATACAGCTATTCTAAGTGCAGCTAAAACATTGGAGCCTCAATTTATTAATTTAATTATTGACCAATTATCAAATAAAGACACCAGAAAAACTGCCATTGAGGCACTTTATAGTTACGGCGAACCAATTATCGATATTTTAGTTAGTGAAATTCTTAATGAGATTGTTGACTTGGAAGATACTGCATATACAATTGCAGTTATTGAAAAATTTGCCTCACAAAAAGCAATTGGTGGACTTATAAAATTGACAAATGGTACGGAGCATTCAGTAAAAATAGAAGCTATTGAAGCTTTAAAAAGGTTAAAATGGAAATTCCCCAATTTACATATTAAAGATAGGTTTATAGTTGACAAAATTTTAGATGAATGTTTTTTATATCAAAATACACTTTCTGTAATTCATTCTCAAATTGTAATTCAACACAAAAATATGGTTATTTCTGAAAACACTAATGAAATAACTAAAGCTCGAAATGGTTTAATTCAATTGTTAGAACAACGTTTAGACCGACAATTACAGCGTATGTTTAAGTTTTTAGGACTTAAGTATCCTCCAAATGATGTTGAACCAATATTGCATATTATTTTAACAGGAAAGGAAGAACAACGAATACACGCTATTGAATTTTTAGATAATATTTTAGATATTCAATTAAAGAAAGAATTAATTCCAATTGCCGAATCTATAGTAGTAGATGCTCGTTCAGAAGAGAAAATAAAAAAACTGAACCTAAAAATGCTTAGTGAAACCGAATGTTACCGAACTTTATTAGAAAGAAAAGACAGTAAATTAAAACTTGCTGTATTGTATTTAATAGAAAAAACCAACGATTCAAAATTTAAACCGTTAGTTGAGTTAGTTTTAAATGATGCTAATAAAAATATTAGAAATAAGGCACTTGAAATTTTAAATAAAATTTAGTTTAAATATTAATCAGCTTATCAATACTACCGGCCAAATACATATGGTCACTTGCAGAGTTTTTTCGTAAAACATTGGTCATTAATGCAACTATATATTTTTTACCATTTGGATGCTCTATAATTGCTACAGAATTCATAAAATTTTGAACATTTCCCATATATTTTCCACAAGCTTCCCCTTTACTTCTATCGCATTTATATAAACTGCCCGATTTAAAGTAAACAGCGGCATCTTTTAATGCTGGTGCTTGTGCATAACGTATTCTGCGGTCTGTCATGTACATCAAGCGTTTCATTTCTAAACTAGATTTTTCATCAACCACTTTACCTTGTTCCAATTGCACTAAAAACTTCATTAAACCAATAGGGCTTCCAATACTTCCATCTTTACTACCAATAAAATTATTAGACCCACGTGTAAAAAAAGTTCCTAAACGCCATTCTTCAAATGTAATCCCCAATTTTCTTAAAGGTAAATTTACTACATCATTTCCTAAATTTGTTAAATCTTTCTTAGGAGTATTTTTAAAATAAGCATCTGCTCCTTCTTGAGTTAAGGTTGGGTAATCTTTACCAAAAGCAGCCATTAACAACGTTTCCCTCCAAACAATACTTGCAGCACCATTATTACTAACGGACATCATATGATCCGCCCATTCAAATAATGTAAAAACATCACTTTCTATCACTTGTCTTTTTATTAATTTATTAGTTTCTATATTAAAAATTGGAACAGTATGCTCATCTGTTAATCCCCATAAACCTGCTTTTACCGATTTTGTTCTTAATAATTCAATTCTTTTTTCAAAAGAATCTGGATAAATTTTTGCCAATTGCGTAAATAAACCAACTAAAACTGCAATTTTCCCTACGCTTCCTGGTTGATAACCCGCAGATTCGTTCCGTGCAGCATATCTAATATTATTTACGTCAGAAATATCTAAAACAGACAATGAATAACTTTTATCTAAACCATAAAATAAGCCATTGATTTCCTTGTTAAATTTTTCATTTTTAACTAAAAATTGTGCTGTACTATCTTTCTTTTTTGAAGTTAAACTTAATGCAATTTCGCTGTAAGATTTTAATGCACCCGAAGGTAAATTTAAATTCTCCTTTATTACACCGCTTTTTATGCGCTCCAATCTTAACAAACGTTTTATTCCTGTTCTAGAATACCCATCTATTGGATACGGATTCATTCCAACAAACGTCCAACTTAATACTACAACAACTGCAATTTTTAAATAATGCTTCATTTTATATTTTTTTTGAAAGTATAACTACTTTGTTTTTATCAATTTTTGGAGTAATGGA
This sequence comes from uncultured Lutibacter sp., assembly GCF_947495725.1. Lineage (GTDB taxonomy): Bacteria > Bacteroidota > Bacteroidia > Flavobacteriales > Flavobacteriaceae > Lutibacter. Next base: position 242,612 of record NZ_CANLZZ010000005.1, on the reverse strand, counting down.
TTCTAAATAACCAGAACTTAACGCTTTTTTATTTTCTACAAACGGTCTTATTTGAAACAACCACAGTTTATTATTTTTAAAACCAAGCTCCACATCATAAGCACCTTTATATTCAGCATTTACTTCTTTCGCCATTTTTACACGAACATTTTCTGCCAATTCTCTAATCTCTTTCATATTTTGTTGGTTGAGAATAGAACTTTCAAATGTTGCAGATTTTTTAGCAGTCCCACCTGAAGTTGGCAAACTATTATAATCCGATTCTCTTGCCGGCGCAATTAACTTAGTAGTTCCATCAACACCTAATTCATAGGCTTCTGCCGATTGCCCGTCAACGGCACCACCAGCACCTCTGCTAAAAGCAATGGTTAAATCTTTCGAATTTCCAGAGTTTATTCCGGTTGTAATCATAACTCCAGAATAATCTACATCTACACTAGGAATTACTAAAATTGAAGGAAACACATTTTCTGGATTCAATAAATATTTTTGACGCCATTTAAAACTACGTTCTGTATAAGGCGATGCCCAAACATCTTTAATTCCTTGAATAATTTTATCTTTTGCAACTACATTAAACAAGGTTAAATTTAAACCAGCGCCCGAAAAATCTTTTAAATCTTCCATATTGGTATCACTTCTTAAAAAGACCGGTACTTCACCTAACTTTTTCCCTAAAACAGCTACAAATTCACTTTCTAATTGTGAAATAAAACTTGCTTGAATCGGCATTTTTTTAATTGCTTCTCGTAAAATTTCTAATTGTTTTAATTGAAATTTCTCCACTTCAGCTTCCGAAATATTATTTGAACGTTGCTTATCGGCTTCCAAAAACATATTAGTTAAAAATTTCCAATAGGACACATTTTGCTCTGGCATTGGTTGATTCATATGTGATTTAAAAATTCCAAACGGAATAACAACGCCTTCCACTACTTTATCTGGAAACATTTTTTTCAATTGCCCCAAATTAGCTGCTTTAGGTCCGCATAATTTCCCAGAATCCTTCGCATCAACTTTTCTCATATTTAAAATGCTGTTCACATCTAAACGAATATCTGCAACAGGAACCGCTATTTTAGCATCATTTCGTACTGTTTTTGAAAACAATCCTTTTTCTTCAGCAGTCATATCTTTTTCTAATTTCATAATAACATTTCCTTTATTTGAAACTGCATAAAATACTTTTTGGCCATTGATTTTTTTCAAATTTTGAAGATTATCATCCGACATTGCCGCATTTGGAATTCCTAAATTACGCGCCAATAATTGTACGTGTGAAACTAAATTTCCTTCAGCTACAGTGGCAATTCCTCCAACAGGTTTTAAATCGGAAGGTGGTTTTTGAAAAATATAAATTTTGTTTGAAGAAACCTCAACACCTTCTGGTGAACCATCAATAACTACCAATTCTCCAAAAGCATACCCTGGATTTAATCCACGAACCGAACTTTGATTTGAAATATTAAATACTTTATTGGTTAAAGAAGATTCTGTTGCAATAAAATCACCCAAATCACCCACAGTTTTGCCTAAATGTAATGTCACAGAACTTCTGATTTTATCATCAATAAAACCATACGATTTTGACTCAAAACCAGTATAAATATCAACAATATCTTCATAGGTTGCTTTCACCATAGATGAACTCCACTCTACCACACTCCTAGCCGATTGTAAAATGGTTGTTAATTCATTTAAAGTAAGAGAAGTTGCGTTTTTTGGTTTTAAAATTGGTTCAATTTCATTCCACTCCCATAGTTCAATATAACCAGCACCTACAGTTGCCATTGCTATATAATATGTTTTATTCAATAATTCCATTATGGTTATTGGTTGCCACTGTGAGGCATTTTTAAAAACAATTTCCTCTAATTTTAAAGAGGCATCTAACAATTGAACTCTTGCTTGGGCACGTTTTTCAACTAAAACTGCTTTTCTAATTTCTAACAATAAGTTAGCAGATTCAGTAACTAAATTAGCTGGTTTTGTTTCAATGCCATTTTTTATTGAAAAGTCTTTAATTAAGTTTCCAATAGGTGTATTTTTAACCAAACTAGTTTTGTTAGGTAATGCCTGAATATCAATTGGCTTGTAAAAATTAGCCATTGTTACCAATAACTCATCAAATTTTAAATTTAATGTAGCAGTTAATTTTGAAGCATTTTTTACTTTAAATTGTTTTACTTTTTCTATATCAACAAATTCTGGCTGTCCGTGAATTTTTACACGTAAATCCATAAATTGAGGAAATAAATCAGAAATTACTTTAGATTGGCTGCGCATTAATTGCGCTACATTATCATCTCCTTTATGCGGAATATCATTTAAAGATTGACGAATTAAATAAAAGTTTTTAGTAATACTTGTATCTCCAGTTAATAACCACTTGTAGAAGTCGACTCCCCAAGCTTCTTCATCTTCAACTTGCACAGCTCCTCTATAATATTGTGCTTTTTGCAAAATCCACCCATCATCTACACTTCTTAAATACTTATCTAATTGATATTGTTTAATACGTGAATTGTGATTTTGAGAATCCCAAAATTCTTGGTTTGTTGTATATGCTAATATTTGCCCTAAAAAAACATGATTTCTCTTTCCTATATTCTCAACAACATCCTTATAACGCGCATGTTGTACTCCAGGTCCAATTTCTTGTGGGCAAGGATCTTTTGGTTGGCGCACACTTCCATCTTTACAAAACCATCTAATATCCTTATAAGGACCTCTAATATCATTTTTAAATTCGGAAATTTGTTCTTTTATATATTGATTACTTAAATTTTGAGAAAAAGTTACAAGCGAAAACAAACATACCAGTAAGCTAACAAAAATTTGTTTTTTCATTATTTAATTAGGTTTTAAAACACTGTATTTAAAGTCAAATATAATGCCATTACATTTGAAATTAAGATAATTATTTTTTTTATCAAACCAATAAATCTTTACGGAAATATTTTTATTTTAAATTTTGAATTTTGAAATGATTATTTGATTACTTTTAATATAACACTAGCGATTTTTAAATGATCGTTTAACAAATAATAATTAGTATTTTTTTAAATGAATAAGACACTTTCATCTGCTAAAGCAAATTTTGGTACTCTGCCTGTTTTTTTAACTGCAATTTCAACAATTCTTGGAGCAGTGATGTTTTTAAGATTTGGTTTTGCGGTAGGCTCTGTAGGCTTTGTAGGAACATTAGCTATAATATTTATAGGTCATTTAGTAACCATCCCAACTGCAATGGCTTTAGCTGAAATTGCTACCAATCAAAAAGTTGAAGGTGGTGGTGAATACTTTATTATTTCACGTTCATTTGGTGTAAATATTGGAGCTGCAATTGGAATAACACTATACCTATCACAAGCTATTAGTGTTGCCTTTTACGTTATAGCATTTGCAGAATCCTTTGAAGCAATAAAACCTTGGATAGAAACTAAATTTGGTTATGAAATATACGACAACCGATTATTTAGTATTCCTGCATTATTACTTTTAATTTGGTTAATGGTTACTAAAGGTGCAGATTTGGGAATGAAAGCATTATATGTGGTTGTAACAATTTTAGCCATTTCATTAATTCTTTTCTTTTTGGGTTCAACGGAACATTCAACGGTTTTTGATAGCAGTCAGTTGTTCAATAATATAACTCCAGAAAACGGTTTCTTTTACGTTTTTGCTATTATTTTCCCTGCATTTACTGGTATGACCGCAGGGGTTGGATTATCTGGAGACCTAAAAGACCCAAAAAAATCTATTCCAATGGGCACCCTTTCTGCAACACTTATTGGAATGGTTATTTATGTTTTTATAGCCTATAAATTAACCGCTTCTGCTAGTGCTAGTGATTTAATTAACGATCAACTAATAATGAGTAAAATTGCGTTATGGGGACCAATTATTCCTATAGGCTTAGCAGCAGCAACTATTTCATCTGCTTTAGGCTCTTTTATGGTTGCTCCGCGTACTTTACAAGCTATTGGAGGAGACCAAGTTTTTCCAAACAAAATGCTAAATAATTTTGTTGCAAAAGGAACCGAAAAGAATAATGAACCAAGAAACGCTACTATATTAACAAGTGCAATTGCGTTAATTTTTGTTTTAATGGGTGATGTAAACGCCGTTGCTGAAATTATCTCTATGTTTTTTATGGTTACTTATGGATCACTTTGTTTAATCTCTTTTATGCAACATTTTGCTGCAGATCCATCTTATAGACCCTCATTTAAATCTAAATGGTATTTATCTCTTTTAGGTGCTGTAATGTGTGTGTTTTTAATGTTTAAAATTAATACACCTTATGCTATTTCAGCAATTGCTTTAATGGTGGCAATCTACTTTTATATTACCATGAAAAGTGATCATAAAAAAGGTATGGCAACTATTTTTCAAGGTGTAATTCATCAATTTAGTAGAACTATGCAGGTATTTCTTCAAAAAACTGAAAAAGAAAAAACAGAAGAAGCCTGGAGACCAGCAGTTATATGTTTATCAAAAGATAGTTTTAAAAGATATGGTGCAATGGAAATGATGAAATGGATTTCGCATAGATATGGCTTTGGTACCTATATACATTTTGAAAAAGCATATTTTTCCAAAGAATCTAAAAAAAATGCCGAAATTAAACTTGAAAAATTAATTAAAACAGCATCCTCTAGTAGAAATAATGTTTTTGTTGAAACATTAATATCTCCTTCCAATACTGCGGCAATTATTCAAGCAATTCAACAACCTGGAATTTCCGGACAACCAAATAACATGATGCTTTTTGAATATAAAAAAGGTGAAAGTGAATGGTTAACTACTATTTTGGATAACTTTAGTGTATTAAAAAGTGCACAGTACGATTTATGTATTTTAGCATCTTCCGATAAAGGTTTTGGTTATAAAAAAGATATTCACGTATGGATAAACAAACAAGATTATGAGAATGCTAATTTAATGATTTTGTTATCCTATATAATTTTAGGTCATCCGGACTGGCAACAAGGTGAAATTAAAATTTTTGCAACTTTTGCTAAAGAAAATATTGCCCAAGAAGAACAAAATTTAATTGAATTAACTTCTTCTGGCCGTTTGCCTATATCTGCAAATAACATTCGTGTTTTACCAATTGATGACAATAAAAGCAGAATAGAATTAATTAACGAAAACTCTTCAGATGCTGATTTAACTTTAATTGGCTTTCATGAAGGAATGATGAACACAGAAAATAGCTTGGAGATTTTTGAAGGTTATGACAATATTGGAAACATTCTTTTTGTTAATACATTAACCTCTAAATCAATAAAATAAAAAAAATCTATATGTTTTATTAAATTTTTCTTCTTTCGCGTTCTTCTTTTAAAAGTCTAAGCTCTCTACTTGTTTGTCCTGCAACCGATGTGTTTTCTTCTGCTCTTCTTATTAAATAAGGCATCACATCTCTAACTGGTCCGTAAGGTAAATATTTAGCAACATTGTAATTATTATTAGCCAAATTGTAACTAATATGATCACTCATTCCATAAAGTTGACCAAACCATACTCTTCGATCTTCTTTTTTAATGTTTGATTTTGCCAATAAATCCATTAATAAATAGGAGCTATCTTCGTTATGAGTTCCAGCAAAAATGGCCATATCATCTATGTTTTCAAACATATATTTTAAAACATCGTTAAACATTTTATCTGTTGCCGCCTTATTTTCACAAATAGGATCTTTATAACCCATTTCTTCTGCTCTTTCTCTTTCTTTCTCCATATAGGCACCACGAACTAATTTCATTCCAATTTTAAAGCCTTGATCCTTAGCTCTTTTATGCAGCTTTTTTAAATAATCTAATCTATCCCATCTATACAATTGTAATGTTCCAAAAATTACAACTTTTTGTTTGTTGTATTTTTTCATCATTTCTTCTATTAAATCATCTGCCGCATCTTGCATCCAAGTTTCTTCGGCATCAATTAATAGAGGAACATCCATTTCGTAAGCTGCTTTACATACTATTTCATATCTTTCTTTAACTCTTCTCCATTCTACTTCCTCATGCGCGCTTAAAGGTTCATTTTCAGTAATTTTTCTATAAATTTCTAACTTTCCAAATCCAGAAGGTTTAAAAACAGCAAACGGTACACTATCTAATTCTTTTCCAAATTTTATATTACCCAGTGTTTTCTGCATTGTTAAATCAAACTGAACTTCATCTTCTTTTCCTTCTGCAGAATAATCTAAAACAGAATGCACTTTTTTTGTATACATTTTATCAATAGTAGGCATACAGTCTTGTTCTGTAACACCTCCACAAAAGTGATCAAATACAGTAGCTCTAATAATTCCTTCAACTGGTAAATGTGTTTTAAGAGCAAATTTAGTTACCGCTGTACCAATTTTAACCAATGGTTCGCGTTTGATCATTTCAAATAAATAATAAGCTCTATCTAGCTCTGAATTGGTTTTAATTTCAAAAGCTACTTCAGTGTTTTCAAATAAATTATTCATTATATTATGTATTTAATCAAAGATAATTACAAACAGTTTATTTTTTCGTTTTTTTACCTTTAATTTGCACTAAAATATTATCCAAAATGACACCAATATTATCCAATAATTACTTTGTAAACTTTCAAGAGGATGCTTACCTAAAATTAAATTCCTATTTAGCTGAAAATCCGCCTTCTAAATTGTTTATTTTGGTGGACGAAAATACAAACGAAAATTGCTTACCAATTTTATTGGATGAACTTAAAACCAATTCTGAAATTGAAATTATTGAGATTGAAGCTGGTGAAGAAAACAAAAATTTAGACACTTGTACAGGCGTTTGGCATGCTTTAACAGAATTAGGTGCCGATAGAAAAAGTTTACTTATTAATTTGGGTGGAGGTGTTATTACTGATTTAGGTGGTTTTGTAGCTTCTTGTTTTAAAAGAGGAATTAGTTTTATAAATATCCCTACAACTTTATTAAGTATGGTAGATGCTTCTGTGGGTGGAAAAACAGGTGTTGATTTAGGAGTGTTAAAAAATCAAATTGGGTTGTTTTCTGACCCACAAATGGTACTAATTGATACACGATTTTTAAATACTGTTATAGAACGAGAAATTAGATCGGGGTTGGCAGAAATTATTAAATATGGATTAACATACGATGTTAAAATTTGGGATAAAATTAATAATTTTAGTGAATTGTCTGTTGAAAACATTAGCTCCTTAATACATCGTTCTATCGAAATTAAGAATGAGGTTGTTACAGAAGACCCAAAGGAACATGGAATTAGAAAAATTTTAAACTATGGACATACATTAGGCCATGCTATTGAATCTTATTTCTTAGATTCTGAAAATAAAGAAAACCTTACCCACGGAGAAGCTATTGCTATTGGAATGATTACTGAAGCTTATTTATCTGAAAAATTACTAAACTTTCCTACTAAAACATTAGAAGACATAAAAAAATCTATAATTGCTAAATATGGGAAAGTTATTATAGAAACTTCCGATTATGATGGTATTATTGAACTTTTAATACATGATAAAAAGAATGTAAGCGGCCAAGTAAATTTTGTTCTTCTAACAGATTTAGAAAAATATAAGTTTAATTGTAAAGTTGAAAAAAGCTTATTAATTGAAGCCTTAAACTATTATAATTCTTAACAGCAATTAGCAATTACTTCTCTATATACTTCTTTATAACCTGGAAGTACATTTTGAAGACTAAACCTTTTTGCCTGCATCAAAGCATTTTCTTTAAATTGCTGTAATGTTTGGTCATTTTTTAATATAGAGATTCCGTTCATTGCCATATCATCAGTATCTCCTACATTACTTAAGTAACCCGTAACACCATTTATATTAACCTCTGGCAATCCTCCCGAATTAGTTGAAATTACTGGCGTTCTTGCTGCCATTGCTTCAAGCGCGGCCAATCCAAAACTTTCAGTTTCTGAAGGAAGTAGAAATAAATCGGAATAACACAATAATTTATTTACCTCATTACTATTTCCCAAGAAAAGTATTTTATCTAAAATTCCTAAATCTTTTGCTTGGCATTCTATACGTTCTCGGTCTGGCCCTTCTCCAACTAACAATAATTTAGACGGCACTTCCTTTTGAATTTTATAAAATACATCAATAACATCCCAAGCTCTTTTAACAGGTCTTAAATTACTTATATGTGTTATAATTCTTTCATTTTCTTTTGCAATTGTATGTCTTTGACATTCCTCGGAACCAATTTCTGGATATTTTTCAAAGTCTATAAAATTATTTATTACATAAATTTCTTTTGTAATATTAAATAGTCTTAAAGTATCATTTTTTAAACTTTCAGAAACTGTTGTTACAGCATCAGAATTATTAATACTAAATTCCACAGCTGTTTTATAATTAGGGTGACTTCCAACTAATGTAATATCTGTACCATGTAAAGTTGTAACAACTTTTATATCAATTCCTTTTTCCTTTAGCATTTGCTTTGCCATGTATGCTGCATATGCGTGTGGAATTGCATAGTGAACATGCAAAATTTCTAAATCATACATTCTCACAACTTCAACCATTTTGCTCGATAAAGCCAACTCATAGGGTTGAAATTGAAATAGTGGATACTCTTCTACAAAAACTTCATGAAAATGTATATCGTTTGAAATAAAATCCAACCTAACGGGCTGTTTATAAGTAATAAAATGAACGTGATGTCCTTTTTGTGCTAAAGCCATACCTAATTCAGTTGCTACTACTCCACTTCCTCCAAAAGTTGGATAACATACTATTCCTATTTTCATAAATGTTTATTTAAAATTGAAAGATTATCAATTTGAAAATTTTAATTAAAATTATTTTTTTAAGAGTTGTAAATATATAAGGAAACTTACAATTAAACTGAACTAATTTTATAAAAAAATCATAAAAAAACCCTTTCAAATTAATGAAAGGGTTCTTTTTATATAATTATTTTACCTAAAAAATAATATGTTTAGTAATCTCCTAAAGTTTGTGGGTTTTGATTTAATGCATCTTCTAATTGAGCATCACTTGGTGCTTTTCCATGCCAAGCATGTGTGTGCATCATAAAATCAATTCCATTACCCATTTCAGTTTTTAACAATATGCAAACTGGTTTTCCATTACCTGTCAATGATTTAGCTTCCGCTAGTACCTTTTTAATACTGTCAATATCGTTTCCTTTTTTTTCTTCTAAAACAATCCAACCAAAAGCTTCAAATTTTGCTTTTAAATCTCCCAATGGTAAAACCTGATCTGTTGAACCATCAATTTGCTGTCCATTGTAGTCTATTGTGGCAATGTAATTATCAACATTTTTACCTGCTGCATACATTATTGCTTCCCAATTTTGACCTTCTTGCAATTCACCATCGCCGTGCAAAGAATAAATTAACTTATTATCTCCATTTAGTTTTTTAGCTTGAGCTGCTCCAATTGCAACACTCATTCCTTGACCTAATGAACCCGAAGCCATTCTAACACCTGGTAATCCATCATGCGTAGTTGGGTGTCCTTGTAAACGTGAGTTTAACAATCTAAAAGTTGCTAATTCTTCAACTGGAAAAAAACCACTTCTAGATAAAACACTGTAAAATAACGGAGAAATATGCCCGTTTGACAAAAAGAAAATATCCTCATTTTTACCATCCATAGAAAATTCAGTAGAATAATCCATTACATCTTGATATAAAACAGTCAAAAATTCATTACAGCCTAACGATCCACCTGGATGACCAGATTTAACAGCATGTACCATTCTAACAATATCTCTTCTTACTTGTTGAGCAAAATTTTGCAGTTCTTTTGTAGTTGACATTTATATATTTTTAAATAATGTCGCAAAAATAGTATTTTAGAATTATGAGGCAACGATTTTTGTTAATAAACTTTTAATGTTGTTATTAACACCTATGTTTTTTGCTTTTTCTTTTTTGCAGCTGGAAATAATACGTTGTTTAGAATTAGTCTATAACCCGGAGAGTTTGGATGTAAATCTAGCTCCGTTTTAGGATCTCCAACTCTATGCTGATAGTCTTCAGGATCGTGACCACCATAAAAAGTAAACATTCCTTTTCCTTTAACACCATGTATATAACGAGCTTCTTGATTTAGTTTAATTTCACCCATTACTAAAATATTGGATTTTATGGCGCTTCTATCAAACGAAGTAGTTTGTCCCATAAATCCTTTTACCAAAGTAGTATGGTTTTGACATAACATTGTTGGTACAGGATCCCATTTTGCTGAATATTCCTTTAATTCAAAATAATCTGCAGTTCGTTTTATATTTTGCCTTTTACGCGTCATATCGATAGATGAAAACTCATATTCAGTAGGATTTTTAACTAAGGAAAAATCTTTAAATGCAAAAGTTTTATTGTAATCAATTTTATCTTGATAATCTATTTCTGAAGGATCTCCATCAAACATACTTTCACAAATATCAATTCCTTCTGCAGATAATGCTATATCAAAACTATCTGTAGCAGAACACATTGCAAACATAAATCCACCTCCAATAACAAAATCTCGAATTTTTAATGAAACCGCTAATTTTTCTTGAGATACCTTCGAATATCCCAATTTTGTGGCTAATTCTTCTGCCGACTTTTTTTGTTCAATATACCACGGTGCTGCTCTATAAGCTCCATAAAACTTTCCAAATTGTCCCGTAAAATCTTCATGATGTAAGTGCAGCCATTCATATAACAAAAGTTTTTCTTCCAAAACTTCTTCATCATACACTACATCAAAAGGAATTTCGGCATAGGTTAAAACCATAGTTACCGCATCATCCCAAGGCATTTTATTTTTAGGTGAATACACGGCTATTTTTGGCGCTTTTTCTAATAAAACTGCCTCCATGTTTTTCGATGGACTGCTAATATCTTGTAAAATATTTGCTGCTTCAGTATTTGAAATCACTTCAAAATAAACCCCTCTTATTTTACATTCATTTCTTGTTGCTTCGTTGTCTTCTAACAAAAACGAACCACCTTTATAATTTAATAACCATTTAGCCTTATTTCCATTATTTAATGACCAATAGGTTATTCCATAAGCTTTTAAATGATTGGTTTGGGTAACATCATCCATCGGAATTAAAACGAATGATGCATATATTGAATGCGAAAAAAGCAATACCAATATAAGCAGTGCTTTTTTAAATAATAATAGGCTTTTATATAAATTCATACTTTTAAAATGGAACATCACCATCATCTAAGCTATCTGGAGCTCCAAATGCATCTTCAGGACTTGTAAAATTACTTGTTGAAATTTCACTATTCATTTTTGAATGAAACTCATTTCCAAAATCTTCATCTAAATTGCTAAATTGAGCTAAATGCCCAGTAAATTTTAATCTAATATTTTCTAAACCACCGTTTCTGTGTTTTGCAACAATAAACTCTGCTTGTCCTTCGCAAGGTGTTCTTTCTTCATCATCCCACTCTGTTAAACCATAATATTCTGGTCTAAAAATAAAGGAAACAATATCGGCATCTTGTTCAATTGCTCCAGATTCACGTAAATCGGATAATAACGGACGCTTACTTCCTCCACGTGTTTCAACAGCACGTGATAACTGAGATAATGCTATTACAGGAATTGCCAATTCTTTTGCTAATGCTTTTAGATTTCTAGATATTGTTGAAATTTCTTGTTCTCGATTTCCGTTAGATGAACTTCCTGCGGTCATTAACTGTAAATAATCAATAATAATTATTTTAATTCCGTGTTGCGATGCTAAACGACGAGCTTTTGCACGTAAATCAAAAATAGATAAGGATGGTGTATCATCAATAAATATAGGAGCTTTCGATAAATTTTTAACTTTAACGTTTAATTGTTCCCATTCATGTGGCTCTAAATTCCCTTTTCTTAATTTTCCTGAAGAAATTCCTGTTTCACTTGATATCATACGAGTAATTAACTGTACAGAAGACATCTCTAATGAAAATATGGCGGCAGGAGTTCCAAAATCAATGGCCATATTTTTTGCCATTGACATTACAAATGCTGTTTTTCCCATACCAGGACGTGCAGCTAAAATTACTAAATCCGAAGGTTGCCAACCCGATGTTAATTCATCCAAACGTGTAAAACCAGTGGCAACACCACTCATTCCCTGTTTATTTGAAATCTCCTGAATCTTCTTGATTGCCTGATTAACAAGACCTTGTGCATCTTCAGAACCTTTCTTTAAATTCCCCTGCGTAACTTCAAATAATTTTGTTTCAGCATCATCTAATAAGTCAAATACATCTACAGTTTCATCGTAAGCTTCTTCAATAATTTCAGCAGAAATTGAAATTAATTTACGTTGAATGTATTTTTGAAGAATAATACGTGCGTGAAATTCAATATGTGCCGATGAAGCTACTTTTTGAGTTAAACCAATTAAGTAAAAATCTCCTCCAATTAGTTCTAATTTTCCCGATTTTTTTAACTGATTCGCAACGGTTAATAAATCCGTTGGTTCCGAATTTTGAAACAATGTATAAATAGCCTCATAAATATGTTGATGTGATTCTTTGTAAAAAACTTCAGAATGTAAAATATCAATTACGTCATCAACACCTTTTTTATCAATCATCATTGCACCTAACACAGCTTCCTCTAACTCAACAGCTTGAGGCGGTAATTTACCTTTCTCCAGGTTTATTACAGTACTTTTCTTATTAAACTTTTTAGCCGGTACAGGTTGTAAATTTTTCACTCTTAATTGAATATATATATTAGTAAAACTCTTTTTTTAGTAAAAAAATTGTGTGCAATTTTATCTACTCATAAAAATAATATAAACCATTATTTTTTAAGTTGCACAAATGTAAATTTTTAATACTCAAATTAGCCTCAATTAAAAAAATTATTTGCACATTTTTTGTTAACAAGTACCTTTTTTGTTAATAACTATAATTATAAAATTTAGTGAAATATAATTTCCTATTTTTGAAAAATGAACGCTAACAAGGTATATAAAATTTTAACGGCTCTTTTAGTAATGCAATGGGCTTTTATACAGTTAATTGCCCTAAATCATTCATTTATTGAAACGTATTATTCAAATGGAGTTTACTTATATATTTCACGTTTTTATAGAGTTTTATTTGGTTGGGTTTCTTTTTCTGTTGGTGATTTACTTTATATTTTTTTAATTTTTATTATTGCTAAATTAATTATTAACCTATTTAAATTTAAAGATATAAAAAATAGCTTGTTTAAAATTACTGGAACACTTTCTGTTATATTTTTCTTTTTTCATTTGAATTGGGCCTTGAATTATTTTAGACAACCTATAAGTGAAACTTTAAATATTTCAATTTCAAATTATTCCAATGAAGATTTAATTGATTTTACCAAAAGATTAATTATAAAAACTAATAAGGTTCATAAACATTTAGTTAAAAATGACACTTTACTTTATGAAAATTCTCTTTCAAAAAATAAAATTAAAGCAATTGCTCCAACTGCGTACGAAGATTTAGAAAAAAAATATGTTCAATTTGCTTATAAAAACTCAACTGTTAAACATTCGCTTTTTAGTATTCCTTTAACTTATATGGGATTTGCTGGCTATTTAAATCCGTTAACTAATGAAGCACAGGTTAATTCATTGATTCCAAAAAATAATTACCCAGCAACAGTTTGCCACGAAATTGCTCATCAGGTTGGATATGCTTCTGAAAGTGAGGCTAATTTTATTGGTTATTTAGCGGCTACACATTCAAGAGAAGATTATTTTAATTATTCGGGCTATTTAATGGCTCTGCGTTATTGTATTTCTGAAGTTTACCGAAAAGACCCTAACAGTTTTGAAGAATTAAAATTACTAATTAGTAAAGGTATTTTAAAAGATTTAAAGCAAAGTCAAGAATTTTGGGAAAGTTATAATAATTGGACCGAGAAATACTTTAAATCGTTTTACGATAATTACCTTAAAGCCAACAAACAAAAAGACGGAATTGTAGGTTATAGTAAAATGGTTACATTATTAATAAATTACTATAAAACAAAAGAATTATAGATATTATTCTATTATTTTTGCAATATGCACAAACAAATTTCAAGTACAAGTAATTCGCTAATTAAAGAACTTGTACAGCTTAAGGATAAATCGCGATTAAGAAAAAAAACAAACTCCTTTTTAATTGAAGGTGCTCGTGAAATTTCATTAGCTGTATTAGGTAATTATGAAATAAAAACGTTGCTTGTTGATTTTTCCATTTTTAATAAAATTGCATTTAATAATTTAGTTGAAACTATAAAAACTAATATTGATATTATTGAAATTTCGAATGATGTGTATCAAAAAATTGCAATGAGAACAACCACAGAAGGTATTGTTGCAGTTGCCAAAAGTAAAGATTTATCACTTTCAAACATTAAATTTAAAAATAGCAATCCTCTTATTCTGGTAGCCGAAGCTCCCGAAAAACCAGGTAATATTGGTGCATTATTAAGAACTGTTGATGCAGCAGGGATTGATGCCGTTTTTATTGCAAATCCAAAAACGGATATGTACAACCCAAACATTATAAGATCTAGTGTAGGGTGTTTATTTACAACAAATATTGCTACAGGATCTACTTCTGAAATTATTAAATTTTTAAAGGACAAAAATATTGAAATGTATGGAGCTGCATTAACCGCTTCTGTTGAATACCAAACTATAAACTTTACAAATCCTTCTGCAATTATTGTTGGAACAGAAGCAACTGGCCTAACCGATGAATGGTTAAATAATACTACACAAAATATTATTATTCCTATGAGAGGCGCAATAGATTCTATGAATGTTTCCGTAAGTGCAGCAATTATCCTTTTTGAAGCCGTACGCCAACGTTTAGCTTAATTTTAAAACAACTATTAATGACACCTCAACTACTTTTTTATATCTTAATTGGAATAATTTTAGCCAAATTTATATTTGATACTTTAATCGATGCCAATAACGCAAAGCATTTTAATGATAAAATTCCTCAGCCACTTGAAGGAATTTATAATGAAAAAGAATACTTAAAATCTCAAGAGTATAAAAAGGAAAACTATAAATTTTCTAGTATAACAAGTACTTTTTCTATAATTACTACTCTACTATTCTTCTTTTTAGATGGATTTGCAATTGTAGACAATTTAGCTAGAACTATTTCTAATAATACTATAATTATTACACTAATTTTCTTTGGAATTATCTTATTTGCCAGTGATGTTATTACAACACCCTTTTCATATTATAAAACTTTTGTAATTGAGGAAAAATATGGATTTAATAAATCCACCATAAAAACATTTATTTTTGATAAAATTAAAGGTTGGTTAATGATGGTGATTTTAGGTGGTGGAATTTTAGCTTTGTTAACTTGGTTTTATCAAATAACAACTACAAATTTTTGGTTATATGCTTGGGGTTTAATTGCAATATTTACCATTTTTATGAACTTGTTTTATTCTAAATTAATTGTTCCAATATTTAATAAACAAACACCTTTAGAAGAAGGACCATTAAAAACAGAAATAAATAATTTTGGAAAAAAAGTAGGTTTTAAATTGGATAATATTTTTGTAATTGATGGTTCAAAAAGATCTACAAAAGCAAATGCTTACTTTTCTGGATTTGGATCTCAAAAAAGAGTAACTCTTTACGACACCTTAATTAATGATTTGGAAACCAATGAAATAGTTGCTGTTTTAGCCCACGAAATTGGTCATTACAAGAAAAAACATATTATTTACAATCTAATTTTATCATTGCTTTTAACAGGCTTCACATTTTATATATTGTCTTTACTTGTAGGAAATGAAATGCTTGCGCAAGCTTTAGGAGTTGAAAACTCGAGCTTTCATATTGGTTTAATTGCCTTTGCTATATTATACAGTCCTATTTCAGAAATTACTGGACTGTTAATGAATATTTTATCTCGTAAATTTGAATATCAAGCCGACGATTATGCTAAAAATAATTACAATTCTGAATCATTAATTTCAGCTTTAAAAAAGCTTTCAAAAAATAGTTTAAGCAACTTAACGCCTAGCAAATTATATGTCAAAATTCATTATTCACATCCTACATTACTCTCTCGTATTTCTAACTTAAAAAAATAAACTTTTACCATTGTTTACTCAATAAAAAAATTCTATTTTTAGGCGATGAGTTACAACTTAAGCATAGAAGAAGAAAATAAAGAAATAGCAAAACGATACAAAGATTTGCTAAAAGGTGCATATCAATCATTTACTGACGCTGACAAAAAAGAAATTAGAAAAGCATTTGATATAGCATTAGAAGCTCATAAAGATCAGAGAAGAAAAACTGGAGAACCATATATTTTTCATCCAATTGCAGTTGCAAAAATTGTTGCCTATGAAATTGGTTTAGATACTACTTCAATTGTAGCCGCGCTTTTACACGATGTAGTTGAAGATACCGATTATACTTTAGAAGATATTGAACGTTTATTTGGTGAAAATGTAGCGCGTATTGTAAATGGGCTCACTAAAATATCGCATTTAAAGAAAGATCAAGATGCATCTGTACAAGCAGAGAATTTTAGAAAAATGTTATTAACCTTAAATGATGATGTTAGGGTTATTTTAATAAAAATTGCAGACAGATTGCATAATATGCAAACAATGGATGCAATGCCTCCAGATAAGCAACTAAAAATATCTTCCGAAACGCTCTATATTTATGCTCCTTTAGCGCATAGATTAGGTTTATACAACATAAAATCTGAACTTGAAAATCTAGGGTTAAAATACACAGAACCTGATGTTTACAAGGATATTTCGAATAGAATCACACAAAGTACAGAAGAACATAAAAAATACATTGAATCTTTTTCAAATATCTTAAAATCTACGTTAGATAATGAAGGTTTTGAATATACTATTAAAGGGCGAAGAAAATCTATTTATTCCATTCGTAAAAAAATGCTTTCACAAGGAGTTTCCTATGATGAAATTTACGATAAATTTGCGATTCGAATTATATATAAATCAACCATTAAAAAAGAAAAATTTGATGCGTGGAAAATCTATTCAATTGTAACAGATCATTTTAGACCCAATCCTATTAGATTAAGAGATTGGATTAGCCAGCCAAAATCAACCGGATATGAATCCTTGCATATTACTGTAATGGGACCTATGGGACGTTGGGTTGAAGTTCAAATTAGATCTGAAAGAATGGATGAAATTGCCGAAAAAGGATATGCCGCACATTATAAATACAAAAACAAAAATGAAGGAGAAACAGGACTAGACGATTGGCTTAATAAAATTAAAGACTCATTAGAAAATCCAAACAGCAATGCTGTTGATTTTGTAGAAGATTTTAAGTTAAATCTGTATTCAAAAGAAATATTTGTTTTTACACCAAATGGAGATTTAAAAGCATTGCCAAAAAATGCAACTGCTTTAGATTTTGCTTTTTCTATTCATACCCAAGTTGGTATGAATTGTAGAGGAGCCAAAGTAAATGGAAAATTAAAACCAATAAGTCACCAATTAAAAAGTGGTGATCAGGTTGAAATTATAACTGCAAAAAGTCAAAAACCAAATGTTGGTTGGCTAGATTTTGTAGTTACCGCAAGAGCACGTACTAGAATTAAAAATGCTCTTAATGAAGACCAAAAGAAAATTGCCGAAGAAGGAAAAGAAATACTAACAAGAAAGCTACGACACCTAAAAATAAATTTAACCGAAAAAGTTGTTAATGAACTTGTTGTGTTTTTTAAACTAAAAACAAGTTTGGATTTATTCTACCGTATGGGGAATGGTTCCATAGATAACAATCAACTAAAAGAATTTATTTCATCTAGAAATAGCTCTATTGTAAATTTCTTTAAAAACCGAATTAAAAGATCTAAAAGTGTTGCTGATACAATTGATAAAAATGAAGTTGTTGATAATTATGATTCTTTAGTATTTGGAAAAGAAGAAGAGCATTTAGATTATAAAATGTCTCAATGCTGTAACCCAATTCCTGGTGATAAAGTATTTGGTTTTATAACAATTAACGACGGAATTAAAGTTCATAAAAAAGATTGTCCTAATGCTATTAGTTTGCAAGCCAACTATGCTTATAGAATTATAAATGCTAAATGGATAGACTCAACCAAACAAGAATTTAGAGCAATTATAAAAATTCATGGAGTAGATCACCAAGGAATGGCAAATGAAATAACCAAGGTTATTTCTACAAATATGAATATTAATATCCACAACTTAAACATATCGAGTTCTGATGGAGTTTTTGAAGGAAAAATAACCGTTAGTGTAAAAAATAAAACCCAACTTCAAAAAATTAGTGATAGTATTAAAAAAATTGAAGGAGTAGATAAAGTAGAACGAATCTATAAACTATAATTTATTCACAATAAAAGTTAATAAATATAGCGATATCAAGTTTTTTTTAAAAAAAATAGAGTTAACTTTGTCGTTTAGTTTTCAATAAAAAATCATTTTTATGAGTAATGAAAATCAAAAAATTGTAAAAAGCGTTTTTGTGAAATTTCTTGAAACAAATAATCACAGAAAAACACCCGAACGATTTGCAATTCTTCAAGAAATCTATGATTTAAACGATCATTTCGATATAGAATCTCTATATATCCAAATGAAAAATAAAAATTATAGAGTAAGTAGAGCAACTCTCTATAATACAATTGAATTACTTTTAGAATGTGGACTAGTTAGAAAACACCAATTTGGCCAAAACCAAGCGCATTATGAGAAATCATATTTCGATAAACAACACGACCATGTAATTTTAACAGATACTGGTGAAGTTATTGAGTTTTGCGACCCACGAGTGCAAACAATAAAAAAAGCGATTGAAGAAACTTTTAATATTGATATCCACAATCATTCACTCTATTTCTACGGAACAAAAAAACAAAAAAACAACTAACATACTAACATTTTAAAAAGCATCATGGCTGTAAATTTATTACTAGGATTACAATGGGGAGATGAAGGTAAAGGGAAAATTGTAGATGTCCTTACCTCTAATTATGATATTATTGCTCGTTTTCAAGGAGGACCAAACGCTGGGCATACATTAATTTTTGATGGACAAAAACACGTATTACATACAATACCTTCAGGAATATTTCATGACAAAGCAATGAATGTTGTAGGAAACGGTGTTGTTATTGACCCTGTTATTTTTAAAAAAGAATTAGATAATCTTTCAAAACATAATATTGATTTTGCTTCTAAACTTGTAATATCTCGAAAAGCACATATAATTCTACCAACGCACAGATTATTAGATGCTGCTAGTGAAGCTTCTAAAGGTAAAGCTAAAATTGGCTCTACTCTTAAAGGAATTGGTCCAACTTACATGGATAAAACTGGTAGAAATGGTATTAGAATTGGTGATACTGAACTGGAAGATTTCAAAGAAAGATATCAAGCTTTAGTGCAAAAGCATATTAAAATGATTGATTATTATGGTATTCAATTAGATTATAATTTAGAAGAACTTGAGGAAGAATTTTTTGCTGCATTAGACTTTTTAAAGCAAATTCCTTTTGTTGACAGTGAAGAATATTTAAGTGCTGCAATGAAAGCTGGTAAAACCGTTTTAGCAGAAGGAGCACAAGGATCATTATTAGATGTTGACTTTGGAACATATCCATTTGTAACCTCTTCTAATACAACTGCTGCAGGTGCCTGTACTGGTTTAGGTGTTGCACCAAACAAAATTGGTGAGGTTTTTGGAATTTTTAAGGCATATACCACTCGTGTTGGTTCAGGACCATTCCCAACAGAATTATTTGATGAAGATGGAGAAACAATGTCTAGAGTTGGTCACGAATTTGGTGCAACAACAGGACGACCACGAAGATGTGGATGGTTAGATTTAATTGCTCTAAAATACGCTGTTGAAATTAACGGTGTAACTCAACTAATGATGATGAAAGGTGACGTACTATCTGGTTTCGATACCTTAAAAGTTTGTACTTCTTACAATTATAAAGGTACCGAAGTTAAACACCTACCTTACAATATTGAAGAGCATAACGTAACACCAAACTATACTGAATTTAAAGGTTGGAAAGAAGATTTAACTTCAATGACTTCTGTAGATACTTTACCAAAAGAATTAATGGACTACATTAAGTTTATAGAAGATTTTGTTGAAGTACCTGTTAAAATAGTTTCAGTAGGTCCTGATAGGAAACAAACAATAATGAGATAATAAAAAAAAGCTTCAACTATTGAAGCTTTTTTTTTAACACAGTATTACAATATACAAACTACTTTTTTGTTAGTTTTGTGTTTAAATTTTAGAATCTTGAAACATCTTTTTATAATACTATTAGCTTTTTTAAGTTTTACTGGATTTTCACAATCGAAAAAAATTAAAATTTTAAAAGCCGATAATACAATGGTAGACCCAAAATATCCGGGCGCTATTATATCACTTGGAAATGTTTTTGTTGAACATGAAGGTGCAACTCTACGTTGCGATAAAGCATATATTTACCAAGACACTAAAATTATAAAGGCTATGGGTAATGTAATTATAAATCAAGGTGATACAATTACTCAATATAGCAAATATGTCGATTATGATGGAGAAAAAAAACTAGCAACTTCATGGGGCGATGTTTTGCTTAAAGACGAATTAATGACCCTTAAAACAGATACATTATTTTTCGATAGACAAAAACAACATTTATATTATAATACTGGAGGAACAATTAGAGACACAACCAATCTTCTTAAAAGTGAAATAGGTAGTTATTATTTAAGAACAAATAAATTTCAGGCTTTTAACAGGGTTGATGTTACTAATAAGGACAGTAAATTAATTTCGGAACGATTGGATTATTTTACCAGTACCGGAATTGCTGAAATTTATGGACCGTCAACAATTACAAGTGCGGAAAACTCTATATATACCGAAAAAGGTCATCATAATTCAAAAACTAATATTTCTCACTTTTTAGACAATTCAAAAATATTTTATGGCGATAGAACTATTGAAGGTGATAGTTTATATTACAATAAAAATATAGATTATGCATCTGCAACAGGTAATATTATAGTTTTGGATACTGCAAATGCATCTATTATAAAAGGTGGCTATGCCGAATATTTTAAGGCTAAAGACTCTGTATATATAACAGATAAAGCTGTGGCAATATCAGTTTTGGAAAACGACTCTCTATATATTCATGGAGATAAATTAATGGTTACCGGAAAGGTTGATGAGCGGATAGTAAAAGCTTTCTATCGTGTAAAACTATTTAAATCTAATTTACAAGGGAAATGCGATTCTTTAGTTTCTGAAGAAAAAACAGGTCTCACAAAACTATTTACCAATCCTGTTCTTTGGGCTGAAGAAAATCAAATTACCGGTGATACTATCCAATTTATTTCTAATCAAAAAACAGAACAATTAGATTCATTAAAAATTAAAAATAATGGGTTAATGGTTCAAAAAGATTCGGCAGGATATAGTCAGTTAAAGGGTAAAAATATGTTTGGTAAATTTAAAGATAACAAATTAATATCCTTAGATGCAGTTGGAAATAGCGAAACACTCTTTTTTTTAAGAAGCGAAACTGGTGAGCTTTTTGGAATAGATAAAAAACAGTGCAGTCAAAATATTTTAATACTTCTAGAAAATAACGATGTAAAAAGTATTGATTATTACCAAACAATAAAAGGTTATACCTATCCTCCTTCCGAATTTAAAGAATTAAAAGAAGAAGAAAAATTGTTAAAAGGATTTGTTTGGAGAGAAAATGAACGGCCTTTAACTAAAGATGATATTTTTATAAAAGACGAGCCGTTAAAGGAAATGGATAAAATAGCACAAAAAAAACCTTCAGACAAAATTGATTTAAATACTGTAGAAAAAAAAGCAACTGAAAAGAAAAAAGATAACAATACTATAAAAGATACAGAAGAAGAGTTAACTAAAAATAAGCCTATTGCTAAGAAAAAAGTTGAAGGTGAAAATTTAGAGATAAAGGAAAATTAGATTAAATAAATTAATTACTTTGAAAGAAGATTTCTTTAATTATCAAGCACAAACTAGTCCTTACCCACTAGCTTTAGAAGTTTTACGAGCTAATGGCTCATATGTATATGACACAAAAAATAAAGAATATTTAGATTTTATTGCTGGAGTAAGTGCCAATACATTAGGACATTGCCATCCTATAATTTCAAAGGCAATAAAAGATCAGGTTGACCATTATACACATGTTATGGTATATGGAGATTTTATTCAAAAACCTCAATTAGATCTTTGTAAAAATCTTATTAATCATTTACCTACTTATTTTGAAACAGTTTATATTACCAATTCCGGTACGGAAGCTACTGAGGGTGCAATTAAACTGGCAAAAAGATTTACAGGTAAAAGTGAAATTATAGCCGCCAAAAATGGATATCACGGCAATACACAAGGTGCTATGAGTGTTTGTGGTGCTGAACAACAAAATAGTGCGTTTAGGCCTTTAATTCCAGGTATTAGATTTATAGAGTTTAATAACCCAATTGATATTGAAAAAATTACATCGAAAACAGCTGGAGTAATTTTAGAAACTATACAAGGTGGTGCTGGATTTATTCAACCAATAAATGACTATTTAAAAAAAGTTAAAGAAAAATGCGAAGAAGTTGGCGCTTTATTAATTTTAGATGAAATTCAATCAGGAATTGGTAGAACTGGCAAATTTTTTGGATTTGAAAACTACAATGTAATTCCACATATAATTGTTACAGGAAAAGGATTAGGTGGAGGAATGCCAATTGGAGCATTTATTTCTTCGAAAGAAATAATGAGTTGCTTAAAACAACATCCAAAATTAGGACATATTACAACTTTTGGTGGGCATCCAGTTATTGCGGCAGCGGCAAATGCTACTCTTCAAGAATTATTTAATTCTAATCTTATTGAGCAAACCTTAGAAAAAGAAAAATTAATTCGAAAAATATTAATTCATCCTCTTATATCTGAAATTAGAGGAAAAGGATTAATGCTTGCTGCTATAGTTGAAACTCCCGAAATGGCTTCAAAAATAATTTTAAAATGTTTAGATAAAGGCCTACTCTTATTTTGGCTTTTATTTGAAGGTAAAGCCATTAGAATTACGCCTCCTCTTACAATTAGTGAAGAAGAAATTTATATAGGTTGTAATATAATTATTGAGGCTTTAAATGAAATTTTAGCCGATTATTAATCCTTAAGTTAATCCATTAAACACCCAACTTGTTAAGTCACAATATTTTAGTTAAATTATTGTTAATAAAGTACTATGTTATACATAATAGAGTAACAAACTTAAATAATAAACGTCATTTAAGTACAATAACAATTAAAAACTACTATTATGAAAACTTTAAACTTAAACAAAACCGAAGAAAAAAGTAAAAAGAAAAAAGTACTAATTGTAAATTTTAGCCGAACAAAAAGATTACAATGGGATCGTTTTAGAAGATACGGATTATATGCTTCATAAATTAACTTAATTTTTTACTATGAATACTTAATCAAAACCTATAAATATTTTTATAGGTTTTTTTTTCTAATAATAAACAATTAAATAGTACCACATAAGATTGCCTTAGAATATTCTAAAACTGGTCCATCGCAATAACTCCAAGTGCCTTGTAAACTATAATCATCCAAAACAATAAGATGTTCAATTAAATTGCCCGTATAATTTGCAATAAGCGAATTATCAATATCATAAACAAGTTCTACAAATTCTTCAGATTCAATTATCTTTTTAGAATAGGATCCAAAAGCTTCAATTTTTTCATCTTCAGTAAAACGAATTTTTGTAAATGTGTTATTTGAATAAAGACAAATTGTTTCTTGCCATTCCATATCTTCACCAGTGGTTTCAGAACCTGCAATACTTCCACTCATTTTTATTAACGCATAGTACTCACCATTATTGGTTAATTCTTCATTTCGACTGCACGAAATAAATAAACAAACAAATAGTCCAATTAAAAAGTGGTTTTTCATAAAATAATTCTTTTAATTATCAATCCAACTGTAATAATTAATATTATTCCAACTATAAATTGCAATTGTTACTCCTGAATTTTCTTCAATATTTTCAATAGAATATTCATTTAAAATGTTACCTAAATCTTTAAATTTTTCAAAATTAGAATAGGTGAAATACCGCGAAGGGTGATTAACCCAATTTCCATCTGAGCTTAAAGGATAAGGAATTCTCCCCTCTCCTTCAAATTCAAATTCCTCAAAGCTTGGATTTTCGGATAGTATTGCTAAAAAATCGGAATAAATATTTGTATTGTTTGTATTTGTTCCACATACATATGCAAATGAATTTTCTGGAATTCTAAAAGTTTCGTTGTATAATGAATTAGTAAATCTGTTTTCGATAGGTGAAATAGAAATTTTGTTTTGATTAATTTCTATAGAATATGTATCAATACTATTACCATTTATAAAGGTTATTTTATTTATAGTTTTAGGTAAATCAACGTAAGACATTGCAGGGCCAATTGCTGTAAGGCAAATTTCCGATTCAATTATTCCTTCAAACCTTATAATTAATTCGTTGTTTTTTATAAATTCAGTAGTTGACAAAGAAAAATTTATACAAGGGTAAATTTTAGAAGTAACTAACTTTAATTTTAGTATTGGTTCTTGCAACTCATTAGTATTATATATTTCAACTGGCATAAAATTAATGTCAGAGTCTATTTTATTTTCTGAAATAAACTCTGAGAATTCAGAATTACTTGATAGTTCATCATCAGAATTACAACTTAATGTATAAACTGCCAGTATAAATAGTAAATACTTTTTCATCAGTCTTTTTTTATTCTAACATCTAATTTAATAATTAATTTGTAGAGTACTTGTCAATGAGTCTTACCAATAAATTATTTAAATTTTCAACCTGATAATCTCCAACACTTGCCTCTAAATGTTCATTTCCAATACCACTATCGTTAGTTATAAAAACATAGGTTCCATTTGTACTAACTGCAAAAAATCGCATTAAAAACTCTGTTTCTTTATCAATTCCACTAGCTGTTATTGGGATAAGTTTAATACCTTTTTCTGCGTATTTAGTAATTAAACTGTGTAATTTATCTAAAATTTGAACATTGTAATGTGGTGGTGCATCCAATAATAAAAATGCAATTCGGGTTCTAGAATTTAAAGACCACTGCAATTCTGTTAAAGCTTCATCTAATGCTGAATCAACCGCTTCGGGAAAATCTCCACCACCATTAGCACTTTGCTGGTTTATAAAATTTAAAGTTGAACTTATATTGTTTGTAAAACCAGAACTTTTTACTAAATAATCATCATCTCTATCTCTGTAAAAAACAGTTCCTGTAAAAATATCTAACTCCGAATTACTTTGCTCGGAACGTTGAATAACGTCTTTTAAATCATCCTTTAAAAATTCTAATTCATCACCCATAGATCCAGTTGCGTCCACAATAAATGCAATTTCAACTTTATTTGAACTATTGTTTTGAGCTGAATTTAACTCAACTTCTACAATTCCATCTTCAACAAATTTTAAAGGAGTGGTATTTTCTATACCATTAATAAACAATTTAAATCCATTAAAATTACTAATATTAGAGTCTTTAAATAAATCGACAAAAAGTTCTGTTTTCCCAAAATTATCTGTCATACTTTGCCAAACCAACTCATTATTTAATTTTAATTCAACTTTTGAATTAATAATTGGTGTTGCGTTATTTTTAACTTGAACAGAAATTCTTTTTAGGGTATAAAACTCCCAGTAACTTACATTTTTAAAGTATTCGTTTTCATTTAAAATATTCTTCCAAAAATTCCAATTTTCAAGATCATTCCACTCTCCTGCTGTTATCAATCCTGTATTATTCCCATTACCTTGATCCGATCCTCCTGGAGTTTCAACACCAGATCCTTCCGAACTTAATTTAATGTCTCCCGAATAATCCCCATCAATTGTTTCGCTTAAACCATCTTCATTACAAGCTGAAAATAATAAAAATACCAATGCTACTAAACTAAATGCAATTTTCTTTAAAATTTTTGAAACCATCTTTTTCTTTTTTATATAAAACCTCAGCTTGCCTATAAAGCAAGCATTGAGATTCTATAATTTTTGTAATTAATTGTAAAATTAAATTTTTAACCTATTAATTACAGTACGTATTGAAGTTACAAAACGCTACAAAAAATTAATTATTTTTTTTGAAAACTAAAATTATAGCGTAAATGAACTCCCGCACTATTAAAATCTATTTTTTGCTGAGTAACTGACTGAAGTGAGTATTTAAAATAAGGTTCTATAACAATAGACTGATGTTGTTTATTAACTGGTAATTCAATTCCCAAAGAAAAGTTTAAAGCATTGGCTAAATTAAAAGCATTTGACTTGTTTTCTGTTATTACCTTTTCTGATAATTGAACTAAATTGTATTGAACAATATTATTACCAAATGAATCTTGTGTACTTAATTCTGTTCTATTATTAACTAAATATTCAGATTCAATATTTTCAGTTATATAAGAAGTTGAGGAAAATCCAGCCGATACAAATACGTTTTTTTTATTTACATTAAAATTGTATTTAATATTTAATGGAATTTCAATACCCTTTATTACGGCTTCTTTATTAACAATTTGTTTCGATTCTTTAGCGCTAACTCCATCAACTAAATAATTTGACGGTTTATTTAAATCTAATTTTTGATCTGCATAGTAAACTCCAGAATTAATATGGAAATTTTTAAACAATGGAATTTCGATCATAACTCCACCAGAAAAACCAATATTAGAATTTTCGTTTTCTTGATACGAATCTAAAATAGGTGACAAACTTAAACCTACTTTAACGGCCCTTTTGCTGTTTTCTAATTTAGTTTTTTCTTCCTCAACCAACGCAATTAAATTCTCTTTTTCTATTAAACTATCCTTTGTAACTTCTTTTTCTTTTAAAACAATTTCTTCTTTTATTAATGCTACATCTTTGAGTGTGTCAGATACAGATTGCACAATAAAATCATTTTCAATTTTGTTAATTAAATCACTCTTTTTAAGAATTATAGAATCAATTTCAACCTTATTATTTGATGCGTTTTTTAACTTAGTATTATTTTTAGCAACCTTAGTATTAATAGCTTTAAACCCTCTTTTTTTACTAATATGCGGAATTATTTTATTTGTACTATCCTTTACAACAATTTTTGAATTGATGTTAATCAAACTATCAACATTTATTGATGAAATTATTACATTTGGATTTTTCTTTAATGTATCCAAACGCAATGAATCATTTGTTTTATCAAATATAATTTTGGGTTTCATATTTTCATTTGAAATTGAACTCTTATAAAAATAGTTCCCCAATCCTCCAGCAAATAAAGCCATTAAAATAACAGCGGCATATTTCCAATAAAGGAATATGCGTTTTTTCTTTTTATTTTTTTTCGAAAGCAACATATTCCAATGCTCTGGATTATAAGGAATCTCAATATTATCTGAGAGTTCTCTAATTTTGTTACTTAATATTTTATCAAACTTATCTTCCATTTATTTAAAAGTTTTTTCCAATTAAAACTCTCAATTTTTTTTTTGCACGTGTTAAAAAAACTCTCGATGTGCTTTCACCTATGCTTAATTTTTCCGAAATTTCTTTATGACTATAGCCCTGAATTTCGAACATATTAAATACTATTCTATGTATTTCGGGCAACTGATCTAATAGTTTTAAAATATCCTCAACCGTTAAATCTTCTATAATATTTATGTCAGCTTTAACACTTTCTGCTTCATCTACATCAGAATGATAATAATGTTTAGAGTTCTTTCGATAATTATCAATAGCAGTATTAATTAAAACTCGCCTTAACCAATTTTTAAAAGGAATTGAGTTGTTATACCCTTTCTTTTCAATTGATGAAAATACCTTTAAAAAACTATCATTCAAAATTGAAACAGCCTCATCATTAGAGTAAGTGTATAAACGACAAATACTTAAAGCATATCCATAAAAGTGTTTGTATAACATTTCTTGATGCAATACATTTCCCCTTTTACATTCTGCAAGGATATTATCTAAAAATATATTTCTATCTATGTCCTGCTCCAAATTATTTTAATTAAATACTAAGTTTTCTATATTAGATTTAATTCATTCCTTTAACTATGGCATCAGCATTTTCTCCCGAGTTGTAAGTGCTAAAAATATTATACGAACAAGTATCTTTATAGTCTACGTCTCCAATAAGTGCTTCTAAATTAATTACAATAGTTTCTGTAATATATGCTTCACATAGATCGTCATTGGCATCGTGAACCAACATTAAATTCATATGACAAGGTTCATCTGTATAAACAACACCATCCCAAATTACTTCAAAATCGTGATTTTTACAGCCCCCGCTATACGACAAATTTACTTGAATAAAATCTCCTTCTCTTTTAACATAATTAATAGAGTAAGTATCACCTTTTGAAATGTTTTTAATTCGTTTTTCATTTAAATCGTTAAAAACATCTTTGTTTATTCGAAGTTTAGCTCTTAAAAACTCTTCTGAGTCTCCATCTGCCTTAATATCATTATTACTCGAATAATCTAAATATATCGAATCTACAGACTCAGAATCTCCATCCGAGCTACATGAATAACTAAAAAACAACGTAAAGCAACTTATTATAATGGTGTACAACCTTCTTTTCATATAATTAAATTTTAACAACTATAACACCTCTGTAATTATCAACTTCGTACTCATAATCAAGAACATCAAAATTTTTAACCTCGAAAAAAGTACAACAATCTTCACTTACTGTATCCATATCTAAATCAAAAACTACATTAATCGTGTCACTTAAATAAATTGTATATGTTTTAGCATCTAATTCCCATCCAATTGAATAAACAGAAATTATAAACTCATCGTTTATAAGGTGTTTTTCAAAATCTATTATTTTATCTTCTTCATCCTTAATTTCAATGTTGTCTAAACTAACAGTTCCATTATAAATTAAATCTTCTCCTGTAACTTTATCTACAAATTTAAAATTAAATTCTGGTGGCGGAGTGAAGCATTCACCACAATCGTCATTAAGGTCACAGGAATTTAATGTTAATACAAGTACTAACAATGTAATTATTTGTTTCATTTTATATAAATTTAAACTGATTAAATTATTGAAAAATAAATTTCAACATATAAAACCTATACGTTCAAATTCTTAAAAACGCTACACCAATTTTTGCTTTATTCTAATAAAAGTTTATCTATTGTATTTCTAACTTTATTACTGCTCCAATTTGCTGCTCCAACTTTATCAATAATAATATTTCCTTTTTTATCGATTAAATAACTTGCAGGTATACTATTTGTTTCAGTCAACTTTTTTGGAGGTGAACTTGCGGAATTAAATACTGGTAAACTGTAACCATTTTTTTGAAAAAATTTATTTACAGTTGGCCAACTTTCATTTGTTACAAATACAAAAGCAACTTTATCTTTATAATCATTATACAACTCTTGAATCATTGGCATTTCGGCTCTACAAGGAGGACACCATGTAGCCCAAAAGTTTACAAAAATCACTTTATCTTCAAGTGTTTCAAAGTTTAAATTTTTTGTGTTAAGTCCATTTAAATTCCAATTATAAGAGCCTATATTATTTGTACTTTCAATATTTGAAGTTGGTGCAAATGCCATTTGACGCATGAACCATTCTCTAGAAGGTGAATATAATAACATTAAAACCACCAAGGCAAATACAATATTTGAAATTGACTTTCTGTTTATCCTAAAGTTCATAATTAATAATTTTTTTGTTAGTGGACACAATCCCAGTTTACTTACAATTTTAACAAAAAAAACCTTTGAAATTCAAAGGTTTTTTTAATTCTATATATTATTTAATTCTTAGCCTAAAACTTCTGCAACCTTTTCACCAATTTTTGCTGGAGAATCAACCACATAAATTCCGTTAGCCCTTAATATTTCCATTTTTGCTTGTGCAGTATCATCTTTACCACCAACAATTGCTCCTGCGTGTCCCATAGTTCTACCTTTTGGTGCGGTTTGCCCAGCAATAAAACCAACAACTGGTTTTTTATTCCCTGTTGCTTTCACCCATTGAGCGGCTTCTGCTTCAAGCTGGCCTCCAATTTCACCAATCATAACAATACATTCTGTATCGTCATCATTCATCAATAATTCAACAGCTTCTTTAGTAGTTGTTCCAATAATTGGATCTCCGCCTATTCCTATTGCAGTTGTAATTCCATAACCCTTTTTAACAACCTGGTCAGCCGCCTCGTAAGTTAATGTTCCTGATTTTGAAACAATTCCAACATTTCCTTTTCTAAAAATAAAACCTGGCATAATTCCAACCTTAGCTTCTCCTGGAGTAATAACACCTGGGCAATTTGGACCTACCAATCTACAATCTTTATTATCTATATAAGCTTTTACTTTTACCATATCAGCAACAGGAATGCCTTCTGTTATACAAATTATCACTTTAATCCCTGCCGAAGCAGCTTCCATGATAGCATCTGCTGCAAAAGCTGGTGGAACAAAAATAATTGAAGTATCTGCACCAACTTTATCCACTGCTTCTTGAACGGTGTTAAAAACTGGTTTACCAAGATGAGTTTGACCTCCTTTTCCTGGAGTAACTCCACCAACTACATTTGTACCGTATTCAATCATTTGTGTAGCATGAAAAGTACCTTCACCTCCTGTAAATCCTTGAACTATTATATTTGAATTTTTATTAACTAAAACGCTCATTTAACTGTAATTTTTAAGTGAAAATGTGATTTTATAACAAATTTAATTTTTTATTCTATAAGTTGAGTAGAAATATTACTTTTTTTGCAATTTAATTAACTCCTTAATTTTTGCCATTTCTATCAATTTTTTTCGCGATTCTTCAACTGGAGTTCCAAAATAAGTTTTTCCTCCTTTTACAGATTTAGTTACTCCTGTTTGACCTAAAATAACAGCTTTTTCACCTATTGTAATTCCGCTATTTGTACCAACCTGCCCCCAAATAGTAACTTCATTTTCCACAATTACGCAACCAGCAATACCAGATTGTGATGCAATTAAACATTTTTCTCCAATTATGGTATCATGTCCTATTTGAACCTGATTATCAATCTTTGTTCCTTTGTGAATAGTTGTTGTACCTGAAACACCGCGATCTATTGTACAAAGAGCACCAATATCAACATTATCCTTAATATCAACAGTTCCTCCTGATATTAATTTATCATACCCTGTTGGTCTATTTTTATAATAAAATGCATCGGCTCCTATAACAGTTCCTGCATGAATTGTAACATTATTTCCAATAATACAATTATCGTAAATAGTAACATTAGGATGAATTAGGCAATTATCACCAATTTTAACATTGTTTCCTATAAACACATTTGGCTGAATTATGGTGTTTAAACCTATTTTAGCCGACTCAGAAATTAATAAATTTGAAGATCTAAATGAATTAAAATGAAGCGTAAGTTTGTTAAAATCTGCAAAAGGATCTTTTGAAATTAATAACGCTTTACCTTTTGGACATTCTACCTTTTTATTTATTAATACTACCGTTGCTTTAGATTCTAAAGCTTTATTGTAATATTTTGGATGGTCAACAAAAACAATATCTCCTTTCTCAACAACATGAATTTCGTTAATTCCAAAAATAGGAAAATGTTTTGGCCCAACATATTCAACTTTTAACAATTCGGCTATTTCCTCTAAACTATAGCTGCGTGGGAATTTCATAGCTATTTATTTTATTCTTTAACACGCTCTAAATATGCCCCTTTAGCGGTATCAATTTTCACCTTATCTCCTTCATTAATAAATAAAGGTACATTAACTTGTGCTCCTGTTTCAACTGTAGCTGGTTTTGTAGCATTTGTTGCTGTATTTCCTTTAACACCTGGCTCTGTATGTGTAATTTCTAAAATTACACTTGCTGGCATATCAACTGATAATGGCATATCGTCTTCTGTATTAAAAATTACAG
This sequence comes from uncultured Lutibacter sp., assembly GCF_947495725.1. Classification (GTDB taxonomy): domain Bacteria; phylum Bacteroidota; class Bacteroidia; order Flavobacteriales; family Flavobacteriaceae; genus Lutibacter. The sequence goes on along the minus strand of NZ_CANLZZ010000005.1, from coordinate 210,583 downwards.
TTACAATTTCACCTTCTTTTAAAAGTTCTGGAGCATCAAGAGTTTCTCGCTCTAATGTAATTTGATTGTAATCTTCCGTATTCATAAAATGGTAGCTATTTCCTTCCGGATATAAGAATTGATATTTTCTTGTTTCTACTCTTATATCTTCAATTTTTCTACCTGCTGGAAATGTATTATCTAATACCTTACCTGATGATAGACTTTTTAATTTTGTTCTAACAAAAGCAGGTCCTTTTCCTGGTTTTACGTGTAAAAATTCTACTATTTTATATATATCATTGTTATGTTTGATACATAATCCATTTCTAATATCTGATGTTGTTGCCATAATTTATTTTGGTTTTTTTAACTTCCTGTATAACCTTTCATTATTCCTCTCTGAGAATTTTTTATGAAAAGAATTATTTGATCTCTTTCTTTTGTTGCTTCCATATCAGCTTCAATAATTTCTAACGCCTGTGTATTATTGTAGTTTTTCTGATATAAAAATCTATAAATATTCTGAATCTCTCTAATTTTTTCTGTGTCGAAACCTCTTCTTCTCAATCCAATTGAGTTAATTCCTACATAAGATAATGGCTCTTTTCCGGCTTTTGTAAAAGGAGGAACATCTTTTCTAACTAAAGAACCTCCAGAAACCATTGCATGTTCACCGATGTGAATAAATTGGTGAACAGCAACCAAGCCACTTAATATAGCAAAGTCTCCTACTGTAACATGACCCGCAATAACTGATCCATTTGCTAAAATACAATTATCACCAATAATGCAATCATGTGCAATATGTGAAGTTGCCATTATTAAGCAGTTATTTCCAATTTGTGTTTTACCCAAAGCTTTAGTACCTCGGTTAACAGTTACACATTCTCTAATTGTGGTATTATTTCCAATAATTGCTAATGAATCCTCTCCGTCAAATTTTAAATCTTGAGGAATTGCTGAAATTACTGCTCCTGGAAAAATTCTACAATTTTCTCCTATCCTAGCGCCTTCCATGATTGTAACATTAGACCCTATCCAAGTTCCCGAACCTATTTCTACATTGTTATGAATTGTTGTGAAAGGTTCTACTACTACATTCCTAGCAATTTTTGCACCCGGATGTATATATGCTAATGGTTGGTTCATTATTCTTTTGGTTTTTTTGCTATTTGCGCCATTAACTCTGCCTCAACAACTAATTTTCCGTTAGCATATCCGTAGGATTGCATATGGCATATTCCACGTCTTATTGGTGTTATTAATTCTGCTTTAAATATTAATGTATCTCCTGGTAATACTTTTTGTTTAAACTTAACATTATCCATTTTCATGAAATAAGTTAAGTAATTTTCTGGATCAGGAACGGTACTTAAAACTAAAACACCACCGCATTGTGCCATAGCCTCTACTTGTAAAACACCTGGCATAACTGGAGCTCCTGGAAAATGTCCTACAAAAAATCCTTCATTCATTGTAACGTTTTTCATTCCAACCACATGTCTATCAGATAGTTCAATAATTCTATCAATTAATAAAAAAGGTGGTCTATGCGGAAGAATATCCATAATTTTATGGATATCCATTAGAGGTGGTTGATTTAAATCGTATTTTGGAACGTAATTTCTTTTTTCTTGTTTAATAATTTTCTGTAACTTTTTTGCAAACACAGTATTTACTAGGTGACCTGGTTTATTTGCAATTACTTTTCCTTTTATTCTTGTTCCTACAAGGGCTAAATCACCAATAACATCTAATAATTTATGACGAGCAGCTTCATTTGCCCATCTCAAAGTTAAATTATCTAAAATACCATTTGGCTTTACAGTTAAAGAATCTTTATTAAACGCTTTTTTTAATTTGTTTTTTGTTGCTTCAGAAATTTCCTTATCTACGTAAACAATTGCATTATTCAAATCACCTCCTTTAATTAAGTCATTATCTAGCAACATTTCAAGTTCATGTAAAAAGCTAAATGTTCGCGCGTCAGAAATTTCTTTTTTAAATTCGGATAAAGAATTTAAGGTTGCATTTTGTGTACCTAAAACTTTGGTTCCAAAATCAACCATTGTAGTAATTTGATATTGATCGGATGGCATTAAAATAAGCTCACTTCCTGTTGCTTCATCCTTGTAAGAAATAATTTCTTTAACTACATATTCTTCAACTTCTGCATCTTGCTCAAGAATTCCAGCTTTTTCCAAAGCTTCAACAAAATGTTTTGATGAGCCGTCCATAATAGGAGGTTCGGGAGCATTTATTTCAATTATAATGTTGTCAATTCCTAAGGCAACAACTGCAGCTAAAACGTGTTCTGATGTATTTACGGTAACTCCTCTTTTTTCTAAGTTTGTTCCTCTTTGGGTGTTTACTACATATTCTGCACTTGCTTCAATAATGGGCTCACCTTCTAAATCTATTCTAACAAAAGCATACCCGTTATTAATTGGTGCAGGTTTAAAAGTCATGGTAACTTTATTTCCGGTATGTAATCCTACACCAGAGAGTGTTACCTCATTCTTAATTGTTTTTTGTTTAATACTCATATTTCTCCTTTAAAGCTTTAATTTCCTTTTCTAACATATTTATATTTGAAACCAAATCGGGTAATTTTTTAAAATAAACGTACGACTTATTAAAATCGTTATATCCAAATGCTGGTGTTCCTTGTATTACCTCATTATCTTTAATATGTCGCGCAACTCCTGTTTGAGCTTGAATGCGAACATTATTTCCAATATTCATATGACCTACAATTCCTACTTGTCCACCTATCATGCAATTCTCTCCAATTTTAGTAGAACCCGCAATACCTGTTTGAGCGGCAATTACAGTATTAGATCCAATCTCTACGTTATGTGCTATTTGAATTTGATTGTCTAATTTAACACCTGCTTTAATAATTGTAGAACCTAATGTTGCTCTATCAATTGTAGTTGAAGCACCTATTTCAACGTTATCTTCAATTATTACATTTCCAATATGTGGTATCTTAGAATAATTACCATCATCATTTGGAGCAAATCCAAATCCATCTGATCCAATAACGGAGTTTGAATGAATTACACAATTATTTCCAATTATTGTTTCAGAATATATCTTAACTCCCGAAAAAATAGTGGTATTATCTCGAATTGTAACATTATTTCCAATGTAGCTATTTGGATAAATTTTTACATTGTCTCCAATTTTTACATCATTTCCAATATATGCGAATGCTCCCAAATAAATTTCACTACCTATAGATGCCGAATCACTTATAAATGATGGTGTTTCAATACCCGATTTATGTAGTTTTACTTGGCTATAATACTCTAATAAGGTTGAAAAACTTATACGTGCGTCATCTACCAAAATTAAGGTAGTTTTAAGTTTCTCTTTGGGTAAAAAGTCTTTATTTACAATAGCTATTGTAGCTTTTGTAGAATATATATGTTGCTCATATTTAGGATTCGATAAAAACGTGAGTGATCCGCTATCACCTTCTTCTATTTTAGAAAGTTTAAAAACCTCAACACTAGCATCACCTATTATTTCTCCACCTAAAATTTCTGCTATTTGATTTGCTGTAAATTTCATTAACGACAAAAGTAAAAAAAAAGAATAACTATACCTATTACTTTGGATAACACATGTAATACTTATAAACTGGCTTTGAAAGTGCTTGGATATTTAAATGGTCCGATGCTTCCACAACATCTTTAATTTCTCCATTTTTATATAAGAGTTTAATTGTATTTTCCGTAGCATTATATGCTTGATTGGAGATTTCACCTGTGTAAACAAAGTAATCTACCTCATTTTTTGTATACCCAAAAGTTTTCATTACACCATTTCTAACTTCTTCTTTTTGACTATTAGTAAAAGGTTTATTTTGTAAAATAACTTTTGGTAATCTTCTATTTATTAAACTTTCTGATAATTTTGAAATAATACTATCTTCATTAGATATCCAATCTTTAATTGCCGATAAAACATCATAATCATCTAATCTAGAGAAGGTTTTAAGTGTTTTAAAATCAAAATTATTTTCATCAATTTGATGCTTTAAAAAATAAGTAAAAGCTTTACTTGCTGGTAATTCTTTTCCCGAAAGAGCCAACTCATTAGCTCTTTTTAATATTTTTTCTAATAATTTTTCTGCAACCAATCCTGTTTTATGCAAATAAACCTGCCAATACATTAACCTTCTGGCTACAATAAATTTTTCTACTGAATATATTCCTTTTTCTTCAACAACTAAATTGTCTTCTTTTACATTTAACATTGTAATTAAACGTTCGGCATTGATATTTCCTTCGGCAACACCGGTATAAAAACTATCTCGTTTTAAATAATCCAATCTATCTGTATCTAACTGACTAGAAATTAATTGATATAAAAATTTACGATGGTAATTTCCTTTAAAAATTGTAATAGCTAAAGATAGCTTTCCATCAAACTCATCATTAAGTGCTTCCATAAATTTTAATGAAATAGACTCATGATGTATACCTGTAACAATACTTTGCTCTAATGCGTGTGAAAACGGACCGTGACCTATATCGTGTAATAAAATTGCAATGTAAACTGCATTTGCTTCTTCTTCTGATATTTCGACTCCTTTAAATCTTAAAACACTTACTGCTTTTTGCATTAAATGCATACAGCCAATAGCATGATGAAACCGCGTATGATGTGCTCCTGGATACACTAAATGCGATAATCCCATTTGAGTAATTCTTCTTAAACGCTGAAAATAAGAATGTTGAATTAAATCGAAGATTAATGGGTTAGGAATAACAATAAAGCCGTAAATTGGGTCGTTAAGTATTTTAAGTTTGTTCGTTATTTTATCGTTCAAAATAAATTATTTATTAATAATAATGCAAAGATAACAATATGGGTGGAATAAGCATTTTATGGGTTGATGATGAAATAGATTTATTAAAACCGCACATTCTTTTTTTAGAAAAGAAAGGATACACCGTTACCAAATGTAATAATGGTGCCGATGCAATAGATTTATGTGAAGAAAATAATTACGACATTGTTTTTTTAGACGAAAATATGCCGGGCTTAAGCGGCTTGGAAACTCTTAGTGAAATTAAAAGTAAAAAAGCAAATCTTCCTATTGTAATGATTACAAAAAGTGAGGAAGAATATATTATGGAAGATGCTATTGGAAACAAAATAGCCGATTATTTAATAAAACCAGTTAATCCAAATCAAATTCTTTTAAGTTTAAAGAAAAATCTAGATCACTCTCGTTTAATTTCCGAAAAAACTACTTCAAATTACCAACAAGAATTTAGAAAAATCTCCATGGATTTAGCCATGGTTAATTCATATGAAGATTGGGTGGACATTTACAAAAAACTAATTTACTGGGAATTAGAACTTGAAGATATTAATGACACAGGAATGGTAGAGATTCTTGAAAGTCAAAAACAAGAAGCGAATTCATTATTTTTTAAATTCATTAAAAAAAATTATCAAGATTGGATTAATGATCCTGAAAATGCGCCAGTTTTATCTAATAACTTATTCAAAAAAATTATATTACCTGAAGTAAAAGATGCTTCGGGTACACTATTAGTTATAATTGATAATTTAAGATATGACCAATTTAGTATTGTAGAAAAAAGCATAAATAAATATTATAAAAAAATAAAAGAAATACCTTATTTTAGTATTTTACCTACTGCAACACAATATGCGAGAAATTCTATATTTTCAGGATTAATGCCTTTAGAAATGGAGCAAAAACACCCCAATTTATGGAAAAACGATCCAGATGAAGGTGGTAAAAACCTTTATGAAGAAGAATTTCTTAAAGCACAGTTAAGCAGGCTACGGGAAAATATAAAGGCAGAATACTTAAAAATTACCAATTTAAAATCGGGTAAACAATTATCCGATAATTTTAATTCGGTTAAACAAAATGACTTAACGGTTATTGTATACAACTTTGTTGATATGTTATCTCATGCAAAAACTGAAATGGAGGTAATAAAAGAGTTGGCAAGTGACGATAAAGCCTATAGATCGTTAACAAATAGCTGGTTTATAAATTCGCCATTGTTTGAAATGATTCAAAAAGCGCAAACCTTAGGTTTAAAACTTATTATTACAACAGACCACGGAACTATAAATGCCAAAGTGCCATCAAAAGTAATTGGAGATAAAAATATAAGTTCTAATTTAAGATATAAAACTGGAAAAAGTTTATCCTTTGAAGAAAAAGAAGTATTTGCTGTTAAAAATCCAAAAGATATTATGCTTCCTTCATTGTCTATGAGTAGCTCGTTTATTTTTGCAAAAGAAGATTATTTTTTCGCATATCCCAATAATTACAATCATTTTGTTAAATATTATAGAAATACTTACCAACATGGTGGAATTTCTTTAGAGGAAATGATAATTCCTTGTGCTATATTTGCACCTAAATAAGCTATTGGTAAATAGCCTATAGCAAATAGCCAATTTATATGAAAAAAAATTACACGTTAGGACAATTACCTCAAATTGCGAGTGATGTAATTGAAGCAGCACAACAAAAAGTGTTGTTATTTTATGGTGAAATGGGAGTTGGTAAAACCACATTAATAAAGGAAATAGTACGCCAACTAGGTGTTTTAGACAATGTTAGTTCCCCTACTTTCTCACTTGTTAATGAATATCACACTTCTGAAAATGAAAAAGTTTATCATTTCGATTTTTATAGAATTAACGATGAAGAAGAAGCATTAGACATGGGAATTGAGGAATATTTTTACAGTAATAGTTGGTGTTTGGTAGAATGGCCAAATAAAGTTGAAAATTTACTACCTTTAAAATCGGTAAACATTACAATTACTTTAGATAACAACCAACAACGAACTATAGAAGTTAAAAATAATGAGTAAAAAACAATCTTCACCATTTAGTGTGCACGAATTAATTCCTCAAGAGGAAACTTTAGAGATTCGCAAACAAAAAGGAGAACTGGTAATTGGTATCCCTAAAGAAACCCATTATCAAGAAAAACGAGTTTGTTTAACACCTGATGCAGTGGGAGCATTAACAAATCAAGGTCATAAATTTATTATTGAAACTGGTGCAGGTGATGGTGCACATTTTTCTGACAAGGAATACTCCGAAGCAGGTGCAAAAATTTCTTACGATGTAAAAGAAGTATTTGGATGCAATATTGTATTAAAAGTAGAGCCACCTTCTTTTGATGAAATTGATTTAATGAATCCTCAAAGTATTTTATTTTCTGCGTTACAATTAAAAACACAAACAAAAAAATATTTTGAAGCTTTGGCAAGCAAACGTATAAGTGCTGTTGCTTTTGATTATATTAGAGATGAACATGGTGTATATTCGGTAGTTAAATCGTTAAGTGAAATTGCCGGAACTGCCTCCATATTAATTGCCGCCGAAATGATGAGCGGCGATAAAGATGGTAATGGATTATTATTAGGAAATATATGCGGTGTTCCACCAACAGAAGTTGTTATTTTAGGTGCTGGTACGGTTGCCGAATTTGCTGCAAAATCTGCATTAGGTTTAGGTGCAAACGTAAAAATATTCGATAATTCCCTAACCAAATTAAGAAGCATACAACATCGATTAGGACGACCAATTTACACATCAACTATTCAACCAAAAACCTTACAAAAAGCCTTAATGAGGTGTGATATTGCAATTGGTGCCGTAAGAGGGATTTCCAGATCACCCATTTTAGTTACAGAAGGAATGGTTGAACAAATGAAATCGGGATCGGTTATTGTTGATGTTAGTATAGATAGAGGTGGATGTTTTGAAACTTCAGAGGTTACTACGCACAAAAACCCAACTATTGATAAATATGGTGTAATTCATTATTGTGTCCCAAATATACCTTCTAGATATTCTAGAACTGCCTCTGTTTCAATTAGTAACATTTTCACTCCTTATTTATCAAATATTGCAGAAGAAGGTGGTTTTGAAAATGCTATTAGATTTGATAAAAGCTTACAAAAGGGAATGTATTTTTACCACGGAATATTAACAAATAAAACGGTTGCCGATTGGTTTAATTTACCATATAGAGATATAAATTTGTTATTTTTGTAGCATGACATTTAAACAACGATTGCCTTTTTTTTTAGGAGGCTTAACAATAGGTATTATTATTGTAGTTTTCATTTTTGGAAAAAAAAATACTTCATTTGATTATGGTCCAAATTCTAGAGTTTTAAAAAACTTAAGAAACAAAGAGCGAGTTTATTCAGAAAATGCTTTAATTATTCTAAACTCGTCTTCAAAAATTGATACAGCTGTTATTTCACAAATTCTTAAAAAAGGAAATGTAGATTTAATGAATAAAATTAAATTAGATAGCTGTTTGTATCAATACAATATTAAAGGAAAACAAGAATTAAAACATATTGAATTAACAGTTATTAATTGCGATTCAACAGCAATAATTGAAAATATAAGGATTCAATAATATTTCTAATTAACAGCAATTTTACCAACTTTAAAAATACTTTTACCAGTACTTTATTACACTTTTTCTTGTAACTAATTGATTGTTAGATACACTTTATTTTTTTATTTTTTATTCTTTGATAAAATGAAAATCACAGAAAAAAACACTTAAATTTGCCACGTTTTTAGGTGACTTTATAAGTTTAAAAGGGAATCAGATGAAAACTCTGAACAGTTCCCGCTACTGTAAATTTCACTGGTGTTAATTCACCGAGATGGCTTTACCACAACCACTGTTTTTTAAAAAAATGGGAAGGTAAATAAAGCTGAAATGAGTCAGGAAACCTGCCTAATTACATATTAAATATCAAAGCTTTCGGGGATAAAAGCTTATGGTACGTTTTTTATATGCTACCATATTTATTACCTAAGGTTTGATTTGTTGTAATCACATAAATTAAATAAATAAAATGAAACTTAAATTAATTTTCGGCATAATGCTGTTTACACTTGTATTTGAATCTTGTTCTGATGATGATACACTATTTGCACCAAAAATTTTAGTTGATAAAAAAAACTATCAATTAGATCTTGAAGAATCAATACTATTAACTCCTGAAATTGAAAATTTAACTGAAACCACTATCAACTGGTTTTTAAACAATGAACTAGTTTCTACCAAACCAACCTACACTTTTTTATCTAATAGAATTGGTGAAAATGAATTAAAATTGGTGGTTGAAAACGCTGCCGGTAAAGAAACCGTAATTTATAACATGCGTGTTTTTGGAAAATATGCCGAAGGTGTTTTTATTGTTTGCTCTTCTTCACCTAACGATAATGGAACAATTGGCTTCTTAAAAAATTTGGAATTTACTCCAGAAGTTTATCAGCTCGAAAATTCCAATAAAACATTAGGAGCTGACCTAATAAGTGGACAAATATTTAATGGTAAACTATTTTTAGTTTCGCAAAGTGGTTCTGATTTTGTTAGCATATTAAATTCAGAATCTTTACAACTGGAACAAACCATAAAAACTTCAGAGGCTGTAAACCCTGCATTTTTAACTATTGCAAATAATAACAAAAGTTATATTGTAAGTTCGTACCGCAGAACCCGATCGCTTTATAATTTAAATTATACAGAAGCTTCAATTAATAATAAAATTGATGGAATGTCTGATATCCCAGCTATACAATCTTCTGTGTTAGCTATTGAAAATAGATTACTTATTGCCGATGGTAATTCTATTAAAGAATTAGATACAACTACGGAATCTGTTAATGAAATACTTACATTTTCCGATAATGTTTCTGGAATTGTAAAGGATTCTAATAACAATATTTGGATTGGTACTGAAGGTAGAAATGAAGAAGCTACATTTGTACGATTAAACGATGATTTATCTATTGCCGAAACCGTAAAATTAGGTAGTTCTATTAAATTATACCGAAATGGAATGTTAACATCTGCTAGTTCAAAATATTTTTATTGGCAAGAAACATCTACAGGAAATATTCATCGATTTGATAGTGAAAGTAAAACTCAAGAATTGTTTTTAACACCAATTAACAATAGTATTCTTTTTACAACAGCACTTAAAGTTCATCCTAAAACGGGAGCAGTTTATATAGCAGGAGTAAAAGACTTTTTTGATATGAGTAATAGTATAATGCTAGTATTAAATGAACAAGGTGAAGAAATAATAAAACTTGAAAATGTTGGAACAGCTCCAACTGATTTTATCTTTAATTATAAAGAATTATATTAATAATTCTGTTTAAAAAACAATTTAAACTGTAAAATTAAGTGGTTAATATACTTCTAGTTAACCACTTAATCTTACTACTTTATAAAAAATTGCCGTTAAGTATTTCTAATTTTCTGCTCAAAATAATTTTCTTTTATTTTTTTTATACTTTTTATCGATTTTTCCATCCAATCTAAATATTTTTCTCTTTTTTCTAATTCCGTCAATCGCCAATCAATATTAGATTGTTTTAATTTTTGATTTAAATCTTGAAGTATAATTGCTGCTGCAACCGAAATATTTAAACTTTCAGTAAAACCAACCATTGGTATTTTTAAATAACCATCTGCATTGTCCATTACATCTTTAGAAAGTCCTTCTTTCTCCACACCAAAAAAGAAAGCCGATTTCTGTGTAATATCGAAATCTTGTAACAAACACGATTCGTTATGAGGTGTAGTTGCAATTATTTTATACCCCTTTTCTTTTAAAGCAGCAATACAATCTAATGTATTATTTGTATTTTTTTTATTGTACATAGAAAAGTCAATCCATTTTTGGGCTCCTTTAGCAACTAATCGTGAAGCATAAAACTTATACTTACTTTCAATTACATGCATATCCTGAACTCCGAAAATATCACAAGTTCGTACAACTGCACTCGCATTGTGAGGTTGGAAAATATCTTCTATAGCAACAGTAAAATGTCTTGTTCGTTCGTTTAATACCGTATTAAATAAATTTCTTCTTTTTTCAGTTACAAATTGTTCCAAATATTGAATATACTTTTCATCTACCATTTAAAATTGTCTTTTTTTCAAAGATAAATTTTACTTTTATATTATGAAAAGAATAGTTGTACTTACAGGAGCGGGAATTAGTGCCGAAAGTGGCATTAGTACTTTTAGAGATGCAGATGGTTTATGGGAAGGCCATGATGTTATGGAAGTAGCTTCACCACTTGGATGGGTTAAAAATCAAAAACTTGTTTTAGATTTCTATAACAAAAGAAGATCTCAACTTTTAAATGTAAAACCAAATAAAGCTCATTTAGCACTTTTTGATCTTGAAAAGTATTTCAATGTTTCCATAATAACTCAAAATGTTGATGATTTACATGAACGTGCTGGAAATACAAACATTACTCATTTACATGGAGAATTACTTAAAGTAAGAAGCACCCGCGATTCTAATTTAGTTTATCCATGGAAAAAGGATTTAAATATTGGAGATCTATGTAGTAAAAACTCACAGCTAAGACCGCATATTGTTTGGTTTGGAGAAGAAGTACCAATGTTAGATAAGGCTATAGAAATTACCTCACATGCGGATATTTTATTAATTATTGGCACATCTATGCAAGTTTACCCTGCAGCCAATCTTATAAATTATATAAAGCCAATTGTTCCCATTTACTTTATAGACCCTAAGCCTAATATTCAAAAAAACTATTACAAAAATTTAACAATTATAAATAAAGCAGCAACTATTGGAGTTGAAAAAGTTGTTAACGAATTAATTGGCTCATTGCATTAAATAATTCACCTTTAGAAATTACACTTCCCATTTCTATTAATTTAAAAATATCTGTATTACGCTCTTCAGAATATTTTTTTGAAGCCTTATAAAAGTCAAAGCTATCATCAGTCGGATTTTTTAAAAACCAACTAAAATCGGCATCCTTTAAAAAACTTCTTGAAATGTTGTTGCATTTAATATAAATACGCACAATTTCTTTAGAGGTACATTTAAATAAATTTAAATGATTTTCCGAAATATGTTCTAAATATTCGGTTTTAGTTAAAACATCTTCCCAAACCATATCGCTAAAAATATTTAGTTCCTCCTCTGCCATTGAAGGTTTGTCTGTTTTAATGGTTTCCCATTCTTTAGCATCAATTTGTTGGGTTGCTAAAAATTCAGCAAACTCTTTATGCAGTTCTGAAAATTGTTCTTTTGTTAGTTGTCTGTATTTCATAATTAATCAAAAAAAAACCGCCCTAATTGGGCGGTTTAAATATATTATTTTCTAATTACTATTGCAATTATTAAGCTTCTGCTATAACTTCAATAGGTAATTCTACAATAACAGCTCTGTGTAATCTTACAGTAGTATTGTATTTTCCAAGTCTTTTGATGTTTCCACCTTCAACTTTAATGAATTTTTTATCAATTTCTTGACCTGCTTTTGCAAATGCTTCAGCAACATCACCATTACTTACTGATCCAAATAATTTAGTACCATCTCCTGTTTTAGCAGTAATTTTGATTTCTAATTCTTTGATTGCATCAGCAACTTTAGTAGCGTCTTTAATTAATTTCTCTTCTTTAAATGCACGTTGCTTTAAAGTTTCGGCTAATACTTTTTTAGCTGAACTTGTAGCTAAAATTGCATATCCTTGAGGAATTAAATAATTACGTCCATAACCATTTTTTACAGTTACAACATCATCAATAAAACCTAAGTTTTCAACGTCTTGTTTTAATATAATTTCCATGATTCCTTTCAGTTTTATTTTAACATATCGCCAACGTAAGGCATTAAAGCTAAGTGACGTGCTCTTTTAATTGCAACAGAAACTTTACGTTGATATTTTAATGATGTACCAGTTAAACGACGAGGTAAAATTTTACCTTGCTCATTTACTAAATATAATAAGAAATCAGCATCTTTATAATCAATATATTTGATACCGTTCTTTTTAAAACGACAGTATTTTTTTACCTGTTTAGTGTCAATATCTAATGGAGTTAGGTAACGAACATCACCTTGTTTTCCTCCTTTTGCTTGTTGTTCTATAGACATAACTCTTATTTTTTAGATGCGTTATTTCTTAATCTTCTCTTTTCAGCCCAAGCTACAGCGTGCTTATCTAAAGCAACAGTTAAATAGCGCATAATGCTATCATCTCTTCTAAATTCAAGTTCAAAAGGAGCAATTGTTTGTCCATCTACTTTGTACTCAAATAAGTGATAAAATCCACTTTTTTTGTTTTGAATTGTGTAAGCTAATTTTTTTAGCCCCCAATCTTCTTTTGAGATCATTTCGGCACCTTTGGAAACAAGATAGTCTTCGAACTTCTTTACTGTTTCCTTTATCTGAGTATCAGATAAAACGGGATTCAAAATGAAAACAGTTTCGTAATGATTCATAAATTATTATTTTAAAATTATTTTTAAGGCTGCAAATGTACAAATATTTAATGAAGAAGCAATATTTATTTATGTTTAATATTTTCAACTACAAAACATAAAACTATTGAAGCTTTAACCTGCATAAATTTCTCTCTTTCAACAATTTTAATAATTGTCTACATCAATATTAAATTTTATTGATCGAAACTCTTTTACAGACTGAAATGAGTTTTTAACTTTTAAAATAGCATTTTTAGTTGCAGGTAAATGCTGTTTTTTTGGAATTTTTATTATAATATGACGAATATAATAATTCCTAATTTTAGAAATTGCTGGTGTTGTTGGGCCAAGAATATTCTCTTTAAAAATTGATGCAAAAGATTTCCCTAACCAATTTGCCCCTTCTTCTACTCTATTAAAATCTTTATGACGTAACGTAATTTTTATAATTCTATAATATGGAGGGTAATGATATTGCCAACGTTCATCTAATTGTTCTTTAAACATTTCTTCATAAGAATTTGTTGAAACCTGTTGCAATATTTGATGGTAAGGATTAAATGTTTGTATAGCTACCTTACCTCTTTTTTTAGTTCTACCTGCTCTACCTGCAACTTGTACCATTAATTGATAACTACGCTCATGAGCCCTAAAATCTGGGAAATTTAGCATTGTATCCGCATTCATAATACCAACTAGTGATACATTTCCAAAATCCAACCCTTTTGAAAGCATTTGGGTTCCAACTAAAATATCTATTTCTTGTGCTTCAAACTGTCCTATTATTTTTTGATAACCATATTTACCTCTTGTGGTATCTAAATCCATTCTTCCAACATTCGAATCTGGAAATAATTGTTGCAACTCTAATTCAATTTGCTCCGTACCAAAACCTTTTGTGTTTAATTTTTCACTTCCACATGCTCCGCAATTATAAGGCATTGCTTGTTTATAACCGCAATAATGACAGCGTAATTCTTTTCGGTAACTATGAAATGTTAAACTAACATCACATTGAGGACATTGAGGACTTACACCACAAGTTTCGCATTCAACAACCGGAGCAAACCCTCTTCTATTTTGAAATAATATTACTTGTTCTTTCTCATCTAAAGCATCTTTAATCATTTCAATTAATCTATCGGAAAAATGCCCTTGCATTCTTTTTTTTCGATGTTTTTCTTTAATATCAACCAATTCAATTTCAGGAAGCAGCACATCTCCAAATCTTCTGTTTAGTTCAACTAATCCATATTTTTCTTGTGATGCATTAAAATAGGTTTCAACTGCCGGAGTTGCAGATCCTAATAAAACTTTAGAACCATGAAGATTGGCCAAAACAATTGCTGCATCTCTTGCGTGGTATCTTGGTGCTGGATCATATTGTTTAAATGAAGGCTCATGTTCTTCATCAACAATAATAAGACCTATGTTAGAAAATGGTAAAAATAGTGAAGACCGTGCACCTAATATTAACTGTGCTTTTTTCTTATTTTCATTTACATTGCTCCAAACTTCAACGCGTTCATTCATAGAATACTTAGAATGAAACACTGATAAATATGCTCCAAAATATAATTGAAGTCTTTCAATTAACTGAGTAGTTAATGCAATTTCGGGCAATAAATACAAAACCTGTTTTCCTTCTTCTAGTTTTTCTTTTATAAGTTTTGCATAAATTTCAGTTTTACCGCTACTTGTAATTCCTTTTAAAAGTGTAACCTGTTTTTGTTCATAAGATTTCTTAATACTTAAAAAAGCTTCTTCCTGAAATGTTGTTAATTGCTTAATCTCAGAACTTTTTCCGGCAAAGTTGATCCTATCTTTTTGAATAAAATAAAACTCAAATATTTCTTTATCAACCAACGCTTTAATAACTGCCGATGAGCATTGAGCTTGTGTTTTTAATTGCTCAACTTTTATAGGCTTTTTTAAACTTTGAAGTTGGAAAAATGTTAAAATAAGTTCACGTTGTTTTTTTGCGCGACTTAACAACTCCAATAATTCGGTAAGTTTTTCGCTTGAACTCCACTTTTCAGTTAAACGAATGTATTTTATTAATTTTGGTTTATACTGCTCGTAAATTTGTTCTTTTACAACTATTACTCCCTTTTCAATTAAATTTTTTATAACTGAAAACACCGATTTCTTACCTAAAATTTCAATAACCTTAAAAATAGACAATTGCGATTGATGTTGTAAAGCTTCAAAAATTAAAAATTCATCATCATTAAGGTCCTTTTCATTAGAAAAACCAGCAACTAATTGAATTTCTGTTTCACTTTCCAATAAAAAAGCTGAAGGCAATGCTGCTCTAAACACTTCTCCTAAAGAACACATATAATAAGAAGCAATCCATTCCCAATGTTTTAATTGTATTTTATTTACAACTGGAGTTTCATCTAAAATTTGATGAATATCTTTTGCTTCATAACCAACTGGTGCTGTTTTATGAATACTAAAAACCAATGCTGTAAATATTTTTGATTTACCAAATTCAACAGCCACTCTCATTCCTGGTTTTAAAAAACTAGACTCAGCTTCAGTTATTTTATAAGTAAATAACTTTTGAAGTGGTATTGGTAATATAACATTGATATAATAAATAGCTTCTTGATTTAAATATGATGCTACAAAAATAAATAATTGATTTATCTAATCAGCTATATTTATAGTTTTTAAACAACATTAACCTTAACGCTTAAATATCAACAACTTAGGTTAACTGACCGAATTTTGGCACGCTGTTTGTATTGTAAGAATTGTATAATGCTAACCAACATTATTTAGTATTAACATTAAAACCCACTATTATGAAAAACAAATTATTTTTAATCGCAACATTTTTGTTTGTTAGTTTAGGAGCATTCGCTTCAAACAATAACAATACCAATTCAACTTTATATCCATACAACGGTGATTATGGAAAATCGTTTACTTTTGTTGAAAGAGGCGTTACATTTTCTGTTTTTCAAAATGGAGAGTTCGATTTTTATATAAATCCTAGAAATGGATTTAATGCAAATTACCTTGGTAATGGTGTAAATATAAGCTACAATTCTGGTTATAATTACGATGCTTACGTTCAGTACGATGATTATGGAGCAATAGTTCAAATCGAAAACATTCCTGTTTATTACGATTACTATGGGCGTGTTACTAGGGTTGGAAGTGTTGATATAGATTATTACGATGGTCGATTAGTTAGGCTTGGTGGTTTAAATGTATATTATAGCAGATATGGTTCATACTCTCATCACTCTGGTTTTATAAACATTTATAACAGACGTTATGTATACCACCCATACCATAACTATTTTTCTAGACCGTTGTTCGATTTTAGAATTGTAAGTTACAAACCGTATAGAAGTCATTATAAAGCACATAGATATACATATCACACAGATCACTCTAGAAATAGATATTATACAAAAAATAGATATTACAGTAGAAATAATACGTTAAACAGACATAGTTCTAGAGATCGATATGCAACTAATAAAGTGCCAAAACGAAATGGAAATAGTGTAATACAACGTGGACAGTCTAGTTCTCGTTCAAACAGAAATCACAATTCTACTGCACATAGAAGTTCTACAAATAGAAGTTCTACAGGTATTCAGCACAGAAGTCCAAATAGTACACAACAAAGAAACTCTACAAGCACTTCAACAAGAAGACCTAGTAGCACTCAACAAAGAAGTTCTAATAGTTCAGCTCAAAGGAGTCCTATAAATAATAGTCAACAAAGAAGTTCTACAAGTACTTCAACTAGAAGACCGAGTAGTACGCAACAAAGAAGTTCTAATAGTTCAACTTATAAAAGTCCGAGCAAAACGCAACAAAGAAGCATTACAAGTACTTCAACAAGAAGACCAAGTAGTACGCAACAAAGAAGTACATCAAGTTCATCAACTAGAAATTCTTCAATTGCTCAAAGAAGTTCAAAACCAACAAGTGTTAGAACTCCATCTAGAACACAATCAAAAAGTTCAAGTTCAGCAACGAGCAGAAAACTTTCAACTAGAGAAAAATCTAGTACAAGAAATACAAGAAAAAGAAGAGGAATATAATTTAATTTGAATTAAGTAAAAAAGCTTTACAGAAATGTAAAGCTTTTTTTATTTTAACATCTATTAAAAATACTATTTTAACTATCTGTTTCTTCAGATTCTTCTTTATTTTTAATTAGTTTTTTGGCTTTTTTACTTCCTTCATAAATATCATATCGCACGTAAACACAATCTAAATCTCCATTTTTTAATGGAATTCTTCTTGAAGTACGCAAACCAACATGTTTTATAGCTTCTTTGTTTGAAGTTATAAACCAAACGGTAGAATCTGGATAACCGTGTTTTAAAGTATCTCCTATTTTTTTGTAAAATTCGTTGATATCAATTTCCAAACGCTCACCATAAGGTGGATTAAATAATATGGTTGTTTTTCCAAAAACTTCTTTAGCTGAGTTAAAGAAATTTATATGATGAACACCTATAAACTCACTTAAATTGGCATTTTCTATATTTTCTTTTGCCTTTTTAACTGCCGAAGGTGCTTTATCAAATCCCATTATTTTAAAATGAGAACTTCTA
The DNA here is from genome assembly GCF_947495725.1 of uncultured Lutibacter sp. Lineage (GTDB taxonomy): Bacteria > Bacteroidota > Bacteroidia > Flavobacteriales > Flavobacteriaceae > Lutibacter. Next base: position 192,684 of record NZ_CANLZZ010000005.1, on the reverse strand, counting down.
ATTTTTTTTAATAATGAATCTTGTACTTTAAAGTATAAATCTTCATCGTAGTCATCCCAGTTTTCAAAACCAAATTCTTTTCTATTAATATTGGCTGGAATGTTATTTGCAATCATTGCGGCTTCTATTAAAATAGTTCCCGAACCACACATTGGGTCTATAAAATTACAATCTCCAGTGTATCCAGATAATAAAACCAATCCAGCTGCTAATACTTCATTAATTGGAGCAATATTGGTTAAATTTCTATAACCACGTTTGTGCAAAGAATCGCCTGAACTATCTAAAGAAATAGAACATAAATCTTTTTGAATATGCACATGAATTTTTAAATCTGGATGTTTTACATCAACATCTGGTCTTTTATGATATTTATGTCTAAAATAATCTGCAATTGCATCTTTCGATTTTAACGAAATATAATGCGAGTTTGTGGTGAAATTTTTAGAATTTACAACTGCTCCAATTGCAAATGTACTTTCTACGGTCATAAAACGCTCCCACTCAATTTGCTGAATTTTTTTGTACAAATCATCTTCATCAAAAACTTTAAACCTTTTTATTGGTTTTAAAATTCTAATGGCTGTACGCAAAGCAATATTAGCCTTATACATAAAACCTTTATCACCAACAAACGAAACGTTTCTTACTCCAACTGCTACATCCTGTGCTCCTAAATTTTTTAATTCTGTTGCCAATACTTCTTCTAAACCAAACATGGTAGTGGCAACCATTTTAAAATTATGACTCATAATCTTTTAATTTGTGCAAAAGTACTTAAATTAAAATCTACCTAATGCTTAAAGTTTTCAAAAAAATAAAAATATTGATTTAATACTTTAAACAATTCCTTATTTTTGTTGCCACTTAAAAAATATGGAAACAGAAAAAGAATGGTTTGCTTCTTGGTTTGACACCAGCTACTATCACATACTATATAAACATCGTGATGATACCGAAGCTCAAGAATTTATACAAAATTTAGTGTCGTTTTTAAAAATTGAAAAAAAAGACACCTTATTAGATTTAGCTTGTGGAAAAGGAAGGCATTCTATTTACCTTAATAAATTGGGATACAATGTTGTTGGTGCAGATTTATCTAAAAACAGTATTAATTTTGCAAAACAATTTGAAAATAATTCACTGAGGTTTGTTGAGCATGATATGAGAAATAAATTAACTCAAAACTATGATGTTATTTTAAATTTATTTACAAGTTTTGGTTTTTTTGAAGACGATAATGAAGATATTAAAGTTTTAAAAAATATAAAAAAAGGCTTAAATAAGTATGGAATGGCTGTAATTGATTTTATGAACTCCAAAAAAGTGATATCAAATCTTGTTCCTGAAGAAACTCAATTAATTGATGGTATAAACTTTCATATAACCCGATATATAAAAAATGGTTTTATTGTAAAAGAAATCAATTTTGAAGCTAATAACAAACACCATACTTACTATGAAAAAGTTAAAATGTTGAACTTAGCAAAAATTAATTCTTATTTAAATTCCGTTGGATTTAAAATAAAACATACATTTGGCAATTACAAATTAGAGCAGTTTAATGAAGAAACATCAGATCGATTAATTTTAGTTTTAGAATGACATATATAGCATTAATATTTTCAGTTTTAATTGGTGTAGTAATAGTTTACGGCTTTAAACCTAGTAATAAATCTGTACAATTATTATTAGCATTTAGTGGTGCATATTTATTATCCATTACTATTTTACATTTATTTCCCGAAATTTATATTGGAGACAATGAAAATATTGGGTTATTTATTATTCTTGGGTTATTGCTACAACTTATTTTAGATTTCTTTTCGAAAGGTGCAGAACACGGACATATGCATATTCAAGATGATATTGCTTTTCCTTGGTCTTTATTTTTAAGTTTAGGAATTCATGCATTTATGGAAGGGATTCCATTAGCACACAACCATCATCACGAACATTTGCTTTGGGCAATAGTTATTCATAAAATACCTATTGCAATAATTTTGGCTACATTTTTTGTGAAATCAAAAATCAAAAAAATACATGCTGTTTTATTTCTATTATTATTTTCGTTAATGTCTCCTATGGGAAGCTTAGCTGGTGAAAACATTTCTTTTTTAATAGATTATAAAAAAGAAATTACAGCAATAATTATTGGAATATTTTTACACATTTCTACAATTATTTTGTTTGAAACATCTAAAGATCACAAATTTAATTTGTTAAAATTTATAGCCATTCTTGTTGGAATGGTTGTCGCATACATTGCTTAACAAAAAGTATTTTTAAAAACAATTATATAGTTAGTTGCCTTTTAAAAATAAAAGCGGAAATACACTTTAAGGTATTTCCGCTTTTATTTAATTAGTATTTTATCAAATTAATTTGCGACCTGACTTATAAATCTTATACGCATTAATCGCAATTCATCTTCATCGTAATCGCCATCAAATTCATCTAAAGCATTTTGAATACTATCATTTTCCGCTTCCATAAAATATTCAAATATTTCTTCTTGTTGATCTTCATCTAATAATTCATCAAGACAATAATCGATATTTATCTTAGTTCCGCTGTAAACAATGCGTTGCATTTCCTCAATTAACTCCTTAAATTCTAAACCTTTTGCCTTTGCAATATCTTCTAAAGGTAGTTTTCGGTCTGTATTTTGAATGATGTATAATTTCAATCCAGAATTAACTCCAGTGCTTTTTACAATAAAGTCGTCTGGTCTAATAATATTATTCTCTTCAACATATTTAGAAATAAGTTCAACAAAAGGTTTTCCAAACTTTTTTGCTTTTCCTTCTCCTACTCCATAAATATTTTTCAATTCTTCAATTGAAATTGGATATTTTAAAGCCATATCATCTAATGAAGTTTCTTGAAAAACTGCATAAGGTGGAACTCCATTCTTTTTAGCAACAGACTTTTGTAATTCTTTTAATAGCTTAACCAATACTTCATCGGCAGCAGAACCACCTCCTTTTGTTTTTGTAACAACAATTGCTTCGTCTCCTTCTTCATAAATATGGTCTTCAGTCATCATAAACGAAACAGGTTTTAATATAAAATCATCCCCTTTTTTCGTCATTTTCACTACCCCATATTGTTCAATCTCTTTCCTAATATAACCAGCAACCAATGCTTGTCTTATAAGTGCCATCCAATACTTATCTGTATGCTTTGAACCAGATCCAAAAAATGGTTGTGTATCGGTTTTATGAGATTTCAATAAAGCATTAACCTTACCAATTAAAGTATTTACTACTTCCTTAGATTTATATTTTTGATTGGTAGCATTTACAACTTCTAATAACAATTTTAAATCGTCTTTGGCTTCATGCTTTTTCTTTGGGTTTACAACATTATCGTCCATATTTGCACCCAGGCCATTTACTTCGTCAAAATCTTCTCCAAAATAATGCAATAAATATTTTCTTCTAGACATTGAAGTTTCGGCATAACCCACAACTTCTTGTAACAATGCATTTCCTATTTCTTGCTCGGCAATTGGTTTACCTGATAAAAACTTTTCTAACTTTTCTATATCTTTATAAGCGTAATATGCTAAACAATAACCTTCTCCCCCATCTCGGCCAGCTCTACCAGTTTCTTGATAATAACTTTCTAAACTTTTTGGTATATCATGATGAATTACAAAGCGCACATCGGGCTTGTCAATTCCCATTCCAAAAGCAATTGTAGCCACTACAACATCCACATCTTCCATTAAAAACATATCTTGATGTTTTGCTCTTGTTTTTGCATCTAAACCTGCATGATATGGCACTGCTTTAATACCGTTTACTTGTAAAACTTGTGCAATTTCTTCAACTTTCTTTCTACTAAGACAATAAATTATTCCCGATTTATTTAAATGTAATCTAATAAATCGAATAATATCTCCATTTATATTTTTGGTTTTAGGACGCACATCATAAAACAAATTTGGTCTGTTAAATGAAGCTTTAAAAGTTTTAGCATCAGACATCCCTAAGGTTTTAAGAATATCTTCTTGCACTTTCTCAGTTGCCGTAGCAGTTAAACCAATAATAGGAACATTATCTATTTTACCAATTATATTTCGTAAATTTCTATATTCTGGTCTAAAGTCATGTCCCCATTCCGAAATACAATGCGCTTCATCAATTGCAACAAATGAAATTGTTTGTTTTTGCAAAAACTCAACATATTCCTCCTTTATTAAAGATTCTGGTGCTACATATAATAATTTGGTGATACCATTTTCTATATCACTTTTAACTTCTGCTATTTCAGACTTATTTAAAGATGAATTTAAAACGTGTGCAATTCCCCTGTTAGAAGAAATTCCTCTAATGGCATCTACTTGATTTTTCATTAAAGCAATTAATGGAGATACCACAATTGCAGTACCTTCTTTAATTAATGCCGGTAACTGATAACATAGAGATTTCCCTCCACCAGTTGGCATTATTACAAAGGTGTCATTACCCTCAATAATACTTTCTATAACTTTTTCTTGTAAACCCTTAAATTTGCTAAACCCAAAATAAGTCTTTAATTCCTTGTGTATATCAACACCTGTACTACCCATTATTTATTTTAAATTTTCAATTTTAAAAATATTTTTCGAAATATAACGAAATATATCAATCTATATTTTTATTTTTTCAATACTTTATTCAATTTCTAATTAAATAAATATATTTTTGTTTGAACTAAAGATAAAACTTTTTTTAATAGTAAAACTCAATCTTTTGAAAAATAAAAATACAATTATAGACATTGCCAAGCAAACAATTACTGAAGAAAGCAATGCAATTGCGAATTTAATAAATTTTGTAAACGAAGATTTTGCTAAAGCTGTAAATTATATTCTTTCTTCAAATGGAAGAGTAATTGTTACAGGTATTGGTAAAAGTGCAAATATTGCTACCAAAATTGTAGCTACCTTTAATTCAACAGGAACACCGGCTATTTTTATGCATGCCGCAGATGCCATACACGGTGATTTAGGGAATATTCAAAAAAATGACGTTGTTATTTGTATTTCAAACAGTGGAAATACTCCTGAAATTAAAGTTTTAGTACCACTAATTAAAAATTACGGAAATAAAATTGTGGCAATAACGGGAAATGTTAATTCTTTTTTAGGTACAAATTGCGATTTTGTTCTAAGTTCCTTTGTAGAAAAAGAAGCCTGTCCAAACAACTTAGCCCCTACATCAAGTACAACAGCTCAACTTGTAATTGGAGATGCTTTAGCGGTTTGTTTGTTAGAACTAAATCATTTTTCTAGCAAAGATTTTGCAAAATATCATCCTGGAGGTGCTCTTGGAAAAAAATTATATTTAAGAGTAAAAGATTTAATTTCTAATAACGAATTACCTCAAGTTGCTCCATCCACTCCTATTATGGATGTAATAATTGAAATTTCTAAAAAACGTTTAGGTACAACTGCTGTTGTTGAAAATGATAAAATAGTTGGTATTATAACTGATGGTGATTTAAGACGAATGCTTAAGGACAATCCCGATATTAGCAAAATAATAGCAAAAGATATTATGGGTAAAAACCCTAAAACAATATCAGTTGATGCAATGGCTGTGCAAGCATTAGAAACAATGGAAAATAATAATATTTCTCAAATATTAGTTGAAGATAGTACAAAATACGTAGGAGTTGTACATTTGCATGATTTATTAAAAGAAGGAATTTTTTAAAATGGCCAAAGTAGAAAAAGAAATGTCGTTTTTAGACCATGTTGAAGAACTAAGATGGCATTTAATACGATCAACAGCTGCAATATTTTTTTTCGGAATAATTGCATTTTTAATGAAAGATTTTATTTTTAATAAAATCTTATTTGCTCCTAAAAATGCTGATTTTATAACTTATAGAGTATTTTGTAAAGTTTCCAGGTTTTTTGGAACCGAAGGACTGTGTATTGAAGATATTCCATTTACATTTCAAAGTTTGGCAATGGCCGAACAATTTAGTGTTCATATTTGGACATCAATAACATTTGGGTTTATAATTGGTTTTCCTTTTATTATTAGAGAAGTATGGAAATTTATAAGTCCAGGATTGTACGAGAAAGAACGCAAAGGAGCAAAAACCTTTATAATTATATCATCAATATTATTTTTTATTGGAGTGTTGTTTGGATATTATGTAGTTACACCGTTATCTGTTAACTTTCTTGGTAACTACTCGGTAAGTGATGTTGTAGAACGAAATATTAAAATTGGCTCATATATTAGCTTGGTTCGTTCATCTTTATTGGCTTCAGGTTTAATATTTGAGTTACCAATAATTATGTTCTTTTTAACTAAAATGGGATTAATTACACCCGATTTTCTAAAAAAATACCGAAAACATGCCTTGGTAATTGTATTGGTTTTAGCAGCCATAATAACACCTCCAGATATTATCAGTCAGGTTATTGTTGCTATACCTATTTTAATATTATATGAAGTGAGTATCTTCATTTCAAAAGTAGTTATTAAACGAGAACTTAAAAAAAGTAGAGAAAATGCCTAATCAAGTTGAAGAATTTAATGCCTATCGTGAAAAAATGAACGATAAAATATTGGTAGGAAATCATAAAATAATTAAACGAATTTTTAATTTAGATACCAACGCATACAAAGAAGGACATTTAGACGTTAAAACTAAAGAATTACTTGGTTTGGTTGCTTCTGCTGTTTTACGCTGTGATGATTGTATAAAGTATCACTTAGAAACGGCTTATAAACAAGGTGTTTCAAAAGAAGAAATGATGGAAACCATGGAAATTGCCACTTTAGTTGGTGGAACCATTGTAATTCCTCATTTGCGAAGAGCTTATGAGTTTTGGGAAGAACTTGAAACTACTGATAAATAATAATTTAACAGTACTAAAATTACAAATAAACAAAGATTGTAAGGTTAATTAAAAACAATTCAACGTTTAAACAACAATTAAAAATGAAATTAAGAGCAGAAAATATAAAGAAAAAATACGGTAGTCGTTACGTTGTAAAAGGTATTTCTTTAGAGGTTGAACAAGGACAAATTGTTGGTTTATTAGGACCTAATGGAGCGGGTAAAACAACTTCCTTTTATATGATTGTTGGAATGATTAGACCAAATGAGGGGAATATTTATTTAGATGATCAACCAATTACCGACTACCCAATGTACAAAAGAGCTCAAGAAGGAGTTGGATATTTAGCTCAAGAAGCTTCTGTTTTTAGAAAATTGTCTGTGGAGGATAATATTATGTCTGTACTTCAATTTACAGGACTTTCAAAAAAAGAGCAAAAAGAAAAATTAGAATCTTTAATTGATGAGTTTAGTTTAGGTCACGTTCGTACAAACCGTGGTGATTTGTTATCTGGTGGAGAAAGAAGAAGAACTGAAATTGCCCGCGCATTGGCTTCAGACCCTAAGTTTATTTTATTAGACGAACCTTTTGCAGGTGTTGACCCTATTGCTGTTGAAGATATTCAAAGTATTGTGGCACATTTAAAAGATAGAAACATAGGAATTTTAATTACAGATCATAACGTACAAGAAACACTTGCCATTACAGATAAAACATATTTAATGTTTGAAGGAGGAATATTAAAAGAAGGAACTCCTGAAGAACTTGCAGCTGATGAAACTGTACGCCGTGTTTATTTAGGTAAAGACTTTGAACTTAAAAAGAAAAAGTTCTAAAAAAACATTTATTTTAATAAATTATCAATTCTATTATAAATGTAGTTTCATACCTTCATGAGAAGGTTTAAATCCTAATTTTTCGTAAAATTTAATTGCTTTAGGTCTTTGCTTATCACTTGTTAGTTGAACAATATGCGCATTTTTTTCTTTGGCTCGGTTAATTGCCCATAAAAACATTTTTTTTCCAATTCCTTGCCCTCTTAAATCTTCACGAATAAAAACATTTTCAATTTGAGCTCTTACACCACCTTTGTAAGTTAAATATTGAATAAATGTTAGGTGCAAGGTTCCTATAATTCCAGTATTATTTTCATCCTCAACAACAATCAATTCGTTAGAACTATCAGAATTTATAATATCAAAAGCTTTATAATAATTATTAGGAAGTGGATCTTGAAAGTCTTCTCTCAATTTTCCTAACTCATCACTTGCAATAATTTTTATTATTGCAGCAACATCATTTACGGTTGCTTTTCTAAAAATCATTTTAACTTATTATTATTTGAAACAACAGATATAATAACATAAAGCACAATCACAATAGGTATTGCAACAAACTGAAAAACAACGCTTAACAATAAGGTCAATCCAATAAAAACAAACTGAATTTTATTATTCTTCCAACTATAATCTTTAAATTTTAATGCAAATAATGGAATTTCTGCATTCATAAAATAACTTAAAACTATGGTTAATCCAATTAAAAACCATTTGTTTAAAATTAAAGTATGAACCATTTCAATTGAACTAAATTGAAGAATTAATGGTAGCGAAACTACTGCAATTGATGCTGCCGGAGTTGGTAATCCAATAAACGAACTTGTTTGGCGCTCATCTATATTAAATTTAGCCAATCTATACGCAGCGGCCAATGTAATTAGCAACCCAAAAAACGGTAAAATTTCAAGATCTTTTGATTTCCATGAAATTAGTTCGGTGTTAAATAGTTCTATTGAATTTTTAGTTTGAAGTAATTTATAAATTACAATTCCCGGCACCACACCACTTGTTACAACATCGGCTAAAGAATCTAATTGTTTCCCTAATTCTCCTTGAACTTTTAACAATCTTGCTGCAAATCCGTCAAAAAAATCAAAAAAGATTCCTAAAAAAACCAAATATGCAGCAATTACTAACTCATTATTTACAGCAAAAATAACAGCTATTGTTCCAGATAATAAGTTTAATAGTGTTAATAAATTTGGAATGTATTTTTTTAGGTTCATCTTTTAAAATTTCAGTAAATTTAACAAAATGTTTTAAGTAAGTTAATTTAAATTTCTTTTTTAAATAGTATCATAAATGCCCATAATTAATTCCACTTACCAACCTTCAATTCTGTTTAAAAACAATCATTTTAATACCGTTTATAAAACACTTTTTTACAAAGAAACCATTTCTTATTCCAGAAAAAGAATTTTTACTGAAGACAAAGATTTTATTGACTTAGATTTTTCTATTAACAATTCGGAAACACTTGTAATTGCGTTACACGGATTGGAAGGAAGTTCAAAATCGAAGTACATTGTGTCGGCTATAAATTTTCTAAACTCAAACAATATTGATTGTGTAGCTGTTAATTTTAGAGGTTGTAGCGGAGAAGATAACAATCATCCGTATTCATATAATAGCGGAAAAACGGATGATGTATCCTTAATTATAAATTATATTTTAAAAAATTATAATTATAAAAATTTGGTATTGTTGGGTTATAGTATGGGAGGAAATATTTCGTTAAAATATATGGGAGAAACAACTCATTTTCCTAAAGAAATAAAAGGCGCCGTTGCTATTTCAACACCTTGCGATTTAGAAGGTTCATCCAATAGTTTATCTGGCTGGCACAACAAAATATATTTAAAAAGGTTTATGAAAACATTAAAGGAAAAAGCATTATTTAAATTAGATAAATTTCCAAACTGCGGACTCGATAAAACCGCTATATTAAAGGCTAAAAATTTTAATGATTTTGATAACTTGGTTACCGCTCCTCTTTTTGGATATAAAAACGCTCAAGATTATTGGACTCAATGCAGTTCCAAACAATTTTTAAATAACATTACAATTCCAACCTTGCTCATTAATGCCTTAGACGATTCTTTTCTTTCAGAGAGTTGCCACCCTTTTAATGAAGCCAAAAACAACACTAATTTTTATTTTGAAGTTTCTAAATATGGCGGTCACGTAGGATTTAATTCTTCTGTTTTTGGTGAAGATTTATATTGGAGTGAAAATCGAATTTTGGAATTTATAAATCTTATTATTTCTTAAAAATTTACCATAAACTTGTAAAGTTTTTTTACTTTCGTTTAAAATTAATCATCTTGAAAAACTATTTTCTTTTTTTAATATTCGCGGTTCAATTGGTTTCTGCACAATCTGTACGTAAATATTCAAATGAATTTTTAAATATTGGTGTAGACGCTGCGGCTTTTGGAATGGGTAAAGCTGTTGTTGCAAGTAGCCATGATGTAAATTCTGCTTATTGGAATCCGGCCGGGTTAACAAAAATAACCGATTATGAAGGTGCCATTATGCATGCCGATTATTTTGAAGGAATTGCAAAATATGATTATGTAGGTTTTGCAATGCCTGTTGATGAAAATAGTAGTGTAGGTGTTTCTTTAATCCGATTTGGTGTTGACGACATCTTAAACACCACACAATTAATTGATAGCCAAGGAAATATTAACTACAATAATATAAGTTTGTTTTCTGCAGCAGATTATGCGTTAAATTTATCTTATGCCCGAAAATTAGGAGTTGAAGGATTATCTGCTGGTTTAAACACCAAAATTGTACGAAGAATTATTGGAGATTTTGCAACTTCTTGGGGTTTTGGGTTAGATGCTGGTTTTCAATATGAAAAAAATGACTGGAAATATGGTTTAATGCTAAGAGATATTACCACAACTTTTAATTCGTGGAATATTGATGAAAAAGAATTTGAAAAAATTCAAAATGCAATTCCAGACGAGAATCAAGAATTACCCGAAACTACCGAAATAACCTTACCAAAAGCGCAATTAGGAGTTGCTCGTTATTTCAAAGTTGGTAAAGATTTTAATTTATTAGGTGAACTGGATTTAAATTTAAGATTTACTGAAACAAACGATATCATTTCAACCGATTTTGTTAGTATTGATCCAGCAATTGGTTTTCAGCTAGATTATACCAAGATTGTTTATTTAAGACTTGGTTTTGGAAATTTTCAAAAAGAATTACAATACGATTTTACCGAAGAAACCTCATTTCAACCAAATTTTGGGGTGGGCTTTAATTATAAAGGTATTCAAATAGATTATGCTTTAACAAATATTGGTAGTGTTGGAAGTGCTCTTTATTCTAATATTTTTTCAATAAAAGTAAATTTTGAAAACTTTAATTAATTATGAAAATTAAACAGTTCTGTTCTTTTATTGTTATCCTTATTTCGTTTGTAACCTACTCTCAAAAGCTTTCAGAAAAAGCGGAAGTTAGCGTTATAACTTGTGGCCCTGGAGCACAGCTTTTTACAGCTTTCGGTCATAGTGCTTTTAGAATTTCGGATCCCGTTTTGAAAATCGATAAAATTTATAATTATGGAACTTTCAATTTTAATGCGCCTAATTTTTATTTAAATTTTGCAAAAGGAAAATTAACTTATCAACTCTCAACTTCACCGTTTAGCTATTTTTTAAGGGTTTATAAGTACGAAAACAGGTGGGTAAAATCGCAGGTATTGAATTTAAAACCTGAAGAACTGCAGGCTTTTTATGATTTTTTACAAAACAATGCCAAACCGCAAAACAGAGATTATCAATATGATTTCTTTTATGACAACTGCTCCACAAAAATTGAGGCCGTAATAAAAACTATTTTAAAAGAAAAAGTTCATTTTAATAATGATCATATAACCTCTTCAAAAACCCATAGAGATTTAATTGCAGACTATACAGTAGATCAAAAATGGGGGAAATTTGGAATAGATTTAGCATTGGGATCTGTTATAGACAGAACAGCCACAAAAGACGAATATAAGTTTTTACCTGATTATATTTTTCAGGCTATGGACAATGCAACTATTAAGATTGGAAATACCAACGAACCGTTAGTTTTAGCTACAAAAACATTCTTAAATTCTAATAAAACCAATTCTAATTTATTGTTTAGTTATTTAACAGCTCCAATTTCTATTTTAACGATACTAAGTTTAATTGTTGGTTTTATAACATTTAAAAACTTTAGAAATAAGCAACGATCTAGATGGTTAGACTTTTCGTTACATTTAATTACTGGCATTATAGGAATAGCAGTGCTCTTACTTTGGTTTGCAACAGACCATACTGCTACATATAAAAATTTAAATTTCCTTTGGGCTTTTGCACCAAACACCATTGTTGCTTTTTATATGTTAAAAGCTAAATTACCTCAATGGATTGGCAACTATCATTTGTTTTTACTACTATTATTAGGAATCTCCGTACTTATTTGGCTATTTAAAATTCAAGTTTATAATATAGCAATCGCACCTCTTTTAATAGCTTTAGGACTGCGTTATTTTTATATTTTTTATACGGGAAAAAAAGTATTAAGTACCTCTAAAAAATAGTACGGTACTCACAGTTTTAATTATTATTTTAAAATCCATTAATAAGCTACGCTCTTTTATATAGTATAGGTCGTATCGAAGTTTTATGTATTGTTCCTGTTTGGTACTTGCGTAAGGATATTCTACTTGTGCCCAACCAGTTAAACCAGGTTTAATCACGTTTCTAATAGTATAAAAAGGAAAGTTTTCACTTAATTCCTCAACAAATTCGGGACGCTCAGGACGCGGACCAATAATACTCATATCTCCTTTAAAAATATTGATAAATTGAGGAACTTCATCCAATCGTGTTCTTCTTAAAAATTTTCCAAATTTTGTAACTCTAGCATCATCTTTAACAGCCCAAACAGCTTCGCCATTTTCAGCATTTTTAATCATCGTACGAAACTTAATTATCTTAAAATTAGCTCCCGCTTTCCCAACACGTTCTTGTAAATAAAACAATGCCCCTCTATTTCCCACTAAATTTCCAAGAAAAATAAATGGAATTAATATCAATAGAAATAACAATCCCATAAACGATCCTACCACATCAAAAATTCGATGTAACAATAAGTAAATTCTATTTTCCTGGCTTTTACTAAAACTAATGTAGTTGTAAAAATTTTCATTTAAATAAGCCTTTGGAACCCTATTGGTAATGCTACTTATAAATTTTTCAAAACTTGAAATTTTATAGCTTTTTTTAAATAAAGAAATTAATTGAGGCGTAAAACTTGAAATAAAATTAGATGATTCAAAACTATCTATTACAACTTCTGTTGTATGTCCATTTTTTATTACATCAGCCAATTCTAATTCCTTATTATTATAGTATTGGAAAGATAAACCATCTATTTTCTCCGGACTTATATAACCTACAATTTTATTTTCGGGTGCGCTTTTATGTATTAAATTAATTAATTTTAAAATATTCTCTTTGGACGAACTTATAATTAATATTCTATTAAAAAATACAGGTGAAAATATGAGTAGAATGTATAAGGTTCTCCATATATATATAGGAATGGTAATTCCTAAAAAGAAATACAATATTTGAATTCTATTCTCAGGGAGTTCTGGAGTTAAAATTGGTGTAAACACGTAAAATAATGTTGTTAAAACACCCGTTAACAGCGTACTTCTTAAAATTAAATAACGGTTATTGGCCACACGCAAATTATACATTTCAAATATTTGACCAAATAATAATATATACATAGAAAGGACAACTATGTATTTTGTAAATGTACTAGGTTCTATTTTAAAATAATGAAAATCAAAAATATAAGACAATGATACTATCCCTAGGACTGCAAAAACTACATCAAACAATCGTAAAAACAATTTCCGCTCCGAAATTGTAAATTGGGGCTTATTTACCGGCATTTATAGTAAATTTTAATAACAAATATACTTTATTTCCTTTAAATAGTTACATATAGTATTTACGAATTCCTAAAAACATCCAAGAAATAAAATAATAAGCAGACTTTATTACAGACAATTGAATTACCTGTCTGTAAAAGCTCCATTGATGCTTTAATAATTTAAACTTATTCCTAGAATGCGACCGCTTTCTAATTCTATAAATTGCTAGTGGTTTTTGAATTCCATAAGCAAATTCTACTTTTTCTAAATATTGTAACCATAGTCCCATATCTTGTCTATAAAGAACATCGGGCATGTATAACTTCCCAAGTTTATTTATATTTATAAATGCAGTTAAACAACTAATAGAATTTGTTTTTAAAATATCATGATAGGTAACTTTTTCAGGTACAAGAAAGTCCTTATATTTTGGATTCATATGTTCATCAAAACGATGATATGATGCAAAAACAAACCCTTCACTATTAGCTTCAAAAGCTATGGACGTATTTAAAAAATCTGGCAACCAAATATCGTCCGAATCTATAAAAGTTAAATACCTGCCAGTTGCCAATTGTATCCCTTTATTCCGGCACTTTGAAGGCCCTGAATTACTTTCTGATTTTATGAGTTTAATTCTGGAATCTTGTTTACAGTGGTCTTGAATAATTTCTACAGAATTATCCGTAGAACAATCATCTACAATTATCCACTCCCAGTTTTTATACGTCTGGTTTACCACGCTTTTAATCGTTTGCTCAATAAATTGATCGCAATTGTAATTTGGCGTTATTATAGATACTAACTGCTCCATCTAATCTATGCTTGAAATAAAACTTTGATGCTTCTTATCTTTTAAAACTTGTTCTTTCAATTGCGCTATGGAATAATCCACATCCTCTTTAAAATAATTATAAATTTCATTTTTAACCAGTTTCAAATCAATTTCAGAAAGCTGTTGTTCAATTAAAAAAATAAGTTTACCTTTTTTATGCTGCTCAACTTGGTAGGTTAATTCCATTCCATTTTTTGCAAGATTTTTAAAAATATAATAAAAATAAAGACTTGGATAAGTGTGCTCCTTTCCATAAACCAGCGATCCTATTCTCCCTGTTACTTCTTCCAATATTCTATGTTTCATACCACAAGAACAGATCTTCTCCTTGGGCGCCAGTTTTACGTAATCTCCCAATTTATACCTAATTATAGGAAATGCCAGTTGCTGCAAATTTGTTACCACTATTTCATTATCCAATTCTTCAACCAATACTCCTTCCATATTTATATGCATCGCTCCACTTGGACATTCAAAAGCAATTATTCCCGTTTCAGCTGCACCATATTCGCTTATCATTTTCAATCCAAATGCTTTTTCAACTTCATTTTGATACGATTCATATATTTTTTCAGAAGTCCCTTTTACCATTTTTAAGTTGGAATCTAATTTCAGGTGATGCGCATTTATATACTTTGCTAAATTATAAATCATGGAGGAATAGCCGTGTAAATATGTGGCTTTATTCAATTTTTTACTGAAAGCATCTAGTTCTTTTTTATGATAACTAAAAAGCCTAAATCTATTCTGAAGCATATCCAAAAATTCAGTCTTGATTTTAGAAACTCCATAAAAATTAAATCCCCAAAAATAACCATTGCGCTCCCAAGGTTTTACTGAATACCAGGAATATCCTCTAAAAATACTTGCTCTATTAAACGAATCGGCCGATTCTTCTCTCTTAAATTTTAAAGAATCTCCAGTACTTCCAGAAGTATTTGCTTTAAACAACTTTTTAAAACTACCTTTTGTAGAGATCTCTTCATTGAAATTTAACAACTCTTTTTTAGAAATAATTGGCAGCTTTTCAATATCCTTTAGTATTTCAATGGTTGAAGGACTTACTCCATGTTCTTTAAATTTTTGGTTGTAAAAATTTGAGTTTGTATATGCTACTTCAACTAATTTTTTTAACTGTTGTAATTGATATACCTCGAGTTCGTCTATAGACCATTTTTCGGACGTTTTCAGAAAAGTAAGCCAATTTTCCAAAGATGGATTTCTTAGCTTTTGTCCTAAATTAAAAATAACTTTTGAAAATATCATTTTAGTAAATTACTCCATTGTTTTTGAACTAGTTGAACATCAAAACTCTCACTTAATTTCCTTGCATTTTGTGCATTCGCATAAGCTTTATTAGGACACTTAAGTATCTCTAATACTTTATCTGCCATTTCTGGAACATTCCTATTTTCAACCAAAAAACCGTTTTCATTATTCTTTATTAAATAAGGAATGCCTCCAACGTTTGTTGAAACTACTGGCAAACCCAAAGCCATAGCTTCAATTACACTTACGGGCGTATTATCTATGGTTGTTGTATTTATAAAAATATCAAAATCTTTCGACTTCTCTATCCATGCTTCTTTTGACAATAAACCGGTAATTTCTAAAGAATTAATAATATTCAGTTTTTTAGCCAAGCTTTTTACTTCTTCCATAGAACCATCTTTATCCGGACCTACCATACATAATTTGGCGTTAGGATATTGTTTTTTTAATAAAGCCAACACCTCTACTGCGAGTTTTGGATTGTATATTTTATCAAAAGCTCGTACCCATAAAAGTTTAGGTTCTATTTTATACCTTTCTTTGAACTTATAATTATTTAAACTAATTGCATTTGGAATAAATTGAACATTAAAGCTCGCTTTTTTAAAATTGCTAAACAAATAATTAGATGGAGCAACATTAACATATGCATAGTTAAAAATAAGGTTACATAATTTAGGATGAACCTTTAACCTATGTGGTAAGTTGCCTCCGTGTAAAATTGGAATGTATGGAATGGATAACAATCGTGCTAATTGCGATACCAATAATGCATAATAAAAGTTAGTTGTGCTATAAGTATCTATTAAAAGGTAATTGGATGTTCTGTGTTTAAGAACTCCTAAACACATAGCGATTAAACGACTAAGTTTATTCTTTTTATTTGAATATATAAATGTCTTAAAACCCAATTCTTCTAACATTGCTGAAAGTTGAATAAGTGTGGTAGGATTTTTACCACTCAAATTATTTCCTATGTAAACAATTTTTTTCAATTCGTTATAAAACTCAATTAATCGTTTAATTTTTCTTTTGATTTGAAACTAATAACAGCAACACTCAATCCGTAAATAAATGCTGGAAACGCAATCCGCATAGCCGAATGATTAATAGTTAAAAACCAAAATATTAAAAAAGCACTTAAAAAAGCCCGTGCCAAATAAGGCTGATTTAAAATATGATGTCCCGGAATTAGCAGCAACAGTATTAATACAATCAATCCAATCATTCCATGTTCACTGAACAACCTACTCACTTCATTATGCGAAGCGGCTAAAACACCTGTTTCTTCCAAACGATCATACTTGGAACCTCCTACACCAATACCAAAAAAAGGATGCTCATAAAAATTTTCCAATTCGCTCTTAAATAAATCAATCCTTCCTGTACTAAAATCCTTTTTCTCTATTCCAGCAGCATTTTTATTGGTGTATCTATTGATAATCATACCTCCCGTTAAATCGGCCGTATATACCACCAATGCGATTCCAAATAAGAAAATAAGACTCACATATTTAACCAATTGGGTTATGGTATCCTTTCTTGCCAAAATGTAAAAAAATGTAAATGCAATTAACGCAACAATTACGGTTATCATACCTCCTCTTGAAAATGTAATTAAGGTTCTATAAACAATGTATAAAAGCAAAAACAAATCAAGTAGATACAAAGAAGTAATCCTTTTTTTAAAAAATAAATGTACTGCTACAATAAAACCTCCCAAACCAAGAATTGTTGCCACCTGATTAGGTCCATACCCTCCAGAAGTAGCAAAATTGGCGTTGCTACTAAATCTAATTTTTTCAAAATCTGGGGTTTTAAAATACAGCAATACTGCCATTGAAATAATAGGCAACAACATATAAAACAGGACATCCAATATCTTTGAAATAGACATTTCTCTTTTATAAAAATAAACAGCCGAAACGCATAACAATATAGGGCCGCTTAAATTAAAAGCAATTGCTTTTCGAATCGACTCGTTAAAAGGAATATCCATAAAAGCAATCCCTATTAATAAAAGTAATATTATTATAAAATAGGATACGGAAACATGATGCCGTTTTTTTTCAATATATAACCCCAACCCTAAAAATAATAAGATGGAATATTTTGGTAATTCATATAAAAAAGTACCTCCAGACATTCTATACAAAACCTCAGCTCCCACCATATAAGCACTCCAATAAATTGCTTGGTTACCGTCGTTTTTTGATTTTATAATGTTTATAATCCCTAATAAAACAACCGCTAATGACACCATTTTAGAAATGCCTCCCAATAACATCAAAACACCCAAGCCCACATGAAGCAGTACTAGTATATAATTACTTTTAAATGTTTTATTGTTTATCAAGGGTTCGTTTTATAAATGCAGTAATTAAAATATTTAAAATCACCATTTCAAATTTACAGAAATAAGTTTTTATGCAAGCCTTAACCCACTATTTCTTTTTGAATCCTATTTAAATAATACTGATAGGTGAATTTTTGAGCTAATTTATAATTGATTTCCATATATTCTTTGGAATCAACAGACAAACTATACAAGCTTTCCAACAAAACACTGCTTAATTTATCTTTAGTTAGGGGATGTATTAAATAGCCATTGTAGTTATTTTGTACATATTGACCTATACAAGAAATATCGGAAACAATTGGAATGCAACCGTAATTCATTCCTTCTCCAATTACTTTTGGGAAGCCCTCACTTTTTGAGGGCAATACTATGTAATTACACTTTTTATAAATTTCAACAATTTTATTTTTAGGTAAATACCCGTAAAAAATAATCTCATTTTTGGAAGTGAGCGCTTCCTTTTCCAACTCTTTTCTTAATACACCGTCTCCAACTATGTGTAAGCTTCCTAATTTCGAATGTTGCAGATTTTTATAGACTTCCACAAATTCTTTTATTCCTTTGTTTTTATTCAACCCACCAACAAAACAATAATTGTAGTTATTATCAATCGATTTATTATTCACAATCTGTAAACCTAACTCCCTGTCCTCTTTTGATAAACAAGGATTTTCAAATGCCAATTTATTTATACCAACACCGTCCCAATTTCCATTAAGAGTAACTTTTGTTGTAGTTTCCAACATATTTTGAAGCCACCATTTTTGAAATCTATTTCCTAACGGTAAACGTTCTCCCATCCAATTACCAGCATACTTTACCCAGTAAGGTTTCCTATTTATAAATCTCAAATAAGGCAATACATACAATCCTATGCCAGTTGGTGCTCTAAATTGAATAATAGCTACTTTTTTATGCGCTTTATGTATTTGCCACAAATTATAGGGCGCATTGCTTAAAATAGTAAACTTTCCAAAAAACTTACCTCCAGACGGTTTTAAAGGAATAAACGATATCTTAGAATTATAGGCAACTGAACTTTTTGGTGCTTTATCTTTAAAAAATGGTGCTATATGTATTATTTCATCAAAAATTTCGGTTAAATAATTAATTTCAGTAACCGTTGAGCCCCATCCTACAATGGTTCCGTTGGCATCTAAATAATGTTCTGTATGCGATATAATTAATAACTTACTCAAAAATGTTTATATAATTTTTTATGACAACCTCCCATCTAAATTCAGAAGACCATTCTTTTGCACCTACTTGATATGCTTTATAATTAGAGGAAACTTGCGCCACTTTTTGCACAAATCCATTTATATCCGTTGGATGTACCAATTCACCTGAAACTCCCTCGTTAATAGCATCAACAATTCCGCAATCATTAGATCCTATGGCTGGTAATCCTAAGGCATTCGCCTCTAAAATTGCAATACCAAATCCCTCAACATCACCACTTTGTGTTCTATTGCTCAGCATTACAAATATAGTACTCTCTTTGAGTAACTGTAGTTTTTTTTGTTGACTTACTTGGCCATGAAAAGTAAGGTGACTTTCAACCTTTAACTTTTTAGCAATTTCCATAAATCCATTTTGTTCCGTTGGAATTCCAACAATATGGTAGTGTGTTTTTGGATATTTTTCAATCAATAATGGCAAGGCTTTAATTACATTTAATTGCCCTTTACGTTCTGATACGTTTCCTACTGTAATTAATATTGGAGATTCTATAGTAGTGAATGGTACTTTTTTTGAAGTTTTTATAGTACTGTTTTCTAAGTTAAATCCGTTTGGAATTACCATTACATTAGATTGCTTAACATGTGCAATTAAAGACTTTGTATAATTTGAAACAGCAATAATTGTATTAAAATTTAACAATGCGCTATCTGTTAACCTTTTATTGAATCCTTTTAAATTTAACTCGCTACCATGAATTACAGCATATGCATGTAACTTATTAAAAAAGGGATCTGAACCAACTAACCATAATGAGAACTTCCCCGACGCTAAAACCAACTTACTTTTCGCCACCAATCTTTTGTAAGTTATTATGCGTTTTAAATAAGTAAATCCAATTATTTTATAACGTTTAGTTCTAACTACTTTAAAAGGCAAATTAGCATCGAATTGCTGCTCCTCAAAACCGTCTTTTGATCGTACATCGGTTAAAACGGTAACACTAAAATCATTTAATTGAAGTTGCTGCGCCAAATTATAAGCATGATTTCCAATTCCTCCTGGTTGTGGAGGAAATTCAGAGGTTACAATTAGTATTTTTTTAGAACTCATTTATTAAGTTATTAAACTTCTTTTGCAGGTACACCCACTAAAATACTATTTTTTTGAAGGCAATTATTTACAACACATGCTGAAGCTCCTACACTAATATTATCACTTAAAACTAAAGGGCCAATAAGCGTTGCATTGCCTCCAAACGTACAGTTATCACCAATTACAAATGAACCTTTCTCACAGTTTACTTTTGAACCAATCAAATTACCTCCTGTTAAAGTCAAGTTTTTACCAATACTTACCTGACCTGAAATTACAATTCCTAAAGAAGGATGTAAAACTAATAATCCTCCTTTAATATTCGCTTTATAATGGATATCAATATTAGAATATGCTTGTAATAAATAAAACAATGGTATCAACGGAATTCTCAAAACTCCGTAAATATTATTAAAGATTAAAAATAAACTCCTTTCGAATCTGTATAAAAAAATTCCCACAAAAATTCTACTCATCCAAATATGGATAATTCTAGCTTTTCTTTTACCTAACACTCTATTAATGTCCGAAAAAAAATATTTTAATTGTGTCATTCTAAAAATTTACAATTTAAGGTGCTATTTTATTATAACTTTTCAATTTTAGCTCCTTCCGTTAATTTTTTACTTGCTAATTTCCACGATTTCCAAACCTGTAACAACACCAAAGGAAATAATAATAAAGAAAGCACATACCCCAACAACATCATTTTTACATTTGCTTTATATTTATATGGAATTAATGACGGAGGAACCGCTTTCAATAAGGCATAACGTGTTAATGTATTCCCGAAATAATTTCTAAACAAATACACCACACTTGGAATAGGTCGTGGAGCAAACCACTTTTTAGGTCTAAATCCATCCCAACTACCCATTTGTCGTAATCCTCCAGTTTCAACTTTTAAGTGCAAGCGCTCTGCAGTTGGGTTGGAAATATTTAAAAAACCTGCCAAATAGGCCCGTAATCCAAATTCACCATCGCCCATACGTTGTTTCTCAAATTGTCTATCGAACAAACCTATTTTTTTAAACACTTCTCTTTTAATAAGTACATTCCCTGTATCGATCTGCTCAGATAGTTTAAAATACCGATACGAATCTGGAACTTTTGCGCCTACTACAGATATGGAAGTACCTGATGATATTTCAGCATTAAAAAAATCAATACACTTTAAATGGTTTGTAATCCAATCAGCTGCTACTCTACTATCATCATCAAAAAGCAATAAAAAATCAGCATTTGAAGTTTTAATTGCCGTATTTCTTGCCAACCATAATGCTTTTTCTTGTTGACGAATTACGCGTAATTTTAAAGAAAACTCTTTATAAAATAATTCTTGAAAAGGCTCAGATTGATCAACAACAATAACGTCAAAATTAGTATAGTCTTGCTTTTCTAGGTCGTTTAACACATCCTTTAAATAAGTATACCTGTTTAACGTAGGAATAATGACACTCACTTTAGGCTGTTGCTTCACTATTTTACTATTAAAATTATCCCATTCTGGATATTTTAAATACGTCGTAAATACGTTTATTTGATTTACTTTTCTTGTGTTAAAAAACGCTTGAAACTCTTTAAATGGATTGTGAAAAGTAAGTAGACGAAGTAGAAAGGTATAGTACACCCATAATTTATTAAAATAGCTTCGTATAAAACGGTATTCATCTTCTATGGGAATAGGAGTTTCAAAATTAATTGTTTTTACATTTCCAATATACCCTTTTTGAATAGCCTGATATGAACCATCTAATTTACTTATTTCTAAACTACTATAAGCCTTATTTAATTTTATTTGCCCTTGTATATTTTTAGGTAAGGCATCCCATTCTGGAAATATAGTAGTACTGTTATTTCTTTCTAAATTGAAATAATTTGTTGGTGATATGTATTTTAAGAATTTAAATAGCATTTAGTTTTATAAAATTATAACCTAACAGGTTTTAGAAACTTGTTAGGTTTACGAAAATAATGTTTTAAAATATCCATTCAAACTCAATTTTCATTTCCAACGTAATCTTTTTATACAAATATAAAAGAACCTAATTGGAACAGTAGGTTTTATGGATATTTTTCGCAAGTTAAATAATACTTCGCAGTTTCGTCAATTCGAGTGACCGAGTATACGAGGTTGTATCAAGAACTCACACCTTATACTTCTCGCCTCCGTCAGTTCGAGTGACCGAGTGTGCGAGGTTGTATCGAGAACTCAAACGCAATACTTCTCGCCTCCGTCAGTTCGAGTGACCGAGTATGCGAGGTTATATCGAGAACTCACACGCAATACTTCTCGCCTCCGTCAGTTCAAGTGACAAAGTATTCAAAGTTGTATCGAGAACTCACTCCTAATACTTCTCGAATCCGTCAGTTCGAGTGACCGAGTATGCGAGGTTGTATCGAGAACTCACACGCAATACTTCTCGCCTCCGTCAGTTCGAGTGACCGAGTGTGCGAGGTTGTATCGAGAACTTGCACGATACTTCTCGATACACTATTTCTCCATTCCATTTCGAAATACCACTCGAAGTGACGTGCTTTTCGTCAGTTCGAGTGACCGAGTATGCGAGGTTGTATCGAGAACCCACACGCAATACTTCTCGCCTCCGTCAATTCGAGTGACCGAGTGTGCGAGGTTGTATCGAGAACTCACACGCAATACTTCTCGCCTCCGTCAGTTCGAGTGACCGAGTGTGCGAGGTTGTATCGAGAACTTGCACCTAATACTTCTCAGTATACTATTTCTCCATTCCATTTTGAAATACCACTCGAAGTGACGCACTTTCCGTCAGTTCGAGTGACCGAGTGTGCGAGGTTGTATCGAGAACTTGCACCTAATACTTCTCAGTATACTATTTCTTCATTCCATTTCGAAATACCACTCGAAGTGACGTGCTTTAAGTCAGTTCAAGTGACAAAGTATTCGAAGTTGTATCGAGAACTCAAACGCAATACTTCTCTATACACTATTTCTCCGTTTCACTTCGAAATACCACTCGAAGTGACGCACTTTCCGTCAGTTCGAGTGACCGAGTGTGCGAGGTTGTATCGAGAACTTGCACGATACTTCTCGATACAATTTCCTCCGTTTTACTTCTGAAAGTCACTCGAAGTGACGGTATATATTAATTATACCACAACATTTTTAAACAACTAAATATAAAAATTCACAAACTCAAGTTGTTGTTTTTCAAGATTAAAATGTTCTTTTACTCTTTTTTGAGCATTTAATGAAACACTTTTTTTCTCTGATTCTTCTAATCTAATTACTTCTTTTATTTTATTAGCTAATAATCTTGGATTGCACGAAGGTACCACCCATCCTGTTTCTTTATCAATTATATTTTCTGATAAGCCTTCCGCATCTGATACTATACACAATAAACCCATTGCTTGCGCCTCTAAAACTGCATTGCAAAAACCTTCTTGAATACTATATTGAAGGTATACATCTGAATTTTGTAATTTATCTTTTATAGATTCGTGTGGGATTTTACCACTAAAAGTTATTTGGTTACTAATACCTAATTGATAGGCTGCAAATTTCAATCTTTCCATTTCTGTTCCATCACCTATAAGGGTATAATGAAACGGAATTCCTTCTTTTTTTAATATTGCCAACGCTTCTAAGGTATAAACCAATCCTTTTTTCCAATGCAAGCGAGCAATTGTAATAAAATTCGTAGGAACTGTTGTAACTTGTTGAGCTCGCTTTTTAAAGAAAGTGGTATCAATTGCAGGAGTTATTTTTACAATCGAAGCTTTTCCATTAAACCCATTTTTATAAACCAATTCTTCAATATCATTTGAAATCACATGAATTTTATCTACATTTTCCCAAAGCTTAGCATAACAATTAGGATTTTTTAAAGGATACATGCCAATATCAAACCCCCTAAAGCTTACTGCCATTTTTGCTCCAATTGCTTTAGCCACATATTCTTTATTCAACGCCATTGTTCCAAAACCAAAATGCAACCAATCCAATGTCTCCGATAATATATGAACATTACTGATGATGTTTTTTATACTTTGTAAAAAACTCATGCCATCTTTTCGCAACAACTTAAACAAACGAAAACTTCCTTTAAAATGAAACAAGAAAGCATATAACAATTTTGATATACTAACAATTCCTACTTTTAGTTTATTTCCATATAGTTTTGGAGCAACTTTAACCTTAAAAGAACTATTTTGTCGTTTTTCAGAACTATTCACAAAAACAACTACAGAGTGGCCATGTTTTTCCAACCCTTTTATTTTGTTTAAAAAAAAGGTTTCTGAATATGCAGGAACCTTAGGTAACACCAATCCTATTCTCATCTCCTACTTATTTATAACTTGTTTGTACAGCTCATTCATTTCTTGTATCATTTTTTTATGACTATGCTGTTTTTCAATAAAAGCTCTAGCAGCTTTGGTAATTTTATTATAGTTTTCTAATGATAAGTCAGAAACTGTATGTAATGCCTCAGCCATAGCTTCAGCATCTCTTATTGGAACTATAAATCCATTTTCATTATTAGTCAATACTTCATCCATTCCTCCACAATCAGTGGATACAACTAAAGTTCCCAATGCCATAGCTTCAAGTACCACATTGGCAATCCCTTCCTCAACACTTGGCAATAATAAAACATTTGACATTGATATCTTTTTTAAAACTTCTTCAAAAGACATTTTATCAATAAACGAAACTTCATTTTTTAATCCAAACTGAGATCGTTGATACAACAACTCTTCATTAGTATCAACACCTACAATTGTATAGTGAAAATCAATTCCCTTTTCCTTTAAAAACTTCATACATTTTAATGCATAAGTATATCCCTTAACCCAATGATTTCGACCAATAGAAATAATTCTCACCAAACCACTTTTTTTAGTTTTAGAATTAAATGGTAACCTTCTTAAATCTAACCCACTCTTTACAATATTCATTTTTGAAAACTCCACTCCATACAATTCCGAAATACTCAACATGGATTTTGAAACCGCATGAAAACCATCAATTTCATGAAAATATTCAGAGTATTTTATTTTCCAACGCTCATCTGCAATAGGACTTATAGTAACATGAGTTCCTCTTAAACTTAAAATCAATTTCATTCCAAACTCTTGAACCCACATCCAATCTTCAATACTTTTTGCCCATTGCATATGAAAAATATCAGGACAATGATATAATACCGGATAATACTTAACTTTTAATAGTTTAGAATTTCTCTTCTTACTTAAAATGATTTTATCCAATCTTTTCTTTTCCTTTCCTTTATAAAGGCTTAATAAAAAACAGTATTTAATTAAAAATAATGATTTACTTAATTTATTTTTATAGGTAAAATAAAAAATATTTTCACTTGAAGTTTTTTTATGATTCTGTTGACCAAAAATGAACACTTTAAGTCCTTTTTTGGCTAAGCCACCTATCAACCGTTCAATAAAGGTTGTACTTGGTGAAACACCAGAATAAACTGCTATTTTAATGGGGTTATTCAATATTTTAATTTTTATAAAAATAGTACAATTTTAATTAAAAAAAGCTTTCTAATAAACTTGAATTTTAGCCCCTATTATTGCTACTTTTTTGCAATGATATTCTTATAAAATTCAGAATGCATATTTATAAACTGGTCTATGGAATATTCATTTACAGCAAGAGCTCTCATT
The DNA here is from genome assembly GCF_947495725.1 of uncultured Lutibacter sp. Lineage (GTDB taxonomy): Bacteria > Bacteroidota > Bacteroidia > Flavobacteriales > Flavobacteriaceae > Lutibacter. The sequence continues at coordinate 166,638 of NZ_CANLZZ010000005.1, read as the reverse complement.
TCTTTTTCTAATTGAATATGGTCTTCCTTTTTCATGTTCATTATCCTTAAAATACTTTCTTTTAAACTTTGAACATTATTGGGATCGAACAAATTATTTGGGAATTTTTTTAAGATATCTTTTACACCACTTACATTTGAACCAATCACAATACTACCCGAAGCCATTGCTTCTAATGGAGCTACTGGTAATCCTTCACCTAAAGCTAAAGTTGGAATAACAAATACATCTGCAATGGCATGATAAGGCCTAACATCTGCTTTTTTTCCTAAAAACTGGATTGTTGAAATTCCTTTTGCTATATTTTTTAATTTATGAGCGTAGTCTCCTTGATCATTTCCAACAATAAGTAGTTTTATAGCTGGATTATCTAATTGAATAACTGCATTTATCAATACTTCTATTCCTTTAACAGGAATCAAATTCACTACAGATACAATTACAAAATCGTTAGAATCTATATTACTTTCTTTCAATACCAATTCATTTACTTTAAAAGAAGGAGTATAATAATTGGTATTTACACCCAATGGAATTTCTTCAATCTTTTTAAGTGTTTTTCCAGAATAGAATGATTTCATATCTGAATTAATGGTAATAATTTTAGAGCTTAAAGCACTTCGCCATTTCCACGCTTTATTTCCCCACCCCATAGATTTTTTAGTAAATACCCAAGGAATACCAGCTAACTTTGCTGCTAGAGGTTCTGAAAAATCGGAACTCCAATGCCAAGAATGGATAATATCAAATTTATGCTTTTTAAAAAAGCGAATGGTTTTTATAATTCTAAAGGGAAATGTAAAAAAGGGTCGGTAGTTAATGGCAAATGAAAATAAGTGTACTTTCACATCTAATTTCTTGATTTCATCCATAAAGGAGCCTCTATTATGAAAGCAGCATATTTCAGGTTCAAACTTTTCTTTATCCAAACCTTTTACTAAATCATAAACCACCTTACCACTTCCTGCAGTATCAAAATTAGGGATTGTATAAAGTATTTTTATTTTTTTGCTTGCCATATTTTAAACTATAAATATACTATTATTTTACAGTTGAACAAGGTGTGAAATTTTAATGAAAACATACTTCGACAAGCTCAGTATGACATGCTTCGACTCACTATTATTTTCCTCTCCATTATCAGTCTGAGCCTGTCGAAGACCCTTTATTACTCTTCTCATCTTGTCAGTCTTAGCTCATCGAAGCCCCATTATTACCCTTCTCTAATGTCAGTCTGAGCTTGTCGAAGACTATTATTAATTCCGGATTAACTTTTCGTTTCTTATCCACACTTCGACAAGCTCAGTGTGACAGGCTTCAACTCACTCACAATTTTCTCCTCTTTGTCAGTCTGAGCTTGTCGAAGACTCACTATTGCCCTCCGTTATTGTCAGTCTGAGCCTGTCGAAGACCCTTTATTACTCTTCTCATCTTTGTCAGTCTGAGCTTGTCGAAGACTATTTATTAAATTTCTCTTGAAACAACGCCAAGGTCAATAACATACTCACGGGATGAGAATAGTTGACAGCATCCTTATCCTTAAAATCGTCAAAGAATTGTTGAATAATTTTCTTTGGAACAACCTCTTTTAATTTAGAATCAAACAACCATTTTTTTAAGTGCTTTTCATTATTTTCACCTACAAATTGCAATTCCCAATTTCGTTGAATAAATGGCTTCCCTAACAAACCATTAAATTCTCTTTTAAGCTTGTTTGTGATCCTATAAGGTAAATTATATGGCATCTTATTTAAATGAAAATTATTTAAATTGAAAGGTTTCTTTTCTTGCCAAGTAATTTTTGCCAAATCTGGAGCATTTTGCTGAATATAAGCTATTTGCAATTTTCGATTGGTTAGATATTCTTCCGGAATGGTACACATAAATGCGCACATACGGTTATCATAATAAGGCAACGTAATAGGAAGCTCATTTTCAAATACCGATAAATTATTTGAAGACCAACTTGCAACAGCATACTGCGTTTTAAAAGCGCGTAATTTTGAATTTGTATTTTCTATATCAAATTCCTTTAATAAATCACTTATTCGAGAACCAAAATAATTTTCAAACGTACCTTCCAATCCCCAAGAATTCCAAAGTGAAGTTGCTAATTCTAGACCTCCTTTCTTTAAAAATAGCTTCATAATCTCCTGTACCTCTTCCTCAAAAGTAAGTTGGGGTAATTTAAAAGAATCGAACATTAAATCACCCATATGACCTAAAGAAAAGACATCGCCCAACTCTTTAAACTTATCAATAAAAGCCATTTGACGTGGATGTGTAAATTCGGAATAGCATTTATTAATTCCTGCTAATTCTTCAATGCAATTCCATAAATATCCTTTTTGAACAGCAAATGATTGAAATGAAAACTGGCATTTCTCCGCAATCTCTTTGGCTATTTTATGCTCTGGATAACCTCCATAAAATGCATAGCTATAAGATTTCAACTGTGGATGGTTCCTTAATGCTACTGCTTGTGTCCGACTATCTAACCCTCCTGACAAAGGCAAAATTACTTTCTTATTTTGTGTTTGCTCCTTAATAATTGTTTCAAACAGCATGGTAAATTCTTGCAGCGCATTCTCAAAACTAATTTTTCTTGGACTATAATGCCATTGAAACCAGGGTTTACTTTCAATTAAAAAACCATTTTCATCTATAGTGTTTATGGTTGCTGGTCTTAAAACAACCTCATCTTTCCAATAGGTATCTTGATCTAAAAAAAAACCTGTTGCTGCAAAAATACAGATTGCCTCTAAATTTAATTCATGAGCCCCTTTAACCTTCGCAAATGTTTTTTTAATAGGAATTATAGGAGTTTTAATTATGCTGTCCATAAATCATTTATTTATAAAAGTACCTATTCAATCTAATAAAAAAATCACTTGAAATTAAATTAAACCTATATAGTTTCAGAAAAATCAATCCTCTTAAATAGCTAAAAACATTGAAATATTTATGCTTATAAAATAGCTTTAAACTATTTTGAACATACATTAAATCTTCTTTTCTTTTAGATTTATAAAAATACCTTATACAGAGAAAATAATATCCTTTTACCAAACTTTTCTGCTGTTTACTTAACGTATAATTTTGATGCATATAAGTTATTAAATAATCTACGGATTCACAAATTACATTTACAGGTCTTTTGCTAATATCTATTGGAGCAACACAATAAAAGAAATCTACTTTATTATCAATCACTTTATAATTCTTTCCAAGTATAAGCGCTCTTATGGACAATTCAATATCTTGTAACCGTTTTAAATCTGGATTAAATTTCCCAATTTTTATTAAAAACTCTTTATTCCATAAAATTGCTGTTACTGGCCAAATAAATTTAGCTTGTAAGAAGTGATTTAGAAAATGAGACGCAACATTGGGTGCTGGTTTATTATTACCATGTTCATCTAAAATATTTGAATTTTTAAATACTACAAAATCTTGTACATCTATTAATCTATTACTAACAAAGTCTTCTGATATTAGATCATCAGAATCTAAAAAAACCAATTTTTCTGCAGTCACATAGTCAATTCCAATATTTCTACAAACCGAACCATTTGTTTTTTTATCATTAAATATTAATTTAATATTGGTGCTGTTGTGTTCTTTAAAATATGCTTTTAATGATTCTTTTGTGGAAATATCAGAAAAATCATCCACTATTATCCACTCCCATTGATCCGTATTTTGATTTACCAAACACGTATGTGTTTGTTGAATGCCTTCAAAATCATTAAAATGTGGGGTGATGATACTAATTTTCATAATAACTTTTTTATTCTATTTTAATCAAAAAATTAAAACAATTATTGCTTTAAAGACATTTCTAAAAGTTTTTGAATTCCATTAATATGTTTTTCAAAACTAAAATGAGCTTTTATTCGTTTCTTTCCTTCTTGTCCCATTTTTTTAGCCATCTCAATATCATCTAGTAACTTTAAAATATTTTGCCCCATACTTTTCACATCATGTTCTTTACAAAGTAATCCTGTAACACCATCTTCTATCACATCTGAAATCCCTGCATGATGTGTAGAAACAACTGGTAATCCTGAGGCACTCGCTTCTAAAATAGAAATTGGCATTCCTTCCATATCTCCATTACTAGCGGTAATAGAATGTTGAATATAACCGATCGATTCCTCAAACAATTCTATCAATTTATTTGAGGAAATTACACCTAAAAATTCAATTTGATTTTCAAGTTGATGATACTTAACTAAATTCTTACACACTTCTAATAATAAACCATCACCACACATTAACAACTTTGCATTAGGATACTTTTTTAAAACTTCTTTAAAAGCCAATATTGTATAATATGGTGCCTTCTTATTCGTAAATCTGCCAACGGAAATAAACTGATTGGATTTAAATGAAGGCTGTACCTTTAAAAATTTCGATTGTGCTGCATTGGCATTATACACTAATTTTTCTTGTGGGCAACCTATACTTAACAATTGATTTTTCATAACTGTAGAAACAACAATTACTTTTGATGCATATTGAAAAACTTCCCTATAATTATTATTTTTTTTAAGCAGTTCTCTTTTACAAGCATCATAACCATGAAAATGAACTACTAAAGGTAAATTACATTTTTCAATTGCTGGTAAAATTTGTTGTGCGTGCATTCCATATTCAACAAGAACTACATCTATTTGGTGTTTTTTTAAAGATTTTTTTAAAAGCTGTACTAACACAAATGAACTTTCTTTTTTTAAAATGTTTTTAATTGCCTTTAGAAAATAAATCTTATACTTTCCTGCTAACGAAGGATAATTTTCCAGTTCAATATTTTCATTTTCGCCATAATAGTAAAATACATTACCTTTTAAATAATTTTTATGTGCTTGAATAAAAGTTTCAGAATATGGATTTTTATTTGGTGAAAACAGCGCAATATTAATTTTATTTTTCATTTTAATAATCTGTTTAATTTTAACAGCTTAAAGTTTTTTTCAACTTGTTTACTCGCATTTAAAGTTATTATATCAATATTGTTTAAATAACTATTATAATTATTTATAAAAAAATCTACTTTAGAAAACCATGAATTGATATCTTCTTTATATGAAAAGCAATAATCCTCTAATCCCAAAGAATCAAATATACCTAAGGTTTTATCTTCATATGCTATGTTTAATGCAGGTATACCAGCTAATAAGGAAAGAATTGCTCCATGCAATCTCATTCCAATATATCCATCGTACTGACTTAAGGTTTCTAGTAGCTCCTTTAGCGTAAATTTATCTTTTAATATAACACATTGTGTTTGTAAAACGATGGGTAAATTATTTAATATTCTTTCGGCAAATTCAGAATCATCTACATATCCTTTAACTCCTTGACAGGTGGAAATAAATGTTAATTTAAAGCCTTTATTGATTAGTTTTTTACATAATAATGTGGCTTTCTCTAAATTATCTTTACTCTTATCTTCATATTTCCATTTTCTAAAATTAATTACAATGTTTTTTAGTTCTTTATTACAATCAACTTTTCTTGCATAATCTTTATAAAGATAAAAAGCGATATCATTTGTAACAGTAACATTTTCATCATTATAACCAATTGATTTTAAATGATTCAATGAATAGGACTCCCTTAAAATTACTTGATTCGCATTTTTAAAAATTCGATTTAACATTTGAAAGTTTTCTTTTTTCCAAAATGGGCCTACAGATTGAGAAAAAATGAAATATGGTTTCTTAAGATGAAAATGAATAAAATCCAATGTATCTATTCTTTTTTTATATCCATAAAAATCATGAATATAACCACCTGCTGAAACAATAACTTTATCACATCCAGATAAATGTTTATATACCCTTTTTTCACTTTTAGAAGCAAACATTCTAGAAAGTGTACTGTAGTATGAAACCTTTATAAATTTATTTAATAAATGCCTAATACGTCTTTTAACTTTGAATAGAAATGTATAACCTGAATTTGGAGATTTTAAATGAGTGTATTCCCAATCCCAATCCAGTTCTAAATTAGGAAAGAATTTTTTATATAAATTTGGGTTATTGCATAACACTAAAATAGAAGGATTATTGAATTGTTTCTTTAACCCCAATAAAGTAGCTTTTAATAAAGCCTCATCACCACCATTTATTGGTACTGCATTTATAATTACTATTTTAAACATCTAATATTTTATATAAATACTCTTTTAAACATAATCATTTTACTTTTTCTATTACTAAACGTTCTTTATTAAGAAAAATATAATTTTCTTTTTTATTCTTAAAGTATTCATCTACAGCTTTTTTACAACCAGAATAACGATAATAATCATCTATAATTAATAAACCACCTACAACTAAATGAGGCTCAATTCTTTCTAAAGATAATATAACAGAATCATACCAATCACAATCTATATGAGCCATTGCAACCTGTTCTTTAATGATTAAAGTATCTTTATAATATCCTTTTATTAATTTTACATTAGTCAAATCAACATTAAAAGACTTAAAACTAGTTCTCACTTTATTATACAAGTCTCTTTCATAACCATAGTATAAATTACCATTAATTCCTTTTGAAACTCCTTTCTTAATAACACTGAATCTATTGTGAACATCTTCACCATCATTTTCAGATGGCTCTGGCATCATTTCAAAAGAATCATACACATTAAATTGCCGATCTTTATTTTTAAGCTTCCCTATTAAAATAGAACTGCCACCTAAGGCACATCCTGTTTCTATTATACACCCTTGAATATTCTTCTTTTCTATTTTTTTTACTGTTTTCCCTAATAATAACAATGCTCTATGTGATAAATACGTAAGCTTTTGATGAGATACTTTTCTAGCAATGTTTTCTATTTTGTTAAAGAAAATTATTCTTTCTATTTTTTTAATAACACGAATAATAAAATTCATAATAATAAATACTTACCTTTTAAAACTAAATTGATTACAATAATGCTAAAGTTATCTTTAAACTTCTATTGATTCATAATACATCTCTATTTGCTTTGCTATTTCTCTCCAATCATATTCAAGTGATTTAATTCTTGAAGAATTTCCAATTGTTTTCAATTCTTCCTCATTCTTTAATAAAGCAACTACTGATTCTATAAATGAATCTACATCTTTTGGTGGAATTAATAAATTTTTTGTGTCTTTTATATAAGTGGTATTACCTCCAACATCTGATGTTACAATTGGCAAACCACAAGCCATTGCTTCCAAAATTGAATTACATGCAGTTACATCTTTTAAAGGTAAAAATAATAAACTTGCTTGCTGATATAAAGCTCTTAAAGCAACATCATCAACACCATTAAATATGGTTATAGTAGAATGCGGTTGAATTTGTTTCACATATTCTTTTCGCAAAATTACATTCACTTTTAAATCCTTAATTTGTTCAGCAATTTTAGGTATACAATAATTAAAAGTATCAAAGTCTCTTAAATGCTGCCCAACAAACAGTAATGTATGCGCTGTTTTCTTTAATGGATCCGGTACAAAAAAATAAGTATCTACCCCATGAGGTATATATTTGACATTTTCAATCTTTAACCAATTCTTTAAAAAGTCTACTTGATTGTTCCCAACTGCAATTGCTCCATCTAATTTTTTTAAATACTTTGTATTACTAATTTGTTCTTTTAAAATTGAAGCTGGTTTATGAAAAGTTCCACAAAATGCTGTATTTTTAAAAAATTGCTTGTAATTTATTAAATGTCTTATATCGCGTTCGGCGTTTAAATAATGAACCAGTTGTTTTTTATTATTTGACAAATGCTTAAATAACTCAATTTCTTTTAAAACGCTTGAAGTATCGTAATTTCCTGAAAGTTGATTCGAATTTTTACTAATCAATTTTGCAACTCTATATGGAAATTTAATTGAACCGTTTACAACCTCAACTTTTGGCAAAAAATCAATGATACGCGCATATCCAGAATTTGTTGCGTGATGACTAGATCGATGATGAATAATTATTGGATTCATTAATGGTTATCAAAATTAATTATCATACTATTTAATATACGTTTTACATTTTTTACAGGATGCACATGTGTTTCAAAATATAGCCTTGCATTTTCTGAAAGTTCTTTAGCTAATAAATCATTTTCCAAAACACTATTTATATTATATATTAATTCTTCATCTGTATTAAAAAACAAAACTTCTTTACCATGAACCAAAGGAACTGGTAATTCAGCTGTTAAAGGTTCTGCAATAATCACTTTTCCTTGTGAAAGGTATTCTGCCATTTTCCACGCCGGAGAATTTGCTAATCCCCTTGTATAGATAACAATTTTAGCTTTTTTTAAAGCATTTAAGTATTGCTCTGGTTCACTTGGAACATTTGATAGCGCATCTTTATAAAGTATATTGGAAATTTTTGAAGGTATAAAACCTCCTAAAAACAATTTTGGATATGTTTTTTTTAATAATTTAATAATTCGATACCGTTGTTGATGTATTTCTTTTACATCTTTTTGTTCTTCATGCTGAAAACAACGCGTTTGAAAAAAGATTGAATTCACTTCAGGCTTTTCAAAATTTTCAAACCGTTCTATTTTCCGAGTTGTTTTAATAAAATTCCAATGATTTAATTGCGCTACATAATTTTTATATAATCGACCCAATAAATTTCTATCTAATTTAAACGTTAAATTACCAATAAATAAACTAATAAAGAATAAATAATCTTTACGCTTAATCTTTGAATGAACACCAAAACTTAAACCGTACCTAAAAATTTTATTTTGATTTTCAATTGGTAATTGTTTTATATACTTTGATTCGTAATTTCTTTTAAAAATGTAATCACATTTTTCCAAGGCAACTGTTGAAAACTGGTTTGAAAAATCATATAAATCAACTGCAAAATAAATTGATTTACCACTATGGTTATCTATTAATTTATAGTATGATGCTTTTTGAAATAATCTAGTTGTTTTATTTATTGCTCCTTTTTCAGCAACTTCTGTAACTCCTTTGTTTTTATGAAACCCTAATTTTATTTTTAAATTTAAAAACCCCTTTTTTTCAAGTTCAAACAAGCCTGTCTGAAAATTAGATGAATGATTTAATTCTTGTGGTGTATAAATAATTACAGTATATTTAGGTTTCATAAATTTATTTTAAAGCATCCTCAACTGATGATTTTAATACTTGATACGTAGCTTCAATACTATACTCTTCTAATACTTTAGTCCTTGCGTTTTTAGAAATTATAAGTTGTTTTTCTTTATTATTAAAATAACTTAAAATATCAGACGCATAATTTTGTGGTGTTGACAAAATTCCATCTACTCCATTTGTTATAACATCTTTAGGACCGCCAGGACAATTGATACCCGCAACAGGTGTACCACAAGCCATAGCCTCTATCATAACCATTCCAAAAGTTTCTTTATCACTTGGTAAAGTAAATAAATCTGCTTTTTGAAAATAATAAGGCAATTCTTCATGTTCTTTATGACCTAAAAAAAACACATTTTTCTCTAAAGATAATTCAATAATCATTTTTTTTAATTGAGAAAAATAGACTTCTGAACTTACCGGACCAATAATATTTAATACAGCATCTTTAAATCCAGAATCAACTAATTTTTTAGTAGCTTCAATTGCCAAATGAATACGCTTCCATTCTACAATTCTACCAACATACAATAATTGAGGAGTTATATTCTTCTTCTCTAATGAAATAAATTTATTACAATCAACACCTAAAGGAAAAACACGTATATCTTTATTCTTAAACAACTCCAAGTTTTCCATTTGTTTCTTTTGCAAATAAGTATGCACCAAAATATGGTGAGCGTTTTTATAATATGCTCTGAACATATCATTATCCGTATAATGCTGCCCTCCAAGCATTGCTACATATTTCTTATTTTTTTCTAAAATTATTTTTGACAATTCATAAGAAAATGGACTTGAATGCCCAGACATATTAATAATTGTAACATCGGGTGTGTTTTTAGTATATGCTTTTAAACAACTTTTAGATACTTGTTTTTTCCATTTTTTATGATCTCCATTTAAGGTAAAAGACACTGGAAAAAAGTTCCATTTTATATTGCCTTTTTTTAAACTGTATTTAAAAAGTTTTGAAGTAAAATATTCCATGGTACAGCTATAACCTTGTTTTGCTAATTTTTGCATAGCTAACAAATGCGGCTGACTGTGATAGGTAGGCACACTTTTTTCAACTGCTCCAGCTGCTTTAGGTGTAAATGGGTGTAGGATTGATACTTTCATAAAAATGTATATTACGTTATTCTTAAAATTTTGAATTAAATATATTAACTATAAATCAACAAGTACAACTTTAACATTTTCATCACCTAAAATTTTCATTTTATTATATAATTTTACTATTGCTATTTTTAATCGATATAAACTATTAATTTTTGGTGGATCATTAATAATGTTCCACACTAAAATTTTACAATCTTTAAAATTTAATTTCATAACTTTAAAATCTTTAGCATTTGCTGAAATATAATCGGTTTTATTTAACATTATTTTATTCTTAATGATAAGAATTTGTTCTGTTAAATTATTATTATCTAATTCACTTAATTTTGATGGTAAATAATATGAAGTTTGAAATCCTTTTTCAGAAAATACATATAAATACTCAGGCTTAACCGATTCAACAATTATATTACCTGATTTTATATTTAAAGTTTTAGTAATGGAATCTAAAAGATTTGAAGATTGTTTAAAATTAGTTGAATCAAGATTTTTAAAATCTAACCAAAATCCAAAATTATCATCAATTTTTTCCGATTTAAAATAATTCCATAAATTTAAGCTGATTGATGGTGCTGGAGGATGACGAACATCAAACATTTTACTTTTTACATCATATACAACGTCTAATTCAACTCCTTCAAAAAAATTTCGAGCTTTGGAATATTTTTCCAATTCATTAACTCTATGTACCCATATTTTGTTATGATAAACTAATCTTAAAATTTGATTTTGATAGTTTAAAACACCAAAAACACTTATAAAAAGGATTAAAAATATTAATAATAGCTTTTTACTTTTTTTGAAAATCATAAAAACTTTCATATTTCTTTTTATTTGATATTAACCTTTCTTTTTCTTTAAATTTTTTATTAAAAATACTTTTTGTTGAATCAAATTCTTTAAAATTAATATTTGATAAATCACTTAATGAATACATTAAATCTTCAGTAGTAAACTTTCGATTTATATTAAACGTAAAACGCCCTTTTTCTTCTTCATTAAAAATAGTTGATTTCCAAAGTATGAATGGTATGTCGTACATTGGCTTCGTAGATTTTGAATCGCTATGTCCAACAAAGTTACCCGTATCATAAACATCTTCACCGTGATCTGATAAATATAAAACAAAAGATTTACAGTTTAATCCTCTAACTAAATCAATAATATTGTTTACAATGTAGTCATTATACATAATAGCATTATCATATTCATTAATTATATCAAAATTGACACCCTTAAAATCGATACTTGACTGTGTTTTACCTTTAAATACATCGTACTGTTGAGAATATCTTCTTGAATACCTAGAATGAGTTCCCATTAAATGAATAATTATAAATTTTTTTTGTTTTTTATTTTTAAGGATCTTATTTAATGGATGAAATATTTTTTCGTCAAGCGAATTGGATTTACTCCCACTTTGTATATTAGTAAAGATTTGTTCATTACAATTATTAGATATTAATGTCGTTCCAGTTTCAAAAACCCCAAAAGGAATTTGATTTGAAACCCAATATGTGCTAAAATTTGCTTTATTAAAAAGCTGCACTATCGTACCGTCAAATTTTTTTTCAGGATATTCAAATGATGATAATGTTAAACATTTTTCCAAAGCTTCAATTGTATGTGCATGAGGTGAAATCACATCATTATAAATTAAAAGTTCATTTCTGATTTTATTTAAATTAGGATTCGTATTTCTTTCATAACCATATAGTTGCATATGATTACGATTTGTTGATTCTCCAATAATTAATACATATACTTCATTTTCTGAACTTTCATTATGAATTACATTTGAAAATTCACCACCTAACCTATCTTTTGTTAATATTTTATATTTTAAATTACTTTCTTTATAATCTATAATTGCTTTTATTAATACGTGTGGAATTATTGCTGAACGCACTTTGTATATAGAAAGAAAACCTATGGCACAAATAAGCATTAAAATTTTATACTTAATTTTAAATTTATTATTGGCAAAGTAATATTTTTCTTCTTTTATTTTTTTTGTAGGTATTAATAATAAGATGCTTGCAAAAACAGTAATTAACATTAATACAATCATAAATATTAAATTACCATCTAAATACATCAATAAAAAATCTAATGTTTCATTCCTATTAGAATCAAACATAATAAATATTGTTGAGCTCCTTATCTTATCATTAAATAAATAAAAATGGCTCAACTGAATAAACATTAAAAAGTTAAATATAAAAAGGCCAACTATTTTAAAACTATAATTAACCTTTACATTATTAAAAAGACCACAAAAACTTAAAATTATTATTACTGTTATCAAATTACCTACAATTAAAAAAATATTTGAATTAATTTGATTGTAATAGATAATAACGAATAGCATAAAAGGAAACCAAAAACCTATATATTTGAATAACTGATGAAATATTTTTTTTACTAAAATCATATACCAAACTATAAATTCAATTTTCTTTTAACACGTTTTTTTAAACTTTTAAACTTTAACCTTCTTATCCTTCTTTTCTCTCTGACCCAATATCCATTAAAGATATTTTTAAAACTATTAAAATAATGAGCGATTTTTGAATGTTGTTTATAATGTATTCCATTAAACGAAAAATAAAATTGCGTTGGATTATCTATATATTTAACTTCACAAGTTTTCATAGTACGCTTCCAATTGATAAAATGTAAATACATTAATTCTTTACTTGTGGTTACATCAATCATTTTTCCATTTTGCCATTGCCATTTATCTAAATAATATTCTTGGTGAGAGTCTCTACCTCTCTCTTTATTACATAAAATTGATGGCCAATAAATATTAAAAGAATCTTTTTCTTGTTTTAAATAATTTGTTAAAACTTGCTCATCAAAAACAACTAATTTTTGTTTTTCAAACATTAATTTATAATTAGTTATGTTTTTGTACAAAACATTTATTTTTTCCGAATTTTTAAATAAATTAAAATGTCCGGAAATAGCTTCTTTTCTACTTGAAATAATATCGTATTGTGATAATATGTCTGTTGTAATAAATTTTCTTATATCTCCCCAAATAATATCCATATCACAAATTCCCCAAAAGTCATAATCTTTAATCTCATTTTTAAATATATCTCCATAAGCTGGTTTTATATCACATAATTTACGAGGAGTTAAGGGTACCTTTGCTTCTACTATTGTATTCACTTTTCTATTAAGTTCAAATAAAGATGTTGGTAAAAACTTTAAATTTTTAGGATAACCTTTAGGCAATTCACAGTCTGTAGGGCATAACCAATTAATTGTAGGGTTTTTTGATATGGATACTAAATAAGCATCAAACCAAACTGGCCATTTTCCAAAATATGGGATAATTAATAGAATTGATTTCATCTCTTCCATTTTTTTATATAATAACTTAATAATTTTCGTGCTGCTTTATAAATGTTTTTGTATTCCTTTTCAATTAAAAAAAGTTTACACATTTTAAGAAACAAACTAAGTGATACCTTATGATATCGATACCTTAAACTTTGATAATGCAAAATTAATTTTAAGCGTTGTTCCTTATTAAATTTATATAAATATTCATCAATTATTAATTTAAATAAAGAATTTTTTGTTTCTTTCTTTACTTCACTTTGAAAACCAGACCTAGATATATTTTCTGAAGAAATTCTAAAATATGTATTAGCTTCATTTATACCATACAAATCACCAAAATCCGAAAATTCTAACCAGGCAAGATCATCTGCCCCCCAAGCCAGAGGTAAATTTCTAAAACCTCGTTTTAAATACATTTCTTTTTTAAAAATTTGCTCTGATAGAGAACCATGTGCTCCTCCAAAAAATTTTCTAAAGAAATTATCTTTTGAACTTTCAATTCTTGGATGGGTAAATAACTTTGAAAGTACCCCTTCCTTATCTATAAAAACAGAAAAATGAATAACATTGATTTTTAGCTGGTTTACTTTTTCTAAGTGATTATAAAACTCTTCTACAAAATTTGGACTTATATAGTCATCATCTCCTAAAAGCAATATCCATTCCTCCTTATCTGTTAATGAAATGCAACGACCCCATTGTTTAGTTAATGAATTACCTCCTAAGTTTTTTTCAAAATAATAGTACTCTAAATCAAATTTACTTTTATATTTTTCTATTATTTCACATGGATTTTGTGGGCTAGCATCATCTCCTATATAAACTTTAAACCTTTTATCTGTTTGATTTGATAAAGATTGAAGAGTTTCTTCAAAAAAAGAAAGCTTATAATATGGGATTACAATTGCCAGCATATTATAATTAATAATTAAATAGATTTAGAATATTCGAACTTATTAAATTTGACATAAACATTTTTAATTAATTATTATCTAGGGCTTTTTTTGTAGCTTTTAAATAAGCATCTTTATATTTAATACAAGGTTCTAAATGATTTCCTTCAGCCCATTCATTCATTGCATTTATAAAAATAAAATTTTCCTCCTTTGAGTATGGTTTAAATGATTTTACAATACTACTTAACCAATTAAAATATAATTGAGGACTACTTCCTACTGCAATCGTACCTTTTTTATTTTTCCTTGCTGTATTATCCCATGATGGGGTAACTCCTCTATATAGCTTATAACTTGGTAATACTTTATTAATACAATTCTCTACACCTTTTTTAAAATCTCTTAAACTATATTCTCTTTTATCTTTTAATCCCAATTTCTCTAATAATTTGACCTTTCCTCTCTTATTAATCCTATTTTTTATAACCTCATGAGGTGAAAATTCAATAGCCGCATTAAAATTAATAAAAGTTGGATCTACAGATTTATTAAAACTTTCTACAACACACAAATACAAATCTTTAAAACCAAATTCATTAATCGCTATATCTCTCCAAATTTTTGCAGTTTCAACTATATTTGGAAATAAATCTTGCCTATAAACAACAAAAACTGGACAACCATCTACTAGTATATAACGTTCATCAGAAAAAACATTTTTACACAACCAACGCATATGCTCTTTATCATCATCAAAACTATATTCTTGCTTTATTAAAATATCTTTCTCTTGTCCATCCCATCTTCTAGTCCAATTCTCATTAGCCCAACACAACATAAATGGCATTTTTGGATTTTGCAGCGTCAACATTTCATCAATTGGTTCGTTTAATAATCTTTTTCCATTAAACCAATAATGGTAATAACAAAAACCATGAATACCATGTTCCTTAGCCAAATTTGCTTGTGCTTCTCGTGCTGCTGGAAGCCGCAAATCATAGAACCCTAAGTCTGTTGGCAATTGAGGTTGGTAATGCCCCTTAAATAGAGGAGTTGATTTTGTAACATTTGTCCATTCTGTAAAACCTTTTCCCCACCAAATATCATTCTCTGGTATTGGGTGAAATTGCGGTAAAACAAATGCAATAGGTCTTATTTTCATGCTATCTTTTGATATTTTTATACAATTTAAAACAAATTGGGGGTATAAATAACTTTATAGTTCGCTTAAATTTTGTATGTTTATTTTCTTTATCTAATTGTTTTTCAATTGAAAAACGTTGTATAAACAATTTATTCTCATTTCTTTTTTTTACAAACAATTGAAAAGCTTTATTCATAACTTCCTTATTTCTCATCATACTATTAGCATGTAAACGAATTAAAGTTCTTGTTTCCTTATAATTTCCAATGTGTTGAAATTTAATTTTGTGCAAAACACATCTAGTGTGAAAATCCCAATCTTCAAGTGAAATTAGATCCTCATCAAAAACACCGACTTTTTCAAAAATAAATTTTCTGTAGATAGGTGCACTAATAACCATCGGATTTTTAATCTTTAAGACTTCAATTATATCGGTATCATCTTTTGATAAAATTACTTCTGGAAAAAAATTATTTTTTCCCATAATTTTTAACTTCTCACAATTATCATCAAAATATCGATAACCAGAAACGGAAATATCAATTTCATTATCGTTAAGTAATTCTATTAGTTGTACTTTAATCTTTTCTTTTTCTAATAAATCATCTGAATCCAAAAACTGAATATAATGCCCAATGGCTAATTTCAAACCAGCATTTCTTGCACTACTTAAACCTCCATTTTTTTTATTAATATATTTAAAACGGTTATCTTTTAGTAACCATTTTTTAGCAATTTCATCTGTATTATCAGTGCTGCCATCATTAACAATAATACACTCCCAATTTTTATAGGTTTGATTTAAAACAGATTGTAACGCCTCCTCTAAAAAATGAGCTTGATTATAACAAGGCACAATAATTGAAACTAATGAATCCATCTTATTTAATTTTTTATTCTATCTAAATCCAACTTTTACAAGTATAAAACGTTTTAAACACTTAAATAATATTCCTTTTTCTTTATTTATTATTCCAATCAATTTTTGATTAAAATAATCATTGTAAATTTTATTATGTTTATTAACTTTTAGAATATTTTTAAAATATAAAAATATTCTAAAACGATCTTTAAATTTAAACTCTTTTTTTTCTAAATTAAAATATTGAAAATGCAATTTTGCTAACTTAGCTCTTTTTACATCGTTTTTAATACCTATTTTTTTTAATTGATAGTTGATAGTTGGCAACACACAAAGATCTTGTTCTTTCTTTTTTAATACACTTATACTTTCTCTATGTATTCTATACCTAATTAATTTAGCACCACAATTCTTAACATTATACTTTTGTGCAATTTTAACCCATAAACTATAATCTTGAGCATACTTAATGCTTTCATCAAATCTAAATTCTTTTAAAACTGTAGTTCTTAACATCACCGAAGAATGCACAAACGTGTTTTTAAAAAATAATTTTTCTTTTAAATTTGTATTTTCAACATTAATTTCACCAATTAAATTACCTTTTTCGTCAATCTCATATGCTGATGCTCCAACTAATGCCAAATTTTCATCTTGATTTTCAAATATTGAAAGTTGATATTTTAACCTATTTGGCTCACAAATATCGTCAGCATCAATTCTTGCAACATATTCCGTATTAATGTAATCTAACGCTTTATTTAATGATTTTGTTAATCCTATATTACGTTCATTATTAATTAATCGAATTCTATTATCATTGTATGAATTTATAATAGCCAAACTATTATCTGTACTACAATCATTTACTATATAAAACAAAAAATTAGAGTAAGACTGATTTAAAACACTGTTTATACATGTTTGTAAATATTTCTCAGCATTATAAACCGACATTAAAACTGAAATTTTCTCTTTCATTTAATTAAATATAACCCCAACTAGGTAAATTGGATGAATTATAATCCGTGTCATTTTCAATAATATTTCCTATCATTTTTAAAGCAAGATGTTTAAAAAATGTCCCCCATGCATCCGACAAATAAACTGGCGTTTCCATGTAATCCCAACTACTATATTTATATTTTTGATTTTTTACCTTACTATCAAAATATTTATAAAACCCACTTTTAGAATATGTTTTATAAGAAAAACTATGATCTCTCCTCATATCATTTAAAAGTGTCTTTCTCATTAACCTCAATTTATTGAAAATTTCTTCCTTTCTGTAATCAGTTTGTTTTAAACAACGAAAGTAAATTTCTACAATATCATAGTCTTCGCAAGCTCCTCCCTCTACCGTCTGGATTAATCCATTATTACAATGCATCAATAAACAATGATCTATTATTTTATTAATATTTGGTATTTCTCTTTTGTAATAATCATAAAATAAATAAATATGTGCTGCTCCATACGCTTTTGCATAAATACTTTTAGTCGTTTTATCATCTCCCCAAAAACCGTTTTCTAAATTTTGATTTTGGTTCAAATAATTAAAAATTATATCAATATAACTCTCAAAGCTATCGTCTTTCAAGTATTTCATTCTGTAAGTTATAAAATACATCAAAAACATCAATTGATTGGATGTTGCCCAAAAATTCTTCTCCATTGATTTATTTAATTCATCCAATAATTTCTCCTCATTAAAATCATTTAAAAAATCGATTTTCATATTTTTTACACCCAAAACATCTAAAGCTGAAAGTGTAAAAAAGGTAAATTGAGGAATGACATAGGATGAATTATGTTCTGGATGAGAATGATATTTATAATTTGAATCTATAAAATATCCTTCATTATTTCTAGAGCCTAATAAATACTGAATTATTTTCTCTTTATTCTCTATATCTTCTTGAAGTAATTGTTTTGTTAACACCCCAAAAGAGGTACTTAATATTGTTTGGTTCGAATATTCTGAAAATTTAAATCCATTTTCAGTTTTAATTTTATTAAAATAATCCATTTATTTAATTGCTATAAACATCCATTTATTAATAACATGAAATTCTTTAAAAATAGACTCAAGGATTTTTTTCAATTCAGTTTCTGTAAAAATATGCAAATGATAAGGATTGGTCAATCTTAGCTTTTTTGCTTGTTCATCAGTCTCCGGGAAAGACGAAGTTCCTATTAAAACTCCTCCATCTTTAAGCACTTTACCCATTTCAATCATATATTTTTCTCCATCTAACTTAGTAAAATGTTCAATTGTCTCAAAAGCTGTAACTACGTCAAACTTTTCTTCTTGTAAAAAACTAACATCTAAAGCATCACCTTGTATAAAATTAACATTTTTTAAATTCCAAAACCTTTTACTAAAATCAATTGCTTCCTTTTCTATGTCAAATGAAGTTACAGTTTTACTGTAGCAGCTAAGTATTGTACTTCCCCAACCTATTCCGCAACAAGAATCTAATACTTTTTTGTTTTCACAAAACACCTTCCCTGCAAAAAAATATCTTTTCAACATGGTATGAGAATAGCCAGTTTTCATGAAATTTTCATCTCCAGGAAAAGCTCTCTCTTCTTTTGCTATAAATTTAACTAAATTCGAATCAAAACTCAATATTTTACCAATTGTATCCTTATGGGTCTTTTTTTCTTTTCTATATATAAAATCAATTATTGACATATTGATTTTCTTTAAATCTTTTTCTAAAACAAAATCATCTCTTTTTCTAATTACAACCGCTGGATTACCAAAGGCAACACAATTTTCTGGAATTGACTTTGTAACAACACTACTCGCGCCGATAATACAACCATTACCAATTTTTACTCCATCAAGAATTACAGAATTAGCACCAACCCAAACATTATCTCCAATTTTAATTCCTCGTCTACTCTCTCCTTGCAACTGTATTGGTATATTTAAAAATGAATAATTATGATTGGCAGGAATAATTGTACAATGTGCTGCTATTTGAGTGTTATTTCCTATTTCAACACCCCCATGTCCATAAATTATTGAATAATTATTTACTAATGAATTATCTCCAATTTTAATAAAACCATCATAAGGGAGTAGATTAGCCCCTAATCCTAATTTAAAATTTTCTCCAATTTCTATTTCTCCTTTTATATTCTCAATTACAGATGATTTATGAATATTGCTATTTCTTCCCATTGAAGTATTAACATAATTTTTTCTATCATTTTTTATGAGTAGAATTATTTTTTTTCTATTTCTAAGCAGGAATAAAAGTTCCTTTATAAGTTGTTTAATTCTAATCATCATTAAATTCAATATTATATGTTGTCATTCCTGAATAAAAATCTTTGTAAGAAAATTTTACGGGAATATTTCTCCACCAAAATATACATTCTTTTCTATCTTCAGTAAATATGGCGATAAAAAGATACATTCTTAATCCATTAACCTGTATATTTTTTATTGTTACATTTAGCTCTCCTTCACCCTTACTAAAACTCACAACTTTTTTTACAGCTTTATTATTTGCTTGATAAAAATCAATTCCACTCATTATTGAAGCTCTTAAAACGATATCAATTTCTAAGTTTTCTAATTTTTCTTTAGCATCGTATTTAACATGAATGGTTAAATCTTCTTCTTCATTCATATTAACTACCCCATTTATTAATTTAGGAGTGAAACTTATTTCTTTAATTTTAAGAATGTTATTTCCTGAAATTACCTTTTCAATCTCTTTTTCAGTATTCATAACAGTTAAAGAGTCTTTATATGCTTCTATACTTTTCTCTACTTCGCCAAAATAAAGTTGGTTTCCTTTACTAAGTGCTATACCTTTATTACTAAAAGTTGTAATTTGATGTAAATTATGAGAAACTAAAATAATTGCAACTCCATTTTTTCTTAGTTGTCCTATTCTATTGAAACACTTTAACTGAAAATTTATATCTCCAACCGCCAACACTTCATCAATCAACAATACGTCTGGTTCCAATTGTGCTGCCACGGCAAAACCTAATCGTACACGCATTCCAGAGCTATAGTTTTGTACAGGCATATCAATAAACTCACGTATTTCAGCAAAGTCTATAATTTCCTCTAATTTATCATCAATTTCTTTACGTGTAAATCCTAAAATAGCACCATTGTTATATATATTTTCTCTCCCACTCAATATTGGGTTAAAACCTGCTCCTAATTCAATTAAAGCTCCTACCCTCCCTTTTATAGTAACTGTCCCTGCATCTGGGTTTATCAAGCCATTCAATATTTTTAATAAGGTAGATTTCCCAGCACCATTATGTCCTATCAAACCTAAACATTCTCCCCTTCCAAGTTCAAAATTAATATTTTGTAATGCCCAAAATTCATTGGGACGTAAATTTCTTTTTTCTTTGTTTCCCTTTACATTACTTACCAAGTCTTTTACACCGTACCATAAACTGGTTTTTAAGTTTTTGCAAAACTTTTTGGAGAGACCTTCTACTTTTACCAATACTTCCTTTTCTTCCATTAATAAATTGGTATTAAGTTTAGATTAGCACACTTCGACAAGCTCAGCGCGACATGCTTCGATACTTTTATCCAGTTCTGCACTGCACTGCTCCACGCAAAAGGCATAGATATTTCTTTAATGCTTATCATAGGCTTTCTTAGTTTGGGATACTTCGATAGGTTATAAATAATATGCTTTGACAGGCTCAGCATGACACAAGGTAAGTAATTGAAAAGTTGAAATATTTGAAGTAATATACTCCAAAAATACAGATTGCTTCGCTTTGCTCGTATTGACAAAATATTTATAGTTTCTTTTTCCATATTAAGCACTTAAACGTTCTACAAATATTGGAATAGAAATTCTATAAACAACCAAACCTAGCATTAGTAAAGGGATACTTACCAAAATTACGATAAAATAATAGGTTAAAAACTGTGGTGCTTGACCTAGTAAAACGTCTCTTGTTGTTAACAAAAGTGGTGTTAAAGGGTTATATTCCATCAAAGTTTTCATAATACCTTCTTTTGGAATTATATAAACTACAGGTGTTATATACATCAATAACCGAAATCCCATTGTTAAAATGCGGTTAACATCATTATATAACATAGCTACAGGAGTAATAAACAAACCAATAGCCGTTCCAAAAACTATAATCCCTAATAAGGCTAAAGGAAAAAATAAAATACTTAAATGAAAATCCACTCCAAAAAGCAGAAAAAACACAAATAGTAATCCTAATTTTATGGAAGAATTAAACAACAATTTGTAAATCCCCGAAATCAACAATGCTTCCTTTGGAAAATTAATTTTTGAAAGTAATCCTCTAGCTCCTTTTGTACTTGTTGTTGGTGAATTTATTGCTTCAATTAAAATTGCCCATAACAAAGTTCCTGAAAAAGCAAAAACTGGATATGGCACTCCTGTATCAGAAAGTTTAATGGTTCCAGTCAGGTTTAAAAATACCCAAACTGCTGCAGTAGAAATAGGCGTAATAAAAGCCCATAAAATCCCTAAATAGCTTTGGCGGTATTGAGCCTTGATATCTCTAGTAGCTAATTGTCTAGCTAGAAACCGAGAATTATAGATATCCTTCAAACTCTCCAAAAACAATTTGAATAATTTGGTGTTGTTTTCTTTTTGGTATACTTTAACTTCTAACGACATTTAGTTGCTTTACTGAAATTAACTATTACCCCTTATCCATTAATCTTATAAAATCTAAGGATTTATTTACATTCTAAATTTGATAGAAAAAAGGGGTGCTTAAACTATTTGATGTAAATATACTTTATTCAATGTTGATTTGAAAATTGTTTTTATATATCTTAATTAATTATAGTTATTATACGAAAACGTTACAAAATAGTCTTTTCAATAGAATTGGACTTTTTCACTATCACTCGCAATAACAAAACACAAAAATATTCCTGAGATTATAAAACAGAACTCAATACACATAAATATTGAAATTAAAGGTTGAGATGTTGAATCAAGTTAAACATGACCATTGTATTCGCTGTTAACTCGGGTTAAAAGTGGTGATAATATAAAGATTGATAGCAGATTGCTGTATAAGCATTTATGATATTGATTGGATCTATATTCTCGACTTCACAATATTCATTATTTTTTCAACGGCAACCTCTGGCTTTTCATTGGCTGTTTTCACTTCAATGGCAAAATTCTTTGGAATTTCGAAAGGTGCGGATATTCCTGTAAAATTTTTAATTTCACCTGAACGTGCTTTTTTATACAAGCCTTTTACATCTCTTTCTTCACAAACCTCTAAGGGAGTATTTACAAAAACTTCAATATAATCTTGTTCCCCAACAATTTCTTTTATTTCTGCTCTAATTTTCTCATAAGGTGTAATAAATGCCGCAATAACCACAATACCCGCATCCACTAACAATTTTGCAGTTTCAGCAGTACGCCTTAAATTTTCAAATCTATCATCTTTTGAAAACGTTAAGTCTTTATTTAAGCCTCTTCTTAAATTATCACCATCTAAAGAATACGTATGTATGTTCTGCTTAAATAGTTCTTTTTCTAATAAGTTTGCGATGGTAGATTTTCCAGCACCTGACAACCCTGTAAACCAAACTAAACATGAACAATGTTTTTTAAGCGCTTCTCTATGCTTCCTATTTATTGTATAATCTTGTTTATTAACGTTTTTCATAATTAATTAGTTCACTATAAAAAAAGGGTTTAATAAATTACTTTTATTATACTTTAATTCTTCATTAGAATCAGTTTGTTTTACACTTAATCCAACAGCATTACATATTGCGTGTCCGGCAGCTGTATCCCATTCCATTGTAGGTGCAAATCTAGGGTATAAAGTGGCGTTTCCTTCAGCAACGGTGCAAAATTTCAATGAACTTCCTACAGAAATCAATTCAATTTTATTTCCTTGCTTTTCTAAATCATGCATATATTTAGAAGTTTCTTTGCTTTTGTGGGAGCGACTACCAACAATCTTAATGGTATCTTTGGAATTATTTGCTGGTTTTATTTCTATACTTTTATCTATTATTTCATTGGAATACTTATGGCTATTAAGCACTATTTTATATGCTTTACCCTCTGCAACAATTCCATAATACAAAGTTTTAGTAACAGGAACATATATAACACCTAATATTGGTTTATTCTTTTCTATTAAAGCAATATTTACAGTAAACTCTCCATTACGCTTTACAAATTCTTTAGTTCCATCTAACGGATCTACCATCCAGCAAGTATCCCAATTTTTTCGTTTTTCAAAATCCAATTGTTCGTTTTCTTCACTAATTATGGGTATGGCTGTTTTTTCTAAAAAGAAATTAATTATTTTATTTGCGTTTTTATCAGCAACAGTAATTGGAGAACTATCAGATTTTAATTGAACTTCAAAATCTTTATCATAAACTTTCATGATTTCTCCTCCAGCAAGTATCGCGGCTTCTATTGTAATTGAAAGAAGTTTTCTCATATAATATGCATTAGTATTTGGTATTTATAGGATAAATTTAGTCGATAGCTCAGTAATCTAACATTGTTTTGAGTACCATTTGTTTTTATTCGCACTAACACAACAAAACCTAACCCCTAATTTAGCTCTGAATCTTATAAAATAGAATTCTAAACAAACTAGTGTCACCAAAAAAAGAGTGAGCTGCTGAATCAAGTTCAGTACAACGGTTATCCTCATTTTTATGATAAGAGTAAGGACCTTCTATTTTTTCAATTCCTCCAACTCTAAGTACTTTTTCACAAAAGCTTTTACACCTTCTTCAATATTGGTTTGAGGTTTAAAATCTATATAGTTAAATAAACTTTCAACATTTGCATAGGTACTTTGTACATCTCCAGGTTGCATTGGTTTAAATACAATCTTTCCTTTTTTACCTAATACTTTTTCAAGTGCTTTTATATAATCCATTAAAGCTACCGGACTGTTATTTCCAATATTAAAAATTTGATAGGCTTTTGAACTTTTAGATGATGTTGGCTTTTTAGGGTTAAATGCCGGATTGTTTTCTTTAGGCGCTAATGGTAATAGTCGTTTTATACTTTCGACAATATCAGCAACATAGGTGAAATCTCTACTCATATTTCCATTGTTAAATACTTCAAACTCTTTATCTTCTACCATTGCTTTTGTAAAAATATGCAACGCCATATCTGGTCTTCCCCAAGGTCCGTACACCGTAAAAAAGCGTAATCCTGTACTTGGTATATTGTATAAGTTAGCATAGGAATGCGCCATCATTTCATTTGCCTTTTTACTTGCCGCATACATTGCCAAAGGATGATCGGTACAATTGTCTTCCTGAAAAGGAATATCTTCACTCAATCCATATACCGAACTGGATGAAGCAAATACCAAGTGCTCCACTGGATATGCTCTACAACTTTCCAAAATATTTAAAAAACCAGTAATATTACTATCTACATACGAATGCGGATTTATTAAAGAATAACGCACACCTGCCTGTGCAGCCAAATTCACAACATAATTAAATTGTTGTTCTTTAAACAAGGCTTTTATATTTTCTAAATCTGTTAAGTCAAGTTTAATAAAAGAAGTTGCTTCGTTTTTTAATAGTTTATTGTATTCAATTGCTTTTGTGTTGAATCCTAAATCTTTTAAACGTGCTAATTTTAAATTAGGATCGTAATAATCGTTTATATTATCCAATCCTACAACCTCATAATTAGCTGCAACAAGTAACTTTGTTAAATGGTGACCAATAAAACCAGCCATCCCTGTTACTAATACTTTTTTCATATGATTATTCTTTATTTTTTAAATTATAATTAGAACCGGGACTGGTGAAATACGTTTCAGCTCGCCTAGCACAGCACATTTGGCACACACAAACCCATCTCGATACAATTTTCTACTAAAAATCACTCGATGTGACGCAGCCCTAATTCGTCAGTTCGAGTGGTTTTAATAAGGACCCTAGTTCTTGTTAAAATTGTATCGAGAACCAGAACTTCTATTTTGCTAAATTAATTAAACTATCATATTCATTATTAATTAAAGCTTCTTTTTTTACTCTAGATCACTTTTTTAATTGTTTTTCTTTTGATTTATAAAAGTTAAAACTATAAAATCGAAGATTTCTTGAATAAGAACAGATTAGCACATCTCGATACGATTTTCTCCGAAAATCACTCGATGTGACGCAGCCTTAATTCGTCAGTTCGAGTGGTTTTAATAAGAACCCTAGTTTTTTTTAAAACTGTATCGAGAACTCATGTTTTATTCGATATGACAGTTTCAAACCTATTCCGTCAGTTCGAAGAACTCTTAAATAGATTCAAAATAGGTATCAGCTAATATATTATTCAATTATTTTAAAATAGTACTACCAACTACCAAATTATCTACCTAAATTTGAATAACCAAATAATAATTAAAATGAACAAGCAATTAATAGAATGCGTTCCTAACATTAGTGAAGGTCGTGATACAGCCAAAATTAACGCAATAGCAGCCGTTGTTGAAACTGTTGATGGTGTAAAATTACTAGATATAGATCCTGGTAAAGCTACCAATAGAACCGTAATAACTTTTGTTGGAGAACCTGATAATGTTATTGAAGCAGCTTTTAGATTGATTAAAAAAGCTGCTGAATTAATTGATATGAGTAAACATACAGGTGAGCATCCTCGTTTTGGCGCAACCGATGTTTGCCCTTTGGTTCCTATTTCAAATATTTCCTTAGATGAAGCAGCAGTTTACGCTCATAAATTAGGTGAACGTGTAGGTAAAGAATTAGGTATTCCTGGGTACTTTTATGAAAATGCAGCCAAAGAACCTAAGCGTAAAAATTTGGCTAGTTGTCGTTCTGGTGAATATGAAGGCTTAAAAGAAAAACTAGTGAATCCCGATTGGAAACCAGATTTTGGTCCCGCAGCATTTAATAATTCAGTAGTAAAATCAGGAGCTGTTGCTATTTCTGCACGTGATTTTTTAATTGCCTATAATGTTAATTTAAATACAACTTCAACCAGAAGAGCCAATGCCATTGCTTTTGATATTCGCGAAGCTGGAAGAGTAAAATATGAAAATGGTGTTTCGGGTAAAAAAGTACTAGATAAAAATGGTGACCCTGTTCGTGTTCCAGGAAAATTAAAAGCCGTGAAAGGAATTGGTTGGTACATAGAAGAATATGGAATTGCGCAAATTTCATATAATTTAACAAATATCAATATTACTTCTATGCATGTGGCTTTTGACGAAACCGTGAAAGCAGCAACTAAAAGAGGGTTACGGGTTACAGGTTCTGAACTTATTGGATTAATTCCATTAAAAGCGATGTTAGATGCTGGCGATTATTTTTTACGAAAACAACAGCGATCCTTAGGAATTTCAGAAGAAGAAAAGATTAAAATTGCGGTAAAATCACTTGGTTTAGACGATTTAAAGCCATTTAATCCAAAAGAAAAAATTATTGAATATCTATTAGAAGACACCTCTAAAAAGCTAATTGACTTTACAGTTAAAGATTTTGCAGAAGAGACTGCAGGAGAATCAATGGCTCCTGGTGGTGGTTCAATTTCGGCATATGTTGGTGCTTTGGGTGTTTCTTTAGGAACTATGGTAGCAAACCTTTCGGCACACAAAGCTGGTTGGGATGATAAATGGGAGTTTTATTCTGATTGGGCCGAAAAAGGACAAGCATATAAAAATAAATTATTGTTTTTGGTAGATGAAGATACCAATGCTTTTAATAAAATTATTGATGGATTTAGAATGCCAAAAGGCACTTCTGAAGAAAAAAATTTAAGATCTCAAGCAATTGAAGATGCTACAAAATACGCTACCGAAATACCGTTTCAAGTAATGGAAACTGCTTATAATTCTATGGAAGTAATGCAGGCAATGTTAAAAGATGGATTACAAAGTTCGTTGTCTGATGCTGCAGTAGGTGTTCTTTGTGCAAAAACTGCAGTTACAGGTGCGTATTTTAACGTTCGAATCAATGCTAAAGATATAAAAGATCGTGTTTTTGCCGAAGCTATTATGAAGAGGGCTAAAACTATTTATGAGAAGGCATTGGCAATTGAAAACGAAGTTATAGCATTTATAGATAGTAAAATGTAAAAATAACCTATCATTCTGAGCAATAGCGAAGAATCTCACAGTACTTAAAGATTCTTCATTTCGTTACACTCCATTCAGAATGACATTTTACATTTCGTCATGCTGAACTTGTTTCAGCAACTTCCACTTTAGAGGATGCTGCATTTCGTTACACTTCATTTAAAATGACAATCTGTTTCATAATAAAAGCAAAAAGGGACTCCATAAATGGAATCCCTTTTCTATTATGCATTCGCCAGCCATAGCTTGTGCATCGTTTTTTATAAGCTACTTAAACTAGCTTTTATTGTTTCAATTTTTGATAATGCGTCTGCTTCTTTCTTACGTTCCATTGCAATTACTTGTTCTGGTGCATTGTTTACAAAACGCTCATTACTTAATTTCTTTTGTACAGATTTTAAAAAGCCTTCGTTGTATTTTAATTCTTCTTCTAGCTTTGCTTTTTCAGCTTCAACATCAATAGCATCACCCATTGGAATAAAATACTCATTAGATTTTACTCTAAAACTCAACGCTCCATCAACCTTTTCCGAAACATAATTAAGTGATGACAAGTTACCTAATTTTTCAATAACAGCATCAAAATCATCAGAAACATTATCATTATTTAATACTGAAAACTCAATTTGCTCTTTAAAAGAAATGTTTTTGTCTTTTCTAATGGTTCTAATTCCAGAAATTACTTCGGAAGCAATTTTAAATCCTTCAATTAAACTTTCATTTACTTTAACAGTTTTAGGATATTCAGCAATAATTAACGCTTCATCTGCTGTTCTTTCTGAAATGTTTTGCCAAATTTCTTCTGTTAAGAAAGGCATAAAAGGATGTAAAACTTTTAAGTTATCTTCTAAAAATGAAATAACCGCTTTATAGGTTACCGCATCCATTGGTTGTTGATAACCTGGTTTTACCATTTCTAAGAACCAAGAAGAAAAATCGTCCCAAACTAATTTGTAAATACTCATTAAAGCTTCACTTATTCGGTATTGGTCGAAAGATTTTTCTAAATCTATTAATGTTTGCTGAAATTTAGCTTGATACCAATCAATAGCAATTTTTGCAGATTTTGGTTGTTCTAAATCTTCTGAAACTTCCCATCCTTTAATTAAACGGAATGAATTCCATATTTTATTAGAGAAATTACGTCCCTGAGCACATAATTCTTCATCAAATAATAAATCGTTACCTGCAGCCGAACACAATAGCATTCCAACACGAACACCGTCAGCTCCATATTTTTCAATCAATCCAATTGGATCAGGTGAATTCCCTAACGATTTAGACATTTTTCTTCCTTTTCCATCACGTACAATTCCCGTAAAATATACATTAGAAAAAGGTTTTTCATTTCTAAATTCATATCCTGCAAAAATCATACGAGCTACCCAGAAGAAAATAATATCTGGACCTGTAACTAAGTCGTTTGTTGGATAATAGTATTCTATTTCTTCATTATTTGGTTTTCTAATTCCGTCAAAAACAGAAATTGGCCATAACCAAGAAGAGAACCAAGTATCTAAAGCATCTGGATCTTGAGTTAAATCCTCTGCTTTAAACTCCTTCCCTACTTTTTCTGAAGCAATTTTAGCTGCTTCTTCAATGGTTTCGGCAATTACAAAATCGTTTACTCCATCTCCGTAGAAAAACGCTGGTATTTGGTGTCCCCACCATAATTGACGAGATATATTCCAATCTCTAATGTTTTCTAACCAGTGACTGTAAGTGCTATTGTAATGCTTTGGGAAAAATTTTATTTCTTCATCTTCCAACACCGCTTTTAAAGCTGGTTTTACAATAGTATCCATTTTTAAGAACCATTGAGCCGAAATTTTTGGTTCAATTACAGCTTTAGTTCTTTCTGAAGTACCAACTTTATGTAAATGTTGTTCAACTTTTACCAAACAACCTAATTCTTTAAGTTCTTTTGTAATTTCTTTTTGAACAACAAAACGGTCTTTTCCTTCATAATGCAAACCAAAAGAATTCAAAGAAGCATCGTCATTAAAAATATCGATTACTTCTAAATTGTGTTTTTCACCTAAAACTTTATCGTTTTGATCGTGTGCAGGTGTTACTTTTAAACATCCTGTACCAAATTCTACATCTACATATTCATCTTCAATAATAGGAATAACGCGATTTACAATTGGTACAATTGCTTTTTTACCTTTTAAATGAGTAAAACGTTCGTCGTTAGGATTGATACATATTGCTGTATCACCCAAAATTGTTTCAGGACGTGTAGTTGCAATAGTTAACACATCATCGCTTCCTTCAATTTTATAATTTACGTAGTAAAGGTTTCCTTGTTTTTCTTCAAAAATAACTTCTTCATCAGACAGTGTAGTTTTTGCTTCAGGATCCCAGTTTACCATTCTATAACCACGGTAAATCAACCCTTTATTGTATAAATCTATAAATACTTTAGTTACAGCTTCGCTCAACTCATTGTCCATTGTAAACTTTGTACGTTCCCAATCACAAGATGCTCCAAGCTTTTTAAGTTGTTCTAAAATTATACCTCCATGTTCATCGGTCCAATCCCAAGCGTGTTTTAAAAACTCATCGCGTGTTAAATCGGACTTATTAATTCCTTGTTCTTTTAATTTAGCAACTACTTTTGCTTCGGTAGCAATTGAAGCGTGATCAGTTCCAGGAACCCAACAAGCATTTTTACCTTTTAAACGTGCACGTCTAATTAACACATCTTGAATAGTGTTATTTAGCATATGTCCCATATGCAATACACCTGTTACATTAGGAGGTGGAATTACAATGGTATAAGGCTCTTTTTCATTTGGAGTTGAATGAAAATAATTATTTTTCATCCAGTAATCATACCACTTATTTTCTACTTCCTGTGGATTATATTTTGTTGCTAAACTCATTTTTGGTCTAATATTTGTAATACAGTTTGCAAATGTACAATTATAAGCATTAACATAAAATATTTTGAAAGCATAAAAAAATAACTAACTTTACATTTTAAAATTTAAAATTATGAAAAGAATATTGACACTTTTATTTATTGGAATGATGACATTTTCAATGAATGCACAACAAACTACTCAAGCAGCAGCAACAGCGGATCCAAATGCACCAGCATTTGAATTTGAAACTGATGTTATTGATTATGGTAAAATTGAACAAAATGCAGACGGAGTAAGAGTTTTTAAATTTAAGAACGTTGGAAAATCACCGTTAACTATTACTAAAGTTCAATCTAGTTGTGGATGTACAGTACCTAAATATTCAAAAGAACCTATTCTCCCTGGAAAAACTGGTGAAATTGAAGCTAAATATGCTACTAACAGAATTGGAGGTTTCAACAAAACATTAACTATTCATTCAAATGCTTCTGAGCCTGTTAAAAGAATTAGAATTAAAGGTATTGTTTTAAAACCAGAAACTCTAGTAGCTAAAGAAAAACCAACTGTTTCTTCTAACTAAGAAGTTAAACAACAGAATAAAATAAAAAAGGATTTCGTTTTCGAAATCCTTTTTTATTTTAATATATCCTTTAAGGTGAAATTGAAATCAAAATCTTGTCCGTTTCGTTCTACCACCATATTAATTCTTTTATTTTCTTTTTGAAAATAGGTTCCTATAATTTCATCTAAATCCATTTCGAACGTATATTTTCCATTTATTTTTATAACCACATCACCAACCATTAAACCCGCATTATCTGCTGGAGAATTGGGTACTAATTTAAAAATTTTATAAGACGGTTTAAACGTAAATTTATAATTATAATCAATATGAACTCGATTTCCATTTGGGGAATTTGCTGAGGATTCAAAAGAAAATGAAGATTTGTTTTTATCTCTTTCTTTTACCAATATTTTACCATTGTGAACCAATTCAATTCCACTCATATTATACCTAAATGGCTTGTTAAAATTGCCTCCTTTTTTTAAAGTAATTTTGGCACTATTATAATCGAAAATAACTGTAAAACGTCTTAAAATAGAACCTCCTAAACTACCATTTCTTTCGGCATATTTAAGAGCATTAACAATAGACAAAGAATCTGGGTATGAAACAGTTGGGTTATGCATTTCAAAGCTACCAATAACCAACGATTTTATTTTTGACTTTTTACCATATATAGAGCCACTTAATCCTTCACCCAAAAAATCGTGAAAATATTTTTCAGGCCCTTTAATATCTGGATGACTGTTTGTAAACAACCACATAGCATCACTCCCACCCGAATCAACCAACACCTTTATTGGTGTAGCTTTTTGTGTTGCACTAGATAGTTTTGCTTCTATATTCATATAAGGTTTAAGCTGATAAAATTCCAGGTTAAAACTTTCACATTTTCTACATTTTGAATAATCAAAAGTTCCTTTTTTATAAAAAGTGATTTTTTTGGTGCTGTAATTAATTTTAACTTCTAAATTTTTTAATAAAGAATAACCAATAATACCATTAACCGTTATTCCTAATTTAGACGATAAATCGAAACTATCATTATCAATAACATATACCAATTCATTTGTATTTTCAATAGAATTGATAGTGAATGTATTTCCTCTTGATACGGCTGCATTTATTGGTTCTTCACCTCCTAATCCTTGTAATTTTACTCTTTTAACATTGTTTAATTTAATGGAATCGCGTGCATTTAGATTAAAAAGCACTGTGCCACCAACACCCGAATCTAAAATAAAATTTAATTTCTCACCATTTACCTCAATTGGAAATACAATTAAATTATTTAATAGTTTAAATGAAATTGATTGCTTATTTAAGTTATTTGTAAAATCAAAATTACCTTGCGCAGTAGATAAACAATATACAAACATACCTATAACTCCTAATAAAATATGTTTGGTTTTATGTTTCAAGATGTAATTCATTTACTTGATGTTAAGCTACAAAAAGCTTCAATTATAACATAACTTTTGTGAAAAATTTAACCTTTTATATTTTCGCTAAAAAAGGTATATATCAAGAAATATTTTCGCAATTTTGTAATTAACCATTTTTAATCAAAAACAAATGCCAACAGTATCAAAAAAAGGAAGAAATATGCCGGATTCACCAATTAGAAAATTGGTGCCTTTTGCAGAAGCTGCAGTAAAAAAAGGAATAGAAGTCTTCCATTTAAACATTGGACAACCAGACATAAAAACTCCAAATTTGGCCTTAGAAGCGGTTAAAAATAACGACATTTCAGTATTAGAATATGGTCGTTCTGAAGGCTCTGAGTCTTACAGAAATAAAATTGCAGCCTATTACCATAGAAATAACATTTTTGTAGATGCAAAAGACATTATAGTTACCATTGGAGGTTCGGAAGCATTGCTTTTTGCTTTGGGAAGTATAACCGATCCCGGTGATGAAATTATTATATCTGAACCTTTTTATGCTAATTATATTGCTTTTTCAACATCCGCTGATATAAAAATTGTTCCTATAATTTCTGATATTGAAGACAATTTTGCGTTACCTTCAATTTCAGATTTTGAAAAACTAATTACTCCAAAAACAAGAGCTATTTTAATTTGCAATCCGGGGAATCCAACAGGGTATTCATATTCGAAAGAAGAAATGCAAAAATTAGCAGAAATTGTAATTAAACATGATATATTTTTAATTGCAGATGAAGTATATCGCGAATTTATTTATGATAGCGATGAACCTCATCAATCTGTACTTCATGATTTTGGACTAGAAAACAATGCAATTATAATTGACTCTGTATCTAAACGATATAGTATGTGCGGAGCGCGAATTGGTTGCTTGGTTTCAAAAAACAAAGAAGTTATTTCAACTGCATTAAAATTTGCGCAAGCACGTTTAAGTCCGCCTACCTTTGCACATATTGCTAGTGAGGCTGCAATGGAAACACCACAATCTTACTTTGATGAAGTAATTGTTGAATATAAAGAAAGAAGAGATACTTTAATTAGCGAGTTAAATAAAATTGATGGTATTAAAGTTGCTTCTCCAAAAGGCGCATTTTATAGCGTGGTAGAATTACCGGTTGATGATACAGATAAGTTTGCGCAGTGGTTATTGGAGCATTTTAGCTTAAACAACCAAACAATAATGGTTGCTCCCGGTGCTGGATTTTATTCCACTAAAGGTTATGGAACCAAGCAAGTTAGAATTGCTTATGTTTTAAATAAAGAAAGTATAATTACCTCTGTAAAAATATTAAAAGCAGGTTTAGAAAAATATAATTCCTTATAATTGAATACTTTAGAAAACATATCTTTAAAAAACTATAATACGTTTGGAATTGATGTAATTGCTAAACGTTTTATAACTGTAAATTCTTTTGAAGAATTAAAAACCATTACTTCTAAGGAAAAAGATATTTTTCTTATTGGAGGTGGAAGTAATATGCTGCTTACTTCAGCAATTGATAAATTGGTGGTACACATTAATACAAAAGGAATTATTGTGAACGATCAAAATACAAATAATGTTTTTGTAACAGCTGAAGCAGGTGAAAATTGGCACGATTTTGTAACTTGGTGTGTAAATCAAAATTATGGAGGACTAGAAAATTTATCTTTAATTCCTGGTAATGTTGGAACTTCTCCTATTCAAAATATTGGAGCATATGGAGTTGAATTAAAAGATACATTTTATCAATTAGAAGCTCTTGAAATTGAAACAGGAAAGATTAAAACTTTTACCAATACAGATTGTAAATTTGGATATAGAAATTCGGTTTTTAAAAACGAATTGAAAGGAAAATACATAATATTAAATGTAACTTTTAAACTAACTAAAATAGCTCATAAGCTTAATATTTCATACGGAGCAATAAAAGATGTTCTAAAAAATATTGAAAATCCTAGTTTAAAAGACATTTCCGAAGCCGTAATTTCTATTAGAGAAAGTAAACTTCCAGATCCTAAGAAAATTGGAAATAGTGGTAGTTTTTTTAAAAATCCCATTATTTCGAAAGCTAATTTCGAGCAATTAATTGCAAAATTTCCAAAAGTACCGCATTATGTTGTTTCTGAAAAAGAAATTAAAATACCTGCTGGTTGGCTAATTGAACAAAGCGGTTTTAAAGGAAAACGTTATGGAAATTATGGTGTTCACGAAAATCAAGCACTGGTTTTGGTAAACTATGGAAATGCTACTGGTAATGAAATTTTTGAATTGGCATCACTTATTCAAAAAACCATAAAAGAAAACTTTCATATTTCGTTAGAAATTGAAGTGAATGTGATTTAGGTACTCTTTATATTGAAGTGTTAAATTGTAATTCTATGCTACACTTAATTAAGTACACTTCTAATTATACAACCAAACCTTTTAACACTGTAACAACCTCATCAATTTCTTCTGTTGTATTATACTTATTAAAAGAAAAACGTACCGATGTATGTTTGGCTAATTCTTCGTTTAAAATAGTATTTAAAACATGCGAACCTTTATTACTTCCACTTTGACAAGCACTTCCTCCAGAAACCGAAATTCCTTTTAAGTCTAAATTAAAAAGTAACATTGAATATTCTTTAGGGAAACGAACATTTAAAATAATATAGCTACTCTTATTTTCATCTTCTGAAAAACCATTAAATACAATATTGTTAAAATTTGCTTTTAAAATATCAATAAAATAACGCTTCAATTCTTTAATGTATCTTGCTTCTTCTTCTAAGTTAGCATAGGCAATTTCTAATGCTTTTTCCATTCCTAAAATACTATGTACATTTTCAGTACCGGCTCTTGCTCCTTTTTCTTGTTCACCTCCGTGTAAAATT
This sequence comes from uncultured Lutibacter sp., assembly GCF_947495725.1. Taxonomy (GTDB): domain Bacteria; phylum Bacteroidota; class Bacteroidia; order Flavobacteriales; family Flavobacteriaceae; genus Lutibacter. Next base: position 131,278 of record NZ_CANLZZ010000005.1, on the reverse strand, counting down.
GGTGCTATTCCAAATCCTTTTTTAATATAGGCAAAACCAACACCTTTTGGTCCGTGAAATTTATGTGCACTTGCCACAAAAAAATCTATTGGAGTTTCTGTTATATCAAATTTAAAATGACCTATTGTCTGCACTGAATCTGAATGAAATAAAGCATTGTTTGCTTCGCACATTTCTGAAACTTTTTTTACATTTAATATATTCCCAATTTCATTATTAATATACATTAAACTTACCAATACTTTTTCATTTTCATTTTGTAACAACTGTTCTAAATGAGCATAATTAATTCCTCCTTTTTCATTTAAATCAACCCATAAAACTTTAATACTGAATTCTTTTTCTAAACTTTCAATAGTATGAAGCACCGCATGATGCTCAATTTTTGAAGAAATAATTACTTTAACACCTAAATTAACTACCGCATTTCTAAGTATTAAATTATCGGCTTCACTTCCACCAGCAGTGAAAAATATTTCGTTAGATGCAGCATTAAAATGTTTTGCAATGTTTTTTCGTGCAGTTTCTACCAATGATTTTGCCTTTCTACCTATTTGATGTGTTGAAGAAGGATTTCCGTAAACTGTCTCCATTGAGCTGGTAATTAAACTTATTACCTCAGGTAAAATGGGAGTGGTTGCTGCGTTGTCTAAATAAATATTTTTCATTAAAAGCAAAATTAACTAAAATAGTTGGTATCATTTAGCGTTAGATTATCTAAAACAATTATTTTTGCTTTCATAAAATTATAAAATGAAAAAATTATTTTACCTTTTTGTTGCGTTTACAGTGTTTTCTTGTAATGATGGTGATTTTGATGTTCCGGCGTTTGAGTTTACCGATACTATAAAAAGTTGTGGCGATTTAGTATTGTATAAATTAAACACCGAAAGTACAGAGGTTATTATACTTTCATTATCCGATACTCAATTTGGTGAAACTGCAGGAGAAAAAACCTATTCTATTTCAACTGGAAGTGTTACTTACAGAATTTTTGACGAAGGAATTGGAGATTCGTATTTCTGCCAAGAAATACCACCCTCTACTCCATTGGTTTTAAAAGAATTAGATGCTGAATCTGGCACAATTATTATAAACACTATTGAAGTTTTAGAAGATGATGAAGTAACAGTAGCTGGATATACTTATGATATTTCTATATCGGATTTGTTATTTTTAGATAATAATGAACGTATATTTTTCGAATCGTTTGATTTTGGAACTTATCCTAATTAAGTTATTTTTTAGGGTTTTGGTAAACGTAAACTTCTGTTGCACCTAATCCGTACTTTTTATAATTAGCGGCGTAAAAATCGACATGGTAATTTTTAAATAAAAACTCTAATTCCGATTTTAACACTCCTTCTCCAACACCGTGAATAAACACTATTTTAGGAATTCTGTTTCTAATTGCGTATTCAATTTTATGTTTTGCGGTTTCAATTTGCAAATTTAACATATCGTAATTATCCATTCCTCTTGACGATTTAGTGAGCTGCCCAATATGCAAATCAACTTCCATTGGTGGTTGTTTATCTACTTTTAAATCCGACTTAAACTTTGGTGCTTTTTTCTTCTTAAAATCACTTTCTTTAACCAATAAATCTTCATTTGATATATCGCTATATTTAGAAAGTTCAAACTGGCTTTCTTTAATTACAACCAATTCGTTTGGAGCAAATCCAAAAGAAAAACCATCGCTTGTTTCTATAATAATGCTTGTTGGTTTCACCTCAATTACCTTCCCTTTAATAACATCATCTAAAACTGCAACCTCATCTCCTATTTTAAAACTCATCATTTAACTTTTAAATAATTTTTTAGAAATATTAAAAATACGTATAAAATCTATTTTAGTACAAAAATAGGGTATGATTAAAACTGTTGCTACAAATACTAAAGATTTTTTTATAAAATCGTATAATGAAATCTTAATTTCTGAAGAAAGAATTGATTTATTAATGGAAATTGCTTTAACTATTTGTAACGAATTACAATTACATAAAACCGTTAATTTAAATTTTATTTGTATTCATAATAGCAGAAGAAGTCAATTAGCACAAATATGGGCAAATTACGCAACCACATTTTTTAATCTTAACAATATACATTGTTTTTCCGGAGGGACTATAGTTACATCCTTTTACAGAAACACAGTAAAAACGTTACAAGAAGTAGGATTTAATTTTAAAATTTTAAAATTCTCTCATAACAACCCTTATTACTCAATTAGTTATAAAGAGTGTCCTCAACCAATTATTGCATTTTCAAAATTATATAACAGCGATTGTATTAATACTCCATTTATAGCATTAACAACCTGCTCTAGTTCAAATACAAAATGTCCGCATATTTCAGATGCAATAGAGCAATTCTATTTGCCTTTTACCGATCCGAAAAACTCGGATAATTCTAAACTTCAAGCAGAAAAATACTTAGAAGTTAACAAACAAATAGCAGGAGAAATGCATTATATTTTTAGATTGGTTAAAGGAAATCTATAATTTTTTATACTTTTATAAAAAAAAGTTTTTTTGAATAAAATAATTGATTTTTTAGAAAGCAACTTACTATCTTGTTCTTGGAAACAATATTTAAATCAAGAATGTATGGGTTGTGGAATGCAACGAGCAATTATTCTTTTGCTGAAAGGAGAGTTTATACAATCATTTAAAATGTATCCTGCTCTTTTCACTTTAATAATAATGTTTGTTTACTTAATTTTACACTTAAAATTTGACTTTAAAATAGGTCATTTAATCCTGAAATACTTATTTTTTATAAATGTTATAATTATATTAGCTAATTATATTTTAAAACTAACATAAACTTAAATCACTATGGAAAAACAAAAACTTCCTCACGCACAAAATTCATTAATATTTGGAATTATTTCTATTGTTACCGCTTGTTGCTGTATGGGATTACCTGGACTAATATTTGGTTTTATTGGACTAAGCAATTCTAAAAAAGCAATGGCTATATATAATGAAGATCCATCACTTTATACTGGGGAAGGAAATGCCAATACAGGTAAAATTACTTCAATAATTGGAATTGTAATTGGAGCAATTGCAGTGTTACAATTATTATATGCTATTTTTAGTGGAAGCTGGCAAGAACAAATGGATATGTATAAAGAATTAATTGAACAAGCAAGTTAATTGTTACAATCAATTAAATTAAAACATATAGCAATGCTACTACTTTTTGGAGTAGTAGCATTTTTGTATTTTATGGTTAATCCAACCAAAGTAACATTTTTTCCAAAATGCCCGTTATTTGTTACAACAGGAGTTTATTGCCCTGGTTGTGGTAGCCAAAGAGCAGCTCATAGTTTATTAAATTTTAATATTTTTGAAGCTTTACAACAAAACGTTTTGTTTGTAATAGGCTTATTATTTTTAGCTTATCAAATTGTAATTAAAGGTTTAAATATACTTTTTAACACTCATTTTAAAAGTGTTTTAAACCATCCCAAACTACCAATTATTTTTATTATTATAGCTGTTGTTTTTTGGATATTAAGAAACTTACCCTTATATCCATTTAATCTATTAGCGCCACATTAACATAAACTTAATTTATGACTATTTTAATTGCTTCACTCGCACCCGTAATAATTGTAATCGTTTATATTTATATAAAAGATAAATTTGAAAAAGAGTCTAAAATGGCCTTGTTAAAAAACTTTCTATTGGGTGCAATAGTAAGTATACTTATTAGTTTTGCACTATATACATTGTATGATAATTATTTACCACAATCTGATGAATATAGTGTGCTTGATCAATTTATAAAAGCATTTTTTGTTGTTGCACTTATAGAAGAGTTTAGTAAGTATATAATTGTAAGATATTATTCACAGCCAAAAAAATCGTTTAACGAACCTTTTGATGGAATTATTTATGCAGTTATGGTTTCTATGGGTTTTGCCGCCGTTGAAAACATCTTTTATGTAATGGAAAGTGGTTTAACAACTGCTTTTTTAAGAGCTTTTACCGCTATTCCTGCTCATGCAACATTTGCCGTTATAATGGGTTATTTTATGGGAAAAGCAAAATTTTCGAACAAAAAAGCATATTGGAATTTAATTGGTTTAGGTGGTGCAATACTTTTCCATGGTGCTTATGATTTTTTTATTTTTATAAACTTTATTCCTGGAATTGCTATTGGAGCTTTTGTATCACTATTTATTGGGTTAGTACTTGCAAAAAAGGCAATAAAAATTCATCAACAAAATTCATTTTTTATAAATTCAAGCAATTAAAATACTCCAACAACACCAATTTTACCAACACCAGCATTTACTTTCCATGAAAATTTTTTGTCTTTAATTTCGTTCTTCTTTTTAGATAAAAATTTATCTACACCATCAACAATAACAACACTTAGTACCATACCTAAAGTAACGTCGGTTAACCAATGTGCACCCGCCCATAATCTTGAAACAGGAGCAATTAAACCAACGGCATAGATTCCACTTTTAATCCAAATGTTTTTAAATTGCTTTGCTATTGCGTGCGAAGCGGTAAATGATAGTATGGAATGGCCTGAAGGAAAAGAATGATAACCTGGTTCTTTACTCATAAATTTAAACTCCTTGCTCCCAACATTTTGTGATGGTCTAGCTCGTCCAAAGGCATTTTTACTAATAGTTTGTATTAACCCCGTTGCCACGGCAGATGAAATTATAAGGACTCCTGTATGTCTAAATTTATCATTTTTAGCAAACAATCCATAACTGTAAATACCTGCGCTTATCATAAAGAAATTTTGAGGGCTTCCATAATACCATCCTATTTCTTTCAACATATTTGGAGCACTTTCTTCCTGATTTACAAAATACTCACTTGTTTGTTCATCATAAATATAAAGTAAGGCTGTTCCTGCAGCTATTCCTCCAAAAGTTAACCAATCTTTTTTTTGCCAATGAAGCGGTCTCGTATAAGCATTTTTTACTCCACCTAAAATTAAGTTTGCATCTGTTTTTAGCATACTCCATGTGTTATCTGTAGTAGCAGTTTTTACTTTTTCTTGCGAATTTGCATTAATTAAAAATAACAATGCAAATAAAAAGCAACATACCTTATTCTGAATCATTTTCATAGAAAAACAAATTTTTTAACATTTAAATATTCATTAAATTTTATAAGAAATAGAATAACTATTTTCATAAAAAAAGACTGACTTAAAAGTGAAATTTTCGTCAACCTGAACTGTTCTCAGGTTCTCATATTTAAATTAAATAGTATGATGAGATTCTGAAATAAATTCAGAATGACGGCTTTCAATATTTTTAAGTCAGCCTTTTTTTATATCTTAAATTTGAATATAAATTAATCAAAATCCGTATCCATTTTAATATAATCTAAAAACTCTCTTCGAACGTCTTTGTCTTTAAATTTACCACCAAATTCTGAAGTTACAGTACTACTGTCAATATCTTTAACACCTCTTGAATTTACACATAAGTGTTTTGCGTCAATAACACAAGCAACATCTTCAGTTCCCATAGCTTGTTGTAGCGCCTGAACTACTTGCATAGTTAAACGTTCTTGAACTTGTGGTCTTTTTGCAAAATAGTCTACTATTCTGTTCATTTTAGACAAACCAATAACGTTTCCGTTAGAAATATAAGCAACATGAGCACGTCCAATTATAGGTAATAAATGATGCTCGCAGGTAGAATAAACCACAATGTTTTTTTCTACTAACATTTCACCATACTTATAATTATTATCAAATGTGGATAATTTTGGTCGATTTGCAGGATTTAATCCTCCAAATATTTCATCTACATAAGCTTTTGCCACTCTTCTCGGAGTGCCTTTTATACTGTCATCATTTAAATCCATTCCTAATGTATCCAAAATATCACGCACACTACTTTCTATACGTTTTCTTTTTTCTTCATCAGATAATTTAAATGCATCATCTCTTAAAGGAGTTTTAGCAGAAGAACCAATATGATCTTCTCCTAATTCATCTATTTTATTTGTCATTATGTCTTTACCTTCAAACATTATCTTTCAATTAGCTCGCAAATTTACAACTTACTTTTTAAAATTAGGCAGTGATTTTGAGTAATTCTTCTAAACTACATACTTGCTGATCACCAGTTTGCATATTTTTTAACGTAAAATTATGATTTTCAATTTCTGTTGAACCTACAATTACAACAAATGGAATTTCTCTTCTATTTGCATAATTCATTTGTTTTTTCATTTTAGCACTATCTGGATACAATTCTGATTTAATGCCTTTTTTTCTGAATTCAACTAAGGCTTTCATACAATAGCTCGCTTCATTTTCTCCAAAATTTATGAATAAAACTCTTGGTTTTGGAAGCTCCACTTCATCAAATAAATTTAATTCATCTAATACCAAATAAATTCTATCCAATCCAAATGAAATTCCTACTCCACTCACATCTTTCAATCCAAATATTCCAGTTAAATCATCATATCTTCCGCCACCACCAATGGATCCCATACTTACACCTTTAGGTGCAGAAACCTCATAAATTGCTCCAGTATAATAGTTTAACCCTCTTGCAAGTGTTACATCTAAATCTAAATTTGCCGATTGTAAACCTAATGCTTCCACATTATCAACAATAAATCTTAAATCCTCAACACCTTTTATTCCTTCTTCAGATTCAGCCAACATTTCTTGTAGCTGATTTAATTTCTCCTGGTTACTGCCATTAAAATTAAACAATGGTTGTACTTTTTCAATAGCGTCTTCAGAAATTCCCTTACTTAACATTTCGTTAGTTACTCCTTCTGCCCCAATTTTATCTAACTTATCAAGTGCAACTGTAAAATCTATTAATTTATCTTTTGCGCCAATAATTTCAGCAATTCCTGCAAGTATTTTTCTGTTGTTAAGCTTTATAGTTGTACCAACTAACTTTAACTTGCTAAAAACAGCATCGTATAATTGAACAAACTCAACTTCCTGCCACAATCCTTTACTACCAACAACATCTGCATCGCATTGGTAAAATTCTCTAAACCGACCTTTTTGTGGTCTGTCTGCACGCCAAACTGGTTGCATTTGATATCTTTTAAAAGGAAATTCAATTTCGTTTTGATGTTGTACCACGTAGCGTGCAAAAGGCACTGTTAAATCGTAACGTAAAGCTTTTTCCGAAATTTTTGAGGTTACCTTTAAACTATCTTTTTCAGAAAGTAAGCCTTCATCAACTTTTTTTAAATAATCTCCCGAATTTAGAATTTTAAAAATTAATCGATCACCTTCATCGCCATACTTCCCCATTAAGGTTGAAGAATTTTCAAAAGATGGAGTTTCAATAGGCTGAAATCCATATACTTCAAAAATTTCTTTAATAGTAGAAAAAATGTAGTTTCTTTTAGCTACTTCGGTTGGTGTAAAATCTCTTGTTCCTTTTGGTATACCAGGTTTTTGTGCCATTTGTTAAAATTAGGATGCAAATATCTAAAATTTATAAAACTAATTAAAGCTTTTCTAATATTGATTTTTCGTTACTTGTAAGAGGTATATCATTTTCAAACTTACTTTTAGTTGGAAAAATGGCAAACATCATTAAAACCAAAATCGCTACCAACACAAAATAAAAACTATTATTGGTTTGCATTGCAAAGAAAATACACATAAAAGCAGGGAACTCTAACATTGCCATTCTAAAAATATGTGCCGTACTATATTTAATAGCTTTCTCATTTAAATCGGCTTTATCTGGAACTTGCTTCAATAATTTTGAATACAAATACTTACTAGCTAAGTTACCTGAGAAGGCAATTATTATTGCTAAAAACAAAAAAGGTTTATCTTCTTCATAAGAAAAAAACAAAGTGTTTTTTGCATTAAAAGCTACATAGGCTCCAAATATTAAAACACCAGCTAGCAAAGCTATATGAATTATTTGCAAGGATTTTATAAAGTCTTTTGGTTGTTGATTGGTATAACTCATTCTTTCGATTTTTTAAATAATTTAAAAACTTTAATAAGTATCCAAAAAATGAATACTACTAAAATAATTGCTAAAACAGGAATAAAAATAGCAAGTACAGACATAATAATTGAACTTCCCGTTTCAACAGTAGAAATTATGGGATTTGCAATTCCGGCCGTAGAAGCTGTTGATGCTAAACGAGTTGTACTTGTTGAGCCTTTAATTGCCGTTGCAGTTCCACCACCAGCAATAATTGCTAATGCCCAGGTTATTGTTGGATCTAAATCGCTTACCGTTGCTACCATAACGGCAGTACCTGCAACTGCAGCAAGTGGTACAGCAATGGTATCCAATAAATTATCGAACCAAGGAATAAAATAAGCCAGAATCTCCACTAAAGTTGCCATTCCTAAAATAATGATAGCTGTAGAGCTTCCAACCCATTCCCAACTTTCATTTAAGGGAATTATTCCATAGAATGAAGCTAAACTAAGTGCAAATAAGGGGACAAATATTCTAAATCCGACTGATGCTGCCAGTCCAATACCTATTATAATACTAAAAATTGTTTCGGGTGAAATATTCATTTTTATTTGGCTTTAAAAATTGCATTGGCCTTAATTAAATCCTCTGGAGTATCTATACCAATTGCAATTTGATTTGTTTCTACCATTTTAACTTTCAAACCATGTGCCAAAAAACGAAGGTTCTCTAATTTCTCTGCTGCTTCTAATTTATTTACGGGTAGTTGTGTAAATTTTAAAAGCGCCTCTTTTCTAAAAGCATAAATTCCAATATGTTTAAAATATTCAGCAAAGTTTATATCTCTTGGATAAGGAATTGGTGAACGCGAAAAATACATTGCAAAATTTTGCTCATCGGAAACCACTTTTACATTATTTGGATTGTTAATTTCATCCAAATCTTCCATTTTTATTTTTAATGACGCAATATCAACTTCTTTCTGAGTGTCGTTTTTAAAAACTTCCAATAGTTTTTGTAATGGTTCTTTTTGCGTAAAAGGTTCATCTCCTTGAACGTTAACCACAATATCAATAGCTAAATTCTCTACTGCTTCAGCAATTCTATCGCTACCCGACTGGTGTTCTTTAATACTTTTTATTGCTTTTCCTCCATTTGAAACAATTTCATCAAAAATAATAGTACTATCGGTTACTACATAAACTTCATCAAATAAATTAGACTCTTTTGTTGCTTCATAGGTTCTTAAAATAACAGATTTTCCGGCCAAGTCTTTCATTAGTTTACCTGGAAATCGGCTTGCTTCAAATCGAGCAGGAATCATAGCTATTACTTTCATAGTTCTCTTTCTTTAGGATGCATTCTTTTTAAGCGATTTATACTGGCATTTAACTCAAAACCTAACAATAATATTATTGAATTTAACCAAACAAAAAGCATTAAAACCAATAAAGTTCCAATAGATCCATATAATTGATTATAGGTTGCAAATTTCAATACATAAATTGAAAATAATTTAAACATAAGTATGGTCAATAGTGTTGTTAATATTGAACCTGGAGTGAAAAACGAATAATGCTTTACCTCTTTTGTACCATATTTATATAAAAATGAAACAGTGACAAATATTAACATTACAAAAAACAAAAACTGACCTTTTTCAACCCAAAAAAGTTCATCTTTTACCCAGCCTTTATTTTTTAAATTTTCAATACCAATTTCAAAATAAATTATTATTGCTACTGTTGCAATTAATGTAATTGATAATAAAATTGACATTCCCATTGAGATAAAATACTGACGTAAAATGCTTCGCATTTCGGTTACGTGATATGAATATTCAAAACCACCCAAAATGGCATTTACCCCGTTGGTCATTAGAAAAATAGAAGCTAAAAAACCGAATGATAACAAACCTCCATACCTATTATTTGCAATGTCTTCAATAACTACATGAACTGTTTCTGCTGTATTTGGAGGTAATAATTGTTCTATCATTACCAAAAAATCTTCTTGAAAACCTTCAATTGGAACGTAAGGAATTAATGTAAGAATGAATAAAATAAAAGGAAACAACGCCATAAAAAAACTAAAGGCAATTCCTCCAGCTCTCGAAGTTAAGGCTCCTTTTACAATTCCTATTACATACATTTCAATAATATCGTAGAGTGACATGCCTTGTAAACCAGGAATTCTTATCTTTTTTCCAAGAGTTACCAACCAATTTAAAATTGGTATTTTTTTAAGGCTATCTTCTACGGTTTTAATCATTATACAGCTTTCAAACTCAAGTCCATATTATGAACAGAATGTGTTAAAGCTCCAGATGAAATACAATCTACACCACATTCGGCATATTTACGAGCTGTTTCTAAATTAATTCCTCCTGAAGATTCCGTTTGACATTGATCTCCAATTAAATTAACCGCAGTAATTGTATCTTCATAATTAAAGTTATCAATTAAAATTCTGTAAACACCACCTTCAGCTAAAATTTCTTTAATTTCCTCCAAACTTCTGGCTTCTACTATTATTTTTAGATCTAGACTGTTTTCTTTTAAGTATTTTTTTGTTTGAGAAATTGCTTTTGCAACACCACCACAAAAATCGATATGATTGTCTTTTAACATAATCATGTCATACAAAGCAAATCTATGGTTTTCTCCACCTCCAATAACTACGGCCCATTTTTCAATAGCTCTAATTCCTGGAGTAGTTTTGCGTGTATCTAATACTTTTGTTTTTGTACCTTCTAACAATTTTACAAATTCGTTTGTTTTTGTTGCAATTGCACTCATTCTTTGTAAAACATTTAACACTAAACGCTCCGCTTTTAAAATAGATTGAGACCTACCGGTAACATAAAAAACGATATCGCCATATTTAACAGGCGTACCATCATTAATAAGTGTTTCAACTTCCATATCTGCATCTACATACTTAAAAATTCTTTTAGCCATTTCAACTCCGGCAATTATTCCATCTTCTTTTACCAAAAGTTTCGCTTTTCCCATTGCATTTTCCGGAATACAAGCTAGCGAGCTATGATCGCCTTCTCCTACATCTTCTCTTATTGCATTTGCAATTATTAAATCTAGTTCTTTTTCAAATTGTTCTTTACTTATCATTTTTGTTCGTATTTTCACACAAAAATAACTTTTTTATTTTCAAAAAATTCATCTTTATTTCTTTTTATATTTGCTGAATGAAAATCAAATTACTTGCTATTGGTAAAACCGATGATAAAAATTTACAATCGCTAATTGAAAACTATCAAAAAAGGTTGAAACATTACATTGGGTTTAACTTAGAAGTAATTCCTGATATTAAAAATGTTAAGAATTTAAGCGAGCAACAACAAAAGGAAAAAGAAGGAGAACTAATTTTAAAAAAATTGGCTCCAACGGATGAATTACTTTTATTAGACGAAAAAGGAAAAGAATTTAGATCTATAGATTTTTCTAAATTCCTTCAGAAAAAAATGAATTCAGGAATTAAGCAATTAGTATTGGTAATTGGTGGTCCTTATGGTTTTTCTGAAGCCGTTTATAAAAAAGCAACAGGAAAAATTTCATTATCTAAAATGACCTTTTCGCACCAAATGATTAGGTTATTTGTTGTTGAACAAATTTATAGAGCTTATACAATTTTAAAAAACGAACCCTACCATCATGAGTAAATTAAAATTAGTTTTTGCAACTAATAATAAGAATAAACTTGAAGAAGTTAAAGCTATGCTTACCAATTTTGAAATTGTAAGTTTAGCCGAAATAAATTGCTTTGATGACATTCCTGAAACAGCCACATCTTTAGAAGGTAATGCCATTTTAAAAGCCGATTACATTACAAAAAAATATGGTTTAAACTGTTTTGCAGATGACACTGGTTTGGAAGTTGAAGCTTTAAATAATGCTCCAGGAGTATATTCGGCAAGATATGCTGGTGAAACTTGTAATTCTGAAGACAATATTCTAAAATTATTGAGCGAGATGGGCGAAACTTTAAACAGAAATGCCCAATTTAGAACTGCCATTGCCTTAAATATTGAAGGAAAACAATTTGTATTTGAAGGTATTTGTAAAGGTGAAATTTTAAAAAACAAACAAGGGTCTAGTGGCTTTGGTTACGATCCTGTTTTTAGACCTAAAGGGTTTAAAAAATCGTTTGCCGAAATGGAAATGACTGAAAAAGGCTCTATTAGCCATAGAGGAAAGGCAATAGAAAAATTAGTAACATTTTTAAATAGCTACTCTTGATTACAACAGCAAAATCCTACAAAAACACTTTTGTTATTTTAATAGCAGTTCTTCTTATAATTTTCTTTATAAATATTAGTTTAGGCTCTGTTTATATTCCATTGAAGGGAATTATTGGAAGCCTATTTAATGGCGAAGTTGAAAAAGAATCTTGGAGAGCAATTGTTCAAAATTATCGGTTACCAAAAGCTATTACAGCCATAATTGTAGGATCGGGCTTATCTATTAGTGGTTTATTAATGCAAACTTTGTTTAGAAATCCACTTGCAGGGCCTTTTGTTTTAGGAATAAGCTCAGGTGCTAGTTTAGGTGTTGCCATTTTAATTTTAGGAGCTTCATTTTTAGGAGCAAACATAGCTAGTTATGCATTTACCAATTTTGGATTGGCATTTGCGGCCAGTTTAGGATCGTTTTTAGTGCTTTCTGCAGTTATGATAGCGGCAATAAAAGTAAGAAATACCATGTCTATTTTAATAATTGGGTTGATGTTTGGAAGTTTAACATCGGCTGTGATTAGTATTTTAGCCTACTTTAGCAGCGCAAGTCAATTGCAACAATATATGTTTTGGAGTTTTGGTAGTTTAGGAAATTTAAGTTGGAAAGAAATCACGGCCTTAACAATAACATTTTTAATTGGAATATCATTTGTAATTGTAATTATAAAACCTTTAAACAGTTTACTATTAGGTGAAAATTATGCCAAAAGTATGGGAGTAAACGTAAAGAGAACTCGTAATTTTGTATTAATTGCTACTAGTTTATTAACTGGGGTTATTACCGCTTTTTCCGGACCAATTGCGTTTATAGGATTGGCAGTTCCGCATTTAACAAAATTATTATTTACAACATCAAATCATAAAATATTATTACCGGCAGTAGCAATTAGCGGAGCCATTATAATGTTAATATGTGATAGTATTTCACAATTACCCAATAGCGAATATACACTTCCAATTAATGCCATAACATCTTTATTTGGGGCACCTATAATTATTTGGTTATTAGTTAGAAAACGAAAAATTTATTATTAATGAGTTCAACTGAAAAATATATTATAAAAACTTCTAATTTAAGTATTGGTTATAGTTCTAAAAAGGAAACTACAACCATTGCTTCAAATTTAAATATTCGTTTGAAGGCTGGTAATATGGTTGGCTTACTAGGAAAAAACGGAATAGGAAAATCTACACTTCTAAGAACTTTAACTAAAGTGCAACCTGCCTTATCTGGCGAAGTGTTTATCAATAATAAAAATTTAGATTCCTTAACCAACAATGATTTAGCTAGAACATTAAGTTTGGTTTTAACTGAACGTTTACCCGATAGCAGCTTAACTGTTTTTGAATTAGTTGCTCTTGGACGCCAACCATTTACCAATTGGATTGGTTATTTAACAAATGACGATATGGAAATAATTCAATTGGCATTTGAAAAAACAAACACCAAACATTTAATGAATTCCAAGTGTTATGAATTGAGTGATGGACAATTACAAAAGGTTTTGATTGCACGTGCCTTGGCTCAAAATACTCCAATTATTGTGTTAGATGAACCAACGGCTCATTTAGATTTACACCATACAGTAAATACATTCTCATTGTTGAAGAATCTTGCTTCAGAATTTAATAAAACAATCATAATTTCTACTCACGAAACAAATTTAACACTTCAATTAGCAGACGAACTATGGCTTATGACACCCGATAAATTTATTAGCGGAAAAACAGATGCATTAATTGAAAATAATGAATTGGAACTTCTTTTTAATTCAAAACTAATTAGCTTTAATAAAGAGCTAAAACAATTCACCATAAGTCATTCTTAAATATTTTAATATATTTGAAATTCTTGTAAACTTATAAAATGAAAAAACTTCTTCTTCTATTTTTATCTTTAACTATTTTAAGTTGTGCCAGTAACAACCATATTCCTGGAACACCTGAAGCCACTGGTGAAACTGCAACCATTTACGCTAAATCTATTACTACTGCCGACTTAAAATCTCGTTTATATATTTTTGCGTCAGATGAATTTGAAGGAAGAAATACAGGCGAACCTGGTCAAAAAAAAGCTGCAGATTTTTTAAAAAACTTTTATATAAATGCTGGTATACCTTCACCGTTAGGAGGTGACGACTATTTCCAAGACATAGCTACCGAGTTTTTAAGACCTAACTTAAAACCTTCAGAAAATGTTTTGGCATTTGTTGAAGGCTCGGAAAAACCAGAAGAAATAATAGTGATTTCGGCGCATTTAGATCATTTAGGTGTTGTTGATGGTGAAATTTATAATGGTGCCGATGATGATGGCTCAGGAAATGTAGCTATTTTAGAAATTGCTGAGGCTTTTCAAAAAGCTGTAGAAAATGGAAATGGACCAAAACGCTCTATTTTATTTTTACATGTTACAGGTGAAGAAAAAGGCTTATTAGGCTCAAAATATTATGTAAATCATCCTATTTTTCCATTAGCAAATACAGTGGCTAATTTAAATATAGATATGATTGGACGTGTTGATGATGCTCACGAAAAGAAGCCAGAGTTTGTATATCTTATTGGTTCGGATAAATTAAGTTCTGAATTACATTCACTATCAGAAGATATCAATCATAAATTTACAAAACTAGATTTGGATTATCGTTATAACGATGAGGACGATCCAAACCGTTTTTACTATAGATCTGATCATTACAATTTTGCGAAAAATAACATTCCTATTATTTTTTATTTTAATGGAACCCATGACAACTATCACAGGCCATCAGATACTCCCGATAAAATTAATTACGAAATCTTACAAAAGCGTACAAAACTTATATTTTATACCGCTTGGGAACTTGCAAATAGGGAAAACAGAATTACTGTGGATAAATAATAGTTTATTTTTGTTGTTTTTATTTAATTATAAATTAGATAAGAGCCACAACTAAAAAGATGCTAGTTTACTTTTTAAAATTTTAAATCTAATTATTAGTAAACAAAAAAGTACAAATTATTAAAACTTGTACTTCTTCTGCTATTTTTTTATAAAAAGATGTGGTTTGTATATTTATGAAATTGAAATATTTTCGATGTCAAAAATTTTCCAAATACCATTTTCCTTTTTTAAATAATATAAATCGTATGAAACATCTAGTGAATGACTCCCAAATGAAACTGCAACAAGTGCCTTGTTATTGTTATTATTGAAAGCTATTCTAGAAAAAGACATGAATGCATTAAAAATTTTATGACTAGTTTCATTCCGTATTTTAATTATATGAGACTTATTTAGTTTTAATATTTTGACATTATGATTTAATTTAATCTTTTCATAATTTATTTCACTTTCATTATTTATTACGTGAAATTTCTCAAATATTTTTTTATACTCTTGTTTATGTTTATTCAAGACCAAAGATGTAGGTACTGGAGACATCATTGAATCAATAGCAATTACAAATTTTTCTTTAATTATAACCCCATATTTCTCATCTTTTTTATGTAAATATTTAGGTACTGTATAAAAGTCAATAGAGTTTTTATTGATTATTAATGAAATTATTTCATCAATATTGTTATTTTCAACATTGATTTTAGAACAGTTAATTGATAATAAAAATATCATTGATATCATCATTAATTTAATTGAAATTTTAATTACATCCATTGGAAAATATTGAATTTTGATTTACTATTTTTCTTAATCTATCATTTTCATCCCATTGTTCTTGAGATAAAAGATTATGTAATCCATATTGCTCTAAACCAGACCAACCAAATCCCATATAGTATTCTAAAGGATATCTATTTTTATCTAATTCTTGAATTGCCAAAGCTATTGGTTTTACATAATTTTTAGTCATATACCAATGTTGATATTGTTCTGTTTTTTAATTATTGCATTTTTTGTTCTAACTATAAAGTAACAGAAAGTACAAATTATTAAAAACCTGTACTTTTTCTGCTATTTTTTATATACTTGGGTGTGTTTTGTTTTAATATAATGGAGTTAAATCTTCTTTCATATATGAATTTATAACAATTGAATCACCACTTTTAACTAATAGATTTTTAATTCTAATTGTTTCTTTTCCAATAAAAAATATATTTATGTCATATTTGTCATTTAAGACACTAATGTTGATATTTGCTATTGAATCAGAGAACTTTGAATGAGTAACAACTCCATT
Organism: uncultured Lutibacter sp.; assembly: GCF_947495725.1. GTDB lineage: Bacteria > Bacteroidota > Bacteroidia > Flavobacteriales > Flavobacteriaceae > Lutibacter. The sequence continues at coordinate 114,927 of NZ_CANLZZ010000005.1, read as the reverse complement.
AATCTCTATTGAAGCAGGGATTTTTTCGTTTTTATTATAGAAACTAAATGTATTGAATTTTAACTGAGAGAATCCATTTTTACTTTTTTTTCTAATAATTTCATATACCTCTTTTTTATAAAAATCGCCTTTTTTAACTGAACAACTGAAAATAGAAAAGATAATTAAGCAACAAATACTTAATTTGTTAACATTTAGTTCCTTTTGCGTTTTTTTTATCAAATCTTTCATTTTGTATAATATTTTGAATTTCGACTTTATTAGCTATTTTCTTATATACGAGGTTATGGTTTATTCATTTTAATATCAAATAGTTCCTCAATTAGGTAACCAACTGGAAATTCAATTTTATCTTTAATGCTTATCCAATATGCAATTAACATTAAATGATATTCTGTTTGTTCTATGTTTAACAAATATTCTGAAAACAATAAACGTAACTCATTGGTTACTTTATTTTCTAAAATAGCTTCATTCATAGAAGATATTATGAGGTCTATAAATGAGGATTTCACTCCTTTCTCAAGTAAATTATTCTTCTCATAAAGAATAAATTCTTTTACCCTAATAGCATCTGAATTTTCAATTCCCCAATCATTAGTTCCAGTTAAATTTAGATCTACATCAACTTCTTTAAATGTTTTTCTCTTCATAATAATCTTTTAAGGTATATATGTTCCTAAAGGTTCGAGAGAACTTAATAAATCGTTAATGGGGTAAGTTGTTTTAACTCCTGAATCACTTGGTACTAATCTAATATGTGTTGGTTTAAAAACAACACCATCTCCATCTCTAAAAATTCTACCTATATATTGAAGATTTTCAGGAATTGGAATATCTCTGGTTCCATTATTTAACTGACTTAAATGTTTTGAAATGAAATCTTCAGCAGCTACATCATCTAACCATTGACCTAGAGGCTTTCCTATAGTATTTTTAGCTATCATTTTTTAATAAATTCAGTTGTGTGGCTTCCGTGCCGTTCAAAAGTATGTTTAATAGTTTTCCCCATCATACCTCTCGTAGGAATGTATTGTTGTTGTTTTAAATTTTTTAAAGATTAAATTTAGACAACTTTGTTAACTTTTTGGTAAGTTAAAACCGTAAACATTGTATGGTTTTGCCTTTTTTTAGCAGGCTTATTTTGTGATATCTTCGTCATGCTGAACTTGTTTCAGCATCTTATTATTTTAGAACTAATTGTGATGTGAACCTGAAACAAGTTCAGGTTGACGATAAGTTAATTTTTCATATTTCCATAAACACTTAATAAAGACAACTACTTCTGTGTACAATTATAAAAACTAAGAAAAACAAATTGCAAACTTTATTAGTGTATGTTTATAATAAATGAAAACACGTATTTTAATGTAAAAGATAAGAATAAAAAGTGAAATTTAATTTAACAATTAATTCTAATGAATAATTTTAAACAATAGTTCCTTTAAAATATCTCCTGCAGGAAGTGCATTTGCTCCTACTCCTTTACTTTTTACATCAGCATCGCGCAACAAACCTATTACCTGAGACACTTTTCGCATTGGATAATTTTTTGCTGCAACCGAATAATCTGTAACAAAAAACGGATTGATTCCTAAGGCTTTAGCAACGCTATTTTTAGATTTATCATTTAAACTATGAAAAATAAGCAATTGTGTAAAAAAGCTATTTAACAAAGAAATAGTCATTACCAACGGATTTGCTTTTTGATTTTGCGCAAAGTGATTGATAATCATATTTACCTTATAAACATTACGTTCGCCAACGGCTTTTCTTAATTCAAAATTATTAAAATCTTTACTAATCCCAATATTTTCTTCAATACTAACCGGTGTAATTGTAGAACCTTTTGGCAACACTAGCGTTAACTTATCTAGTTCATTACTTATTTTACTTAAATCGGTTCCTAAAAACTCCACAAGCATTAACGTGGCTTTGGTATCAATTTTAAATTTTTTACCAGCTAAAACTCTACGAATCCAATCTGCTACTTGATTTTCATATAACTTTTTACTTTCATAAACCAATCCAACTTTTTGAATTGCTTTGTACAACGCTTTACGCTTATCTATTTTTTTATACTTATAGCAAAGTACTAATACCGTTGATGGTTGTAAGTTATTTACATATGTTACTAATTTTTCAATAGTTCTAGATAAATCTTGAGCTTCTTTAACAATAATTACTTGTTTTTCGGCCATCATTGGAAATCGCTTAGCGTTATCGATAATTTCTTCAACCGTAACATCTCGTCCGTAAAGCACTATTTGGTTAAACCCTTTTTCTTCTTCAGCCAACACATTGTTTTCAATATATTCAGAAATCCTATCAATATAATAAGGTTCTTCTCCCATTAAAAAATAAATAGGTTTAATATTTCCGTCTTTTATATCAGAAACTATTTTGGTAACGTCACTCATTTATGAAAAAAAATTAGCATTTTTGCCTTATGCAGCAATTGAATTTACCTACATATAAATTCAGAATCAAAAGTAGTGAAAATAAGTATTTTATTTTTGATATCATTCGAAAAAAAAATATGGTTCTAACTCCCGAAGAATGGGTTCGACAACATTTTGTCCATTTTTTAATTGAAGAAAAAAAATATCCCATTTCATTAATCGCGGTTGAAAAAAAACTAACCATTAACAAATTAACCAAACGAACTGACATTTTAATTTTTGATAAAAACGGTAAACCTGATATTATTGTTGAATGTAAAGCACCTTCAATTAAAATTACCCAAGAAACGTTTGATCAAATTGCTCGATACAACCTTCAATTAAACGCAACTTATTTAATTGTAACCAACGGATTGGAACATTTTTTCTGTAAAATGGATAAAGAAAACGAATGTTATATTTTTTTAGAAAATATTCCATCTTATAATGATATTTAAGAAAATATTAATTTGTGTTTATCAATTTTAAAGTAAGTTTGCACTTGTGAAAATAGCACTTGTAATATTAAACTGGAATGGTAAGGGATTATTAGAAAAATTTCTTCCCTCAATTGTGAAATTTAGTGCACTTCCAACTGTAGAAATAGTTATTGCCGATAATGCTTCTACCGATGATTCTATTGAATTTATTAAACGGAATTATCCTTCATTAAAAATAGTTCAAAATAAGAAAAATGGTGGCTACGCCAAAGGGTATAATGATGCTCTAAAAAATGTTGACGCTGATATTTATGCCCTTATAAATTCGGATATTGAAGTTACAGAAGATTGGTTAAATCCTATAATTAAAACCTTTAAAAACGAACCAAAAACAGCAATTATCCAGCCAAAAATAGTAGACTTTAAAAATAAAGAACTATTTGAATATGCTGGAGCCGCTGGTGGATTTGTAGATAAATATGGGTACCCTTATTGCAGAGGACGTATTTTTTCTGAATTAGAAAAAGATACAAATCAGTTTAATGATAGCACTGAAATTTTTTGGGCTTCAGGGGCTTGTTTATTTATTCGTTCTAACGTTTTTCATTCATTACAAGGTTTTGATGAAGATTATTTTGCACATCAGGAAGAAATTGATTTGTGTTGGCGCGCGTTTAATTTAAATTATACCATAAAATATATTGGAAATTCCACAGTTTACCATGTTGGTGGTGCTACTTTAAAAGAAGAAAGCCCTAGAAAATCGTTTTTAAATTTTAGAAATAGTTTATTTACTTTGGTAAAAAACGTTCCAAAAAAAATGCTTTTCGGAATAATTTTGACAAGACTTATTTTAGATGGAATAGCAGCTATTAAGTTTTTGTTTGAATTGAGACCAGTGCATACATTCGCAATATTAAAGGCTCATTTTAGTTTTTATTACAATGTTATTAAAATGTATAAAAAAAGAAGTGATATTGCTAAAAAACCTAATTACTTTACAATAAATAGTATTGTTTATAGCCATTTTATTGCAGGAAAGAAAAAATATTCAGATTTGTAATTATTTTTAAAAATCTTCAACACTTCCCTTTCCTTCTCTTAATACAACTGGCTCATCCTCAGATAAATCAATTATTGTTGAAGGATTGTTATCTCCATAACCACCATCAATTACAATATCTACAATATTTCCCCATTTTTCGAAAATTAGTTCTGGATCTGTTGTGTATTCTAACAAATCATCCTCATCATAAATTGAGGTTGAAACAATTGGATTTCCAAGTCTTTTAACTAATGCCCTAATTATACTATTATCAGGAATTCTTATTCCTACGGTTTTTTTCTTCTTAAAAGCTTTTGGCAAATTATTATTACTCGGTAAAACAAATGTATAAGGACCTGGCAAGTTTTTTTTCAATATTTTATAAGTAGAAGTGTCTATTTGTCTTACATAGTCAGATAAATTACTTAAATCGTAACAAATAAAAGAGAAGTTTGCTTTGTCTAATTTTATACCTTTTATTTTCGCTACTTTTTCCATAGCTTTCATGTTAGTAATATCACAGCCCAAACCATAAACGGTATCTGTTGGATAAATTATTAATCCTCCTTTTCTTAAAACATCAACAACTTTATCCAAATCTCGTTCATTTGGATTTTCATTATAAATTTTTATAAATTGTGCCATAATATTTTCTAATTTTCACTAAAATACTCTAATTTAAATATACGTTAAAAATTATTAATTTCATATAATTATTTAACTTTCATTAGGTTAAGTTTAATTATTTTTTTAGAGTAAAAGATTGCTAAATTTAAAATAATCATAAAAAAAACCGTATTTAAAAAATTTAAATACGGTTTTTTAATCTTGTAATTATCTTATACAGATTTATCAATTAATCTAAATCCTTCTCCATGAATATTTAAAATTTCAACATTTTCATCTAATTTTAAATACTTTCTTAATTTGGCGATGTACACATCCATACTTCTAGAAGTAAAATAGTTATCGTCTCTCCAAATTTTAGTTAGTGCCAATTCTCTAGGCATTAAATCGTTTTTATGCATTGCTAGCATTTTTAACAACTTACTTTCTTTAGGTGATAGTTTTTGAGCTTCACCACCATTATAAGATAAGTGACGTAATTTAGAATTAAAATCAAAACCACCAATCTTAAATTCAAATGTATCTTCTTCTATACTCTGTTCGGTTTCTTTACGTTGTAAAATTGCTTTGATTTTATACAATAACACCTCAGAATCAAATGGTTTATTTAAATAATCATCTGCTCCAGCCTGATATCCTTTTAAAACATCTTCTTTCATTGTTTTAGCAGTAAGGAAAATTATTGGTACTTCAGAATTTGTTGCTCTAATATCTTTTGCTAATGAAAAACCATCTTTACGAGGCATCATTACATCTAAAATACATAAATCATAATCATCATTTTTAAACATAATCAAACCTTCCAATCCGTCCTTAGCATGAGTTACATTGTAATCATTTAAAGAAAGATAATCTTTTAAAACTGTCCCAAAATTGGGATCGTCTTCTACTAATAAAATTCTGTTATTTTCCATATTTTTAAATTTGTATCAAAGGTAATTTAATTGTAAAAGTACTTCCTACTCCTTTTTCACTTTCTACAAAAATTTCACCTTGATGAATTTCTACTATTTTTTTTACATATGAAAGTCCTAAACCATGTCCTTTCACATTATGAATATTCCCTGTTTCTTCTCTATAAAATTTCTTAAAAATGTTTTTCTGAACATTTTTCCCCATTCCAATACCTTGGTCTTTTACCTTAATTATAATGTTTTTTGATGTATTTTCTGTAAAAACATCAATTTTTGGTGCTTCTTCGGTATATTTAATAGCATTATCTAGCATATTAACTATAATACTGGTTAAATGAAATTGATTTCCCAAAATCTCTGTAAAACCAGCTTTTAAATGAACTTTTATATAACCTCCTTTATTTCTAACCAATAATTCAACGTGTGTTACGGCATCTTCAATTATATCGTGCATATCAACCGCTTCCTTACTTACATCTAATTGGTTCTTTTCTAGTTTAGAAATTCTCAATACGTTTTCTACCTGTACGTGCATTCTCTTATTTTCGTCCCTAATCATTTTAACATAACGCATCACTTTATCTTCATCACCTATAATTTTAGGGTTTTTAATTGCATCTAATGCTAAATTTATAGTTGCAATTGGAGTTTTAAACTCGTGTGTCATATTATTAATAAAATCGGTTTTAATTTCCGAAATTTGTTTTTGCTTAATCAACTGATACAAAGCTGTTACAAATGCTAAAATTATAATTAAAATAAAAAAAGCTGACAGCACTAATAATTTAAAAATAGAAGATAGGATAAAGTTCTTTTTCTCAGGAAAAGTAACAAACAACTGAAACTCACTTTGTCCTTCGGCATCTGCAAACATTGGAACTACATAACTTTTCCCTGCTTCTTTTCTAAAATATCCCGATTTTACCTGGGTTGCTAGTCCATTGCTATAAATACCATATTTAAAGTCGGTATTTATTCCTTTACTCTTTAATTCTCTATCTAATCTTGTGGTTATTTCATAATTACTAACACGTTGATTAATTGGAAGCTTTTTTCTTGAAGCATCAAAAGATTGTACTAAAAGCGATTTCTCAGCTTCTTTTAATCTTCCCATTTTTGTTATATGTTCTTCTGGTAATTTATCATCACCTAAAGCATCATCTAACACATTGTTATCAACTATAGAAATTTCTTCTTTGCTATAAATTTCTTTAAAACTTATAGAATCATTTTCAAAGAACTCTGTTGGCACTTTATAATTTTGCTCAATTATGCTTTGGGAAAATGTAAATCGTTCATTATTTATGGTATCTATTCTTTCAAAAATAAAATTCCTAACATCCGATCCTTTTATTAATTCTCCTTCTTTATAATTTGCAGCGTATTTTTCATAAAAATCATCAAATTCTCGTTGCCTAATATCTTCTGAAACTTTTGCCAGCGCAAAACGCACATTTGACGTAAACTGTTTTTCTGTTATTTCAATGGTGTTTTTAATCCAAAATACTTGAACAGTAATAATACCTATCAATGAGATACTCATTAAAATTATGATAAGTAAAAATATTTTTTTGCTCATTAGGCAAAATTAAACATTTTTCATTTAAATCATTTAAAATTACAACAAGATAATCAAAAATATAATTTATTAACAGAATTTTAAGATAATACTTACTTTTTGATCGTTTTCAAAAGAATGTTATAAATGGTAGAAACCTGACTTTTCGCATCAAAAGCATCAGAATTATCAATTACAAAATGAGAATTTTTAATCTTGTATTCATCATCTAATTGATTTTTAATTCTTTGTAGAATTTGTTCTTTTGAGATTGTATCTCGTTTCATTATACGTTCAATACGTTCTTCTATTGGAGTGGTTACCGTTACAATATAATCGCATAATTTATAACTACCGCTTTCGAATAATATAGCTGCCTCATAAATTATAATTTTTGCTTTAGATTTTTTAACAAAATTGGTAAAGTGCTGTCTTACTTTTGGATGAACAATTGCATTTAATGAATTTAGTTTTTCTTTGTTATTAAAAACAACAGATGCAATATGAGCTCTGTTAAGTTTTTTATTTTTATAGGCTTTGTCGCCAAATATTTTTTTTACTTCAGCAATCAATTCTATATCCGAATTCATTATTTTTTTTGCCTCATCATCTGCAATATAGGTATCACAACCCAGCTTTTTAAATAATTTTAAAACTGTAGTTTTACCACTACCTATACCTCCTGTTAAGCCTACTATTATCATTTTTGAAGTAAAAATTCTATTCTATTTGGTATTAATTTAATTGTAGATACAAATTCGCTTTTTTGTTTTATAATTGGTGTTAAAAATTGCGTAGTTGTATCCCTCTCATACTGCTTATAATCGAAAACTATTGTAAAACTATTTTCGTTAATTTTATTAAAATTTGAAATTCCTGCTTGATAAATAATTTCAATTTCTTTTGGAAATGGATTTACCGTAACCTTTTCTGGTTCATTAATTATTGAAACTGGAATTTTAATTCTTCCTTCTGTAAATTTATCAACTTCTCCAATAAGTTTCACCTTTTGGTGAGATAGTTCTATATTTTTTAAATTTTCTGGAATTACCAGTTCTACTTCTTTTTCAATGTTTTCGTATACATCGCTAATTTTAAAAGGTATTGTGGATACTTCTTTTATAGAATCTATATACTTTTTTGGTCCCGAAACCATTACAGAATCTGGTTCAACTTTTAATTTTTCGATAAAATTATAACCTATTTTAAATTTTACATCTGCCCTTGTTTGAATTGGAACTTTTTTTGAAATATTTTTTCCCACTTCAATAAAAATAGTGTCTTTAACTATATTTAATATTTCTGTTTCTCCAATAATTTGCGCATTAATATTAGACAATTGTGAATTTGGTAAAATATAATATGAACTTCCTTTTTTTGATAAGTTATTTAGATTAAAATTGATTTTGTGAGCTTTTAATTTATACTTTAATAAATTAAATCCAGGGGCTTTTATTGTCACTTCAACTTGCGAAACCGGACTTACTTGTAATAATTTATCTTTGGGCAAGTTTTTATAATCAGCCTTAAAAAATGCAGTACTTGTAAATGTTTTTGATAATTCAATTAATAACCAAATAATGGTTGTAAGTATTGTGAAAAATACAAAAACCTTAATCTTTCGGTTATTTAATAGTTTTAATCCTGATGTTTTTATGGCTGCTTTCATTAAATACTATAATTATTAAATATACAAAAAAAGTGAGCCAATTGGCTCACTTTTTTATATATGTAAAAGTAATTACTTTTTTGTAGCTGGTGCTGAATACTTTTTACTCAACTCCATTGAAATAGCAGAGCGCTCAAATTTTATTTTACCAGCACCCGTTTCAATTATTACTGTATTGTCACTATCAACAATATCTAAAATTTTACCGTGTATACCACTTGTAGTAACAATTTTGGTTCCTTTTGCAATTTCACTTTGAAATTTTTTCTCATTTTTTGCCTTTTTCATTTGCGGTCTAATCATAAATAAATAGATTACCACAAACATTAACAAAAATGGTAACATGCTTGTTAATGAACTTCCTCCTTCTTGTAATAATATTAGTGTATACATTATAAAATTGTGTTATATTAATTTTTTATTATTTCTTTTTAACCGTTCCTTTAATTCTAATAATTTCAGTAACCTTCTCTGTATTAGTTTGTAAAGTAATAGATTTACTTTGTTTCCCTTCTCTTCCTCTCGAGTTAAAGGTAAATTTTAATGATGCTGATTCTCCTGGTTTAATAGCTTCTTTTGGCCAATCTGGAACCGTACAACCACAAGTTGCTTTTGCATTTGTAATAAGTAAATCTACTTTACCAACATTGGTAATATTAAATGATCCTTCTACTAAATCTCCTTCCGTAATTTCACCAAAATCATATTCAGTTTTGTCAAATTCAATAATTGGAGCACCTAAATTAATTATAGCATCTCTTTCTTTTGCTTTTTCTAAATTAGACGTATTTACTTTTGAAGTTGCATTTTCTTTACACGAAAATACGACCAAACTTAATGCTAAAACGTAAATTAATGTTCTATTTTTCATATTCTTAAAATTTATGTAAACTTAAAAAATTATAATAATCCTCTACCAATTTTATTTAATCTTTTTGAAGCTGTAAAATCTTTTAAAATTTTATCCAAAACTCCATTAATAAAATAACTACTTTTTGTTGTTGAGTAATCTTTAGAAATTTCTATATATTCATTAATTGTAACTCTAGATGGAATTGAAGGGAATTTTAAAAATTCGCAAATTGCCATTTTAATCAAAATCATATCAATATCAGCAATTCTTTCTGCATCCCAATTTGGAGTTTTGTCTACTACTTCCTTTTCAAATTCCGTATGGTTTAATACAACCTTTCTAAATAATTCAACAACATATTTTTTATCGTCTTCATCCTTATACAATTTACCTACCATAAAAGGTTTGTTCTCTTTTAGCTGGTTAATTGTTTTTAAAACCCAAGTATTTACAAACGGAATATCATCTACCCAACTTATGTTTTTATCTTCAAAATAATCTGCTAATTTATCGTTAGGAGCAATTATTTCTCTAAAAATTGCTGCAATAAATTCTTTTTCTTTTTCAAAAGAAGTATTTTCAGAATCCATATAAGATTCATATAATTTACTTTCTTTTATTTTTGTTAAAATTTCTTTGGTATACTCGCTATCAAGTTCCCAATAATTTAAATTATGCGTTTCTAAATAATCATTTAAAGAAATACTCTCTTCAAATTTCTTAAAAATAGGGTTATTTATAAACTTTTTATTTGGGTTTAACTCTTTTGAAGTTGCTAAATATTTTTTCTGAGAAATTTTAATATGGTTTTTTTCCATATTTTTCACTTCCACAAGTAAACGAAGAATCAAAACATATAAATCAAACATTTTATCTATACTGGCATATAGAAATTTTTCTTCTTTATCAAGTATATCGCTTTTAGACTGTAATATTGCATAAACCGATTGCATTACTTTAACTCTTATATGTCTTCTATTTATCATTTAAAGAACTTTAAACATTTGTTGTTTGAAAGCGCAAAAATACTATTATTTTTTAGAAATATAATTTGTTTTCACTTTTTTATTCAAAGTTAAATCTATCTTAAAATAAGTACTATAAATATATAAAAATGTATCTTCGTACACTAAATTTGAAACATTGTTTTTCCTGATATGAAAGCCTTACAATATTTAAATAAATATTTTATAAAATATAAAAATAGACTATTAATTGGTTTGGTTATTACGTTTTGTTCTAAATATTTAGCACTTCAAATACCACAATTAATTAGTAAATCGTTAGATAAGGCACAAGATTATAAAAATGGTATTATTACAGATATAGATGTTGTAAAAACTGATTTGCTTCATAATATATTATTAATTATTGGTGCCGCTTTACTTTCTGGGTTTTTCACTTTTTTAATGCGTCAAACAATAATTGTTATGTCTCGTTTGATTGAATTTGACCTTAAAAATGAAATTTATCAGCAATATCAAAAACTATCTTTAAACTTCTACAAAAAGAACCGCACCGGAGATTTAATGAATAGAATTAGTGAAGATGTTACAAAAGTTAGAATGTATTTTGGACCAGCTATAATGTATAGCATTAACATGATAGTTTTATTTGCTGTAGCAATTGTAAAAATGTATCATATCGATGTTACTTTAACAAATTATACCTTATTACCATTACCTATTTTATCATTATCTATATATATTTTAAGTAGAGTTATTCATAAAAGAAGTACGTTAGTACAACAATACCTTTCCAAATTAACGGCAAATGCACAAGAAACATTTTCTGGAATTAGTATTTTAAAATCCTATGGTATTGAGAAAAATGCTATTAAAGAATTTGGTGAATTAGCAAAAACTTCAAAAGAGAAGAACATTAATTTATTTAAAGCTCAAGCACTGTTTTTTCCATTAATGATCTTGTTAATAGGATTAAGTAATATTTTAGTTATTTATATTGGTGGTTTAAGATATATTGCCGGTGAAATTACCATTGGAGTTATTGCCGAATTTATAATGTATGTTAATATGTTAACATGGCCGGTAGCTGTTGTTGGTTGGGTAACTTCAATTATACAACAGGCCGAAGCTTCTCAAAAACGAATAAATGAATTTTTAAAACATGAACCTGAAATTAAAAATTTGGTTGTAGAACCTTCAGATATTAAAGGTGAAATTGAATTTAACGACGTAACATTTACTTATGACGACACACATATAATTGCGTTAAAAAATCTCAGTTTTAAAATTGAAAAAGGAGAAACAGTTGCCATATTAGGAAATACAGGTTCGGGAAAATCTACAATTTTAAATTTAATTGCAAGATTATATGATGTTGAAAAGGGAGCAGTTTTAATTGATGGAAAAAATATTAAAGATCATAATTTAGATAGTATTCGTCAGAATATTGGATTTGTTCCTCAAGAAGCTTTCTTGTTTTCCGACACCATAAAAAACAATATAAAATTTGGTGATAACAATGCATCTGATGAAAAAATTGAACAAGCAGCCAAAGATGCTTATATACATCATAATATTATTGATTTTAACGAGGGATACAACACTTTTGTAGGTGAACGTGGCGTCACCTTATCCGGAGGACAAAAACAACGTATTTCTATAGCTCGTGCAATAATTAAAGAACCTAAAATTTTAATTTTCGACGATTGCTTGTCTGCAGTTGACACAGAAACAGAAGAAATTATTTTAAATAATTTGTATAAAATTAGCAAAAATAAAACCACCATAATTGTTAGTCACAGAATATCATCTGTTAAAAATGCCGATAAAATTATTGTCCTAGAAAATGGCTCAATTATTCAACAAGGTTCACACAATGAACTAATTAAAAAATCGGGATATTATAAGGAACTTTACGATCAGCAACTTTTAGAAAAAGAATTGTAAAAATTGCAGTACAAATCAAATAATTTTATAGATTTGTTGTAGAAATCTAAAAGAAAGATTAATAAATTAGAAAGTTAATTATGAGTGACAAAGAACATTTAGAACAAGAAGAGATTTTCTCTCAAGTTCTTAGAGCAGGAAGAAGAACTTACTTTTTTGATGTAAGAGCGACAAAAGCAGATGATTATTACTTAACCGTAACTGAGAGCAAAAAATTTACACATGACGATGGTACTTTCCATTACAAAAAACACAAAATTTATTTATATAAAGAAGATTTTGTAGAGTTTAATGAAATGTTAAAGGCTGCGACAGATTATATTTTAACAGAAAAAGGCGAAGAAGTAATATCTGAACGTCATCAAAAAGACTTTAAAAGACCATCTGAAATGGAAACAGGAACTTCTAGTACTGAGAGTTTTACAGATGTAAATTTCGAAGATATTTAAAAGAATTTATAATTAAAAAAATCCCATTATTTTCATAATGGGATTTTTTATTAATATTTTCTATATTTTTCGGTTATTTCGAATACATGAGTTAATATTCTTTTCTCTTGTTCATCAAATTCTAAACCTCGGCGTTGAAATACTAACGACGCAGTTTCAACAGCCTTATTTATTTGATAAATTGAAAAACCTGCCGCTCCTCCCCAACTAAAAGAAGGAACAAAATTACGAGGGAAATTACTTCCGTATATATTTGCACTAACACCAACTACAGTACCTGTATTAAACATTGTATTTATTGCACATTTGGAATGATCTCCCATCATTAAACCACAAAACTGTAATCCAGTTTTAGCAAATCGTTCGGTTTCATAACTCCATAATTTTACTTCAGCATAATTATTTTTTAAATTCGAATTATTAGAATCTGCACCAATATTACACCATTCTCCTAAAACCGAATTTCCTAAAAATCCATCATGACCTTTATTTGAAAAGCCCATTATTACGCTATTATTTACTTCTCCCCCAACTTTTGAACTCGGCCCAACAGTTGTAGCACCATAAATTTTAGCTCCCATTTTAATTACAGAATCATCACCTAAACTGAAGGGACCTCTAATAACGCTACCTTCCATTATTAAAGCATCTTTTCCAATATAAATTGGACCTGTACTTGCATTTAATGTAGAGAATAAAATTTCTGCACCTTCTTCAATAAAAATATCTTCTTTGTTAAGATAATTAACGCCTTCAGGAATTGGTTGTGATTTTCTACCTTCGGTAATTAAATCAAAATCTAGTTTTATGGCTTTATCATTTAATGAAAATAAATCCCAAGTATTGTTTATTTTTAAAATAGACTCTTCAAAATCAAATTGCTTATATTCTTCAAAATTTACAACTTCCTGATTTTCGGTTGTAAAAAAAGCAATAACTTCTCCTCCACTAAAAATAGCCTGATTTTCTTTTAAATTTTTAATTTGTTTTACTAATTGAGTAGATGGTAAAAAAGATGCATTTATCATCACATTTTTTTCCATCTCAACCATAGGATATTTTTCTTCCAAATACTCTTCGGTAAGTGTAGTAGTTGTATAACCAAGATGCTTTTCCCATTTTTCACGAATAGTTAAAATTCCTATTCTTAAATCGGCAACTGGTTTTGTATAAGTAAAAGGCAACAATGCATTGCGTACTGAACCGTCAAATAAAATATAATTCATAGTTATATAATTTAAACAAAGGTACAGTAAGTTTTTTTTTGTTCAAATGAAAAACACGTATTCTATAATACTTGTTTTTTTCTTAAATAGGTATCAATACTGTCTGCTGTATCAAAACAGGCACTAACAGAATTAATTTCTGAACAATAACGAGAATCAATAGCGTGATCTCGACATCCTATTGCACTTAAATCAATATTTTTAAAATTTTCGTCAAATGATAAACATTTATTATATAAAGTTTCAATAGTATCATTTAACTCAATATCAATATTGTTTTTTGTTAAATATCCTTTAAGAAAATTTTCAATTGCAAATTGCGAATTTTTACAAACAGAGTATGTAACTATATCTTCTGAAGGTTTAAGTAATTCGTTTTTTGCTAAATCTAAGTTTTTCTTTGCTTCTTTTAAAAATGCTTCAGGTCTTGAATTCATGATTTCTAATTTTTAAAGGAGTTAAAAAAAGTGCTAGGTGTTTAGAACACCTAGCACTTTAAAATTAATTGAATTATAAATTTTTATAGAGTTCTAATCTCTCCCATTGAATATCAACTTGTTCTTGAGCTTTTTTCAATAACATTGCACCTCGTTCTGCATCATCTTTAACAACTCTTGTAAATCGAGTTTCAGTGTACATGAAATCTTCTAATGGTGCTGAAGGAGCTTTTGAATCTAGTTTAAATTTCTTTCCTTTAGGTGCTAAAGGATTGAATCTAAACAATGGCCAATAACCAGTTTCAATTGCTTTTTCTTGGTGTTGAGCTCCATATTTTAAGTCGTAACCGTGATCTCCACAATGAGAGTATGCAATAATAATAGAAGGTCCTGGATACGCGGCTGCTTCTTCAATTGCTTTTAAGGTTTGCATATCTTTTGCTCCAATTGCAATTTGAGCTACATATACATTACCATAAGAAACTGCCTGCAACGCTAAACTTTTCTTATTGCTTGATTTACCATTCATTGCAAACTTAGCACTTGCTCCAATTTGTGTAGCTTTTGATGCTTGTCCACCTGTATTTGAATAAATCTCAGTATCCATTACTAAAATATTGATATTTTCACCAGATGCTAATACGTGATCAACACCTCCGTAACCAATATCATAAGCCCAACCATCACCACCAAATATCCAAACTGCTTTTTTACGTAAGTATTCAGATAGGTTTCTTAATTTTTTGGCTTCATAAGTATCAATGGTATCTAATATTGCATTTAACTCTTCAATATCTGCTAATTTTTCTTCTTTTAAAGTTTCAGTATCTTCAGGAGAATCTATGATTTTATTAACCAAAGTACTTCCTATTTTTGATTCTAAAGACTTTAATAAACCAACTGCTATTTCTTGTTTTTTAGTTAATGCTAATTGCATACCTAAACCAAACTCTGCATTATCTTCAAATAATGAATTTGCCCAAGCTGGTCCTCTACCTTTTTTATTTGTTGTATAAGGAGTAGTTGGTAAATTTCCTCCGTAAATTGATGAACAACCTGTTGCATTGGCAATCATAATACTATCACCGTACAATTGAGTTATTAATTTAATATAAGGTGTTTCACCACAACCAGAACAAGCTCCAGAGAACTCAAATAATGGTTCTAAAAATTGCGATCCTTTTACGGTAGAAGTTTTTAATTCTTTTCTGTCATAGTCTGGTAAATTAATAAAGAAATCCCAGTTTTCATCTTCTACTTTTTCTACTTCTAGTTTTTTAGCTAAGTTAATAGCAAATACACCTTCAACTTCTTTACTTTCTGCAGGACAAACAGCTACACAAAGATCACATCCCGTACAATCTTGCGGAGATACTTGAAGTATATAACTTTCATTGTCTTTATCAAACGGTCTACCTTTTGCAGGAACATGTTTCAATCCTGCAGGTGCATTTTCTAATAAATCGTTTGAAACTACTTTAGCTCTAATTGCAGCATGTGGACAAATGTTAACACACTTGTTACATTGTGTACAAAGGTCTGCATCGTCCCAAGTTGGAACAGCATCTGCAATTCCACGTTTTTCATATTGAGTAGTTCCTGTTGGGAATGTACCATCTGCAGCAAAAGCACTTACCGGAAGTGAATCTCCTTTACCAGCTAAAATTGTTCCTAAAATTTCTTTAACAAAATCATCAGCGTTATCTGTCATCATTGGTAATAAACCATCTTTATTTGTTGTATGACGAGGATATTCAACTTTTTCTAGATTATCTAATGATTTATCTACGGCATTAAAGTTCATTTGAACAACTGCATCACCTTTTTTAGAGTATGATTTTACAATGGCTTCTTTAATTTTCTTAATTGCTTCATCTTTTGGAAGTACGCCCGAAATTGCAAAGAAACAAGTTTGTAAAACTGTATTTGTACGCTTTCCTAATTTAGCTTCTTGCGCTACTTTTGTTGCATCAATTACATAGAAATCTATATTTTTATCTATAATTGTTTGTTGCATTGAACTTGGAAGCTCTGTCCAAACTTTATATTTAGAATAAGGAGAGTTTAATAGAAATGTTCCTCCTTCTTTAATATGACCTAAAACATCATATTTGTGAATAAAACTAAATTGATGACAAGCAATAAAGTTAGCTGTTGTAATTAAGTAATTAGAATAAATTGGTTCTGGTCCAAAACGTAAATGCGAAACTGTTTGGGCTCCAGCTTTTTTAGAGTCATAAACAAAATATCCTTGAACAAAATTATCTGTAGTTTCACCAATAATTTTAATTGAATTTTTATTTGCTCCTACTGTACCATCAGATCCTAAACCATAAAACATACAGTTAAATGTAGATTTTTTAGTTTGGAAACCTGGTGTATAAGATAAACTTGTATGAGTTACATCATCGTTAATACCAATTGTAAAGTGATTTTTAGGTGAATTTTTATCCAATTCATCAAAGATACCTTTTACCATTGTTGGAGTAAATTCTTTTGAAGATAAACCATAACGACCACCAACAACAGTTGGCATTTTTTCTCCCATCTCTACATACGCTGTTACTACATCTAAGTATAATGGTTCTCCTGTACTTCCTGGTTCTTTAGTTCTATCTAAAACAGCAACTTTTTTAACTGTTTTTGGCATTTGTTCAATAAAGTTACTTATTGAGAACGGACGGTATAAACGCACAAATAATGCTCCAACCTTTTCACCTTTTTCAACTAAAGTATCAATAGTTTCCATAACCGGACCTTGACCAGATCCCATGATAACAACCACTTTTTCAGCTTCTGGATGACCTACATAGTAAAATAAGCTATATTTTCTTCCTGTATGCTTATAAAACTCGTCCATTGTATCTTGTACAATTTCTGGAACTCTTTCATAATATATATTTGCAGCTTCACGTGCTTGGAAAAATACATCAGGATTTTGAGCTGTACCTCTTAATACAGGATTGTCTGGATCTAATGAATTTTTTTTATGTTTCATTATTTCCTCTTCTGGCATCATTGCTTTTATAACATCATCAGAAATAGCATCGATTTTAGAAATTTCATGAGATGTTCTAAATCCATCAAAAATATTCATAAATGGAACTTTACTTTTTAAAGCTGCCACTTGAGAAATTAATGCAAAATCGTGTGCCTCTTGAACAGAACCACCAAATAACATTGAAAAACCAGTTTGACGTGCCGACATAACATCTGAATGATCACCAAAAATAGACAATGCATGTGTTGCCAAAGTTCTTGCAGCAACATGAATAACAGTAGGTAATAATTCCCCTGCCATTTTATACATATTTGGTATCATTAATAAAAGTCCTTGAGATGCCGTGAAAGTAGTTGTTAGTGCTCCACCTTGTAAAGATCCATGAACAGTCCCTGCAGCTCCTGCCTCACTTTGCATTTCAACAATTCGAGGAACATCTCCCCAAATGTTTTCTTGACCTTTTGCACTATAAACATCAACATGTTCACCCATTGGAGAGGCAGGTGTAATTGGATAAATTGCACAAACCTCATTCGTTTTGTGTGCTACTATGGCAACCGCCTCATTAGCATCACAAATTAATTTCTTTGTTTCTGGTTTCATTTCTTCTTTGTTATTTACGTAAAACAATTTGTAGTTTAATTGTTATGAAGTAGCTACAAATTATATTTAATTATTAATTTAAGTATTGTAAAATTAGAAGAATTAACCTGAAGTTATGCTGATATATATCAGTTAAAACAATTAAGAAATTATTTAGAAAGAATAAAAATAATTATCATAATAATCTTACTGTATGCTGGTTAACCTGTTTGGATAACCAATTTAATGATTCTATGTAACAATATTAACAATGCATTAACACAAAAATTAGGTCATATTTAAAGACTAGTTTGTATTCTATTAAATACAAAATTACTTAAATTGTAGTTTTACAACAAAACGGTAATTAACATACTTTTTGACTTATTAAAAATACATAAATACACGTTTTAATTTTTAAAATAACTCAATTTTAAGCGGAACTTTTATATTCTTAAATACCATAAATTAAGTTAAAAGTTTTTGGAAGTAAATTTATAATATCAACCAGATAATTTATTAGACACTGCTTAATAGGAGAAAATGAACTGTGCAGCTTTAACATTTTAAAAAGTGGAAAGTTGATGTATTAACTATTACAATATTGTCTAGTTTTATACTATTTTCACTAATTGAATTAAATTATTTCAGTATTATACTTTTAATTTGAAGTTTAAAATTTTCATTTTTTTTATTTCCCACTAAAAAACCTATTTCTTCAATTTGTGCTCCATTGTAATTAGGAAGATCCAATTTTTGTCCTCTAAAATTTGGCGTCATTTCAGTTAATAAAATTTCAATTTGTTGCCAATCTTCTGTTGTTTCAAAATAGGTTATAAAAGAATGTTGATCGTTTTTGTTTGACTTTAATCTAAATTGATATCTTTTTCCATCTCCCTTAATATTCAATATTACTTTTTTAAATTCCGTAGTTTTTATTTTTGAAATTCGATTTCTTAATAATGTAAACCCTCCGTTGTTTTTAGTAGAAACAGTTCCTTTAAAAACTCCTACCCTCTCTTCATTTAAATAAAAAGTACCTTTTGAATTACCTCCCATTACCCCATCATTAATTATTCTCCAACCAGATACATTACTGTTTTTTTCACTATTAAAAATCGTAGGCATAGTAGGTCTATCTATTGTCATTAGTTAAATTATTAAGTTTTATTGATTGTAATCCCCAAAAAGTTCAATTAATTTAGCTTGTCTATATTTAAAAATTTCCTGTAGTTTGGGTTTAACTAGTATTGGGTGAACCAATCGTCCTAAAATACCAAATGGCACTTTATAATCTATAATATCTTCCATTTCAACTCCACCTTTTACGGGTTTAATAAAATGTTTATGATGCCAAAGCGCATAAGGACCAAAGCGTTGCTCATCAACAAAATACTGCTTATTAACTACATGTGTAATTTCTGTGACCCAAGTTGTTTTAATTCCTAAAATTGGAGTTACTATGTATTGAATTATTTGTCCAGCGAACATTGGTCTATCTGCTCCACTAATAATATCAAAACTCATATATGTTGGTGTAATTTCTTTTAAATTAGCTGGATTTGATAAAAACTCCCAAGCCTTATCCATAGAAATTGGTAATTGTTGTTTTGAGGATAATCGATAAACAATTCCTTTTGATGAAAATCTCATATAGCTAAAATTAATTTTTTAAATAAGTATAAGCATTCAAACTAGTTGCAATAAGTAACCATATAATATAAGGTGCAATTAATAATGTTTTGAATTTCATTTCAGAGAGAAAAGCAAACGTATAATAAGTTATTAATACGGTAAGTAAAATAATTACTATTAAAGCTAAACCAATTGCATGCTGATTAAAAAAAATAAAGTTCCAAGAAACATTTAAAATAAATTGTATTGAAAATAACATCCAAAATGTGTTAGCTTCTTTTATATTCACCAAATAGGACAAATACACTGAAAAACAAATCATTATGATAGTCCAAGCCGCTCCAAAAACCCAACCTGGAGGAGTCCAAGGCGCCTTATTTAAAGTTAAATACCAACCCGACGTTGGACCATTGCTCATTAACCAACTTCCAACTCCTAGTGCAGAAAAATTTATAAATAAAAACAATAGTAACCACATTAACTGTTTCATTATAGATGCTTTGTAATTTTAGAACTCATTGGTTTTGTTATGGAATAGTAGTAATCAATAAGTTCACCTTTTTCATTTAATAAATACTTTTGAAAATTCCATTTTACTGATGAACTTTTAACTCCGTTCATTTCTTTATTTGTTAACCATTTATATAAAGGATGTTGATTATCTCCTTTCACATCTACTTTCTCGGTTAATAAAAAAGTAACCCCATAATTAACTTCACAAAACGATTGAATTTCGGTTAATGTACCTGGTTCTTGTCCTCCAAATTGATTACAAGGAACTCCTATTACCACAAGCTTATCTTTGTAGGTGTTATATAATTTTTCCAAATCTTTATACTGCCCTGTAAAACCACATTTAGAAGCGGTATTTACTATAAGTATTTTTTTTCCTTTAAAATTTTCAAAATTAATAGGCTCTCCAGTTATACTATTTATTGAAATACTATAAAGCGATGGTGTGTTTTCCATAATATTATTTATTTTTGAATTTATTTCGCCAATAAAAACCAACGAAACGATTAAACTTGTTATAATTCCAACTATTTTCATTTAAATAAAATTTTATTAAACTTTTAATGTGGTTATTCCACAATCCATTTCTATTATTTGCCCAGACATAGATGCTGCTTTTTCTGAAATTAAAAACGAAGCCATCTCTGCAATTTCTTCAGGTTGTAAATATTTTTTTAAAGGGTGTCTTTCAATCATTTGTTCTTTCGTTTTATCATTTCTTAAAAGTCTAGAAGCTAAACTAGTATTTGTTACAGTTGGTGCAATAGCATTCACTCTTATTAAAGGTGAAAATTCTGCGGCCAAAGATTTTACCAAACCTTCAACGGCTGATTTTGACGAGGCAATACTCGCGTGAAAAGGCATTCCTAATTTTGTTGCAACGGTACTAAACAATAAAATAGATGGCGAATTAGCCTCTTTTAATAAAGGTAAATATTTTTCAATTGCTTTTACCGCTCCTAAAAAATTAATTTCAAAATCCGTTTTAAAATCCTCAATTTTTAAACGAGTAAACGGCTTTAAATTAATACTACCCGGGCAATAAATTAGCGCATCAACCGAATTTAAATCAGGTAACTCATCTTTTAAAATATCACAAGTATAATGGGTTAAATTTACATGTTCAAAATCTGGTTTTGTCCTACTTAAATTTATAACCTTGTTCAAATTTAATTTCATTTGAGAAATAGCTTTGCCAATTCCCTTACTACCACCAATAATTACAATTGTTTTCATTTTTAGTTATTAAACAGTAATTCGCAATTTTAATCGTTTTTCAACTTTACGCTTAATAACTGTTAAACGCTTCATAATATCCATCAACTCTGGATTTTTAGTTTCTTTATATATCTCATTAATCCCTAAAATCAAACTTTTAACTTCTTTTGAAGCTAAAATTCTATCATTTGTGCTTTTTAATGATAATTTACGTTGTTCAAATTCTAAAGCTTTTTTTATAAGTTCCATAACTATAGTTTTAAATAATTTTGAAGTTCTACAATTTTCTCTGGTTTATTAAAAACACCTCCATAAAAACTAGTCACGGTTGCCGAAGAATCATCTTTAATACCTCTTGAAGCCACACACAAATGCTTTGCATCTACAATAACGGCAACATCATCGGTTTCTAAAATAGAAGACAACTCCATAGCTATTTGATTTGTTAAACGCTCTTGTACTTGAGGTCTATTTGCAAAATACTGTACAATTCTATTAATTTTCGAAAGTCCTATTACTTTTCCCGAAGAAACATAAGCCACGTGTACTTTTCCAAAAATTGGCACAAAATGATGCTCACAATTTGAGTAAAATTGTATGTTTTTTTCAACCAACATTTGGTTGTATTTATATTTATTTTCGAACAACGCTATTTTTGGTTTATTCTTGGGATTTAAGCCTGAAAAAATTTCGTCTATATACATTTTAGCAACTCTTTTAGGCGTTCCTTTCAAGGAGTCATCGGTTAAATCCAATCCCATTACATCCATTATTTGGGAAAATAAATCAGCAATTTTATCTTTCTTTTCTGTATCACTTAGCAAAAAAGCATCTTTCTTCATTGGAGTTTCCACTCCTGTATATAAATGATCGTCACCTATCTCATCAAAAGTAAAACCATTTAGTTTCGTTCCATTAGTAAGGGAATTCAACAAAGTTTCTTGGTGTCTCATATAATTTAATTTTTAGTTCATACTGCGTTTCAATTAGAGGTTTTAAAATCAAATAAATAACCTTTGCAATGTTTTCAGTTGTTGGATTTAAAGATTTAAATTCTTCCACATCTAAATTTAAGTTTTGGTGATCAAATTTATCTAATACCTCATTTTTAATAAGGTTAGACAATTTTTTTGTGTCAACCACGTATCCTGTATCATCCTGAATTTCTCCAATCACCTTCACTTCCAACTCGTAATTGTGCCCATGAAAGTTTGGGTTATTACATTTACCAAACACCTCTTTATTTTTTTCAAGAGACCAGTTTGCATTGTGCAATCTGTGAGCTGCATTAAAATGTTCTCTTCTGGTAACTGCAAATCTATTATTCATATTTTGTTCAACTTAATTTGTGTAAATATAAACAATATAAGATGGTTAAATAGATATTGACATATATTTTAACTATAATGCAATAAAGTTTAATTATTCTAAATATAATATTATTTTAATATTTTTTGTTTAATTTGTATTGTATTTTATTAAACACTAAATAACGTAATGGCAAAAAACAAAAAAATATCACATTCAGAAATTATATCGAGTTATATGAATTTTGTGTTAGAAAACAACACTCCACCAAAATCTGTTTATGCATTTGCAAAAGCGGCAAATTTTGAAGAAAGTGAGTTCTACAACTATTTTGGTTCCTTTGAAGGAATTGAAAAAGAAATACTTAATACATTCTTCAATAACACTTTAGAGACTTTAAATAAAAGTGAAGAATACCTAACTTTTGATTCTAGAAGTAAGTTGTTAAGTTTTTATTTCACTTTTTTTGAAAATTTTTCTGCAAACCGAAGTTACCTATTATTAGTTCTTAATAATGGATCCATAAATTTACAGAAATTAAGAACACTTAATATCTTAAAAAATTCATTCACAAAATTTATAAGTGAACTAAATATTGATACGCTTGATTTTAAAGAGCAAAAGATTTCTAAATTTCAAGATAAAGCAATTGAAGAAAGTGCTTGGATGCAATTTTTAATTACTATTAAGTTTTGGATAAATGACAATTCTGCGTCCTTTGAAAAAACTGATATTTTTATTGAAAAAGCTGTGAACACAAGTTTTGATTTACTAAATACAGCACCTTTAAAAAGCGTTATAGATCTTGGCAAGTTTTTGTATAAAGAAAAAATGAATTCAAACTAAAACACTTATGATAAAATCTATAGATTCTATTCCCGTTTCAAAAATACAACGTGCATCAAAACTAGTACAAACTGGCGCTAAAGTTGGTGTAAATTACATAAAATATTATAGTGATAAACTGGTATCTTCAGAAATTGATGCAAAAGAAAAATTAAATAAAAACAATGCCGAAGACATTTACGACGGACTTAAAAAATTAAAAGGTAGCGCTTTAAAAGTGGCTCAAATGCTGAGTATGGAAAAAAGTATTTTACCACAGGCTTATGTAGAAAAATTTTCATTATCACAGTTCTCAGTACCACCGCTATCCGCACCTTTGGTTGTAAAAACGTTTAAAAAATACTTTGGTAAATCTCCAAGTGAATTGTTTGACACTTTTAATGCAACTTCTGTAAACGCAGCTAGTATTGGACAAGTACACAAAGCCACAAAAAATGGAAAAGCATTGGCTGTTAAAATCCAATATCCAGGAATCGCAAACAGTATTTCAAGTGATTTAGCATTGGTAAAACCTATTGCTATAAGCATGTTTAATATTAGAGGAAAAGACTCTGATAAATATTTTAAAGAAGTTGAAGACAAGCTTATTGAAGAAACCAATTATATTTTAGAAGTTGCACAAAGTAAAGAAATTGTAAAAGCCTGTGCACATATTCCTAATTTAAAATTCCCCAATTATTATGAAGATTGGTCTTCTGAAAGAATTATTACCATGGATTGGATGCACGGTGAACATTTATCTGAATTTACAGCGCACAACACAAATCAAGAAAAATCAAATAAACTAGGTCAAGCTTTGTGGGATTTTTATATGTATCAAATTCACCGATTAAAAAAGGTACACGCTGATCCGCATCCTGGTAATTTTTTAATTTCAGAAAACAGTGAGTTAATTGCCATTGATTTTGGCTGTATGAAAACCATACCAAATGAGTTTTATATTCCTTATTTTGAATTAGCTAAAAAAGAAAACATTAACAACGCTCAATTATTTAAAGATACTTTATTTGAATTAGAAATTTTAAGAGCAGATGATTCTGAAGAAGAATTGGAGTTTTTTACAGCTATGTTTCACGATATGTTGAGTTTATTTACACAGCCATTTCACGAAGAAACATTCGATTTTTCCAATCCAGATTTCTTTCAACAAATTGCAGCTTTAGGAGAACGCTATTCTAAAAGTTCTGAACTAAAAAACATGAATGGAAACAGAGGTTCCAAACATTTTATTTACATCAACAGAACCTTTTTCGGATTGTACAATTTAATGTTTGATCTAAAAGCTAAAGACATTCAAATTAATAATTTCAACAAATTATAATGAATTATTTTAACAAAGAAGCTATCAATTCTTTAGAACATTTATATAAAATTAATCTTATTAATAGCTGTGCAGGTTACAAGTCGGCTAATTTAATTGCTACAAAATCAACCGATGCTATAACAAATTTAGCTATCTTTAGTTCAGTTATTCATCTAGGATCTTCACCTCCATTATTGGGTTTTATTTTAAGACCAACAACAGTTCCTAGAGATACCTATGAAAACATTATGGAAACTGGTTATTTCACCATTAATCATATCCATGAAAACATATTAAAAGACGCACACCATACATCAGCAAAATACGATAAATCTGTATCTGAATTTGATGTTACAGATTTAGAAACAGCTTATAAAGACAAATTTTACGCACCTTTTGTTAAAAACAGCCCAATACAATTAGGGATGAAATATATAGAAGAATACAATATAAAAGCAAACAACACAAAACTTGTAATTGGAGAAATACAAGGGTTATACATTGAAGATAGTTTATTAGAAAATGATGGCTTTATTAATTTATCAAAAGGAGCAATTGCCACTATAAATGGTTTGGATGGCTATGCTATTCCAAATTTAAAAGAACGAATGGATTACCAAAGACCCATAAAATAAATGAAAATTCTTGTCACAGGAGCAACTGGCTATATTGGAAAAAGATTAATTCCTTTATTATTAAATGAAGGTCACACCGTAGTTTGTTCTGTAAGAGATGCGTCAAGAGCACATCAATTCAACAACACTCGAGACGAACTTATTTCTGTTGTGGAATCAGACTTTTTAAAGCCTGAAACATTATCAACTATTCCAAAAGATATAGATGTTGCATACTATCTTATACACTCTATGTCTAATTCTTCGACAGAATTTCATTCTTTAGAAGAACAATGCGCTCAAAATTTCAAGCTATTTATTGAAACAACTACCGCAAAGCAAGTGATATATTTAAGTGGCATTACTAACGACACGAAGCTTTCTAAACATTTATTATCAAGAAAAAATGTAGAAACAATTTTACAATCAAACGTTTATGCATTAACTACTTTTAAAGCAGGAATTATTGTTGGATCTGGAAGTTCTTCGTTTGAAATCATTAGAGATTTAGTTGAAAAACTACCCGTAATGATTGCTCCAAAATGGCTAAACACAAAAACACAACCTATCGCCATAAGAGACGTTTTAAATTTTTTATTACGAGCTATAGGAAATGAACAATTGTACCGAAAATCTTTTGATATTTTTGGTCCAGAAATATTAACCTATCAAGAAATGTTACTTGAATTTGCTAAAATAAGAGGTTTGAAAAGATATATTTTCACTGTACCAATAATGACACCAAAATTATCTTCCTATTGGTTATATTTTGTAACATCCACATCATACAAACTTGCTGCTTCATTGGTAAATAGCATGGGTATAGAAATTATTGGAAAGCCGAGCAACATCAATAAAATCTTAAACATACACCCTATTTCTTATAAAAAAGCAATAAAAAAAGCATTTGTAAAAATTGAACAAAACAGTATTGTTTCTAGCTGGAAAGACTCTTTTATTAGTGGTCTCTTGCAACATAACGCCCACGAATACATTAATGTACCAAGCTACGGATGCTTTAAAGATATGAAACAACGAACCATTACAAATCCAACAAAAACGCTTGATAAAATCTGGGCTATTGGAGGAGAAAATGGTTGGTATTACGGAGATTTTTTATGGAAACTTAGAGGTTTTTTCGACAAAGTTTTTGGAGGAATTGGTTTAAGAAGAGGACGAACAAACCCAATAGAACTCAATGTGGGTGATTCTCTAGATTTTTGGCGTGTAATTTACGCTGACAAAAAACAAAAAAGGTTATTACTATATGCTGAAATGAAACTTCCTGGAGAAGCTTGGTTAGAGTTTAAAATAGAAGACAATATTTTATATCAAACTGCAACTTTTAGACCTAAAGGTGTTGCAGGTCGTTTATATTGGTATTCAGTTATACCATTTCATTGGTTTATATTTAACGGAATGATTTCTAATTTAGCAAAATAACCCACCAACCTATTGCAATAAAGACTTTTTTACAACCTCTAAATAACGTTCTCTGGCAAATTTATGTTCTACTATTTCTGGAATGTTACTATAGTTAGGATTCCATTTTTTAATGTATTTTAAATCTGGATCAAATTTTTGTTGCTGTGTAGTTGGGTTAAAAACTCTAAAATACGGTGCTGAATCACAACCAGTACCCGCAACCCATTGCCAATTACCATTATTTGCGGATAATTCAAAATCTAATAACTTTTCAGCAAAATATGCTTCGCCCCAACGCCAATCTATTAACAAATGCTTATTCAAAAAGCTAGCAACAATCATTCTAACCCTATTGTGCATATAACCTGTTTCATTAAGTTGACGCATACCAGCATCAACGATCGGGTAGCCAGTTTTTCCTTCGCACCACATTTTAAATTCCTGTTCGTTATTTCTCCATGGAATAAAATTATACTTTGATTTAAAATTTTCATTCACCACTTTTGGAAAATGATATAGAATTTGCATAAAAAATTCACGCCAAATTAATTCGCTCGTAAACGTTGATTCTGTTTTAATAGCGTACGCCATTAATTTTCGAATACTAATGGTTCCAAAACGTAAATGCACCGATATGTTTGATGTTTCTACAGACGGAATATCTCTATACCTCTCGTAATTATCTATGCATTTTGAATTAATTGGCAACACTTGAATCTTGTTTTCAACAAAACCAATTTCTTCCAACGTAGGAAATTGAAACGTATTTTTTAAAAAATTATTAGTTAATTTTTCTGAAGGAAATTGTTGAATATTTGAATTATGATATTCTAAAAGCCACTTTTTTTTATAAGGCGTATATACCGTGTAAGGTAAACCATTAACTTTTGTAATTTCACTTTTTTCAAAAATTACTTGATCTTTAAAATTATTAACTTCAGCTCCTTTACTTTTGCAAAGGTTTGAAATTTTAGCATCACGCTTATTAGCATACGGTTCATAATCTCTGTTAAAAAATACTTCTTTAACGTTAAACTCCTGAAAAATTTGCTCCCAAGCATCGACTACATTTGTATTTAAAATATATAACGAAGTATTTACTTTCTGTAATTCACTTTTAATTTTAGACAACGATTGGTGAATAAATTGCACTCTCGCGTCATTTTTAGGTAATTCTGACAATATTTCTTTATCAAAAATAAAAATTGGTAATACTGGATATTTTGAATTTAATGCATGAAATAATGCACAATTATCTTCTAACCTTAAATCTCTTCGAAACCAAAAAACAGCAATTTTCTTCATATTATAAAAAAAAACGCTGAATAATTTGGATTTATCCAGCGCTTACAAATTTAACTAACTATTATTAATTTAACAAAACTGCATCTATGGCGTGCACTACTCCATTTGTACCTTGAACATCATTAGTAGCTTCACCCACTAAAATATTCACTGTTTGATTACTTGTTGTTTTTATTTGAGCTCCATTCGATAAATCAATGGTAATATTTGACCCTCCAAATGTTGCAATTGTAGTATTAGACAATTGATCTGCCTGAACATTCGCTGCATTAATCACGTGGTATTTTAAAACTGCATCTAAAGTTTCAATTGCAATATCCCCTAAAGAATTCCAAGAAGAGTTAGAATCCAATAACGCTTGAAAAGCAGCATTTGTTGGTGCAAAAACTGTAAAAGGTCCGTCACCACTCAACACAGAAACAAAATCAGTTGTATGTCTAGCATCGGTTAAAGCTGCAACTAACGTAGAAAAACCAGCATTATTTAAAGCCAAAGTAACAATATTTGGTGGCAACATAACCTTATCAATTATATGTACAACACCATTTGAAACTTCTATATCAACATTCAATGGCATTGCATCTCCATTAAAAGTTACCCCTCCTGTTGTATTAACTTGTAAAGAAATATTTTCATCATTTGGACCTGTAGCCAATGTTTTTACATAGGTGTCTGATAAATCACCTGACATAATTTTTGAAGGAACTACGTGAAATAACAGCACAGCTTTTAGGGTTTCTACTGGGATATCGTCTAACGAGTTCCAAGCGCTATTTGAGTCTAACAAAGCTTGAAAAGCTGTATTATTTGGCGCAAAAACCGTCATAGCACCATCTGCTTGTAATGCTTCAACTAGACCCGCTTTTTGAACAGCCTGAACTAGTATACTCAAATCTGCAGTTGCAATTGCCTTATCAACTATATCCATTTCCGGGGCAATAGGCAACATAACCTCATCTATAATATGAATTATTCCATTTGAAGCGTTAATATTAGCAGTAGTTACGGAAACCATTTGCTCTGCC
Organism: uncultured Lutibacter sp.; assembly: GCF_947495725.1. Taxonomy (GTDB): domain Bacteria; phylum Bacteroidota; class Bacteroidia; order Flavobacteriales; family Flavobacteriaceae; genus Lutibacter. The sequence continues at coordinate 85,581 of NZ_CANLZZ010000005.1, read as the reverse complement.
AGCGTTTTTAGCATCACACCGTTGGTTAAATCTACTTCAATTTTCTCCATATTTAAAGTTGTTAATTCTTGTCCTTGACTTAAATCTGCTGCAGCGCTTTTTCCACTAACCACATGGTACAATAAAACAGATTTTAAGGTTTCTACAGGAATATCATCTAGAGAATTCCAAGAGTCATTTGAGTCCAACAATGCTTGAAAAGCAGCATCTGTAGGTGCAAAAACTGTCAATGGTCCATCTGCTTGTAGTGCTCCTACTAAATCCGCCTTTACAACTGCCTGAACTAAAATACTTAAATCATTGGATGCACTAGCTAAATCAACAATATCCATTTCCATTATTACCGGAATATCATTATCATCATCATTACAAGATGTAAAAATTAACATTAACGAAAAAGTAAAAAGAGTTAATACATATTTTAAATTTTTTAAAAACATAACATTATTATTTTATATTTAATGCTTACTACTTTTAAAGTCTTTGTTCGGCTTATCTCGACTTTGTTTAACTTTATGTTATTTATGTTAAACATTTTAAATTTAGCTAAAAAAATAACGCCCTTTTATTTGCGTTGGTACAAATATATGTATTTTTGTTTAACTTTCAAAGTTTTTTGTTAAACATTTTTATTTAATTTGAATTTTTCAATTAAAATAAGCGCTGGGTACAACATATTAAAAGCATAAAAAACATCTTCAATTGGCACTGTTCCAATCCTTAACCCTAAGTTTTCAGCATTGTTATACCAAACTACTTCTTCAGCAATAAAACTTCCAGTTAATAATCCATTTACTATAAAAAAAGGAAATAACACCACTAAAAATGTAATATAAAACCTATTCAATACATTGTTCTTGGATAATAACGAATAACACATTAAAAACACAAACAACGAAAAATTTACTGTGGTATATGCTTTTGGAAAACCATATAAAAGAAAAACTATTGCTGTAATAAGTAAGAATAGCGAAATTGTTTTTGTTACTTTATTTGAAAATTTCAGGTTTTTAAAAAAATATTCAAATGCATAGTGGGTAAAAATACTTGCATATGGAATGCATATAAAAAAAAGTATTTCTTCTAAAGGTAATTTAAATATGGTTATTCCTAAATAATATTTAGAATTAAATCCCCAAACACCATTTAGTGTAAAAATAACATCCCAAATTAAAAAAGGTACCGCAACAATTAAAATAGATAAAAAAACAACTTTCCAATATTGGATAAAGCGCATTTTTTTTTCAAAACTATAGATAAAAGGAACTGAAAAACTTACTATATTTATTAATAAATATAAATATGTCATATTTTAAAGTACTTAAAAGGAACAAATAACATTCCAAAACACTCACCTTCTTCTTTTCCTAAATGCTTGTGATGCACTTTATGGGCTTTTCTTAAACCTATTAAATACTTATTATTGGTTTTATTAAACCAATTAAATCTTTTATGAATAAGAACATCATGAACCAAAAAGTATGCTAAACCATAAAGCATAATTCCTAATCCTATAAAAAATAAATAATTTAAACCACCTTTGAAACCATAATAAAATAAGGCTATACTTGGTATTGCAAATATGATAAAAAAGACATCGTTGCGTTCGAACCAGTTTTGATATCTAGGCTGATGGTGATCTTCATGAAAATACCACATAAAACCATGCATTACGTACTTATGAGTTAGCCAAGTAACGCATTCCATCAATAAAAAAGTAAGAATTGTAATTAAAATAAACATCATAATCTTTTTATTAATTGATTTAATCTATTTTCCTCCATTACAGTTATGTCCTTTACCTGCAACATATTATGAAGGATTTTTAATTTTAAATCCAAATTTAATCTACCAATAGTAACCCCATTTAAAATAACTTCAAAATCTTCATTTATATTTTTATCATACCCCAAAAAACTAGGAATTTCTTTTTGCATTAAAAACCTAATGTACCTTATTTCAATATTCTCTGGGTTTTTAAGTATTGTTTCATCCAACAAATTTTTTCCCTCTTTAAAATACTTCATTTTAGTAAAGGGAAATTTCACAAATCTCGATTTCATAAAAATCATTGCAGCAATATAGGCTTTTGATTCAGGAGAATTATCATTTTTCAATTCCATAATAAAAGCATCAGCTTGGTCTTTAGAGACAATATTTGGAAACTTATTTCTTACCCTATCAACATTAGAAATTGGCTGTGAAAACAGCGAATAAAATAATATAACGGTGAAAAATTTCATTATAACAAGTTTAGCTTATAAACTAAGAAAGATTTTGCTAATAAACTAATTTTCATAGGGTTTGAAACTCGAATTCTCGTATTTAATATTTCTGTTGACGGTGTATTACTTAACTTTTTTAACAACCTTTTATAATAAACATATGCTGTATAAACTCCAAATTTAGCTTCTAATGGTAATCTTTTAATTCCTGAAAAAGCTTCTTTAAAATCCGACTCTATATCCGCAATAATTTCGGCCTTATCTTCAAAAGTCAACTCCTTTAAATTCAAACCAGGAAAATAAGAACGATGCAACAATTCATAATCATCTTTTAAATCTCTTAAAAAATTAACTTTTTGAAAAGCAGATCCTAATTTCATTGCAGGCTCTTTTAAGCTCTCATATTTTTCTTTATCACCACCAACAAATACTTTTAAACACATTAGACCAACAACATCTGCCGAACCATAAATATACTCATTGTATTCCTCAACAGTTTCATACGTTTCCTTTTTTAAATCGGCTCGCATACTTTTTAAGAACGATTGAATTAAATCATCTGTAATATTGTATTTTTTTACTGTAAGCTGAAAACAATTTAAGATTGGATTTAAACTTATGTTATTATTATAAGCACTATAATAATCTTTCTCAAAATCATCTAAAAGTTCTGATTTTTTATAATTATGAAATGAGTCAACAATTTCATCTGCAAATCGAACAAACGCATAAATACTATAAATTGCTTCTCTAATTTTTGGAGACAGCATATTAACAGCTAACGAAAAAGAAGTGCTGTATTTTTTAGTTACATTTTTACTACATGTAAAAGACACTTCGTCATACAATTGTTTCATAATTATTTTATTAGTTAGTAATTTAAACTTAGAGGTTTCTTAAAACCATATCCGAAACTATTTTTCCCGAAATTATTGCCGGTGGAACACCTGGCCCGGGAACAGTTAATTGCCCTGTAAAAAATAAATTTTTCACTTTTTTACTTTTAATTTTCGGTCTCAAAAAGGCCGTTTGAAAAAGCGTATTTGCCAATCCATATGCATTTCCCTTATACGAATTGTAATCTCTTTTAAAATCGTTAACACAATATGATTGATTAAACAAAACATCATCCTTTAATTTTTGACCAGTAAGTTGTTCTAAACGATTCATAATTTTCAAAAAATACTCTTCTCTCACCTCAGGAATATCAACTAAACCAGGAGCTAAAGGAATTAAAAAGGTTGCCGCTTCTTTTGAAATAGGGGCAAAACTATTATCGGTTATACTTGAAAAACTTGCATAAAAAAGCGGCTCCTTTGGCCATTTTGGCTTATCATAAATATCTTTGGCATGAACATCAAAATCTGTGTCAAAAAACAAAGTATGATGCGATACATTTTTTAATTTTTTATTAAAACCTACATAAAAAAGTAATGCAGAAGGAGCAAATGTTTTTTGTAACCAATACTTTTCCGAATATACTCTATATTTTTTATCTAATAAAGTTTCGGTATGATGATAGTCTGCACCACTTATAACAATATCAGCTTTTATAAATTTAGAATTTACTTGAAGACCTTTTACTTTTCCACTTTCAACAACAATCTTCTCAACATTTTGACTTGTTTCAATTTGAACCCCTAAACTAGTTGCTAAGCTTACAAAACCTTTAACTACCTCAAACATTCCACCTTTTGGGTGCCAAGTACCTAAACCAAAATCGGCATAGTTCATAAAATTGTAAAAAGCAGGTGTATTTGTTGGTTTAGCTCCTAAAAACAACACCGGAAACTCCAAAATTTGCTGCAATTTATGACTCTTAATTTTCTTCCGAACAGTTTTACTAATAGAAGTAAAAAACTGATTAACTTTAGAGATTGTAGTAAAGTTGATTAATTCTGAAATAGATTCACCTGGCTTGTAAACTAAATCGTTTATGGCTACTTCATAATTAAATTTGGCCGAAATTAAAAATTCTTTTAAATATTTTGAACTACCTTCTTCTTCCTCTTCGAATATCTTATAAATGTCATTTAAATTATCTGGAATGGTTATGGAATCACTTTTTCCGAAATAAACTTGATATGCAGGTGATAACTTTTGAAGCTGATAAAAATCTTGAGGCTTCTTATTAAAATCTCCAAAATATTTTTCAAAAACATCTGGCATCCAATACCAAGTTGGCCCCATATCGAAAGTAAAGCCGTCTTGTTTAAACTGTCTTGCCCTTCCGCCTAATGTGGCATTTTTTTCCAAAATTGTAACATTATTACCAGCTTTAGCCAAATAACTAGCAGCCGACAATGATGAAAATCCTGATCCAATTATAACTATATCTCTCATTTGTTTAACAAATATAGTTTATAATTAAACAGAAAACAAATTTGTTTAGGAATTTTTATAAATTATTTAACAATTCTTCAATAGAACTAAACAATTTAATTTTGTCTAAAGATACCTTATCATTAATTTCTGCTGTTTTTCTCCCCATTAACCATAACTCATCTTGGGTTCCATTTAAAACCGTATTAGAAACATTTTCAATATAATTAGAAACAGATATTTTTGATGGTTCAACAGTTAAATAACTTACAAAACAGATAGAATTATATACTTTTTGAACATCATTTAAATTTGACACTGGCACACTTTGCCCCAAATAAATAGATTGATATCCATGTAACAACAATTCAAAATGCAAATACAGCAAACCTAATTCATGAATTTCATTCATTGGTAAATACAACACAAATACTTTATCAAAATTTGTAGGAGAAGAAAGTTGTAAACGCTCTATATTTATAAATATTTTTTGCTTAATAAGATTTGTTATAAAATGTTCATGAGCAGGAGTTATTGAATTTACTTGCCATAACATACCAATTTCATTTAAAAAAGGCAAAAACACATTCTTATAAACACTTCTTAAAGAAGATTGCGCAATTAAATTATTATATGTTACATTGAATAGGTTTTCATCAAAATTTAGCATAGCTAATTTTAATGTATTTGAAGCTTGAGAATCAGCTCCTTTTTTCGATATTATTTCTCTAACAGTTGCATTCAACTTCGATTCAGGAAGGTCTGCTACTTTTGAAATTTTTAATCCATTATTGTTAAGAAAAGATACATTTAACAATTTTTGGAGATTGTAAATATCATAATATCGAATGTTTGATTCTGTTCTATTTGGAGTTAGGAGATTGTATCTTTTTTCCCAAATTCTAATAGTATGAGCCTTAATACCTGAAAAATTCTCAAGGTCCTTTATGGTAAATTCTGTTTTAATATTGTTCAATGTAATAATATTTTAATTAAACAAATATATAAACAATTTTCGTTTAAACAAAAAGAGTTCCAAATTATGGAACTCTTTTTGTTTTATTAAAGTGAAAAATATTATTTATTTAAATACATTTTTCTTCGAGAATATAATTCATAAAATTGATCATCTTTTAACGAATCAATAAATAAAATGCTTTCCCCTGTAGATTTCATTTCAGGTCCTAATTTCTTATCTACGTTAGGAAACTTGTTAAATGAGAAAACTGGTTGTTTAATTGCAAAACCTTCAAGTCGTGGATTAAATTGGAAATCTTTTACTTTTTTATCCCCTAACATCACCTTTGTTGCAAAATTAACGTAAGGCTCTTGGTAGGCTTTTGCAATAAAAGGTACCGTACGTGAAGCTCTAGGATTAGCCTCAATTATATAAACTACATCATCTTTTACGGCAAACTGAATATTAATCAACCCTTTAGTTTCTAATGCCAAAGCAATTTTTTTGGTATGATCTTTTATTTGCTGCATTACAAACTCACCTAAATTAAAAGGTGGTAAGGTAGCATTTGAATCTCCTGAATGCACTCCACAAGGCTCTATATGCTCCATAATTCCAATAATATAAACATCTTCACCATCACATATTGCATCAGCTTCAGCTTCTATAGCACCATCTAAATAATGGTCTAGCAATAACATATTATTAGGAATTTTCCTTAATAAATCTACAACATGCTTTTCTAACTCTTCTTTATTAATTACAATTTTCATTCCCTGACCTCCTAAAACATAAGATGGACGAACTAAAATTGGAAAATCTAAATTATCGGCTATTTCAGAAGCTTCATCAGCAGTAGTTGCTGTTCCATATTTTGGAAATGGAATATCTAAATCAATTAACAATTCAGAAAAACGCTTTCTATCTTCAGCTAAATCAAGTGCTTCAAAACTTGTTCCAATAATTTTAACTCCCCATTTAGATAATTTCTCTGCTAATTTTAATGCTGTTTGTCCACCTAACTGAACAATTACACCTTCTGGTTTTTCATGTTCAATAATATCGTAAATATGCTCCCAAAATACCGGCTCAAAATATAATTTATCTGCAGTATCAAAATCAGTTGAAACTGTCTCCGGATTACAGTTAATCATAATTGTTTCATAACCAGCCTCTTTAGCTGCTAAAACACCATGCACACAACAATAATCAAATTCTATCCCTTGTCCAATTCTATTTGGTCCAGAGCCTAAAACTATTATTTTCTTTTTATCTGTAACTATACTTTCGTTATCTGCTTTAATTACACCATCAGGTGTTATCATTTTATTTTCAAAAGTTGAATAGTAATATGGTGTTTGTGCGTTAAATTCAGCTGCACAAGTATCTACCAATTTATAAACGCGATTGATATCAAGTTCTGTTCTCTTAGCCTTTACTTCACTTTCTAAACAACCTAACATATGTGCTATTTGCCTATCTGCAAAACCTTTTTGTTTTGCTTCCAACAATAATTCATATGATAAAGATTCTAATTTATTTGTTGAAATTTCTACTTCTAAAGCTAATAATTCTTCATATTGCTTTAAATACCACATATCAATTTTTGTGATTTCGTGAATTCTACTCAAAGGAATTCCCATTTGAATAGCATCGTAAATCACAAAAACACGATCCCAGCTTGCAAATTTTAATTTTTGAATAATGGTATCATAATCTTTTTCTCCTTTTCCATCAGCTCCTAACCCATTTCGTTTAATTTCTAAAGATTGTGTTGCTTTATGCAACGCTTCTTGAAAACAACGACCAATTCCCATAACTTCACCTACCGATTTCATTTGAAGTCCTAAAGTTCTATCTGAGCCTTCAAACTTATCAAAGTTCCAACGTGGTATTTTTACAATTACATAATCTAATGTTGGCTCAAATAATGCCGAAGTAGTTTTTGTAATTTGGTTGTTTAATTCATCTAAGTGGTATCCAATAGCTAATTTTGCGGCAATTTTTGCAATAGGATAACCTGTTGCTTTTGATGCTAAAGCTGAAGAACGAGATACACGTGGATTAATTTCAATAGCTATTATATCTTCTTTTTCATCAGGACTTACCGCAAACTGCACATTACAACCACCGGCAAAATCTCCAATTGAACGCATCATATGAATTGCCATATCACGCATTCTTTGGAAAGTAGTGTCGCTTAGTGTCATTGCTGGAGCAACCGTAATTGAATCTCCTGTATGAATTCCCATTGGATCCATATTTTCAATTGTACAAACAATAACAACATTATCATTACTATCTCTTAACAATTCTAACTCATATTCTTTCCAACCAAGTAAGGCTTTATCTATAATTACTTCATGAATGGGCGAAGCTTCTAAACCTCTACTTAATAAATCGTCAAAATCTTTTTTATCATACACAATTGAAGCTCCAAAACCACCTAAAGTAAAAGAAGGACGAATTACTAGAGGAAACCCGTATTCTTGAGCAATTTCTTTACCTTTTAAAAATGAAGTTGCAGTTGTTGAAGGTGCCTGACCTACACCAATTTCAATCATCAATTTTCTAAACTGTTCTCGATCTTCTGTTATATTAATCGCGTCAATATCAACACCTATTAACTCTACATTAAAATCTTCCCAAATACCTTTATCATCAGCTTCAATACATAAATTTAATGCAGTTTGACCACCCATTGTAGGTAATACCGCATCAATATTTGGATGCATTTGTAAAATCTCAATTATAGATTTTGTAGTTAATGGTTTCAAATAAACATTATCCGCTAAGGACGGATCGGTCATGATAGTTGCAGGATTAGAGTTGATTAAAGTTACTTCAATCCCCTCTTCTTTTAATGATCTAATTGCTTGAGATCCAGAGTAATCAAATTCACAGGCTTGACCAATAATAATTGGACCAGAACCAATTATTAAAATCGACTTAATGTTTTTGTTTTTAGGCATTTGTTTGTGTTAAATATAAATTTTTGTAAATATCAATAAAAATCGTTTTTTTCTAAAATTAAGTTTTCAAAACTTATCAAAAGGTCAAAAAAAAGGTGTTACTAAAAAAAAGTAACACCTTATATATAAAACTATTGTTTCATTATTTCTTTGGTCTTGCGTCTGAAGAAACACTTAATCTTTTTCTACCTTTAGCTCTTCTTCTCGCTAACACTTTTCTTCCCGTTGCAGAAGCCATACGCTCTCTAAAACCATGTTTGTTTCTTCTCTTTCTTTTTGACGGCTGATAAGTTCTTTTACTCATTATAAATATCTTTAAATATCGTGTTTCTTAAGTTGATGCTTTCGGTTGAATTAATCTCCCTAAAAGCGTGGGCAAATATACAATTACTTTTTTCTTTGACAAATAGATTTATAAAAAAAATTAAAAAAAATTTATTCGTCTAAAAAAATGAGATAATTTAGGTCTTACAAAAGTACTTAAATTATTGATAAACGCTTAAAAAGCTAACATTTATGAGCTATTGTTTTTTCAATAACAAAGTGTGCTAATAGTTATTTTTAAGCCTCTTTTAAATACTTTTTATTTTTTATTTAATCAACCTTTTACAAATAAAAGAATACTAGTATAACAGTAAAGTAATTTAGATAATCATTTCTTTTTTAATTAACTAAATAAAACTTATTGAGAAATAAGCCTTTCACTTAAATGTTTATATATTTTTGAAATTAAAATATTCTTATTAATTGGTTTGGAAACGTAATCGGTAAAACCTGAATTTAAGGCTTTTTTAATATCGTCGGATAATGCGTAAGCGGTTTGTGCAATAATAATAATTTCTTTATCAAATTCTCTAATTTTGGAAGTTGCTTCATAACCGCCCATAACTGGCATTTTTACATCCATTAAAATAACATCAACATCTCTATTATTTTTATATATTTCAATTGCTTCTTCTCCATTTTCTGCAAAAAGCAACTCTGAACTTATATCTTTTAAAATTTGAGACAACAAAAATGTTGTTATCTCCTCATCCTCCGCTACTAATATTTTTATTTTCGTAGGCTTCTCTTTATTATAATTTATTGGGTCTAAAATTACATTATCTTTTTGTTCGTTTAAGTTGGTTAATGGAATTTTAAAATTAAATTTAGACCCTTCATTTTCAATAGATTCAACTGTTACACATCCTTTAAGCATTTTAGCGTAAGATCTAGCTATTGATAATCCCAACCCAATTCCTTCATAAACTTTTTTATCCTCTATATCAGCCTGTACAAATCGATCAAAAATTGCTTCTTGCTTATTTTTTGGAATTCCTATTCCTGTGTCTGAAACAAAAAACACTAAAGAATTATCTTTTATTGTATACCCAAATTCAATTCCACCAACATTTGTATATTTTATGGCATTTTTAATAAGATTACTTAAAATACCATATAATTTCTCACTATCAGTACTTATTATAATTTCATTATTTTCTTTTGGTTTTAATAAATTAAAATACAATCCTTTGTTTGTTGCTTCCAATTTAAAAAGCGAATATATATTTTCAATCTCATTATTTACATTTACTTCTTTCAGATTTAACTTAACCTGACCGGTTTCAAGCATAGAAATATCCATTAAATCATTTAAAGTATTTAATAATCGTTGCCCGCTTTTAAAAATAATATCAATAAATTTTTGTTGCTTTTCTATTGAAATTTTAGGATTTTTTAAAAGCTCTGAAAACCCCAAAATCCCATTCATTGGAGTCCTAATTTCATGAGACATATTGGCCAGAAAAGCTGATTTTAATCGATTATTCTCTTCTGCTCTTTCTTTGGAGATATTTAGGTCTCTTGTTCTTTCTTCAACTATTTCTTCTAAATGATTTTTGTATAGTTCTAAGTTCTCATTTTGAAGTTTTATTTCTTTTTCTGTTTTTAAAAGCAACTTATTTTTGTTTTCGAGTTCTAGCGTGCGTAATTCAACTTTTTTTTCAAGTGAATTGCTTAATTCTAATAATTTTTCATTTTGAAATTTAAGTTGTCCTTCTAGATGATATCTTTTTAAACCATGTTGTATTGTAAGAATTAGATCGTTAGTATTCCAAGGCTTTGCAATATATCTATATAAATTTGCATTATTAATAGAATTTGCAACCCCCTCAACGGTTGCTTGCCCCGTTAAAAGTATTTTTAATGTACTTGGAGCTATTTTATGGATTATTTTTAAAAGTTCATCGCCTTTCATTCCTGGCATAGCATAGTCTACAATAACAATGGGTAGTTTATAATTTAATGCCAATAAATTATCTATAGCTTCTAAAGCTTCAATTCCAGACTCGGCAGTTTCAATAATATAATTGCTTCCAAATTCATTTTTCAATTCAGCTTTTAAACTGTTTAAAACAATCTTTTCATCATCAATACAAAATATTATTTCTTTTTTCATAACACTCTTTTTAAATTAATAAAATTCCAGAGTCAATACATGAAAACAATTCAGATTTCATCCATGGTTTTCTTATACATTTATATAAGTTAGCTTCTTTTTTTGTTTTTTCTATCGACTTAAGATCTGCTTGTCCTGTTAACATAATTTTTAATGACTGAGGATATTTATTATGAACTTTAATAAGAAACTCATCACCTTTAATTACAGGCATTAGCCAGTCGCTAATTACAATTAAATTTGCATTTAAATCGCCCATCATTTCTTCAATTATTTCTAAAGCCTCAGTAGCACTCTCTGCTGTTTCATATAAAAATACATTTCCATAATTTTCTTTCAACTGAGTTTTAATACTGTTTAAAATAATTTTTTCATCATCAACACAAAGAATTATAGTTTTTTTCATGATTTTCGTTAAATTTATTATGTATTCTTCGTTTTTATTGGAAGGTAAACGCTAAAAGTTGTTTTCCCTGGTTTACTTTTAACTTCTATTTTTCCGTTATGCTTATCTATAATGCGTTTTGCAATATCCAAACCAATACCCGTTCCTTCTCCTTCTGGTTTTGTTGTAAAAAACGGATCAAACACTTTACCTATTTCCGTTGGTAAAATTCCTTTACCGCTATCTGTTATCGAAACAACAACCTCTTCTCCTTTTGCATAAACTTTAATTTCTAAATTTCCGCTTAAATCCATGGCATAAATGGCATTATGCAATATATTAGTCCATACCTGATTTAATTCGTCTGGGTAACAAAGAATTTCAGGTATAGGTCCATAGATTTTCGAAACTTCTATACCTTGTTTAATTTGATTATTATAAAGGGTTAGTACGGTTTCAATTCCATCAATTATATTAAATAGCTTTTGTTCATCTGAATAACCAATTCTTGAAGAATTTTTGAGAGCAAAAATAACTTTAGATGCCTTATTAGCTGCAAATTCAATATTATTAGTGCTTCTTTGTAAACCTGTTAGTTTATATGCCATATCAATAATAGCTTCTGAATCTTCTTGTTTTAAAAGGTCTATATACTTTTCAATATTTTCAACAACCATCATATCTACAAAGGTATCAGCAAAAGAGTATGCATTATCTATATTGTAACTTTCTAAAATATTTGTAATTTTCTTTTTGTTAATTCTCTCCTCTTTTGAGGTTAAAAAATGTTGGTTTTTTAAGGAGCTTTCCAATAAAGAAAAAAATGTCTTTTTTGTTGATTCGGGTAATTGATTTATAAATATTGGATATTCTTTTATTACTATTTTTAATGAATTTTTAAAATTTCCAATCGACGATCTAATAGCCCCTAAAGGAGTATTAATTTCGTGAGCGACACCTGCAGTTAATTGCCCAAGTGCAGCAAGTTTTTCTGAATTTACTAATTTTTGTTGTGTTTGTTTTAAATCACTTAATGTTTTTGTTAACTCATTTGTACGTTGTTTTAAAGCCTCTTCACGTTCAAATATCTTTGCTAGCATTTTATTGTATTCATCAACCAACATGCCAATTTCGTCATTACCATGTTTTTCAACTCTGTGTTTATAATTACCTTCGTTAGAAATTTTCTTAGTGGCATTTGTTAAATTAAAAATTGGTTTTGAAAGAATGCCTTGTAATTTTTTTGCTAAAAAGTAGTTTCCAATTAGCAACACAATTAGAAGCCCAAACATGGTTATTAAATATTCCTTTATTTTTAAATACAATTCCTCGGTTGATACTTTTAAATAAATTGTTCCTGCCGATTTATTTTCATATTGAATATCCTGATAAACATTTAAATAATCTCCTTCAAAACTACTCCAAGACTTATTATTTAAAGGTGGTAAAACATCAACTTTTTCTCCATTTTTATAAAATTCTGCAAAAATTTCATTTTTATTATTATAAACAATTCCAATTTCTACAGAAGGTATATTTTGTAATTTTTCAAGTGTTTCTTTTGCATTATCAGTCATCCCAAAATCTAATGGAACAGCACAGTAATCTCCTATTAAGGTTGCATTAATAATTGTGTTGTTTTGCATGTCTTGTTTAAAACTTGCAATGGTATTAACTATTACATACGTAAAACCTAAAGAAAGTGATAACAACGATACTAATTGAATTATTAATATCATTTTCACTTTAATAGAAAGGTTTTTAAACAGCATAGGTAAAATTTAGTTTATTATTAATGAGGTTTTTTTCCAAGATTTAATTAAAAACTACATAAATGTAATAGTTAGTAAATAATCTACCCCGTCGTATGATGCTGGTATTGTAGCTATCATTTTTGACGAAGAAATTGACTCAACAGTAAATGTGGTTATACCAATTTCACCCACTATTGGATACGTAAATAAAATAGGCTCTTTAAAGGTTATTTGAGTTTCATCAGAATTAATTGTCCATGTGGTTTGAAAAATAAGTTTTTTGGAAATATCATATTGAAAAATAGTTCCATCATCGTTATATTTATAGGAATATTTTCTAACCTCTTCAGATTCAAGAAACATTAGATCTGTTACCTCAAATCCACTAACAACAACACTTGGGGTAATTATTTTACTTTGAGCAGCCCAGGATTTACCTGTGAGCAAGCTGTTTATACCTTTTTCTGGAGAATCATCATCACTACTACATGAAGATAAATTGAACACAAAAAGAATAATTGCAGTTAAGTAGGTTAATTTTTTCATAATAAGGGTTTTAAAATTTACATTAGGGTTGATTTATATTTAGTATTTAATATTTCCATTGAAATCCAATCATTAAAGTTGTTCCAATTTTATCGGCAAATCCAAATTGATATTGCTCTCCTAATAAATTTTTCATTGAAACAAAAACATTTGTATTCTTCAATAAATTATAGCTAATTTTTGCATTTATAATTGCATTAGGATCAATAGTTGCATTTCTATAATAATATTCGCCAGTATAGTCGGAAATAACATTATCAACGGGCATTCCGTCAAATACTTGTTTAGAATATAAATAACTATTTATATTTAAATTTAGTCGATTATTTGGTTTATAATTAAAAATTAAACCTCCATAAAAAGTTGGTGTAAGCTTGTCACTTAACAAAGTCATATTAACATTTGAATACGTGGTTGAACTTAATATATTTGTTTCTGAATCCAAGGAGTATCTTGTATCCGTAGTATTGAACTCAAATTCTGTATTATCATGTAAAAAAGTTTTTTGGAGAGTTCCATAAAATTTAAAATCAACTTGTGAATTTGGTGTATAATTTAACATAAAACTTAAACCTACTTGCGAAGATCCAAAATCGTAATTTTCAAAAAACATATTAGCATAACCAGATCCTGAGATAACAGATTCAACTTCATTTTCATCATTTAACTGAGCTTCAGCACTTATTTCTCGGTATTCTACAGATGCTAAGAGATTCTTATTTTTTTGATAAAAAAGCTCCGTATCTATAGTTAACTTATCACTTAATTTCCCACGCCAACTCAATTCAAAACTAGTATTGGTAGGGTAGTTTTGATCTCTTTTAGCTAAAATATGTTGTTCTATAGGTACATAAATCATATCAGGATTGGGTTCTACCACTAATCCATTATAGAAATTCATTTTTGTATTAAAAAAAGTATCAAAGAAAGAAGGTGAACGGTTGGCCTTTGAATAAACAGCACGGAACAAATTATTTTTATTTAAACGGTATGTAGCTGCAAGTTCATAATTAGTGAAATAGTTTTTATTGATATTGAATTTATCAATACGAAACCCACCAATTAATCTTAGTTTAGACAATGGCTTCCAATCGGCAAGAAGTGAAGCAGAATAACTATTAAAAACTCTCGACTCTTCTTTCAAATTATAATTAAGATTATATAAGTCAAATGGAGTGTCATTTGTAACAGGACTATTATAATTACTACTTTTGAAACTTATTCCTGGTCGTAAACTAAAATTACTAAAACGGTATTGATACTCTAAGTTAGCATCTAGATTTTGAAATTTAAAAGAATTAAACGAATTACCATTAACCTTTCCTTTAGAGAGATTTACTTGCCCATAAAAATTATTAATTTTAAATTTATTATCAACATAAAAACTATTAGAATTATACTGAGATAAAGGTGTTGCAAAATTTAAAAAACCTATTTTTTGACTTTGTGATTTTTGCGCACCAAAAGCGATATTAAAGTTGGAACCCTCATTAAATTGGTGTGTAAAAAATAAATTGGCACCTCTTTTTTGTAAACTTTTGTCTATGTTATATGTGCTATTCGAATAATTGCTAAAATCTTTATAAATCCAAGATTCATGCGTAATTGGATCTTTTTCAATATCGAACATCAATTTCATATCTTCCAACGAAGAATAATTTTGATCAAATGAATTATAATATAGGTTATCAAATCGATTGCGTTCTGAATAATTTCCCGTAAGCGTTAAACTTGTTTTATCATCCCAGTTATAACCAATATTTGCATTTACAATTTTAGTGTTTGCATTCCCCATATTACCAGTAGCACACGCATTTAAACCCCTTTCATTTGAATGCGAAGTAATAATGTTAATTACACCTGTAGCCGCATTTGGCCCGTATAAAGCTGATGCAGGTCCTCTAACTATTTCAATACGCTCAATGTCATTTATATCAACAGTTAAAGTTTCCCAAAGCGTACCTCCAGAATAATAATCATAAACAATCCTATTATCAATCATAACAAGGATAGTTGTGTTATACGGAAGGGAAACATAAGCGTTTTTAGTAATATCATCGAAACCTCTAATTTGAACATCAAAATTTCCTGGTGTTATTTCTCTTACAATTAACCCTTGCGACAACCGAAGAGCTTCCATAATACTTGTTGCTCCTGCTCTATCAATATCCTCCTTGTTAATTATTGAAACTGACAATGGAGTTTCAAATAAATCTTCTGGTTGTTTTGAAGCTGTAACCACAACATCAATATTTAAAATTTCATCTAAAGACATATTATTATACACACTACTTTTCTGAGCCGATAAGTGAATACTTATCAGAAAAACTAATAGTAATAATATTTTTGCCCTTACTTTCATTATAAATTTTAAACTTAATAACTAATGATTTTTTTATGTTTTAGTCATATTTATAGCTCCCATTTTAAACCAACTAGAAATTGCCTTCCAATTTGATCAGCAAAACCATATTCATAATGGTTTCCTAAAATGTTTTTTAATATAAAATTTGTTGTTGTGTTTTTATTTAATTTATATGATGCTTTTGTGTTTAAAATAATATTTGCATTGACATCTATTTCTATCAATGAATTATCAATACTAGTTTCATCTGTTATTTTATAATAATTATAGTTTGTGAATTTCTGGTTGGAATACATATATGCATCTGTATTAAAATTCCATTTTTTATTTGGTTTATAATTCAATACAAAACCACCAAAAAATGAAGGTGTCACTTCGTTGCTCCATTGTATCGGATTCATTTTTGAAGTTATTGTGGAAGTAAGGGTGTTATCAGGAGCAATATCATCAAAGTGAATATTGGTAACCTCAATATTTATATCTTTATTTCCTGAAATATTGGTATGCTGATAAGTTCCAAAAAATTTAGCCTTAAATACATTAGAAATATCATAATTTAAAGTAAAACCAGCACCATATTGACTTGCCTTAAGGTCATAATTTTCAAATAGAGCATTTCCGTCTACATTTGCAGAAACTAAAGATTCTGGGGCTCCACTTTCATTTAATTGTTGAACTACTGTAAATTGACGGTAAATGTTTGCATTTACAAAATTATTTACTTTTGAATAAAACAATTCAACATCTAAGTTTAAATTTGAATTAAATTTTGTTCTCCAACCAATTTCCTGGTTTGTAATTGCAGGGTATTTTAAATCTTTTTGACCATTAATTTTTAAACTAATAGGTATCGATATTGAAGGTTGTCCTCCTTCACTTTCTACATCCATTTTTAGTAAAAGACTGCTACTTATGTACGAATCAAAAAAGAAAGGTGATTTATTTGCTTTTGAATGAGCGCCTCGAATTAAGTTATTTTTATTTAAACGATAAGTAAGGGCAATTTCATAAATAGTAAAATAGTTCTTATTAATATCGAATTTATCTACACGAATAGCCCCAATTAATCTGAGCTTTGAAGTAGGCCTCCATTCCGACAACATAAATGCCGAATAAACCGAAGCAACTCTAGCTTCATCTTTATATTGATAATTTAAGACATTAAAATTGAATGGATCATTATAAGTAACAGGACTATTATAAGACAAATATTTATAACCTATTCCAGGTCGAATACATATAGATTTAAACTGTTTAAAATATTCAAGATCACCTTCTATATTTGTAAACTTATATGAATTAAATTTGTAATTGCTATTATCATGTCCCGAATTTATACTTAATTGACCTCTAAGATTATTATAATTTATTTTCGTATTTAAATAATAGCTTTTCGATTCTGTTTGAGACAATGGTGTAGAAAAATTTAGAAAGCCTGTTTTTTGACTTTGTGATTTTTGCGCTCCAGCAGCAATATCAATATTTAATCGCTCAGAGAAATTATGAGAAAAATAAATGTTTCCTCCTAGTTTTCTTAAACTAAGATCCACATCATAATGTGCGCCTAGTGTTTCTTGATATTCTTTAAATGTCCAAACCTCATTGTTATCTCTATCTTTTATTGGAGAAACAAACATTGTTATTTCATCTATTGATGTATAATCTTTTTTGTTAAAATCATAGTATTTATTATCAAAACGATAGCGTTCCGTAAAATTACCTGAAAATGAAAGTTTTGTTTTATTTTCCCAATTATATCCAATGTTTACGTTTGCATTTTTAGCTTTGTTAGTCCCAACCATACCACTAGCAACAACATTCTTGCCTATTTTAGTTGCGTGCGAAGTAATAATATTAATTACTCCGGTTACAGCATTTGGACCGTATAATGCAGATGCCGCACCCCTAACAACTTCAATTCTTTCCACATCATTTATATCAACTGGAAATGTCTCCCAAAACGTTCCTCCACTAAAATAACTATATACAACACGATTATCAATCATAACAAGTGTTGTGGTGTTATAAGGTAAGGTCATATAAACATTTTTTGTAATATCGTCATAACCTCTAATATGAATATCATAATTCCCTGGAGTTATTTCTCTTACAATTACACCTTGTGATAAGCGTAAAGCTTCTGGAATACTTGTAACACCAGAATTTTCAATTTCTTCCTTACTAATAATAGTAGTAGATAATGGCGTATCAAATAAATCTTCTGGTCTTTTAGAAGCGGTAACAACTACATCAATATTTAATAATTCCTCTAAAGTCATTTTATTATAAACTTCATTTTGTTGCGCTGAAACATCAACGACCATTTCGTATACCAAGCAAAAAAACAATAAAAACTTTCTCGTGAATCTCATAGCTGATTTAATTGAAAATTTTTGCAATTCTTAAAATATCCGAAGAAAGCGATTGACCTTCTTCTTCTAAAGATGTTAAATTCACCAATATCTTTGGCTTATTATTCTGTATTCCAAATCCTAAGGAAATTTTCCCATGTTCAACATATTGGGAAATTCCAGTAACTGATAGCACTTTACTTCTTTTGCATATCATCGAAAAATCATCAAGCCCAGGCATAAAATAAACAAGATCATAACCGTCAATAGCTTCTTCTAGCTCATTAGACCTTATTGCTTTTACCTCCATTACCTGGCTCAATTCCTTAAAAAACTCATCCTTATTATTCTGAGAATTATTATCGTACACAATTAGCATTTTAACCTTTGCCTTTTGTGAAATTTCTGGATTAAATTTTAAAACTTTAGGTAAAAGTGCTGCTTGTATGTTTTCAGGAACAAGCATGTTTTGACCATAACAATAAGATGCTGAATTAATTATGATGAATAAAACGAATATACTTTTACTCAAAAAGGGCGAAAAAGGGACGAATTTTAAATTAATCATTTAATCAAAATCTCTTCGCTTAATTATTGGGTTTTACACGAACAGCAATTTAATATTTTAATTTTTCTATTTAAATGATAATTATCATTTAAATAGAAAAAACAGTAAAAATGTCACTAATTCAAAACATTATGCTACATTTATTACATAATACTTAAAAATTAATTGAATTATGTTTCAAAAACCAATGCTTAAAGACAACGCATTAAAAGGTAAGGTTATCGTGGTTACTGGAGGTGGCAGTGGATTGGGAAAATCTATGACAACCTACTTTTTAAAACTTGGAGCTCATGTAGTAATTACTTCAAGAAATATTGAAAAGTTAAACAAGGCTAAAATTGAATTAGAAGGAAAAACTGGCGGAAAAGTTTTAGCTGTGCAATGTGATGTAAGAAATTACAGCGAAGTTGAAGTTGTTTTAGAGGAAACGCTTAAAGAATTTGGAAAAGTTGACGGACTTTTAAACAACGCTGCAGGTAATTTTATAAGTCCAACGGAACGATTATCCGCAAATGCATTTGACACTATAATAGATATTGTTTTAAAAGGTAGTAAAAATTTTACGTTGGCTTTTGGCAAACACTGGATAAAAGAAAAACAAAAAACCTCAACAATTTTAAATATTGTTACAACTTATGCTTGGACAGGCTCTGCATATGTTGTTCCTTCTGCTACTGCAAAAGCAGGTGTGTTGGCAATGACGCGTTCTTTAGCTGTTGAATGGGCTAAATATGGAATACGTTCAAATGCAATTGCACCTGGCCCCTTTCCAACAAAAGGCGCTTGGGATAGATTATTACCAGGAGATTTAAAAGATAAATTTGATATAAAAAAGAAAGTACCAGTTGGCAGAGTTGGTGTACATCAAGAATTAGCAAATTTAGCTGCCTATTTAATGAGCGATTTTTCTGCCTATATAAATGGAGAAGTTATTACTATAGATGGAGGTGAATGGCTAAAAGGTGCAGGAGAATTTAATATGTTAGAAGACGTTTCTGAAGAAATGTGGGATATGCTAGAAACAATGATTAGAAATAAAAAAAAGAAATAATGTAGCCCATAACAATTCATGAAAAATATGTGACATATTTTAAATGGAACCTATTTTATAAAATAATACTTTAATTGAATCAAACACATAAAAAAACTTGCGTTTTTAAAGGGTTTTGTTTTTGTCAACTAAAATAGAGTTAGTACTTTTGCGCAAACCTAAGAATAATGAAAAACACAAAATATGTTTTTGTAACTGGAGGTGTAACTTCTTCCCTAGGAAAAGGAATTATAGCAGCTTCTTTGGCAAAATTACTACAAAGCAGAGGTTACTCAGTAACCATACAAAAACTAGACCCATATATTAATATTGATCCAGGAACATTAAATCCTTATGAACATGGAGAATGTTATGTTACTGATGACGGAGCTGAAACAGATCTAGATTTAGGTCATTATGAGCGTTATTTAAATACTGCAACATCACAAGCAAATAATGTTACAACTGGTAGAATTTACCAATCTGTAATTGACAAAGAGCGTAAGGGAGAATTTTTAGGAAAAACTGTTCAGGTCATTCCTCATATTACAAATGAAATTAAACGAAGAATTCAAATATTAGGTAAAACTGGAAAATACGACATTGTAATTACCGAAATTGGTGGTACTGTTGGTGATATTGAATCTTTACCATATGTAGAGTCGGTTAGACAATTAACTTGGGAGTTAGGAGAAGAAAATGCTATTGTTATTCATTTAACACTTATTCCATATTTAGCTGCAGCAGGTGAATTAAAAACCAAACCAACTCAACACTCTGTAAAAATGTTAATGCAAAGTGGTGTTAGCCCAGATGTTTTAGTTTGCAGAACCGAACATACCATTTCAGAAGACATTAAACGTAAATTAGCATTATTTTGCAACGTTAAAAAAGAAGATGTTATTCAATCTATCGATGCCGAAACAATTTATGATGTTCCTAATTTAATGTTAGATGAAGGTTTAGATGTTGTTGTATTAAAAAAATTACATTTATCTCAAGAAAATGAACCAAATCTTGATATTTGGAATCAGTTCTTATCTCGACATAAAAACCCTAAAAGCACCGTTAAAATTGGATTAATTGGTAAATATGTAGAATTAAAAGATGCCTATAAATCAATTTCTGAAGCATTTATTCATGCAGGCGCAACCAACGAAGTAAAAGTTGAAATTGAATGGATTCATTCTGAAGAACTTACTATTGGAAATGTTCCCGAATTATTAAATGGTTTAAACGGAATTTTAGTAGCTCCAGGATTTGGAGAAAGAGGTATTGAAGGAAAAATTGAAGCTGTTAAATATGCACGTGAAAATAACATACCTTTCTTAGGTATTTGTTTAGGAATGCAAATGGCAGTAATTGAATTTTCGAGAAATGTATTAGGTTTTGCCGATGCAAATTCTGCCGAAATGAATAAAAAAACAAAGCACCCAGTTATTGATTTAATGGAAGAACAAAAAAGCATTACCAATTATGGAGGTACAATGCGTTTAGGTGCTTGGGATTGTAAATTAAAAGAAGGAAGTAAAATTCAAGGCATTTACAAAAAAGAATTAATTAGTGAACGTCACAGACATAGATACGAGTTTAATAGTGATTATTTAACTCAAATTGAAAAAGCAGGAATGATTGCTACAGGTAAAAACCCTAAAACGGATTTAGTTGAAGTTATTGAAATTCCTTCGCATCCTTGGTTTGTAGGAGTTCAATACCACCCAGAATATAAAAGTACGGTGTTAAACCCACATCCATTATTTGTTGATTTTGTAAAAGCCTCTTTGGAACACTCTTTGACTTAATAGGTAAACATTATTAAAAACTAATTATTAACGTTACTTTTAGTACTTTTGTCGGGCTTTTTGAATTTTTCAAAAAACAAAATGACAAATTGACATTTAAATATACACATGGAAGAAAAGAAATTTGATTTTAATTCACTTATTGGCTTTGTTTTACTTGGAGCAATTATGTTATGGTGGATGTACACCAACCAGCCTACACCAGAAGAACTAGAGGCCGAAAAAAACAAAAAAACAGAACAAGTTGAAGAAAATTCAACTTCTTCTACAGTTGAAAATGCTTTTAGTAATTCTGAAGCTCTGCAAGCCACGGATTCTCTTTCTATTGAAAAAGCTAAAAGTGCATTAGGAGAGTTTGCATATTCAGCAACGGTTGCAAATGAAGAAACAGTTTTAGAAAATGATGTTCTAAAATTGATTATTTCTAATAAAGGTGGACAAATAAAAGAAGCTTTAATAAAAAACTATGTTACCTATGATTCTTTACCTCTATATATGGTAAAAGATCAAAATGCTTCTTTTAATATTAATTTTGGTACTTCTGGAAACAGAATTTTAAACACCAAAGAATTAATGTTCGAACCAACAATTAGTAATAATGGTTCTAAAAAAGTGCTTTCTATGAAATTAAAAGTTTCTGAAAACAAGTACTTAGAATATAGATATGAAATGACACCTGATGAATATATGGTAGATTTTTATGTTAAATCTCAAGGTTTAAATTCAACAATTAATTCGGCACAACAAATTACATTAGATTGGAGTTTAGAAGGGTTCAGACACGAAAAAAGTATTCGTTATGAAAACCAACAAACAGAAATGTATTATGAAAAAGATGATGAAGACATCGATTATTTATCTGTTGGAGGCGAAGATGATGCTGATGAAAATGATGTAAATTGGGTTGCTTTTAAACAACATTTTTTCTCTTCAATATTAATTACAGATAAAGCATTTGAAAATGCTCGTTTAGAATCTAAAACATTAACAGAAGACGAAGAAGTAGATACTACATTTACAAAAGCCTTTTATTTAAAAGCACCATTAGCTTTAGAAGGCGGAGAATTTAATTATAAAATGAATTGGTACATTGGGCCAAATGATTACCAAATTCTTAAAAAATACGATAGAAACTTAAAAGAAGTTGTAAACTTAGGTTGGGGAATATTCGGTTATATTAACCGCTTAATTTTTATACCTGTATTTAACTTTTTACAAGGTTTTATAGGTAACTACGGATTAATTATTATTCTGTTAACTATTGTTGTACGTATTTTAATGTCGCCATTAGTTTATAAATCGTACTTATCTAGTGCTAAAATGAAGGTGTTAAAACCTGAAATGGAGGAAATAAACAAACGTTTACCAGGAAAAGAAAATGCGATGAAACGTCAGCAAGAAACTATGGCTGTTCAAAGCAAAGCCGGTGTTAGTCCTTTATCGGGTTGTATTCCAGCGGTTTTACAAATGCCAGTATTCTTTGCGTTATTTCGATTTTTCCCATCAAATATAGACTTACGTCAAAAAGGATTTTTATGGGCTGATGATTTATCGGCATATGATTCTGTTTTTGAACTTCCATTTAATATTCCAATGTATGGATCTCATATTAGTTTGTTCCCAATTTTAGCCTCTGTAGCCATTTTCTTTTATATGAGAATGAGTCAGAGTCAACAAATGAATATGCAGCAACCTACACAAGAAGGAATGCCTGATATGCAGAAGATGATGAAAATGATGATGTACTTTTCGCCTGTAATGATGTTAATTTTCTTTAATATGTATGCAAGTAGTTTAAGTTTATATTACTTTGTTTCTAACTTACTTACCATTACAATAATGCTGATTATTAAAAATTACATTATTGATGAAGAAAAAATTCATGCTAAAATTCAAGAGAACAAAAAGAAGCCTAAAAAAGAAGGTAAATTTAGAAAACGTCTAAATGATGCAATGAAACAGGCTCAAGAACAACAAGCAAAACAGCAGAAAAAACGATAAAACTTACCGTTTGTTAAGTTATAAGTCCTTTTGTTTTTTCAAAAGGACTTTTTTTATACTTTTATTTGAGATTTACCCCTCAAAATCATGAAAAAGCTAAAAAGCACATATAAAATTATCCCCGATCTTAATCTTGTAATTGAATTTCATACTGGAATACTTGATGTAGATACATACATAGATTTTAAAAAAAAATTATTTAGTGATAAGCTTTTTAAACCAGAGATGAATTTTTTTATTCATCATAAAAATGTAGTTTTTTCAACAACTCCTGCCGATATTAAAAAGTTTGTAGACTTTATCCATTCAAAAAGTGAAGTATTAGGAAAAAGAAAAGTAGCAATGGTGACCTTTACTCCCAATCAAGTAGTTTCAACAACGCTCTATAAAAAACAACAAACCAACTTAAACCAAGAAGCTGAAGTTTTTTCAACCAATGAAAGTGCTTTAAGCTGGCTTTTAACTGAACCTTATTCTGAAAAAGAAATTATTTCAATAATAAGAAACCTTAAAAATAGTTTAGACAATTAAGAATTTAAAAATGCTAATACATTTTTTTCAATTCTTTTATGAATATTACTAACATCTGATTTTACAAATTTTTCGCCAGTAATATTTTCATACAATTCTATGTATCGTTCTGAAATTTCATTAATTTTTTCATCAGACATTTCTGGCACCGTTTGCCCTTCTAATCCTTGAAAATTATTAGCAATTAACCATTGACGTACAAATTCTTTAGATAATTGCTTTTGAGCTTCTCCTCTACTTTGTCTTTCTTCATATCCTTCTGCATAGAAATAACGAGAAGAATCTGGTGTATGAATTTCATCAATCAATAAAATTTTCCCGTCTTTAGTTTTTCCAAACTCATATTTAGTATCCACTAAAATTAAACCACGTTTTGCAGCAATTTCAGTTCCTCTTTTAAATAGTGCTTTGGTGTACTTTTCTAAAACTGCATAATCTTCAGCCGAAACAATGCCTTTTGCAATAATGTCTTCTTTAGAAATATCTTCATCGTGGTCGCCATCTTCTGCTTTAGTTGCGGGTGTAATAATTGGCTCGGGGAATTTATCATTCTCTTTCATACCTTCGGGCATTGCAACACCGCAAAGCATTCTTTTCCCTAATTTATATTCACGTGCTGCATGACCGCTCATATAGCCTCTAATTACCATTTCTACTTTAAAAGGCTCACATAAATGACCAACTGCAACATTAGGATCTGGAATACCTAAAATCCAATTTGGCACAATATCGCTGGTTGCATCTAACATTTTTGACGCAATTTGATTTAATATTTGTCCTTTGTATGGTATTTGCTTTGGCATAACAACATCAAATGCCGAAAGCCTATCTGAAGCTATCATAACCAAAACTTCATCGTTAATATTATAAACTTCTCTAACTTTTCCTTTGTAAACAGATTTTTGTTTTGGAAAATTAAACTCGGTGTTGTTAATTGTATTACTCATTGCCTACTTCAATACTTTTATATGCTGAAATTATTTCTTTTACTAATCTATGTCTAATTACATCTTTATCATCTAAATATACAAATCCAATTCCTTTAACATCTTTTAAAGTTAACATTGCTTCTTTTAAACCAGAAACTTGTCTTCTTGGCAAATCTATTTGACCTGGATCCCCATTAATTACAAATTTAGCGCTTTTCCCCATCCTTGTCAAAAACATTTTCATTTGATTATGGGTTGTGTTTTGCGCTTCATCCAAAATTACAAATGCATTATCTAAAGTTCTTCCTCGCATAAATGCCAACGGGGCAATTTCAATAATTCTTTTTTCTATATATGAATCTAATCTTTCAAAAGGAATCATATCGCGCAAAGCATCATACAATGGCTGCATATACGGATCTAATTTTTCTTTTAAATCTCCCGGTAAAAATCCTAAATTTTCGCCCGATTCAACTGCCGGACGTGTTAACACAATACGACGAACCTCTTTCTCTTTTAAAGCTTTTACAGCTAATGCAACAGCAGTATATGTTTTTCCTGTACCAGCCGGACCAATAGCAAACATCATATCGTTTTTGTTCATAAGCTCTACCATTTTACGCTGGTTGGCCGTTTGAGCTTTTATTAATCTACCACTTACACCGTGTACCAAAACGCCATCGGCCAATTTAGAACTTTTGGGTTCCTTTCCATTGGAGGTTAAAATGCGTTCAATACTATTGTCGTCTAACTTATTATAACGATTAAAATACTTTATAAGCATATTAAATCGTTTTTCAAATTCATCTAAAATATTGGGCTCTCCATAGGCTTTTAACTTTGTTCCTCGAGCAACTATTTTAAGTTTTGGAAAATATTTCCTCAATAAATCCACATTCGAGTTTTGAGT
Source organism: uncultured Lutibacter sp. (assembly GCF_947495725.1). GTDB lineage: Bacteria > Bacteroidota > Bacteroidia > Flavobacteriales > Flavobacteriaceae > Lutibacter. Next base: position 59,492 of record NZ_CANLZZ010000005.1, on the reverse strand, counting down.
TCCGAAAAAATCACCTGGATTTATATCTGTTAGTTCAATAATACGTTCGTTCAAATGATATAAGTGTTAAGTTTAATTCATACAAATGTGTGCAAAATAACCGAATAATTGATTAGATTTGCATAACAAATTTAATTATATCAAATAACAATCATTTGAACTTTGTAAATAAGTTTTAAACATTTTATTAAGTATATTAAATTGTTAATTGTCAAAAAAATTCGCGCTGATTCTATATGTCTATAATTACTTTAACTACTGATTTTGGGACTAAAGACCATTTTGTTGGTGCTGTAAAAGGAACTATTTACAGTGAGCTTCCTAATGCTAGAATTGTTGATATATCACATCACATATCGCCATTTAATATAACCGAAACGGCTTATATTTTAAAAAATGCATACAAGAGTTTTCCTGATGGAAGTATTCATATTATTGGTGTTGACAGTGAGTTAAATGAAGAAAATAAACATATTGCCTTAAAACTAGATAATCATTATTTTATTTGTGCGGACAATGGGGTAATATCTCTTTTGGCTGCAGAAATTAAACCCGAAAAAATTGTTGAGATAAATATTCACAACCGTTTTGAAACTAGTTTTCCGGTGTTAGATGTTTTTGTTAAAGTTGCCTGTCATATTTCGCGCGGAGGAACTTTAGAGGTTATAGGTAAGGCTATTCCTGAGTTTAAAAAATTAATAGAATTACAACCTTCTATTTCTAGCGATAACAAAACCATATTTGGAAATATTATTTATATAGATAATTATGGAAACTCAATTAGTAATATTAGTCAAAAATTGTTTCAAGAAGTTGGAAAAGGACGAGATTATGAAATATCGGCTAATAAGTATATTTTCAATAAAATATATACTCGATATAGCGAATTTGTAAATTTCTCTGTTCCAAAAGAACAACGCCAAAAAGATGGAAGTAAATTAGCTTTATTTAATTCGGCAAATTACCTCGAAATAGCAATGTACCGAAGTAATTTAAATACCGTTGGTGGCGCATCTTCTTTGTTAGGTTTAAATTATAGAGATGTATTAACCGTAAAATTTTTATAAATTAAAACTATGTTTGTACGAATTGTAAAAATGAGTTTTGATGCTTCTAAAATTGAAACGTTTTTAAATAATTTTAATAATAACAAAACCAACATACGAAACTTTGATGGTTGTCGTTTATTAGAATTATACCAAGACAAGAACGATCCATCACTATTTTTTACGTATAGTTACTGGGAATCTGAAAAACATTTAGAACATTATAGAAATTCCGATTTATTTAAAAATGTTTGGGCAAAAACTAAAGTGTTATTCAATAAAAAACCAGAAGCTTGGAGCGTAGATAAGGTTTGGTGTGAAGTGTGAAGTGTGAAGTGTGATAATTTAAATTAAACAATAAAATAATAAAACAGCAATGTTACCCATTTTAAAAAAAGAACTTAATTCCTTTTTTTCTTCGCCAATTGGTTATTTAGTTATAGCGGTATATTTGGTTATTAACGGGTTATTTCTTTGGGTTTTTAATGGCGATTTTAATATTTTACACGCTGGTTTTGCCGATTTAAATAGTTATTTCTTTTTAGCTCCTTGGATTTTCATTTTCTTAATTCCTGCTATAACAATGCGCAGTTTTTCCGATGAGTTTAATACCGGAACCATAGAAATTTTAAGAACAAAACCCATAACAATTTGGCAATTAATAATAGGAAAATTTTTGGGTTCTTTGTGTTTGGTAATTTTAGCCATTCTACCAACATTAATTTACATTTACAGCATTTACCAACTTGGAAATCCGGTTGGTAACATAAACTTTGGCACAACTATAGGTTCGTTTTTAGGATTGCTATTTTTAGCTGCCACATACACCGCAATTGGTGTTTTTTCTTCTACCATATCAAAAAATCAAATAGTTTCGTTTTTAGTAGCGGTATTTATTTCGTTTTTTATGTATTATGGTTTTGAAGCCTTGGCATCGAATAACTTATTTGGAAGTTTGGATTATACAATTCAAAACATTGGAATGAGTACACATTTTAATAGCATTAGCAAAGGAGTTATAGACACCCGAGATTTAATTTACTTTACTTCGCTCGCATTTTTGTTTTTATATTTCACTAAAATCAGAATTAACAATGCGTAAAAAGTATACAAACATAGCGCTAGTTTTATTGGGAATACTCCTAATTAACATTTTAGGCTCCTCATTTTATAAACGTTTCGATTTAACCGAAGACAAACGCTATACGCTTTCTGAAACCACAAAAAAAATTACAGAAAACATTGCCGAAACCATTGTAATAAAAGTGTATTTACAAGGCGATTTTCCTGCTGAATTTAAGCGCTTACAAACCGAAACAAAACTACATTTAGAAGAATTAAAAGCCTTAAATAAAAAAATACATTTCCGTTTTTACAATCCTATGGATATTGGCGAAGAGTTGATAAACAAAGGACTTGAACCAAGCAGATTGCAAATTGAAGAAAATGGCAAACTTTCTGAAATTGTTATATTTCCATATGCCGAAATTAGCTACAAAAACAAATCGGAGTTTGTTTCTTTATTAAAAGATAGTTACACCAATTCTCAAGACGAACAATTGGAAAGTTCTATTCAAAATTTAGAATATGCTTTTGCAGAAGTATTGCATAAAATAACTTCAAAAAAATCGAAAAAAATAGCCATTATAAAAGGAAACGGAGAATTAGACGATATTTACATTGCCGATTTTTTAAAAAAATTAAGCGAATATTATTTGCTTGCTCCTTTTACCTTAGATTCTGTAGCTACCAATCCTGCTAAAACTTTAAATCAGCTTTCCCAATTCGATGTTGCCATTGTTGCAAAACCTACTGAAAAATTTTCTGAAGAAGAAAAGTTTACAATGGATCAGTATATGATGAATGGTGGTAAATCGTTGTGGTTAATAGACAATGCACAAGCAGAATTAGATAGTTTAATGACAACTGGCGAATCACTCGCCTATCCTAGAGATTTGGGTTTAACCGATTTATTTTTTAACTATGGTGTTAGAATCAATTCTGATTTAATATACGATCTTAACAGTTCGCAAATAACATTAGCAACCGGAAATGTGGGTAACAAAACTCAGTTTAACAATTTTAATTGGAACTATTTTCCGTTGGCAAACGCCTTAAACAACCATCCAATAAATAACAATACAGAAGCGGTTAATTTTAAATTTGTTAGCAGTATAGATACCTTAAAAAACAACATTTCAAAAACCATATTGGCACAAAGTTCACAATTATCTAAAACCGTTGGAATTCCTTCAATAATTTCGTTAAAATCTATTAGCGAAAAAGTAAAACCCGAAGAATTTACCCACGGAAATAAACCATTAGCTGTGTTGTTAGAAGGTTCGTTTAAATCGGCATACAATAACCGAATTAAACCTTTTAAACTAGCAAACACCAAAGAAACTGGTGCGCCAACTAAAATGATTGTTATTTCGGACGGCGATGTTATTGCCAACGAAGTTTCAAAAGGAAAACCGCTACAATTAGGCGTAAATAAATGGACCAACCAACGTTTTGGAAACAAAGATTTTTTATTAAACTCGGTAAACTATTTATTAGATGATAACGGCTTAATAAACATTCGTTCAAAAACGGTTAAAATTAACTTTTTAAACAAGCAAAAAGCGTTTGAAGAATCTACAAAATGGCAACTTATAAATATTATATTTCCGTTGGTATTACTATCGGTATTTGGGGTGCTATTTAACTACTTCCGAAAGAAAAAATACAGTTAAATAGCAGTTAGCTGCTTCTTAAATAATTGTTAAAAATAGAAACCGTCAAATTATAGGTTCCTTTATATGTTATATTTGTTACTAAACAAAATAATATATTATGCTAAAAAAATTATTAATTGCCGTATTATTTGTTGGAATATCTTCAACAATAGACGCACAAATTAAAACACCACAACCTAGTCCTACTTCTAAGTTAGAGCAAGTTGTTGGATTAACAAATGTAACTTTAGAGTATTCTAGACCTGCGGTTAGAGGAAGAGTTATTTTTGGAGACTTAGTACCTTTTGGTAAAACTTGGAGAACTGGAGCAAACGCTAACACTAAAATTACATTTAGTGATAATGTAACAATTGCCGGACAAGAAGTAAAAAAAGGAACTTACGCTATTTTTACAGTACCTAATAAAGATTCTTGGGAGTTAATTTTATACACCGACTCTAACAATTGGGGAACTCCACAAAAATGGGACGAATCTAAAGTTGCAGCAAGAGCTACAGCAAAAACAACTAGCGTACCATTTAATGTAGAAAGTTTTACTATAGATTTAAACGGATTATCGAACAAAGGTGGAAACCTAGAATTTATTTGGGAAAGTACATTTGTAGCATTTCCGTTTGAAGTACCAACAGATAAAATTGCTTCAAAAAGTATAAACGATGCAATGGCTGGTCCTTCTCAAAACGATTATTTTCAAGCAGCAACATATTACCATACAGAAGGTAAAGATTTAAAACAAGCTTTAGAATGGATTAAAAAAGCAACTGCTAAAGATGCAAAATTTTGGCATTTACGCAGAATGAGTTTAATACAAGCAGATTTAGGAGATAAAGCTGGAGCAATTGCAACTGCAAAATTATCGTTAGAAGGTGCAGAAAAAGCTGGTAATGCAGACTATGTTAAAATGAACAAAGAATCAATTGCTGAATGGCAAAAATAATAAAGATGAAAAAAATTAAATTTACATTAGCATTGATGCTTTTAATTGCAACAGCAACATTTGCACAAAAAAGCCCAAGAGCCGAAGCTACAGGACAAGTAGGTGAAACTACAGTAACTGTAGATTACGGAGCGCCAAGCGTTAGAGATAGAGTTATTTGGGGCGATTTAGTTCCTTACAACAAAGTTTGGAGAGCTGGAGCAAACGAAAACACTACCATTTCTTTTGCTAAGGATATGATCGTGAAAGGAAAAAAAGTTCCTGCTGGAAAATATGGTTTATTTATTATACCTGCTGAAGGTGAAGAATGGACTGTTGTGTTAAGCAACAAAAATGATGCTTGGGGATCTAATGGATATAGCCAAGAAAACGACCTTGTACGTTTTAAAGTTAAAACGAAAAAGGCCGATAAAAATAGAGAACAATTAACCTTTTTAGTTTTTAAAGGTGGCGTACAATTTAATTGGGAAAAAGTACGTTTCTTTATTCCAATGAAGTAATAGTTTTTTAATAAGGTGCTTAAGAGGCTGTCTTAAAAGTTTTAAAATCGTTGTAAACCTAAACTTGTTTAGGTGCTCATATTAATTGTTAATTAGTATGATATAATTCTAAAAAATAGAATTAGAATAACGTATTGCAACTTTTATTTTAGCCTCTTTTTGCGTTTACTACTTTTTTGGTTTATAAATTAAATCTACTTTCTGATAATTATCAGACTATACATTCATTTATTTTTTTAATTTTGAGTGAGAAAAATTGCAAAACTCATTTTACGCGTAAAAAAACGTTTGTTATCCTGTATGTTTTATGGGGATAAAAACATGTAGTATAATTAGATAATGAGTTGGCATTCATTAAAAAAAACTATGATAGAGAATTTACCAAAAGAAATTACATTAGAAAACTTATACAAATTTAATTTTGGAGATATAGAAGCAAATAATGATGAATTATTATTTCATAGTGTTTGTAAAACTTCTTCTATAATTGATTTTTTGACTGGAAAGAAAAATATCGTTTTAGGGGAAAAAGGAACTGGAAAAACTGCTTTATTTAGATTATTAAAAGAAGAAAAATTAAAATTTCAGAATCATCACGGGTATAAAAACTTAATTATCCCGATTGATGATAATTTTCAATACAAGAATCTAAAAGGAAAAATTTTAAAACTCATTCAAACAGAATCTGATGAAGATGTGTTTAAATATCAAATTGTTTGGGAGTTATTTTTATTTTTCAAAATGACACAACGATTAGAGAAATTGGATATTCCTTTAACTCAACCCATCAAAGAGTCTATTAAACTAACAAAGTCAATTTTTGGAAAAAATGAGTTAGATACATTCCTAAAAACAAAAAAGACATTTGGAATTAAACTATATGACACTGCAACAAGTATAATGCCAGATGTGTACTTCACAACCGAACCTGTCATTCAAGAAGAAAATATTAAAGAAAAGTTTACAGATAAACTTGAAATTGATTTGGATTATTACAAACAAGAAATCAATACTTTCTTAATAGATAATAATTTAAATATCGTTATTTTAATAGATAGATTAGATGAATTTGTAAGTCGTTCCTGTATTAATACACAGAAAGAACTGCTCGAAGCTTTAATTGCAGTAGAAAGAGAATATCGTAATTACTCAAACATTGAATTGAAATTATTTCTTCGAGATGATTTATTTCATCAACTTTCCTTTGATGGAATCGGATATGATAAAGTTATTTCAAAAAAAATTGATTTAAAATGGACTCCTGAAAATATTCGAGAATTCATTGCTAAACGAATTATTTATAATATTAAAAATATATTTAATTTAGAACATATAATGATTTCTGTAGCTCAAGAGAATATAGAAATTGATACATCTCTTGAAACTGATAATTATATTAAACCTGCTTTTTATGTTAGATGTTATAGAATGGCAATGAGGAAAATAAATAAAGCTCATTATGAACAAAAATTCCCTCGAAAAGTAAATTTAGATGACAACTTAAACAAGCAAATAATTCAAACTTTTCTTCCTAAACACGTTAGTTTCAAAAATGGCAATGGGCAAATTGAGAAAATAGAAATATTTGATTATTTTTCAGGAAATTTTAATCTTGGGACAGGTAATTCTATTCCTCGAATGGTTCTTATATTTTTGGATAAAATTTTTAATGTAATTTCTGATTATTATCTAAAAAACAGAGATGAACTACCTGTTAAAAAATCAGATACTCACTGCTTTGAGTTAGTCAAAGAAGGATTCTTTTTAAAAGCATATGAAAGCTTTAAACAAGATATTTACATTAATTTTTCTAAATTGAATACTGATTTTGAAAGTGAAATACTTCTATTTAAAGAAAAAATGGGGAATAGATATACTTTCAGAGCTAAAGAACTTAAAAACTTTTTAAGTATAAAAGATGATCTTGAACTAATTCACTTTTGCAATTATATGACACATATTGGGATATTTAAAAGAGTAAATTCATCTACAAGTATTAATAATATGAAATTTGAACTTCCAATTATGTTTAGAAATTAAATAACGAAATGCCAACAATAGGTATAAAAAATTGCTTAATTCAGAAAAATTAATATGACAAAGAAAACTGAAACTTCAAAATCCATACTCAAAAAAGAAAGAAAAGTTGAAAAGTTAAAAGACAAAACTTTAATAGATTTATCTTTTGACCTTAAAATCCCATTTCATCATTTCATTCAAATTTTGAAATATCTAAAGATTAATAAAGCAGATAACGATAAGCCAGATTTAAATGAATTAGAGAATATATTAAATTTTATAAAAGATAATAAAGGTAATTTACCACCCAAAAAGAATTTAAATTTAAAGAAAAAAGATTCACATTCAGTTTATGATAAAATCAATAAAAACAAAGGAATTGGAAAAGTTATTTATATAAGAAAGTCGTAACATTTACCAATACCGCATATGAAAAATTGCTCAAGGAATAAAATAGAATGTTTATAGTGAATATAAATTAATTAATTTTAACAATGGAAAATTGTAACAACAAAAACACAACTTCCGTTTTACAAAAAGGTTGTGCTTCATTAATGCGAAATAATAAAAACTGATAAAGTAATTTGAATTATTAATTCTATTAGATAAAAATTGCAATAAAAAGTTAAGAAATGAACTATGAAAAACTAGATATAAAAATATCTCAAGATCACTACGCAAATTATGACACCAAATACGTAGCAGAACTAACTCATACTGGATTAAATGAACATCGTGTTTTAGTTGATAGAAATTCAGCTATCCTTGAAAATAAGATTTTAACTCTCGCTGAAAGATGGAATCAAAAATGGAGAGTTTTGTGCGATAAAATTGAGAAAGAAAACTTAATTAGAAATTTAGAAGAAATAGCAAATAATAAAAATTTAGATGCTACTAGATTTCTTGAGAATACTACAAATATTCTTAATAATACTTTAGAAGTCGATGATACCATAGATTGGGATTTGCTTAAAGATAAAAGGGAATTTGTAAAAGAATCACCTCAGAAAAAAAAATTACCTACAAAACCACAAAAGAAAATAGTTAAATCAAAGGATAAAAAGGAATTACCAAAAATTACTGATAAAAAATATAAAATAAAACTTTCTTTAATTGAAAAGATATTTAAGAAAAAAGGTGAACGAAAAAAAACTTCAATCAAAGATAAGTTTGAAATAGATTTAAAAGAAACTAAAACTTTCAACAAAAAGATTGACGAAGAAAACAAAAAAAACACAGATGAAGAAGCTAAAACCTATCAAAAAAGGCTGAATGAATGGAACAAATCTGTTGAAATTTTAAATACCGAATATAATGAAGAATGCCAACGATTTGAAAATGAGAAAACAAAATTCTACAATGAAAAAGAAAGAGCAAACAAACTTGTTGATGAATTTAAAAATAAATATTTTGAATTAGATTCTCAATCTATTGAGCAATATTGTGATTTAGTTCTAAGTAATTCTATCTACCCTTCTTCATTTCCCCAATCATACGAAATAGAGTATTCTGAAACTAATAAATCAATAATTATTGATTATAGACTACCTGCACCGGATGATTTACCGAAAATAAAAGAAGTTAAATTCATAAAATCAAAAAAAGAAATAAAGGAAATTACATTATCTCAATCCCAAATTAATAAGCTTTTTGATAGTTCATTATATCAAATATGCCTAAGAACTATTCATGAGTTATTTGAAGCAGACACAGTTAATGCTCTTGACATAATAACATTTAATGGTTTTGTTAAATTTATAAATAAATCAAACGGTAAAGAAGAAAATAGTTGCATAATTTCGTTACAAGTTTCTAAAGAGGAATTTTTAAATATTGATTTAGCAAGGGTTGAGCCTAAAGAATGTTTCAAAGGTTTAAAAGGTGTTGGAAGTAGTAAACTACATGGATTATCTCCAATAAAACCAATAATCATGATGGACAGAAACGATAGCAGAATTGCTGAATCATATTCTGTTGTAGACGATATTAATGACTCAGTAAATTTGGCTATGATGGACTGGGAAGACTTCGAAAACTTAGTTAGAGAACTATTTGCCAAAGAATTTACAAATGAAGGATCTGAAGTACATGTAACACAAGCAAGTAGAGATGGTGGTGTTGATGCAATTGCATTTGATCCAGATCCAATTAGAGGCGGAAAGATCGTTATTCAAGCAAAAAGATATACTAATGTAGTTGGAGTTGCTGCAGTAAGAGATTTATATGGAACAGTTGTAAATGAAGGTGCAATCAAAGGAATTTTAGTTACTACATCTGAATATGGTCCAGATTCATATAGTTTTGCAAAAGATAAACCACTTACATTATTAAATGGGAATAATCTTCTACATATGTTAATGAAACATGGAACAAAAGCTAAAATTGATATAAAAGAAGCTAAAAAATATTTTAAAGAAAACACTTAAAAACTCATAGAACTGAACGGAATTTAAGTTATAAAAGAGAGGGGATTATCAATGTTGACGAAGTCTTAGCTTCACCGTATATATTAATCTTATTTCTCTCTTTTATTCTTTCTGATTAAGTATCTAATTTATTAAAAGACAAACTTAAAACGGATATAAAAAATAGCTTCAATTCTTAAAATCTATTTACTTTTTAACACAATACAAACTAAAAGCCTTATGAAAAAGAATTATTTTTACTTAATAGGTTTAGCAATAATATTGCTATTAAATTTTCTTATTTCTTATTTAACTAAAAACCACACAACTGAAAACATAAATAATATTAATTTATATGCAATTTTAAAGCAAAGTTTACACCCATCTGCAATATTTTTACTAATTAATTTTTTCAACAAAAAGAGTATAAATGCGCCTCTATTTTCTATATTCATTTTTGCATTAATAATTATAGAATTTATTTTTAGATACTTCAAAGAAAAAGATATAATTGAATATAATTATGTAATTGGAATGTTTGTAGGATTACTATTTGTTTTCCTAATTGATTGGTTTAAAGATAAATTAATTCTCGATATTAAATAAAAGCCACTAACTTTAAACTACTTAATCTAACTCAATCAATCTGTGCTATTTCAAAAATCTTATTAAAAACCGTTAGTAGTATTTATCGTACAAAAGTTTATAAAAAATAATTAAAACCTATCAATTTCTTAATATTTGCATGGTGCAAAAAAAATACATTTGTAAACATTAACATATCTTATTAAAAAACAATGAAAAACACTGCCTTAGCCCTATTTAATTTACTTTTAATTTGTATTAGCTGCAATAACACCAACGATATTATACCTCCAATTACCGAAGAACCAACCGAAACTACCAATATACATACTATAGATTTTTCATCGGTTACTGGTGTTTCTGAAATTGAAGATTTTGATATTGAAAATGACGTTATGTATTTTATTTTTAATAAAAGTATTTACAGCATAAATTTAAATGCTAATACAAGTGCCATTGAGCAAATTATAGAAGACACAACCGATTGGCCAGCATCATTAAAGGTAATAAATAACATTTTATATTATCAAGGTAACTCGGCTTGGTCGGAGTCTACAAACATAAAGCAAATTGATTTAAACAATGTTTCAGCAGGCGTGCAATCTACCAACGCCATTATAGGCATTTCTCGATCGCAGTTATGTAAAAACGCCGATAAAATAGTTTATATATCTAGTCCAGATGGGTTTTCGCCTACAAACAATTTTTACGAACTTAACCAATCGGCTACCGATAAAAAAATTGCTACCGATACATTTGTACTTCCAAAAAATATGCGCGTTATAGATCATTATTTGTATTTCTCTTCTCAAAAAGAGATTCGTAAATTAGATTTAAACAATCCAACCGAAGAATCTATTATTATCTACACAGTTCCAACTATTTTAAATGGCAGCGACAATGATGGTGAAGTTATTGGATTTGATATTTATAATGGTATTATTTATTTCAGTCAAGTTTCGAGCAACAAACTTTTAGCTAAAGATTTAGAAAAACCATATGAAGCTCCTACAACATTAAAAACTAATAACAACGAAGGAGAAACAGGTTATGGTAAAATAATTATTTCGAACGGAAAATTGTACGCAAAAAAAATTATTGACAAACAAATAGAGGTTTTTGAAATTTAAATAAAACGTAAAACTAAAAATTTAAATTGCGTGTAAAAAATTGCTTAATTCAACTAAATAGAATGTTTCTAAACCAAAAAAACATTAATTTTAAACATTGAAAAATTGCGTTTGTAACATAATTGTTTTGCTAGTTTTAAACCCATAATTGCAATAAATTTATTCAAATACCAAGTCACAAAACAAAACCTATGAAAAAGAGACCGTTGTTATTACTATTTATGCTTTCAGTACTAATTGGATTTTCTCAGAATAAAAAAAAGGAAAAACCAAATTACAAGAAAATTGAAAGAATGATTAAGAAAGAAAATTCTGATTTTTATTACCCAAAATTAGTAGCCAAATTTAATGCTGCAGATACTACACTAACACTACAAGAAAAAAGACTTTTATACTACGGATTTAGTTTTCAAAAAAATTATTCACCTTTCGAAAATTCTACATTCAAGGATAGTTTAAAAACGGTTTTATCTAAAAGTAGATTAACCAATTTAGATTATTCTTCTGTAGTTAAATACGCAGATTCTATACTTGTAGAATTTCCATTTAATTTTCAGGCTTTAAACTATAAACTTATAGCTTTTAAAAGTTTACAAAATAAAAATGAGTTTATAAAAACTATAATTCAAATGAGAACTATAATTGATGCAATTACAAGTTCGGGAGATGGAAAAACAGAAGAAACCGCAATTTATGTAGTAAACGTTAGTCACGAATACCTAACATTAAGCGCTTTAGGTTTAAAATTTTCTGGAGAACAATCGTTAATAAACCATTATGATTATTTGTCGGTTGCAGAAAATCCTAAAGGAATTAAAGGTCTCTATTTTGATATTAGTCCAAGTTTAAATGCTTTAGGAGAAATGTTAAAATAACTTTTTTAGTCGTTAAAATACTGCTCAACAGCCACCACTTATCACTAACTGAAAAGGTTTCTTTTCTTGTAATAACATTGCATTTGTAAAACCTCATATTGATAAAAATCAGTTCTAGCATTGATGAGGGTCATTTTTTTTAATTTACTTAATTTCTAATTTTAATGTAGCAAATGTGCTTTGTGCATTGAATTATTAATTTAAAACACCTAGTTATGACCGATACAAAAAACTTTTTAATCAATTTTTCAAATTATTTAATGGTGTTTGTCTTTTTATGTGGAAGTTTACTTTTAAGTAGCTGCAACAGTCAAGCACGTGAATTTGCTTTGCCTGAAGGAAACCTTGAAAAAGGAAAAGCAATTTATGAAAGTTTGGCTTGTAATGAATGCCATAGTATTCCAGATATTGCGTGGAAAGGCGGAATAGATAATTTAAATATACATCTTGGAGGCGAAGTAACAGCCTTAAAAACCTATGGAGATTTGGTAACTTCTGTAATTAATCCTTCGCACAAGGTTGCATCTTATTACAAACAAAAAACTTCAACCGAAGGAAGTCTTTCAAAAATGAAAAACTACAATGAAGTTATGACCGTGCAAGAACTTGTAGATCTTGTTACTTTTCTTCAATCGGAATATAAAGTTGTTTCTCCGCCAACCAAATACCATCCTTATTATTAGGTATTTAACAAATTATAGAAACCGCTTTTAATACATTTATCAAAGCTAATGGATAATCTATTGGCTTTGATTCTTTTTTTTTGAATCGTATAAATTGCATTGAAATATATTTACAGTATTAGAATACTTTAAAAAATATGCGCTTAAAGATTTTATGGATAAATTTAACTATTGTAATAGAAATACTAAATCACTTCTAATTTTAATGAAGATAAAATAACTATTTTAAACTTCTTCCTAAAATTTATGCCTAAATTTGAACTCGTTAAAACAGTAAAATTTTAGTATATTTAAACATAAAAAAGTTGCATTTTTGAAACTGAAATTATTTTTTAAATGTTATTGAAACAAAAATCTAATATGAAAATAAAGTTTTTATTTATTATAAGTTTGCTTCTCATTATGAGTTGTAATCGTAAAAAAGAAATGAGCTCCATAAATCCAGAAAATTGGACTAAACGAACTGCTACAATAAAAGCAACAGATTCGCTAGAATATGGAAAATCATACTTATCTATTTACTCGCAAATTTACAGTCAAACGCAACACAAAACTCATAATTTAACAGCAATGGTAAGTTTGAGAAATACGAGCGATTTAGATACTATTTATATTTTAAAAGCCGAATATTACGATACGCACGGAAAATCAATAAGACATTATTTTGAAAATCCAATATTTTTAGCTCCAATGGAAACTACAGAAATTATTATTGATGAAATTGATATTTCTGGCGGAACAGGTTCTAATTTTATATTTGAATGGAACATCCCAAAAAATTGTCCGGAGCCATTATTTGAGGGGATTATGAGTTCAACTATGGGACAACAAGGTTTATCCTTTACAACAATAGCCAAGCGTATAAAATAATATGGTAGAATATTTAACAACCCTATTTTTTATTTTTGCTGTTATTGATCCAATTGGTTCAATTCCGGTATATCTCGAAGCTACAAAAGAATTTGACGCTCGATATAAGAAAAAAATAGCCCTTAGAGCTTCTGTTATTGCATTTCTAATTCTGTTATTTTTTATAGTAATTGGTCAATTAATTTTAGAGGGAATGTCTGTTTCTCTAGATGCATTTCAAATTTCGGGAGGTGTAATTCTTTTCTTATTTGCATTAACAATGATATTTGGCGATGGTAAACCCGAACAAGAAAAAAATAGAATAACAGATTATAAACACGTTACAATTTTCCCAATAGCCATTCCGTCAATAGCATCTCCTGGAGCCATAATGGCGGTTGTTTTAATGACTGATAATCATATATTTACAATTCAACAACAAATTGTTACCACAGTACTTGTATTGGTTGTAATTGGTTTAACCTGCTTAATTTTATTAACTGCAAATCATTTACAAAAGAAGATTGGTAATTATGGAATTACCGTAATTAGTAAAATAATGGGACTTATTTTAGCCGCCTATGCTGTACAAAGTATTTTAAGTGGAATTAGTAACTTTTTTGGTCAAACATAACAATTGCACCTTAAACAATATTATAAAAAAGACATACCCAACTTAGCCAAATAAAGCAATGAAAAAATCCCTAATCTTTGTCATATCTTTGTTTTTATTTTCACAATTAAATGCACAATTTATAAAATCAACTTCGGTTGATATTTCTGCCGGCCTTGGAATAACTGTTCCTTATGATAATGTAGATATAGAAAGTTATGGTTTTTATTTACAAGGAGAATATGTACTTAACTCTTCTTATTGGATTGATTTTAGAACCTATGCTGGTTTAATTTTAACTAAAACAGAAATTGATAAACAACAAAATGAACCCGCTTACAAATCGGATGCTCGCGCTTTTTTAATTGGTGGTAAAACTCGTATATCCCCTCCTTTTCGTAGGTTTGCCCCATTTTTTGAAATAGGAATTGGTGCGTCTTTTGGTTCGTTCGAAACCTTTACACCATTTACTTTTAAAAAAGATAGCGGAGTTCAATTACATATTCCTTTTTCACTTGGTGTAGAATTAGGCTATTATCGAAATTACGAATTATCTCTAAAGTATTATTACCATCCAAATATGAAACAATTTTCGGGTGCTACTGCTGTTGGTATTTCTATACCGTTAAGTAATTAATAAGAAAAAATGCTCGCTTCTTATTAAAATTTAACCAAAGTAAAATTAACCATCTATCAATATCATTTAATAACCAAAGTAAATAATAAGTGTTCTCTTTATCGCTGATAAAGATGTTAATTCCAAGTCTATTTTTTTTAATTAATAATCTTTAACTTTTTATGGAATTTTACCAAAGTTTACGTAACTTTAGTAAACGTATTCCCCTAATTGAAAATGAACTACGTGTTTACACGTTAGTTATATTAACTTAATTATTAATCCAAAAATCGAAGTACATGACTTTTGTTGATTATTATAAAATATTAGGAATTGAAAAGAACGCTACCGACAAGGAAATTAAAAAAGCGTATCGAAAATTAGCACGTAAATATCATCCCGATTTAAATCCTGATGATAAAGAAGCTGAAAAAAAATTCAAAGAAATTAATGAAGCTAACGAAGTGCTTAGCAATTCCGAAAATAGAAAAAAATACGATAAGTACGGAAAAGATTGGCAACACGGAGAAGCTTACGAAAAAGCAAAACAACAACAACAATCTCAAGGCCAATACCAAGGTTTTTCAGGAAATACTGGTGGATATTCTGAAACCGATTTTTCAGACTTTTTTGAATCTATGTTTGGTGGTGCTCGAACCTCATCTAGACGTAGTAAAAGACAGTTTAAAGGTCAGGATTTTAATGCCGAACTACAATTAAACCTAAAAGACGTTTTTAAAACGCATAAACAAGTTTTAACCGTTAATGGTTCACAAATAAGACTTACAATTCCAGCTGGTATAGAAAATGGTCAAACTATTAAAATAAAAGGAAAAGGAGGAAAAGGAATAAATGGAGGTCCAAATGGTGACTTGTATATTAAATTTTCAATACAAAATCACACACAATTCAAAAGAGACAAAAATAATTTATATGCTTCTGTTGACCTGGATTTATATACCGCAATTTTAGGAGGTACTATTACAGTTGATACTTTTGATGGAAAAGTTAAATTAAAAATTGCTCCCGAAACTAAAAACGGAACAAAAGTTAAACTAAAAGGAAAAGGATTTCCTGTTTACAAAAAAGAAAATCAATTTGGAGATTTAATTATTACTTATACTATTAAACTTCCTACAAATTTAAATGCTAAAGAAAAAGCATTGTTTGAAGAACTTCAAAAATTAAGATAAAATGGTTGTACAAGATTTAATATTGGTCGAAAAACTTTGTTCTCACTATAAAATTGAGCTTTCATTTTTTGATGCGCTAAACAATTCAAAGCTTATAAAAATTGAAACTTTTGAACAACACCAATTTATTCATAAAGACGAGATTGGAAATCTTGAAAAAATGATTCGGCTTCATAAAGAACTAAACGTTAATATTGAAGGTATTGATGTGGTTTTTAATTTATTAAAAAAAGAAATGAAGTTAAGAAAAGAATTAAACGCTTTAAAAAATAGATTACGGTTGTACGAAAATGATTAGTTAGCTCTTTCCATTAATACTAATTTGAAACATACATTTAATGGATAAATTAAACTATGTATTTATATTTCTTGCTTTAATTGCTGAAATCGCCGGAACAATTGGTGGCTTTGGTTCTTCTGTGTTTTTTGTACCAATTGGTAATTTTTATTTCGATTTTCATTCTGTATTAGGGTTAACTGCTATTTTCCATTTATCTAGTAATTTAAGTAAAATTGCTCTTTTTAAAAAAGGTATCGATAAAAAAATACTGCTAAACATTGGAATTCCATCGGTAATTTTTGTAATTATTGGCGGACTTTTAACTACACTTCTAAATACATTATTATTAGAAATATTACTCGCCATATTTTTGGTTGCTTTAAGCTCTCTTTTTCTTTACAAGAAAGAACTCATTGTTTTACCAACTAAAAAAAATGCCATAACGGGAGGAATATTATCAGGTTTTTCTGCAGGATTGTTAGGTACAGGCGGAGCAATAAGAGGTCTAACTATGGCTGCATTTAATCTTGAAAAAAGTGTGTTTATAGCAACCTCAGCAATCATCGATTTTTTTATAGATTTTACTCGAACTTTTGTTTATTTCAAAAATGGATATATTCATAAACACGATCTTATTTATGTGCCCTTTCTATTAATTATTGGAATATTTGGCACCTATATTGGAAAACGCATTTTAAATAAAATTCCACAAAACAAATTTAAATCTATTTCACTTATTTTAATATTGTTAATTGGAATAGTTACACTTGTAAATGTGGTTTTAAAGTACTAAACGTTCGTGTTTTATCAAAAAAACTAAGAACATATAAAAACCCAGAACAACATCATTTTTAAAAATATTTAGCATTTAATATCTATAACAGTTTTGAAATTAATTTCTGAATAAGTTGAAACCTATATATCAAACAAACAAGGTTGTCTAAAAAGTATTAAAACTCGTCATTCTGAATTTATTTCAGGTTGACGAAAAGTTTTACTTTTAGACTGTTTTTATTTCATCTAAAATGAGATTTTAACCTTTTTTTGAAACAGATTGAATTAAAACAGCAATTCCCATTACCAAAGCACAACCAAATAAATTAAGCCATAAATAAGGCATCCAGTCTTGCCACCAACCAACAATTACAATTGCTTGTGTAATAAGTGCCGCAATAAAAACAGCATTTCCTTTTACATATTTTATAAAAAATGCTAGTAAAAAAATACCTAAAACATTTCCATAAAAAATAGAACCTATTATATTCACTAACTGAATTAAATTGTCAAATAAATTTGCCACACAGGCCACTAAAATTGCAATTATTCCCCAACCAAGTGTAAACCATTTCGAAATTTTTACAAAGTGAGCATCTGTCTTTTCACCAGTAACATTTCGCTTATATAAATCCATTGCAGTAGTGCTAGCTAATGCATTTAATTCAGATGCTGTACTAGACATTGCTGCAGATAAAATTACCGCCAACAATAAACCTATTAAACCTCTTGGAAGGTTATGTAAAATAAAATGAATAAACACATAGTCTTTATCATTGGTTTCTGCATCAACGTCTGCTTGTTTAATCAATGTTTTTGCAGACTCTCTATTTTCTTTTTCTAAAAGATTTAAATGTTGAATTTCTTTAACCAACTCAGCATTATCTAAATCGTTTCCATACTTTAAATTTACTTCAGATTTTAGTAGTTCTAAATCTTTATGTTTAATTTCTAACTGCTCGTATTCTTTTGAATACTCAGAATTTTTAACAATTTCTGTTGCTGTTGGATTGAAATTTAAGGGTGAAGTATTGAACTGATAAAACACAAAAACCATAACTCCAACCAATAAAATAAAAAACTGCATTGGCACCTTTAATAATCCGTTAAAAACAAGCCCCATTTGCATTTCTCTTATGGATTTTCCCGACAAATAGCGTTGCACCTGACTTTGGTCTGTTCCAAAATAAGATAAGGCTAAAAAACTACCACCAATAATTCCACTCCAAAAAGTATATCTATTATCTAAGTTGAATGAAAAATCTAACACCTCCATTTTACCACTTGCTCCTGCAATTTTTAGTGCTTTTGAAAACGAAATATCTGCGGGCAAATAACTTACAATTAAGTAAAAGGCTACAAACATTCCTGCAAAAATCACAGCCATTTGTTGTTTTTGAGTTACACTAACAGCTTTTGTTCCTCCAGAAACTGTGTAAATAATTACTAAAACACCAATAATAATATTTAGCATTGTTAAATCCCAACCCAATACTGCCGATAAAATAATAGCAGGTGCAAAAATTGTAATTCCGGCTGCCAAACCACGTTGTATTAAAAACAAAATTGCTGCTAAACTTCTTGTTTTTAAATCGAAACGAGCCTCCAAAAATTCATAAGCTGTAAATACTTTCAATCGATGGTAAATAGGAATAAAAACCAAACAAATAATTATCATTGCAATAGGCAATCCAAAATAAAATTGCACAAAGCCCATTCCGCTATGAAATGCTTGTCCGGGAGTTGATAAGAATGTAATTGCACTTGCTTGAGTAGCCATAACCGACAAGCCAATTGTCCACCATTTAGCTTCACTTCCACCTTTAATATAATCGGTTACATTTTTACTTCCTTTAGTTTTATAAGCTCCATATGAAACTATAAACAATAATGTTCCAATAAGTATTATCCAATCTAACTGTGCCATACTTATGAAAATGAAGTCATTATTAAATAAAACACTATTATGTATATGGCATTTGCAATTAAGATAATGCTATATTCCTTTTTCCAAATATATTTAGGTGCAGACATATTAGTTTTTTAAAGGTTTATCAATATTATTTTTTCCAATAGAAAGCATATTTGCAAATAACTTATAAGCTCCTGGAACTCCTGCTGGTAGTTCTCTAAAAAAACTTAATCCCGTATAAATAAAATTTCCTTCACCATATTTAGCAACAAGTAAACTTCCATCTTTAGGTGTTTCATTTTTATCGTTCATTCTTAACAATGCTTCATAATTAGAATCCCAGCTATTTGGAAAGTACAAACCTCGCTCTTGTACCCAACCATCAAAATCGGATGCATTAATTTTATTTGGGTACGATAACAATTCGTGATTAGGATTTATTATTTCAACCTTTGCATTTTCATCTGTTACTCTATCTCTTGATAGTTGTAATGGATAAGGTCCTACATTATCAACTTTTACTCTATGACTTGTATTGTATTGCGCAATTAAAGTTCCGCCATTACTTACATAATTATGCAAATGTTTTTGATAAAATTTAATTCTATCATTAGTGTTATAGGCTCTAATTCCCATCACAACTGCGTCAAAATTTTGTAATTTATCTGGAGTAATATCATCATCCGAAAGTTCTACAACTGTATATCCAATTTGGCGTAAACTTGTTGGAACCATATCTCCAGCTCCTTGAATATAACCAATTAATTGTCCTTTTTTCTGAATATTTAAGTGCACCACCTTTGCTTCAGAAGGCATAACTATAGATTGAAATGGAATATGATTGTAATCCATTTCAATTAATTCATTAGTAAATGAAGCACCTTCAATTTCAACAATAGGAGCTATTAACCCTTCAGCTTGCTCATTTGGCGGAGTTACAACAAACTCTATTAGTTCTTCTTGTCCTTTTTGAGTTAAATTAATGGCTACACTCTCTGGTGAAACTTTCCAATTATTTGGTGTGCATAAAATTAATTTACCCTTTATATTATCTTCAACCGATTTTACTTTTATGGCTATTTTTTGAGGTTCACCATCAGAAAATATATGTACTTTCTCATTAAATGAAGCTGATACTTTTGGTAAAATTTCAAACGGTTTGTATACCTCACCCTTTACAGGATCGTTAAATTTATAAACTATATTTTTTTGAAATGTTATTGGAGTACCGTTAAAATCAATAACAAAATCCATTTTCATTTCACTTGGAGTTTCTGGTAAACTTATTAGCTTAGAATCTTCAACATTATACATTCCTAAAGTTCCTTTTTTATCTAACCAATAAGGATAGGTGTAATGTAAATTAGAAGGAATATCAATATCTAAAGAAAATTTATGTGCTTCATTATTATTTAAAGCAATATCCTTATTTTCAACTATGTTTTGTGGTTTAACACTAACATATTTTAATGTAATAGGAAAATTACTTCTATTTATTGCTTCAATTTTAATGTTATTTTTTTGATTTAATGTTGTTGATGCGCTGTTTGAAACTGCTTCTAAATACAATCCTGAACAACCTGCAATTAGTTGTTTAATTTCTTTCAATTTAAGTTGTTTCCAATGCTCATCTTTTAACTTTAAAATTAATTTATAAGCCTTTATTAAATTAGGAATACTTGCAGATGGATTGTTGAAATCAAATTCTTTTTCAACTTTAGAAAGAATATTTCCAATTTCAACTCCACCTTCTACTCTACTCCATGTGGTATTAATTCCATCAAATACATTTTTGTTTTTTGGAAAATCTCCTTTTAAAAATTCTAAATATTCGGTTTGACTACCACGAGTTCCAGTACTTCCAAAACCTTGAGATTGATGTTGACTTCTACTTAATGAAGCAATTTCACTATTAGACAATCCTTTATGTGCGTAATAAGTACCAATATCTACACTTAACAAATTAGATTTATCGGCTTTATTAAAATTCTCTTCGCTCCCATAAAACCACCACGAAGTATTAAAAAATAATCTTTTTGCGCTCCATAAATTATCATTTTCTAAATGTGTTTTATAGGAAGCATCATTTGCCAAATCAAAAGCTTCAAAACTTAACATTGCAGACGACGTATGATGTCCGTGTGTAGATCCCGGATTTTTATGATTAAACCTATTTACAATTACATCGGGTTTAAATTTTCTAATTACCGCAACAACATCTTTTAAAACCTCGTCTTTATTCCAAATGTGCAACGTTTCGTCTGGATGTTTAGAATAACCAAAATCATTGGCACGAGTAAAAAATTGTTCACCTCCATCAATTCTTCTTGCTGCAAGTAATTCTTGAGTTCTTAAAACACCTAATAATTCTCTAATTTCAGGACCAATTAAATTTTGACCACCATCACCTCTAGTTAAACTTAAATAAGCGGTGCGCGCTTTAACATCATTCGAAAAATAGGAAATTAACCGAGTATTTTCATCATCTGGATGCGCAGCAACATATAGTACAGATCCTAAAAAATTCAATTTCTGAATAGATTCGAAAAGATCGCCTGATGTTGGTTTTTTTGGGATTTGAGAATGGGTTAATGGAATGTAAATAAGTGATAAGAATAGAATTATAACTATTTTCTTCATAAAGTTTAATTATTTTAGTAGCGAAACAAATATAAAATTTAATTAATAGGTATAACTTTTGGTTGTTCTATATTAACATAATTATAACTTTTAAAAATAAAAAATTATAACTACCATTGTATCTATGTTTTAAAGGCGTTTTTTCAATTTTCAACTGTTAATAAATAACTTTTTTAAAACAATTTTTTTAGAATATATTTGTAACTTACCTAATAAAATAATCTTAAATGAAATTTATAGTATCTAGTAGCCAATTATTAAAACAACTTCAAGTTTTAGGCGGAGTAATTAATAGCAGTAACACCTTACCTATTTTAGATAATTTCTTATTCGAATTAAATCAAAACGAATTAAAAATATCTGCTTCTGATTTAGAAACAACAATGAGTACAATTATTGAAGTTGAATCAGATTCTGAAGGTTCAGTAGCTGTTTCGGCTCGTTTATTATTGGATACTCTTAAAACATTTCCAAATCAGCCGTTAACATTTAAAACTGAGGATACAAATACCATTGAAATTAGTTCTAGTCACGGTAAATATGATATGGCTTATTTTAATGGTAATGAATTTCCTAAAGCTGTTTCAATTCAATCGCCAAGCAGTACAATTATTCCTGGAAATGTGTTGGCAACAGCTATTTCTAAAACAATTTTTGCCGCTGGAAATGATGATTTAAGACCTGTAATGAGTGGTGTGTTTTTTCAATTTAGTGCAGATAGTTTAACTTTTGTAGCTACAGATGCTCACAAATTAGTGAAATATTCGCGAACAGATGTTACCGCTAATGATACCGCTGAATTTATAATGCCTAAAAAACCATTAAACCTTTTAAAAGGTATATTAGGCAATGTTGAAAGTGATGTTACAATTGAATATAATGATGCCAATGCTAAATTTACATTCGATAATGTGGTTTTAGTTTGTCGTTTAATTGATGGTAAATACCCTAATTACGACGCTGTTATTCCTAAAGAAAATCCAAATAAATTAACTGTTGACAGAGGTACATTTTTAAACTCTGTTAAGCGTGTTTCTATTTTCTCTAGTAAAACTACACACCAAATTAGACTTAAAATGGCTGGAACAGAACTAAATATTTCTGCTGAAGATTTAGATTATTCAAACAAAGCTGAAGAACGTTTAGTATGTGAATACCAAGGTGACGATATGCAAATTGGATTTAACTCTCGTTTTTTAACTGAAATGTTGAGTAATTTAAACTCTAATGAAGTTTTAATTGAAATGAGTTTACCAAACCGCGCTGGAATTTTAACTCCTATTGATGGTGTTGATGAAGGCGAATTTATTACAATGTTGGTAATGCCAGTTATGTTGAATAGTTAATACAACTAATAATAAATAATTAAAAGCCACAACTTAAAAGTTGTGGCTTTTTTTGTTAAAAAAAACTCCTCCTACTTTTATGATTTTCCTATATAATAAGTAAGTAAAAAAGGCTATAAATTATTCTTATTTTATAATCCCTTTAAAGAAAGAATTTATTACCCATTTTTTAATAGATTAAATTTCAAAACCTTATATAATATTTTTTTTTATATATTAGTAACACTAACTAAAAAAAATGCTATGCCTTCTACAATAAAAAAATTGTATGGAAATGGAATACCCAAAACCAAATAAAACTTAACTTTTTATTACTATATCCCGATATTTTTGTGTGATACATACATCTTTATTAAAGATATAACGAGTTAGCCTTAATTTCAAATAAAAGTCAAAAATAATTAATCTATAAATCATGAAAAACAAACTCTTTATTACCCTCATTATTTTTTCTTTTCTAAATATATCATACTCTCAAAACGAAAAGATAACAACTCAAATTGCTTGGGACACTTGGGGTGTTCCACATATTACATCCAACACTATTGAAGAGTTATTTTACGCTCAAGGTTGGGCACAAATGCACAATCACGCTAACCTCATTTTAGATCTGTATGGTAGTTCTAGAGGAAAAGGGGCAGAATACTGGGGAAAAAGCAAACTACAAAACGATATACTTATACATACACTTGGCTTTGGAGATCTAGCTGATGATTGGGAATCAAAACAAGATCCCGAAACAAAACTAATCTTTAAATCTTTCGTTGAAGGCTTAAATGCCTATGCATCGGCGCATCCTGAATCCATAGATGATAAAAATAAGATCGTTCTTCCCTTAACTACTAAAGACGTTAACATGCATAGTATGTATGTAATTTTCACAAGATTTATTGGAGGAAGTGATTTAGGCAGAGTGCAACAATGGCCAGATATGGGAAGTAACACTTATGCAATCAGCCCAAAGCGATCAGCTTCTGGCAATGCTATGCTGGTCCAGAATCCCCATTTACCTTGGTGGCAGGAATTTCTTTTTTTTGAGTCACACTTAAATTTGAATGGTAAAAACATGTACGGAAGTAATTTAGTAGGTCTTCCAGGTATTGCTATAGGATTTAATGAATATTTAGGTTGGAGTCACACAGACAACACTATTGATAATGCTGACACTTATGAATTAGAGTTAAAAGAGGGTGGTTATTTGCTAGATGGCAAAGTAAAAGAGTTTGAAGCCTCAAAAAACACAATTAAAGTAAAACAGGAAGATGGCTCATTAAAGGAGCAAGAAATACCATTGCTTAAAACTATTCATGGTCCTGTTGTAAACCAAAAAGAAAACAAAGTTTTAGCTTTACGAATGGTTGGATTGGATAGGCCAAATATGCTTCTACAATGGTGGAGAATGATAAATAGTAGCAGTTTTAATGAGTTTGAATCTGCTTTAAAAATGGCACAAATACCATTCTGGAATGTGATGTATGCAGATAAGTCTGGTGAGATTTTCTATCTTTTTAATGGTTTAGTACCCAAGCGAACCGAAGATTCTTGGGCCTATTGGAATCGAATAATACCTGGTGGAAAATCTGCTGATATATGGACAGAAGTGCACGATTATGCCGATTTACCCAAAGTAAAAAACCCAACAAATGGATGGCTTCAAAATGCAAATGATCCACCTTGGACAAGCACCATCCCCATGACCTTGAACCCTAAAGACTACCCAGGCTATATGGCACCTCAAAGTATGAATTTTAGGCCCCAACGTTCGGCAAGAATGTTAATTGAAGATGAATCAATTACGTTTGATGAATTAGTTGAATATAAACTCTCAACAAGGTTAGAATTCGCAGATAGAATTTTAGATGATTTATTTGCAGCTATTGATGCCTCTGATTCAGAAAAAGCAAAAGAGGCTAAAATAGTATTAGAAAAATGGGATCGTGAAGCAGACGCAGATAGTAAAGGTATGCTTATATTTTTTAGTTGGGCGAGAAAATTTAATGTCTGGAAAGAATCTAATTACTCAGAACAATGGAGCATTGATAAACCAAATACAACACCAGACGGTTTTGCAGACCCAAATAAAGCGGTTCAACTATTAGAACAAGCAGCCATAGAAATTGAAACCAAATTTGGTAGTTTAGATACCCCTTGGGGAGATTATTATAGAATAAATTATAATGGCATAAATCTTCCTGCTAATGGAAGTGATGGATCTATGGGAGTGTTTAGAGTAGCATGGCCTGGAAGTAAAGATGAAGACCACATGTATGTGGGTGGTGGGGATTCTTGGGTGGGTGTCATTGAGTTTGGCACTGAAGTAAATGCTAAGGTCTTATTAAGTTACGGTAATGCCACACAAAAGGATTCTCCTCATAATGGTGATCAGTTAGAATTATTCTCTAAAAAAGAATTACGCGATGCTTGGTTTACAAAAGAGCAAGTAAAAGCCAATACTGAAAAAGTAGAAGTACTTACAGAAAATGGATTTAAGGACAAAAAATAAACTAAGGCTAAAATGTAAATGAGGCATTAAAACGACCGCTTATGCTCACCGTTATTAAATCGAAAATACTATGGGGTTAATTAAATATATTTAAACTTAAGGTTAACTAGTAAAACTCAAAAACGCATCAAAGGGAATATATTACACGACGATATGCAAATTGGATTTAACTTTCGTTTTTTAACGAAAATGTTGAGTAATTTAAACTCTAATGAAGTTTTAATTGAAATGAGTTTACCAAACCGCGCTGGAATTTTATCTCCTAATTAATGGTGTTGATGAAGGCGAATTTATTACAATGTTGGTAATGCCAATTATGTTAAATAGTTAGAAAAACACTTAAAATAATTAGAAAAAGCCACAACTTAAAAGTTGTGGCTTTTTTTGTTAAAAAAATACTCCTCTTACTTTTCTAAATTAATGATTTTCCTATATAATAAGTAAGTGAAAAAGGTTATAAATTATTCTTTTTTTATAATCCCTTTAAATAAAAAATTTATAATTTTTTTTAATAGATTAAATTTCAAAACCTTATATAATATTTTTTTTATATATTGGTATCACTAACTAAAAAAATGCTATGCCTTCTACAATAAAAGAGTTGTATGGAAATGGAATACCCATAACCATATAAAACTTAACTTTTTATTACTATATCCCGATATTTTTGTGAGACAAATACATCTGTATTTAAAGATATAACGAGTTACCAAAAATTAAAAACTAACCAATAAAATTAATATTATGGAACAAACAAATCACAAAATTATTCGCGAATATGAATTAGATACTTGGACTAGATGCTCACCTAGTTATAATGAAACTTGGGCTACATTAACTAATGAAACACTTCCATTATTAATAAACAAAACAAATATTGATTCTAATCTTTCCGTATTAGATATTGGTTGTGGTGCTGGGAATTCAACAAAGAAAATTAGTGAAACAGGAGCGAATGTAATTGGAATTGATTTTTCTCAAAAAATGATAGACCAAGCCAATTCAGTCTATGAAAATATTACATTTAAACAATCTGATGCTGAAAATATTCCACTAGAAGACAACTCAATGGATGTTGTAATTGCGAATTTTGTAGTGCATCATTTTGCGGAGCCCAATAAAGTTTTTAACGAAGTAAACAGAATTTTAAAACCAAATGGAAAATTTGCTTTTGCAGTTTGGGGAGCGAATGAAGAACAAAGTTCATTAGGAGCGTTTTTTCAAGCTTTTGCAAACCATCACGAGTTATCGGAATTACCTCACGGACCACTATTTGGAGTAACAGATTTTGAAACTTATAATGAACTCATAACAAATACCAGTTTAAAAAATTTCAAATTAGAAAAACTGAATACAAATTGGAATATGGATTCTCTCGACCCTTTAATTAATGGATGTTGGGATTGGGGAAATTTACACTTATTTCCTAATGATAAACAAAAGGATATTAAAACTGATTTAATTAAAAATTGTGAAGCATTTAAAAATGGAAAAAATTATTCATTTCAGCATTCTGCTATGATTGGATACGCTGAAAAATAAAAAACTTTTGCTAACTTAAGGTTAACTTATTAAAACTCAAAAATGCATCAATGGGAATACATTACACGACGATATGCAAATTGGATTTAACTCTCGTTTTTTAACTGAAATGTTGAGTAACCTAAACTCTAATGAAGTTTTAATTGAAATGAGTTTACCAAACCGTGCTGGAATTTTAACTCCAATTAACGGTGTTGATGAAGGCGAATTTATTACAATGCTGGAAATGCCAGTTATATTGAATAGCTAATACAACTAATAATATATAATTAAAAGCCACAACTTTTAAGTTGCGGCTTTTTTATTGTTATTAAAATAAAAATTGTTCCTAATCCTTCTTCTTTTTATTTCTTGGCAAAACTTCTTCAGGGAATGGGAATAAAATAGTTGAATTTTTTTCTGAAGCAATATTTGCCAATGTTTGGTATAAACGTAATTTAATAGCAGATGGTGATTGGTCAATTAATTTACCTGCTTCTAATAATTTACCTGCAGCTTGTTCTTCAGCAAGTGCTAAAATAATACGAGCTCGTCTAGAACGTTCTGCTTCGGCTTGATTTGCCATCATACGTCGCATATTTTCCGGCAATTGAATATCTTTAATCTTCACATCAATAATTTCAATACCCCAATCTTTAGTTTCATGTTCTACTATTGACTTAATATTTTTACCCATTTCTTCTCTTTTGGATAAGATGGTATCAAGTTCAACTTTACCACAAACATCTCTTAAAGCAGCTTGAGCCAATTGTGTAATCGCAAAATTAAATTCTTCAACTTCAAGAACTGCTTTTTCTGGATTACTAACTTTAAAAAAAACTACACCATCAATACTACAAGGCACATTATCTTCTGTCATAACCTCTTGCGATATAATATTAATTGTAATTACCCTAATATCTACCACTTGAATAGATTCAACAATAGGGATAATCCACCTAAATCCTGGCTCTAATATTTTAATATACTTTCCAAATCTAAATTTTAATGCTCGTTTATATTCAAAAACAATTCTAATACCTCCAAATAAAAACAAGAAAATTAGAATACTAAAAAAGATGGTAAAACTCATATGATAAGAATTTAAAAATTACATTGGGATTATTATCCATAATACAAGTAAAATATACAGCGGACGCTGTTTTTCACTTTTAATCTTTAAAAAACCTTTAAATTTTAAAAACTTTCTGGTTAGTTGTTTGTCATCTTCTTAAAGTTACTCATTATAAACCTTTTAACAAAATAAATTACTAAAAAAAGGTTTGTAAAAAAGCGTTTTAAATTAATTGAAATATTTAAAATATTAACTGCGCCTTTCAATTGAAAAGCTAATTCTATTAATGATTATACTTCCAAAATTTAAGTATATTTGGTTATCCATAATAAAAATAAACAGGTTATTGTGTTTAATAAACTGACGGACATCATTCCAAAACTCCTATTTCAATAAACAATAAAACAAAATTTAAATAACTTCAAACAAATGACAGAAAAAGAATTAGCCGAATTAACAGACGAAGAATTGTTACAAAAAGCAAAAAAAATGAAATCAACTTCCATAATGAACGCTGCATTAATTGGATTTTCGGTTGGAATTATAATTTATAGCGCTGCAAAAAATAGTGTTGGCTTTTTTACACTAATACCATTGTATTTTGTTTACAAACTAATTAATAATTCTAAAAATGATAAAGCCTTAAAAAATATTCTTAAAGAACGTAATTTGAAATAAACCAATTAGCATTTGTTTACTTTTATATTCTATAAAATCAAATAACAAAGGTTACAACATTTAAACTCAATATTTATATTATTTATTATGACCAATGCAAATTCAGCCATAATTTTCCCTTGCGGAGCAACTATGAAAAATAGATTTATGTTAGCTCCTTTAACAAATCAACAAAGTCATGAAAATGGAGAACTTTCTAATGACGAGCTAAAATGGTTAACTATGAGAGCCGAAGGAGGATTTGGTATGGTAATGACCTGCGCTTCGCATGTTCAAAAAATTGGAAAAGGTTTTCCAGGACAACTTGGTATTTTTAGTGACAATTTAAATGCAGGGCATATAAAATTAACAACTAAAATTAAAGAACAAGGAAGTTTAGCCGTTATACAATTGCATCATGCAGGAATGCGAACACCGGCAGAATTAATAAACGAATCTCCTGTTTGCCCTTCTGATAATAAAGAAACCAATGCACGTGGGCTTACAATAGAAGAAGTTAAACAACTAAGAGATGACTTTATAAATGCAGCTATCCGTGCTAAAAAATGTGGCTATACAGGTGTTGAAGTTCACGGAGCACATGGATATATTATAACTCAATTTTTAAGTCCAAAAATAAATAATAGAACGGATGCATATGGAGGTTCGTTAATTAATAGATCTAGACTATTATTTGAAATAGTTGATGCCATTAGAGCAACATGTGGCAAGGAGTTTTTAATTGGTGTTAGACTTTCTCCGGAAAGGTTTGGAATGGACATTAACGAGATAAAATGGGTGTGCCAACGATTAATTAATGAGGGAAATATCGATTTTTTAGATATATCTTTATGGGATAGTTTTAAAACTCCTGAAGAAAAAAAATATCAAAATAGCTCCTTATTAGAACACTTTAGTAGCTTAGATTTTAAAAAGGTTAAATGGACTGTTGCAGGAAAAATTAGCACTGCTATGGATGTGCAAAATATTTTAGATGCTGGAGTAGATTTTGTTTCTATTGGAACATCGGCAATTTTACATCACAACTTTCCAAAACTAGTTTTAGAAAATCCAGCTTTTAATCCTATTTCAACCCCTGTTTCAGAAGAACATCTTATAAAAGAAGGTTTAGGTGAAAAATTTATTGCCTATTTAAAAAGATGGCCCGATTTTGTAAAATAACAATAAATTGCACCAAGTGAATAATGTACAAGCTTAGTTTACTAAGTTAAATTTATGCAATGAATACAGTTAAAAGTAAAACAACTCATTAAATTTATGCTTACTTTTAACTAACTGATAAAAAGTAAAATGGAAACAATTTTAAGTTTTTTAGAATTTGAATTAATTAAAATAGGCGAAAATACCATAAGAGTATATTCATTATTTACTATTTTAATTATTTTCATACTTACCAAAGCAATATTATGGCTTATTAAAAGAGCTTTATATAGTAAAAATCAAATTAGTAAATTAGACAATAAAGATACTTATGCGTTATTTCAAATTATTAAATATATAATTTGGGTAATTGCTATAGGTCTTATTTTAGAGTTTCTTGGAATAAAAGTTACAGTTTTACTTGCAGGTTCGGCTGCTTTACTTGTTGGAATTGGGTTGGGTTTGCAACAAACGTTTAATGATGTAAT
The DNA here is from genome assembly GCF_947495725.1 of uncultured Lutibacter sp. Lineage (GTDB taxonomy): Bacteria > Bacteroidota > Bacteroidia > Flavobacteriales > Flavobacteriaceae > Lutibacter. Next base: position 28,946 of record NZ_CANLZZ010000005.1, on the reverse strand, counting down.
ATCCGGAATTATTTTACTTTCAGAAAAATCGATACGAATTGATGATGTTTTGGATATAGATGGTGTTGTAGTAAAAATTCAAAGCATTGGAATTAGAACGTCAAAAGGCATAAATACTGATGATATTACTATGATAATTCCAAATTCATTAATAACCACAAACAAAGTTATTAATTGGAGTCACCAATCAGAAAAAGCACGCTTTAGAATTGATGTGGGAGTTTCATATGGAAGTGATGTAGATCTAGTTATTAAAGTTTTAGAAGAAAGTGCATTTGAACATCCTGATATTTATAACAAAGAATTAATTGAGGTGCGATTAATTAATTTTGGACCTTCTTCATTAGATTTCCAAATTTTGTTTTATAGTGAAAACATTTTTAGTATTGGTAAGGTAAAAAGTGACATTCGAAAAATTATTAGCAGAAACCTTGACGCTAACAATATTACCATTCCTTTTAATCAATTGGATTTACATATAAAATCAAATTCAACCGATATTATAAAATAATAAACTTGCTTTTGTCAAAATTTATAATGTCAACTCTAGGTTAATCAACAAGTTATGCTCGAAAAAATTATCCAATTTCAAAACAATTCGAAAAAAAAATTTGAAAAGGAGAAAACTCTAAAAACAAGTTTCAATTATTTAATTGCTTTTATTCTTTTTATAATATCAACTATAGTAGCAGCATTTTCATGGCCTTTTCGTTATATTATTAATAAAACTACTAAAAAGAAAGATAATTCTGCCATTATCAACTTAAATGAAAAAAATATAGATCTTATTTTAAATACTGAAAATAGGATCTTAATTGATTTTTGGGCAGAATGGTGCGGACCTTGTGTAATGATGAATTCTATTATTGAAAAATTTGCTTTAGAATCTAAAAGCACCAAAGTTGCTAAGGTAAATGCCGATTTAAATAAAAAAATAATGGAAACTTATAACGTACGAGGCTTACCTCAATTTATACTTATTGAAAATGGAAAAGAAATTAAGCGATTTGCTGGAGCTATGACACTAAATGATTTAAATACCTTTTGTAATTAAAAACCCAAAATCGTTAAATTTAATTAAACTAACAATAAATGACATTAACCGTATTTGTAATAATAATTATCACCGTAAGCTATTCGGCCTTTCGTTGGAATAGGAAAGTAAATTCAAAATGGCGCGTGCCAATTACACCTTTTCCTAAAGAAATGAGAGCTATATTAAATCGTGATATTTCTTTTTACAATGCTCTAAGCGAAATTGAAAAAAGCCGATTTGAGTTTAAAGTACAAGAGTTTCTTTTAAATTGTAGAATTACGGGTATAGAAACTACAGTTAATTTAACCGATAAAGTTTTAGTTGCTTCAAGTGCTGTTATTCCAATTTTTGGATTTGACAACTGGAAATACGTTAATATTAAAGAGGTGTTAATTTATCCAACGGCTTTTAACGAAAAATTTGAAATAGAGGGAACTAACAGACGTATTTTAGGAATGGTTGGTAGCGGTTACATGGATGGAATTATGATATTATCTCAACAAGCTTTAAAACACGGTTTTAGAAATGAATCCGATAAAAAAAACACAGCAATACACGAGTTTATTCATTTAATTGATAAAACCGATGGCCCAATTGACGGCATTCCTTCTAAACTAATGGAGAAGCAATATGCCATTCCTTGGATTGATTTAATTAACAAGAAAATAGATGAAATAATAGACGGAAATTCGGACATTAACCCATATGGAAGTACTAATAAAGCTGAATTTTTCTCAGTTGCTAGCGAATACTTTTTTGAAAGACCTAAGCTTCTCGAAAAAAAACATCCTGAGTTGTACAGCTTATTAGAAAAAGTTTTTAATCAAAAAATGGCAAACCGAAAATTAAATAAACGTACAGTTGAAATTGGCAGAAACAATCCTTGCCCTTGTAATAGTGGTAAAAAGTTTAAAAAATGTTGCGGTGGTATTCACTACAATTAAATTTGGATATTTACTTTTTAAAGCATTTTAACCCTAATTTAAATTAGATTTTTCACTACTTTTATATACATATTCCTCATTTATACACATAAAAAAATGAAGTTATTAAAAAGTATTCTTTCGTCAATTTCATATTTCATTTTGTTTTTAATAATCAGTTCTTGTAGTAATTCAGACGATGATGTTATTGTAGATAAAAGTCCTGCCGCACCTCAAATAAACTTAAATACCGTTTGGGAAAAATCAAAAGGAATTGAAACTGTTGGGATTCAGAAAATTTACGAATACAAAGAGAAATTATTAGCAATAACTATAGCTAAAGGTGTTTTTATTTCCGAAGATAATGGAATAACTTGGATTTCAAGTAATGTAGGAATTGTTGATGAAAATAATGTTCAGTTAGAAGACATTAAAACATACGACATTTCTGGTTATGGTAATGCTTTATATTTATTAACCTCTGGAAATATTTATTTATCTAAAGATTCCGGCAGTAATTGGGAACCAACTAATTTCGACACTGAAGGCTTTCGTGCTGGGGGAAGCAAAATTTGTGCAATAAATGAAACAACCATTTGTGCTTCATCGGGATCAGGTAAATTTATTTATAATTATTCTTCAAACTCTGGTAATAGTTGGACACATAAAACCCTCTCATTTGCAAATTATTATCATAACTATAAGGTTAACAACAATAATGTTTATACAACTAAAGGAAGTCAAGGAATTATCAACTCTACAGATAATGGAAAAAATTGGAATTCAATTGGCTTAGAATCTATTCGCTGCTATGATTTTCTATTTAAAAATGATCTTATGATAACATCTACGGAAGCAGGAATATTCAAAAAAAATAGTTCAAATGAGTGGATTGAAGGAAATGTTAAAGGCCTACCTGGAATTACATCTACTAGAATTTCGACATTAATTGAAATCAATAATTGGATAGTTGCTTTGACCTACGATAATGAAATTTTTATTTCAAAAATTATTGAAAATAAAATAGCAGATTGGCAACAACTTAAATTAGATGGATTAGAATTTATAGATGACTATATGTATATCAGCGCATTATCATTCAGCAAAGGAAAACTTTTAATAGGAACAACTAATCTTCATAATGTAGGTAAAACATCTTTAACGCACGGCAAGGGAGTGTATACAGCTAATATTTCATTCTAAAATTATTCATAGCATCTTTTTTTTTGTATCATTGCCCAAATTAATTCTATGAATTTTTTAGCACATTTATACCTTTCTAAAGACAATAAAAACATTTTAATTGGCAATTTTATTTCCGATGCTGTTAAAGGTAAAGCCTATAAAAAATATCCAAAAGAAATACAGGTAGGACTAATCTTGCATAGAAATATAGACAATTTTACAGATACGCATCCTATTGTAAAAAGAAGTATGCGCCGTCTTAATCCAAGATATCGACACTTTGATGGAATTATTATTGATATTTTATACGATCATTTTTTAGCAAAAAATTGGAGTAAATATTCTAACATTCCTTTAGAAATTTACGCTCAAAATGTTTATAGTTTTTTATCTGAAAATGTTGAAAGTTTCCCAGAAGAACTTCAAAACCTACTTCCATCTATGATAAAATATAATTGGCTAGTTAATTATGCTTCTTTGAAAGGAATTGAACGTGTTTTAGGCGGTATGAACAGACGCACAAAAGGAATATCGCAAATGGATTTAGCTATTGAAGATTTAAAACTTCATTATAAAGAACTAGAAGAAGACTTTACAGCATATTTTAAAGAACTTGAAGATTTTGTAGCTGAGAAAACCCAATATCTAATCAACAATCAATAGCAATTCTATTGAAATAAATTCATATTTTTATAATTCTAAAAAAATAATATGACCTCGAACACAATTACAAATGGAATTTTAAAAGCAATTGCAATATTAATTGGTGTTTTTCTATTGTTATATTTTCTTTATAAAATTCAATCAATTTTAATATATATTGCCATTGCTGCAGTTATTTCTTTAATAGGAAGTCCAATAATTCGATTTTTAAAAAGAAAGTTAAAATTCCCAAATACATTAGCGGTAATAACAACATTGATTTTTTTTATTGGAATTTTATCTGGGCTAATTAGTATGTTTATTCCTTTAATAATTAAGCAAGGAGAAAACTTGTCGTTATTAAATATTGACCAACTTCAAACAAATATTGAACACCTAATAAACCAAACTAACAATTACTTTTTAGCTCATAATATTGATATTTTAAACGAACTTAAAAATGTTGATTTATTTAAAAATTTAACAGCAATTCCCAATTTACTAAACTCTGTTATTGGTACTGTTGGAAATTTAAGTATTGGGTTATTTTCGGTGCTTTTTATAACCTTCTTTTTAATGAAAGACACGCATATAATGGAGAATTCTATTTATGTTTTGGTTACAGATAAAAGTGAAAATAAATTAAGAAAATCGCTTTCAACAATTAATAACTTATTATCAAGATACTTTATTGGATTGGTTTTTCAAATTACCATTTTATTCATTATTTATATGATAACATTGTTAATTTTTGGAATTGAAAATGCCATTGTAATTGCCTTTTTATGTGCGTTACTTAATTTAATTCCATATATAGGTCCGCTAATTGGTGGCGTAATAATGTTATTTTTAACTATGAGCAGTAATTTGGGGCAAGATTTTCAATCAGAAATTTTACCAACTTCCATTTATGTTATGATTGGATACGTAATAGCCCAATTAATTGATAACTTTTTAAGTCAGCCACTCATATTTTCTAATAGTGTAAAATCACATCCACTAGAAATATTTTTAGTGATAATGATTAGTGGTGTTCTTTTTGGAGTAACAGGAATGATTGTTGCAATACCAACTTATACAGCTATTAAAGTAATTTTAAAAGCGTTTCTTGCCGACAATAAAATTGTTAAATCACTTACAAAGAACATTTAATTTATGAATACCTATATTGCTCTTTTAAGAGGAATTAATGTCTCTGGAAAGAATATTATTAAAATGGCCGATTTAAAACAGCTGTTAACAGCAAATGGTTTTATTGAGGTTCAAACTTATATTCAGAGTGGAAATGTAATTTTTAAACTGAATGAAAAAGTTACCGAAAAAATTGAATTTCAAATTTCAAACATTCTAAACAAACAGTATCAATACAATGTTAACGTGTTGGTTTTAACAAAAAAACAATTAGATTGTATTTTTCAATCAAATCCTTTTATTGAAAAAAATAACGCAATAGACATTTCAAAAATGTACGTTACATTATTAAATAACAACCCTGATTTAAGTGGTGTTTCAAAAATTGAAAGTTTAATTTCAACTAATGATGATGCATTTATTATTTCCGGTAAAACAATTTATTTACATTGCCCTAATGGTTATGGAAAAACAAAATTATCTAATAATTTGTTTGAAAGTAAATTAAAATCTCCTGCTACTTCTCGTAATTGGAAAACTATAACAAAACTTGTTCAACTAACAAATGAACGTCTTGAATAAAATTATTTTAAATACCGAAATTCAACATTTTATCAATGCTAATTTAAAGTCTGATATTACAAAACTAGTATTAAAAGGAAGTCCGTTTAACGGTATTTCTATTCAAGAAATTGTTGAACAACTTGTTTCAAAAACAAAATGTGAAAAGAAACTTCCTACTTGGTTTTTAACTGAAGGTATTTATTTTCCAAAAAAATTAAATATTGAACAAACTTCATCTGAAATTACAGCAAAATATAAGGCAAGCCTAATTTCTGGAACTTCTCTTATTGATGTAACCGGAGGATTTGGAGTGGATGCTTATTACTTTTCAAAAAAAATTAAAGAGGTAATACATTGTGAAATAAACCAAGAATTATCTCAAATTGTTGCTCATAATTTAAAACAACTTAAGTGTAAAAATATTGAAACCTATGTTGGAGATGGAATTGAATTTACAACTAATTCGGATAAAACATATGATTGGATTTATATAGATCCTTCTCGAAGAAATGATATTAAAGGAAAAGTTTTTTTGTTAAACGATTGCTTACCAAATGTACCTGAAAACTTAGAGAAATTGTTTGCTAAAACCAACAATATCCTTTTAAAAATTTCTCCAATATTAGATATTAAAAGCGCCATAAATGAGTTAACATTTGTAAAGGAAATTCATGTTGTTTCTCTCGAAAATGAAGTTAAAGAGTTACTTTTTATATTAGAAAAAAATTATTGTGGCAACATACATTTAAAAACAATCAACTTTTTAAAAAGCGAAAAACAATGTTTTAATTTTGAATTAAATTCAGAAGAAGATATCCCAAGTTATTCGGCTCCTAAAAAGTACTTGTTTGAGCCTAATCCCGCAATTTTAAAAGCTGGTGCATTTAAACAAATAGCTACCAAATTAAATATTGATAAATTACACCAACACTCGCATTTATATACTTCTAACAAACTTATTAATTTCCCAGGAAGATCTTTTTTAATAGAGCAAATTACAGCTTATGACAAAAAGATTCTTAAAAAAATATGTCCTTCAAAAAAAGCAAATATAACCACACGAAATTTTCCTGAAACAGTTGCTCAAATTAGAAAAAAAACAGGTTTAAAAGATGGTGGAAACAAATATCTTTTTTTTACAACTAACCTTGAAAATAATCATATTGTATTGGTGTGTTCAAAAATTTGAGCATACTTTTATCTAAAAAAAAGCCGTTTATTTTTCAATAAACGGCTTTTCTAGAAATTATTTTAAATATTATTTTTTAGTTCTAAACATATAGTAAAAACCTACTAGTATAAGTGGTATACTTAAAACCTGACCGGTATTTAAACCAAGAATCCAGTCTTCTCTTCCTTCAACTTGTGCTTCTTTAAAAAATTCAACACAAAATCTTACGGTCCAAAGCATAGCGAAAAATAGTCCAAATATGTACCCTGGTTTTTCTTTTTTATTTGTTTTCCAATACACATATAAAACAATAAAGAAAATTAATAAATAACCAATGGCTTCGTATAATTGCGCCGGATGACGAGGAAAACTTTCTCCTAATCTTTTAAAAACAAATCCATAATCACTATTTGTAGGTTTTCCAATAATTTCAGAATTCATTAAGTTTCCTAAACGTACAAACATACCTCCAATTGCAACTGGCATCGTCATTCTATCTAAAATAAAAAATACAGGTTTTTTTAGTACTTTTTTACTGTATAAATATAAAGCTGTAATTATTCCAATTACGGCCCCGTGACTTGCTAAACCTGCAAAACCAGTAAATTCAAACTTAGGTGAAAATCTAAATGGTAAAATTACTTCTAATGGCTTTTTAATTAAAAACTCTGGATCGTAAAATAAAAAATGTCCTAAACGAGCTCCAACCAAAGTTGCAACAACAGTGTAAATAAATAAAGAATCTAATTTTTCAATATCAATTTTTTCATTAATAAATATTTTTTTCATTAAATAAAGCCCTAACATAAATGCACATACAAACATTAGACTATAATATCTTATGGCAAATGAACCTATTTTAAAAAGTTCTGGTGAAGGATTCCAATCTATTTGAAGTAATATCATTTCTATATTTTATATTTAACTATTAAATTATACTTTTTTATTTTCTTTATCATCTTTTTTTTCAGGAACTGGATCGTAACCACTTCCACCCCAAGGATGACAACTTCCTATTCTTTTTATTGCTAACCATCCACCTTTAAAAACGCCATGTTTTTGTAAAGCTTCTAACGTATAACTAGAACAAGTTGGTGTATATCTGCAAGCCGATGGTGTATAAGGTGAAATTGCAGCTTGGTAAAACCTAACTAACCAAATAAATGGAATTGCCAATATTTTGGTTATACTTTTCAATTTAGTTTACCGAAAAAGTTGTTCCTTCTTTTCCGTCTTTTAACTGAATTCCCAACTCGGCCAATTCATCTCTAATTTTATCAGATAATGCCCAATCTTTATTTTCACGCGCATCTTTACGCATACCAATTAGCATTTCTACAACACCCGATAATTTATCTGAACTATCTTGTTGCAATTCATTTTTAAGTCCTAAAACATCAAAAACAAACGCATTAATAGTTGTTTTAAAAACTTCTAAATCTTCAGCTGAAATAGTTGCTTTCTTTTCAATTAAAAGATTTACATATTTTACAGCTTCAAACAAATTAGCAATTAAAACTGGTGTGTTAAAATCGTCGTTCATTGCATCGTAACATTTCTGTTTCCATTCAGCAATATTAATAGTCGATTCTTTTCCTGCCTCAATTTTATCCAAAGATGAAATTGCTTCCATTAATTTAATATATCCTTTTTCTGAAGCTTCCAAACCAGTACTAGTAAAATCTAAAATACTACGATAATTTGCTTGCAACATAAAAAATCGAGTTGCACTTGGACTAAATGCTTTACTTAAAATATCATTTTCGCCCGAAAATATTTCATTAGGTAAAATAAAATTCCCAGTAGATTTCGCCATTTTTTGTCCATTTAATATCAACATATTAGCGTGCATCCAATAATTAACCGGATTTACACCATTATTTGTCTTAGACTGTGCTATTTCGCATTCGTGGTGTGGAAATTTTAAATCCATTCCTCCTCCATGAATATCAAATGTTTCTCCCAAATATTTGCTACTCATTGCAGAACATTCCAAATGCCAACCCGGAAAACCATCGCTCCAAGGCGAAGGCCAACGCATAATATGACGTTCGTCTGCTTTTTTCCAAAGTGCAAAATCTTGTGGATTTTTCTTTTCGCTCTGTCCGTCGAGAGTTCGTGTATTATGAATTGAATCTTCAATTTTTCTACCTGAAAGAATTCCGTAATTTTCAGTTTCGTTGTATTTCAACACATCAAAATAAACCGATCCATTTACTTCATAAGCCAAACCTTTATCTAAAATATCTTTTATAATTTCAATTTGCTCAACTATATGTCCTGTTGCAGTAGGCTCAATACTTGGTGGTAAATTATTTATTTTTTGAAGCGTATCGTGAAAGTCGACAGTATAACGCTGTACAACTTCCATTGGTTCAATTTGCTCTAAGCGTGCTTTTTTAGCAATTCTATCTTCACCAGCATCGGCATCATTTTCTAAATGACCTGCATCGGTAATATTACGAACATAACGCACTTTATAACCTAAATGTTTTAAATAGCGAAATACCATATCAAACGACATAAAGGTTCTTACATTTCCTAAATGCACATTACTATAAACAGTTGGTCCACATACATACATTCCAACTTTACCTTCAACTATTGGCTTAAATTCTTCTTTAGTTTTACTTAAAGAATTGTAAATTTTTAGTGTATTTGTTTTAAATAACTCCATTAATTATCGTTTGTTTTGAAGTTGTAAAGATAACAACAATTACTTAATGGAAAAATTATACTTTAATAGGATTTTAAAGCATTTTTAAAACGAAGTGTGAAGTGTTTAGTTTAAGTTAATTGTGCTAAAAACACCTGTTAAAAAAAGCTTATTCCCAGAAGTTTTATCCTTATTAAAACCTTCAATTATTTGAACGCCATCAATATTTTTATTATTTAATTGCTTATAGTTTTTATTTAATTTAAATGTACTTTTTTTACCATTAATTTGATACACAAAAGAAGCATTAGATGTATCAATTATAGCTTTTGCATAATCTATTATTATATTTAATTTTTCAAAATTGGAATGCAACTGTTCTACTTTTAAATTGCCGAATTTTTGACTTAACGCTACGTTATTTCCAATTTCTTCAATTATAACATCTGATGAATTAGAAAATAAATTTACACTGTTAAATGTTCCAAACTTTGCGTTTGGAACATTTTTTAATGTAATATTACTTGAGTTTAGAGTTTCAATTGTTACTGGAGAATTGGAGAAAACCAGTTCGTTTTTTGCTCCTATTATAGCTCCTCCAACAAAATAGCCATAAGACATATTTGCAGACATTTTTTTATTAGATTCGGGAATAGTAACTTTTCCATGACGCACATTTAAATTAAAAGTTGCCTTTTTTGGAACTTTAATTTTCAAATATTTCTTTATTTTAAATTTTGAATTATTCTCGGTTCTGTAATCAATTATAATATTATCATGAATGGAATAAAGTGAATCTAATTTACCTTCCTCTTTTAATCTTTTTACCTCATCTCTAGCCGCTTTACTTGCATCTTTTGCCAACTCAACTTGCTCAACAATTAGCACCCTTTGGTCTTGTGTTTGTTTTGTAGCATCTTTAATAGCCTTTTTTGCATCTTCCATAGATTTTTTAAATTCTTCTGAATTTTTCATTTCATGAATTTTGCGTTTTAATTTGGCATTGGCTTTTTTATATTCTTCTATTTTAATTTTAAATTCTTTTGAGTTTCTAAAAGAATCTAATTTCTTTTTCCATTCACTATTATTAAATTTTTCTACACTTTTTATAACTTTTTCTTTATACTTATTTAAATAGGTAGTGTCATTTTTATACAACTCGTAATCAAATTCAAAACCACCCATATCTGGCATTTCTGGCATTTCCGGTATTTCTGGCATCTCAGGAAGTTCAATTTCGGGAAATTCAACATCAAATTCGTGTATTTCAATGTGTGGAACATTTATATCAATCTCTGGAAAATCGAAGTCAAAATCCTGGGTAAATTCAAAGTTCATACCACCCGACATAGAGGTTATTTTTACCTTATTCTTATTCCCGAGTGCTTCAAATTTCCAATCTTTTAATATTTTATTGGCTTCCTTTTTGTCAACTCCTTCAACTTCCATAACAGCTTCAACCGAAACTTCATTCTTATTCCAAGTTTCAATTTCTACATCCATATGAGCCGTGTTAACAACAATTTCGACATCTGAATTTACCTTAAATCTATCTTCAATTTTTTTATCATAGGTTTGCGCTTGAAGTGCAACTCCAAAAAACAATAGTATGATTCCTATTTTATAGCTGTATGCTTTCATTTTTTTCTAAATTAAGTTTTTTTAATTCGTTTAATTGCTCTTTAAGTTGATACAACAATTTTAAACGTAATTGCAAATTATCAATTAAAGCATTTATAGTGTTTTCACTTAACCCTTCAACATTAAGTTCATTTGTTAACTCTTTATAATCAGCCGATAGTTCGCCTAATTTTTCAAAATAACTATCTAATAATTCTTTGTTTTCTTTAGTTACTTCTAAGTCCGAAATTTCGGTATTTATAGTTGCTAAATAGTAATTTTCTATTTTCTTTAATTCGGGAGAAATACTTCCTAAACTTTCAATTTTGTTAGTTTTAACAGGTGTTTTTATTTCATTGTTTGAAAAATAAAACATTGTTGTTCCTAAACCTACAAGAACCAAAAACGTGGCGGCATATTTTAATAAATGGAAACTTCTATTTTTTTTAGCGTGCATTTCCGTTTTTAATTTAGCTTCAAATTTGGATCTATGATTAACAGATAATTTATTTGAACCCGCCATTTCTTTTTTTACTATTTCTCTTAAATCTTTAGGCATAATTGTATGCTTTTAATTGATTTTTTAATTTGCTTTTACCTCTCATTAACTGTGATCTAGAAGTAACCTCAGTAATGTTTAAAATTTGTGAAATTTCTTGATGATCATAACCTTCTATTAAATATAAGTTTAAAACAACTCTATACTTTTCGGGTAATTTTTTTATTTCATCCGAAATTATCTCAACAGTTACCTCTTTATTAACAGACCAATCGTCATTGGCTATCTGTATTTGCTGATTTTCTTCCAAAGAAACCAATTCAATTTTCTTCTTTTTCAAATAATCAATGCATTGATTAATTACAATTCTTTTTATCCAAGCTCCAATGGTTACTTCTCCTTTAAAAGTTTCAATATTTTTAAAAACCTTAATAAATGCGTCTTGCATAACATCTTCAGCCACAAAAGTATCTTTTACATACCTACACGCAATCACAAACATTGCATTGCAATACAAGTCATATAATTGCATTTGAGCTTTTGCCTTATTTAATTTGCAATCTTCTACAATTTTGTTATTTATTAAAACTGTTTTACTCATTAAGTTGGTTACTTCTATTACTAAAGACGAAACATTATTTTATGTGTTGCATATTTTCAAAATAAATATTTTAAATTTACCCAATATTTTTAAAGACTTAAACATTTATTTAAATAGTCTTATAAAAAATCACAAAAACTATATAAGTATAATGAGTTATGAATTTACTATAGTTGTGCCTGTTTTCAACGAAGAAGATAATCTGCAACGTGTTGAACAAGAACTTTCTAAATATCTTAAAATTGCAATTAAAAAGACTAAAATTCTTTTTGTAAATGACGGAAGCACAGATAAAAGTCAAGAATTAATTACTAAAATTTGCAAAAACAATCCAGATTTTAGTTTTATTAAATTTGAAGAAAATTGTGGTTTAAGTGCTGCAATCGCTGCTGGATTTGAAAATACAGACACAGAACTTGTTGGTTATATAGATTCGGACTTACAAACCGCTCCTGAAGATTTTAATTTATTACTAAAAGAAATTGGTGATTATGACTTAGTTACTGGAGTTAGAGCAAACAGAAAAGACTCTTTTGTTAAAAATATGTCTTCTACAATTGCAAATGGAATAAGACGAGCATTTACGCACGACGGAATGGACGATACAGGTTGTCCATTAAAAGTTATTAAAACTGAATATGCAAAAAAAATCCCTATGTTTAAAGGACTTCATAGGTTTTTACCTGCAATGATTTTATTGCAAAATGGTAGCATAAAGCAAATTCCTGTACAACATTTTCCACGTATAGCTGGTGAAGCAAAATATGGTTTATGGAACAGACTTTTAGGACCATTAATGGATTGCTTTGCATATTTATGGATGAAGAAAAAATATTTAAATTATAAAATTTCCCATAAAGGTTAATGAGTAACTGGCTCATATATACTATTGGATTTTTTGCTCAATTGCTTTTTTCTGGCAGACTTGTTTTACAATGGATATTATCGGAAAAAAGTAAAAAAGTATTAACTCCTTCCCTATTTTGGAAATTAAGTTTAATTGCTTCTTTTTTACTGTTTGTTTATGGTTACTTGCGGGAAGATTTTGCTATTATGTTAGGCCAAGCACTCACCTATTTTATATACATTAGAAATTTACAGCTGCAAGGCGAATGGAAAAAAGCACCAAAAATACTTAGATGGTTTTTATTAATATTCCCCATTTTATTGGTAATTTACTCGTACAATAATAATACCTATGATATTGATAAATTATTTAGAAATGATGCCATTCCATTATGGATGTTATTATTAGGTGTTGTTGCTCAAATAATATTCACTTTGAGGTTTGTATATCAGTGGATTTATTCTGAAAAAAACAAGGAATCATCATTACCATTTGGATTTTGGTTATTAAGTTTAATCGGTTCAATTTTGATTCTTATTTATGCCATTTTAAGAAAAGACCCTGTATTATTGGTTGGGCATTTAATGGGCTCTGTTATATATTTTAGAAATATTATTATTCTTAAAAAACAAGATTAACATCAATTTTCTATATTAAACAATGTTTTAAGGATTTAATTAGAAATATCATTTAATAAATTTATTATGATAGAAAAGATTGAAAAATATCCATTGGCTTCATTATCAATTACCATAATTTTAATGTTATTGGTTCATTTAAACATTCCAGAAATTACCATAATGGAAGCTCGAAACTTTATTACAGCAAGAGAAATGATTAACGATAATCATTGGTTGTTAACAACAATGAATGGAGAACCAAGGTATCAAAAACCACCTTTACCAACCTGGATTACGGCTATATCAGGAGTAATATTTGGGGTGAATAATTTGCACGCACTTAGGTTACCTGCAGCACTTATGGTACTTTTTATTGGTATTTTTAGTTATTATTTTTCACTAAAATTAAAACTCACAAAAAATCACAGTTTTAGAAATAGCTTAATTTTAGTAACATCATTTTATGTTTTTGCCATAATAAATGAAGCTCCTTGGGACATTTTTGCCCACGGATTTATGCTTGCCGGATTGTATTTTTTATTCCTGCTTTTAAAAGAACCCAAACCAACTTGGAAAAATGTAATAGCATCATCAGTTTTTATAGGTTTTTCCATAATGAGTAAAGGTCCTGTATCTTTATTTGCATTACTATTACCTTTTATTATTTCATACAGTATTGTTTATAAGTTTAAAAAAATAAAGTCTAAGTTTTTGCAATTGGTTACACTATTATTAACATCATTAATTGTTGGAGGCTGGTGGTTTTTATATGTTCGTTTAATTGATCCTGCAGCATTTTTAGAAATTGCTTCAAAAGAAACAGGTAATTGGAGTAGCTATAATGTTAAACCAATATATTATTATTGGAGCTTTTTTACGCAAACTGGATTATGGACAATTCCTGCTTTTATAAGCTTAATGTATCCCTATTTAATAAAACGTGTAGATAATAAAAAAGCATACCAATTTTCGTTTTGGTGGACAATTAGCGCTGTTATTTTACTATCACTAATTCCTGAAAAAAAGGCACGTTACTTAATGCCTGTGCTAATTCCATTAGCTTTAAATACAGGTTTTTACATTCAGTATCTAATAAAATCATTTTATAAATTAAAACTTAAAATTGATAAAATTCCTGTTTATTTTAACTTTGGTCTCATTGCAACAATAGGAATAAGTATCCCGTTTGCACTATTCTTTGTTTTAAATGATCGTTTTCAAAATCACATATCTAGCTTTATTTTAACCTCGGTATTTTCAATTGTAATAGGCGTTTTAATATTTATGTTTTTAATTAAAAAGAAATTTAAACATGTATTTTATTTAAACGTTTTGTTTATGGTTGGCTTGTTCCTTTTTGGATTGCCAATTTCTAAAGGTTTTAATAAAAATGAAGCCTACAATTCTATTAAAAAATTACATCAAATTGAATTTCAACATAAAATTACAACCTATAGCATTGGAGAAATTACTCCCGAATTACTTTGGGATTATAATGGACCATTAAAAAATATTTACAAAAACAAAGAGCTAAATATACCTTCTGAAGAACACTTTGGTCTATTAATAATGAATGAAAATATTAATGAAATTTTCGCTTTACTAGAACCAGAACACCATATAAAATTAACAGATACTTATAACCTAAATACAGGTTCAAAAAGTAAAGAACGCTTAATACGAAAGTTTTACATAGTATCAAAAAAATAGTACTTTTACCAAATGAAAACACTTACACAAACAGATAAAATTGCATACATATTTTTATTATTAGTATTTAGTTTAGGAATTTATTACGCAAATACAAACCTTCAATATTTTGATGAAGTTTACACTAAAGAAGATGGTTTTGCCGAATATGGAACTGCCTTATTATTATTTTGTTCGAGTATCTTATTATTTTATCGTTTTTTTAAATTACAAAAGTTTAAAAAATCACTTTGGAAAGTTGGGATTTTAGGATTAGCTGTAATATTTATGTTTGGTGCGGGAGAAGAAATTTCTTGGGGACAACGAATTTTTGAAGTTGAATCTTCTCAGTATTTTATTGAAAATAATGCACAAGGTGAAACCAATTTACATAATATGGTTGTTGATGGTAAAAAAATAAATAAAATAATTTTTAGCCAATTGTTAACCGTTGTTTTAGTTATTTACCTGTTAATTACTCCTTTGCTTTTTAGAAAAAGTCCTTTTATTAAAAATTTAGCCAATTCATTTGCAATTCCAATAGTACAGTGGCACCAAACAATTGCGTTTTTAATAAGCACTGCCCTACTTGTTTTTATGGGATCCAATAGAAAATGGGAATTGTATGAATTAGCCTTTGCAGTTATATTTTTCTTGATATTCTTAAATCCATTCAATAAGGAAATCTATAAGTCAAATTAAAATTTATAGGAAAAGTACATTCCTAATTTATTTTCTATAAATTGAGGAGCTAACACTATTTCTTTATTCTTTTTAAAAGGGTTAAAGCGTTTTAAAGGCTCAAAGTGGTAAACCAAATGGGTAACTAAAATACCTATTCCTGCACCTACAAGAACATCTGATATCCAATGTTTATTGTTAGCGATTCTAAAGCCTCCAGTTAACGTAGCAAATGCATAACCGCTATAAGCCAATCCTGGAGAACTATCCTTAAATTCATTAAATAAAACCGCAGCATTTGTAAATGCAATAGTTGTATGTCCGGAAGGAAATGCGTTTTCATCTCCACTTGGTCGTATTTTTTTGGTTAACACCTTTAATCTATTTGTAATTCCCGATGAAATTACATTAGAAATTAACATATACTTAGTTTGATCGAACCAATGATTTTTACTTTTAACTCCAATAATATCTGCAGCATACATTTCAACTATTGGTACTGCTAAAAGATAATCGTCAATGCTATTGGCATAGGAATTGCCAACTTTATTTCTAATATCAATTTGAAATTCTTTTTCAAAATTACTTTTGTTAAAAATTATACCTAAACCTATTAAAGATAAAGGCATTATACTTTTTTTTAAAACAGATTTAGAATTATCAATTTTTAGCGTATCAATACTTTTAGATTTTACTTGAAAAACCGTTAAAAAAATAACAAATATTAAAAGGAATGGTATATTCTTTGTCAAAATGCAGCAATAATAAATAATTCACTGCTCAATATACAAAAAATAGCTACTTTACAAACTTTTGTAAAAACAACTTTAATAAAAAATAAAATATACTTGCATAAAAGGCTCCAAAAAATAGACCTGTTAATACATCTGCAGGAAAATGAACTCCAATATATATTCTACTATAAGAAACCAAAAGTGCCCAAATAATTAATAAAAAAGGGAGCATTTTAAACTTGTTTTTGAATAAAAAACTAAAAAACACGGCAATTGCCATAGAGTTGGCAGCGTGTGCAGAAAAATACGAATACAAACCACCACATCGTTCTTTTACCAATCGAATTAGGTTTACAATATGTTCGTCGTGACAAGGTCTTAATCTTTTAAAACCATATTTAAATAAGTTGCTGGTTTGGTCTGAAATTGCAATTAAAACAACAATAAATAAAACAATAATTAGTGTTTTTTTTAATCCAAACTGCTTAAAAGTTAAATAAAGCAGCAATAAATATAATGGGATGGCGCTTAGCTTATTTGTTAAAAAAAGCCAAAAACCATCCCATTGTGTTGTACCTAAATTATTTAGGAAAATTAATAATTCAACGTCTTTATCAATAATTGATTCTATCATTGAACTTAATAATTTTATTTTTTATCAGTAATCTCTATAAGCTCTAATTCAAAAACCAAATCGGTATTTGGAGGAATTACGTCTCCTGCTCCTTGAACACCATATCCTAAATGTGAAGGAATAAAAAGTAATGCCTTATCGCCTACTTTCATTTGTTGTAATCCTTCTTTAAATCCTTGAATAAGTTTAGCTTCATTACTATAAACTGTTGGTATTGGCGCATAACCACCAGCAGATTCTTGACGATGATCGTACATTTCATATGTTTCAGCTAGCTCTTTCCAAGTTGTCCAAAATAACTTTCCATCTGAAAAATATCCAGCACAATCAACTTTTACATTTACTCCTGCTTTAGGGCTTTCACCATTTTTTGTTTCGGTAATTACATATTTTAAACCAGAAGGTAATTCTGTTGTTTTAGAAGCATAATTATCAAACTTCGCCTTGGTTTTAGCTATAACACTATTTAAACGTTCTTCTTTAGCTTTTTCTTCGGCCTCAATGTTATTGTAGTAAGTAGTAAATCTTTCGGCAGCATTAAACTTACGCGCAATTTTACCCACTTTAATAATTTCAAGTTTTTTTATGGTATCATTTTGCGCAATAGAATCTACTACCGACTGTCCTTTTATTACATTTCCAAAAACAGTATGTTTTCCATCCAACCAAGGAGTTTCTTTATGAGTTATAAAAAATTGACTTCCGTTAGTTTTAGGACCCGAATTTGCCATAGATAAAATACCAGGTTTGTCATGTTTTAGCAACAAGTTTCCTTTTTCGTCTTTTGGAAATTCATCAGTAAAATTATAACCCGGCCCACCAGATCCAGTTCCTAAAGGGTCTCCTCCTTGAATCATAAAATTTGGAATAACTCTATGAAATACTAAACCATTATAATACGGAGCACCTTTTTTATCGTCGCTCACAAGTTCATTTGTACCTTCTGCTAACGAAACAAAATTTGCAACCGTAATTGGTGTTTTTTCAAATTCAAGTTTTAATAAAATTGTTCCTTTATTTGTTATCATATCAGCATACATACCATCATCTAAATCTGCATATTTGGTAGGCTTACACGAAAAGAAACTTAAAGAAACTATTAAAATAACTAACTTTAAAAACTTCATAAAAATGTATTTATTTCGAACTACTATTTTAGTACTTCAATTAATTCAACTTCAAAAATAAGAGGCATAAATGGTTTAATAGCTCCTCCTGGACGTGGTGTTGCTCCATATGCTAATTCTTGTGGAATAAAGAATTTAAATTTTGAACCTACAGGCATTAATTGTAAACCTTCTGTCCATCCTTTTATAACTTGTCCTACTCCAAATGATGCTGGCTGACCTTTATCAACTGAACTATCAAAAACAGTACCGTCGATTAACGTACCGTGATAATGAACTTTTACACGTGAAGATGGTGTTGGTTTTTCTCCTTCTCCATTTTTTAGAATAATATATTGTAACCCACTTTCAGTTGTTACAACTCCTTCTTTAGTTTTGTTTTCTTCAAGAAATTTTTCACCTTCTTTTTTAACTTCTCCAAATTCTTCTTCAGCTTTTTTGGCTGCTGCTTCTTGTTGTTTAGCCATTTCTTCTTGTTGCTTTTTTTGGAAGAATTTACTAATTGTAGCATTTAATGCTGAAGGCTCAATCTTAATATTTGTTGAATCAATAGCATTATGTAAACCTTGTACAAACAAATCTACATCTACTTCTTCAAAATTTGCTTTAATTTTCATTCCCATATCCAAACCAATAGCGTAGCTAACTGAATCAATTTGATTTGTTAACGGTTTATTTGATACACCTTTGTTATTGCATGATGCTAACAATACAACAACTGCACAAACAACTAATACTTTAATTACTCTCATTTTTTTTATTTATTTTAATTAATTGAACTTTATATATTAATGGTTGATTTATTCCTATTTTTTTTTGATCGCCCAAATATCCAAAAACTTTATGAGATGGAAACAAAAAAGTTGCAATGTCTCCAACATTCATTAATTTTAATCCCTCTCTTAAGCCTTCAATAATTTCCTGTTTATCAACAATATAATTTCGAATTCCAATTTCCTCTTGGGTATATATAATATCATAGTTTAAATTATAAACTTCGAAGCTATATACTACTTCATCTTCATTTTTTGGAAAATAACTGGCTTCTGACTTATAATTAAACGTGTACCAAAAACCTAAATCGCTTGCAATATAAACATTTAAGCTATCTCGTTTAATTATTTTATTAAAATCGGATTCTTGTTGAGCTATTATTTTTTTATTGAGTGTAACGGACTGCTCAATTCCAGAAGAAGACTTTCTTAAAATAGGTCTTCTTGGCTCCACATTACAAGAAGCTACCAAAGAAAAAATAAGAAAGATAAAAAAACTATTCTTCATATGAATGTAAAAGCTCCGATTGGTAATCAGGCAATGTAGTTAAAAATTTTGCAACAGTTTCATCCAACGTTAAGTTTGATCTTCCACCTGCCGCATTGTCATGTCCTCCACCATCAAAATGATTTCTAGCAAACTTATTCACAGAAAATGTACCTTTAGATCTTAATGATATTTTCACAATAGATTGCTCCTTATCTTCAATGAAA
Source organism: uncultured Lutibacter sp. (assembly GCF_947495725.1). GTDB lineage: Bacteria > Bacteroidota > Bacteroidia > Flavobacteriales > Flavobacteriaceae > Lutibacter. The sequence goes on along the minus strand of NZ_CANLZZ010000005.1, from coordinate 9,099 downwards.
ATTGCTGCAAAAATTACCCCATCAACCGATAAGGCATAATTTACAACACCTTCCGTATCGCCTTTTTGATAATTAAACTCGTCTAATTCACTTTGGGATAGTGTAATATAAGCGGTATTCATATCCTTAATAACAACCATATTACTCAACGATTTCCCTAATAATTGCAATCTATCAAATGAATTGGTATCGTAAACATTGTTATGAATTTTAGCATTTTCTGCACCTTTATCAATTAAATCTGCAATAATTCTATGTGTTGTACTAGTTGTTGAGGCAAATCTAAACGAGCCTGTATCAGTCATAATACCTGTATACAAACTTGTTGCTATTTCTTTATTAATTTGCGAAACCGCATCTAATTTTTCTAAAAAATGATAAACCATTTGACACGTGGAACAAATTGAGGTGTCAGAAAACAAATATTTAGCTACATCATCTGGTTGTTGATGATGATCAATCATAATATAGGTTCCATTATAATTTTTTAGCGTATTTTCCATATCCGAACCAACTCTATGCAACGCATTAAAATCTAACAAAAATATTATTGAAGATTCTTCAATAGCTTTTTTTGCTTGTCTGTTTTGCATATCAAACTTTAAAGCTTGTTTAGAATTTGGTAACCATTTTAAAAAATCAGGATAATCATTTGGAGCAACAACAGTTGCTTCATGACCTAAATTAATTAAGAAATTGTACATAGCTAAACTTGCTCCCATAGCATCTCCATCTGGATTTCTATGCGGTACAATTACAATTTTTTTAGGACTCGATAGTAAATCTTTTATTTCCTTAATTTCTGTAATATTCATAAGTTGCAAATATACAACTTAATCAAATAAAACATTTCAAAAAGTAGGCTATCTTTATTAAAGTTTACTTAAAAAACCATAACTTTAAGTACTAAAATTTAACAATCATTTATATTTCTTTCATTTTATAATGAAAAAGCTATATTTGAAGCATTTAAAACCAAGTATAAAATGATAACAAACAGAACCTTTTCAATGATTAAACCCGATGCGGTTAAAAAGGGAGTTATTGGCCCAATTCTGGAAAAAATTAATGCTGCAGGATTTAAAATTGTAGCAATGAAAATGACCAGATTAACAAAAGCGGGAGCGAGCGCTTTTTATGAAATTCATCAAGATCGTCCTTTTTTTGGAGAGTTAGTCGATTTTATAACTAGCGGACCCATTGTTGCCGTAATTTTAGAAAAAGAAAACGCCGTTGAAGATTTTAGAGTATTAATTGGAGCTACAAACCCTAATGATGCTGCCGAGGGAACAATAAGAAAATTATATGCAGAATCTATTGGTAGTAATGCCATACACGGTTCGGATAGCAATGAAAATGCAGTAATTGAAAGTGCTTTTCATTTTTCTGGAAGAGAAGTTTTTTCGGGAGCATTTTTATAAAACTAAAAAATCCGTTTTTCAACGGATTTTTTTTTAGCTTAATATTATTTTCGAAATTAGATCTTCTCCAATTTCCTCATTCATCATTTTAATAATTTTGGCCTTTCCATAACTTAATTCTTCTCGCAATACAGAAGATTTTAAATTAACTATTAACGTTTTACCCTTCAGCTCAATGTTATTTGTATAAGAAACTACTCCTGGCCCCATTAATTTAGCCCACGCATCTTTAATTGATAATTGATGCATTCCTTTAGTGAGTTTATTTTCTTTAATAACATCTTTCATTAAATCACTTATTGAAAGAAATTCGTTAAGTCTTTTAGCCATTATAGTTTAATTATTTTATACGATTGGTTGGTGCTTTTCACCACTTCTTCCGTTCGTTCTTCGTGTGTATCACTTATAAATATTTGTCCAAAATTATCATTATTTACCAAAGTAACCAATTGTTCTACACGCGAATCATCTAACTTATCAAAAATATCATCTAACAATAAAATTGGTTTTACTTCAGATTGAGATTTAATAAAATCGAACTGCGCCAATTTCAAAGCAATAAGGTACGATTTTTGTTGTCCCTGAGATCCAAACTTTTTAACAGGATACCCGTTAATTTCAAAAATTAAATCATCCTTATGCACCCCGGCACTTGTATATTGTAAAACACGATCTTTTTCTAAACTTTGCTCAAATAATTCTAACAAACTAGCCTCTTTTAACTGTGTTTTATAAACTAAGTTCACCTCTTCTTTGCTATTGGAAATAGAAGCATATCTTTTTTTAAATATTGGAATAAAAGCTTCTAAAAAAATGGAACGTTGCTTAAAAATAATATCGCCATAAATTTGTAACTGCTCATTATACACATTTAAATTTAGAGCATCAAAAGTTCTATTTGCTGCAAAATATTTTAATAATGAATTACGTTGCGCTAATACTTTGTTATAATTTAAAATAGCTTGTAAATAACTTTTATTAGATTGTGAAATAACACCATCAATAAATTTACGTCTAGTATCGCTACCTTCTATAATTAAATCCCTATCGGCAGGAGAAATAATTACCAGTGGTAAATAACCGATATGATCGGAGAATTTTTCATAAGCCTTACCATTTCTTTTTAAAACTTTTTTATTTCCACGTTTTAAACTACAAACAACGGTATCCGTTTTTTCCTCTATTTTATATTCACCTTGAATCATAAAAAAGTCTTGGTGATGCTTTATGTTTTGCACAGCAACCGAATTAAAGTAACTTTTTGTAAAAGACAAATAATAAATAGCATCCAAAACATTGGTTTTCCCAACGCCATTATCACCAACAAAACAATTTATTTTAGACTCAAAATCAAAGCTTTGCGATTCAAAATTTTTAAAATTTACTAATGTAATTTTTTGTAAATGCATCTATTTTTTTTCAATCCATAAAATTATTCAAAATAAATGAAAATTTAGGTACAAATGCATTTTTACTTTCCAATTAAAAATTCTATTTTTGCGCCTACAAATTTTACAACAAATGGCGACATATAAAAAGAAAGGGAGTAAAGTAAAAAAAACTCAAAATTCTATAGAAACTAATTCTACAACTGCTGAAGTATTTAACACCTTAGATGAAACTGCTTCAAAATCGGAACAATTTGTAATTAAAAATCAAAAAACGATTTTTATTATTTTAGGTTTAGTAGTTGCAATTATCTTAGGTTACTTAGCATATCAAAAATTTGTTAAGGCTCCAAACGAAAAAGTTGCTGCAGATGAATTAGCATACCCAAAAGCATATTTTGAAGATGCAATGAGGGGAACTGTTGCTGTAGATTCATTATTAACTTTAGGGTTAAATGGAAACGACGGAAAATATGGTTTTATTGACATTGCAAGTGAATTTAGCGGAACAAAAGCTGGAAACTTAGCTAATTATTACGCTGGTATTTCTTACCTAAAGTTAAAAAACTATAAAGAAGCTATTGATTATTTAGAAGATTTTTCTTCGGAAGATGAATTATTAGGTCCAACTGCTAAAGGAGCTATTGGAGATGCTTTTGCAGATATAGACCAACCAAAAGACGCTTTAGATTATTATTTAAAAGCTGCAAATTTAAGAGATAACAATTTTTCAACACCTTTATATTTATTTAAGGCTGCAAATACAGCTATGGAATTGGAAGATTACGGAAAGGCTTTAGACCTATTTAATAAAATTAAAAATGAATATCCAAACGCTAATGAAGCTAAAAATATAGATATCTATATTCATAAAGCTGCGTTTGCATCAAAAAACTAAGTTGTAATGGCAACAACTAATTTATCTTATTACGATAAAGCAACAATCCCAAATGCGAAAAAATTTCGATTTGGGATTGTTGTTTCTGAGTGGAATCCAGACATAACACATAACCTTTATTTAGGGGCTAAAGAAGCTTTTATTGAAAACGGAGTACTTTCTGAAAACATTATAAAGTGGGATGTACCTGGAAGTTTTGAGCTTATTTACGGCTGTAAAAAAATGATTGAAACTCAAAAAGTAGATGCCATTATTGCTATTGGAAATGTTATTCAAGGAGAAACTAAACATTTCGATTTTGTATGCGATGGTGTTACTCAAGGTATCAAAGACTTAAACGTTAAGTACGATGTACCAGTTATATTTTGTGTTTTAACCGACAACAATAAGCAACAATCTTTAGAACGTTCTGGAGGAATACACGGAAACAAAGGTATAGAAAGTGCAGTTGCAGCTATAAAAATGGCAGCTTTAAGAGAGTTTTAACACCCTCCTTTTCCAAAAAACTTGACCATCACTTTATAATTCAGTATTTTTGATAATTACTGTATAATTTTATTTTATGTTTGGTAAATTATTTAAACCTCGCTCGCATTATGTGTTTGATTATAAACCTCGTTACTATGACGAGCGTAAAGAACGTTTGCAAAATTTAGAGGAAAAATATCATGGAAATGAAAACGAAGGTGATGATGCTCCCAGAATAACTTTATCAAAAAACAATCTTAAAAACGATTGGGTTAAAAATAAAAGAAGTGCTACTGACAAAGCTACAAACCTTAGATTGGCTATTATAATTGCCATTTTGGTTGGAATAGTAGCCTATATTTTTGAACTCCATAAATTATTTTAATGTCAGACATTATTCAGCTACTTCCTGATCATGTTGCAAATCAAATTGCCGCCGGAGAGGTTGTTCAAAGGCCTGCTTCTGTGGTTAAAGAATTACTTGAAAACGCAATTGACGCAAATGCCACTTCTATTAAATTAATTATTAAAGATGCTGGAAAAACATTAATTCAGGTAATTGATAATGGAAAAGGAATGAGTCGTACAGATGCTCGCTTAAGTTTTGAACGTCACGCCACTTCTAAAATAAAGCAAGCCGAAGATTTATTTAATTTACAAACAAAAGGTTTTAGAGGTGAAGCCTTGGCATCTATTGCAGCAATTGCTCACGTAGATTTAAAAACTAAACAAGACAACGCTGAGTTAGGAACTTTTATAAAAATAGAAGGTAGTAAAATTATTTCTCAAGAAAATATTGGAACAACAACTGGAACTTCAATTGCTGTAAAAAATTTATTTTATAATATTCCTGCTCGAAGGAATTTTTTAAAATCGAACACCATTGAAACACGCCACATAGTTAATGAATTTCAACGTGTTGCATTGGCACATCCAAGTATTGCATTTTCTTTTTACCATAATGAAAATGAAATTTACAACTTACTATCGAGCAATTTACGTAAAAGAATAGTTGCCATTTTAGGCAAAAAAACCAATGAAAAATTAGTTCCAATAAAAGAAGCTACAGATATAGTTGAAATTACTGGTTATGTAGCTAAACCAGAATTTGCTAAGAAAAAAAGAGGAGAACAATTCTTTTTTGTAAATGACAGGTTTATAAAAAATGCATATTTAAATCACGCTGTAACCAGTGCCTTTGAAAGTTTACTATCAGGTGGTTATTATCCAACTTATTTTTTATATTTAAAAGTTCCAGCTAAAAGTATAGATATAAACATTCATCCAACAAAAACAGAAATTAAGTTTGAAGATGAAAAAACATTGTATGCTATTTTACGATCAACCGTAAAACACAGCTTAGGACAATATAATGTTGCTCCTGTTTTAGATTTTGAAAGAAGCGCTTCTTTTGATACTCCTTACGAGTTTAAGGACAAAAAAACTGCTACTCCAAAAATAAGCGTAGACCAAAATTACAATCCTTTTAAATCTGAAAATCAAAAATCAAGTGGTTTTCATTTTAAAAAAGAAAATAATGCCCAATGGGAAAGTTTATACACAGGAATAGACGTTGATAATATTGAAGTAAAATCTGAAACAGTAATTTCTTCAATGTTTTCAGAGGAAAAACAAAATAGTAAAACCTATCAAATACACAATAAATATATAGTTAGTAGTATTAAATCTGGTATTGTTTATATCAATCAAAATTTGGCACATCAACGTATTTTATACGAAGAGTATTTAGAAAACATTACGGTTAAAGAAGCAATGAGTCAGCAATTATTATTTCCTTTGGAAATAACGTTCAATAAATCTGATATTAATTTAATTAAAGAAATTAAAGAAGATTTAGAAAATGTTGGTTTTTTATTTGATAAAATATTAGATGATACTATTATTGTAAAAGGAATGCCGGTAACTATTATTGAAAGTCAAATAACATTAATAATAGAACAATTATTAGAAGATATAAAAAACGATATTCCAGATACTAGCTTTAGTCAATTAGATATTATGGCTAAAAGTTTAGCAAAAAGTTTGGCTATTAAAACCGGAAGTAAATTAAATTTAAAGGAACAAGAAGAGTTGGTTAACAAACTATTTTCTTGTAAACAACCCGATTTATCTCCTTTTGGAAAATTAACTTTTGTAACAATTAATATTGATGAAATTGATAAAAAGTTTAACAATTAAATCTTGTTAAGTAACTAAAAATTATGGGAAGAATTACTGAAGCTGTAAAGCACCTAATTATAATAAATGTAATATTATTTATTGCCCCGCAATTAATGCAAGGTATTGATTTGCAAAGTATGTTTGCACTTTATTTTCCTCAAAATGAAAAATTTGGATTTTGGCAATTTGCAACACATATGTTTATGCATGGTGGCTTTTCACATATTTTATTTAATATGTATGGTTTATGGGCTTTTGGTACGCCATTAGAACAAATGTGGGGGAAAAATAAGTTTCTCTTTTTTTACCTATCATCTGGTTTAGGAGCGGGTATTATATATACACTTGTAAATTATTATCAATTTAACGGAGTTTACGATCAACTAATTGGTATTGGTTTATCTGCCAACGATATTCAAAATATATTAACTACGGGAAGTTATAACGATCGAATTTTAGAAACAATTTCTAGCACCCAACTTAACGAATTTTATGCAACTTACCATACACCAGCTGTTGGAGCCTCTGGTGCTATTTATGGAATTTTAGTAGCCTTTGGTTTAAGTTTCCCAAATGCCAAATTAGCACTGATATTTTTACCTGTTCCAATTGCTGCAAAGTATTTTATTCCAGCTATTATTGTAGGTGATTTATTTTTTGGAATGACAAAATACTCTATAGGTAATGTTGCCCATTTTGCACACGTTGGTGGTGCTTTAATTGGCTTTTTAATAGCCTGGTACTGGAAACAAAATCAATTTAAACGCTGGAACTAATTGTGAATTTTATAGATGACATAAAAAGAGCTTATTACAATGCCAATATTGTTGAACGAATAATTTACTTAAATGTTTTATTATTTTTAATAACAGTACTATTTACATCGTTTACAATAAATTGGCTTGCCTTACCAACTAGTTTAGATAGTTTTATTTATAAACCTTGGACCCTAATTTCCTATTCATTTATTCACCAAAGGTTATTTCATGTGTTATCTAATTTAATGGTGTTGTACTACATTGGAAATTTGTTTTTAAATTTTTATACCAAAAAACAATTTCTAAACTTTTACTTTTTAGGAGCCATATTTGGAGCATTTATCTTTTTACTATACTATTATTTAACTGAAAAAACGGGTACTCCGTTAGGTGGCGCTTCAGCAGCTGTAACAACTATATTTGTTGCTATTGCCACTAAAATACCACGCTATTCATTACAATTACGATTTATAGGAAGTGTTGAATTATGGGTATTGGCTGCTATTTGGGTTTCTTTAAGTATATTGCAATTAGCAAATCCTAATAATGGAGGAGCAATTGCGCATATTAGTGGAGCCGTATTTGGTTTTGTATATGCACAACAATTACAAAAAGGAAATGATATTGGAAAATGGTTCGAGACTATTGTTGATTATTTTGCTAACCTATTTAAACCTAGTAAAAAATCTCCTTTAAAAACAGTTTACAAATCGAAAAAAAATACATCGGTAAATAATGCATCCTTACCAAAACAGAAAAAAATAGATTTAATTCTGGATAAAATTAGTAAATCGGGATATGAAAGTTTAACCAAAGAAGAAAAAGAATTTTTATTTAGGGCTGGAAAAAAGTAATACATGAAAAAATTATCATTATTAGATAAATTATTATTTGTTGTTAATTCTATTTTAGCAGCTACCTTACTTGTTTCCTTTTTAACCAATTTTATATCTCCTAACACCTATTCTATCTTTTCCTTTTTAAGTTTGGGTGTTCCATTTTTAATTATTATCAATATTGTTTTTGTAATTTATTGGATTTTAAAATTAAAAAAACAGTTTTTACTTTCCTTATTTGTACTGCTACTTGGCTTTCAAAATATTTCAAAATTTTACGGTATATCTGAAAAGAAAATCCTGTTAAATGATGATTTAAAAATTATGAGTTATAATGTGAGAATGTTTAACTTGTACAATTGGATTGATGAAGAACAAATAGATCAGAAAATATATACTTTTATTAAAGATAAATCGCCGGATATACTATGTATTCAAGAGTTTCACCCTTCAAAAAAACTCGATATTAAATATCCTTATAAACATGTTAAAATTAGGGTAAATCAGAACAATTTTGGACATGCTATTTTCTCAAAACATAAAATTATTAATTCAGGTTCCCTTAATTTTTCTAATAGTAGTAACAATGCAATTTTTGCCGATATTATAAAAGGAAATGATACACTTAGAGTTTATAATGTACATTTAGAATCTTTAAAAATTAATCCAAAAGAAGAAACCCTTAGTCAAGAAAATTCTGAAAAATTAAAAATAAGAGTTGAAAATGCTTTTAAAAAACAAGCAAATCAGGCATCTCTAATTTTACAACATCAAGAAAAAACCAAGTTAAAAACAGTTATTTGCGGCGATTTTAACAACAATGCATTTTCTTGGGTGTATCATAAATTAAAATCGAATAAAAATGACGCTTTTGTTGAAGCCGGAAAAGGCTTTGGAAATACTTTCGATTATAGGTTCCCTTTTCGAATTGACTTTATTTTAACGGATGAAAATCTTAAGGTTAATAACTACAAAACTTATAATATAAAATACTCGGACCATTTCCCTATAATGGCAAGAATAGGGTTTTAAACCTTTATTTTCTAACGTCAGTTCGAGTGATTTACGGAGTGCAACGTAGAAAATTGTATTGAGAACATTTTCTGTTACATGACTTCTCGATACACTTCTCTCAAACTCGAAGCACTC
>NZ_CANLZZ010000004.1 GCF_947495725.1 uncultured Lutibacter sp. | reverse complement strand
TTTTAATATAAATATATTTTTATATTACTTACCTCTTGAATAACCTAGTTTTACAAAAAAAAACTGCAATTTTCTCTATACTAAAATGGAATTATTTGTGTTATCTCCCAGATAAATGATTAGAATCTAATTAATTTTTATTAGTCAAAGTAGTAGAATGAAACAATTAGATTATACTCGTTGTGGGGACGAATATTTTGTGAATACGTTACTTTTAATTATACCCGTTGTGGGGACGAATATTACGTTACTTTTAATTATACTCGTTGTGGGGACGAATATCTCAAAATAGAATCCTTTTATTGTATGCCTGAAGAAGGAGTAATTATCTCTCCATTTTGATTTATGTAATTAAAACCAGGAATTAAAGTATTAATTATAGGCCTACATTTAACATTTTTACTTTTCAATATGTTGTTTTTAACCAATTTCATATTTGATTTTTTTTGTTCTTCTTTTACCAAGTTAGTTGCTGTTATCATAATCCAATTTTTTAATTAATTAAAATCAATTATTTAAGACCTCTTATTTTTTTATAAATATTTGTGTAAAATAATTCCGTCCTTCATCATTAGACTCACTAGAAATTCCGAAATGAGTGAAATTAGGGTTTTCAATTATTTTTCTATGTTCATCACTATTAAGCCACCCTTTTAAAGCTGATTCAGCAGTGCTAAAACCATATGCTACGTTTTCTGAAACTTCCTTAGCTCCGGCATTTTTCATTAATTTTGAAGCTCTGTCTGCAAAATGAGCATGACTTATATCTCCGGTTTCTATCATATAACTTGTATGTTCATCTGCAACAGTTGAAATAATATTCAATGTTTGTAATGTAGCCAAGTTATTTTTTAATCTATAATCATTAACAAGGTTTAAAATATCTGTTTCAATTTTAGAATAAGAGACAACATCTGAGATAGTTTCTGTCTCAGCCGAGCTATATAAATTTACATCTTCATCAGCTGTTGAACACGAAAATAACAACGAGCAGCATAACACTGCGGAAAGGAATAGGGGTTTCATTGTTTTGGGGGTTTGGGGTTGATTTATACTTTACATTATGGGGGTTGATTTCTTTCTTGTTTTTAATTAAACTTAAATAACAAAACCAACAAGATTATATATTTTAATCTTGTTGGTTTTAACTTAAATAATTATTTTTTGGGGTAATTTATTTGAAAATTTCATGATAATTTATTTGGGGTTACGAAAAATTTCTACTGTAAATATATTACATGATTGTTTATAAAACAAATAAAAACGCCATTTATATGTTAAAACGTGCAATTTATTACCTTAAATAACCCATTTATATGGATTTCTATTACTTAGGTATGGAATTTAACTACTGATTATTATGTATATGTTGCACTTTGTATTAATTTTCGTGCATAAAAAAAGGTCAATTTATTAATAAATTGACCTTTTTTTATGCTTTTATTTCTCTTAAAGTAATCCAGCTCTTTTAAGTAATGCCTTGTTATCAGGTTTTTTACCTCTAAATTTTTCATATAATTTTAAAGGCTTTTCGGTTCCTCCTTTTTCTAGAATATATTTCTTATACTTTTTTGCAACCTCTTTATTAAAAATCCCTTTTTCTTGAAATAAAGAAAAAGCATCAGCATCTAATACTTCGGCCCATTTATATGAATAATAGCCAGAAGAATATCCTCCTTGAAAAATATGAGAAAAAGAAGTACTCATACAGTTTTCTTTCGAATCTGGAAACAATTGTGTGTTTTTGAAAGCTGAAAATTCAAATTCCTTTACATTGTTTATTTTTGTGGGGTTTTTACTATGCCAAGCCATGTCTAATTTTCCAAAACTTAATTGACGTAATGTTTGCATTCCTTCAAGAAAGTTCGATGAATCTTTTATTTTAGAAATGAGATCCATTGGAATTACATCTTGTGTTTTGTAATGAGTTGCAAATAAATTTAGTGCCCCTTCTTCATAGCACCAATTTTCAAAAAGTTGACTTGGTAATTCAACAAAATCCCAATATACATTTGTTCCAGATAAGCTAGGATAAGTTGTATTTGCTAACATTCCATGTAAGGCGTGCCCAAATTCATGAAATAAGGTTGTAACCTCGTTAAAAGTGAGTAACGAAGGTTTGGTTTCAGTGGGTTTTGTAAAGTTGCATACAATTGAAATATGTGGTCTTGAATTTTCTCCATCTTTTTTCCATTGACCTTTAAATGTTGTCATCCAGGCGCCATTTCGTTTTCCAGCTCTTGGAAAAAAATCGGCATACAAAACTGCTATAAAGTTGTTCAAATTATCAGTTACCATAAATGTTTTAACATCGCTATGGTATTTATCAATATCAAATACTTCTTCGAACTTTAGATCGAATAATTTAGAAGAGATAGCAAATACTCCCTCAATTACATTTTCTAATTTAAAATACGGTTTAAGTTGTTCTTCTTCTAAATCAAAAAGTTCTTTTTTTAATTTTTCAGAATAAAATGTACTATCCCATTTTTCCAATTGATTGATACCATCTTTTCTTGCCACTATGCCTAATTGTTTAAACTCTTTTTCGGCTGCAGGTTTTGCTTTTATAAGTAAATTATTTAAAAAGTCTTCAACAGTTTTTGGCTTTTCTGCCATTCTTTCTTCTAACACAAAATGAGCATGAGATTTGTATCCAAGTAAAATTGCTCTTTGATGTCTTAAGTTTGCAATATCTAAAACAATTTGTTGATTATCATAATTGTTATTTTTAAAAGCTTTTGCTCCAAAAGCTAAAGCCATTTTTTTTCGTAGATTTCTATTTTTGCAATAAGTTATAAAAGGTATATAACTAGGGTAATCTAATGTAAAAACCCAGCCATCTAATTTTTTTTCTTTTGCCGTTATTTTTGCAGCTTCAATTGCTCCATCGGGCAATCCATCTAAATCCGACTCATTTGTTAAATGAAGTATAAAAGAGTTTGTTTCTGCTAAAACATTTTCTCCAAATTTTAATTTTAATTTAGCAAGTTTGGTGTCAATCTCTCTTAATTTTGATTTTTCATCTTCCTTTAAGTTGGCTCCATTTCTAACAAAACTTTTATACTTTTTTGAAAGAAGCATTTCTTGTTCTGATGATAGATTTAAATCATCTTTTTTTAGATAAATTTGCTCAATTCTCTTGAAAAGATCCAAATTTAAAGTAACATCATTAGAAAATTCAGAAAGTAAGGGAGAGACTTCTTGTGCTATTTTTTGAATTTCATCATTTGTTTCAGCTGAATTTAAATTAAAAAATATACTAGAAATTCGATCTAAAGTTTGGCCACTAAATTCTAATTCCTCAATTGTATTTTTAAACGAAGGTTTATTTTTATTATTTGCAATAAGATCTATTTCTTTTTTAGCGGTCTTAATTGCTTCAATAAATGCAGGTTTAAAATGTTCATTTTTAATTTTTGAAAATGGTGCTGTAGCATATTTAGTTTCAAAATTTTTTAATAGAGGGTTTGTCATTGTTAAGTGATGGTTTTATTTTTAGTTTAATTTAAAAAAATATGTGACTTTCAATAAACGCAAGTGTCTTAATTTTAAATTGTTTATGCAAATTTTTTGGGTTAATTATAAATAAATCGCAGAATAAAGTTTTGTAAACAATATTCAAAAATGATTTACGTTAAATAATTGTTTTAACAGAACTTAATAAATAATACGAAATGGAAATTTTAATTAAAAATCTGAAAAAATCGACAAATAAACAGCCTAAATTGAAAGCTTCAATACAAACATTAATTCCTAATTTCACTTATAAAAACAAAAAAGGAGAATTAGTTGAAACTAATTTTGAATCTCCAATTTAATTATTTTTTATTTTTTCAGAAGCTATAATTACTTTGTTTTTTAAAGCTTGTTTAAACTCTATAATTTTGTTTAAAATTAATGAGTTTGAACTACCTAAAATTTGAGCTGCCAAAATACCTGCATTTTGAGCTCCGTCAAGTGCTACTGTTGCAACTGGTACTCCACCAGGCATTTGTAAAATTGATAAAACAGAATCCCATCCATCAATAGAATTTCGAGATTTTACTGGAACTCCAATAACTGGTAATGGACTCATAGAAGCTACCATTCCTGGTAAATGAGCCGCTCCTCCTGCGCCTGCAATTATCACTGAAATTCCTCTTAAGTGAGCATTTTTTGAATAATCAAACAATTTTTCTGGAGTTCTATGAGCCGAAACGATATCAACTTCAGTTTCGATATCAAAACTTTTTAATATATCTATTGCTTGTTGCATTATTGGTAAATCTGAATCGCTACCCATTATAATTCCTACCTTACTCATAGTTTCTTTATTTACTTATTACTTTGATTGTGTTTTTAACTTCTTCGGCAATTTTTCTTGCCTCAGCAATATTATGGTTTACAACGGTTACGTGCCCCATTTTTCTAAAAGGCCTTGTTTGTTTTTTTCCATAAATGTGAGGAGTAACACCTTCCATTTTTAAAATAGCTTCCATATTTTTATAAACTACATTGCCTGAATAACCTTCTTCACCAACTAAATTTACCATAATTCCTGCAACCTTACTATCTGTTTTTCCTAAAGGTAAATCTAAAATACTTCTTACGTGTTGTTCGAACTGGCTTGTGTATGATGCTTCAATGCTATAATGACCGCTGTTGTGGGTTCTTGGAGCAACTTCATTTACCAAAATTTCATCTTCGTTTGTTTGAAATAATTCTACAGCCAATAAACCTATATGCTCGAAAGATTCAGCAACTTTTAACGCAATGTCCCTTGCCTTTAATGCAATATCATCTGAAATACGGGCTGGACAAATTACATATTCAACTTGGTTTGCTTCAGGATGAAATTCCATTTCAACTACGGGGTAGGTTTTAATTTCTCCACTTTTATTTCTAGCAACTATTACCGCTAATTCATTTTTAAAAGGAATCAATTCTTCAATAATACAACTAGTATTTGTTAAAGAGTCAATATCGTTTAAAGTTCTAACAATTTTAACTCCTGTTCCATCATACCCAAATTGTGCCGATTTCCAAACAAATGGAAATTTTAATTCAGACTTTTTTAAATCTTCTAAATTTGAATATCTTTTGTGTGGAGATGTAGGGATATTGTTTTCAACAAAAAAATCTTTTTGTTTTCCTTTGTGTTGTATAATTTGTAAAACACTAGGCTGAGGATAAATTTCAAGACCTTCTTGTTCTAATTTTAAAAGTGCCTCAATATTTACATGCTCAATTTCGATAGTTAACAAGTCAACTTTTTTTCCAAAGTTGTATACTGTTTCAAAATCCATTAAACTACCTTGGTGAAATTCATTACAAATCTCGGAACAAGGAGCATCATTTGCACCATCTAAAATACAAGTGTAAATATCAAATTTATGGGTTTCAGTAAGTAACATTTTACCCAATTGACCACCACCTAGAACTCCTAATTTAAAATTTGATGAGAAATAATTTTTCACGTTTTTATGCTTTTGCACAAAAATAGTAATTCTGTTTTTAATTGAGTTATTAAAAATTTGTAATATTTAATGAGGAACCATTTTTAGTAACCCTGTATTCTCTTGCAAAATGTATGTTCCCAGATGTTTGTGGAGATCCATCGAAAATACTATATTCACTATTGTCACAAGAACATTTCATTTTTAGGCTTCCATCAAATGTCATGGGGTTTGAGCAGTCGTAATTTGGGCAAGCTCTTTCAAAAGCTTTGTAAGGAGGGTTTCCAATTCCGGTATTTTGAATTACAATACCTTGTATTGCTCCGGTTGCATAGGTCCATCCACTTGGTGTTTGAAGGTCTATATATTGAGGTAAATTTAAATTAATAACAACATTAAAATTTACATCAGGTAATATGTCATTTGTTTCGTTTTTTTCACAAGAAATTAAAAAAATAACAAGAAAAATAAATAAAAAATTTCGCATAATAAAAATATCAAGTTTACTGCTAAACGATGGCAATTTACAAATATTTTGTACATTTGTGTTAAATCTCATTCTGGTTATCAGCTTTGAGATTTTTTGTATTTATTAAATTGATAATTATGAGTGAAATTTCGTACTATTCTAAAGAAGGAATGAAAAAACTAAAGGATGAATTAGATCATTTAGAACATGTAGAGCGTCCAAGAGTGAGCAATGATATTGCCGAAGCAAGAGATAAAGGTGATTTAAGTGAAAACGCCGAATATCATGCTGCGAAAGAAGAGCAATCATTATTAGAATTAAAAATAGCAAAGCTTAAAGGCGTAATTTCAAACGCACGAATTTTAGATGAATCTAAATTAGATACTTCTAAAATATTAATTCATTCAAAGGTTCGGCTAAAAAATATTGCAAACAACATTGAATTTACTTACACCTTGGTTGCAGATTCTGAAACAAATATTAAGGAAGGTAAATTATCTGTAAATTCACCTATAGGAAAAGGCTTATTAGGAAAAAAAGTTGGAGAAATTGCCGAAATTCAAGTTCCAAGTGGAATTATGAAATTTGAAATTGTTGAGATTTCAAGATAAATAAACTTTTAAAAATTAGAATGAACCCTTTTCAGTTTTTTTATTGAGAAGGGTTTCTTATTTTTGATTAAAATTGAAAACATGAGTTCTATATTTACTAAAATAATTAATGGTGAAATACCTTCTTATAAAGTTGCAGAAAACGACAATTTTTTTGCCTTTTTAGATATTAATCCTAATGCCAAAGGACATACATTAGTGGTTCCTAAAAAAGAAGTTAATAAACTTTTTGATTTGGAAGAATCACTTTATAATGATTTAATGAGTTTTTCTAGAAAAATTGCATTGGCAATGGAAAAAGCAATTCCTTGTGAAAGAATTGGTGTTTCCGTTATAGGTCTGGAAGTGCCTCATGTTCATGTACATTTAATTCCTTTACAAAAAATGGAAGATATTCAATTTATAAAAAAAGTAAAATTACTTCCCGAAGAATTTGAAGAGTTAGCAAAGGCTATCTCTAAACATTTATAAATAATTTTTTAAAACTATTGCAAAAGTAGTTCCTTTTCCAATTTCAGATTTTTGAACAAATATTTTACCGTTATGGTAATCTTCAATAATTCGTTTTGCTAAAGACAATCCAAGACCCCAACCTCTTTTTTTTGTTGTAAATCCTGGAGAAAATATTTTTTGTTGCATGTTTTTAGAAATACCTTTTCCTGTATCGGATATGGTAATAATAACTTGCTTAGAATCTTCTGAAATTTTTAGGGCAATATTTCCTTTGCCTTCCATAGAGTCAATAGCATTTTTAACTAAGTTTTCAATTACCCAGCTAAAAAGTTGAAGGTTAATGTTAGTGAAAATTTCTGATTGAGTAGTTTTAAAATCAAATTTAACTTGTTTGGAGCTTCTCGATTTTAAATAATTAAATGCGTTTTGTGTAGCTTCAACAATATTGTGTTTTTTTAGAACAGGTATGGAACCAATTTTAGAAAAACGTTCGGCAATAATATTTAGTCGGTTAACATCATTTTCAATTTCTTGTATTATACTTTCATCTGTATTTTCGAGTCTTAAAATTTCAATCCAACCTAATAATGACGACAATGGAGTGCCAATTTGATGAGCCGTTTCACGTGCCATTCCTGTCCATAGTTTATTTTGACCAGCAACCTTATTCGATTTAAAAAATAGGTAAATTACGCAAGCAAAAAGCAGTAAAATAAGTATAAGGGCAATTGGATAGTATTTTAATTTGGTTAGTAAATCAGAGTCTCTATAATATATATATTGTTTAGTGTTACCACGTTTATGACTTACAATTAGAGGTGAGTTTTGACTTTTCATTATAGCCAATTGCTTAATCAAATAAGAAGTTTTTTCGGTTCTTATAGAATCTAAATTAGCCCATAAAGTAATACTATCTTTTTCATTGGTAATAATCATTGGAATATTATTGTTTTTCCCAATAATTTTATCTTCTAGTGAAAAATCGGCATTTAAATCAAAAGTACTAAAACGTTCATAAGCGCCAGCTAAAATTTCCATTTTTGAGCGTTCTTCATTTTTAAACTTTTGAAAAAAATCATACGTATTCCATAAAATTAAAGCAACTATAATAAAAGAAGTTGCTATCACAGTCCATCGTATAATTTGTGTGTTTTTAGGTAAACTCATTATTCAAATATAGAATATATGTTGTATATAACTTAAAATTTGAAATCTTATTATTTTAATAAAATATTTAATTGGAAAATTAATTGATGTTAATAAGTTTAGAAAATTCCATTGGAATTATTTTAGTAATCATCTGTGAAAAAAATTACATTTGTGAAATCTATTTATAGAAACGACAGAATTTGTGTATTTATAGCACAGCTAATGAAATAATTTGAAATATGGAAGTAATAGGAAAAATTAAATTGATAAACGAGACTCAAACATTTGGCGCGAGCGGTTTTAGAAAAAGAGAAATGGTAGTTACAACCAACGAGCAGTATCCACAAATGATTATGATTGAATTTGTACAGGATAAATGTGATTTGTTGAATAATTATCAAGTTGGACAAGATGTAAAAGTATCTATAAACTTAAGAGGTAGAGAATGGATTAACCCAGAAGGTGTAGCTAAATATTTTAATTCTGTGCAAGGATGGAGAATTGAAGCAATTCAAGCTGAAGGTGCAGCAGAAGTTCCGCCAATGGCTCCTCTAGACAATCTTGAAACTATTTCGGGAACAAATGATAATGAACCAGATGATTTACCATTTTAAGTAATATTATAAACTATTAGAAAAGAGAAAAGCGAAAGTTTTTCTCTTTTTTGTTTAATTATATTTGTAAAAAAAAGTAGTGTACCTTCTTTCAAACAATCTTGTTTTTCCTCCAGTTAATTTGGCAAATGAAGATGGAATATTAGCCATTGGTGGAGATTTATCCGTCGATAGGTTATTATTAGCATACAAAAGTGGAATTTTTCCTTGGTACAATCCTGGAGAACCAATAATTTGGTATAGTCCAGATCCGCGAATGGTATTGTTTCCAAAAGATTTGAAAATTTCAAAAAGTATGAAACAAGTTATTAAAAAAGGTGAATTTAAAATAACATACAATAAGAATTTTAAAGAAGTAATTTCAAATTGTAAAACTATTGAAAGAAATGATCAAGGTGGAACTTGGATTACAGATGAAATGCAACAAGCTTATATAGAATTACACAAAAAAGGAATTGCAAAATCTGTTGAAGTTTGGAGAGAAAACGAGCTAGTAGGGGGGTTGTATGGTGTAGATTTAGGAACTATTTTTTGTGGAGAAAGCATGTTTAGTAAGGTAAGCAATACTTCAAAATTGGCTTTTATTTATTTGGTTCAAAAATTAGAAACAGAAAATTATAAGTTAATTGATTGTCAGGTTTATAACAATCATTTAGCTAATTTAGGAGCCGAAGAAATTTCGAGAGAATCGTTTTTAAAGTACTTAAATTAAAAATTGTTTAAGAAGAAGTTCGCTATATTTGAACATCAAAATATTTGAAATATGGATTTAAAAAATGGACAGTTAGTTGTTGATAATTGGATAAAAGAACATGGAGTGAGGTATTTTAATGAGCTAACCAATATGGCACAATTAACAGAAGAAGTTGGTGAAGTGGCTCGAATTATTGCAAGACGTTATGGAGAGCAAAGTGAAAAAGAAAGTGATAAAAATAAAGATTTAGGCGAAGAATTAGCCGATGTTGTTTTTGTTGTTTTGTGTTTAGCAAATCAAACAGGAATAGATTTACAAGCTGCATTTGATAAAAAAATGGATGTAAAAACAAAACGCGATCATGATCGTCATCACAATAATAAAAAACTAAAATAATGAGTCAATACAAAGATGCTTCTTTTTTGCAACTAACAATTAGGTTTGGAGCTGGGTTTTTGGTGCTTTTTTCAATTGTTAAAGTAGGGCTTAAAGTTTTAAGAACCGGTAGCTTTGACCAAATGATTATAGAGTATTTTGGACCAGAAACTTGGTATAAATTTTTAATTCAAATATTACTAGGATCATTATTCTATGGTCTTTTTATGGCTGGCTATTATAAATTTATTAAAAAATAAATATTTTATATTCTTAATTTTTTTTTCAATAAACAATCATAAATTATTTATGTTGTATTATTTTACACTTAATTTGGATACTACTTTTTGAGTGTTAACTTTGCGCATTTAAATAAAACATTGGATGGAGTCTTTAAAAATCAATAGAATTAATAAAATTGTAACCGGAAATATACAAATTACGGGTTCAAAAAGTGAAACTAATAGATTATTGATTTTGCAACAGTTTTATAAAAACTTAAAAATAGAAAACGTTTCAAATTCCGATGATTCTATTTTAATGCAAAAAGCATTGGCAAATACTTCTTCCGAAATTAATATTGGACATGCCGGTACAGCAATGCGTTTTTTAACATCGTATTTTTCGGTAAAAGAAAACTCACAAGTAATATTAACAGGTTCTCATAGAATGAAAAACCGACCAATAAAGATTTTGGTTGATGCGTTAAAATCACTTGGAGCAGAAATTGAATATATAGAGAAAAATGGATTTCCACCTTTAAAAATAACAGGAAAAAAATTAACAAAAGATTTTGTTGAAATTGATGGAAATGTTAGTTCTCAGTATATTTCTTCATTACTGTTAATTGCTCCAACACTTCAAAACGGTTTAAAAATAAAATTTAAAGGAGAAATAACTTCAGTGCCATATATAAAAATGACATTGACTTTATTGAATGAATTAGGAGTTGAGCACTCTTGGAAAGAAGATACAATTATAATAAATCCAAAGCCAATAATTAAAGAAACAACCATTGTTGTGGAATCTGATTGGAGCTCGGCATCTTATTATTACAGTTTGGTTTCTTTAAGTCCAAATTCGGAAGTAAAATTGTCTTCATATAAGAAAAATAGCTTACAAGGCGATTCTGTTTTAGCAGATATTTATAGTAATTTAGGTGTGGAAACTACTTTTCAAAAGAATTCTATTACTTTAAAAAACACAGGAAACATTTTTCCTTCGAAATTAATAGGCCTTAATTTAAAGGGAGCTCCAGATATTGCACAAACAATTGTGGTAACATGCTTTGGATTGGGAATTGAATGTTACTTAACCGGACTTCATACCTTAAAAATTAAAGAAACTGACAGATTGGTAGCTTTAAAAAATGAAATTGAAAAATTAGGCGGAGAAGTTGAAATTACAAATGAAACTCTACAATTAAAATCAACAAATAAAATTATTGAAGATATAAACATTGAAACTTACGATGACCATAGGATGGCAATGGCATTTGCGCCAATAGCAACAAGGGTTAATGTTATAATTGAAGAGTCGAATGTTGTGTCAAAATCATATCCAACTTTTTGGGAAGATTTCAATAAAGTAACTTTGTAATAAACTCTTTAACAAACTTTTATTGCAAAACACTTGACAACCCCTATGTCTATGTTGTATATTTGCGCTCATTCAAAAAATAATAGCATTGCTAAAATAACTCTTAATTCTTTGTTTTTTTGAATTTTGAGTTTAATAGTTACAAATGCCTATTGAAATAAATTAAAAATATATGAAATTATCACATTTTAAATTTGAATTGCCAGAAGATTTATTAGCAGAATACCCTGCAGAGCATAGAGATGAATCTCGCTTAATGGTTTTAAATAGAAAAGAGAAAACAATTGAGCATAAGCAGTTTAAAGATTTAATCAACTATTTTGACGAAGGAGATTTGATGATACTTAATAATACAAAAGTATTTCCGGCTCGAATGTATGGTGAAAAAGAAAAGACCGGAGCTAGAATTGAAGTATTTTTGTTAAGAGAATTAAATGCTGAAAGTAGACTTTGGGATGTTTTAGTTGATCCTGCAAGAAAAATTAGAATTGGAAATAAATTGTTTTTTGGTGATGATGAAAGTCTTGTAGCTGAAGTTATAGATAATACAACATCAAGAGGAAGAACTTTACGTTTTTTATATGATGGTTCTTATGAAGAATTTAGAAAAAAACTTGAGGAATTAGGAGAAACACCACTTCCAAAGTATATAAAGAGAGAAGTTGAAGAGGATGATGAAGAACGTTATCAAACAATTTATGCTAAACATGAAGGAGCTGTAGCCGCTCCAACTGCAGGATTGCACTTTTCAAAACACTTGATGAAGCGTTTAGAAATAAAAGGTGTTGATTTTGCGGAAGTAACATTACACGTTGGTTTAGGTACTTTTAGTGCTGTTGAAGTGGAAGATTTATCCAAACATAAAATGGATTCAGAACAAGCAATGATTCCAGATGAAACAGTAGAAATAGTTAATAACGCAATAGATGCTAAAAAAAGAGTATGCGCAGTAGGAACAACTGTTATGAGAGCTATTGAAAGTTCTGTATCTTCTGATGCTCATTTAAACTCTTTTAATGGTTGGACAAATAAATTTATTTTTCCTCCTTATGACTTTAGTATTGCAAACTGTATGATTACTAATTTTCATACACCTAAGTCTACTTTAATGATGATGGCCGCTGCATTTGCTGGATATGATTTTTTAATGGAAGCTTATGATGAAGCAGTTAAAGAAGGATATAAATTTTATTCATATGGTGATGCCATGTTAATAATTTAATATTTTAAATGTTTGAAATTTAATAATTTGATTCCCGCATATGCGGGAATCTTTTTATAAACACAATTTTAAAATGATACCAAAAAAAGATATACGGGCATTAACAAAGGACGAAATTCGAGAGTTTTTTGTTGAGAATGGAGATAAAGCATTCCGTGGGAATCAGGTTTATGAATGGCTTTGGAGTAAAAACGCCCATTCTTTTGATGATATGACCAATATATCTAAAGAGACTAGAAAGATACTTCAAACAAATTTTGTAATTAATCATATAAAAGTTGATAACATTCAGCGAAGTTCCGATGGAACAGTTAAAAATGCAGTAAAGTTACATGATGGCTTAATTGTTGAGTCTGTTTTAATTCCAACTGAATCTAGAACAACCGCTTGCGTATCGAGCCAGGTAGGTTGTAGTTTAGACTGTCTTTTTTGCGCTACTGCAAGGTTAAAAAAAATGCGAAATTTAAACCCTGATGAAATTTATGACCAAGTAGCCGCAATTAATCAAGAGAGCCTATTATATTTCAACCATAAATTATCAAATATTGTTTTTATGGGGATGGGAGAACCACTTATGAATTATAAAAATGTGCTTCTTTCAATTGAAAAAATCACTTCGCCAGAGGGTTTAGGAATGTCACCTAAAAGAATTACAGTTTCTACATCGGGAGTGC
Organism: uncultured Lutibacter sp.; assembly: GCF_947495725.1. Taxonomy (GTDB): domain Bacteria; phylum Bacteroidota; class Bacteroidia; order Flavobacteriales; family Flavobacteriaceae; genus Lutibacter. Next base: position 534,758 of record NZ_CANLZZ010000004.1, on the reverse strand, counting down.
CAAAAATGATTAAAAAATTAGCAGATGATGGTGTTAAATTTAATTTAGCTGTTTCCTTACATTCTGCAATTGAAGAAGTACGAAATAGAATTATGCCATTTAGTAAAGCTTTTCCTTTAGAGGATTTAAGAGAAGCTATAAAGTATTGGTACGATAAAACAGGGAGTAGAGTTACTTACGAATATGTTGTATGGGATGGTATTAATGATGATAGGGAAGCAATAAATGCATTGGTTAAATTTTGCAAGTATGTACCTTGTAAAGTTAATTTAATTGAATACAACCCTATTGACGATGGAGAATTTCAGCAGGCAAAATCACAGGCAATCGAAGATTATATTAGTATCTTAGAAATGAATGATATTGTTATTAATGTAAGAAGGAGCAGAGGAAAGGATATTGATGCCGCTTGTGGACAATTAGCAAATAAAAAAAGCTAGATTTTAAAATCTAGCTTTTTTTTTACTTATAATATTTTTTACTTAAGTTTCTTCTTAACCTCAACTTCTTGGTAAGCTTCAATAACATCACCTATTTCAATATCATTGTAGTTTTTAATTTGAATACCACAATCATATCCTTTGGTAACTTCTTTAGCGTCATCTTTAAATCGTTTTAAAGCCATTAGTTCACCAGAGTGAATTACAACACTGTCTCTAATAATTCTAATTTTTGAACTTCTCATTATTTTACCGCTAACCACCATACAACCTGCAATATTACCAACTTTAGAAATTTTATAAATCTCTCTAATTTCAACATTACCTGTAATTTCTTCTTTTATTTCAGCAGATAACATACCTTCCATTGCATCCCTTAAATCTTCAATGGCAGCATATATAATAGAATATGTTCTGATGTCAATCTCCTCATTATCCGCTAAAGTTCTAGCATTTCCAGACGGTCTAACGTTAAATCCAACTATAATTGCGTCAGATGCAGAAGCTAACAATACATCCGATTCGGTAATTGCACCAACTCCTTTATGAATTATATTAACTTGAATTTCATCTGTTGAAAGTTTTTGGAATGAATCTGTTAATGCTTCAACCGAACCATCAACATCACCTTTAAGAATAATATTTAATTCTTTAAAGTCTCCTAAAGCAATACGTCTTCCAATTTCGTCAAGTGTAATATGACGTTGTGTTCTAACTGATTGTTCACGTTGTAATTGAGATCGCTTAGATGCAATTTGTTTTGCTTCTTTTTCATCTTCAAATATATTGAATTTATCACCAGCTTGTGGAGCTCCATCCAATCCTAAAATTGAAACGGGAGTTGCAGGACCTGCTTCAGTCATATTTTTCCCACGTTCATCAAACATAGCTTTTACTTTTCCACTATGTTTACCTGCTAACATATAATCTCCAATTTTTAAAGTACCTTCTTGTACCAAAATAGTTGAAACATAACCACGTCCTTTATCCAATAAAGCTTCAACAACTGTTCCAACGGCGCGCTTATTTGGATTAGCTTTTAAGTCTAGCATTTCAGCTTCTAATAAAACCTTTTCCAATAATTCATCAACACCAGTACCCATTTTTGCTGAAATATCATGAGATTGAATTTTTCCACCCCAATCTTCAACTAACAAGTTCATTTGCGATAATTGCTCTTTTATTTTATCTGGATTAGCATGTGGCTTATCAATTTTATTAATTGCAAATATAATAGGAACACCTGCAGCTTGTGCGTGACTTATGGCCTCTTTTGTTTGAGGCATTACATCGTCATCGGCAGCAACAACAATAATTACAATATCGGCTACTTGTCCACCACGAGCACGCATTGCGGTAAATGCTTCGTGACCAGGTGTATCTAAAAATGCAATTTTTTGACCATTCTTAAGTTCAACTCCATAAGCTCCAATATGTTGAGTAATTCCACCAGATTCACCTGCAATAACATTTTCTTCTCGAATATAATCTAGTAAAGAAGTTTTACCGTGATCTACGTGTCCCATTACTGTAATAATAGGTGCTCTTGTTAATAAATCTTCTTCAGAATCGATTTGAGCTTCGATTGACTCTTCTACTTCAGCTCCAACAAAATCAACAGTATAATCAAATTCTTCAGCAACTATTGTTAAAGTTTCAGCATCTAAACGTTGATTCATTGTAACCATCATTCCTAAAGACATACAAGTAGAAATAATATTAGTTACAGGAATATTCATCATAGTTGCAATTTCACTTACAGTTACAAATTCGGTAACCTTAAGCACTTTACTTTCTATTGCTTGTAATTCTGCATCAATATCCGTTTGTTGACGGTGTTGATCCCTTTTATCTCGTCTATATTTTGCACCTTTACCCTTTTTAGATTTACCTTGAAGTTTTTCTAAGGTTTCTCTAACTTGTTTTTGAACATCTGCTTCAGATGGTTCTTCTTTAACAATTGGTCTTCTAGGGCCTCTTTGTGGTCCTCTATTTCCTCCTCCTGGTTTTCTAGGGCCATGATTTGCGCCAGTTATTGGTGCTTTTTTAATTCTACGACGCTTCTTTTTATTGGCATCAGAATTAGAGTTTTCTTTTTTGGCTGCTGGTTCAGGTTTCTTTTTCTTAGGTTTTTCAAATTGTTTTAAATCAATTGTTTTACCTGTAATTTTAGGGCCTGATAATTTTTTGTATTGAGTTTCAATTGTTTGAGGAGCCGCTGGCTGAGCAGGTTCGGATGGTTTTTCTTCTACTTTTTTTGCTGCTGGTTCTTCTTTTTTAACAACTGGCTTTTTAATAGTAGTCTCTTCCTTTTTAGTAGTTGGCTGTTCTACTTTTGGGGTATCTACTTTTTTTATTTCTTTCTTTACAGGAACTTCTTTAGCTATAGGTTTAATAGGCTTTTCCTTAACTAAGGGAGTTTCTTTAATTGGCTCAATTTTTGGTTCTTCTTTTTTAACCTCCTCAACATTTGGCTTTGGTTCGTCGGTCTTTGGAGATACAGTTTTAACTTCTGATTTTTCAGGAGTAACAACTTCGTCCTTAATAGGTTCTTCCGTTGCTTTTTTAGGTTCAATATCAATTTTACCTACTGTTTTTATTTCCAATTTTTCCGCTTTGGCCTTAACCACAACTTTTTTAGCTTCCTCTTCTAGACGTTGCTTTTCTTGTTTTGCTTCAAGTGCAAGTCTAAGGGCTTCCTTTTCCTTTCTCTTTTCTTCACCTACCTCTTTTGATGCAGCCTTTTTGTTTCGGTCAGTTTGAAAACCATCAAGTAATACTTCATACTCTTCGTTAGATATTTTTGTTGTTGGTCTAGCGTCAATTTCTATACCTTTACTGCTTAAGTGCTCAACAGCTCTATCTAACGAGATATTTAATTCTCGTAATACTTTGTTTAGTCTCAATGTTTTGTTCTCAGCCATGTGATTTATTTTTAGCCTATTTGTTGTTGAAAAATTGAATGATTAATTAATCTTCAAATTCTTCTTTTAATATTTTTTGAACCTCTAAAATAGTTTCTTCTTCTAAATCAGTTCTTTTTACGAGTTCAGCTACGTCTTTTTCAAGTACACTTCGTGCAGTATCTAAACCAATATTTTTAAATTCTTGAATTACCCAAGCTTCTATTTCATCAGAAAATTCGGTTAATTCTACGTCATCTTCAGTTTCAACACCTTCGCGTTGAACATCTAATTCGTAACCTGTTAATTGAGATGCTAAACGAATGTTAACTCCATTTTTCCCAATTGCTTTTGAAACTTCTTCTGGTAATAAAAATACATCTACTCTACCTTTTTTACCATCTTCTCTACCTTCTTCAGGGTGGATTTTCATAGAAACAACTTTTGCAGGGCTTAGAGCTCTTGCAATAAATAGTTGCTCATTTTTAGTGTAATTAATTACATCAATATTTTCATTTCCTAATTCACGAACAATACCGTGAATTCGAGATCCTTTCATACCAACACATGCACCAACAGGGTCAATTCTATCATCATATGAATCTACAGCTACTTTTGCTTTTTCACCAGGAATACGTGCTACGCCTTCAATTGTAATTAAACCATCAAAAACTTCTGGTATTTCTTGTTCAAACAATTTTTCTAAAAATTGTGGTGATGTTCTGGAAAGAATAATAACAGGTTTGTTGCCACGTAATTCAACAGTTTTAATAATTCCACGAACAGAATCACCTTTTCTAAAATAATCAGAACGAATTTGTTCGCTTTTTGGCAGAACTATTTCATTTCCATCATCATCTAATAAAATGATTGCATTATGGCGTATATGATGAACTTCGGCACTATATAAATCTCCTTCTAAGTCTTTAAAATGTTTAAAAGTGTTTGTGCTATCATGTTCATGAATTTTAGAAATTAAGTTTTGACGTAAAGCTAATATTGCTCTTCGTCCCAAATCTATTAATTTCACTTCTTCAGATACGTCTTCACCTATTTCAAAATCTGGTTCAATTTTACGTGCTTCGGCAAGTTCAATCTCTTCATTATCGTCTTCTGACATGCCATCGGCAACAACAACTCTATTTCTCCAAATTTCTAAATCTCCTTTATCTGGATTTATAATAATATCAAAGTTGTCATCAGATCCAAATTTTCTTTTCAAAGCAGCTCTAAAAACTTCCTCTAGAATTGCCATTAAGGTAACTCTATCTATACTTTTTTCTCCTTTAAATTCTGAAAATGATTCAATTAATGCTATATTTTCCATGCATTCTGTTTGTTAAAATATTATTTTCACTTTAGCTTCTAAAATATCAGTAAATGGTATTGTAGCTTTTTTTACAACTGTAATTTTTCCTTTACCAATAGGCTTTGGTTCACGTGCTTTCCATTCCAATTCAATACTTTCTTCACTTACATTTTTAAGTGTTCCTTCTAAAACTTTAGAGTCTTTAGACTTAACAGTTAATATGCGGTTAAGGTTTTTGATGTATTGTCTATTTACTTTTAGTGGATTAGCAATATCTGGAGAGGTAACTTCTAGTGAAAAATCTTCTTCTTCTCTATCTAAATTATGTTCAACAGCTCTGCTAATTCTTATGCACTCTTGTAATGAAATTCCGTTGTCTCCATCTACCTCTACATAAATTTTATTATCGGGTAGAAAATTTAGGCCAATTAAAAATAACTCTTGGTTTTCTTCAATTGCGGTATCTACTAATTCCTTAATCTTTATTTTATCCATTATTATAAAAAGAGGGGACTTTATGTCCCCTCCAATCTTCAAATCTCTTATAATTCGGTGCAAATATACTAACAATTTTTTAATTGGTAAAAAATCATTCTTTTTTAATTTAAAATTCTTAACTTTACGTATAACCCAATTATAAAAAGTCTTAAAATATGAAAAGAATATTAGTTCCCGTAGATTTTTCAATTCAAGCAGAGTATGCAGCAAAAGTGGCAGCAAGTATTGCAAAAAGGACAAATGCAAAAATATATTTGTTACATATGTTAGAATTACCTTCTGGGGTTATTGATCCAACAAGCTTTGGGACATCAAATAATACTCCTACAGCCTTACTTTTTTTAAAAAGAGCTCATGAAAGATTTGAAGAGTTTAAAGAGTTACCATTTTTTGAGGGGTTAGAAATGGAAGAGACAGTTCATTTTCATAAGGCTTATGATGGAATTATTTCTGAAAGCACAAAGCATAAGGTAGATTTGATAGTTATGGGGTCCAGAGGAGCTTCAGGTCTTGAAGAGATATTAGTTGGTTCAAATACCGAAAAAGTTGTACGAAATTCTGAAATTCCAGTACTTGTTATAAAAGAAGATGTAGATGATTTTAAAATAGAAAATATTGTATTTGCATCGAATTTTAAACTTGAAAATAGAAAAGCTTTTCAAAATATATTAAACTTTACTGCCAAATTTGGTGCGAAATTGCATTTATTAAAAATAAATACCATTCATAATTTTGAAACTACAAAAGATTCTAGTGATGCAATTAGAAGTTTTATAAATGAGTTTGATTTAGGTGATTTTACCTTAAATATTTATAACGATATTTCTGTTGAAGCAGGTGTATTAAATTTTTCTAAATTAATTGAAGCAGATATCATTGTGTTAAACACTCATGGTAGAAGAGGATTAGCACATTTATTTAATGGTAGTATTGGTGAAGATTTAGCTAATCACGCAAAGTTACCTGTTGTAACATTTAAGTTGTAAATAGTTACTTTAATTTTTTTGGTATTTCACAAACTGGTATTGCTATCATTTTGTGTTTGTTTGCTCTGTTTCGTTGTGTAAAGATTGAAAATACTTCTTTTTCTCTTCCTGTAAAATCATTAACTGTTTTGTTTAATTCGGCTTGGTTCATTGCCCATTCTAATTCGTCGTAACTTGCTCCAATTTGGTCCTCGTCAGTGCGACTGTCTCCAAATAAGCCATCAGTTGGTGCGGCTTTTTGAATAGTTAAAGGAACATTTAAATATGCCGCAATTTTATATACTTCAGATTTCATTAAATCGGCAATTGGGCTTAAATCTACACCGCCATCTCCATACTTTGTAAAGAAACCAACACCAAAATCTTCAACTTTATTACCTGTTCCAGCTACTAAATAACCATGTAAACCAGCAAAATAGTATAGGGTTGTCATGCGTAAGCGTGCTCTTGTATTTGCTAAAGACATATTTACTGTTGCTGTATCTTCAATTGAGGGAACAACAGATTTAAACTCTTCAAAAGTGTTTGTTAAATTAATTTCTATGGAGCTAACTTTAGTGTATTTATTTTTAAGTTGTGAAATATGTTCTTTTGCTCTTGAAACTTGATTTTCTCCTTGATGAATTGGCATTTCAACACATAAAACTGGAAATCCGGTTTTTGCACACAAAGTAGAAGTAACAGCTGAATCAATTCCTCCAGAAATTCCAACAACAAATCCTTTTACTTTTGCGTTAGTAGCATAATCTTTTAGCCAAGAAACAATATGGTCAACAACTTTTTCTGAATTCATAATTAAACTTTTTTAGTAATTTTATCGTTTTAAAAAAATGAAATGTAAATATAGAAATTAATGAACAAATATTTAGGAGTAGCGATTATTTTATTAATACTTTTTTCTTGTAAAAGAGAGGTGAAACCGAAGTTGGATGTTTCAAATATTAATGTTGATGTAAAAGTAGAGAGATTTGAAAAGAAGTTTTTCAGTTCTTCAAATAACACATTATCAAGTCTTAAGGATGAGTTTCCTTTTTTGTTTCCAGCATATACTCCAGATAGTATATGGTTGGCAAAAATTAATAACAAAGATGAAAGAGCTTTGTTTAATAAATCTCAGGAAGTTTTTGGTGATTTTCAATTAGAAAAAACTTTATTGGCAGATTTGTTTAAACATATTAAGTATTATCATGCTAATTTTAAGGAACCAAAAATTATAACACTAATAACTAGTGTTGACTATAAAAGTAAAGTAGTTTATGCGGATAGTTTATTATTTATTGGTTTAGATTTATACCTGGGTGAAGAAAGTGAGTTTTATTATGATTTTCCGAAGTATATTTCGCGTAATTTTAATAGAACCCAATTAATAGTTGACGTCTCTAAAGAAATAGGGTTAAAATATTTTAATCCAACTATTAAAAGACAATTTATTGATGTGTTAATTGATGAAGGAAAAAAAATGTATTTATTAGATTGTTATTTACCTGATGTGTCTAATTTTAATAAAATAGGCTATTTAAAAGACCAATTACAATGGGCAGAAAATAATGAAAGCGAAATTTGGAAATTTTTTATTGAAAATGAGTTATTGTACAGTTCCGATTCAAAGCTAAATGCTAGATTTATTGATGAAGCTCCTTTTTCTAAATTTTTTATTGACATTGATAAAGAGTCGCCCGGAAGAATAGGAGTATGGCTAGGTTGGCAAATTGTTAAATCGTATATGAAAAATAATAATGTAACTTTGCAGCAACTTTTGGAAACAGAAGCAATAGAGATATTTAAAAAATCTAAATATAAACCAAAAAAATAATGGCAGTAATCCATAAATCGAAAATTGAATTTACAGTAGGTTTAGATGAAAATAAAGTTCCAGAAGAATTAAATTGGACCGCAGAAGAAGGAGGAATTAAAAATGAAGAAGCAAAAGCTTTAATGATTTCTGTTTGGGATTCGAAAGGTAAAGATACCTTAAGAATGGATTTGTGGACAAAAGATATGCCTATTGATGAAATGAAACAATTTTATCACCAAACATTAGTTTCAATGGCAAATTCTTTTGAAAGAGCTACAAATGATGATAAAATGAGTGCTACTATGCGTGATTTTTGCGACTATTTTGCCGAAAAACTAGAGCTAAAAAAATAGATTTACGCATTTGCAATTTGTTTTATTATTTGGTTATAATCTTCAGTGTTGTTTACAAAGTCTTTATCTGAGACGTCAATAATTAAAGTGTTTAGTTTTTCTTCAGTTTTAATAAAACCAACATAACCTTTATGAATTTTATCTAAATATTCAGGTGATATATTTTGTTCGTAGTCTCTGCCGCGATATTTTATATTTTCAATTAAACGAGGTGTGTTTTGATATAAATAAATGTATAAATCGGGTTTAGTAATTTCTTTATACATAATGTCAAACATTTTTCTGTACAAAAAATATTCTTCCTTTTGTAAAGTTACTTGAGCAAAAATTAACGATTTAAATATATAGTAATCGGATACAATAAAGTTCTTAAACAAATCAAATTGGGCCAAATCATCAGAAAGTTGTTGATATCTATCAGCCAAGAAACTCATTTCTAAAGGAAATGCATAACGTTCGTTGTCATTATAAAATTTTGGTAAAAAAGGATTATCGGCAAAACGTTCTAAAATTTTCTTTGCATTGAAATCCTCAGCAATCATTTTTGTTAAAGTAGTTTTGCCTGCGCCAATATTTCCTTCAATTGCTATAAAATTGTATTTTTCAGAAATTGAAATTGGTCGTTTAATTTTAAAATCTAATTTTTCAATAGTTGAAGAATCTGTACATTTTTTTAAGCAAACTTTAATTTGCTGTTTTTCAATAGGATGAATAAGATTTGGAGCTATTTCAGCTAAAGGTACCAACACAAATTTTCTGTTTAGCATTTCCTTGTGGGGAACACTTAAATATTTTGAAAAAATAATTTCCTGTTCAAATAATAAAATATCAATATCAATCGGCCTTGCTTCATATTCAGAAATTATTTTTTTTTGGCGACCAATTTTTTTCTCGATTTTATGAATTGTTTCTAATAAATTTTCGGGATTTAAAGAAGTTGTAACCTCAACACAAATATTATAGAAATCGTCACTTACAAAACCCCAAGAAGCTGTTTTATAAATAGATGACACTTTACAAATGCATCCTATTTGCTCTGCAATTAGGTCAATTGCATCTTGTAAATTTTGAAGCAAATTACCTTTATTGCTTCCTAATGATAGGTATGTTGATCTTAATATTTTCATAAACTCAGTACAAAGAAAAGAAAAGTATTATTTAAAAATATATCTTTGCTCTTCAACTTATAAACATTTAAGTTTTTAATTCAAAAAACAAATTCTTATGAAATTTTTAAGAAACTTATTAGCATCAATTTTTGGTACTTTAATTGCGCTTGGTATATTATTTATACTATTTATATTAATTGCTTCTGTTTTTTCTGAAACGGAAAAAATATCCATTAAATCAAATTCGATATTAGAAATAAAATTGAATGAAGAGGTAAAAGATTTTGCACCAAAAAGTGATGATCCTTTTGATCAAATATTTGGTTTTAATGAAAATAAGATTGGTTTAAATGAAATTTTAAATGCTATTGAGAATGCAAAAACCGATGCTAATATTGAAGGTATTAGTTTAAATATTATGAATTTAAATAGTGGAATAGCTCAAACACAAGCTATTAGAAATAAACTTATTGATTTCAAAGAATCAGGCAAGTTTATACAATCATATGCCGATGGTTATACTCAAAAAAGTTATTATTTATGTTCTGTGGCCGATTCTCTTTTTGTAAACCCATTTGGAAGTTTAGACTTTAAAGGTTTGTCTTCTGAAGTATTATACTTTAAAGATTTGCAAGATAAGTCAGGAATTAAAATGGAAGTAATTAGGCATGGTAAATATAAAAGTGCTGTCGAGCCATTTTTATATAATGAAATGAGTGATAATAATCGCGAACAAACCGTTGCATTTTTAAGCTCTATTTGGAATGAAATGCTTGTAGAGATTGGAATAAGCAGAAACAAAACTGTTGAAGAGTTAAACACAATTGCAGATAATCTACTAACACGAAATTCTGATTTGGCAATTGAAAGTAATATGGTAGATGGAAAATTATATTTAGATGAATATGTTGATGGATTAAAAGTATTAACAAATACTAATATTGATGGGAAATTAAATAAAATTAGCCTAAAAGATTATATTTCTACTGGTAAAGGCCGAATAAAATCCTCCGCTTCTAATAAAATTGCTGTTATTTATGCACAAGGCGAAATTATTTATGGTAAAGGTGATGAGAATTTTATTGGTCAAGATTTAATTATTAATGCATTAAAAAAGGTACGAAAAGATAAGAAAGTTAAAGCAATAGTTCTAAGAGTAAATTCGCCAGGAGGAAGTGCCTTAGCTAGCGAATTAATTTGGAGAGAATTAGAATTAACTCGAAAAGAATTACCAATAGTTGTTTCAATGGGTAATGTTGCTGCTTCAGGTGGTTATTATATTTCTTGTAATGCAAATAAAATTTTTGCAGAACCAACAACTATAACTGGATCAATTGGTGTTTTTGGAGTAATTCCAAATATTAGTGAATTGGCAGAAAATATTGGAATTAATGCAGAGCAAGTAAGTACCAATAAAAGTCCTTCATATAGTGTATTTGAACCTATGACCGATGAATTTCGTGCTGTAACTAAAGAAGGTGTTGAGCAAATATATACAACCTTTTTAGATCGCGTTTCCAAAGGAAGAAATATTCCGGTTGCAAAAGTTGATAGCGTTGCACAGGGTCGTGTTTGGTCTGGAGTTGAAGCTTTAGAGAACGGACTAGTTGATGAGCTTGGAAATTTAAACGATGCAATTATTTATGCAGCTGAATTAGCCGAAGTAACAGACTATAAAGTGCGTAATTATCCTAATTATAACGTGGATTTAGAAGATAAATTTCAAAGTTTACCTTTTGTAAAGACTAGAGAAGAATTAATGATTGAGGAGTTTGGTAAGGAAAATTTTAAAATTTATGAAAATCTAAAACAAATAACTAAAGTAAGGGGAATCCAAGCTAGAATGCCTTATATTCTTGAAATTAAATAAGAAAAATAATAAAATATTCGCTATAAAAATATGTTAAATTAACGTTAAGAGGTAAAATAACTTTTACTATGTTAAAAAAACATATAAAGCAGCGAATTATGATGTAGTATAAAGTTCAATGTAAATATATCTTTGTAGTGTAATATTTTAGGGTATTTGTTAAGAGTACGTCATAATACTATTATATATTTGGTTAACTTGTTAATGGGGTCTAATTTTTATTAGACCCCATTTTCTTTTGTGTTATTTAACAATACATATAAATTAAAAAAAGGGAACCAAATTGGATCCCTTTTTTAATAAACTTGTTTATAATGTTACTTATTTTTGAACAAGAAGTTGCTTCATCTCATTTCTATATTTTAACGGACTTTGGCCTGTAAATTTTTTAAAAAGTTTGTTAAAGTGTGAAAAATTATTAAACCCGCTTTCAAAACATATTTCCGTAATACTCGATTGGCTATCTGCAAGAAGTTTTGTGGCGTGAACAATCCTAAATTCATTTACAAATTGAGTAAATGTTTTGTTGGTCGATTTTTTAAAATATCTACAAAATGCAGGAACTGTCATGCTTACCTTTTCCGCTATTTCATCTAAGGGAATAGACCTTTTAAAATTGTTACTTACAAAATTAAATATGATGTCAATTTTTTTATTGTCTTGTGGTTCAATTTCAAATGCAAAACCATCAACATTTAATAAAGAGTAATCTTTTGTGCGTGCTAAATCTTTTAAAATTTCCAAAAAATGGATTATTCTATCAATTCCATTATAATTGATAAGATCTTCAATTTTAGGTCCAATCTCTTTTTTAGCTTCAATATTAAAAAGTATACCCTTTTTTGCTTTTGCAAAAAGTGACTTCACCAAAGTCATTTCCGGAAGGTTTACAAAATTCTCTCCTAAAAAATCTTCCTTAAACTGAATAACTGTTTCAGTTCCGTTTGTAGTAAATCCATCAGTAAATCCACTATGCGGTAAATTGGCTCCAATTAATATTAATTGACTATTATTAAAATAAGATAAATGACTACCTATATGCCTTTTTCCTTTTGCTTTGTTTACATATATTAATTCTAGCTCTGGATGAAAATGCCAAAAAGGTGTATCTCCTTCTACTTTTTGAGAATTATGTTTAACTCTTATTGAGCTTCCAAATTCGGGGTTTAACTTTTTAAAAGTTGGTTTAATATTCTTCATAAGAAATTACATTATGTACAAAATTAACTATTAATTATGTGTTTATATATATAAAATTGCCTTTTTTGTATTTTAAATTAACCTTTAGATGTGTTTTAACATAAATTTAAGGGAATATAACATACAAAATATGCTACTAATAGCTCGCTTATAAAAATGAGTGAAGAAATAATTTTTTAAATAATAGAGGTAAAAAGTAGATTAAAATTGCCTTTAAAGTGTGTTAAATTAACTTAACACTAAATTAATACGATTAAGGGGTAAAAAAACACATAAATATGAGAATTGGCTAGTAATTTATTCAATTAATCGAACATACATTTGTAGCATACTAATTTTAAAAATTATTAATTATGAAAAATTTAATTAGAAAAAGTTTATTGATTGCAACAATTTTTGTTACAACAATAACAATGGCAAAAAGCAATGATCCAAGTATTAAGGTTGATGTTGTAAATTCGAAGTTTGTTCAATTTACTATGGAAGGAAATTTAAATATTGTGGAGCTATCAGTTAAAGATGAATCTGGATTTGTATTACATAGTGAAAAATTACAGGACTCAAAACTAAGTAGAAAATTTGATTTAGAAAGTTTGCCTAATGGTCATTATTCTTTAGAAGTTGAAAGTTTAACGAAAATTAAAAGAATTCCTTTTGTAGTTTTAAAACATACTGTTGAAATAAGCAAAGAGAAAGAAGTTGTTTATTATAAACCAGTTGTGGTTACAAAAGATAAACTAGTTTCTATTTCACAATTTGCAAAGACAGATGAGAGTTTAGAAATATCTGTTTATGATTTAAACAATGATTTATTATACAATGAAATTTTGAAAGAAGAATCTAATATTTTAAAACGTAGATTAAGTTTTAAAAACCTTTTACCAGGTAATTATAAATTAGTTTTACGAACTGGAAATAAAAATTTTTACGAAACAATTTCTATCTAAAAATATAATTTTATTTTGTTAAGTTTAGTTTGGTAAAAAGACCTCATTTTAATGAGGTCTTTTTTTTATTTTCTAATAAAGGACACAAAACTATAATCATAGTTATTTTTATCATCGGCCTTAAAATCTTGTCTTGAGCTTTCTATCCATATTGATTTATCAATTTCAGGAAAAAAGGCATCAGCATTAAATGTGTGATGGACAAAAGTTAAATCTAATTTATCAGCAATTTTTATTGCTTGAGAATAAATTTCAGCACCACCTAAAATATATGGGTTTTCATCATTTTTCGAAACTTTTAGAGCTTCTTCTAACGAGTTTACAACTATGCAATTTTCGGCCTTATACTGGTTATTTCTTGTAATAACAATATTAGTTCTATTTGGTAAAGGTTTTCCAAGTGACTCAAATGTTTTTCTTCCCATAATAACATTATGGTTTAAAGTAACTTGTTTAAATCTTTTTAAATCTGCAGGTAAATGCCATATGAGTTGATTATTTTTTCCCAAAGCATTATTCTCTGCAACTGCTGCTATAATTGTTATCATTTGTTTTCCTTGTCGTTCAGTTGTTGATTTTCCTTTTTTTTTAATTCATCAGCATATTCTTCGCTTTCAGCTTTTAATTTGGCTTCTCGTGCGATTTCCTTCTCTAATTTTGCAATTTTAATTTCTTGTTTTAAAACAAGCTTTTCTGTTTGTTGTCGTTCCCAATCTTTACCCATAAACTTGTTTGTTACAAATACGTTTACAAAATGTAATATCCATAAAAATAACCAAAAAACTATAGCCCAAACAAACCAATTTTCGAAGTAAGTTTCTCCTACCTTTAATAGTTTATTTAATGCAATTAAAAATACAGAACCTACTAGGAACAAAACAAAATGATAGTACAAGCGTTTTTTTTGCTTCGTACGTTTTCTCGCATTTTCATATAATTCGTGCTGTTCATTATTCATTTTTATAAAATTTTATTGAGCAATAATAAAGTTACTAAAATTAAATTTTAGTAGTATCATTTAAAATTGTTAAATATTTAGCAATTTCTAATTTTAAAATCGTAAAAATTTATACCGAAACTTTGCCTTTAATATGTGGGTGAGGATTATAATTTGTTAATGTGAAATCTTCAAAATTGAAATCTAAAATATTTTTAATTTCTGGATTTATTTTCATTGTTGGTAATGCTCTTGGCTCACGTGATAATTGTAACTCAATTTGCTCGGTATGATTGGTATAGATATGGGCATCTCCAAAAGTATGAACAAAATCTCCATATTGTAAATCACAAACTTGCGCCATCATCATTGTTAATAGGGCATAAGAAGCAATATTAAATGGTACGCCCAAAAATATATCGGCACTTCTTTGGTATAACTGACAAGATAACTTTCCATCAGTTACATAAAATTGAAAAAATGCATGACAAGGAGGAAGGGCTGCTTTACCATTGGCTACATTTTTAGAAAATGAAACAGAGGTGTCAGGTAATACACTTGGATTCCAAGCCGAAACCAACATTCTTCTGCTGTCCGGATTGGTTTTTATAGTGTTAATTACTTCTTTAATTTGATCAATTCCTTCGCTGTTCCAATTGCGCCATTGATGGCCATAAACAGGTCCTAAATCACCATTTTCGTTTGCCCAGGCATCCCATATTTTAACTCCATTTTGTTGTAAATACGCAATGTTAGTATCACCTTTTAAAAACCATAATAATTCATAAATAATAGATTTTAAATGTAATTTTTTAGTAGTTACCATTGGGAAACCTTCATTTAAGTCAAATCGCATTTGGTAACCGAAAATACTTTTGGTACCAGTGCCTGTTCTATCTTCTTTTAAAGTTCCATTTTTTTGAACGTGTTTTATTAAATCTAAATATTGTTTCATTATTTACGTTTATTTGTTTAGGTGTTTAATTGGTATAATCTTCTTTTCTATTAATAAACAACCTTTTAAAATTTACCCAATTATCATTCCTGCAATAGTTGCTGATAAAAGCGATGCAATTGAACCTCCAATTAAAGCTTTGATACCGAATTCGGATAATGTTTTTCTTTGTCCTGGAGCTAGTGAACCAATACCTCCAATTTGAATACCAATGGAAGCAAAATTGGCAAACCCACAAAGCATATAGGTTGCCATAATTACAGATTTGTTATAAGTAAGGTGTGTTACGTTGGCAACATTTTTAAGTTCAGCGAGTTGAATATATCCAACAAATTCACTCGCAGCAAGTTTAATACCTAGTAGTTGTCCCATTAACATAATATCTTCAGTTGCAACACCAATTAGCCACATTAATGGTGCGAAAATTGTCCCTAAAATTGATTCTAATGAAAAAGATTGGTACGGCGTATTTGATGCCATCCAAGCATTAAGATTTGTAATGTCTCCAACCCAACCTAAAATTCCGTTTAACATTGCAATTATAGCTACAAATACTAATAACATTGCGGCAACATTTGCGGCAAGTTTTAAACCTTCGGTAGTACCGTTTGCAATGGCATCTAATATATTTGATCCAATTTTGTCTTGCGATACTTTTACATCAGTATTAATTTTTTCGGTTTGGGGAAATAACATTTTGGAAATTACAATTGCTCCAGGGGCAGCCATAACTGATGCGGCAAGTAAATGTTTGGCAAAATGTAAACGTAGTACTTCGTCATTACCTCCTAAGAAACCAATGTAGGCAGCTAAAACTCCTCCTGCAACAGTTGCCATACCACCAATCATAACTAGTAGTATTTCGGATTTATTCATGCGTTCCAAGTAGGCTTTTATCATTAAAGGAGCTTCTGTTTGTCCTAAAAATATATTACCTGCAACAGATAAACTTTCAGCTCCGGAAATTTTTAATAATTTAGTTAAAAGTAAAGCCATTCCTTTAACTATTACTTGAATTACACCTAAATAA
The DNA here is from genome assembly GCF_947495725.1 of uncultured Lutibacter sp. Classification (GTDB taxonomy): domain Bacteria; phylum Bacteroidota; class Bacteroidia; order Flavobacteriales; family Flavobacteriaceae; genus Lutibacter. The sequence goes on along the minus strand of NZ_CANLZZ010000004.1, from coordinate 518,426 downwards.
AATAATAATGATGTAAGCGCCGAGAAGAAAATTATTGTTGGTAATATTTGAAAAACAAAAATAAATCCATAGGATTCAATATTCATTAAATCACCAAATAAAAATACGCTTCCTGCTGATGTATAATCTAAAATATTTGTAAATATTCCACCAACAAATTCAAAAATAGCTTGAACAAAAGGAACTTTTAATACGCCAACTGCAATTAATAACTGAGCTGTTAAACCAGCTCCAACAGTTTTCCAATTTATTGCTTTTCGGTTGTTGCTAAATAAATAGGCTATTACCAACAAGGAAATCATTCCTAAAACTCCTCGCCATAACGAGTTAAAAGAAAAACCTTGATTTTCAATTAATGTTGATGCTGTTAAATCTTGTGCATTAGCAGAGAGTAGACTAAAAAATAGAAGGGCAAAAAGCCCAATTTTTTTAAACATATTTTGTTTTTTGTTAAGTTGTGCGTTTATTTATTTCATCACGAATTTTGGCTGCTAACTCATAATCTTCATTTAAAACGGCTTGGCTTAGTTTCTCATTTAATTCTTTTAAACTATCTCCTGAAAAAGTTGATTCTTTTTCAGTTTCTGGTTTTTCAATTATTTTTTCAATTTCAAGCTCATCCTCAACCGCAGGATTTAATTCATCTTTCATTTTAAGATAAATACCCGCCTTATCTAAAATGTTTTCATAAGTAAAAATTGGGGCGTTAAATCTTGTTGCAAGAGCAATGGCATCTGAAGTTCGAGTATCTATAATTTCTTCAATTTCATCGCTTTCACAAATTAAGCTTGAATAAAAAACACCATCAACTAATTTATGAATAATAACTTGTTTAATAGTAATTTTAAATCTATCCGCAAATGTTTTAAAAAGATCGTGGGTTAATGGACGTGGAGGTTTTATTTCTTTTTCTAATGCAATTGCAATAGATTGTGCTTCAAAAGCACCTATAACTATTGGTAATGTTCTATTACCATTTACTTCACTTAAAACCAAAGCATAAGCACCACTTTGTGTTTGACTATAAGATATTCCCTTTATATTTAGACGAACTAAACTCATAAGTTAAAATTAGCAAAAAAGGCTGTCTAATCAAAGGACAATTATGCCAATAATTAGACAGCCTTGTTAAGAGGCACAATTTAATAAAATTATGCGTTATTTGCTTTAAATTCTTTTAACTTTTCTATTAAATTAGGTATCACTTCAAAAGCATCTCCAACAATACCATAATCTGCGGCCTTAAAAAATGGAGCTTCGGCATCTGTATTAATAACAACCTTAACTTTAGAAGAATTTATACCTGCTAAATGTTGAATAGCTCCTGATATTCCTATTGCAATATATAAATTTGAAGCAACGGGTTTACCTGTTTGTCCAACGTGTTCACTATGAGGTCTCCATCCCAAATCAGAAACCGGTTTTGAACATGCAGTTGCAGCTCCTAATATAGTTGCTAATTCTTCAACCATTCCCCAGTTTTCAGGTCCTTTTAAACCTCTACCACCAGAAACAACAATATCGGCATCTGCAATAGTTACTTTTCCAGTTGTTTGTTCAACCGATTCAACTTTTATATTGCTTTCAGCTATTTCAGGAGAAAAATCTTCAGTTGTTCCTGAAACCAAATTTTCAACAACTCCGTAAGAATTTTTGGCCAACCCAACTATTTTAATTTCTGTAGAAATTGTACAATTGTTAAAGGCTTTATTTGAAAATGCTTTTCGTTTAACTGTAAAAGGCGAAACCGAACTTGGAATTTCCACCGCATTACTCGCATAACCTGCATTTAATTTTACAGCCACAATAGGCGCTAAATAAAGTCCATTAATGTTAGAATCAATTATTACTACCTTAGCGTTTTCTTTTATTGCGGCTTGTTTAATAATGGATGCATATGTTTTTGCATTAAAAGAAGTTAAATTGGTTTTAGAGACATTCAAAACTTTTTCTGCTCCATAGTTATATAATGAATCGTTTTCAGTGGCATTGATAGTTAAAACCACTAAGTTTGTTGATAATTGTTCTGCTATTTTTTTTCCGTAAGAAGTAACTTCAAACGAAGATTTTTTGAATTTTCCTTCCGAAGTTGATTCGGCAAAAACTAAAACTGACATATTTTTTTGTTTTAATTGTTTAATTGTTCAATTGTTGATTTTATTAAAGTTGATTAATTATTCAACCAATTAGACATAATATTTTATATTACTTTTGCTTCGTTATGCAATAAATTAACTAATTCATCTACATTATCTACAATTTTACACGCAGATTTTGCTGCTGGTTTTTCAAATGAATTTGTTGACGTTTTTAATTCGTTGTTTACTGGTTCAACTACTGTAAGTGGTTTTTTACGAGCCATCATAATACCTCTCATATTCGGAATTTTTAAATCTTTTTCTTCAACAAGTCCCTTTTGACCTGCAATAACAATTGGTAAATTGCATGATAAAAGTTCTTTTCCTCCATCTATTTCTCTTGAAATTGTTGCTTTATTTCCTTCAATTTCTAGTCCTATACAGGCATTTACAAAATTATAATTGAGTAACGTGGCGACCATTCCAGGAACCATTCCTCCGTTGTAATCAATAGATTCTTTTCCAGCTAAAATTATATCGAAACCTCCATTTTTTGCAACTTCAGAAATTTCTTTTGCAACTGCAAATCCATCAATTGCTTCAGTATTTACTCTAATAGCCTCATCAGCACCAATGGCCAATGCTTTGCGTAATGTGGGTTCGGTTGTAGCATTTCCAATATTTACAACTGTAACTGTAGCTCCTTGTTTTTCTTTAAACCACATTGCTCGTGTTAAGGCAAATTCGTCATATGGATTTATTACATATTGAACGCCGTTACTATCGAATTTTGTGTTGTTTTCCGAAAAATTTATTTTTGATGTAGTATCCGGAACATGACTAATACAAACTAATATTTTCATTTTGATATTTTTTTAGATTTTGAATATAAAATTAATGACTTACACATTTAATTTTTACGAATATACTACTTTTTTTAAAAAATACTATGCGCGCATAGTATTTTTTAAAAACAATTATTTTTTTGACAGTAATTATAGAATTGCTTACTTTTGCAATTCCTTAAAAATTATATAATGAAGACATTACAATTTAGAGAAGCTATTTGTGAAGCAATGAGTGAAGAAATGAGAAGAGATGAATCCATCTTTTTAATTGGAGAAGAAGTTGCGGAATATAATGGTGCATATAAAGCTTCAAAGGGAATGCTAGATGAATTTGGCGCAAAGAGAGTTATTGATTCTCCAATTGCCGAATTAGGTTTTGCAGGAATTTCTGTTGGAGCTGCTATGAATGGAAATAGACCTATTGTTGAGTTTATGACATTTAACTTTGCATTAGTTGGTATTGACCAAATTATTAATAATGCGGCAAAAATTAGACAAATGTCAGGTGGGCAATTAAATTGTCCTATTGTATTTAGAGGTCCAACAGGATCGGCAGGTCAATTAGGAGCTACTCATTCTCAAGCATTTGAAAATTGGTTTGCAAATACACCAGGATTAAAGGTTATTGTGCCGTCCAACCCATATGATGCAAAAGGTTTATTAAAATCTGCTATAAGAGATAATGATCCTGTTATTTTTATGGAGTCGGAGCAGATGTACGGAGATAAAATGGAGGTACCAGAAGGTGAATATTTAATTCCAATTGGAGTGGCAGATATTAAAAGAGAAGGTACTGATGTAACTATTGTTTCTTTTGGTAAAATTATAAAAGAAGCTTATAAAGCAGCAGATGTTCTAGAAAAAGAAGGAATTTCTTGTGAAATTATTGATATGCGTACAGTAAGACCAATGGATTTTGAAGCTATCTTTACTTCAGTTAAAAAAACAAATAGATTAGTTGTTTTGGAAGAAGCTTGGCCATTTGCTAGTGTTTCATCTGAAATTACTTTCCAAGTACAGGAAAATATATTTGATTATTTAGATGCACCAGTTAGAAGAATAACAACAGCTGATACTCCTGCAGCATATTCTCCAGTTTTAATGGAAGAATGGTTGCCAAACTTTAACGATGTTGTTAAAGCTGTTAAAGATGTAATGTACATAAAATAAAGGTATAAAAATTGCGTTAGTAATTCCTTTCAGGTTTCAATCTGAAAGGAATTTTTTATTTATGAGAAAAATTATATACACATTGGTTTTAATGTTTAGCACTGTTGTTTATTCACAGGTTAAAATAAGCGGAGTTGTTTTAGATTCTGAGAACCAGTCAATTCCTTTTGCAAATATTTTATTTGTTGGGTCTACTACAGGTACGGTTTCAGATGAAAATGGAAAATTTTATCTTGAATCTGATAAAAATTACAATGAAATAGAAGTGTCATTTTTAGGTTACGAGACTAAAACTATTGTAGTTAAAAGTCGCGATTTTAATTTAAAAATTGTTTTAAATGAATCCGCATCACAGTTAAAGGAGGTTTTTATTTATACTGGAAAGGTTAAGAAAAAAGGAAATCCGGCAATTGAGATATTGAAAAAGGTTTGGGAGAAAAAACGTAGAAATGGAATACACCTATTTGATCAATATCAGTACGAAAAGTATGAAAAGTTGGAGTTTGATATGAATAATGTGGATAGTGTTTTAATGAAAAATAAACTTTTTAAAGGAATGGAGTTTGTTTTTAATAGTATAGATACTTCTAGAATTACAGGAAAAGCTTTTTTACCAATTTTTATTAATGAATCTGTATATAATTCTTATGGTAAAAATAAGGATGGACATAAACTTCGAGAAGATTTAGTTGCAAATAAAAATTCAGGATTTAATTCAAATCAAAATGTAATTGCATTTATTAAAGATTTATATGTAGACTATGATATTTATGATAGTTATATTAAAATTTTCGACAAGAGTTTTGTTAGTCCAATATCAAAAGCATCAGGAGTTTCTACCTATAATTACGTGTTAACCGATAGTGCTTATATTGATAATAAATGGTGCTACAATATTTTATATTATCCGCGTAGAAAAAGCGAATTAACTTTTAAAGGAGATTTTTGGGTAAATGACTCAACTTTCGCCATAAAAGAAATTAATATGCAAGCCACTCGAAGCGCTAATATTAACTGGGTAAAAGATATTTATATTGAACAAGAATTTGATGTTTTGAATGACTCTGTTTTTTTATTAAAAAGAGATTATATGTTATCCGATTTTAGTTTGAATAAAAAAGATAAATCAAAAGGAGTATATGGAAGAAGAACAACTATGTACAAGGATTATAAATTTGACGAAGAGAAACCATCAAAATTTTATACAAAAAGTATAAATGTTTATGACGATAAAATTTATAATAAAAAGGATGAATTTTGGAAAGAAAGTAGGCAAGAGAAATTGAATAAAAATGAATTAGGTATCTACAAAATGTTAGATACTCTAACAACGGTGCCAAAGTTCAAAAAGATTTACAATGCGATTTCAATTTTAGGTTCCGGATATATTGAGTTTAACAAGTTCGATTTTGGATCCATTTATTCTACAATTGGAAAAAATGATGTTGAAGGATTGCGTTTAAGAGTTGGAGGAAGAACTTATTTAGGAGGTAACGAACCTTGGAGGTTACAAGGTTATACAGCATATGGATTTGATGACGACAAGTTTAAATATGGATTATCCGGTAAATGGATGCTAAACCCCAAAAGTAGGTTTATAATTGGTGGAGGAAATAGAAGAGATGTAGAGCAAATAGGAGTAAGTTTAACAACTACAAATGATGTATTAGGAAGGAGTTTTGCTTCTTCTTCGTTTTTTGCAAGTGGAGACAATAGTAAATTAACTTCTATTAATTTATCTAATTTTTATATGTCTATTGAACCTTGGAAAAACCTTGAGTTTAAATTAGGCGCATCATATAGAACATTAGAATCTGCATCTCCAGAAACATTTAATTTAGATTATTGGGTTGATAAAGCAAATACTATAAGTAAATCAGATGTTATACAATCCGAAGTTAATTTTTCAATTAAATATACGCCAAATAGAAAAACTATAGGTTATGGAGTTGAGCGTAACGAGGTAACAGATACATACTCAACATTATTTTTAAATTATTCTCAAGGAATAAAAGGGGTTATAAATAGTGATTTTGATTATCAAAGGATACAATTTTATTATAGACAGCCAATATTAATTGGTGGTTTTGGTAGAATGTTTACAACATTTGAAGTAGGTAAAACATTTGGAGAAGTTCCATTAGGGTTATTAAATGTAGTACCTGGAAATCAATCGTATTTTACTATTGAAAACACGTATTCATTACTTGATTATTATGAATTTGTAACGGATACTTATGCATCACTCCATATTGAACATAGTTTTAATGGAAGATTTTTGTCGAGAATTCCATTAATTCGAAAATTAAATTTAAGAGAAATTGTTGGTGTTAAGGGTGTTATTGGTGAAATTTCAGATAAAAATAGAGCTTTAAATGCTTCAAATATAAATTATGTAGCGCCAACAAAAGGATATTATGAATATAGTGTGGGAATAGGGAATATTTTTAAGGTCTTTAGAATTGATTTTAGCTGGAGAGGGAACCATAGAAATGTTCCAAATGCAAATAATTTTGCCGTAAAGGGTGCTTTTGGATTCCACTTTTAAAAATCGTTACAAAAATAAGTGGCAAAGAATATGATTTTTGTATTTTTGCACAAATTAAAAAATAAAAAAAATGACTGCTAAAGCAAAAAAAACAATAACATTTGATGTGTTAATTGAAATACCGAAAGGAAGTAGAAATAAATATGAATATGATTTTACACTTCACAAAATTAGATTCGATAGAATGTTATTTTCATCTATGATGTACCCTGGAGATTATGGATTTATACCAGAAACCTTAGCTTTAGATTCGGATCCATTAGATGTTTTAGTTTTAGGTCACCAACCAACATACCCAATGGTTGTTATGGAAGTTAGACCAATTGGTGTTTTTTACATGACGGATGAAAAAGGACCTGATGAGAAAATTATTTGTGTTCCTGTGTCCGATCCAATTTGGAGTAAGAGAGCAGATATTTCAGATTTAAATCCTCACAGACTTATGGAAATTGAACATTTTTTCCAAGTATATAAGGATTTAGAGAAGAAAAAAGTTGATACTGGTGGATGGGGAAATGCAGAAGCTGCAATTAAGATTTACAATGAATGTGTAGAAAGGTACGATAATAGTGAACATAAAAAGAAAAGAACCTTTACGATATAATATTCATAAGATTTTTTTAATAATATTGAACCATCTTTAATTTTTAAAGGTGGTTTTTTTTATAAGGTTCATTTTACTATTTTTAGCGAAATCAAATATTTAATTAAAACTAACAAATATTCAAATGGAATTATTAGTAAAATTTTTGCCCGTTTTCGGGTTAGTTGCTTTAGCTTTTGTTTTTATAAAAAATGCTTGGGTATCAAAACAAAATGAAGGAGATGCAAAAATGGCAAGAATAGCCAAAAATATTGCAACAGGTGCAATGGCCTTTTTAAAAGCAGAATATAAGGTTCTAGCTATTTTTGTTGTAGCAGTTGCAATCTTACTATTTTTTAAAGGAACAAATGAAACAGGTTCTAATGGAATGGTAGCAGTATCATTTATAGTTGGTGCTATTTGTTCGGCATTAGCAGGTTTTATAGGAATGAGGGTAGCCACAAAAGCAAATGTTAGAACAACAGAAGCAGCAAGGACTTCATTAGGTAAAGCTTTAGAAGTTGCTTTTGCTGGTGGTGCTGTAATGGGCTTAGGTGTTGTAGGTTTAGGTATTTTAGGATTGAGTAGTTTATTTATGTTATATCAATCAATGTGGTCTGGAGCCGAAAATTTATCAATGGTATTAAATGTACTTTCAGGATTTTCATTAGGGGCTTCATCAATTGCGTTATTTGCTCGTGTTGGTGGTGGTATTTATACCAAAGCAGCCGATGTTGGAGCTGACCTAGTTGGTAAAGTTGAAGCTGGTATTCCAGAAGATCATCCTTTAAATCCAGCCACTATTGCAGATAACGTTGGTGATAATGTTGGAGACGTTGCAGGTATGGGAGCCGATTTATTCGAATCTTATGTAGGTTCTATTATTGGTACAATGGTGTTGGGAGCTTTTATTTTAACACCTAATTTTGATGGTTTAGGGGCTGTTTACTTGCCCTTAGTTCTTGGAGCTGTTGGTATTGTAATGTCTATATTGGGAACATTTTTTGTAAAGGTAAAAGATGGAGGAAACCCACAGACAGCATTAAATATTGGGGAGTTTGGTTCCGCAGGATTAATGATTGTAGCATCTTATTTTATAATTAATGCATTAATACCACAAACTGTAGAAGGTTTACCTTTTGGAGCTATGGGTGTATTTTGGGCAACAATTGCTGGTTTAATTGCTGGTTTAGGTGTTGGTAAAATTACAGAATATTATACAGGAACTGGTAAAAAACCTGTAATGTCTATAGTAAAACAATCAGAAACCGGAGCAGCAACAAATATTATTGCTGGTTTAGGAGTTGGAATGATGTCTACAATGATTCCTATTCTTTTAATTGCAGCTGCTATTATGGTTTCTCATTATTTTGCGGGTTTATATGGTATTGCAATTGCAGCAGTAGGAATGTTAGCAAATACAGGAATCCAATTAGCAGTTGATGCATACGGACCAATTTGTGATAATGCTGGTGGTATTGCTGAAATGGCAGAATTACCAAGCGAAGTTAGAGAACGTACAGATAAATTAGATGCTGTTGGAAATACTACAGCAGCTGTAGGTAAAGGATTTGCAATTGCTTCTGCTGCGTTAACTGCTTTAGCTTTATTTGCCGCTTTTATGAAAACAGCAAATGTAAAAACTATTGATGTTTCTAGACCTGATATTATGGCCGGTTTATTAATTGGAGGAATGTTGCCATTTGTTTTTTCTGCTTTATCTATGAACGCTGTAGGTCGTGCTGCTATGGCAATGATTGAAGAAGTTCGTCGCCAATTTAGAGATATTCCTGAATTAAAGGCGGCCTTAGGAGTTATGCGTAAGTATGACTCAGATATGTCCAAAGCTTCTGCTGAAGATAGAAAAATATTTGATGCTGCCGATGGAGTTGCAGATTACGGAAAATGTATTGATATTTCAACAAAAGCATCAATTAAAGAAATGGTTTTACCAGGTTTATTAGCAATTGCAGTTCCAGTTGCAATTGGTTTTCTTGGAGGAGCAGAAATGCTTGGAGGATTATTAGCGGGTGTTACTACTTGTGGTGTGTTAATGGCAATTTTTCAATCAAATGCTGGTGGAGCTTGGGATAACGCCAAAAAAATGATTGAAGAAGATGGTAGAAAAGGAACAGATGCTCATAAAGCTGCAGTTGTTGGAGATACTGTTGGTGATCCTTTTAAAGATACTTCTGGGCCTTCATTAAATATTTTATTAAAGTTAATGTCGGTTGTTGCTTTGGTAATTGCACCAAGTATTGCTTTAGATTCAGTTAAATTAGCAGATTATTCATCTCAAAGTGATGCTACTGAATTAGTAGCCGAGCAAGTAACAAAAGAAGTAAAAGTTGAAATGGAATCTAATGATGATGGAACGGTAAAAGCTACTGTAGTTACAACTACTTCTGAAAATGGAAAATCTTTAGTTGAAGAGGTTGTTTTTGAAGGAACAGAAGAATCTGTGAAAAAACAAATAGAAGCTTTAAAAGATGTAAAAGTTAACATTAAGAAAGTAACAAAAGGGTAGTTACAAGAAATAATGCATAAAAGGAAAGCCAGCAATTTGCTGGCTTTTCTTTTTATATCTAAAAATTTCTAGAAATAGGGAAACGCTGTTTGTATTTGTATTCAACAAACTTAAAGTAATTATATAATTTGTAATTTACTTCTAAGCCATAGTCTGTAAAAAAATTATAGTCTATTTCATTTTCATAGATAGATGGATTGAATCGTTGAGGATTTCTAACTCTTATGTTCCATTCGGTTACATAAAATTTGTTTTTTGTTTCATAGAAATTTTGAGAATAAAAATTCATTGGTTTGGCAACAGAATTTAAATAAGTATCAAATCCTATATCAATAATTATAATTTCATATTCTAAACTATCGTTTGCAATTCTTACTGCATGTTCTGGTAGTTCTTTATCATTTTTAATGTTTTTTTTACTAGTTCCGCAAGCAAAAAGTAACATTCCTAAAGCGATGGTAAATACTATTCTTTTCATAATTAGTCAGTTATATATTTAAAGGTACAAATAGTGTTCCATTTTAAATAAACTTGAATTCAATTTTTTAAGTATTTTAACTTAAATTTGGGTAAATTCAATCAAAATTAATTCAAAATGAGATATTTACTAACTCTTTTCATTTCAATTATTGTTTTTCAAGGTGTTGCACAAGATAGACTTACAGGTTCAAATTTTGTAACTCGTTCAGAAGTTATTGCAAAAAATGGAATGGTTGCTACCAGTCATCCTCTAGCCACACAAATTGGGTTAGATATATTAAAAAAAGGAGGAACTGCCATTGATGCCGCCATTGCTGCAAATGCGGCCCTAGGTTTAATGGAACCAACGGGTAGTGGAATTGGTGGCGATTTATTTGCAATTGTTTGGGACGCCAAAACAAATGAATTATATGGTTTAAATGCAAGTGGTCGTTCGCCAAAAAGTTTAACATTAAAGTATTTTAAAGATAACAATTATAAAAAAATTCCTTCAATAGGTCCATTACCAGTTAGTGTACCTGGATGTGTTGATGGTTGGTTTGAACTACATAAAAAGTTTGGAAAATTATCAATGGAAGAAATTTTGCAACCTTCAATTAATTATGCCAATGAAGGATTTCCAGTTACAGAATTAATTGGGTATTATTTGAATAGATCTGTACCTTATTACGCTTCCAAATTCCCAAATGTTATGGAAACTTACGGGCTGAATGGAAAAGCACCTAAAAAAGGGCAAATTTTTAAAAATCCTTATTTGGCTGAAACATATTTAAAAATAGCAAAAGAAGGAAGAGATGCCTTTTATAAAGGTTCTATAGCCAAAACAATTTCAAATTTTATAAAAGATCAAGGTGGTTTTCTATCTTATAAAGATTTGGCTTCTCATAAATCGGAATGGGTTACACCAGTATCTACAAATTACAGAGGTTTTGATGTTTGGGAATTACCACCAAACGGACAAGGAATTGCAGCTTTACAAATGTTAAATATTATTGAGCAATATGATTTTTCAAATATTAATTATGGAAGTGCTCAACATATTCATATTGTTACAGAAGCTAAAAAAATAGCTTTTGAAGATAGATCTAAATATTATGCAGATATGGACTTTGCGAAAGTGCCTGTTGAAGAATTAATTTCGAAAGAATATGCAAAAAAACGCAAAAAAGAAATTAAAGATAGAGCAGGAGTGTATAAAGCAGGACAAATAAGTGCTGGAGAAACAATTTATATGACGGTTGCCGATAAAAATGGGAATATGATTTCTCTAATTCAAAGTAATTATAGAGGAATGGGATCTGGTATGGTACCTCCAAAATTAGGTTTTATGTTGCAAGATAGAGGAGAATTGTTCAATTTGGAAGAAGGCCATTTTAACACATACGAACCTGGAAAAAGACCTTTTCACACCATTATTCCTGCATTTATTACAAAAAAGGGTAAACCCTGGGTAAGTTTTGGTGTAATGGGTGGTGATTTTCAACCGCAAGGTCATACGCAAATTGTAATGAATTTAATTGACTTTGGTATGAATTTACAAGAAGCAGGGGATGCACCTAGAATGGAGCATACAGGTTCCTCATCTCCAACGGGTGAAAAGATTGAAGGAAAAGGGGAAATTAAATTAGAAAGCGGATTTGATTTTGAAGTGATTCAGCAATTAATTTCAAAAGGACATAAAGTTGGGTTTGGAGGTTATTTTGGAGGGTATCAGGCAATTATGTATGATGCTGAAAATAATGTGTATTTTGGAGCTTCAGAATCGAGAAAAGACGGTCAAGCAGCTGGTTATTAATAATAAAATGTATGGAAAAAAATAGATGTAGTTGGTGTGGAAATGATCCATTGTATAAGGAATATCACGATACAGAGTGGGGAGTCCCAGTTTATGATGATGATAAATTGTTTGAGTTTTTAATTTTAGAAACTTTTCAGGCAGGGTTAAGTTGGATAACCATATTAAGAAAACGAGAAAATTTTAGAGCTGCTTTTGATAATTTTGATTATGAAAAAATTGCTAATTATAATGAAGAAAAGTTTAACGAACTGATAAATAATGCCGGAATTGTTAGAAACAAATTAAAGATTAAAGCAACTATTTCAAATGCTGTGGCTTTTATGGAGGTTCAAAAAGAATTTGGTTCGTTTTCAAAATATATTTGGAGTTTTACAGATGGAAAACCTATTAAAAATAAGGCTAAAAGTTTAGGTGAAGTTCCTGCTACAACGGAACTTTCAGATAAAATTTCTAAAGACTTAAAAAAACGTGGATTTAAGTTTGTGGGTTCTACCGTCATTTATGCGCATATGCAAGCTACTGGAATGGTAAATGATCACGTAATTGATTGTTTTAGATATAACGAAGTATAAAAAAAGAGGTTTCAAATTTGAAACCTCTTTTTTATTTTATTCAATAGGTAAATATATTTCTGTAACCCAATGTGCTGGGTTTTCAGTTTCTCGTGGACTTACCAAATAAACTTCAAAAGGTTCGCTTGTATCAATAAATTTAAAACCTTGTTTTGCTAATTCCTGAAAAGCTGAATTCCAAGCTAGTTCAGAATATTTATAATTTCCTTTAAAAACAGTTTTAAATGTTTTTTGAGGTTTTAAATAACCGGTTAAAATGTCTCCAGTGGTTTCTAATCTTTCATTTATAGGATAACAAACAGAAAACATAGTAGTTTTATTTACTTCATCCCATTTATGTGTAATTAAAAATGGTTTTCCATACGATTGAATCTCGTTTTCTTTTACATAACCAATAACGGCAGTTAACATTTCTTGCATTTTTTTATCGGATTGTTCAATTTTGCAAGAAGTAGTTTGATATAGATAATAACCACCTCCGTGATCAACAGCTCCTTTAAAATCAAATGAGTGTTTATCCATTTCCTTTAGTAAATGGGCATCCAATAATTCTAAACCGCGATCAAACATAGGTTTTAAATTTTTTTCAATTCCGCCTTGAGTTAACCAATATATTTTTTCTCCAAAAGTACTTTTACCTTTCATTCCCCAAGTAACTTCATTCCCATAATCGGTTCTTGTTATATCCCAATAAACTTCAGATGGGCTTCCTTGAGAAAATTGAATTTCTTGAATTAGTTCTTTATTTGGAATTAATGAGAGCGTTTTCATTGAACCCGCTCCATCTTTTCCAGTCCAACTATATGAAGCACCTTCACCCGAGGTAATTTCTGGATAAGAAGCAACAATTGTAGAATCCATTTCATACCAAGGCCCCCAATCTTTCCAATTTTTAAAATCGTTAATGTTGTTAAAAATTACTTCAGAAGGAGCTTTAATTGTTTTTTTGGATTGGATATCATATTCTCCATTTAAAGTTGCAATATAAATAGAGCAGCCAATTATTAGAATTAACACTAAAAGAAGTATGTATTTTAAAGCTTTCATAATCAAAAAATTTAGATTGTTAAATTTAATTAATTTATTTTAGACCATTACTTTCAAAGTTTAAAAATGGAAAAAATAAAAGACCCCGGTTTTGGCTATTCTTCAAGCAAGAATTCCCAAAGTATGATTGACAAAAGCGGTAAATCCAATGTAATACATAAAAATAAAGCATTTAGTGTTAATGATATGTATGCTTTTTTAATTGATATATCATGGGGTAAATTTTTCTTTTTTGTTTTTATATCATATATAATTGTAAATCTGTTTTTTGCTTCAATGTATATTATTGTGGGTATAGAAGAAATAACACAACCAACAGGAAGTAGTTTGGATGATTTTTTTAATGCTTTCTTTTTTAGCGCACAAACTATTACAACTGTAGGTTACGGTAGTATTTCTCCACAGGGTTTTTGGGGGAATGTTATTTCAACTTTTCAAGCATTAGCTGGTTTATTAAGTTTTTCATTTATTACAGGTTTGTTATATGGTAGATTTTCCAAACCAAAAGCAGCTGTAAAGTTTAGCAATAATTTTATAATTAGAGATTTTGAAGATGGAAAAGCTATTATGTTTAAGCTTATGAATTATAGAGCAAATCTTATGATTGATCCAAATGTAACTGTAATTTTTGCAAAATCTGTTAATGATGGTTTAAATAATTTTAAGAAAGATTTTTTTAAATTGGACTTGGAAATAGATAACCTAAAATACTTAACTACCACTTGGACAATTGTTCACAAAATAGATGAAAATAGTCCTTTTAATGGATTAACCAAAGAACAAATTAAACACATTGATGCCGAATTGTATATTTTGGTTCAATATCACGATGAAACATTTTCACAAACGGTAAATCAAATACATTCTTATAAAATAAATAAATTGTTATTTGATGTTAAATTTAAACAATCATTTTCTTTTAATGAACAGGGGTATACTGTATTGGATCACAGTATTTTAAGTGATGTTGAGAAAATGAATTAGTGCATTGAAAAAGTAATTAAAGTAAAAATTGCAATTACTAAAAAAATAGCGATTAATATTATAAAGGTATTTTTATAATGTTTTTTATGAATTTTAATATCTTTTCTATAACTCCAAATCATTAAGAGTGTAAAAACAATAACAAAACAACCTGCAAATATTAATTGACCTTTTGTAAACATATTATTTGTGTATATTTAAACTCAAAAGTACATAAAATTTAAAGATGAAAAACAAATTAAAAGCAGTAGAGGAGTTTCATAAATCATTTGGATTAGGTGTCCAAAACAATCCAAAGGCAAATTTACCATTAGATAAAATAGAATTACGTTTTAATTTAATGGCCGAAGAAAATGAAGAATATTTGGAAGCTGCAAAAAACAATGATTTAGTTGAGGTTGCAGATGCTTTAGGTGATATGCTATATATATTATGTGGAACTATTTTAGAGCACGGAATGCAATATAAAATTGAAGAGGTATTTAATGAAATTCAAAGAAGTAATATGAGTAAGTTGGGTGCCGATGGAAACCCTATTTATAGAGAAGATGGAAAAGTAATGAAAGGTCCAAATTATTTTAAACCTAATATTTTAAAAATATTAAACTCAAAAGCATAATTAAATTTTGTGTTTACTTTTAAATTTAAAAAAGTAACTTTTATTATTCTAAAATTTTATATTGAGTTTTAACAACAATTGGAATACCGCTAGTTGTTATCCCTTCCAAAGTAATATTTACATCTGTAGGGACTTCGCTATTATAATAAGTTAATTTAGCATTACCATCCTTATCTGGGTGTACATATGGATTCCAATAAAGAGTGTTTCTAATATCACTTGCTTCATCCCAAGCCATTTCTGTTTTTTCAATATCATAGTTTGGAGAATAGAAGCTTCGAGCGTCATAGAAACCATCAATTATTTTAGTGGTAGTATGGAATTTTCTTTTTTCAGTAGGAATTCCTTCTCCAGTTTTAGTGTAAATTAAAATAACACCATTAACACCTCTTGGTCCAAAACCTGCAGCATTTGCTCCAATTAAAGCCTCAATTTTGGCTACACTATTGGCCGGAATTGAACTTAGGTCAGTCGATTCAGTTTCAATCTCATCAACAATAATTAATGCAGGAGCTCCATTATTTCTTCGAAAACTTATAGTATCACTAAAAACTACGGTTCCAGGTATTGAGAATTCTATTAAGTCATATATTCGGGTAAAGTTGGCATCTTCTTTTGTTGCATCATAGCTATAATCACTAAAACCAATTCCGTTGCGGTCTTCTTCAACTTTTTTCTTACCTACAATTAATACTTCATCTAGTTGATTGTTTAAAGGAACGTCAAATTCAACAAATTTTTTGAATAAGTTTTCTTTAAAAATCTCTTTTTTACTTTTTTCCTGAGCAATAGGTTTTAAATTTTTAAAATCAATTGGTAATGGAGCTATATTAATAGAATCCATAACAATCATACCTTTATTTCTATTCTTTTTGTCTTTTACACTAAACCTTAAACCAGTTTTGCCAACAAGAAGTAGGTTATTAAATTCAAATTTCCCAAGACTATCTGTAACATCAAATTTTAAGTTAGATTTTCCTTGATTTACATAATATAAATAAACATCATTGTCTTGTTTGGCAGTAGATGCAAATAATTTTTTTACTTTACCTGAAACACTAAAACCTTTTTCAACTTTATGGAATTTTTTGTTATATAAATTACCCTCTTTTTTCCAAATAAAATCTCTCCACCCTTGAGTTAACAATAGTAAATCTAGATTTTGAAGTCTATCAACATTTGAAGTATTAAAATAGTAACCAGGATTATATACTTTACCTTTTATATCTGATTGCATTAAAAAGTAAGAACAAATATTCATTCCATTATCCAATTTTGGATCTAAGTTATTAGAATCGGTTGCTGCAATTGAAAAACTAGCAGGAATCGCATTTCCTTCTTTAGTTTTTGCAGAAACAAGTAAGTTTACTTTTTCTTTAACATTATATTCGTTTTTATCCGCATTTACAGTAACATTAATATTATTGTTCTCATTATCAATATAAGTAAGTCGTTCTCCATGTGGTTTTCCTTCTTCATCAAATATGGTAACTTGGGCAATTCCCGAAGGAATATCATTGGTTGGTAAAAGGAAAACAGAATTTAACTTGGATACTGATACAGCACCTTCAAAATAAATTTCACCGCGTATTGAAAGAACAATTCTAAATGTAGAATTTGGTTTATTGTTTAACGTTTTTGCGTTAGTTTTTATAGATCCTATAATTTTTTTATCCAATTTACTTATACTAAGAGAATAACCATACATTTCTGTTGGAGGAAGTTGAACTGTTGTTTGGATATCATCAAAGTTTGTAGTTTCCGCAACATATATTTCATTTGGAGATGGAATAAATTTAAATTTTCCCATTCCATCATGTATTGATTTAAATGATGCAACTTTATTTTTATTACTATCAATTATATTTCCTTCAATGTTAATAGGAAAACCATTTTTGTCGGTTGCCTTAAAAGCAACGGTTGCAGGTACTCCTGATATTAGTGAACCTCCTTCAGGAAAAAATTGAAGATCAATAACTTTTTCATCTATAATAGCATCTTTTTTTTCGCTAGCTTTTGTCTTTTTTAGTGGTTTTAAATCTTCACTAGAGTTAAGTTCTTTTTTCTCATTTAAATTAACAATCTCAATTTCTTTTTTAAATACAAAATTATCGTTAAAATTTCGCATCCAATTTGTATATGCTCTCAGTTGATATGTTCCCGCAGATACTCCTACAGAATCGGTAAGCATAAAATCTCCGTGGCCAATACCATTATTTATGAAGGTTGTATTTCTTTTAACAATTGTAGAGTCTGAGGAAATTAATTCCACATATAACAAATTACTATGATTTAAAAGTTTGTTTTCCTTAGCTTCTGTTAAATAAGCCTTGTACCATAAAGACTCACCTAAATTAAAAAACGATCTATCCGTATGTAAATATACCTTTTCAATAATTGAAGGAATTGAGTCAGAGTTTTTGGCAACTATATTTTGACCAATAGATATAAATTGGCAACTAATAAACGCTATTATAAAAAAAACTTTTTTCATTAATTTTATTTTTAATGGTAGATTTTTGTTTGGTTAAACCTATAATAAAAGTAAAATATACGTTTATTACTTTAGAGACAAAAATAGTGACAACTTAGTTGCAAAACAATTTTGTTAACACTAATTAACAGTTTGTAAATGTTAGACTAAAATAGAGTAAGAGAGATTAAGTAATAAGTTTGTTATCAACTAAATCGGCGCTATAAAATCCACCACGGTTTTCTTTTCTGTTTTTTGAAAATTGGGTAATTAAATATGCAGTTGTAATTAAATTTCTTAATTCACATAAATCTGTTGAAAGTTCAGAATGATCGTATAAACGTTTATTATCTTCATATAAAACTCTAAGTTTTCGCTCGGCTCGAAGTAATCTTTCATTTGATCGAACAATTCCAACATAATTACTCATAATGGTTTTTACTTCATTTCTATCATGCGTAATCAATATTTTTTCCATATTTTTTACTACTCCACTGTCATTCCAAACAGGAATGTTGCTTGGTTCATCAATTTTATAAAATCTTTTCTTTAAATTGAAGCAAGCGTTATGTGAAAACACGATTCCTTCTAATAATGAATTTGAAGCTAACCTATTAGCACCATGTAAACCGGATCTTGTAACTTCACCCGAGGCATATAAATTTTTTATGGAGGTTTTTCCATTTTTGTTAATATTTACACCTCCGCAAATATAATGTTGTGCAGGAGAAACTGGTATGTAATCATTGCGAACATCAATTCCAAGAGTTAAACATTTTTCAGTAATATTAGGAAAATGCTTTTTAAATGCATTATAATCTAAATGAGTGCAATCTAAATATACATGTGGTGTACCACTTTTCTTAAGTTCATTGTCAATAGCTCGGGCAACAATATCACGAGAAGCAAGTTCTTCACGACTGTCATATTTTTTCATAAATCTGTCGCCATAAAAATCTCTTAAAATAGCGCCTTCGCCCCGCACTGCTTCTGAAATTAAAAATGCAGGATACTCACCAGGGTTATATAATGCAGTTGGGTGAAATTGAATAAATTCAACATCCGAAATTTCTGCTTTGGCTCTATACGCCATTGCTATACCATCTCCAGTAGCAACAACAGGATTTGTTGTAGTATTATAAACTTGTCCATTTCCACCAGTAGCAAGCATTGTTACTTTTGAAGAAAAGGTTTTTACAACTCCTTTTTTTTCATCTAAAACGTATGCACCGTAGCAAGTAATTTTTCCTTTTCTTTTAGTTTTTTTCTTTTTTATTTGATGTTCGGTAATTAAGTCAATTGCGTAGTGATGTGTTAAAAAGGTAATGTTTTTAGTTTCTTCAACTTGCTCAATTAGAGCTCTTTCAATCTCTGCTCCAGTAATATCTTTATGGTGCAAAACACGATCTTGTGAATGTCCACCTTCTCTTCCAAGTGAATATTTACCACCTTCTGTTTTATCAAATTTAGTACCCCATTCGATTAAATCTTTTAATCTATTAGGAGCATTTTCCACTACCATTTTTACGATTTTCTCATCGCAAAGACCATCACCAGCAATTAAAGTGTCTTTAATATGTTGCTCAAATGAATCAACTGTTTTATCCCAAACTGTAGAAATACCTCCTTGTGCATATTTAGTATTACACTCATTTTTTTCGTCTTTGGTAATAATAGTAATTGAAGAATCTTTAAATTCATTTGCCGTTTTTAATGCGAATGTAAGTCCTGCAATTCCTGAACCTATTACTAAAAAATCGGAGCGATGTATTTTTTTTTCAGCGTTCATTTGATTGTTGTTATTTTGAAAGTTCTAACATTCTTTCAATTGAAACTAAGGCTTTTTTACTTAATTCTGCTTCAACTTCAACATTTGGCAATTCATGTTTTAGGCATAAATACAATTTTTTCATAGTATTCATTTTCATATAAAAACATTCACTACAATTACAATTGTCGTCTTCAACTGGAGCAGGAATTAATATTTTATCTGGTGATTCTTGCCTCATTTTATGTAAAATACCAACTTCGGTAGCAACAATAAACGCTTTTGCTTCACTATTTTTAACATAATTTAATAAACCTGATGTTGATCCAACATATTTGGCAACTTTTAATAAATGCGCTTGGGACTCTGGGTGCGCAATAATTTCAGCTTCAGGATTTTCGGCGTGGAGGCTTAAAATTTTATCAATTGAAAATGCTTCGTGAACCATACAAGCACCATCCCAAAGTAACATGTCTCTTCCAGTTTTTTTAATTAGCCAAGCTCCTAAATTTCTATCTGGAGCAAAAATAATTGGTTGATCTTTAGGAATGGAGTTTATTATTTTTTCTGCATTTGATGATGTACAAACAATATCAGTTAACGCTTTAATTTCTGCCGAAGTATTTACATAAGAAACAACAATATGATTAGGGTGTTCTTTTTTAAAGGCAGCGAAATCTGCAGGCGGACAAGAATCTGCCAATGAACATCCCGCCTTTAAATCTGGTAATAATACTTTCTTTTCTGGATTTAATATTTTAGCGGTTTCAGCCATAAAATGCACACCAGCAAACACAATTACATCGGCACTAGTGGTGGCAGCTTTTTGTGCTAAAGCCAAACTATCACCAACAAAATCAGCAATATCTTGTATTGCATCTTCCTGGTAGTAATGGGCCAAAATAACAGCGTTCTTTTCTTTTCTTAACTTATTAATTTCTTTAACATAATCAATGTCTTTAGGTGTTTTAACATCTAAAAATCCTTTTTCTTGAATATTTTTTTTTGCTTCTTCTAATGTAGTCATACGTATGTTTTTAATTGGTTAAGACCAATAAATATGCCAAACAATCGGATGTGAATCCGATTGTTTTAAGATATTGCAATTTATAAAAAGTTATGTGTTTGGTCAAAATAATATTAAAATGAATTATTTAACCTTAAATCTCCATCCGAATTTATCTTCAGCAAGATTTCTTTGGATATCAGTTATGCTCTTTTTGATAAAGGATGCATAGCTATTTTCAACTTTCGGCAATTCAAATTTTTCATTTTTATGAGCGAATCCTAAAATTGGGCTAACAACGGCAGCTGTTCCTGCTCCAAACATTTCTAATAAATCGCCATTTTTAGCAGCTTCTACAATTTCAGAAACTTTAATTGGCCTTACTTCAACTTTAATACCTTTGTCTTCCGCAAACTGAATGATACTTTTTCGAGTTACACCATCTAAAATACGTTCGCTAGTTGGAGCTGTTAATAATGTATCATTTATTCTAAAAAATACATTCATTGTTCCCGCTTCTTCTAAATACTCATGAGTGGAAGCATCGGTCCATAATACTTGTTGGTAACCTTGTTTTGCTGCAAGTTTAGCGGGATAAAAAGAAGCTGCATAATTTCCAGCTGCTTTTGCAAATCCAACACCTCCATTTGCAGATCTACTGTATTTGTCTGCAATTACAACTCTAACTTCACCAGCATAATAGGCTTGAACTGGCGAACAGATAATCATAAATTTATATTTAAGTGATGACGATGCCGAAACACAATTTTCTGTAGCAATAACAAAAGGTCTAATGTAAAGTGAATTTCCTTCTCCTTTTTGAACCCATTCACTATCCAATTTTAGTAATTCAGTTAATCCTTCAAAGAAATATTCTTTAGGGAAAGCTGGCATATCAAGTCTTTCTGCAGAAATATTAATACGTGCTTGGTTTTGATCTGGTCTAAATAACCAAATATCATCATTGTCATCTTTATAGGCTTTCATTCCTTCGAAAACTGCTTGTCCGTAATGAAAAACTTTTGCAGATGGATCAAATGAAATTGGCTGATAAGGCCTAATTTTAGGTGTTTTCCATTCTCCATTTTCAAAATCGCATTCAAACATATGATCTGTAAAAATTTGACCAAATGATAAATTACTAAAATCAACTTCAGCGATTTTCGATTTTGCTATTTTTTCTATTTCTAAAGCCATTGCTAATGTAAATTTAGTTTAAACAAAATTACTTATTTTTTTTAAATAGTAATTTCATTTTCTATTGATTGTACTACCTTATTTTTAATATATTTGGGTAAAAATATTCATTTAAGTAGTAACAAGAAAATAAAATTGCGTTATTAGTATTTTATGCGCAAGTTATTTCACTTAAATATAAAAACTAAATATTTTATTGCGGGCTGTAATTTGCTTGTAATGAGTTTTGTAAGTGATGTTTTAATGATGTTTGTTGTTAATTTAAAATATAAAAAAAATTGGAAAGAAAAGTAATAATTACTTCTGATGGCTCTTCAACCATTCATTTGCCCGATTGGAATGAACAATATCATTCAAAACATGGAGCAATACAAGAAGCTATGCATGTTTTTATTAAAAGTGGGCTATCACTATTTTCAAATTCCGAAATTAGTATTTTAGAAATAGGATTTGGAACTGGTTTAAATAGTTTTATTACGTTTTTGGAAGCCAAAAATCTTCAATTAAATATAAAATATGTTGGAGTAGAAGCATACCCAGTATCTATGCAAGAAATTGAAAAATTAAATTATGTTGAAGAATTAAAAGCTTTAAATTTTGAAGCGGTTTTTAAAGATATGCATGAACAAGATTGGGGAATTAATGGAGAAATCTCGTCAGATTTTTTATTAACAAAAAGAAAGCAGTTTTTTAATGAAATAAATGATATAAATACATTTAATTTAATTTATTTTGATGCATTTGGAGCAAGAGTTCAGCCAGAGTTATGGACAGAAGATATTTTTAAAATTATGTTTGATGCGCTAAAGAAAGATGGAGTTTTGGTTACCTACAGTGCCAAAGGTAGTGTTAGAAGAGCGATGCAAACGGTTGGCTTTGAGGTTGAAAGGCTGCCTGGACCTCCAGGAAAAAGAGAAATGTTAAGAGCAATTAAAAAATAAGGTTTAATGGAAAATAGATTTAAAAAAAGAAAAAAACCTAACTATAAAAGAGGTCTAATACTGGTAATTTTACTATTGATAATTATATTTTTATGGTTTAATATTGAAGATTTAATAATAGGTTTTTTTAACCCTAAATAAAATTATTTTTTAAAAGTGCGTCCTTTCCAATTATAATTTATAAATAACGACATTGTACCAACAAAAACTATAAAAATTGGATAAAGTAAACTAATAAATAAAAAATATTTAAAAGGAAATTTATTATTTAAAAATAAGGTTGTTTTAGATAATAAAATAAAATCTACGCTTATTTTTAATATAAAAATAATAGCTAGATACTTGCTATTAATTGGCGCGATTAGAGTTAGTAAAGTAAGTATTGGAATTGTTAAATTTTCTAAATATACTATAAGAGCTACTATTTTTGAAAAGGTATTTTTGTACGATGTAGATTTAGAAGCCCAACGTAGTTGTTGATTAAAAAAAAGTTTCCAACTTACTTCTGAGTTTGTTTTAATTGTGGCCTCGTTCGATTTTAAAAAATAGACCTTTTTGGGATAATTTTGATGAAATTTTTCCAATAAAAAAATATCGTCTCCACTTGATATTTTATTATTTCCGCTAAATCCATCTACATCAAAAAATGCAGTTTTATTATAACACAAGTTAGCTCCGTTACATAAAAAGGGTTTTTTAATTCCAAATCCACCAATTGTACTTCCAATTAAACTGTTTAAATTTAATTTTTGAAAATTATGTAAAAAACAAGATTTGTTGTTAAAATCAACTGGTGCAGCAATAAATTTAGGTTCATTTTTTATAATAATTTGATTGAATATACGCAACCAATTTTTAGAAACAATACAATCAGCATCGGTAGTGATAATCCAGTTATATTGTGCTTTCATTATTGCAGTTTCAATAGCGTCTTTTTTTGGAGAATTGGATTTTCTAATATTGTTTAAAATAGTTAAATTTAAATTAGGGTAATTATTTTTAAATTTTTCAATAATAATTTCAGAAGCATCTGAGGAGTCGTCATTAATCAGTAAAATTTCAAATAAATCAGTTGGATAATTTAAATTTGAAAGAGATTTTAATAAAAGAGGTAAATGTTTTTCTTCATTTCTAAACGGAATAATTATAGAAAATGAATTTACTGGTTTAGTTTGGTTTAATTTTACTTGTTTAATCTTATTAAACCCAATTATAAAAGAACCAATTAGGATAATATATATAAGTGATATGGCAATAAAAAATATTATCATATTACTTTTTTTGAGTTAAATTTAAGTATAAAAAAGCTTCCAATAATTGCAGGGAAAACAACATTTAACAACCACATTAAAGTAGTTATAGTTAAAATAGTTAGTTCGTTAACTTGTATGTAACTAAAAAGCCAAACAGCTAATGAACCTTTAATTGCCCAATCAAAAATACTTAAACTTGGAATTGTTGAAGCTAAAAAATACATGCAAAAGAGTAAATTCATAACCGATAAATAAGTCGCTTCTATTTCAAATAATATTAATAAAAAATAAAATTGATGAGAGAAAACCACATATCTTAAAAACGAATAACAGAGTGTTTTGTATATAATTTTAGGGTTAATTGTTTTAAAGTATTTAAACAGTTTTGGTAGTTTAAGTTTTCTTCTAAAAAAAAGAATCAAAACAATTATAACTAAAATAATAAAAGTGTTTTGAAAATTTAATAAAACTGAAGGTAAGTTAAAATAACTAAAAATATAAACCATTCCAATAAGGCCAAATACAATTGTTATAATTAGTTGAGTTAAATTTCCAATTAGGTTTAAAAAAACTATTTTTTTTCTTTTTTCTTTTTCAAAATATAGTGCTTTAGCTCCATACTCTCCAATTCTGTTAGGAGTAATAATAGATACAGTTTGCGAT
Organism: uncultured Lutibacter sp.; assembly: GCF_947495725.1. Lineage (GTDB taxonomy): Bacteria > Bacteroidota > Bacteroidia > Flavobacteriales > Flavobacteriaceae > Lutibacter. The sequence continues at coordinate 493,871 of NZ_CANLZZ010000004.1, read as the reverse complement.
GCCAAACATTGTTCATAGGCTTCTATAAAGCTTGTTTTTTTAATGGTCGACACCAAGGTTTTCCATTTAAAAATTTCTAATATCCAATTTGCATCGGTAAAAAAAAGCACTAAAATTAAAGTCCATAACTTATTTGAAAGTAAAAACGCAACTTGTTTTTTAAATAATTCAAAAGATAAAAGTTCGTTATATGCTAACTTTTGATAAATAAAATAAATGGCAGCCGATACAATCCCTAATTTAATAAGCCAACTAAAGTAAGGTTTGTATTTGTATAAGTTATTGTACATTTGGTTTTACAAATAAACGAATAATTGAATTCAGAAAAAATCATATTAGGAATTGATCCAGGGACAACCATTATGGGATTTGGATTGATTAAGGTTGTTAACAAAAAAATGGAGTTAATGCAGCTAGATGAGTTGATGTTGAAAAAGTATGATGATCACTACGTGAAATTGAAATTAATTTTTGAAAGAACTATTCATTTAATTGAAACATATCATCCTGATGAAATAGCAATTGAAGCACCTTTTTTTGGGAAAAATGTACAATCAATGTTAAAACTTGGTCGTGCTCAAGGAGTTGCAATGGCGGCTGGACTTTCTAGAGAGGTTCCTATTACAGAATATTCACCAAAGAAAATTAAAATGGCAATTACTGGTAATGGAAATGCAAGTAAAGAACAGGTAGCTAAAATGTTACAGAGTTTGTTAAAAATAAAAACACTTCCTAAAAATTTAGATGCAACCGATGGTTTGGCAGCAGCAGTTTGTCATTTTTATAACAGCGGAAAAGTTACAACCAATAAAAATTATACTGGTTGGGCGTCTTTTGTTAAACAAAACGGCAATCGTGTAAAAAAGTAGTTTAAATAACTACGTCGCATTCATAGGTTTCATATTTTTTATCAATTACCAATTTTCTATGTTCTCTAAATAATTGATACTCTTTAGAATTTTCTAGTTTAACACGATCTTCTTTTGAGTTCCAATATTCAACTAAAAAGTATCTGTTTTCTTCAATTCTATCTTTAAAAATATGAAAATGATCTAGGCCAGCTGGTTTTGCTTCGGTAAGTTCTTCAAACTTTTGCAGCTCAACAAAACTAATTCCTTCTCCTTCTTTTACTTTAAATGAAACTATATAAGTGTACATAATGTTTTGCTTTTTCTCAAATTTACAATAGAGTGCGCTTAAAAAAGGTAACAAAAATCACTTTTTTCATATTTTTTTATTGTTGTACTTTTAGCAAATACTAAAATTTAAGATTTGGCAGGGATTTATTTGCACATACCTTTTTGTAAACAAGCTTGTTATTATTGCGATTTTCATTTTTCGGCATCCTTAAAAAGAAAAGATGAAATGATTAATGCCATAAAAAAGGAATTGTTATTGCGTAAAGATGAATTAAAAAGTGATAATATTAAAACTATTTATTTTGGAGGAGGAACCCCATCACTATTATCAATTAATGAAATAAATTCCATATTTAATGTAATTTATAACAATTATAAAATAGTTGAAAAACCAGAAATTACTTTAGAAGCTAACCCAGATGATTTAACTCTAGAAAAAATTATACAATTATCAAAATCACCAATTAATAGGTTAAGCATTGGAATTCAATCGTTTTTTGATGACGATTTAAAGTTTATGAACAGGGCCCATAATGCAAGTGAAGCTCAAAGTTGTATAGAAAATGCTTCGAAATATTTTAAAAACATAACTATTGATTTAATTTATGGAGTTCCTAATATGAGTAAAAAAAAATGGCTAGAAAATTTGCAAAGAGCTTTTAATCTGGGTGTTCCTCATATTTCAAGTTATGCACTTACGGTGGAAGAAAAAACAGCTTTATATAGTTTTATTAAAAAAGGAAAAGTTGCTCCTTTAGATGAAAATTTAGCATTGGAACATTTTAATATATTGGTTGCAGAAACTAAGAAACAAGGTTTTGTTCAGTACGAAATTTCAAATTTTGGAAAACCCGAATATTTTTCAAAACATAATACTTCGTATTGGCTAGGAGAAAAATATTTAGGTATTGGGCCATCTGCTCACTCGTTTAATGGAGTTGAACGCTCTTGGAATATTTCAAATAATCCAAAATATATTAAATCATTGAACGCAGGAGAATTACCACTTGAAATAGAAAAATTATCATTAAATAATAAATTTAATGAATATATAATGACTGGTTTACGTACTATTTGGGGTGTTAATTTAAATAAGATTAAAAGTGATTTTGGTACTAGTTATTCTGAAAAATTATTAAAGAACATAAAACCATTCCTTCAAAAAAAATTATTGGATTTTAATATTGAAACTCAAACATTAACAACAACAAAAAAAGGAAAATTTTTGTCTGATGGTATTGCTTCAGATTTATTTATTATCTAAAAACTATGCTTATATTTGAATTAGAACAATAACTATGGAATTAATTTTAGGAACTTTATTGGGGGTTATGCTCTCGTATTGGGGAATGTCTTTTTTTAATAAAAAAAAGGGAGTTGAAAAAACAGAAAGACAATCGGTTATTTTAATTGAAAAAATTAAAAGTGTTTGTAAGTTAATTTCTGTTGAAGGCGATTTTGCTGAAATTTATCATTATGAAAACACGAAAAATCATTTTTTAAACCTTATAACTAGTAAAAAAAAGGCAATATTATTAATTAATGCTAAAGCACATATAGGTTACGATTTATCTCAAATTAAATTAGAATCAGATACTAATAAAAAAGAAATTATACTAACTCATTTTCCTGAACCAAAAATTCTAACTATTGAAACTGAAGTTAAGTATTACGATAAGGTTGATGGTTTTTTTAATAAATTTGATGCGTCCGATTTAACAGGTTTAAATAAAGAGGCGAAAACTTTTATTGTTGAAAAAATTCCAGAAAGTGGATTAATTGATGCTGCTAAAAAAGAAGCTTTAGATACTATTTTAATGATTGAGCAATTATTAGAAACCTCGGGATGGAGCTTAAATTATTCTCAATTAGTTTTGCCTTCAACTGAAACTAAGAAGATAGACAGTGAAAAAATATAGTAATTTTTTTAAGTCTTTTTTTCTAGGTTTAAAGCACATTCTTATACTTAATTAACTGTTGTATTATTTTTTTTCAAAGTTGATAAACTTTATTTTTGCATTATGAATAAAACAAAAAAAATCACTACTTCGTTTTTCATTTCAGGCATTCTCATTTTTTTAATAATGCCAAGTTTATACGCCCAAAATTCTGTTAGAGTTGAACATTTATTAACAGAGGATGGTTTATCTCAAAACGATGTTAATAGTATTTACCAAGATAGTAAAGGATTTATGTGGTTTGGTACACATGATGGATTAAATAAATATAATGGATATGAATTTGAGGTGTTTAAACCGAATCCAAATGATCCGGAGAGTATTAATAGTAATTTAGTCTATACAATTATTGGAGATAAAGATGATAATTTGTGGATAGGAACCACAGGAAATGGCTTAAATTTTTATAATAGGTTAACCAATAAATTTTTGCATTTTGAATATGACGAAAATGATGAAAATAGCTTAAGTAGCAACCATATTAATGCTATTTATATAGACAGTAGTAATAGGTTATGGATTGCAACACTAAAAGGCATCGATGTAATCGATTTAAACAATCCAATAGAAAATATTAAAGTTGAACATGTTAACATTTCAGATGATTACCCGTATGAGTTTCTTCTAGTAGGGTTTACTTCGTTTTTTGAAGATACAAATGGCCAATTATGGGTATGTGAAACAAATGGGATTAGCAAAATAATTAAAGATAAAAAAGGCGGTTTTATTTTTGAAAGTGCTAATGCTTATTTCAATATATACTCAAATAATAGAGTGGCTGTTCGTTCTATTGGAGAGGATATTTATGGAAATTTAATATTAGGTACTACAGGTGGGCTGTTTTTGGTGCATCAAAATAATGGAGTTGTTTCAAGAAAACTTATAAAATCTGGTGTATATAATAAAATTGTAACTTTTAAAAATCAAGTTTGGACAGGGACTCTTAATGGGTTGCATTTGTTTGAAACAGATGAAAACACGAAAAATCTAAAGGAATTAGAGCATTTTACATATGATTCAAATAATCCTGAATATAGTTTAAGTAAAAGTAGTGTAAAATCACTATTTGTTGATAGAACAGGAATTGTTTGGATTGGATCAAATGGTGGAGGTGTAAATAAATTAGATCCAAATAAAAAGCGGTTTAAGTATTTTAGTAAAACAAGTAATCCAAACAGTTTAAATTCAAGTTTTGTAAAATCAGTTTTCGAAGATAGTAATGGAACAATGTGGTTTGGAACTGAAGAAGGAGGTTTAAGTTATGTAACTAAAGAAAACAATGATGGATCCTATAATAATTTTAAGAGTAACAATTTAAAAGGAATAAGCCCTATTGAAATTATAGAAGTTGTACGTAACAATAAGAAGCAATTATTAGTAGGTGCTGCAAATTATGGTGGTTTATATACAATTGATATTTCTTCAGAAGGAAATTATAAAAAATTAGATTATTCAATTGATGAAAGTATAAGTAGAAGTGTTTTCTCAATTCTTGAAGATAAGGATTCTAATTTATGGATTGGAACTTATAATGGAGGTTTGTATAGATGGTTAAAAAGTGATAATAATGAATATAAAAAAGACATTCTTTTTCATAATGAAAATAATGTTACCAGTATTTCAAACAATATTATTAGAGATATTTTGCAAACTTCAAATGGAGATATTTGGTTTGCAACTGGAAATGGATTATGTAAACTAACAAGTGAAGAATCAATTAAAAGAAACCCAAAGTTTATTACCTACAAAAATGAAGTAGGAAATATCAATAGTTTAAGTCATAATTATGTTTTAACACTTTTTGAGAGCTCAAAGGGCGAATTATGGGTTGGTACTTTAGGAGGAGGGTTAAATAAGTATATTCCTGCTAAAGATGGAGAAAACGAACATTTTATAACTTATTCAGAGTCAAATGGGTTTCCCAACAATGTTATTAAGGGAATATTAGAAGATGAAAATGGAAATTTATGGTTGTCTTCAAATGGAGGGTTATCCAAATTTAATCCAGAGAGTTTTGAAATAAGTAATTACGACGTAAATGATGGTTTACAAAGCAATGAATTTAGTGAGTTAGCTTGTTTAAAAAAGCGCAATGGAGAAATGGTTTTTGCTGGAGTTTATGGATTTAACATTTTTTTTCCAGAGAATATTAAGGATAATAAAGAAATGCCTGAAACAGTCTTAACCAATTTGCTAATTTTTAATAAAAAAGTGGAAGTAGGCGAAGAGTTTGAGGGAAGAGTTGTACTAGAAAAACCAGTAGATATTACTAAAACTATAGATTTTAAGTATACAGAAAACAGTTTTTCTTTTGAATTTGCAGCGCTGCATTATTCAGCTCCATCAAAAAATCATTACGCATATAAATTAGAAGGTTTTAATAATGATTGGATATTCACAACTTCAAATAAACGGTATGCAACCTATACAAACCTTGAGCCAGGAAAGTATACTCTTAAGGTAAAATCCTCTAATAATGATGGGTATTGGGACGAAACACCGGTAGAATTAGAAATTAATATAATACCTCCTTTTTGGAGAACAGATTTAGCAAATCTTATTTACATTTTACTGTTTTTTGGAGGGTTAATTTTATTTAGAAGGTTTACTATTATTAGATCTACTAAAAAACATCAATTAGAACTTGAGCACATGGAACGTGAAAATTACGAACAAGTGCAACGATTAAAACTAGAATTTTTCACCAATATTTCACATGAGTTTAGAACACCACTTACATTAATAAAAGGTCCTCTTGATTATTTAAATAAAATGGATTCGGAGGTAATTAAACCAGAGGTTAAGGAGCAACTTGAATTAATGGATAAAAACACCAATTATTTGTTAAGATTGGTAAATCAACTTTTAGACTTTAGAAAAATGGATAAAGGTGTTATGGATTTAAAAGTTGGTAATAGCGATATTGTTAAGTTTATAAATTTAGTTGGTGAGCCCTTCCAGTTTTTAAGTCATAAAAAAAATATCGATTTTCAAATTAAAACAAAGGAAAGTTCAATTTTAAGTTGGTTTGATCCTGATGCTGTTGAAAAAATAATGAATAATTTACTTTCTAATGCATTTAAATTTACACCAGATCAAGGCAATATTGAAGTAAATATTTGCGAAGGAAAAGATTATGTTTCCACAAAGGGTAAAGAAAAAATTGAAAATAAATCAGATTATGTTTTTATTCAAGTAAAAGATTCAGGACCTGGAATTCCAAAACACAGAATTAAAATAATTTTTGAACGCTTTTATGTAGATCGTGATTTTCGAAAATTGAATTCGGAAGGAGCCGGAATTGGTTTAAATTTTACAAAGAAATTAATTGAATTACATAGAGGTGGAATAAAGGTACTTAGTGACGAAAAGGGCGGAGGATCAAATTTTGTATTTTGGCTTCCAAAGGACATGAAATATTACAAAAATGTTAAAGGAGTTAGTTTTTCAACAGAAGAAGAAAGTAAAACTTTTATAACCCAAACCAATGCCCAAACTCATATTAGTGGAGTAATTGATGATATAGTTGATGAAAATATTATAAAAAAGAGATCTAAATTACCAATTGTATTAGTTATTGATGATAATGCAGATATAAGATCATTTCTTAAAAAAGGCCTAAAAAATGAATTTGATGTATATGAAGCAGAAAATGGATTAAGAGGGTTTGAATTGGCCTGTAAGTTAATGCCAAATGTAGTTGTAACCGATATTTTAATGCCCGTTATGGATGGTATTGAATTTTGCGACAAATTAAAAACAACGCAAGAAACAAGTCATATACCTGTTGTAATGTTAACAGCCAAAACATCTCAAGAATGGGAAATAGAAGGGCTTAAAACAGGTGCAGATGCTTATATAAGAAAGCCTTTCGATATGGAAGTAGTTAAGTTAAAAATTAAAAACATTTTAAAATATAGGGGAGAATTACGTAAAAAGTTTAATAGAGAAATTACATTGCAACCTAATGAGGTAACCGTAACTTCGTCAGATGAGAAATTTTTACAAGATTCTATTGAAATTGTTGAAAAGCATATGATGGATAGTGACTTTAGTGTTGAAATTTTAGTTAAAGAAATGGCTTTAAGTAGAAGTACTTTTTATTTAAAAATTAAGGAATTAACAGGTTTGTCAACCGGTGAATTTATAAGAAATATTAGACTTAAGAGAGCTATGCAATTGTTAGAGAAAAGTAATTTGTCTGTAAAAGAAATTATGTTTATGACAGGTTTTAATACGGCTTCCTATTTTTCTAAATGTTTTAAGAAACAATTTGGGGTAATTCCGAGTAAGTATGTAAAACAAATTAGAAATGAAAATGGAATAGCTAATAATGACGGTGAGTTACAAACAGAAGATTAAAAAAAGAACAAGGCTTGCGATTGCGCAAGCCTTGTTCTTTATTAATATAATTAAGATTATTTAGCTCTTTTAAGTGCAATAATTTTATAAATACGAACATTTCTTTCTCCTACATAATTATTTTGCCAATCTTTAAAAAAGCCTTCTGGGAAATCTAAATCTACAAAATCATTTGGCCCTAAGGCGTCTCTAAATGTTGAAAAATAATCGTGAGATTCAGTTTTATATTTAAAATTATCAGATTTAGGAGTTAATATTAAAGAATTTCCCCATCCTTTAATTCTAGTTTTTCCATTTTTCATAGCTTCTTCAAAAAATGGTTTAACTTTTTGTGCTTCAAAATTTAAGTGCCACCAAACATCTTTCATGTTGTGGTAATTTATGCGAACATATTTATAATCTTTTTCAGGATTAATATTTGGACCAACTATATCATTTCCTAAATCTCGAAGGTAAAATTCGTCGGTATTTATAAAAAGATCTTCCATCATTAAATCTTTTAATTTTTCCTGTGGAAATAATTGTTGAATACTTTTCCAATTTACAGGTTTGTTTATGTCATTAATTTGTGTAATTAATAAAATATTTGGTTCGTCACGTAAATTTTCACTACCCACTCTTTGTAAAACAGCCCAAAATTTTAAATTTCCTTTATCAATTTCACTTTGGGAAAATTTACTCCAAAAATTAACTTCTTTATCTAAATATTCAGCTAAATTTTCTGGCGCAACTTTTCTGTACATATGAGTAGTAACATCTTGCGCATTTATAAATGAGAAACTCATTAATAACACTAATAAAACAGGAAAGGCTTTTTTCATAATAAGAAGAATTTAGGTTTGTAAATTATATGTTTACATTTCAATATAAAATATTGAAATTAGAACAACGAATAAATTGTTTACAATATTTTTAATGCAAAAAAAGCTAAATACCAGTAATTTAGTTGCATTTTTTCTATAATAAATATAACAAAAAAAAATGAATACTTAATTAATTATAAGTATTCATTCTTATGAAGCTCAAAATTATAGTTAAAAACTATAATGCGAGTTTATATTTTCTTAACGTAATCAGTAATAATTACAATTTGAGTTGGTCCAACTTTTCCTTCAATGTATTTTTCGTTATCGCGGTCCAAACTTATTCTTCTTACAGCGGTTCCTTGTTTAGCAATCATACTCGATCCTTTAACTTTTAAATCTTTAATTAGCACTACAGAATCTCCTGCTTGTAAAATTACACCATTAACATCTCTATGTACCACAGCATTTTCATCTTCTTCTACACCATCGCCCAAAGCTTTTGCCAATTCTAAAGTTTCTTCTTCCAAATATAGCATATCCAACAAATCTTGAGGCCAACCTTCTGCGCGTAATCGAGTTAACATTCTCCAAGCTACAACCTGCACTGCCGCAACTTCACTCCACATACTATCATTTAAACAACGCCAATGATTTGCATCCATGTTGTCTGAATTTTCAATTTGATCTATACAAATACTACAAGCTGCAATATTTTCTTTAGATGGTGCAACCTCAAAATCGTTTAAATTTTCAGTTGAACCACACAATTCACATTTACCACCACTTCTGGCATTTAACTCTTTCGATAAACTCATTTCATTAAATTTTTAAAAACGCAAAAGTAAGGCTATTAAATAGCAATCGCAATTTTTTGGGCGTTCCCTTTTAGGTCGGGCTGTACATTACAAGTCCTCGCTTATGCTGCGGGCTTTTCATTACCATCCCTAACGCAATAAGTGTGCATAAAACGACATTATAATGTTACCATATGCATTTTAACATTTCTTTATTATAATATTTTGGAAGTCCTTTCGTTATTTGTATAACCAACTACTATGTTATGTTAAAACAATTTTTTTGGATGTGCTCAGGAGCCGATACCAATATTTTACAAGATAGCTCTAAAGCTGAACAAATTAAATATGCAGGAATAGGCGGTACTGTATTTTTTACGGCCGTTATGGCATTTATAGCCTCTAGTTATGCCTTGTTTACCGTTTTTGATAATTATTATTCAGCAATTATTTTTGGACTAATTTGGGGATTATTAATTTTTAATTTAGATCGTTTTATTGTTTCTACCATAAAAAAAGGAGATAGCAAAAAGAAAGAGTTTTTACAAGCTACTCCAAGAATTCTTTTGGCTATTATTATTGCCGTTGTAATTTCAAAACCACTTGAGTTAAAAATATTCGAAAAAGAGATAAATCAGGTGTTATTAACTCAAAAAAACGAACTAACACTTCAAAATAAAGATCAAATTGCCAATCAATTTACCCCTAGAATAACCTTAATTGAAAATGAAATAACACAATTAAAACAAGAAATTGAGAAAACAGAGGCAGAAACAAACAAATTATACGATACCTATATTTCGGAAGCTGAAGGAACGGCGGGTACAAAAATTTTAGGAAAAGGCCCTGTTTATAAAGAAAAACGTGAAAAGCACGATGCTGCTTTGACCGAATTACAGCAATTAAAAACGGATAATAGATTAAAAATACTTGAAAAGGAAAATCAACTTAAAGCGCTTACAATTCAACAAAATGAACAGGTTATTGCAACTCAACCAATAATTGATGGTTTTGATGGGTTAATGGCGCGTGTAAATGCTCTAAATAAATTACCTTGGCTTCCTTCGTTTTTTATTTTTTTATTGTTTTTAGCAATTGAAACTTCTCCAATTTTGGCTAAATTAATTTCACTAAAAGGTGAATACGATTATAAATTACAGGATATAGAAGATGCTGTAAAAACTTGGGTTTCTCAAAAAGAAAATCAACGAGAAAAAGTTTTAAATACAGATTATGCTTTAAACGAAGCTATTTACAACGATCTTTCCGATGAAGAGGAGTTGTACAATTATAAAAAACAAAAAGCACGAGAAATTTTACAATTGCAAGCAGATGCTTTTCATAAAAGTCAACAAAACATAATTAAATAACTATTGTAATTAATTTAATTCTTCAATCATTTTTTTAATTTTAATAGCTTTTTCAAAATGGTTAAGTTTGTTTGTCATAATCCACCATTCAGCAACCTCCATTAATAATTTAGGATTGTCATTTTTATTAGCAAAAAAAGCATAAAATGAAACGCCAACATTTGTTCCTTTTTTTGCAATTTTATTATTACAAACCGAAATAATTCTTTGTTTTATTTCTTTGTTCATAGTAGTGTGTATTTTTAAAATTAATCTTCAAGTGGATAAATAGTTACACTATATCCTAGCCAATTTTGTAATTTGTTATAAATAAGTTGTTGATCTTCTTTTGAAAAACTCTTTATTCTGGTTTTGTGAGAACCTTTTTTTAGCACCATTTTTAAAGCATCAACATGAGGTTTTGGTTTTGGGGCACAAGCACCCCAGGTATCATATTCACCGTAAATATATAATATATTTTTTCCTTTGTTTTCAACAAAATCTCGCACTTCATTTATATAAGATGGATTATATGTTAAATCAACATTTTTGGGCGCAAAACGTGCGTTAGTAGGTTTATGAACAATTTTTAATAAATCTTTTACAGGTGTTGTATCAAAACCATAATAGCCCAATTCTGTTAAATGTTGATAATAAGAAGGCAATAAATTGTAAAACGTTTTATCGTTATAAAATCCAATCCCAACAATAGTATTTATATAATTAAACAATTCTTTAGCAGTTGCATTTTCGGTAGGAATGTCATCACATTTTCCGCCCCATTGCCAAAATGAAAAAGGGAATTCTAAAACAGCATATTCTAAAGCTTCTTCTATTGACAATTCGGTAAATTTCATTTCTTCGGAATTGGCATAATTAGAGATTTCAAATAAAACTGAATCTCTGTTTTTTAAAACGTATCGCTGAAAATTTGTTATTTTAGTTCTACAATCTTCACTTCCAATAGTATTGATGTGTTTTTGTGTTTTTGGGTCCTCTTGAGTATTAATTAGTGGTGCAACATAAGGTACAGCAACTTCAACATCCCAAGGATATTTGGATTTATAAATTAAAACGGTTTCTCCGCCTTTGCTAATTCCAGTTGAAACCCACTTTCCTGTGTATATTTTTTTAAGTTTGGTTACAATTTTGTGGTAATCTTCAATAGCCTGATCATTTTTTAAATATTTCCAAGGAATAGTGTCTGGGCGCGACTTTCCATAAAACCTGTACTCAACTTGTACCTGGTTTCCTTTTAAAATTCTGCTCATCTCATAAGTTCTAGGAACGGCGTTATAACCTTCTGTAACAATTACCGTTGGACTAGATTCGTCAATATGCGATAAGTATACATATTGTTTAAACGTACCAATAGTTGGGTTTTTATGATCTAATGGTTGTTCTAAAACAATTTGATAAGCCTTTGTGAAATGGTCGGTAAGTTCCATTTCGGATATTTCAGCATTTGGGAAAAGTTTTTCAATGTTTTGACGAAAAGTGAGAATTTCAACTGGTTCTAACTGAATTCTGCAGCCAATTATTGAGAAACTTAAACTTATAAAAACAATAAGGGGTTTCAAATATTTCATAGTTGTTATTTGTTGTTTTCAATATAATTATTAATTCTATTCTCTAAAATTGTCAATGTTACTGTTCCTTCTTCTAAAATAACTTCATGAAATTCACGAATATCAAATTTAGGTCCTAAAATAGCTTCAGCTTTTTTTCGTAATTCACGTATTTTTAATTCACCAATTTTATAAGAAAGCGCCTGTCCTGGCCACGATATATACCGATCAATTTCGGTGTTTACTTCGTGCAAAGATAATGCCGTGTTCGATTTTAAGTAATCAACAGCTTGCTCTCTTGTCCAGTTTTTAGAATGAATTCCAGTATCTACAACCAATCTGCAAGCGCGCCACATTTCGTAAGTTAATTTACCAAAGTTTTCATAAGGAGTTGTGTAAATTTGCATTTCATTTCCTAAAAATTCGGAATATAAGCCCCAGCCTTCACCATAAGCAGAAAGATAATAATTACGTCGAAATTGAGGAATATGCTCACCTAATTCTTTGGTTAAACTTATTTGTAAATGATGTCCGGGGACAGCTTCATGTAATGTTAAAGCCGGTAATATATATAATGGTCTACTTTTTAAGTTGTATGTGTTAACCCAATAATAACCGGGTTCTGTGCTGGAATTAGAGCCACTATATCTTCCTGCAGTGTATTTTGGAGCAATTGCTGCTGGCACAGGGGCTACTCCATACGGTTTTCGGGGTAGTGTTTTGAAAAATTTTGGAAGCTGTGCATCAATTCTTTTAGCAATATCACGTGCTTCTTTTAGTAATTCTTCTCCTGAAGTTGCATAAAATTGTTTATCGGTTCTTAAAAACAATAAAAAATCATCGAAACTGCCTTTAAAATTAAGGTCGTTAATAATTAGTTGCATTTCAGCTTTTATTCTATCAACTTCTTTCAATCCTATTTTGTGAACTTCTTCCGCAGTTAAATTTAGGGTTGTGTAATATTTTACTCGGTTTTGATAATATTCTAGTCCATTAGTTTGATTAGAGACACCTCCATTTTCTCTTGTTTTCTTAAAATATTCATTTTCGAAAAAATCTTTAATTATTTTATATTGTGGAATTACATTATTTTCAATGGTAACCTTTGCGGCTTTTAAAATTGAGTCTTTTTGATGTGTTGTTAATATTGTAGGTAAATTCTCGAAAGGAGTATAGTAATAGCTGTCTTTAAAGTTTTTAACCAAATGTCTATTATAAGTGTCTTCAAAATTATTAAATATTATTTTTGGCTGTGATATACCTTTTTCTAATCCTTTTTGCATTAAAACAATATGCTGTTCAACAAAAGAAGGAAATGCGTTTAACATTTTTAGATAATGTACATATTGTTTGTAGGTAACATAGTCGCGCACTTTATGTGGTAAATCAGTGTGAAATCCAGAATCGGATAGTAACGGGTTCAGATAGGCTTCATAAGTGTAGAAATCAATTGTTTCTTGTAATTGAAATTTCAATAATTCTGCTGAAATTTTATCAGTTTCAGGTAAGTCATCAATTTTTATACATCCAAAATAATCGAGTTGTTGTTTTGCAAATTCGGCTTCGGATTTATAATAATCTTCTGTGAATAAGCCTAAAGGATAGGCTTCTGAGTCATAACCTTTATGGTTTTCAACAGATTTAATAATAATATCCAATTCTGTTTTAGCAGATTCACACGTTTCGTTACTGTTATTGCAAGAAATTAACAGTGTTATTCCTAAAATTAAGTATACATATTTCATAATTATTGAATTGACTTTTTCGAATATTCTCCATCAATAATTCTTAAAATATTTAATGGATTTTCATTTTTTAATTCATTTGGTAACAAATTATTTGGCCAGTTTTGATAGCAAACAGATCGTACCCAACGTTTTATTGAATGTGCTCCTACAGCAGTAAACCGGCTGTCTGTTGTTGCAGGATATGGACCGCCATGAACCATTGAGTCACAAACTTCTACGCCAGTTGGAACTCCATTAAAAATGAGTCGGCCAACACGTTGTTTTAATAAGTTAATTAAATTGGTGTAATTTTCTTGTTCGTTGTTGCTAGCTAAAATAGTTCCTGTAAGTTGTCCTTCCAAGTTTGATATACAATTCTCAAGTTCGTGTAAATCTTCACATTGCACTATCATAGAAAAAGGACCAAATACTTCTTGGTGTAGATTTGGATTTTTTAAAAAAGCTTTCCCATTAATAGTTGCAATTGTATGTTTTCCAAAATTATCGGAAATAATACCTTTATTTTCAAAACTTACAGCAACATTCTTGTTTTTAAGTACGTTATTTTTATTTTTATTAAATGCCTCAAATATTTTTGGGTGAAGCATACAAGTTGGAGCTATTTTTTTAACTTCTTCAATTAATACATTTATAAATTTAGAAAGTGATTCGCTTTTTATTCCAAATATTAAACCAGGATTTGTACAAAATTGACCAGCTCCATTAGTTATTGATTGTGAATAGGTTTTAGCCCAGTGTTTATAATTATTTTCAACTGCGTTTGGAAATAGTATCACGGGGTTTACACTTCCCATTTCTGCAAATACAGGAATTGGTTCGTTTCGTTTAGATGCTAAATTATACAAAGCTCTTCCTCCATTTAAGCTTCCTGTAAATCCAACTGCTTTTATAGCTGTATGTTTTACTAAAAATTCGCCAACTTCATTACCGCTACTATTTAAATTTGAAAACACACCATTTGGCATTCCAGTTTTTTCGGCAGCATTAATAATTGCAGAAGCTACTAATTCACCTGTTCCAGTATGCATTGGATGCGATTTTACAATAACCGGGCAACCTGCGGCCAGCGCCGATGCAGTATCGCCTCCTGCAGTTGAATAAGCTAAAGGAAAGTTACTTGCTCCAAAAACAACAATTGGTCCTATAGGCGTTAACAATTTTCTAATATCACTTTTAGGAATTGGAACCCTACTTGGTTTAGCTGTGTCAATTGAAGCTTCTACCCAACTACCGTCTTTTACTAATTTGGCAAAAGTTTGCAACTGAAATAGTGTTCTTTCTCGCTCTGCAATAGCTCTTTCTTTTGATAAACCTGATTCTGAGCAATAGGTATCTATTAACTCTTCATCTAGTTTTATTATTTCGTTAGCAATTTCAAATAAAAAAATGCTTTTATCTATTCCTGAAGTTAATTGAAATTGTTCAAAAGCTTTAGTAGCTAAATCAATTGCATGTTCTATTTCAATAGTGCTAGCTTCGAAAAAAACAGTTTTGTTTTCTACATTTTTTAAAGGATTAAATGTTTTAAATGTTTTTGTTCCCGAGGAAGCACGAAGATTTCCTATGTAATTTTTACCAGTTATCATATTAGTTTTCTAGTAATATTAATTCCATTAAAAATGTATGTACGATTTTTGATAATAAACGTAAAAATGTTAATTAATGAATCTTTATTTTGTGAATGAACAAATTTAAACAATATTAGCGTTTTGTTTTCTAATTTATAAGCCAATTTTACTAGGAAATGTTTGTAATTAATATTATTTTATCCTATTGTGGTATTTATTTTGAAAATTAGATTAATTTTGCGATGATAAATTTATGAAAGTTTTACCATTTAAAATACCGAAACCAGAAAATGTAACCCTGTACTTACAGCATTACAAGGGCGAATCTTTTTATGAGAAATTACACCAACATAAGGAGATTCAGATTAGTGTTGTTTTAAAAGGTGAAGGAACTTTTATAATAGGTGATTGTGTTGGTACATTTAAAGAGCAAGATATTTTTGTGCTTGGAGAAAATTTACCTCACGTATTTAAAAGAGATGCCTCTTGCGTTAAAGAAACGGAGATGGTTACCTTGTTTTTTGCTAAAAATGCTTTTGGAGAACTTTTTTTTAGTTTACCTGAGTTTGAAAATTTTAAAAAGTTTTTTGAAAAATCAGATTTAGGCTATAAAGTACTTTCAAACAAAACAGAACTCTCAAATTTAATGTCTGGTATTGGATTACTTCCAAAATACAATCAATTTATATCATTTTTAGAAATTCTTCGATTAATATCAGAATCTGAAAAACAAAAATTATCATCTTTAATAAATTTAAAGAAGTACGCAGGAGATGAAGGAAAACGTATGAGTGATATTTTTCAATACACAATGAATAATTTTCAAAAAGAGGTAAGCCTACAAGATGTTGCAGATATTGCTAATATGACACCAAATGCATTTTGTAGATATTTTAAACAGCGAACAAATAAAACTTTTGTAAATTTTTTAATTGATATTAGAATTGGAAATGCTTGTAAACTCTTGGCTAAGAAAAACGATTTAAGTATAACAGAAATTTCATATAAATCAGGATTTAATAATTTAGCTAATTTTAATAGAAAATTTAAAGCTATAAAAGGAATAACACCATCCGATTATAGAAAAAAACATTAAATTTTAGTTTTAAATAAATCCTAATTCTTTTTGTCTTTTTTTTGAAAGACCCTTAACAACCAAATCATAAGAATGATCAATTAGTTCTTTTATTAGCGAACTAGACAAATTGCCGTCAATTTGTATAGTATTCCAGTGTTTCTTACTCATATGGTATCCTGCAGTAACCTCATTATAAAGGTCTCGTAATTCTATTGATTTTTCAGGATTACATTTTAAATTAACCGAGATTGGTTTGTTTTCCAGTCCTGTTAAAGCAAACATTTTTTTGTCCACTTTAAATACTAAAGTGTGTTGATCGAACGGAAAAGATTCTGTAACATGTGCTTTTCTTAAGCAGTAGTCTCGAAATTCTTCAATATTCATAATGGGCTTTTTTTAGTGTGTTTATTGGTTAAAAATAGTAATAATTTTCAAGTTAAATACTCCTGTATTCCCTTTAAGGGCTTCAGTTTTAATAATTTTTGTGAAAAATTGATAAGTTACTTAATTTGTGTGTTTTCCTTGTAAATTAGCTTGTTGAGGCTAAAAAATCATCCAATAGTTTTGTTTATTAGGACGATTGTTTCCCTTTAAGTGTTAAAGAATGTTAAAATTTGTAGCATCAAACTTAAAACAATAATAATATGAAATTCAATTTACTTGTTAATTGGAAACTCAAAGCTTATTTCGTAACGTTTATGTTATTTCTTAGCTTTAGTACAATTCAAGCACAATCTGTAACCGTGAAGGGTACAGTTACTGGAGATGGACAACCACTGCCAGGTGTGAGTGTTCTTGTTAAAGGAACATCGAACGGAGCAGTTACTGATTTTGATGGTAACTACGAGATTAAGGCGAATTCAAGCGATGTACTTATTTATAGTTACATTGGTTTTGACATTCAAGAGATTAAAATTAATGGAAGAACAAGCATTAATGTAGTGCTTAAAACAAATGTTGCAGCTTTAGAAGAGGTTGTAGTAATTGGGTATGGTACTCAGGTTAAAAAAGAAGTAACTGGTGCTGTTGTTCAAATTAAATCTGATGAATTAGCTAAAACGGCAACCTCAGATATTAACTCAGCTTTACAAGGGCAAATTGCAGGGGTAACAGTTGTTGCTAGTGATGGTTCTCCTGGTTCTGAAGCAAACGTTATGATTCGTGGTCTTACCTCTATTAATGGTGCAAACAAACCATTATATGTTGTAGATGGAATTCCTTTTGAAGGAGATCCTAAATTAAGTGTTAACGAAATTGAAAGTATTGATGTATTAAAAGATGCCGCTTCAGCTGCAATTTATGGTACTCGTGGTGCTGCCGGTGTAATTTTAGTTACTACTAAAAAAGGTAAAGAAGGTACTATGAAAATTAGTGCTAATGGCTATTATGGTATTCAAAACATTACTTCAGGTATTGCAATTATGGATAGAGAAGACCTATTATATTCTCACTTCTTACAATCTTGGGCGGTAAATGGAAATGTATACGGAAATACTTGGCATAGTGCAGAGCAAAATCCAAGTCAGTTAACAAACAATACTAATATTGTTGATTTTATTGAAAATGATTCTGCACCAATTGAAAATTATAGTTTAATGTTATCAGGTGGTAAAGCCGGTTTAACATATAATATTTCTGGTAACTTCTTTAGACAAGAAGGAACAATTATCAATTCTGGATATGAAAGATTTAACGTAAGATCTAATTCACAACTTAAAAAAGGAAATTGGAATATTACAAGTGGTTTATCATTTAGAGTTGAAGATAAGCAACATGCACCTTGGGGTATTTTAGCTGATGCTTATAGATATAAAGCTTTACAAGTAGATTTAGAAGATAACTTAGAGTCTATTGAAGATGCAGGAGATGGTAGTGCAGCTAGTAACTTATCTTACTTAGGTACAAAATTATTACAAGAAGATAATTCAGAGACTCAGTATTTTGATGGAAGATTAAGTGCAGCTTATAGTTTTAATAAAAACTTAAAGATTACCTCTAGAATATCTGCTGGTTGGGAAAATTCAACTAGGATAACTCTTAATCCTCAATTCGTTGCATATGACTGGGAAGGTGAAGCTTTACCAGGAGATCAATCGAAGATTCGTAATTTTTCTTCTAACTCAAAAAGGTTTTCTTGGGAAAATATTGTAAATTGGCAAAAATCATTTGGTGATCACAATTTAAATTTTGTAGGTGTGTATTCGGCTGAAAGATATAGTTATACATCATTTTTCGCTCAAAAATTTGATATTAATAGTAATGATATTACTGTTTTAAATGGAGCAACAGGTGATTCTTTAGCAGGTTCAGGTACTGGGCAATGGGGACAAGATAGAGAAAACACCCTTATTGGTATGTTAGCTCGTTTACAATACAATTACCAAGGGAAATATTTACTAAGTGCAAGTGTACGTAGAGATGGTTCTTCAAGGTTTAAGAATGATTATTGGGGAGTTTTCCCATCATTCTCTGCAGGTTGGAATGTAAGTGATGAAAATTTCTTTCAACCACTAAAAAATGCAATTTCATCTTTTAAAATTAGAGCAAGTTATGGTACAACAGGTAACCAAGGTATTGCAGATTATGCGTTCGCTTCTACTATTGTATTAGAGAACGATTATGTATTTGGAAATGGTGATGACCAAAATTTGGTAACAGGTGCAATTCAGCAGTCTTATGCAAATGAATTAGTGAGTTGGGAAACTTCAATTTCACAAAATATTGGTTTTGATTTGTCATTCATGAAAAACAGATTAACGTTTGCCGCAGATTTTTATAAAACAAATAAAGAAGATATGTTATTTCCTGTAACATTACCACCTTCTGTTGGTGCTGGAGACGGTAATGATGCAGCAGTTGTATTAAATGTTGGTGATATGGAAAATAATGGTACTGAATTAGCTTTAAACTACCGTAATAAAGGTAAAGTAAGATGGAATGCTGGTTTAAACTATACGCGTAATACAAATAAAGTTACGAAAATGACTGGGGCAAATAAAATTATTTATTTTACAAATAGTAATATTTCTGGTACTTCAAATGACCGTGATTATGTATCTGTATTGGCAGAAGGATATGAAGGTGGTGCATTTTTCTTAATTAAAACTGACGGAGTTATTCAAAGTCAAGAAGAGTTAGATGCTTATTTAACTGAATACCCTACTAGTCAAGCCAAATTAGGAGATTTGAGATTGATCGATGCATTAACAGTTGATACTGATGGTGATGGTGTTGCTGATGCAGGTGATGGAGTTATTGATGTAAATGATCAACAGTATATGGGTAGTGGTACACCAGAATTTGAAATAGGTTTTAATTCTTCTATTTCTTATAAAAACTTTGATGTATCTGCACAAATTTATGGTGCTTTTGGAGGAGAGATAATGAATGGTAGTAGAGCGGCAGCTTTTCAAAATGGAAATGCGCTAGATTTAGTTTACCAATGGTCTCCTCAAAATCCAACTTCTGAAATTCCAGTATTTAGAGGTCAATCTACACATAACAATGTTAGAGGTAGAAATGATTTTTGGTTAGAAGATGGAACATATGTTAGGTTACGTAATATTACTGTAGGATATAGTTTTCCTAAAAAGGTAATTGAAAAAATAAATCTTTCTAAACTAAGATTTTATGTTGCAGGTCAGAATTTAATTACATTAACTGACTATACAGGTTATGATCCTGAGGTAGGAAACAATGGTTTAAGTACAAGAGGTATTGATAAAGGTACTTATCCTGTTAGTTCTCAAGTAAGAGCTGGTGTTCAATTAGAATTTTAATCTAGAGCTTTATTATGAAAACAATAGATAAAAAAATTCAAAAAAAATATTTTAAGATGAAGAATAAAATAATAAGCAAACTAACCATAGTATTGTTTATGGTTGGTGTAATGGTTAGTTGTTCAGAAGATTTTCTAGAACAATCAAACCCAAACCAATTATCTACAGATAGTTTTTGGAAAACAGTAGATGACCTAAATACAGGGCTTGTAGCTACCTATAAATCATTTAGTAGTGATAATAATTATAAATTATTAAACGAACTTGTAAGAAGTGATATTGCTTGGGGAACAGGATATCAAAGACCATTTAATACAAATGAGTATTATTTGCAAACATTTAACGAAGCGTCTAAAGACCCAGTTCAAAAATGGTCTCAATTGTATACTACAATTTTTAGAGCAAATCAAGTTATTGAAGCTTGTGCAAATTTAAAAGGTACATTGCCAAACGCAGACAAAGAAGCTGAAGCAGTTGTAATAGATGGTCAAGCACGTTTTATAAGAGGATTTGCATATTTTATATTGAATGAATCTTTTAATAATGGAGAAGTAATTATTTGGGATAAAGTGCCTGGTGGTGAAGATGGATTCTATAAAGATTTAAGTACATCACAACAAGTTAAAGATTTTTACCGTGCAGATTTAGAATTTGCCAAAGCAAACCTACCTGCAACATGGGAGGGAAGAGAAAAAGGAAGAATTACTGCTGGAGCTGCTGCTGCAGTTTTAGGTCAGTCTTATTTATTTGAAAATGACTTCCCTACAGCGGCTACTTATTTTGCAGATGTAATTAACAATTATGGATATTCATTAACTCCAAATATTGGTAGTAACTTCACTACAATGGATGAATTAAATGAGGAATCTATTTTAGAAATTGTACGTTCTACAGATTATAAAAATGAATTGAATGAATGGGATTGGAGAGATACAGGAGCAACATCAATTCAGCAACAACTTACACCAATCCAAGGATGGTGGGGAGGAGTTGCCGCTAACTGGTTAATTAAAGAATACAGAAATGATCCTATGGATTATTCTGATCCTAGAAATATCATTACAGAAGAAGATGGTACACAACGTTTTAGAAAATTTAGTTTAAGAACATCTTGGTCTGTTGCTATTGTAGATGATGTAGATATGGAATACTATGGGTATAAAACTACTGGAGAAGCTGCAAACTTTAATGTGAATATGACTTGTTTCTGGAGAAAACATACAAATTGGGATTTAGGATTTGAAAGTGAAAACGCATTGTCTCCTGGAAAAGTGAGAAGTGGTGTTAACCAACGTTTAATTAGACTTGCTGAAATTTACTTACAATATGCAGAGTGTATGATTGAGATGGGTAACGTAGATGAAGCAATGCTTTATATTAACAAGGTAAGAAGACGTTCTGGACTTCAATTATTAGGTTTAGTAGGTACAGGAGAATATCCATTAAATGACCATGATAATAAAGCATATGATGCACAAAGTTTAATGGACCATTTAAGATTTAAAGAATATCCATTAGAAATGTCTTGTGAAGGTCATGGATTATCTAGAAATGTTGATTTAAGAAGATGGGGTATTAAAAAACAACGTTTCCAAGAACTTGCAGCACGAAGATATAGATCTGAACATTATGTGGTTACAAAAGAAGATGGTACAACTGCTACACGTTGGAACTCTATTGTATTAGAAGTAGATCCAAGTGATCCTGACGCTATGGATAATTGGAATGAGTTCCAAGAAGCAGCAGTAAATTATGTTGAAAGTGAACACGCATATTGGAAATTACCAAATAGTGAAGTTATTACTAATCCAATAATTGGTGGTACGGAAGAATAATCTTGCAAAGATTTCTTTTAATACAATTTATATATTAAAATAAAATGAAAAACATGAAAAATAAAATATTATTAGCCTTTGCATTTTTAGCAGTCTTTATTGGTTGTGACGATGACGAATATGAGGCGCCTAACTCATTTTCAGATGTTGGGTTTTATACAGGTTTAGGACAACAAAGCGATACTTTGCTATTAAATGTTTTCGACTATTTAACATTCTCTGATTTATCTCAAGGATATTTGGAACATAGTTGGATGATTGATAAAGGAAATAACTTTCTTGAAGGGCCAATTAATAGTAGAGATTCTATTTTAGAACAGTTTATTATTTACCCTGGTGACACTGTAACAGAAGATGAAACAATCCATGTATTGTTTAACAATCCTGGATTTCAAAAAGTGAGACTTTATGACGTTTTTAAGGACTCTGTTACCTTTAGAGGAAATAAGTGGTCCGATGCCCTAGGTGCAAAGTTTGATTATACTAAGGCTGCAGAACGAGTTGGTGATTTATGGGTGATTGATACAACATTTGTTGTTAAGGTTTATGATACAATTGTTCCTGAAATAGAAGTTAGACAGTATGGTGCTGTTGTAGATCATACAAGTACAGATACTATTTATGTTGAAGCGGGAGATGTAGTTCAATTTATTGATAAAACTACTATTGGAGAGCCAACAGGAAGATACTGGTCTGTACGTAAAACATTAGCGCCAGGAGCTGTTTCTTCTCCTAATGATGTAGTTGCTCAAAGTAGCGAAGAAGTTGCAGACATGATATTTAAAAAACTTGGACATTTTACGGCAAGAGTTAGTGTAAACAGAACTGGGCAAAATTTACCTGGAGATGGTGAAACATATATAATTCCAGCACCTTTCAAAGTAATACCTTCATCAAAACCATTTGTTTTAACAGGAGCTATTAAAGAGTTGGAAGATGAAACAATTCAAATTCCTTTCAATGGTGAATTTGCTCCATTTTTAAATAAAGAAGAATTCTTTAAAATTACTGTAAATGGTGTTGATTTCCCTGTAAATTCTGTGTCAATTAATGCAGATGATGCAACAATTTTAGATATTAAGACAGATAAAATTTACAGACCAGATGTTATAACTATCTCATTATTAGAGGGAAGTGGAATAGAATCAACGGACACACGTACACCAGTTTCATTTACAGATGTAGCAGTAGTTATGCACGATGTAAACTTACTAAATATAGCTCAGGCTGGATTAGAAGATGGCGGTGGTGCTTGGACTAAACATTGGAGTAGTGATGGTACAGGTGAAGTTTCAAATGAAATGCCATTATCAGGAGATTATAGTATTAAATTAGATTTAGTACCAGGGCAAAAAGAAGCTTCAATGAGTACTCCGGCATCAGAATTTACACCAATTCTTAATAAAACAGGAGAGCCGTTTGTGGTAACTTGGAAAATGTTTATTACAGAAGATTCTGATACTGCAGGAAGAGCAATGGGATTATTTAGATTCCCTTCTTGGGCTCAAACTTGGGTGAATTTAGCTGATAAACCTAAAGGTGAATGGGTAACTGTAACAGGAGAGTTTAATGCGTCATCTATTACAGGGTTTTATTTAAGAATTATTCACGGTAGTTTAGCATCTGATTTAACTGTTTACTATGATGATTTCAAAGTAATAGAAAAAGAAGAGCGTCCATAACAAGTAGATTAAAGTTTGGATTTTTAAAGCCCATTTGTATAATTACAAATGGGCTTTTTAATTTATGATATAACCTTATTGTTATACTTTTTTAATTAATCGTTGCTATTTAAATTTGAATATTTTATCTATTCTTGTAAACAGTTGTCAACCAATCAATTATTTTTTTTATGAATCAGAAAATTTCTTTAGTACTTATAAAAAGGTTATTAATATTTGTTTTTTGCCTAGCGACTACAAATTTTACACATGCACAGTATTCACAAGATTTTGAATCATCCACGTTAACTCCTATAGTAAGGGCCGGTACAGATGCTCAAGCTACAGCAGTAAATGCCTCAAACCCAGTGACCAGTGGTATAAACACTAGTGCAACTGCGTTTCAAATTACATTGACTGATACAGCTCCTGGTTGGAGGTGGATTGCTATAAACAACCCAGGAGGAACTTATGGTTCTGCTAATGGGACTTTTTATAAATTCAAATTTTTCTCAGCAAATGAAACCTCTGTTAATATTCAGCTTGAGCCTTGGTTTAGTAGTATTCGATACATTACAGAAGTTCAAACTTTTACTGTAAGTTTAAATACTTGGTACGAGGTTGAATTTGATTTCTCAAATGCTTTGCTTCAATCGGATGGTGTAACTGCCGCTGGTGCAGAACCAGGTTATTTGAGTAGATTAGATTTTAAATTTAATGCCACAGGAACTTACGATGGAGACATTTATTATATTGATGATATTTTGCAATTATCATCATCAACTTTATCTATTGAAGATATTTCATTAAGACATATTAAAATGTATCCAAACCCTACAACTGGAAAGATTTTTATTTCTGATTTAAAAGATGTTGAAACCATAACTATCCATAATGTTTTAGGGCAAGAATTAAAAAGTTTTAGTGCTCTAGATTCTATAGATATTTCAGATCTATCGAAAGGAATATACTTTTTACAATCGAACAACGGTTTGAATAGAAAAATAATTAAAAATTAACTTACATAAATTTAGTTTTTTTATAAAGCTCGTAAATTTTACGAGCTTTTTTTATGGTTGTGAGTAAGCATTTATGAATAGCTTTATTATAAACCATAAATAACTCAATTGTTGTTAGTTTTTAAACAATAGTTTCTTTTTAATTGCTCAATTATAATGAAATTTACAGAATGAAATTATTAAAATAGAAAATCAACCAACAAATGAAACCAACCAAAGCACTAGTATTAAGTATCCTTGCTACACTTTTTCTTTTAGTATCATGTAACACAAGCGAAAAATCATCAAAAGAAACAGCTGATGTTAAGGAACAAAAACTAACTTATGAACCAAATTGGGAATCAATTAAAGAACATTATAAAGATCCAGAATGGTTTAATAAAACAAAATTTGGAATTTTTATTCATTGGGGAGCTTATACAGTTCCTGCTTATGGATCGGAATGGTATCCGAGACAAATGTACATGGATACTGCAAATTTTAATGCGCAATTAGGTACTGGATCAAAAGGTCCAACTAAAGAATTTTTACATCACAAGAAAAATTGGGGAGATCAAAAAACATTTGGTTACAAAGATTTTATTCCAATGTTTAAGGCAGAAAAATTTAACGCAAATGAATGGATTGATTTATTTAAAAAAGCTGGTGCTAAATATGTTATTCCTGTAGCCGATCATCACGATGGTTTTGCAATGTACAAATCTAATACTACACGTTGGAATGCCTATGATATGGGACCAAAAAGAGACGTATTAGGAGAGTTATTTAAAGCGGGTAGAGAAAAAGGAATGATAATGGGAACATCTTCTCATTTTGCGTTCAACTGGTCTTTCTACAATAAAAAAGATCATTTTGATACTACAGATCCTGAATATGCCGATTTATATTCTTCAAAAGGAAAAGATTTAAGAGAGCCTGTTTCAGATAAATTTAAAGAACGCTGGTGGGCAAGAACAAAAGATGTTATTGATAACTATCAACCAGATATTTTATGGTTCGATTTTTACTTAGACATTCCAGATTTTGCTGATATGAGACCTCAATTAGCTGCATACTATTACAATAAAGGAATTGAGTGGGGTAAAGAAGTTGTTTTACAAGATAAAAACTTTTCTCACGAAGCTTTTCCTGAAGGAACTGTTGTTTACGACTTAGAACGTGGAAAATTACCAGGTATTAGAAAATTGCCTTGGCAAACAGATACTTCAATTGGAAAAAACTCTTGGAGTTATGTAACTAACTGGAAATCTAAAACAGCAAATCAATTGGTTGACGATTTGGTTGATATTGTTTCTAAAAACGGATGTTTATTATTAAATGTAGGTCCTAAATCTGACGGAACTATTCCAGAAGATCAAAAAGAAATTTTATTGCAAATGGGAGATTGGTTAGCAATTAACGGTGAAGCAATTTACGATACTAAATATTGGAAAACTTTTGGTGAAGGTCCAACAGAAGTTAAAAAAGGACATCACTCTGAAGGTGGAAATGAAAATCTTTCGTCAAAAGATATTCGTTTTACACATAAAGGAAATAAATTATATGCCATTGCTTTAGATTGGCCAAAAGATGGAAAAGTAGTTATTACATCACTGGCAAAAAACTCTAAATACGTTAAAGATTTAAATATTAAAAACGTTAGTGTTTTAGGAAGTGATTCTAAAATAGAATGGAAACAAACTGATGAAGGATTAATTGTAAATATGCCTTCAGAAAAACCATGTGATTTCGCGTATACAATAAGTATTTCTATATAATAATTTTTTTGAATTGATTGTTTAAAAGGGGTACATTTACACATTAAATGTACCTTCTTTTATTTTAAAAAATATATCATAAAATGGCATTAAAAAAACTATCGTTAATTAGAAGCTATATTCTTGTTGCTTCAATTTCATTAGTAACACTTTACAGCTGTAACGAACCTACTAAAAACGATCAACCTAGTACTCAAGAACAAGAACAAGTACAAGCAAAATTTAAATGGCAAAATCTTTCACTTTCAAATGAAGAAAGAGTTGATTTATTAATTGCTGAAATGACTTTAGAGGAAAAAACATCTCAATTATTGGATATTTGTCCTCCAATTGAGCGTCTAGATATCCCAGAATATAATTGGTGGAATGAAGCATTACACGGTGTTGCTAGAAATGGTAGAGCGACAGTTTTTCCTCAAGCAATTGCATTTGGAGCTACTTTTGACGAGGAATTAATTTTAAGAGTTGGAACTGCAATTTCAGATGAAGCTAGAGCAAAATATAACGAGGCAATTAAAATTGACAATCGCAGCAGATATGCAGGTTTAACATTTTGGTCGCCAAACGTAAATATATTTAGAGATCCTCGCTGGGGTCGTGGTCAAGAAACTTATGGTGAAGATCCATTTCTTACTAGTAGAATTGGTGTAAACTTTGTAAAGGGTTTACAAGGAACCGATTCAAAATATATGAAAGCTGCGGCGTGCGCAAAACATTATGCGGTACATTCTGGTCCAGAAGAATTTAGACATGAATTTGATGCTGTTGTTAATAAAAAAGATTTATTTGAAACATATTTACCTGCATTTAAAGCTTTGGTAACAGAAGCAAATGTAGAAGGAGTTATGGGAGCTTATAATAGAACCTTGGGAGTTCCTTGTTGTGGTAGCCCATATTTATTACAAGATATTTTAAGAAAAGATTGGGGGTTTGATGGTTACATAGTTTCAGATTGTGGTGCTATTGGCGATTTTCATAAATTTCATAAGGTAACACAAACGGCTGAAGAATCTGCTGCATTGGCATTAAAAAGTGGTACAACTATTAACTGCGGAAATGTTTATAGTGTTTTAAAAAGTGCTTTAGAGCAAAAATTAATCACTATTGAATTAATAGACCAAAGATTGAAGGAAAGTTTATTAACACGTTTTAAATTAGGAATGTTTGATCCAATAGGTTCAAATCCATATGATAATATTACTTCAGAAGTTGTAGATTCAAAAAAACATAGAGAATTAGCAAAAGAAGTTGCTCAAAAATCTATTGTATTATTAAAAAACAAAAACAATGTATTACCTTTAAAAAAAGATACAAAAACTGTTTATGTTGTTGGGCCAAATGCTTCTAACGAAGAAGTTTTATTAGGAAATTATTACGGATTAACGAGTAGTACTCAAACTATTTTAGATGGTATTGTAAGTAAAGTAAGTCCAGGTACAAGTATCAATTACAAATCGGGTGTTCTACCTTTTAGAGATAATGTAAATCCTATTGACTGGACAACGGGTGAGGCCGGAGATGCAGATGTATGTATTGCCGTAATGGGAATTTCAGCATTATTAGAAGGTGAAGAAGGTGAAGCTTTAGCTTCTGGTGACAAAGGAGATAGAACAAGTATTAAATTACCAAAAAACCAAATAGATTTTATTAAAAGAATTAAAGCAAAAAGTAAAAAACCATTAGTATTAGTGTTAACAGGTGGAAGCCCAATTGCAATTCCTGAATTACACGAGCTAGTTGAAGCCGTATTGTTTGTTTGGTATCCAGGTGAAGAAGGTGGAAATGCTGTTGCTGATGTTTTATTTGGTGATGTTGCGCCTTCAGGAAAATTACCAATTACATTCCCTAAATCTGTAGATCAATTACCTCCATATATAGATTACAATATGAAAGGAAGAACGTATAAATATATGAGTAAAGAGCCATTGTATCCGTTTGGCTTTGGTTTATCATATACTTCTTTTGAATACAGTAACTTAAAAATTGACAATAATTTTAATGTAACTGCTCAAATTACAAATACTGGTAAAATTGATTCTGAAGAAGTTATTCAACTGTATATATCTTCACCTTTAGCAGGAGAAAAAGATCCTATTTATGATTTAAAATCGTTTAATCGCGAATTTATTAAAGCAGGAGAAACTAAAACTATTACATTTAATTTAACAAAAGAAACCTTTAATCAGTTTAATGATGAAGGTAAGGAAGTTATTAGAGAAGGAGAATATACCATTTATGTTGGTGGTTCTTTACCTTCACAAAGAAGTTTGGATTTAGGAGCTTCAAAATCAATTTCAATAAAAAAGAATTTTTAAACAGAACGTGTTAATTGTGAAAAAAGGAGGTGTTTTCATTAGAAATCATCTCTTTTTTGTTTAAATAAACAATTCATTTAAATTTTAAAACATATGTTGTATTCAATATCTGTAAAGATGAGTAAGTTTAATCTTCGAAATTTAATTATAAAACAATTCTAATAAATATGCGCAATATTATTCAAAAATCAATTTTATTATTTTTTTTGGTTTCGTTAATACCAGACTTAATTAGTCAAAATTTACCTTTTGGGTTTCCAAATACTGAAAGAACAAAATTAAATTTAAATCAAAATTGGAAATTTCATTTAGGAAATCCAGATGCAAAAAACTATGAAGTTTCTGTTGATGATTCTAATTGGGAATCTGTTACTGTACCACACACTCTAAAGCTAACATCACTTACATTGGATGGATTACAAGATGAAAAAACTCAATTAATTTTTCATAGAGAAGTTGGTTGGTACAGAAGAAATATTGAGATTAACAATACTTCAAAAAAAATATTTTTAGAGTTTGAAGGAGCTCACCAAGTTACAGACCTATGGGTAAACGGAAAACATGTTGGTCAGTTTGCAGTTGGTGGATACTCTCCGTTTCACTTCGACATTTCAAAGTTTGTAAACAAAGGAACTAATCAAATTACATTATTAGTTGACAACAGAAGAAACGAAATTATTCCTCCAGATCCGGGACCTTTTGATTATGTAAAATTCAGCGGATTGTACAGGGATGTTTATTTAGTTGAAACCAATCCTGTACATGTTACTTTTAATTGGGAAACGTTAAACTCTGGTGTAAACATAACTACTCCAACTATTGATGTGGTTAATAAAAATGCTGTAATTGATATTAAAACTTCGATAAAAAATGAAAATTCTACAGCTGTTAATTGTGAATTAGTTACTCGATTAATTAATAAAGAAGGATTGGTAGTTTTAAAACTAGTTGATAATTCAGAAATTAAAAGTGGACAAGAATTTCAATTTAACCAAATTGGAAGCATTGAAGATGATGTGCATTTTTGGGATATTGATACACCTTATTTATATCGAGTAAATAGCGTTGTGAAAATTGATGGAAAAGAAATTGATTTTGTTGAAAATAAAATTGGTTTAAGAAAATTTGAGCTAGATCCGGTGCGTGGTTTTGTATTAAATAACAAACCTATAAAACTAATTGGTGCAAATCGCCACCAACAATTTCCTTATATAGGAGATGCTGTTCCAAATACGCTTCATTATAAAGATCTGTTGCAGTTTAAAGAGTACGGCTTTAATATTGTTAGAACTGCACATTATCCACATGATAATGCTTTACTTGATGCTTGTGATGAATTAGGTATTTTGGCTTATGAAGAAGCTCCAACCTGGGTTTCAATATCGCAAAATGGTGCTTGGTGGGATAATCTTGAAAAAGCTGCTAGAATTTTAGTTAGAAACCATAGAAATCATCCTTCAATTGTTATGTGGGGAGCTGGTGTAAATCACCGTGGTTACGTACCTAGAGTACATAATACCATAAAACAAGAAGATCCAACCAGATTAACAGCATCACAAGGTGCACGTTGGACAGGTTGGCAAACTTCTGGTTTAACAGATATTAATGCAAATATGCTATATGGTCCATTTATTTGGGATAGAACAGAGCCTATGTTTGCAATGGAAGGAAGACACGGAGCAAAGGGTGTTGCTCCATATATGAGAGATCCTTTAATGACAGGAATAATTTCTTGGACGGCACACGCTTATTACACTTTTCATCCAACTCATGCTAGAGCAAACGATAAAGTTGACAGAACAAGAAGTGGTATGATGACTATTTTTAGATACCCAAGACCTGAATTAGATTGGTACAAAACCGAATTTAAAAAAGAGCCTTTTGTTAAAATAGTTGAAGATTGGAAAGAAGGAACTGAGGAAGTTACTGTTTATAGTAATGCTCCAGAAGTAGAATTATTATTAAATGGAAAATTAATAGATAAACTTAAACCAAGTGAAGATACAAGTTATGTTGGTTTAAAACACGCTCCTTTTCATTTTAAAAATATTAATTAT
Organism: uncultured Lutibacter sp.; assembly: GCF_947495725.1. Lineage (GTDB taxonomy): Bacteria > Bacteroidota > Bacteroidia > Flavobacteriales > Flavobacteriaceae > Lutibacter. Next base: position 463,078 of record NZ_CANLZZ010000004.1, on the reverse strand, counting down.
GAAAAAGGTGAACTAGTTGCCAAAGCACATTTTAAGGGTGGAAAAGTAGCAGAGACCAAAAAATCCACACCAGGAAAGCCATACGCAATTCAATTAAAAATTGATTCAGAAGGAAGAACTTTTACTGCCGATAATAATGATATAATTGTGGCCTATGCAACTGTGGTGGATAAAAATGGGAGTACAGTTAGTGATTTTAAAGAAAAAATTAAGTTTTCTATAAAAGGAGATGCAACTATAATAGGAGATAAAACAGCTATAAATGCAAACCCAATGTTTACTGAATATGGTGTTGCTCCAGCATTAATAAGAGCGGGAAAAACTATTGGTGAAGTCACGGTAATTGCTAAATCAAAAGGATTAAAATCGGCCAGTTCCACTGTTTCACTTATTACAAATAATTTAAATGAAATTCAGAAAAATGCGAAACCTATTTACGATTTTACTAAAGAAAGAGTTGATTTAGGTGCTGCAGATCAATTATTACAATTTGGTTGGAATGCTTGGAACGGAAACGATGAAACTAAAAATGAATATTCTTTCAAAATTTTTAAAGGTGTTAAGGCAGAATTAAAAAATGGTTCTTCTAATGGAATTATACGTTGGTTAGGCGAAATGAATGTTATTGGAAAGTTTGGTTTTGCTTTTGGTGAAGGTGTTATTTCAATAGATAAAGATGGAATGAATTTAGAATTGAAAAATTTACCTAAAGGAATTTACAAACTAAAAAGTTGGCACCATGCTCCTAGAACAAATTCAGATTTAATGGATCCAAATCAAGAAACAATGCGAGCGCAATCAATTTATAAACTTCCTTATGAAAAAGAAGTAATGGTAACTTCAAGTTCATCAATTAATGGTAACAAGATAATATCAAAAATAACTGAAGGAAAAGAGATGCAATGGGATTTACCTGGAATATCAGAAATTATAATTAAAGCTGATGGAACTAACCCGGTAATTATTAATTTCAACGGAAAAGGAAATAAAGGTATATGGTTAAATGCCTTTGAATTAAGTGAATGGAAGTAGTTCAAATATAAACAAAAGATTTATATACAAATCAATTGTGCTAGTTATTAATTCAATTGTTCTAGTTCTATAAAGGATTGTATTATATTTTTGTGTAAAAATAAGTATTATGATTAAAAATTATTTAACAAATTTATTAGCTGTTGTAGCTTTAATATTACTGGTAATTTCTTGCGGAGATGCGAAAAAAGAAGAAGTAAAAGAAGAGCAAGTTCAGAGTAAGTATTCGGCAGATTGGGAATCGTTAAAAAAACATAAAACTCCAGATTGGTTTTTAGACGCTAAGTTTGGGATTTATTGTCATTGGGGTCCATATTCTGTGCCAGCACATGAAACTGAATGGTATGCACATTGGATGTATGTAAATGCAGATAATCCTGAAGCAAGAAAAGGTGAAGCACATGAAATTCATGATTACCATGTAAAAACTTATGGAACATTAGACAAGTTCGGTTACAAAGATTTTATTCCAATGTTTAAAGCAGAAAAATTTGATGCAGCAGAATGGGCAGATTTATTTGAAAAAGCAGGTGCAAAATTTGCTGGGCCAGTTTCTGAACACGCAGATGGTTTTGCTATGTGGGATAGTGATTTAACAGAATGGGATTCTAAAGATATGGGACCTAAACGTGATATTATGGGTGAATTATCTAAAGAAATTCGTAAGCGTGATATGAAATTTATTGCTACTTATCACCGTCACTGGTTATTTGGTTGGTACCCAACATGGGATGAAACTACTGATGCTTCAGACCCAAAATACGCCGGATTATATGGTCCTAAATTAAAAAAAGGAGATAATAAAATGCCAAAAAGTAAGCACCAACTTGATAATGGTGATACGAGTTATTATCCCGTAGGAGATAAAGAATTTAATGATGAATGGTTGAACAGATTAAAAGAAATCATTAATAAATATGATCCTGATTTAGTTTGGTTCGATAACAAAATGGATGTTATTAGTGAAGAACATAGAAAAGAGTTCTTAGAGTATTACTACAATCACGCCGAAAAAAATAATAAAGAAGTTGTGGCCACTTACAAATTTTACGACTTTGCGGAAGGTTCTGCAGTTTACGATTTGGAGCGTGCCAGAATGAGTGAAAAGAAAGATTTTCCTTGGTTGACAGATGACTCAATTGATTGGAAAGCTTGGTGCCATATAGATGACCCTAATTATAAAACAACTAATAGATTAATTGATTTTTTAGTGGATGTGGTTAGTAAAAATGGAGCTGTTTTATTAAATATTACTCCAAGAGCCGATGGAACAATTCCAGAACCCGTTAAAGAACGTTTATTAGAAATGGGTGAATGGTTAAAGGTTAATGGAGAAGCTATTTACGGAACCAGAACTTTTGATATTTATGGAGAAGGTGATGCTGAGGTTGTTGAAGGGCATTTAAGCGAACAGAAAAACGCAGATAATACAGCTAAGGATATTCGTTTTACTACAAAAGGAGACATACTTTATGCAATAGTTTTAGATTGGCCTAAAGGAAACGAATTTACTATTCATTCTTTCAAAGAAGGAAACAATTTATTAACTTCTGATATTGAATCAATTCAATTATTAGGAAGTGAAGGTAATTTAGAATTTAATAGAAATAATAAAGGTTTAACCATTAAACTTCCAAAAGAAAAAGTTGGAAATCATGCATTTTCTTTTAAAATTACACCGAAGAAATAAATAATTATAACCCTAAAGCCAATTAAGGTGTAACTAATATTTTTTAGTTACACCTTTTTTTTAACTAGCATAGCACAATTAGTATGTTAGTTAAAACAATAGTCAATAAATACAATTTGCAGAAATAGAGAAGTTCTATGTAAACTTTTTTGCAAAAATTGAACTATTCCCTCTGAATATTTTTTTTAAATTAATACAATCGATTGTATTTTTAATATATTTGTTTAAATAAATTTTTGATTATGAAGTTTTATAAACACCTTTTAATTTTATTAGTATTGTTTGGAGTTACATTTTCAACACAATCTCAAACAATTAAGCCTATTGCCGTTAAAAAAGAAATGAAAAAAGTTGCCAATTGGCAAATTGAACATTTTAGAGAAACATATAGTGGTAGAAAAAAACCACATCACATTGCAGCTTGGACAAACGGAGCATTGTATGTTGGTATGGTAAAGTTGGCTCAAATGAAAGGCGGTAAAAAATATTATAAATGGTTGAAGGGAATAGGAGAAGAGCAAAACTGGAAATTACATAATAGAAAATACCATGCAGATGATCATACAATTGGTCAAATGTATTTCGAATTGTTTCGAAAATATGGGGATCCTAAAATGATAAAATCAACACAAGAGAGTTTCGATTTTATTTTAGAAAATCCCAGCAAACAACCAATAACATTGGATAATTACAAACACTTAGAACGATGGACTTGGTGTGATGCCTTATTTATGGCGCCTCCTGTTTTGGCAAAATTAACAACCGAAACTGGCGATAAAAAGTATACTGAATTTATGATGAAAGAGTTTGAAGCCACAAGAGAACATTTATATGATACTGATGAAAATCTATTTTATAGAGACAATAGTTATATTGGAAAATTAGATGATGGGAAAAAAATATTTTGGGCTCGAGGAAACGGTTGGGTTTTTGGAGGTTTAACATTAATTATGGATGAATATGAACCTGGTTCAAAAGAGTATGAATACTTTAAGGATATTTACCTTAAAATGGCAAATAAGTTAATTGAAATTCAAACTTTAGAAGGACATTGGGCAATGAGTTTGTTAGGGCAAGATAAATACCCTACTCCAGAAACTAGTGGAACTTCATTTTTTACTTTCGGTTTAGCCTGGGGCATTAACAATGGTTTATTAAATAAAGAAAAATTTCAACCTCATATAGAAAAAGCGTGGAACTCTTTGGTTTCCCATATAACAAAGGACGGAATGCTTGGTTATGTACAACCAATAGGAGCAGCTCCCGGAAAAGCTTGGGCAGATAAAACTGAAGTATATGGAACAGGAGCTTTTTTGGCAGCAGGATCTGAAGTATATAAATTAGTGAAAAACAAATAAAATAGGTTAATTTGTTCCTTATTAGAATCAATAATTTATGAATTCAAAAAATCTGGTTTTTAAATTTTACAAAATTGCGTTAATTTTTTGTGTATTAGTTTCGTATATATCTTGTAAAAAAGAATATAAACTATCATTAGATGATCGTCCACTTTTTAAAGTGAAGAAGACTGATAGAGCCATAGTAGCTGATGGTAAAATGGATGAAACTGATTGGACAAAAAGTGAGGTACGTACTTTTGATTATACATACAAAGCTGAAAAACCTGATGATACTCAAAAAACAACTTTTAGAATGTTGTGGGACGATGAAAATTTATACTTGTTTTTTGAATGCGAAGATAAATATATAACAGCAAGAGAAACTAAGAGAGATGGGATGCCGTTTTATGATGACTGTGCAGAGATTTTTTTAACTCCAGCTCCAAACAGTTCAAATGCGCATATTTGTTTTGAAGTAAATGTTTTAAAAGCAGTAAATGATATAGTTTATGTAAATGATTTTACCCAAGGTCTTGGACTTCCGGTAAAAGGATATAATCCAAATGATGTAAAAATAGGAGTGCAAATTAATGGTACCTTAAACGATAATTCGGACATTGATAAAGGGTGGACAATGGAATTTGCTATTCCAAAAGAGGCTTTTTTAGGTGCCGATAGACATTACCCAATTAAAGCCGGAACACAATGGGCTTTTTTAGCGTTAAGACAAGGTAGAAATGAAATTGAAGGAGAACGTAGAGTAACTTCAACCATATTTCCTGTAGATAATTTTATAGAAAAAGATGTACATCAACCAAATATGTTTGGGTTAATGGAGTTTGTTAAATAAGAAAAGATTAATTTTATAATTAAGACTTTACCTTCAGATACATTTTTTTAAAAACCAAAGGAGAGCAGTCCATAAATTTTTGAAACTGTCTATAAAAAAATGGTAAACTTTCGTATCCGCAATCATAAGCAATTTGACTTACTTGTTTATTAGTTTCAATTAAAGCTTTACAAGCAAGATTTATTCGATATTCATTTACATAAGTAAAAAATGATTTATTTAATGATTTTTTGAAAAATCTACAAAATGCTTCATCACCCATTGATACTAAATCTGAAACTTCTTTTAGTTTAATCTTTTTAGCATAATTTTCTTGAACAAAATCGTAAACTCGATCAATTCGATTGTTTGCTTTTAAATTTAAGCTTGGTGTAAAATCAGTTGAGGTAAGGGTTTTATAATCCTTTAGTCCACTTAAGTATTCTAGTAATTGAATGAAACTCAGTAACTTCTCTAAAGGGTTTTTAGTAACTATTGTTTTTAACTTTACCTCAATGTTTTTGGAAAAAGTTGGGTTAAACAAAACACCATTTGCTGCATTTTTTAGCAACGACCTTATATGCCTAAATTCATTTTTTTGAATCCAATTATCGCCTAATATGTCATCACTCCATTGAAATACAATAGATTTAACCATACCATTATTTTGAACAGAATCTTTCCAGCAGTGTGGTAAGTTAGAGCCAATTAAAACAAAATCTCCTGCTTCAAATTTTTCAACATTGTTTCCTACATACCGAATTCCTTCACCTTTGACAATATATGTTAATTCATATTCTGGATGAAAATGCCAAGGAGCATCAAAATTTTTATCTTCATAGATAAATGCGTTAAACGAACTGTCGGATGAAGAGGCTACTTTTTCAAAATGTGCTTTCAAATTTTTTGTGTTTAAGTTTTAAATATAATCAATTATATCTAATTAAGGTGTAATATGATAAAAATCATATCAAAATAAGGTATTATATTGTTAAAATCAAAGTAGATTACATAGAAATACTGAGGTAAATTTGTGTTAAACAAAATCTAAAAACAATGACAAAACGTGAGATTATAAAAATGGTGCTAAACCACGAGAAACCACCTTATGTGCCTTGGTCCTTTAAATTTACAAAAGAACCAAAAGAAATGTTAGAAGAACACTTTAAATCGGATGATTTAGATATAACTCTTGGAAACCATATTTTAAACTTAGGTAGCGATATTGGTTTTTTTGATGAGGTCGAAAAAGACCATTTTAAAGATGTGTTTGGTGTAGTTTGGGATCGATCAGTTGATAAGGATATAGGAATGCCAATTGAGGATATTATTAAAGAACCTTCAATTGAAGGTTTAGAATTTCCTAATCCACACGATCCTAGATTTTTTGATAATATAGAATCTGAAATTGAGAAAAAACCAGATTTATTTAGAGTGTTTCAAATAGGATTTTCTTTATATGAAAGAGCATGGTCAATGAGAGGTATGGAAAACTTATTGATGGACTTTTATATGTACCCTGACTTTGTACACGCTTTATTCGAAAAAATTGCAGATTACAACATTGCTCAAATTGACAAAGCGTTAGAATACGATATTGATGCCGTATATTTTGGAGATGACTGGGGACAACAACATGGTTTAATTATGGGAGCCGATTTATGGCACGAGTTTATGTATCCACAAATTAAACGAATGTATAAACGTGTTAAAGATGCAGGTAAAAAGGTAATGATTCACTCTTGTGGAGATGTGGATGAGTTATTTCCGTCTTTAATTGATGCAGGTTTAAACTGTTTCAATCCTTTTCAACCAGAAGTAATGGATGTTCACGAAATTCATAATAATTATTTAGGGAAACTTTGTTTCCACGGAGGTTTATCAATGCAAAAAACATTGCCGTTTGGAACCCCTGAAGAAGTTAGAGAAGAATCTGAAAAGCTTATAGAAATGGGTAAAAAAGGAGGTTATATTTTCTCTCCTTCTCATTCAGTTGAAAGCGATACTACATTAGAAAACATATTAACATTTATTGAAGTTGCAAAAGCACAACTTAAAAAAGAAGAACTAGCGTAATGGAAGATTTATTTAACAAAATATCGGATTGTGTAGAGTTTGGTAAAATTAACAAAGTTTCACCTTACCCACCAAATATGAAAGATCAAGATGGTGCTGATGAATTAACAGTACAAGCCTTAGAACAAGGTGCAAGTGCACGTGAAGTATTGGAAAAAGGCTTAATACTTGGTATGGAAAAAGTAGGTGTTAAATTTAGAGAAAACAAAGTATTTGTTCCTCAAGTTTTAATGTCTGCAAAAGCAATGAATACTGCAATGGAACATTTAAAACCATTGTTTGCTGAAGGAAATACAGATAAAAAAGGAGTATTTATTATTGGTACAGTCGCTGGTGATTTACACGATATTGGTAAAAATCTAGTTTCTATGATTGTTGAAGGAAACGGTTACGAAGTAATTGATTTAGGAACTGATGTTCCTGCAAAAAAATTCATTGATACAATTAATGATTTCCCTGATGCAATTATCGGTCTTTCTTCATTGTTAACTACAACAATGGCTAGTATGGAAAACATTGTAAAAGAAATAAAAGCAGTGCATCCAAACCAAAAAGTAACTATTGGTGGAGCACCTATTACACAAGAATTCTGCGACCAAATTGGAGCAGATAATTTTTCAGCAGACCCACAAGGTGTTGTTGAATTTATGAATAAACTTAAAATCTCAGCATAATGAAAGGTTTAGAACTAGTAAAAGCAGCTATGAAACGTCAGGAAGTGGAACGTGTGCCTTGGGTACCATTTGTTGGTGCGCACGCAGGACATTTGTTAGGCTTAAATGCTACCACTTATTTTAAATCTGAACAACATATTATTGATGGTGCGGAGGAAGCAATAAAAAAATACAACCCAGATGGTATTCCGGTAACGTTTGACCTTCAAATTGAAGCTGAAGTGTTGGGTTGTGAATTAAAATGGTCAGAAGATAATCCGCCGGCTGTAGTTTCTCATCCGTTAGCAGATGGAAGTTTAAAACTGGAAGATTTAAAAGTTCCTTGTCGTTGTAAAGGTAGAATTGCAACTGTAATGAATGCTACTTCAAAAATAAAAGAAGCGCATCCAGATATTGCTTTATACGGATTAATTACTGGACCGTTTACATTGGCATTGCATTTAATGGGTACAGATATTTTTATGAAATTATTTGAAGACCCAGAGTACGTAGGTAAAGTAATGGATTATTGCACCAAAGTTGGTAAAGCAATGTCTGATTATTATATTGAAGCTGGTTGTGATGTAGTTGCAGTGGTTGATCCAATGGTTAGTCAAATAGATCCAATGTCTTTTGAAATGTTTGTTTCTCCGTATTGTAAAGAAGTTTTCAGTCATATTAGAGAATGTGGAGCTTTGAGTTCTTTCTTTGTATGCGGAAATGCTACACAAAACATTGAAGAGATGTGTAAATGTGAACCAGACAATATTTCGATTGATGAAAATATTCCTTTAGATTTCTTAAAAGAACAATGTGATAAATACGAAATCAGTTTTGGTGGAAATATGAAGCTGACTTCTGTTTTACTAATTGGTACTCCAGAAGATTGTAAGTTCGAAGCAATAGAATGTATGGATATTGGTGGTAAAAAAGGATTTATTTTAGCTCCTGGTTGCGATTTACCAATGGCAACTCCTCCTGAAAATTTAGAAGCTATTGCAGAAATTGTTCACGATGAATATCAGCAAGATGTGTTAAGAACAAAAGGGCAAACAGCAAAAGATGTAGAGTTGTTAGATTTAGAAAATTACTTTACAAACGATAAAGTAAAAATAGATGTAATTACTTTAGATTCTGAAGGTTGTGCACCTTGCCAATATATGATGCAAGCAGTTGAATTGGCTGTTGAAGAAATTGGAGCTGATAATATTGAATATGTAGAGCATAAAATTAAAAACCAAGAAGGTATTCAAATGATGATGAGTTTAGGTGTTAGAAACCTACCAACTATTTGTATTGATGGAGAAATTGAATTTATTTCAATTATTCCTCCAAAAACTGAATTGGTAAAATGTATTCAAAAGCATTTAGATACTAAAGTTGTTGTTAATTAAATAAAAGTTATTGCGAATAATGAGTAGTAATCTCACGTTTGTCATTCTGAACAATAGAGAAGAATCTCATTATACTGATAATCAATAAAAAATGATAACAGACTTAATTCTTATTAGTGGATTTTTAGGCAGCGGAAAAACAACGCTGCTTAAAAATCTACTTTCTTTACATAAAGGAAAAAGAATTGCAGTTATACAAAACGAGTTTGCGCCAAGTGGTGTAGATGGTAAAGAATTAAAACTTTCTGAAGATAATTTTAAACTTGTAGAAATAAATAACGGCTCGGTTTTTTGTGTTTGCTTGTTAAGTAATTTTATTGAAAACATTTCAACCTTAATTGAACAATACAATCCAGAAATAATTTATTTAGAAGCATCTGGAATTTCAGATCCAATTTCAATTTGTGAATTATTAAATAAAGACGAGATAAGCAATAAGGTCCGTTATGCTGGGGCTTGGTGTGTAGTTGATGCTTTAAACTTTAATAAAAGTGCTGCTTTTGTACAAAGAGCAAAACATCAAGTTAGAGTGGCTGATAAAATTATTTTGAATAAAGCAGATTTGGTTGATAAAAACCAAATTGAAAAGGTTATTGAAAAAGTAAAAGACATAAATCCGTTTGCAGTAATTGAACAACATCAATTTTGCAATGTAAAATCAACGGAGTTAAATCAGGTAAACGAAATACCAAACATAACTTCCGAAGATACGCGACCTGAAGAAATAAAAACAGCTGTGTATAGAACAACTGATATTATTTCAGAAGAAAAATTAAACGTATTTTTAAAAGAATTAAGTAGCATAAGTATCCGAGCAAAAGGTTTTGTTAGGGTAGGAGTTAACGAGTTTAAATTGTTTCATTTAACCTATAATAATTACGAAATAATTCCATTAGAAAATTATACCGGAAGTTGTGAAATAATAGCCTTTGGTGAGCAAATGAGTTTAAGAACGTTACGAGGGTTATTTCAAAAAACAAAATAAATATAGTGAAAGGCACATATACATATAAGATAGATTTTTCAGAAATTGAACTTGAAAAAGAAGAAATTTCATCGTTTATGGGTTTAGGACCAGTTCCTGAAGAACCATTTAATAGTATGATTGATGCTGCTATAGAATTACTTTCAAATAATAAAAATATTGAAGGTGGATTTACCCTAAAACCTGTAACAGATTTTTCAGCTAAAGAAGGGTTTATTAAAGTTGAAGATAAAACATTTGAAACAGGAAGAATGATTACTTCATTTTTAAGAAATGCTGAATTTGCAGCTTTGTTTACGTGCACTGCAGGCTATGAAGTCGAAAAATTGAGTAAAAAGTTTAATGCTGAAGGAGATATTGTAATGAGTTATGTAGTAGATTCAACAGGCTCATTATTGGTTGAAGGTGCAATGGATCTTATTTATGAAAAATTAAAAACAATGGTAAGTTTAAACAACTTATCACTAACAAATAGATACAGTCCAGGATATTGCGATTGGTTGGTTAAAGATCAACAAAACCTATTTTCATTCTTTCCAAAAGGCTTCTGCAATGTTAGTTTAAGTGAAACTTCATTAATGAGTCCAGTAAAATCTGTAAGTGGAATTGTAGGTATTGGAAAAAACGTAAAATACCTTGGTTACATTTGTGATACTTGTAAAAATAATACGTGCGTTTATCGGGCTAAAAAAATGTACGTAAAACATTAAAGACGAATTAGTCTTTAATACCTATTTTGACTTAAAATCATCGTTATTTTGGTAATTCAGTCAAAATAGGCACTTTTATAGCTAATAAAGTTTATCATTTTTATACTTAGAATCTTCATTTTTGAAAAGATAAATTTAGTATACCAAATAAAGAAGAAATAGTATGAAGAAAAGTGAAATTTCAGATCCGTTTGAAAAAGCAAGACTAGAAAAAGGTTTTGGTGAAATGGACGATCAAAATGATCCTGTTGTTATGGCATTGCGTCATAAAGATGTTCGTAGGTGTGCACATAATTGGAAAACCTTTCAATCGGGAGCTGAACCAGGACGTATTGTAATTCCTTCAGAAGTTAATATTAGAGATATTCGTCAAATTCCTTTTGAATTAGACCCACCAATGCATGGTGATTATAGAGCAGTTGTTGAAAAATGGTTTAAACGTCCGTTAGAAGCAAATTATGAGGCAGGTTTAAAATGTATTATTGATGGAGTTGTGGATGAAGCTTTAGCTAAGAGTTCAGTAGAAGCGATTGAAGAGTTTTCATTGGTTTTACAGTCTAGGGCACTTACATTGTTATTTAATGTTCCGTTCGAGGAATCAGAAACTTGGATTTCTTGGGGAACTCATGTATTTAGAAGTAAAGATTCAGCATTAGATGCCGATAAAGCAAATATATTATATGATTATATAGATAACAAAATTGCTGAAAGCGAAAAAAATCCAGGCCAAGATTTCTATTCTGTATTGTTAGCATCAGACGTTAATGGTAAAAAATTAACAAAGGAAGAAATAAAAGGAGTATTGATGTTAACTTTTGCAGGTGGAAGAGACACGGTAATAAACGCAGTAACAAACTCTATTGCGTATTTTGCTGAGCACCCAAAATCATTAGAAAGATTAAAAAATGAACCCGAATTAATCAATTTTGCAATAGAAGAATTAATTAGATATTTTTCACCATTAACGCAAATGGGGCGTGTTGCTACAGAAGATACACAGGTTTGCGAACACGCAATAAAAGCTGATTCTAGAATTTCTTTAAATTGGGCTTCTGCAAATAGAGATGCTACTGTTTTCGAAAACCCAAATGAGGTGGTTTTAGATAGGAAAATGAATCCACATGTTGCATTTGGTTTTGGAACGCATAACTGTTTAGGTGCAACTCATGCTCGTCAAATATTAAAAGTATTAATTAATACCTTAATAGAGAAAGTGAAATCAATTGAGATTATTGATGCAAAGGAAAATATCGAAACTTTGGGAGAATTTAAACGTAAAGTTGGTTTTGACAGTATTAATGTGAAATTTAATTAAATAAAAAAAGAATAAACTATTACTACAACTATAAAAATAAATTAAAATGGCAAAAATAACATTTATAACAAGAGATAACGAATCAATAACAGTAGAAGGAAATTCAGGAAATGTAATGGAATTGGCTGTGCAAAATAAAATTAAAGGAATTGATGGTAACTGTGGAGGAGTTTGTTCATGTGCAACTTGTCATGTACATGTAGAACCTTCAGATTGGGCTAAAACGGGAGCTCCAAATGCGATGGAAAGCGATATGTTAGAATTTGATGAAAAAGTAAGTGACCACAGTCGTTTATCTTGTCAAATGAAAGTTACTGAAGATCTAGATGGTGTAGTTTTAAAAGTTGCGAACTAAAATATAATGTCAGAAAATACAACTTCAAATAAAATTTGCGTTGTCATTGGTGCTAGTCACGCCGGTGTAAACGTTGCTTTTTCATTAAGAAGAGAAGGTTGGGAAGGGGAAATAATCTTGTATGATAGTGATCCGGAAATGCCTTATCACAGGCCTCCATTATCAAAAGCATATTTATCTGCTGAAAATAATTCAGAATTAGATTTATTGTTTCCTGAACAAAATTACGCATCAGAAAATATAACTTTAAAGTTAGGTGAAACTGTTTCAGAAATAAATAATGAAGAAAAAACAATAACCTTATCTTCTGGGGAAATTCAATTGTACGACAAATTAGTTTTAGCAACAGGAGCAAGACCTTTTATTCCTCCAATTAATGGAATAAAAACAGCGAGTAATTTGTTTCCTATGAGAACTTTTGCTGACACGGTTAGTATTCAAAAAGCTATTAAAAATTCAGTAGAAAAAAGAGTAGTTATTATTGGTGGTGGATATATAGGTTTGGAAACTGCGGCTTCATTAAAAAAAATAGGTGCTAAAGTTGTGGTTTTGGAAAGAGAAGAACGTGTTTTAGAACGCGTTACAGCTCCTGAAATGTCAACTTTTTTTAGTAAACTACATCAAGAAAATGGTGTTGAGGTGTTACCAAATAAAAATGTTGTTTCAATAAAAACTTCCGAAGGAATAAATGAAGTTGTTTGCGATGATAATACTTCATATAAAGCAGATTTAATTGTTGTTGGTGTTGGAATTAAAGTAAATATTGATTTAGCTGAAAAGGCCGGTGTTGAGATTGAAAACGGAATTAAAGTTGATTCTTCAGCTAAAACAAGTGATGCTAATATTTATGCTATTGGAGATTGTACGTATCATTTCAACCCACATTACAATCGTTTTATTCGCTTAGAATCTGTTCAAAATGCCGTTGATCAAGCAAAAGTAGCTGCTTTAGCAATATGTGGTAATCAAGTTGAGTATAACGCTATTCCTTGGTTTTGGTCAGATCAATATGATGTGAAATTACAAATGGTTGGACTTTCAAAAGGTTATAATGAAGTTATTCAACGTATAGAATTAGACAATGATAAATGCCAATCTGTTTGGTATTTTAAAGATAACGAATTATTAGCTGTAGATGCAGTTAACAATGGGAAAGCCTATGTGTTAGGTGGTCGATTTATAAAAGGAAAACAAGAAATTGATAAGTTGAAATTAAAAGATGTTTCTATTCCAATTAAGCCAACAAGTTTCTTAAAAGATTAAAAAATATGAGTTTACAATGTAAAGCAGCTATTGCAAAAGGCGATGGTTCTTTTTCAATAGAAAATATAAAAGTTGAAAATCCTAAAAGTGATGAGGTTTTAGTTAAAATTAAAGCTGCTAGTTTATGTCATACAGACCACGATTCTTTAAATTGGGGAAAGCCAATTGTTATGGGACACGAAGGGTCTGGAATTGTTGAAGCCATAGGAAAAAATGTAACAAGTGTAAAAGTTGGAGATGCAGTAATTTTAAATTGGGCAACACCTTGTGGTGAATGTTTTCAATGCAAACACGAAAACGAGCATATTTGTGAAAATAATTCTCCAGTAGTTGCAGGAGCAAATGGTTACACGCCAGGTCACGCTCATAAAGAAGGAACAACTTGGAATGGTAATGCAATTGAACGTTCGTTTAATATTGGAACTATTTCAGAATATACGTTAGTTAAGGAATCGGCGGTTGTTAAAAATCCTATTCAAGATATGAATCATAGTTCAGCAAGTATTATTAGTTGTGGAGTTATGACAGGTTTTGGGTCGGCAGTAAATACTGCTCAAGTTGAAGAAAATTCATCTGCAGTTGTTTTAGGAACAGGTGGAGTTGGATTAAATGTTATTCAAGGAATTAAAGTTTCTAAAGCTTCAAAAATTATAGCAATTGATGTTAATCAGCAACGTTTAGATATGGCTGTAGAATTTGGTGCAACGCATACTATTTTAGCCGATAAAAATGACAAAGGATTGTTGAAAGCTGCCGAAAAAGTGAAAGAAATGACAAATGGAAGAGGTGCCGATTATGCCTTTGAATGTACAGCAATTCCTGAATTGGGAGCTGCTCCTTTAGCAATGGTAAGAAATGCTGGTACAGCAGTTCAAGTAAGTGGCATTGAACAAGAAGTTTTAATTGATATGGCTTTGTTTGAATGGGATAAAAAATACATCAATCCGTTGTATGGTAAATGCAATCCACAAACCGATTTCCCAAAAATTGTAAATCATTACAAAAAAGGAGAAATTATGTTAGATGAAATGATTACCAGAACCTATCCAATTGAAGAATTAGAACAAGCTTTTAAAGATATGCTCTCTGGTAAAAATGCCAAAGGTGTAATTGTATTTGAATAAAAAAAAATCTCAATAAATATTATAATGAAACAATTAATTTGTTTGTTAATAACACTTGTAACAATAAGTCTTTCTGCTCAAGAAATTGACTTATTAAAGAATTGGAAATTTTCTAATTACGATTATGGTAATGCATTTAAAGAAGATTTTGATGATTCTAGTTGGGAATCTGTAACAGTTCCACATGATTGGGCAGCGAAAGGAGATTTTAATTTTGCTCATGACGTTCAATTAACAATGGTTGTTCAAGATGGAGAAAAGAAACCAAGGTATAGAGCAGGAAGAACTGGCGCTTTACCTTTTGTTGGAGTTGGATGGTATAGAACAAATTATGCTGTTTCAGAAAATGATTTACAGCAAAAAGTTCAATTGCTTTTTGATGGAGCAATGAGTAATTCAAAGGTATATGTAAATGGAAATTATGTTGGAGAACGACCATTTGGTTATATCTCTTTCTATTTTGATATCACAAAGTTTTTAAAGCCAGGTGAAAATACAATTGCAGTAAGATTAGAAAATTTCAACAGTCAGTCGCGCTGGTATCCAGGTGCAGGTTTGTATCGTAAAGTATCTGTAATTAAAACAAATAACACGCATGTAAAAACTTGGGGAACTTTTATTACAACACCAAAAATTACCAAAAAAACAGCTCAAGTTCATTTAGATTTAGATGTTTTAGGTGAAGGAGAATGTACGGTAGTTAATGAAATTATAAACCCTAAAGGTGTTTCAGTAGCTAAACAAATTAAAGAAGTTACTATTAATAATGAACTTAAAATTACTGAAGATTTTGAAGTTAAAAAACCAATGTTGTGGGGATTAAAAACACCTCAATTATACACATTAAAAACTTCAATATTAAAGGAAGGAAAAGAAATAAATTCATATTCAACAACTTTTGGAATAAGGTCAATTAGATTTGAAGTAGATGGTTTTTATTTAAATAATGAGAAAATTCGATTCAAAGGTGTAAATATGCATCACGATTTAGGTCCTGTTGGAGCAGCATTTCATAAAGAGTTATTTGTACGTCAAATGAAAAAAATGAAAGAAATGGGGGTTAATGCAATTCGTTTTTCTCATAATCCACCTGCACCAGAAGCGTTGGATATTTGTGATGAAATGGGACTTTTAGCCATTGATGAAGCTTTTGATGAATGGCAAGTAGGAAAAGTAATGAATGGATATTCTGTACATTTTGATAAGTGGGCAAAAACAGATTTGACCGATATGATTATTAGAGATCGTAACCATCCAAGTGTTATTATGTGGAGTATTGGTAACGAAATTATGGAGCAGTATAAAGGAGACCCAAAAATTTGTAATTTTTTAAATGATATTGTTAAAAGTGTCGATACAACCAGAGCTACAACTGCTGGATTTAACAATCCTGCTGGTGCTTTTAAAAATGGTTTGGCCGAAACAGTAGATGTTGCAGGGTTTAATTATAAGCCTGGAATTTATAATGTAATTAGAAAAGAATATCCAAACTTAAAATTTTATGCAAGTGAAACAGGTGGAGCTGTGAGTGTTAGAAACAGTTATAAATTTCCTGTTGTATTTGATACGATTCATAATCCAAGAGGAAATTCTTTAAATACTAAAGTTTATTCAGATGGATATCCAGGGAATTTTGAAACAACAAATGTTCCTTGGGGTTATCCTGCATTTAAAGAGTTTGCTTCACTAGAAAAAAACATTACTGTTTATGGAGAGTTTGTTTGGACTGGTTACGATTATTTAGGTGAACCATCACCATATCACGATGCTAAATCAAGAAGTTCTTATTTTGCACCTGTTGATTTTGTGGGATTAGAAAAAGATAAATTTTACTTGTATCAAACACAATGGAAAAAAGATAAAGATGTATTACACTTTTTTCCACACTGGACTTGGCCTAAATTAAATGTAAAATCATTTCCTATAGTTTGTTATACTTCTTATGAAAAAGCTGAATTATTTGTTAACGGTAAAAGTTATGGAATTCAGACAAAAAAGCCACTAAAAAAACATTCGTACGAAAGCCCTACTCTCTCTAAACCAGCATCTGGTGGAGGTAATTGGGATTTAATGAATGCTTATGCAATTATTTGGAAAGATGTAGTTTACGAACCTGGTGAAGTAAAAATAGTTGCTTACAATAAGAAAGGGAAAAAAGTTGGAGAGGTTACAAAAGTTACTGCAGGTGATCCACATTCAATTAAAATTGAACCTGAATTAAATTCAATTAACAATGGTGAAGTAGGTGTTTATGTGATTTCTGTAGTTGATAAAGATGGTAATTTATGTCCGCACTACAATAAAAACATGAACATTGAAATTAGTGGTTCCGCAGAATTTTTAGCATCTGGTAATGGAGACCCAACAAATATGCAAAACCTTTCAAAGCCAATTAGAAAACTATTTAATGGACAAGCAGTTATTTTTGTTAAATCCAATAAAAAAGGAGTAGTTAAAATTAATGCCACTTCAGAAAAATTGCAAGGCTCTAATAATTCATTAATTGTAAATTAGTAGTTATGAAATCTAAATTTAGAACTACTGAAATATCAAATCCTGAATTTGAGAGTAATAATCTACGTTTTATAACTATTAAAACTTCAAACTTAAAAGGAAGAGGAGATATATGTGTATTTGTTCCTCCAGGAAAAGAGTTAAAAAACCTACCAATTGTAACATTGTTGCACGGTGTTTATGGAAGTGCTTGGATTTGGGCTCACAAAGCTGGTGTTCATTTTACGGCATTGAAAATGATTGAAGAAGGACTTATAAAACCAATGGTTTTAGCAATGCCATCAGATGGTTTATGGGGAGATGGATCGGCTTATTTACCGCACAATAATAAGAATTTTGAAAGTTGGATTGTAGATGATGTAAACCAAGCAGTTATTGAAAACATAGATTGTGTTAGTGAGCAGTCTCATTTATTTATTTCTGGTTTATCAATGGGAGGTTATGGCGCTTTACGTTTAGGTGCAAAATACCCTGAAAAGTATAAAGCTTTTTCTGGTTTATCTTCAATAACAAATAAAAATCAAATGCACTTATTTGTTGAGGAAAATGAAGCTAATTATAAGCAGGAAAATGCTATTAATGAAGATGTTTTTGAATTAATGCTTCAAAATAAAAACAATTTACCACCATTTAGATTTGATTGTGGAAAGAATGATTTATTAATTGAGCATAACAGAGTACTTCATAAAAAACTAATTTCTGAAAAAATTCCACATGAATATGAAGAATTTGAAGGGAAACATGAATGGAGCTATTGGACAGAACATATAAAAGACACCTTATTGTTTTTTAATAAAATTAAGTAAAATAAATAACTACCTTCTTTAAAACCAAATAAATGAAAAACCTTGTTTACGTATTAATGACTTTTCTTGTGTTAACTTCTTGTAGTCAAGAAGCCAACAAGTCAAGAATAGTTGAAGATTTTAATAACGATTGGAAATTTAAACTAATTAATAATAATAAAGCGTCAACTATTGATTTTGATGATGCCGATTGGAAAAAACTAAATGTTCCACACGATTGGAGTATTGAACTGGGTTATAGCAAAGAAAATACTGCTGCTAGTACTGGTTTTGTTCAAGGTGGAATAGGTTGGTATAGAAAGAATTTTAAGCTAACTTCAAAAGATAAAAACAAATTATTTAGTATTTTGTTTGATGGTGTTTATAACAATTCTAAAGTTTGGATTAATGGACATTTATTGGGTGAAAGACCAAATGGATATAGTTCGTTTTCATATAATTTAACCAACTATTTAAATTTTGATGGTAAAGACAATGTTATAGCTGTAAAAGTTGATAGAACGGCTTATGCGGATTCTAGGTGGTACACCGGATCTGGTATATACAGAAAAGTGCAATTAATAAAAACATCTCCATTACATATTGCACAGTGGGGAGTTAAAATTACTACGCCAAAAGTTTCTAAAGAATTTGCTGAAGTTTCAATTACTTCAAAATTAAAAAATAGCAAAAATGAATCTTTAGAAAATGTTACTTTAAAATATGCTATTATAGATAATAATGGTTTAAAAGTTGGTGAATCAATTGCAGAGTTAAATAATTCGCTTTCAAATATAACAACTATTAAAGTGAACAATCCAAAATTATGGGGAGTTCAATCTCCAAATATGTATTCTTTAAATGTAGAAGTATTTCAGAATGAAAAATTGATAGATGCTACAACTGAAAAATTTGGAATTAGAACGTTTAGATTTGATGCAAATAATGGATTCTTTTTAAACGGTGAAAATTTAAAAATAAAAGGAGTAAACTTACATCACGATGCAGGTGCAGTTGGAACAGCTGTTCCGAAAGGTATTTGGGAATATAGAATAGATAAATTGCAATCTATAGGTGTAAATGCGGTTAGAATGTCACACAATCCTCATTCTACAGAACTAATGGAAGTTTGTGATGAAAAAGGAATACTTGTAATGGCAGAAGCTTTTGATGAATGGTATGTGCCAAAAGAAAAAAGTAAAAACTATTTAGGAGATAACGCTGCAAAAGGTGGAATTGCAAAATCATACCCAGTATATTTTAAAGAATGGGCAGAAAGAGATTTGAAAGATTTGGTTCTAAGAGATTTTAATCATCCTTCTGTAATTATGTGGAGTATTGGTAATGAGATCGAATGGACATTTCCTCACTACTCAAAAACATATAATGATGTAAATGGAAAAACAGGCGCGCAAGGTTATGTAAATGTTCCAATTTATGATGAAAAATTAGTAAAAGAGGCTTTTGATAAGAATATAGATGGCAATGATCCATTAGCAACTACGGCTAAACAATTAGTTACTTGGGTAAAAGAAGTTGATTTATCGCGTCCGGTTACAGCTGGAAGTGTATTACCTTCTATTGGAATGGCAAGTGGTTATGGAACGGCTGTAGATGTGTTTGGTTATAATTATCGAGCTGCAGATTATGATGCTGCACATAAAGAATATCCAGATTTAAAAATTTTAGGTTCTGAAAACTGGGGAGATTATAATGAATGGAAAAGTATTAATGAGCGTGATTTTGTTGCAGGAATCTTTACTTGGACAGGTTTTGCTTATTTAGGTGAAGCGGGTCCTTGGCCAAGAAAAGGGTTAAATATTTCATTTTTTGATTATGCAGGTTTCAAAACACCAAGAGGTCATTTTTTTGAATGTCTATGGATAACTGAACCAAAAGTTTATATGGTTACTACCCCAGCAAGTGAATCAGAGTTTTCTTTTTCCGAAAAAGATGGTTGGAAGTATGAAATGCAATATACACCTGCTCCGGTGTGGAAAATGTTACGAAAATGGGAGTGGTATAAAACAAATTCAAAATGGAAGTACAATAACAATGAGAAAATTATTGTTCAAACTTATACCAATTGTGAGGAAGCTGAGTTGTTTTTAAATGGAACTTCATTAGGAAAACAAAAATTAGCTGATTTTAGCGAAACAGATAATATTATTAAATGGTTGGTTCCATATACCGCTGGAGAATTAAAAGTTGTTGGTTACAACAACGGAGTAGAAGTTGAAGAATATGAACTAAATACGACTTCAAATGTTTCAAATATAGTGATTGAAGCGACCCAAACTGAATTAGATTCAGATGGATACGATGTGACAATTATTACTGCAAAATTACTAGATGATGAAGGAAACCTTGTTGTTGATAAAGATCAAGAAATTGAATTTAAAATTTCTGGAGACGTTAAAAATTTAGGAGTTGATAATGGTTGGGAAATGAATGTGCAACCTCATAAATCTAATAAAATTGTAACGCATAACGGAAAAGCCATTTTAATTCTTCAATCAAATAAATCTAAAGGATCAGTAGAAATTGAAGTTATAAGTAATAATATTTCTTCAAATAAATTAAAAGTAGAGATTAATTGAAATTAAAAACCCCTTATTTAATTAAAATAAGGGGTTTTATTAAATTATAAGAATCTAAATTTTATTCAAATCCTCTAGTTTTTATAACATCAGTTTTACTTTCTAACTCTTGTTTGTTTTCTCCAGTCAATTTCTCAAAGAATCTATAGTAGTTCCCATAGGTGTAAATACCATTGCGTTCTCTAATTTTTTCTCCCATTTTTTTGAATTGGTCAGAAGCCTCTTTTTGATTTCCAATTAAGAACATATATTCATTTGAAGATAAAACAGTTCCTTTATCATCTGATAGTTCCATAGTAACGTAGAAATTCTTTTTTACGTTTTTAAGAACATTTGCTTCTAGCTTTACAAATTGTTTAGAACTATTTTCTTCAATTTTATTTACTTTAAAAGTGGATTCTTTCAGTACATTTTTGTCATCATCTAAAACCGAATATGAAACTTTACAATTTTTATATTGCTGATAGTAATCATTTACAATCCAAAATTCACCTTTAAAAGTTTCAGAATTTAACCATCTACGTTTTTTAAAGTTTAAATTAAGTAAAACAGGCTGATAGGCTGTTTTTACAAAGTCAAAAGAACGTTTTGGTTTTAAATAATTATCAACCATTCCCCATTTCATATCTGGCCAATAAGTAATAAAATGACATAAGGCAATTCCACTTGTTCTTGGTTTGTTTCTTCTGAAATGTTCGATTGATAATTGAAAAATTATTCCTTGAGCATCTTGAGTTGCATCAACAAACTCTTGTAAAGAACCTTTTTTCTCATCACCAAATGCATCAAAATTTTGAATTCTTAAACGGTCTAAATCTGCCCAATGATGTCCCCAACTTGGACCAGGTGGCCATAATTCATTTTCAGGGATAAATTTCTTTAAACTTTCAACATTTGGAACGGAAGTAATTGCTAATTCTGGTACAATTGGATAATCTAATGATTTATACCAATCTTCCATTAACCATCTTCCCATTTGATAAAAATAACCCAGTGCGTGTACAGCTTCTTTTTTCTTATAACCTGCTTCTATTGAGACATGACAAGTTAAAGGAGAGTCTGGTACATAAGGTAAATCTACTTGAGCCTTATATCGTTCTCCTAAAGTCACTAAGAAGTCATTTGCATATTTGGCATCGCTAGCTCTCAACAACATTTCTTCCCCACCTTCCATCATTATAATTGAAGGATTGTTTCTTCTGTTTTTAATTACATTTTCACCTTCTTGGTATATACGTTCTAATAACTCAGGGTCATTTGGAATATTACCAGTTCCTAAAGGGATAATGTCTTGCCAAACAGAAATTCCTTGTTCATTACATAGTTGATAAAATAATGGAATTTCAGGTGGATGCCATCCGAAAATACGAATGTTATTCATATTTGCTTCTTTAGCCAATGCAATTAACTTTCTATATTTTTCTTCTGAAGTTCTTCCAACAAAAATATCTGGTGGACCACCCCAACAAGCCGAACGAATAAAAATAGGTTTACCGTTTATTAAAGTAGTTCTTGGAAAACTCACTTCATCTTTTGTAAAGCCAGGATTCCATTCCATATCTACCCTGCGTAATCCATATGTTATTTCTTTAAAATCTTGATTTATTTTTCCTTCATCTAAAGAAACTTTTGCTTCATAAAGGTTTGGTTTTCCTAAATCCCAAGGCCACCATAATTGAGGGTTTTTAACTTCAATATTTTTTTTAATGATTTGTTTTCCTGGTTGCAACAATTGCTTAAAACTTATAGTTTGCTCCTTACCATCAAAGTTTTGTCCCTTAAAAGAAACTGTAATATTTTTTTCTTTTGCAATCTTTTCAGTATTTTCAATCTCAATTTCAAAAGTTACGGAAGCTTTCTTTTCATTTGTAACATTTGGTTTAGCATACACATCTAAAATCCTTGATTTACCGGTAAAAACTAAATCAATATTACCAGTAATACCAAATGGAATTAAATCTCTCCAATAATCACCAAACCAAGGTGTTTTTAAACCAGCAACACTGGCATTTACTTGCGGAGGAGGCGCCAATCTAATTACTAGCATATTAGTTGCCTTAAGCCAATGTTTGTTAGTTTGGATGGCTTCAGTAACATCGAATGAAAAGGATGAAAAGGAACCTTTATGGCTTCCTATTTTTTGTCCATTTAACCAAATGTCGGCTTCATGATCAATAGATTCAAAATCTAATCGAGCTACTTTATCACTCAAATCTTGATTTACTTTAAACTGAACAGTGTACCACCACTCATATTGCATTACCCATTGAGCCTTAACACTATTTCTTCCAAAATAAGGGTCTTCAATAGCCCCAACTTTCCATAAATCTGTATAAACATCACCTGGAACTTTAGCAGGATTCCAAACTAAAGTTTCTATATCTCCAGGAGGTAATTTATGTAATCCGTGTTTTATTCCTTCACCGGGAAGCATCATCTTCATTTTCCAGTGATAATTACTCAAACTAGTTTTTAACTGACTGTTTGAATTGTGGTTACTAATTGTGCTTGGTTGGGCAAATCCCTTCGTAAAGGAAAATAACAAAAGTGCACATACTACAATTTTAAATCTCATTTTTAAATTTTTATTATTAAATACCGTTTCCAACGGCTACTGTTATTATTCCAATGGTCATTATGGCAAGTCCACTATACAACCATTTTTTACTTTTTAAACCGGCGTTTTTCCACTCTCCAGAAAAGATTCCTAATAAGTTTGCTACCATTATACATCCTGTTTGAAAGATTGCAAACCCAACGGAAGTACCTAAAGGACCTAATTCATATGCTCCTAATCCATAAATAATTAATGAAGCGCAATAAACCACGGCCATAATTAATAGAAAAAGAATATTTTTTGAACTGTTTTTATGTTTGAAATTAGACCAGCTTTTATTTTTTGTAAGTTGAATGCTGAAATAGATCATAATTGCAATTCCACTACCAATAAATGAAGGAAGCATTACAGCTAAACGTGCTATCCATGGTTCATTACCAAATTGCTCTTGTGATATTTGGCCAATATGACCAATATTATCAGCAACGTGGTATGCTAAGTTAAAACCTGCGGCACAAATACCTCCAATTATGCAAAGGATTATTCCGTTACGCATAGAGTTTTTGTTAGAAGAATTTTTTTCTGAATCGCTATTCTCGTTCTTTTCACGTAATAATCCTGCTTTACCATTGGCTATGATTCCAAGCATAATTATAAAAATACCTGTAAGAATTACCATTCCACCTGTTGTTCCTAATTTTTCTGCACCTCCCATAAAAAAAGGTAGAATAGAACCAGATAAAGTTGCAACTCCAATTAATAATGAAAAACCTAAAGCCATTCCAATTTTTGAAATACTTATTCCCCACAGAAGATTACCAATTCCCCATAATATACTTAGCGCAAAAATGGTTAAGAAAATTGAATTTGGAACTTGTTTGTAAGTTTCTCCTAAATTATCAACCAATGCAAAAGTTGAAATTATTGGAACAACAAACATAGCCAATAACCAAAAGCCGCTCCATAAATTTTCTACCGCATAATTTTTAACAAATTTACTTGGATAGGCATAAAACCCTAACATTATTGCCGCTAGTAATACCCAAAATATTCCTATTCCCATACTATTGGTTTATTCGTAGTTTAAATAAATAGTTCTTTTTTGAAGATAATGATCTACACCATAAACTCCATCTTCACCAGCAGTTCCAGAAGTTTTATGTCCTGAATGATATCCTTGAATATTACCAATTATTTGTTGGTTGATAAAAATAGTTCCCACTTCTAATGAGTCAATTGCTCTTTGATGCAATCTGTAATCATTTGTATATAAATATGCTGAAAGACCTTCTTCTCTGTTATTAGCCAAAGCAACAGCTTCATCAAAACCGTTTACTTTTACAATTGGCATAACAGGAGCAAACAATTCTTCGCTAATAGTTGGATCGTCACCTTTTACATTTCCTAAAATAGTAGGAGCGTACCAGTTTCCTTTTTCAAAATATTCACCATCAGGAATATCTCCACCTAACAATAACTCTGCACCTTTATTTACGTTTTCTTTAACCAAATTATTTACACGGTCTAAACCAAATTTACTAACATTTGGTCCCATATGTACACCTTGGGCAAAAGGATCTCCAACTTTAATTTGTTGTGTTCTTTTTACCACTTTTTCGGTGAATTCATCTGCAATTTTTTCATCAACAAAAACCATTTCATTACAAATACAAACTTGTCCGCAGTTTGCATATCTTGAAATTACGGCAGCTTCAACAGCTTTATCAATGTCAGCATCTTCGCAAACAATAAATGGAGCTTTTCCACCTAATTCTAAAATTAATCCAGTAATATTTTCGGCAGCAGCTCGGTACATTGCTCTACCTGCTCTTGTGCTTCCTGTTAATGAAATTAATTTGGTGATTGGACTTTCAACTAATAATGAAGCAGCTTCAGCGTTTTTGGTTGAAACCATATTTATTACACCTTTTGGTAAGCTAGATTCGTCAACTAAACGACAAAATTCTGAAGCTGTTGTTGGCGTTAATTCGTGTGGTTTAATAATCATTGTATTTCCAGTTGCTAAAGCCGGACCAATTTTTCGACCAATCAAAGCCAAAGGATAATTGAATGCACATAAACCAACAGTTACTCCGTATGGTACTTTGTAAATAGACAAACGTTTATTTGGTTGTTCCGCTGGGAAAATAGCACCTTGAATTCTTCGAGCTGCTTCCGCAGAATACGTCATATACGTAATAGTATCATCAACTTCACCTAAAGCTTCAGGATACGTTTTACCTTGCTCCATCACTAAAAGCTTTGCAAAATGTTCGCGTTCAGCTTTAAGTTTGTTTGCAATTTCAATAATGTGTTGAGCTCTTGTATTTGCAGGTGTTAATGCCCAACCAATTTGAGCCTTTTCTGAAGACTCCAAAGCGTATTGTACATCGTCTTTAGTACAAGCCGTAACGGTTGCATAAACTTCGTTATTCGCAGGATTTTCTACCTCAATTACATCTCTTGCGTTATCGTCTAACCATTCTCCGTTAATATAGCAGGAATAGTGTTTTATGTCTGTTGAATTCATATTTGGTTAAGTTTATTTATTCAAATTTTGGTTCTCGTTTTTCTATAAATGATTGAAATCCTTCTTTAGCATCAAAGGTATCGTACAAGGTTTCAACCATTTTTGTTTCTAATTTAAGAAAATCTTGTGTGCTTTTTCCAACTCCTTCAGCAAAAGTTTGTTTTATAGTAGCCATTGCTTTTTTTGGACCTTTGGAAAGGTTTTGAGCATATTCCAAAGCTTCTTGTTCAGCAGTTTCTTCATTGTATAATTTATGAGCAAATCCAATTCTAAAAGCTTCTTCAGAATTAATAGGATTTCCTGAAACTACCATTTCAAAAGCATAGGAATGTCCAACGGCATTTACCAATCTTGGGATTCCTCCATTTCCAGGCATTAATCCTAATTTAACTTCGGGTAAACCTATTAAGAATTTTTTGTTTGAAGCTAAACGAATGTCACAAGCAACTGCTAATTCTAATCCGCCACCTAATGTATGACCGTTTAAAAAAGCAATAAATATTTTAGCACTAGTACTAATTAATTTGGCAACTTTATTTGCCATTGCAACCATTTCGTTGTTCTGTTCAACGGTGTTACTTGCAAAAACCTTGATATCTGCACCAGCACAGAAAAATTTAGGAATAGCGCTTTTCAGCAAAACAACTCCTATATCAGTATCATTTTCAATAGAGTTTAAAACTTTTTCAAACTCGTTGAAGAAGTGAATATCGTAACTATTAGCTGGGGATTTATCTAAAGTGATGAATCCTAAACGTTCTTTTTTTTCAAATTTGATCATTATATCTTTTATTACTTTAATACTTCTCGATACGATTTTCTTCACTGAGTTACGAAAATCACTCGAAGTGACGTTTCGTCTTTGAATATCAGGTCAGTTCGAGTAAAATTCTTTGGTGATTGAGTACTCAATTCACCAAAGAATTTTGTATCGAGAACCATTTCATTGTTATTTATCAAATCCTCTTGCAATTGGCATTTTTTGATCAGCTTCTAAATGATCTTCTTCAGCTCCAAGTCCAGGGAAATATCTAAAATAATTTGCCCAACCATATTTTTGCTTAATTTCAAAAGCTTCTAAACCAATGGCTCTTAATTCTGCTCTGTCTTTTGTTTTATCAGCAACAAGCATCATATAATCGTTTTCAGATAATACATTGTCTTCACCATCTACTAAAGTCATTTCAGCATAAAATTTATCTCCAATTTTACCTGGTACTTTACAAGTTACATCAATATATTTAGATGAGCTATCTCCATTGATTTCAGAAAAATCAAATTGTTCTTCTTTAATTACATTCTTATTATTATCAAGGAATTTTATAGTTGCTTTACAATTATTATAAGTTTTGTAATAATCATTTACCACCCATAATTCACCTTTAAATTCTTCGCCTGGTAACCAACGTCTATCATAATGTTTCATAGTTAATAAAACAGGTTGGTATGCTTTTTTCACATAATCAAAAGATTGTTTTTTCTCTTGGTAGTAATCTACAATTCCCCATTTCATATCTGGAGCAAATGTTATGTAGTGACAAATACAAATTGCGCTAGTTCTTGGTTTTCTTGTTCTGAAGTGCTCTAAAGCATATTGAAAAATGGCACCTTGAGCAACTTGTGTAGCGGTTACAAAACTTTCTAAACTATCTGTACTTTGATCACCTACAACTTCAAAATTAAGTGTTCTTAAAGCATCAAAATCTGTCCAGTGATGTCCCCAACTTGGTCCTGGAGGCCAAATTTCATCTGCAGGAATAAACTTCTTAATACTTTCAATATTAGGACAAGATGAAATTGCTAATTCAGGAATTACAGCGTAGTCTAAACTAGGAAAATAATCTTCCATTACAAATTCTCCTTCGCCATAAAATAAATCGTTGGCGTGGAAACTCTCTTTTGGTTTGAAACCTAAATTTAATCCAACTTCATCACTTAAAGGAGACGAAGGAATAAAGTTTAATGATGTATATGGCTTGATTGCTTCACCCAATTCATTTACAAATTGTAAGTTGTGTTGTGGATCTGAAGCTGTCATAAATAACTCTTCTGAACCTTCCAATAATACAATACTTGGATGATTACGTTGTGCTTTAACTGATGAAATTGCTTCAGCAAAAACAGCATCTTTAAATTCTTGATTTTTTGGTAATGATAAGCTAGCCAAAGGCAAAACATCTTGCCAAACAGTAATACCAGCTTCATTACATAGTTGGTAAAACAACGGAATTTCTTCTGGATGCCAACCGAAAATACGTAAGTTGTTAAAGTTAGCTTCTTTTGCTAATCTAATTAATTCCACATATTTACTTGGATGTGCACGACCCATAAAAATATCTGGTGGCCCTCCCCAAGTTCCTGAACGCATAAAATGGCGTTTACCGTTAATCATAACAGTCCAAGGATTTTCAACTTCATCTAACGTAAAACCAGGATTATGAACCATTTCAACTTCTCTAATTCCAAATGAAGTTGAGGTTGTATCTAAAACATTTTCATTGTTTTCTGAAACAGTAACTTTAGCAGTATATAAATTTTGATCTCCTAAATCCCAAGGCCACCATAATTTTGCATCATCAATATCAATGCTTAATTCTAATTTATTAGTTCCTTGAGCAACATTTGTCTCTTTATTTACAGTATAGATTTTTGATTCGAAATTTTCACCTTCAATTTCAATCTCAACATTTACATTGTTGTTTGTTGAATTATGATTTTTAAGTTCTATTTCTATATCTAATTTTGCTGAATTTTCAGATAATACACTTGGTTTAACATATGTATCTTCAATAGTAACTTGACCCATTGCTTCTAAATAAACAGGTTTCCAAATACCAGTAGGAGGCAAGGCTACCCAATAATCTCCGTGCCAAGCTGGTTTTCTACCTGCAACCTGACTGTAGCGTCTTGGAGCAGGATGCAAGCGAACCATTAAAACGTTGGTTCCAAAACGTAAACGCTCAAAACGAATGGTGTTTGAAACATCGAATTTGAATTGAGAAAACATTCCTTCGTGAGTTCCCAATAATTCTCCATTTAACCAAACATCACAGCCAAAATCTACACCATCAAAAACCAATTGAATGCGTTTTCCTTCCATTTCTTTTGGAACATCGAATTGGCGTTTGTACCACCATTCATTTTCTGGCACCCATTTAGCTTTTAAACTATTTCTTCCAAAGTGAGGATCTTCAATTCTACCTTGTCTCCAAAGATCGGTGTAAACATCACCAGGAACTTTTGCAAAACCCCAGTTAAATGAATCTCCAGTGATATCAAAATTTAATTCGTGGAAGCCAATTTTAACGCCTTCATCAGGTCTAATACCTTCCATTTGCCAATTGTTTCCAGATAGATCCAAAACAATTTTATCGTTAGAAGCTTCACCTTCACCTTGAAGATACTCCTTCTCGTCTTGACTAATATTTTTCATTTATATAATAATTTTATATCTAATTTTTTGTTCTATAATCGTACATTGAATACGTAGTTTCTTTAACTTTTTTAATTAACTCTGGATATGGATTGTCGCAAACATCTATAAATCCAACGTTGTAATTTTCACCATCAAAACGTCCTGTATTTGGTTCGTCTAAATATTGAAACCAATGCGCGCCAACTATATTTGGATGCCTTAATGCTCCTTGAATATAATTCTGATATAGTAGCCCTCGTTCTGCTTGATCTTTAGCTTTTTTAATTCCAACGTGAAAACTTCCTTTATCCAAAGCTCCAAAGTGAAATTCACCAATCATAACAGGTTTATCTACTCCTTTTGGAAGTGAGAAATCTTCGATAGAATATTCATATTTGTTGAAACTCATAATGTCTAAATATTTACTTGCAGCTGTTAAAACAACAGCATTATTTGCCCAAGCAAATCGGCAACCTAAATAATTTTGATTAGGAGCAACTTTTTTTAATTCTTCATTAATTGTTCTGAAATACGTTTCCGCTATTTTTTGATAAAAAGCAATTAAATCCTTTTCGGCATTTTCTTGATTTGGTGCTTCAGTTGAATTCAATAAAGTATCCCAAGAAGTATGGGTTGTTTTCCAAACCTTATTCAATTTATCGATTGAATTATATTTTGATTTTAAATCTTTTACAAATTCAATTTTTGCAGGTTGTGTTGCGTCACTTTTTAATGTTCCAATAGCTAAAGAACCAAGTTGTCCCCACGATAATTCGTTATCAACAAAATAGCCAATGCACCAAGGATCGTTGGCTCCTTCTTTTTGAGATTCTACAGATTCTTTTACAGCCAATCTAAAATTTGGATCAAATACATCGTGAAATTTACCCCAGAAACCTTGTGAACCTTCAATTTTTGGAGTGTTTCTAATCCAAATAGAACCTACATAAGGAGTTTTATGCATTCTTGTTGCTCCAAAATCAGAGACAAAACCAATGGTGTTCATTCCCCAATCTTTGATTCTTAAATGAGCCATTTCTTGAAATTTTTCTAACCAATTTTCACCATATTTTCTATATAAATTACTTTGGTAGAAGTTGTATGATTTATAGGGTAATTTGTCTTTATAAAAACCGTGAGATGCGTGCGTTCCTTTTCCGTAGAATTGATTTAAAACGTCATCTTCTTTTGGTAAATATTCAAAATAATTCTCTCTGTGAGAAACGCCTGTAAACACAGAGGTTGAAGCAACGCAATTTAAACCTGCAGTCCAAAATACGTATCCTTCAGGGTCTACAATCCACCATTTATTATCAACTTTTTCAGTTCTAAAAAATCCGGTAGCTTTTAATTTTGGGCCTTTTGTCCAGCCTCCATATTTCCCTATATTTTTAGGTCCGCTGCTATTTGCTAATAATTCTAATTCTTTTTTAGCAGCTTCTTTTAATTCCTCTTTGGAATGCATTTTCCCTTCCCAATCTTTATGCTTGTATTGTCCAAATTCATCTACAAAAGGGAAGAAGTTATCTGGTTTTTTTTCCTCTAATTTACCAACAGCTCTAACATTATCAATAGTAAATTGATTTGGTTGTGTTGCGTAACGAGAACAAAAAACTAGTTCTTGAATTTTACTAATGTCTGTTTTTAGAGTTCCTGGAATTCCTCGCATACCAACAATATCTAATTGAGGATTGAATACCCACGGAGTCCACGCTAAATCAACTGTAATTGTACCGCTTTCTCCAGGTTTTAAATCGATATAATCTGAACAATACCATCTTTTTAAACCATCAGGATCGTTACCAACAAACAATTCAACTTGGATAATTTCATCTCCAGTATTTGAAACATCTGCTTTTACTTGATGAAAACCATTTAAATCCCAAGGATTTTCTTTTGAACTTACCAATTTAACTCCAGCTTCTCTTAAAGTAAAGCCATTATTAACTTGTAAGTATGTATTTTCTTCTGTTACAATTTTATAAGTAGCATCTTGAGGTTTTACTTGAGATTTGTCAAAGTTTTCTTCAAAGTCAAATAAT
The DNA here is from genome assembly GCF_947495725.1 of uncultured Lutibacter sp. Lineage (GTDB taxonomy): Bacteria > Bacteroidota > Bacteroidia > Flavobacteriales > Flavobacteriaceae > Lutibacter. The sequence continues at coordinate 431,869 of NZ_CANLZZ010000004.1, read as the reverse complement.
ACAAGTTCATCATTATTAGTAGTTTCAGCTTGTTTTTTATTACAACTCCATAAACTAAAAGCAATGTATAATAGTGTAACTAGTTTTAAAGTTTTCATATTATAAGTTTATTTTAAAAGTAGATTTGTTTTTTAGTTTAGCCTCTACGTCTTGCAACTTTTTTTGGTTATTGCCTTCGCCAATAACAATAAAATAGTTTCCTGGGTGCAATACTTTTGGTTGGTATTGGTTTCCTTTAATACGAATAGACGAAACAACTTCTTTTGTAAATTGCTCTTTCACAGTAACTACTTGATTATTTTTTGAAATATTTAGGGTAGGTAATTGGTAACCCTTTTCTATTTTAAAATTATCGGTTTGAGAAATGGTAATTGGCCAACCAGGATATTGTTTTGTAGTTGGATTTGAAATGTCCACATTTCTAGCCCAACAATCAAATGTAATGGTTCTGTTTTTTTTATTGTATTTAACAACTCCAAAACCGGCTGCACGTGTAGATAAAAAACCACCTTCTTTAATTTCGGGTAAAGTTGGATTGGCAGCAGCCTTAACCGTAATTTTATTTTTAAATCCATCTAAATATTCCCCGGTATAAGTAGGGTCATTTTTTAACCTGTTTTTACCTGGAATTTTTGGATCCCACCAACGCAGCCAATAATTTGCAATTGCTGGTGTAGCAAAAGAATAACTAGCATCGTTCCATTTATCTATTCCATTTTGAAACAAAGTTCCTAAATGTGTATCTCCACAAACAGTAGGCGAAAAACTTTTTCTAATAACAGATAAAGCTCTATTTCTTCCAGATTGTGGCCAGCCATTTGAGTCAAAATCGGCTAATATTTCTTTGTCATATTTACCAGTGTAATTATCTACCATTGCAAAAGTAGTTTGAGATAATACTGTTTTCATTTCAGCATTTTCCCAATCGGTTGTCCATTCTTCTAAAAACTTTAATTGACGGTCTCCCAACAAAGAACCAGTAGGAACATCTAATTTTCGAGTATCTACTTTCGGGTCAAAAATAGCTTCGTAACCGCCATCAGGAAAAACATCTGGATTCTGCTTGACCATTTCGTCCAATCCATCTTTAAATTTTCGATCTTCAAGAATAGCAAAACTCATTCCTCCCCATTTTAAATCGGTATAATAAACACCAATTCCTTGTTCTACAGGAGTTGGGTCAAAAGGATCAGGAAGGTGACTTGTTTGCGCTCTTTCAACTTCTTTAATATATTCGGGAGACATATAATAGCCACCAGAAATACCTCTTCGAGAATCGGCTTTTTTACCACCTTGTCCCCAAAGATTTCCGTGACCTATATCGTGATCATCTGGGAGAATAATTGAAGGTGTATTTCGTAATATTTCTCCAAAATCTCTTCCAAACTTTAACCAATACAAATAATGTTCACTATGGTCGTAAACTTGATCACCTGAAAAGAAAATTAAATCTGGATTTAAGTATTTAATATTTTTTACTAAATCTTCTTTTGAAATATCTCCACCGTGATTTGGATATATTGAATTACAAGTTAACGCAGCCATTACAAAAGTATCTTTGTTAATTGGATTCTTTTTAATAATCCCTTCATAAAAAGCTTTGTTATCGTGATTTACACGGTACTTGTATTCTTTTGTGTCGTCCCAATTTTCAATTCTAAACGGTGCAGTGTACCCAGGGTAAATAATTGTTGTTTCTGCTTTTTTTACCCATTTTCCGTTTTCTTTTATTTCTAATGAAGCTTCGAACGACTCAAAATTTCTAATAGGATTAAATTGTGCCGTTAATTTTAATATGTTTTCGTGCACAGTATACATTGCAAAACAAATTCTATCTTTCGGTTGAATATTCGCAGGCAATCTCAATAGTTCATCATTTTGAGCATTAATTAAGTTGAAAAATAAAAAGCTTGTTATTAGAATATATCTTCTCATCAAAATAATTTATTTTATTAGTAATTCTTCCAATTCTTCTAATGATTTTCCTTTGGTTTCAGGAACTTTAAACCATATAAATGCAAAACCAATTACAGCAAAAATTCCAAAAAGTAAGAAAGTCATAGAGTTACCTAAAATAGAAAGTTCCCAAGGGAACAATAATTGTACAAGAAAAGCAACACCCAAATTTACGAGGCCAACAAATGAGATGGCAATTCCTCTAATTCTATTTGGAAATAATTCAGAAAAAAGCACCCACATTACTGGTCCAATAGACATTGCAAAAGCACCCACGAAACCAATTATTCCTATAAGAATTAATAGGGTATTCATTTTGGCAGATGCAGTTACAATTGTTGATTCATGTGTTTTTGCACTTTCTTCACCTAACGTATTTACAATTGCAGCTTTAAAATCAAGATCATTTTCAAATACTTTATCTTGTAATTGGGCAAGTTGATCTCTATCAATTTCTGTTGGTAAGTTAACTATAGCATCTTGGGAAAGCATATAGGTTGCGTCGTTAAATCCATAACTTAATAGAAATAAGCAAACTGCAATTCCTGCCATACCTATAATAAGTAATGGTTTTCTACCGAATTTGTCAATAGCGAGCATTGCAATTACAGTAAATCCTAAATTAGTTAAACCAACTAATGCCGCTTGGATAAAGGAAGCATCTGTGCCAATGCCGGTTTGTTCAAAAATCATAGGGGCGTAAAACAAAACGGCATTAATACCTACTATTTGTTGAAAAACACCAACAACCAACCCTATAATAATCACTTTTCGCATATTGGGTTTAAACAAATCGCTAAATTTTGACTTTGCTTTATGTTTATCATCAGAAATACTTTGTTCAACTTCCTTTAATTGAATTGTAGCTTCTTTTTCTGAAACTACTTTTTTCATTACTTCAAAAGCCTCTACCTTGTTATTATGAACCATTAACCATCTTGGGCTTCTAGGAACCATAAATAGACCTAAAAAATATAAAATAGCTGGAATTGCTTCTAACCCAAGCATCCATCTCCAATTCCATTTCCCAAGACCTAAAGCTAATGCCCAATCTGCATTAGAATTTCCCCATTTAAGAATTAAGTAATTTGTAAAAAAAGCTAATGATATACCAATTACAATGTTTAATTGGTTGAAAGAAACTAAGAAGCCTCTCTTTTCTGAAGGGGCAACTTCTGCTATATACATGGGCGCAATAATTAAGGCCGCTCCAACTGCCAATCCGCCAATCATTCTAAAAATAATTAGCCAAAAGAACGTTCCTGCCAAAGCAGATCCAATTGCCGAGATAGTAAATAATACTGCTGCATATTTTAATAATTTTCTTCTTCCATATTTATCACTCATTGGTCCTGCAATTAACATGCCAATGGCTGCGGTTAGCGTTATTGAGCTAACTGCCCAACCAAGTTGTATTTTTGAAAGATTAAATTCAGGTTCAATAAATTTTACAACTCCAGAAATTACGGAAGCATCAAAACCTAACAAAAATCCACCTAAAGCTACAATAATTGCAATTCTAATTACAAAACTGTTTTTTGAAGTCATATTACTTTATATCTAATTTATAGGTAAAAGTATTATTTAAATATGAATTATGTATTAAATTGTTCTAGACAATAACTGAACATTTGTCTAATTTACTCAATATTATAGTTGAAAGTTAGTTTACGGTATTAAATTAGGCTTAGATTACAAATAATGTTTATCCGCAAATAAATTGATTAATTTCTTGCTGTGTACTTTTAAGTTGTTTTAAAATACTATCTAAATTTTTATGTTCTTCTAAATTTGAAGTAAAAACAGATATTGCAAGAACGGCACTTAATTCTGAATCATTTTCACCAATTGGCACAGCAATATCTGTAACACCACTAGTTAATTTACTATTTGAAAAAAAGTAACCATCTTTTTGTGCTTGGGCTACATTATTTAATAATTCTGTTTGTTTTGTTTTGCTCCAAGTAGTATAGAACTCATCTCTTGATAAAATATCGAGTCTTCTTTTGTCCGAATACATAGAAAGCAATACTTTACCCGAAGTTGTTTTGGATAATGGGAAATGAGTTCCTTCTTCAATAGATAAGGAAACTGCACTTGGACTTCTCATTTGTCCAATTATAAGTAGCTGATTATTGTCGATTATACTTAAATGACATGACTCTTTTATTTTTTCTGATAAAGCCTGCATAGGATAGTAAGCAACTCGTTTTAATTCATCAAAAGGTGTATGTCTGTGAGATAAGCTATACATTTTTAGTGATAATCTATATTTTCCAGCATTTGCTCCTCTTATTAAGTAACCTCTTTCTTCAAGACAAACCAGCATTCTGTAAATTTCACTTGGAGTTTTATTAATTCCTTGTGCAATTTCAGCTTGCGATAACGGAATGCCTTCTTGCGAAAGTAATTCAATAATATCAAGCCCTTTATCAAGAGCTGGAGCATTATATTTAGTTGGATTATTTTCAGCCATTTTTTAGGTTTAAGATTACAAATTTAATAAAAGAAATTAGTTTCTTGCGTATTTCATATATAAAATATATTTTTGCATATGAAATTTAAAATAAATTAATATGGCTAATCCGTTATTGGGAACTATAATTCATGCAGTAGGAGGTGTTGCGGCATCAACTTGTTATTTACCACTTCAAAAAGTAAAAAAATGGTCTTGGGATACCTATTGGTTATTACAAGCGTCATTTGCTTGGTTTATTTTTCCATTTATCATAGGGTTTTTAACCGTACCAAATTTAATGGATGTTTTTGCAAAGGCTGATACTTCGGTTCTAATAAATGCAACATTATTAGGGTCTATTTATGGATTTGGAGGTATGTGTTTTGGATTGGCAATTAGACATATTGGTTATTCATTAACTTATACTATTTCAATTGGGATATCTGCAATTTTAGGGACAATTGTTCCTTTGTTAATGCATGGTGAGTTAGTTGAAAAATTTGATGCACCAGGAGGAAATATTGTGTTCTTAGGAATGTTTTTTGCCCTTATTGGAATTGTAATTTGCGGTGTAGCCGGTTATAAAAAAGAGAACGATTTAAAAGGGTTAAAAGTTAATGGTGCCGAGCCATTAACGTTTAATATGAAAAAGGGATTAACATTAACCTTAATTGCGGGTGTTTTATCTGCGGTGTTTGGTATTTCTCTTGAAGTAGGTGAGCCACTTTCTGCAATAGCTGACGCTAATGGAGCAGGACAATTTCAGGGTAATGCAAAGTTAATATTATCAACAGGTGGAGCTTTTATAACCAACTTAATATGGTTTACAATTGTTGGTCTTAAAAGAGGAACATTAAAGCAATTAGTTGATGTTAAAGGAATTGGTGTTAGCGCTTATTCCTTAAATGTTGGAATGTCTATTTTAACTGGAGCATTATGGTATGGTCAGTTTTTCTTTTATGGAATAGGGCATACTAATATGGGTGATTTCGGCTTTGCAAGTTGGGTAATTCATATGTCTATGTTAATATTCTTTAGCTATATAGTTGGTATTATAATGAAAGAATGGACACAGGTGACAAAAAAAACGAATACAATTTTAATTTTAGCTTTAGTTGTTTTAATAACATCGTTTGTTGTTATGGCATACGGAACTATGCTAGGTGAAGGAAATATTGGAGGACATTAAAAAAATATTGAAAGAAATAAAAATGAGTACAAAAACAATACAATTAAAAGGAATTACTTGGAATCATAGTAGAGGTTTTACATCAATGGTTGCAACTGCACAGCGTTTTTCAGAATTAAATCCTAATGTTGAAATTACTTGGGAAAAAAGATCGTTGCAAGCATTTGCAGATGAACCAATTAATGAATTAGCAAAAAGATATGATTTATTAATTATCGATCATCCATGGGCAGGTTTTGCCGGAAAAACAAAAGTGATTTTACCTCTTGATGAATATCTTCCTACAGAATTTATGCAAGATTTAGCAGATAATTCTGTGGGGCGTTCTCACGAGAGTTATTCTTCAAACGGACATCAATGGGCGTTGGCAGTTGATGCGGCTACTCCTGTAGCTTCAAGTCGTCCTGATATTCTTGAAGAAAATGGTTTAGAATTACCTAAAACGTACGATGATTTATTAGCACTTGCTAAAAAAGGATTGGTAATTATGCCCGGAATTCCACAAGATACATTAATGAATTTTTATATGATGTGTTGTAATTTAGGCGAAGAAGTTTGTACTTCAAAAGAGCACGTTGTAAGTGAAGAAATTGGTATTCAAGCATTAAAAATGTTACGTGAATTAGCTGTAGAAATGGATCCTCAAATTTTTGATTGGAACCCAATTAAAATCTATGAAGCTATGACACAAACGGATAAATATGCATATTGTCCTTGGGCATACGGATACACAAACTATAGTAGAAATGGATATGCACGTAAATTATTGCATTTCCACGATATGGTAGAAATTAATGGAGTAGGAGCAATTTCAACATTAGGAGGAACAGGTTTAGCAGTTTCAGCAGAAACTAAAGAATTAGAAACTGTAATGAAATATGTTGAGTATGTTGGTTCTGAAGAATGTCAGAAAACTGTATTTTTTGATAATGGAGGACAACCAGGTCACAGAAAAGCTTGGTTAGATGAGCATACAAACAATTTAACTGCGAACTTCTTTAAAAACACATTACCTGGTTTGGACAGGTCATTTTTACGTCCTCGTTACAACGGGCATATGTATTTTCAAGATAGAGCTGGAGCACCAATTAGAGAGTATATGATGAATGGTGGAGATGAAAAAGCGTTGCTTTCAAAATTAAACGAGTTATATATAAAATCATTAGACATTTAATAGTATGCGACCATTAGAAGGTGTTTTAGTTTTAGAATTTGCACAGTTTATGGCTGGTCCTTCCGCAGGATTAAAATTAGCAGATTTAGGAGCTAGAGTTATAAAAATTGAAAGACCAGGTAGCGGTGAAGCTGGAAGAGGAATTGCGTTGAAGAATTTATTTTTGGATGGTAGCAGTTTGGTTTTTCATACTGCAAATAGAAATAAAGATTCTTATGCTGCCAATTTAAAAGATCCAGAAGATTTAGAACGTGTTAAAAAGTTAATTGCTCAAGCTGATGTTATGACGCATAATTTCCGTCCGGGAGTTATGGATAAAATAGGATTAGACTACAATACTGTTCAAGAAATAAATCCAAAAATGGTGTATGCCACAGTTACAGGTTATGGAACTGAAGGTCCTTGGGCTAAAAAGCCTGGACAAGATTTATTAGTACAATCAATGTCTGGTTTTGCAAATTTATCAGGTGATAGGGATGAAGATCCAGTACCAGTTGGTGCTGCACTTTCTGATATTATTACGGGAACACATTTGGCACACGGTATTTTAGCTAGTTTGTTAAAAAGAGAAAAAACAAATAAAGGTTCGTTGGTTGAAGTTAGTTTGTTAGAATCTACACTAGATTTTCAGTTTGAAGTAATTACAACATATTTGAATGATGGAAATCAAAAACCAGTAAGAGCAAAACAAGGTAATGCACACGCATATTTGGGTGCTCCTTACGGAGTTTATAAAACTAAAGATGGTTATATTTCTTTAGCAATGGGCTCATTGTTAACCTTAGGCGAAGTTTTAAAATGTGATGCTTTAGCAGTATATACAGATTCTGATTCTTGGTTTACTAAAAGAGATGAGATTATGGATATTTTACGTTCTTTTCTTATTGAGAAAACTACGGATGAATGGTTGGCAATATTAGAGCCTGCAGGAATTTGGTGTTCTGATGTTTACGACTATAAAAAGTTGTTAGATCACGAAGCGTACAAAGTGCTTCAAATGGATCAGCGTTTACAATTACTTTCTGGCGAAGAAGTGCACACAACTCGTTGTCCAATTAGAGTAAATGATGAAAGATTGTTTGCAAGTAAACCAGCTCCAAGAGTAGGTCAACATACAGAAGATATTATTAAAGAATTTAATCTATAGTAAAATGAAACCATTAGAAGATATATTAATTATAGATTTAAGTCAGTTTTTATCAGCACCATCTGCAACATTAAGATTGGCAGATTTAGGAGCAAGAGTAATAAAAGTTGAACGACCAGAAACTGGAGATATTTGTCGTCAGTTATATGTTTCAAATGTTATTTTAAACGGAGAATCTTCAGTTTTTAGAGCAATTAATAGAAATAAAGAAAGTTTTCAAGCCGATTTAAAAAACGAAATAGATAAACAACGAGTTTTAAAATTAGTTGAAAAGGCAGATGTGTTAATTCATAATTTTAGACCCGGAGTTATTGAACGTTTAGGGTTTGATTATGATACTATCAAAAAAATAAATCCAAGTATTGTTTACGGAGATATTTCAGGATATGGTTCTGAAGGACCTTGGAAATCAAAACCAGGACAAGATTTATTAGTACAATCATTATCCGGTTTAACTTGGTTAAATGGTATTGATGGAAGCGGACCAACACCTGTTGGTTTGGCCGTTGTAGATATTTTATCTGGAGCACATTTGGTGCAAGGTATTTTAGCTGCGTTATTAAAAAAGGCTAAAACTGGTGAAGGAAGCAAAGTTTCGGTAAGTATGTTGGAGTCTATATTAGATTTCCAATTTGAATCAATAACAACTTTTTACCACGATGGTGGAGCACCAACTGTTCGTCCAAAATCGAATAGTGCACACGCTTATTTAGGAGCGCCGTATGGTGTTTACAAAACTCAAAATGGGTATTTAGCATTGGCAATGGGAGCAATTCCTTTTTTAGGTGAATTGTTAGGTTGTAATGAATTAACAAACTATCCAGAGCCTGCAAGTTGGTTTACTGAAAGAGATGCAATTAAAAAAGCATTGGCAGACCATTTAGCTACAGATACCACTGAAAAATGGCTGTCTATTTTAGAACCTGCAGATATTTGGTGTGCAAATATTATGGATTGGGATACGTTATTTGCTCAAGATGGATTTAAGGTATTGGATATGATTCAGAAGGTAACAATGGGTGATGGTTTTGAATACGAAACTACTCGTTGTCCAATTAAAATAGATGGAGAATACTTAACTTCAACATTAGGTTCTCCAATATTAGGAGAGCATACAAATTCAATTGTAAAAGAGTTAATTGAAAGCTAATGAGTTCAAACAAGTTTAGAATAGCAGTTCGTAAATTTGATGCTTTTGAATCTTCAATAGACAAAATATGGAAGCTTTTCTGTGAAAAAACTGGTTGTAAATTAGAGTTGGAAGCTATTCCTCTTGATTTGCATCCTTTGTATGATACTATTTTAAAAGAAGAAGGATTAAAAAATGGAACTTGGGATGTTTCTTTAATAAATACAGACTGGATTGCTGAAGCTAATGCAACTAATTCTGTAGAAGATTTAACTTCTTATATAGTAAAAGATGCACCTCAAGATTTTCCAAATGGATGGTCTAGATCGTTATTATACAAACAAGAGTTTGAAGGTAAAACAGTAGGATTACCATTTCACGATGGTCCAGAATGTTTAATTTATAGAAAAGATTTATTTGAATCAACTTCTGAAAGAGAGAATTTTAGGAAGCAATTTGGAAAAGAATTAGAAATTCCAAAAACTTGGGATGATTTAATGGAAATTGCTGAATTTTTCAATAGACCAGAAGAAAATTTATACGGTACAACATTCGCTGCTTTTCCTGATGGACACAATACAGTATTCGATTTCTGTTTACAATTATGGACCAGAAATGGAGAGTTATTTGATGAAAACAAAAACATTAAATTAAACTCTGAAGCTGCTATAGAAGGAATGGAATTCTACAGAAAAGCTTTGAAAAATACCAATGCGATTCATCCAGAGTCTCGAGATTTTGATTCAGTAAAATCAGGTTTAGCATTTGCTAATGGAAATTTAGCTATGATGGTAAATTGGTTTGGTTTTGCTTCTATGTGCGAATTTTTAGAAGATTCAAAAGTAAAAGGAAAAGTAGATATAGCAAATGTACCAGCAGGTCCAACTGGTGAAGGAACTTCATTAAATGCTTATTGGATGTATGTAATTGGTACTGGAAGTGAGCACAAAGATTTAGCCTATGACTTTATTAAATTTGCTGTAAATGAAGCGAACGATAAATTGTTAACTTTAGAAGGCGCAATTGGTTGTAGAAAATCTACTTGGCACGATGCTGATGTAAATCGAGAAGTGCCTTATTATCATAAATTAGAAGAGTTACATAAAAAAACACGATCACTTCCTAGAAAAAGTAATTGGTCTGAAATTGCTGATGTTATAGATCAGTTGGTTTTAGAAGTTATAAATACTTCCGAAGACATTAAAACAATTTTAGATAAAGCACAACAAGAAGTAAATCGTATCGAAAATATATAATGATGGAATTAAAATATAAACCAGAATTACCAAAAGAAAAACGTCCAATTTATATTATTGGAGCAGGAGGAATTGTTCGTGATGCACATTTACCAGCGTATAAAAATGCTGGTTTTGTGGTTGAAGGAATTACTAACAGAACAAAAAAGAGAGCAGAAGATTTAGCAGCATCATTTAACATTCCAAATGTGTATAATAATGTTGAAGAAATGGTTGCTGCAGCGCCAGAAAATGCAGTTTTTGATTTAACACTAATGCCAAATCAGTTTGTAGCAACGTTAGAATTGTTGCCAGATGAAGCTGCGGTTTTAATTCAAAAACCAATGGGAGATGATTATGAGCAGACATTGGCTATTTTAGAAGTTTGCAGAAGAAAAAAACTAAAAGCCGCAATTAACTGCCAAATGCGTTATGCACCTTATGTAATGGCTGCAAAGTATTTAATTGAACAAGGATTAATAGGTGAATTGTACGATTTTGAAGTCCGTTTGTGTTTATACACACCTTGGGAGTATTTTCCGAATGTGGTAAATCATCCACGTTTAGAAATTCAACAACATAGTATTCATTATATAGATTTAATTCGTTCGTTTTTAGGAAATCCAGGAAAAGTGTATTCTAAAACATTGAAGCATCCTGCAAAACCTATGTCCTCTACACGTACAACAACTATTATGGATTATAGTGATAGTATGAGAGCGATTATCAATACCAACCACGATCATAATTTTGGAGAGAAAAACCAAGAAAGTTTTGTGAAATGGGAAGGAACAAAAGGAGCAATTAAAGCAAGAATTGGATTGTTGTTAGATTATCCAAACGGTAAACCAGACTTGTTCCAATATTGTATTGTTGAAGAAGGAAAAGATCCAAAATGGGTTGAGGTAGAATTAGAAGGTTCTTGGTTCCCAGATGCTTTTGTTGGAACAATGGCTTCGTTAATGCGTTTTGTTGAAGGTTCTACTGATGAACTGCCAACAAGTGTAGAAGATGTTGTGCATTCAATGGCAATTGTTGAAGCCGCTTATGAATCTAATAATGAAGGAGGAGTTCAACCAAATTATAATATTTAAAAAGAATAAATTAGTTTTTTTATGCGGTTATGTTTCCTTTTTATTTAAATATAAGCTGTTTTTGTATAGGAGTATGTTAATTTTGTTATTTTTTTTTAGCTAAATTCATATATGAATTTCTATTCAGTTGAAATGCTATAATCTTTATAAAGTCCACTGCTTTATGTGTTTAGGTGTGCTTTTCGTTATTTTGTGCATAATTTGTCTAGATATAAAATATCCATGTCTAGGATTTGTCTAGGTATTTTTTTAACAATTCTTTTAGATGTCTCTTATATTGCATATCGAACTTTTAATTTATTTGTAATTCTGAATTAGATACTTAATCTTAAAATTTTTTGAGGATTCTTTATCAAATTGAAAAACAAATTACCTTATTATTAAGCAGACACTTTTATTATTAACTAAATTCAAACTTAATTATGACAAAACATTTTACACGAATTCTAAAGAAATTTTCCGTTTTTGGAGTTTTTTTAGCATTAATGAGTGTGCAGCAAATTTACGCTCAGCAAACTGTGACAGGAAAGATTACAGATGAAACCAATCAAGGTGTTCCAGGAGCAAACATTCTTAAACAAGGATCAAATGTAGGGGTCACATCTGATTTTGATGGTAATTACAGTATTTCGGCCTCTCAAGGTGATGTATTAGTATTTTCTTTTGTAGGTTACAAAACAAAATCAGTAACTGTTGGAAATAACTTAAATGTAAATATTCAACTAGAACCAGATGTGGCATCATTGGATGAAGTTGTAGTAATTGGTTATGGTACTGCTAAAAAGAGTGATCTTGCCGGTGCCGTTTCACAAGTTTCAGCAAAATCTTTTGAAGACCAACCTATGACTAGAGTAGAGGATGCCTTAAAGGGGAGAGCTTCTGGTGTTACTGTTGCTGGGAGTGGACAACCTGGTTCTCCTATTAAAGTAAGAATTAGAGGGGTTAACTCTATAACAGGGGACAACAACCCTTTAGTTGTAGTTGATGGTGTTTTTGGAGGAGATCTTAGGACCATAAACCCTAATGATATTGCGTCTATGGAAATATTAAAAGATGCTTCTGCTTTAGCGATTTATGGATCAAGAGCATCGAATGGTGTTATTTTAGTTACTACTAAAAAAGGACGTGGTGGTGATGCTAAAATTAGCGTTGATCAGTTTGTAACTATCTCTTCTTTGGCAAAAAGTATTGATAGATTATCATCTTCTCAATTTGCTGAGGCTATCAATTTAGAAACTCCGGGATCTTTCACGGCTGCGGAAATAGAAGCTTTAAGAGCAAACCCAAATGATTGGGAGGATTTAACTACGCAAACTGGTATTGTTTCGAATACACAATTATCTATTAGCGGTGGTGATGTTAAGTTAAATTATTTTGTGTCTGGTAATTATATAGATCAAGAAGGAACAATAATTAATACTGGCTACAAAAGAGGGGCATTTAGAGCTAACTTAGGAGCTGAAATAAATGATAAATTGAATGTTAATGTTAATTTATATGGAAGTAGAGATTATACTTTAAATGATCAGGATGCTTTTAACTGGAATGGTGGATTTTTGTTGAAGGCATTAACCTGGGATCCTACTGTAGCTCCTCAAGATGCTAATGGAGATTGGATTTATCGTGGAGAATATGCAAATAATGGGTGGAATCCTATGTTTGAATTATCACAAAGTGTAAACGAATTAGTTAGTGATCGTTTAAATGTTACAATAAATGCTAGTTATGCTATTAATGATAACTTGTCATATTCACTTATTGCAAGTGGTACACGAAATAATGCCAATACAGAATCTTTAAAATGGGCTAGAGATCCTTCCTTAGGAGTTGGATCCGATTTTAACAGTGCAGGTTTTAGAAATTTCAGACAAACCACGCATCAGGTAAGTAACGTATTGAATTGGAAAGAGTCTTTTGATAAGCACAATATAGATGTAACAGGTGTTTATGAATTTCAAGGAGCTAGAAGTACAACAAATAGTTATAATGCAAATGACGTTAATGTACCTGGATTTTATCATACAGATAATAGTGCAAGTGAGTTTTTTGCAAATAGTGGTTCAGAATCTTCAATACAATCTTACTTAGCGCGTGTTCAATACAATTTTGATAATTCATTTTACCTTACAGGATCTATAAGAGTTGATGAATCATCTAAATTCAAAAAAGGAAATAGAACTGGTACTTTCCCTTCAGTAGCTGCAGCATATAGTTTTAACAATTCTTCATTTGTAGAAGATAGTGACGTATTGTCAAACCTAAAGTTCAGGGCTGGTTGGGGTCAAGTAGGAAATGAGAATATAAATGCTCAAGCAGGTATTACACTAACTAATGATGCTGGGTTGTATTCTTTTGATGGACAATCTCCAGTTACAGGACAAACATTAACTCAAATAGGTAACCCAGACTTAAAATGGGAAACAACAACACAGCTTAATGTAGGGTTAGATTATGGTTTCCTTAATGGGAAAATTAGAGGTGCTATCGACTATTATAAGAAAGAGACTGAAGACCTTCTTTTAAGAAGAACTGTAACAGGAACTCTCTATAGTCAATTTGAAAATGTTGGGAGGGTAGAGAACAAAGGTTTAGATTTCTCAATTTCTGCAGATATCATTAATAATGATGACTTTACTTGGGATGCAACATTTAATCTTTCTTCATTAAGCAATGAGGTTACCGAACTGTATGATGGACTTGATCAAGTTCAAGGAAACAGCCAAATTATTGGTGGAACGCAAGAAAGAACTGATATTATTAAAGTAGGAGAGCCTTTAGGAACATTTTTAGGTTATACTTTTTTAGGTACATGGAAAACTAGTGAAGCGGCCGCTGCTGATGCTTTTGGACGTGTCCCTGGTGATCCGAAATTTTTAAGAGACTCTGATGGAGAATTAGTTCTTGGGCCAATTGGAAATGGGTTACCATCTACAACTTGGGGATTAAATCAAACTTTTACCTATAAAAATTTCACGTTAAATGTATTTATTAATGGGGCAAGTGGTTTTGATGTATACAACATGACACGAGGATTACTTGATGGAGGTACTGCTACAGTTAGAAATAGTGTGTCGCTAGAAAGATTAAATGCATGGACACCAACAAATGAAACTGAAATACCAAGAATAGGTCATGTTAATCTATTAAACTCAACTAGATGGGTTGAAGATGGATCATATATTAGATTAAATAATGTTAAATTAGGTTACACTTTTACTGAGTTAATTAGAGGTGTTGATAGACTTGAGTTTTATGCAAGTGGACAAAATCTGCTACTTATTACAGATTATAAAGGTTATGACCCAGAGGTTTCAACAAGAGCAAATCCTTATTCATCTGGAACCACAAATGGTGCTGATGTAGGAACTGGATTGGATGTAGGTTCTTATCCTAACCCAAGAACATACACTTTAGGAGTTAAAATTCAATTTTAAAAAAAACAGAAATTATGATGAAAACAAAAAATATATATAATTTATTTAAAAGACGCTATATAGCTACAATGGTTGTCTTAGTAACTGTTATTGGAGTAACCTTTAATAGTTGTGCTGATCTTGAACCAGATCCGCTTGAATTTAATTTACCACCTGAAGTTTTTGGGAATTTTGACGATATGGATAAAGCTGTAACAGGTCTTTATGGTAAAATTGTAAATGCTTCTAGATGGACAACATTTTATGCTCCTGCTTGGGCGGGTGATGACATTACTACTTGGTCTGCAGGAAATAAGGCAGATTTTAGAGAATTTGATCAGCGTAATGTACAATCATCTAATGGTAGATTATTGTCAAATTGGAATGCTATTTATGACGTAATTAATACTGCAAATTCAGTGTTAGATAGAGCTAATGGATTATTAGAATTGGATGTAGATCAAAATTTATTGAATCAATATATCGGTGAAACTCATTTTATAAGAGGTATTATGTTTTATCAATTGGCACGAGTTCATGGAAGAATAGCTTTGCCATTATCTGTAATACCAGATCCTAATATTTCTAGGTCTTCTCAATTAGAAGTATATGAGCAAATTGAAGCAGATTTAATGGAGGCAGAAATGAGATTGCCAGAAGTTTATCCTGGTGTTGAGCGTGGAGCTCCAAGACCAAATAAAGGATCTGCACGAGCAATATTAGCACGTTTATATATGGATTGGGCAGGTTTCCCCGTAAAGGACAACTCTAAATATGCTATGGCAGCCTCAAGTGCTAAAACAGTAATGGATAATGCTAGTACACACAATTTCAGTCTTGTAGATGACTTAGATGACTTGTGGACATTAGCAAATAAATTTAATGATGAATCATTATTTGCAATTGTTGGTTGTAATACTTGTGGTGATTTTGTAACTGCAAACTGGAAATATGGTATTTTAGGTTTACCAGGTAGTGAAGGTGGTTGGAGCGAAACTTTTGCTGAAATAAAATTCTATGAAGATATGCCTGAAGGGCCTAGAAAAGAAGCAACTTATAGAACAGATTTAGACTGGCAAAACTTTTCTGGGGCTAACGATCAGAAAAGTCCAGTATTTAAGAAAATAGCGAATACCGATTTACCCGCAGGATCATTTATTACTGCTAGAAACGATTTCTTTATGCGTTATGCAGAAATATTGTTAATATATGCGGAGGCTTCAGCTCGTTCAGGAAATGTAAATGCAGATGCTTGGGAATCTTTAAATATGATTCGTCGTCGTGCAGCAGGTTTACCTTATGCAACTCCAGATCCAAGTGTAGATGTAACTTCGGGTGATTTAGCAGAATTGGCTTTTGAAGAACGGAAATGGGAGTTTGCAGGTGAATATGTCAGATGGTTTGATCTAGTTCGAATGGAACGCGTTCAAGAAGCACTCGGAAACAGAGATCCAGTTGGTCCAATACCTGAACATAATCCTATTATTGGAAGTCTAGGAACTGATAACTATTTCTCACCTGTTCCTGCAGAGGCGATAAATAATAATCCAAATTTGGCAAATTAATAATTAAGTTAAGTTGAGTTTAAAAGCGGAAAGATTTATATAAATCTTTCCGCTTTTTTTTAATTTAAATTTTCAATTACGTATATTGTTGGTCATTGTGAATAGATACTTTTCCAGAATAAGTTATAACCAAATAATTTTTTAAAATGAGAATCATCAAATTATTCAAAAGAGCAAGCAACTTAATATTTTTTATTGCAATAATATTTGGAGTATATTCTTGTGAAGAATCAAAAAAAGTAGAGGTTAAAACCGAACCAAATGAAATAGAATTGAAGTTGTTTACAAGTTTAGACTCGAAGGATTCAGGTGTTAATTTTGTAAATGAGTTAGAAGAAACACTTGAAGCAAATTATTTTCAATATAACTATATGTATATTGGAGCTGGTGTTGCAACTGGAGATATTAATAATGATGGTTTAATCGATTTGTTTTTTACTTCAAATTCTGGGCAAAATAAATTGTATTTAAATGAAGGTAATTTTAAATTCAAGGATATAACTATTAGCTCAGGAATATTAAATAAACCTGGATTTGATACAGGTGTTACTTTTGTTGATGTTAATAATGATGGATTATTAGATATTTATCTTTCACGAGGAGGATGGATTGATACAGATAAAAGATTTAATAATTTATTATATATAAACAATGGCGATCTTACTTTTACTGAGAAGGCAGAAGAACTTGGTTTAGCTGATTCAAACAGAGCAATTCAAGCAATATTTTTTGATTATGATAACGATAATGATTTAGATGTTTTTATTTCAAATGCGGCCGATATTGTAAGTCGCAATCAAACAAATGCAATTGATTTAAAAAAGCTACAAAAGGATCCGAATACAATTAAGCTAAAGGGAAGTGATAAATTATATAATAATGATGGAACTGGCCATTTTACCGATGTTTCAATTACAGCTGGTTTTTTACCTGAAACAGGTTTCGGTTTAAATCCAGAAGTGTGCGATTTAAATAACGATGGTTGGTTAGATATTTATGTAAATAATGATTTTAATATTCCAGATTATGCTTATATAAATAATGGAGACGGAACTTTTAAAGAAAGTGCCGAAGAATTATTTAAGCATATGTCTTTCAATAGTATGGGAGGTGATGCCGCCGATATTAATAATGATGGATTTATTGATTTAATGACCTTAGATATGAATCCGGAAGACTATATCCGATCAAAAACCACAATGGGAATGACTTCTATTCCTCAGTTTGAAGATATGGTAAAGAAGGGATATCATTATCAATATATGCATAATATGTTGCAGTTAAATAATGGAAATGGAACTTTTAGTGAAATTTCAAAAATGGCTGGAATGGGGAATACGGATTGGAGTTGGGCTATTCTATCTGCTGATTTTGATTTGGATGGTTTAAACGACATGTTTGTAACTAATGGGGTTTTTAGAGATGTAATTGATAGAGATAAAAATAACGAAATAGTTGGGTTGCTTAGAAAGAACAATAGAAAACCTACCGATGAAGATTTTTTAAAGTATGCTAAAATGCTTCCACAGCAAAAATTAACAAATTATTTCTATAAAAACAAAGGAGATTTAACTTTTGAAGACACATCCGAAAAATGGATAAACTCTAAACCTACATTTTCCAATGGAGCCGCATACGCTGATTTAGATAATGACGGTGATTTAGATATTGTGGTCAATAATATTAACGATAAAGCATCTGTTTTAAAAAACAATGCTATAGAGTTGGATAATGGAAATTTTTTGAAAATAGCATTTAAAGGGCCGGAAAAAAACAAAAATGGTATTGGTACAATTGTAAAAGTGCACTTAAAAAATGGATCTCAAATGATTCGTCAGCTTTTTAATACACGAGGTTTTCTTTCTTCAATGTCGAATAAATTACATTTCGGTTTGTCAAAAAATGATACAATTAAAAATGTAGAGATTATTTGGCAAGACGGACATAAAGAATTGCTTTCAAATATTTCTTTGAACAATGAAGTTTTAGTTGATTATAAAAATTCAACAGTAGTTTCAAAAAGTATAGATAAAAAAGATGAAAAATTGTTTTTTGAAAAGAAAGAGTCAAAATATAAGCATATCGATCCTTATTTTAATGACTATGCCTACCAAGTATTGTTACCTCATAAATTATCTCAATTAGGGCCTGCGCTAGCAAAAGCTGATGTTAATAATGATGGAATTGAAGACGTTTTTATTGGAGGAGCACATAGTGAAGAAGGTCAGTTGTTGATTGGTACTAATGGAGGTGAATTTAAATTAAAAATAGTTTCAGATTTTTTAAAGGATAAGCAAAAAGAAGATATTGGGGCTTGCTTTTTTGATGCTGACAATGATGGAGATCAAGATTTATATGTGGTAAGTGGTAGTTATGAATTTTACAGAAACCCACGTATGTTGCAAGATAGGTTGTATTTAAATAACGGAAAAGGAGGATTTAAACTAGCACTAAAAAGTTTACCCGAAATGTTGGTGGCTGGGTCCGTTGTTGTTCCGTCAGATTATGATAATGATGGAGATTTAGATTTATTTGTTGGAGGTAGAGTAATTCCAAATAAATATCCGCACGCGCCAATTAGTTATATTTTAAATAATAATGCAGGTAAATTTACAATTGAAACTAAGAGTGTTGCTCCTGAATTAGAGAAAATAGGGATGGTTACAGATGCCGTTTGGTTTGATATTAACAATGATAAAACTGACGATTTAATTGTTTGTGGCGAATGGATGGGAATTGAAGTTTTTTTGAATGTTGAAGGCAAATTGGAAAAAAGTAATTATTACGAATCATTAAATGCAGCAAAGGGATGGTGGAATAAATTATTAATTGAAGATGTTGATAATGATGGAGATAAGGATATTGTGGCTGGAAATTTAGGATTGAATTATAAATTTCACGCTTCTAAGGATAAACCATTTCATGTGTATACAAGTGATTTTAATTTTGATGGAGTTGAAGATATATTCTTGGCGAAATATTATAATAATAAACAAGTTCCTGTTAGGGGAAAAGGATGTACAGCACAACAAATGCCTCATTTAAAAAATAAAATAAAATCGTACGAAAATTTTGCGAATAGAGATTTAGAAGGCATTATAGGGAGCGGAATTAAATCAGCTTTGCATTATGAAGTTGTTGAATTTAGATCTGGTATTTTTATAAATGAGGGTTCAAATAAATTTAATTTTGAACCATTTGAAATGGACGCTCAAAAATCACCAATTAACAGTATTCTTTTTAACGATTATGATGGTGATGGATTTAAGGACTTGTTATTGGCAGGAAATAATTACCAATCTGAAGTAGAAACTACAAGAGCAGACAGTGGAATTGGAGTTTTTATGAAGGGAGATAGTACGGGTTCTTTTAAAAGTGTCTCACATTTAAAATCAGGATTTTTTGCAGATAAAGATGTTAGAAATATGGTTGAAATTAAAGGGGAAAATGAGCGTCAAATAATTATTGTGAATAATAATGATATTCACGATGTTTTTTTAATCAATAAGTAATTATTTGAAGATAGTTTATGACATTAAACATATTCAATTGCGATTAATGTAAAAAGTTTTATTTTAGAGACTATATTAAAATAATAGATCAATTATATTTTACGATTCATAAGGTGATAATAAACAAATTTTTTCATATTAAAACGATTCAATACTTATTTGTGGTTGTAATTTGTTTAGCTCTAAATTCAACTAAGTTTTATGCTCAAAATGAATCAAATGATAACACTATAAAAAACATTATAAAAGTAGCAACTGAAGTACGTTTTAAAAATATAGAAAACTCCGTTAAATTTCTTAAAACAGAATTTGAAAAATATATAGAAAAAGGTGATACTATAAGTTCTGTGAAATTATTAATTGAAATAGCTAATAACTTCAGTCACGGAGCTAATTACAACAAAGCATATGATTATTATTGGAAAGCATTGCTGTTGGCCGATGAAGCTAAGAATGAAGAGTTAAAAGCGCTCTTATTTGTACGCATAGGTAGGTTATATGCATTTTATAGAAGAAAAGATATCGCCATTGATTATCTTAATAATTCAATTGCAATTAGAAAAAATCTTATTAAAAAAGGTATTGAAACTTCTGAAGTTTTGGTGGAAAATTATTATGAAAAACTTAAAACATATAGAGAGTTAAAAGAATTTGAATTAGCTGAAAAGTGTTTAGATAGTTGCCTGTTTTATTACAACGATGCTAGTATAATTCATAGAAAGCAAATACAAGTTGAAGAAGCCATTTTATTATCTGAAGAACATAAATTAAAACAAGCAGAAGACTTATTGTTGGATGCAATTCCCTGGTTTAAAGATAAAGACCCTTCTTATTGTGTATTGGTAAATACATTGTTAGGTGATGTTTATGCAAAAGATAATGATTTATCTCATTGTAGGTTTTATTATGAAAAGGCATTAGAAACTTCAAGAAAATACAATGCGCACATAGATTTTACCCCTTTAATTTATGAGAAATTAGCAAAAATTAGCATTAGGGAAAATAATTTTTATGAAGCTTATAAGAATACTGAAACAGCAAAAGAATTAGATGCGCTTTTTTTTGATAGTAGAAGTGAGAATAATAGACCTTTATTAGAAATTAAAGATTCTTTTAGAACAGTAAGGCAAACTCAAGAAGAAGTATTTAAGGAACAAGAAATTAAAAAATTAAAACAAGATGATGAAATTCTTTTATTGCACAGAGTAATTTTGTTAATAATTGTAATTTCAATATTAATAATTGGTCTTGTTTACTTGTGGTCGGTTAAAGTTCAGCATAAGACCGAGAAACAAATAATTAGAAAAAATAGAAAAAAAGAAATTAAAAAGGCAAAAGAAGCTTTAGAACTTCGTAATAAAGAATTAGCAAGCTTTGCTTTGCAATTAGCTGAAAAAGATGAATTCTTAAGGCAGTTGAAAAGTAAATTAAAAACAGGGCAGGACGACATTAGTATTAGAGAAATAAAACAACTTACAAATTCAATTACAATTAGTAATGTAAAAAGTTGGCAAGAGTTTAAACTCCGATTTACCTCAGTAAATAATAAATTTTATAAGAAGCTTACAACTGATTACCCAAATTTAAGTCAAAGAGATCAAAAAATATGTGCTTTAATTAAGTTGAATATTTCAAGCAAAAAAATGGCAAATTTATTAGGTATTTCTGTAGAATCAGTGCATACAATTAGGTACAGATTAAGAAAAAAATTGGAAATTACCAGCGAAGTGAATCTAGAGGAGTTTATTTCATCATTATAAAAATTATAAATTTTCAAATGAAATATTTAATCAAAACTAGTTCAGATTCTTATCTTAAAAAATTATTTTTGTAGTCTAAAACCAAAACTTAAAAAAAACAAGAATAAATGCATATAATATCTAGATTTTACGAAGACTACGAATTAGGAAGTAAAAGAGAAACCTTAGGAAGAACAATTACTGAAACTGATTTTGTTGTACATGCAGGTCATACAGGAGATTATTTTCCACACCATATGGATGCTGAATGGTGTGCAACACAACCATTTAAGCAACGAATTGCACACGGAACATTAACATTTGCAGTTGGAATTGGAATGACTGCAACAGAAATTAATCCTGAAGCATTTTCTAAAGGTTATGACCGATTAAGATTTGTAAAACCTGTTTATATAGGTGATACAATTAGAGTTGTAATAACAATTAGTGAGAAAAAAGAATCTAAACGTCCAGAATTAGGGCAAATTAATGAGCACGTTGAAATTTTTAATCAACGCAATGAATTAGTGTTGGTATGTGATCATATTTTGCTAGCTAAGAAAAAACAATAGCTGAGTTAAAATAAAAAAGAGGATAAAATTAATTTTATCCTCTTTTTTATTTATGAATTACCTTGTTTAGAAAGTTCAACAAAATATTTGTAAAATAAAGGAATAGTTTCTATACCTTTTAAATAATTGAATATTCCAAAATGTTCATTTGGTGAATGAATTGCGTCGCTATCTAAACCGAAGCCCATTAAAATTGTTTTGCTTTTAAGTTCTTTTTCAAATAAAGCAACAATAGGAATACTTCCTCCTGAACGTTGCGGAATTGCAGGAATTCCAAATGTTTCAGTATAAGCTTTGTTTGCAGCTTTGTAACCAATATTGTCAATTGGAGTAACATAGCCTTCGCCTCCATGATGAGGAGTAACTTTTACTTTTACTGATTTTGGCGCAATACTTTCAAAATGTTTTTGAAATAATTCTGTAATTTCTTTAGAAACCTGGTTTGGAACCAATCTCATTGAAATTTTCGCATAAGCTTTACTGGCAATTACTGTTTTTGCACCTTCACCGGTGTAACCTCCCCAAATTCCATTCACATCTAAGGTTGGTCTAATTGAATTTCGCTCGTTTGTTGTGTAACCTTTTTCACCATAAACGTCATCAATATCTAATGCATTTTTATAAGCTTCTAAAGAAAATGGTGCTTTTGCCATTTCGGCTCTTTCATCTAGAGAGAGCTCTTCAACTTTATCATAAAAACCAGGAATAGTTATGTGATTGTTTTCATCGTGTAATGAAGCAATCATTTTTGAAAGAATATTTATTGGATTAGCAACCGCACCGCCGTACAATCCAGAGTGTAAATCTCTATTTGGCCCAGTAACTTCCACTTCAACATAACTTAACCCACGTAAACCAGTAGTAATTGATGGTTGTGTGTTCGAAATCATTCCAGTATCAGAAATTAAGATAACATCATTACTTAATTTTTCTTGATTGCGTTCAACAAACCAAGCTAAACTACTTGAACCTATTTCTTCTTCACCTTCTATCATAAATTTTACATTACATGGAAGATTTTCATTACTTACCATATATTCCAAAGCTTTCACATGCATATACATTTGGCCCTTATCATCGCAAGCTCCACGAGCAAAAATTGCTCCGTCTGGATGTTTATCTGTTTCTTTAATCACTGGCTCAAAAGGTGGAGACGTCCACAAATCAATTGGATCTGCAGGTTGAACATCATAATGCCCATAAACTAAAACTGTAGGTAAATTGGGGTCAATTATTCTTTCACCGTATACAATTGGGTATCCAGGTGTTTCACATATTTCTACAGAAGTACATCCAGCTTTTTGTAAGGAATTTTTTATTGCTTCTGCAGTATCCAAAACATCTTGGCTATATGCACCATCTGCGCTTATTGAAGGAATTTTTAATAATTCAATTAATTCTTGAATAAATCTATCTTTATGTTGATTAACGTATGCTTTAATATTTTCCATTAAAATTTAGGATTTGTTTTATTCAAAAATACATAATTTTATTGGGTTTTTTCTGTAAAAAAATTTTTCAATAACTACTTTGCAATATTAAACTATTGTGTATATTTGCATCCACAATAATTAAAGCGGGCGTGGTGGAATTGGTAGACACGCTAGACTTAGGATCTAGTGCCGCAAGGTGTGAGAGTTCGAGTCTCTCCGCCCGCACAAAAAAAGCTTCTCAATTTTGAGAGGCTTTTTTGCTTTTTAAAGTTTCCTTTTCTTTAATTAATTTCTAAGATTATAGCTAAAAATTTAGTAAGTTAGCTACTCATTATTATTAATTGTAAAATTAACAGTTATTTTAAAGGTAACTGTTTCCCAAAAAAATAAATTTATGAGTTTGTTAAATACATCACTAATGTATCAGGGGCAAGAAAAAATTTTAGTGGCAGTTGATTGTATTATTTTTGGGTTTGACTCGGAGAAATTAAAATTGCTTTTGTTTAAACGTAAGGTAGAACCTTTAAAAGGTGAATGGTCTTTAGTTGGTGCTTTTATAAAAAATGACTTAAGTTTGAATAATGCAGCTAAGCAAATTTTGTTAGAATTATCTGGGCTTGAAAATATTTACCTTCAAGAATTGCAAACTTATAGTAAAGTAGATAGAGATCCGGGAGAAAGAGTAATTTCTGTCGCTTTTTTTAGTTTAATTAGAATTAGTGATTTTGAATTAAAAAGTGTAGAAAAATATGACGCACATTGGTTCGATTTTGATGATATTCCCGATTTAATTCTTGATCATAGAGAAATGGTTGATGATGCTTTTAAAAGATTAAGAGCAAAAGCAGCTAGGCAGCCTATTGGATTTGAATTATTGCCCGAAAAATTTACAATACCTCAATTACAAACACTTTATGAATGCGTTTATCAACGGAAATTAGATGATAGAAATTTTAGAAAAAAGATACTCTCCTTTGATATTTTAACAAAAACAACAGAAAAAGATAAGAGTGGTTCAAAGAAAGGGGCTTTTTTATATATGTTTAATAAGAAAAAGTTTGATGTTTTTCTTGCTAAAGGCTATAATTTTGAAGTTTAGTATAATACTTTTTAGTATTAAATTTTTAAAATAAAAAAAATAAATGTAAATTTGACGTTTATTAATAAGTCTTTGAACTTTAAGAAGGTAAGATGCAGAATAGGAGAGTTTATATTTTAAGACTATTTTTTAAATGACATTTTAAACCAAATTATTAAATAAAATTAAACCTAACTTACAATGAGTTCATTTTTGGAAGATCATCCACACAGAAGATATAATATTCTTACAAAAGAATGGGTACTTGTTTCGCCACACAGAAATAAAAGACCTTGGCAGGGAAAAACAGAAGATAGTGTTAAAAAGGAAGAAATAGCGTACGATCCAAAATGTTATTTATGCCCAACTAATGATAGAATTAGTGGCGAAAAAAATCCTGATTACCCAAGTACTTATGTATTTGCTAATGATTTTGGAGCTTTACTAAAAGATACTCCAAATTTTAATTACAATGAAGGCTTAATGAAAGCTGAAGGAGAAAATGGAATATGTAAAGTAATTTGTTTTTCACCAAATCATTCATTAACAATTCCAGATATGGAAATTCCAGCGTTAATTGATGTTGTTGAAACTTGGCAAAAAGAATATACTGAACTGGGAAGCTTACCTGAAATAAATTATATCCAAATTTTTGAAAATAAGGGTGCAATTATGGGTTGTAGTAATCCTCATCCACACGGGCAAATTTGGGCACAACACTCAATTCCGTCTGAAATTCAACTAAAAACAGATTCTCAAAAAGAATACTTTGAGAAAAATGGTAAAAGTTTATTGCAAGCTTATATTGAACAAGAAATAGAAGAAGGGACTAGAATAATTTCTCAAAATGATAGTTTTGTTACCCTGGTTCCTTTCTGGGCAAAATGGCCATATGAAGCTATGATTGTTCCAAAAAGACAAATGACTACTATTAAAGAGTTAACGGATAGTGAAAAAGCAGATTATGCTGAAGCATTGAAAACATTAACTCAAAAATTTGATAGATTATTTGATACTTCATTCCCATATTCTGCAGGTATTCACCAAGCGCCAACAGATGGAGGTGATTATAAAGAATGGCACTGGCATATGAGTTTTTATCCACCATTATTAAGATCAGCTACTATTAAGAAATTTATGGTAGGTTATGAAATGTTCGCAATGCCACAACGCGATATCACTGCAGAGTTTGCAGCTGATAAATTAAGAGCATTATAGATAAAAAACAACCAAATTAACCAAATAAATATAAAGAATTATGGCTACAGAATATGATTTAGTAGTTGATTCTCCAGGAAGAATTAATATAATTGGGGAGCATACAGATTACAATAACGGATTTGTACTTCCAACAGCAATTGACAAAATAATAAAATTTAGTTTTAAAAAGAACGGAAGTACTGACGAGTGTAACGTTCATAGCGTAAATTTCAACACAAGTTTTTCATTTAGTTTAAATGATGTTAAACCAAGTGATCAGCAATGGGCAAACTATATTTTAGGTGTTATTGCAGGAATACAAGAACTTACTGATAAATTGGAAGGTTTTGATTGTTCATTAGATAGTAATATTCCTGTAGGTTCTGGAATTAGCTCTTCAGCCGCTTTAGAATGTGGCTTGGCTTTTGGATTAAATGAATTATTCGATTTAGGATTGACAAGGTTACAAATGGTTAAAATTGGTCAAATGGCTGAGCATAACTACGTTGGAACAAAATGTGGTATAATGGATCAATTTGCATCTGTAATGAGTAAGGACGGACATGTTATTCTACTAGATTGTCAATCTTTAGAATATGAATACGTGCCAATTGCAATTAAACCATATAAAATATTATTATTAAATACCAATGTATCACATAATTTAGCTGACGGAGAATATAACAAACGTAGAGCTATGTGTGAAGCTGGTGTAGAAGTAATAGCAAAAAAATACCCAGAAGTAAAATCATTAAGAGATGTTTCACCAGAAATGTTGGCTGAGTTTAAAGGAGTTCTAGATGATGTAACTTATAACAGATGTTCGTATGTTGTAGATGAAAAAGTTCGTGTATTAGATACTGTTGAAGCACTGAAAAATAATAAGCTTGATGTTATGGGTGCAAATATGTACGCTACTCATAAAGGACTTTCTGAGTTATATGAAGTTAGTTGTGAAGAATTAGACTTTTTAGTAGATTTTTCAAAAGATTATGATGCCATTATAGGATCTCGTATGATGGGTGGTGGTTTTGGTGGTTGTACAATTAACATTATACACGAAGATGCAGTTAAGGATTTTACAGAAGCAGCATCAAAAGCGTATTTCGATAAATTTAATATCAAATTAACTGCTTTTGAAGCAAATCCTTGTGGAGGAACATCAATAAGTGAAACTAAATAAACAATCAGATTAAACCATAACACTTAGAAAATAAATCAATTGTTTCATTTTTAAGTGAAAAATTAATTGATATTTGTATTTAATAAGAGTTAGAATTTAATTTGAAATCAACAATAAACTAAACAAATATATTATTATGACAACAAGTTTTGGATTTTTAGATTACTTCATTTTTGTAGCTTATGCCATCCTTATTTTAGGTGTAGGTTTATGGGTTTCTAGAGACAAGAAAGGGCATGAAAAAAATGCTGAAGATTATTTTTTGGCAAGTAAATCATTACCTTGGTGGGCAATTGGAGCAAGTTTAATTGCTGCGAACATTTCTGCCGAACAATTTATTGGAATGTCAGGATCTGGTTTTGCACTAGGTTTGGCAATTGCATCTTACGAGTGGATGGCGGCAATAACATTAATAATTGTAGGTAAATACTTTTTACCAATATTTATTGAAAAAGGATTGTATACCATTCCAGAGTTTGTAGAAAAACGATTTTCAACAAATTTAAAAACCATATTAGCTGTATTTTGGATTGCATTATATGTGTTCGTTAATTTGGCATCAGTTCTTTATTTAGGATCTTTAGCATTAGAAACGATAATGGGTGTTCCTATGATGTATGGAGTAATTGGTTTAGCATTATTTGCTGCTGCTTATTCTTTATATGGTGGATTATCTGCCGTTGCTTGGACAGATGTTATTCAAGTAGTGTTTCTAGTTTTAGGAGGTTTAGTAACAACATATTTAGCATTAAATACTGTATCTGACGGAGAAGGTGTTGTAGCTGGTATGAAAATGGTTTATGAAGCAGCTCCTGATAGATTTGCAATGATACTTGATAAATCGAATCCTGAATTTAAAAATTTACCAGGAATAGGAGTTTTAGTTGGTGGTTTATGGGTTGCTAACTTATACTATTGGGGTTTCAACCAATATATTATTCAAAGAACTTTAGCGGCGAAATCGTTAAAAGAATCTCAAAAGGGTATTTTATTAGCTGCAGCTTTAAAACTAGTTATACCAGTAATTGTTGTGGTACCTGGAATCGCAGCATACGTAATGGTAAATGACCCTGAAATTATGGCTCGATTAGGAGATGCAGGTATGAAAAATTTACCATCTTTAGAACAAGCAGATAGAGCTTATCCTTGGTTGTTACAATTTTTACCAACCGGAATGAAAGGGATTGCTTTTGCAGCGCTTGCAGCGGCAATTGTATCATCATTGGCTTCTATGTTAAATTCAACTTCTACCATTTTTACAATGGATATTTATAAGCAATATATTAACAAAAATGCAAGTGATAAGGCAACAGTAAATATGGGTAGAATCTCTGCTGGAGTTGCTTTAGTTATAGCTTGTATTATGGCTCCTCTTTTAGGTGGTATTGATCAGGCGTTCCAATTTATTCAAGAGTATACAGGTATTGTATCTCCAGGTATCTTAGCAGTATTTATGTTAGGTTTATTCTGGAAAAAAACAACAAACAAAGCAGCAATTATTGGTGCTTTAGCTTCTATTCCAATTGCTGTTGCGTTTAAAGCAACAACAATGCCTTGGATGGATCAAATGGGATTAACAGCTGTGTTAACAATGGTTGTAATTATAATCGCTAGTTTAGTTCAACATAAAGGAAAAGATGATGAAAAAGGAATTGAAATAACTAAAGAGTTATTTAAAACAAGCCCATTATTTAATATTGGTGCTTTTGCAATAATGTTGGTATTAGTTGCATTATATGCAATGTTCTGGAATTAGTAAATAAAGAATATTTAATATTAAAAAAGAGAGTTGATGAAAATCAACTCTCTTTTTTTGTATATTTATGTAATGATTTCCAATAAGAACATATCTTTTCTTACCAAAACATACAGACAGTTGTTTGAGTGTTTAATGTTCTTTTCTATTTCATAATTAAACGCAGATTTATTGCCTTTTTAATCTTTCAGAAGTAATTCTGGAAAAATCTATTTTAATTATGAAAAAACCTACTTTTAAAGTTATAAAATCACCAGAACGCCCTTCAGAAGCAGAAGGGAATTTTTACAAACCACTTGGAAATAAAATGGGTCCAGGTATGAATGAAAGAGTTCAAAAACTTCGAAAATTAAGTTTCGAAACAGAACCTTCATTATCTATTGAAAGAGCTTTAATTCAAACAGAATTTTACAAAAAGAACTTCGGAAAATATTCCATTCCAGTAATGCGTGGATTGAATTTTTTAGAAATATGTAAGCAAAAAACTATTTATTTTGGTGAAGGCGAATTAATTGTTGGAGAACGAGGTCCAAGTCCTAAATCTGTTCCAACATTTCCTGAACTAACTTGCCATAGTGTTGAAGATTTTCACGTGCTAAACACACGAGAAATGCAACGTTATACCATTTCACAAGAAAATATTGATATTTATGAGCAAGAAGTAATTCCTTATTGGGAAGGAAAAACCATTAGAGAACGAATTTTTAAACACGTTCCAAATGAATGGAGTAGAGCCTATGAAGCTGGTTTGTTTACAGAGTTTATGGAGCAACGTGCTCCTGGCCATACAGCGTTAGATGGAAAAGTTTATAAACTTGGAATGCTTGATTTTAAAAAGCAAATTCAAGAGCATTTAGATAGTTTAGATTTTTTAAATGATGCTGAAGCTACTGATAAAAAAGAGCAGTTAGAAGGAATGAAAATTTCTTGTGACGCTGCCATTGTTTTTGCTGAACGTCACGCAGAAAAAGCCGAAATATTGGCAAAAACTGAAACCAACTTAAAACGAAAAGAAGAATTATTAAAAATTGCTGAAGTTTGCCGTTGGGTTCCAGCCAATGCACCTCGAAATTTTTGGGAAGCCATACAAATGTATTGGTTTGTTCATTTAGGAACTATTACCGAATTAAATGGTTGGGATGCTATGAATCCTGGTCATTTCGACCAACATTTAGCTCCTTTTTACGAAAAAGAACGAGCAGAAGGAACGCTAACCAGAGAAGAAGCAAAAGAGTTGTTAAGTTGTTTTTGGATTAAAGTTAACAATCATCCTGCACCACCAAAAGTTGGAATTACAGCTAAAGAAAGTGGAACTTACAACGATTTTACAAACATAAATATTGGAGGTGTAAAGCCCGATGGTTCCGATGGTGTAAGCGAAGTTTCTTATATAATGTTAGAAATTATTGAGGAATTGCACTTGTTACAACCTGGAAATTCGGTGCACGTAAGTACAAGAACTCCAGATAGGTTTTTAAAAGAAGCGTGCAAAGTTATTCGTCAAGGTCACGGTTATCCTTCGGTTTTCAATCCAGATATTTATATTCCAGAAATGCTAAATCAAGGAAAATCTTTGGTTGATGCTCGTGAAGGTGGTTGTAGTGGTTGTATTGAAGTTGGTGCTTTTGGAAAAGAAGCTTACATTTTAACAGGTTATTTAAACGTTCCTAAAATTATTGAAATCACTTTAAATAATGGAATCAATCCGCTAACAGGCAAGCAAGCAAGTATTGAAACTGGAGATCCAAGAGATTTTAGCAGTTATGATGAATTGTATGAAGCCTTCAAAAAACAACTAAATTATATTGTAAATCAAAAGATTTTAGTTAGTAATTATATAGACAGAATGTTTGCTAAATATAGTCCTGCAACATTTTTATCGGTGGTTATTGAAGATTGTATTTCGAAAGGAAAAGATTATTACAACGGAGGACCACGTTACAATACCAATTATATTCAATGTACTGGTTTGGGTACTGTAGCTGATAGTTTATCAACTCTAAAAAAACACATTTTTGAAGATAAAACATTTTCAATGGATAAAGTTTTAACTGCTGTTGCTAATAATTTTGAAGGTGAAGAAATTTTGCGTCAAACAATAATTAACAATACACCTTTCTATGGAAATGATGATGCTTATGCAGATTCAATTGCGTTGGAAGTTTATAATGATTTGTTAGATGCCATTGATGGAAAACCAAATACAAAAGGTGAAACATTTCATTTAAATATGTTGTCAACTACGTGTCACGTGTATTTTGGAAAAGTTATGGGAGCAACTCCAAACGGGCGTTTGGCTCACAAATCAATTTCCGATGGAACTTCACCATCTCACGGTGCGGACACTAATGGACCATCGGCAGTTATAAAGTCTTTAACAAAATTAGATCAAACCAAATCTGGAGGAACTTTATTGAATCAACGTTTTTTACCAAGCTTGTTAAAGCGAGATGAAGATATTATGAAATTAGGACATTTGATAAGAACCTATTTTGCTCTGGGAGGACACCATATTCAGTTTAATATTGTAGACACTGCAACCTTGTATGCTGCGCAAGAAAACCCTGAAGACTATAAAGATTTATTGGTGAGAATGGCTGGTTACAGCGATTATTTTAACGATATGAATGCTGATTTACAACAAGAAGTGATTGATAGAACTGAAAATGAATCTTTTTAAATGAAAACAGGTTTAATTTTCGATATTAAAAAATATGCCATAAACGATGGTCCAGGAATTCGTCTCACGGTGTTTTTCAAAGGTTGTAATCTATCGTGTCAATGGTGTCATAATCCTGAAAGTATTTCGTTGAAAGTTCAAAAAATGTACACTGCTTCAAAATGTATTGGAGCATCAAAATGTTTAGATAATTGCCCAAATGAAGCTTTAAAAATGACTTCAGAGGGGATTGTTACAGATTATAACGTTTGTAATTTATGTGGTATCTGTGCCGAAGTTTGCCCAACAAAAGCATTTAAAATGTTAGGAAACAATATGCCAATTTCAGAATTAATGAAGCAAATTGATAATGAAGCAATCTTTTTTGATCAGTCGGGTGGAGGTGTTACATTTTCAGGGGGAGAACCTTTATTGCATTCGGCATATTTATTAGAAGCATTAAAAGAATGTGGTAAAAGAATGTACCATAGAGTAGTGGATACTTCAGCATTTTCTAATGAAAAAACTATTTTAGAAGTTGCAGATAACTGTGAAATGTTCTTAATAGATTTAAAATTGATGGATTCTGAAAAGCATAAACTTTATACAGGAGTTTCTAACGAAAAAATTCATTCAAATATTAAAGCTTTAGCACAAACAAACTGTGATTTAGTTTTTAGAATTCCACTGATAAAAAATGTAAATGATACTAATGAGAATATTATTTCAACTGCAGAATTTATTAGTTCATTAAAGTTAAATAGTACTGAAGTTAATTTGCTGCCTTATCATAAAGTAGCTGAAAACAAAATGATGAAATTGGGTATTCCAGAAGAATTTATTCAATTTGAAAAGCCTAACAGTGAAAGAATAAAATTAATAATTTCTATTTTTAAAAATTATGGAATTTTAGCAAAAGTAGGAGGTTAATATATAACTTAAATAGCCTTCATTTGAAGGCTATTTTGTTTAAGAATATATCTTTTTATTTGATATTTTATTATTTTAATTATAGGTCCTTCTTCCTGGTCTTTTTCTAATTGTAATGCTATTCGATTTTTTTATTCCTCCAGGTCTTTTTCTAAAATCTATGTTGTAAGATTTTGATTTATGAATTCCTCCAGGTCTTTTTCTTTTAGAAGTAGCATCAATTACTTCAGCTTGGTTTATTTTTGTATCTGAAGAAGCTTTGTAATAATCATAACCCTTTTTAGATGATTGAGAGAATGCAATTGTTGAAATAAAAAGTGCTGCGAATAATAATAATTTGGTTTTCATAATAGTTGTTTTAATAGTTAAAAAATATGTTTGTTTACTATTATATCAACTACACTTAAATTTTGTTACCCTAAAATTTAAACTATCTGAAATTCCAGTTAGAATAACTTGTAGATTTTTCTAATTTATTTTCTAAAGAATCTTCCATTTCAGAAAAAAAATCAATTCCAGTTTTTTCTTCAATATTGTCAATTGAAGTAACAAATTTATATAATGCTTTATTAGTTTCTTTATGCGGTATTATAAACGCAATTGCCTTAATTTCAGGTTCGTGATAATCTAAAATTATTTTATAAAAATAATTTGGAACAGCAACTTTTTCGGAGCCTATAGTTTTTAAATCAGATGTTAAGATTCCTCCGGTTACAACATATAATTTTTTATATTTATTAGCCCAATATCGTGTTTTTTGTTCTAACCTGTTCCAAATTCCAGAATTGAAGTCGTGTTTTTGGGGCGAAATATTACTGGTTAAAAATGTTTCATCATGTGCCGATTTTGAGAATTTTCGATCTCCTGCTGGACATAAGTGGCCTTTGTCGTAACCTGAATTTGAATAATTTTTATAATGTGCACTTTTTGATGATACTTTTCTGTCTTTTATAAAATAAGGACGATCAAAGTTTGAATTGGATAAATGACCTTTACTTAAATCATACGCAACCCATTCAGCTTGTTCAAATTTTTCAGCATAACTTAGTGAATAATAATTATGATGAATTATTTGACCTGTGGTTGTAGTTGGTAAAAAATTAGATGTACCAGTATTTACTTTTTCAGTTGAAAAATTTAAATCCTCTACAGAATAATTATCCCAAACGTAAAATAATACAGCAAAAAATATTGTTAATGCAACATAGATGTTTTTTCTATTTATCACTTTTTAAAGGTATTTCTTTAAAATTTTCTGTTTTTGGTAATGCTTTAAAAATTTCTACAAATTCTAATGGGGGAGAGGTTAATTTTCTTTTCATTAAATCAATCCAAGCACCATACACTTTAATTTCAGCTGATAAAATTCCGTCCTTATTAAATATTTGATGGTTAAATCTCCAACGTTCTATTCCCTTTGAAACTCCTTCTAGTTCCATTTTTACTGTAATATTTTCACCTATATGAATTTCTTTTAAAAACGATGTTTCTTCTTTAAAAAGAATGGGTCCTATATTAAGTTTTGCAAATTCGTTTATAGAGAGTCCATGTTCTTGAAAATATCGAACTCTTACTTCAGCAGCATAATCATTATATGCTGTGTGTCTCATATGTCTGTTTGGGTCAAAATCGGACCACTTTGTATTAAATGTAACTTCGAATTTCATATTGTATTTTTAAAGCAGCAAATTTACATGAAATTCAATAAAAAAACCTCCTTACTAAGGAGGTCTTTTAAATATTAATAATTAATGGTTTTTAGTATTTTGATGGATTATAAATTTGACTATCTATAATTGGTCCTTGTTTTTCTATTGTTGGGTAAATTATACAAGGTTCACAACGTTCGCCACCACAAATTGGTGTAAACGTAATTTTATAATTTCCGTAGGTGTTAAAACTGTAATTAAATAGTTTTCCATTTCCTGAAATTATAATTCCATTAGGGCCTTCAATTTCCCATTTGTATTCCACATCACAGTCTTCTGGGTTGCAAACATAGTTAGGAGCTGTAAATGTATAGTTTAAAGATGGATTTAATACAAAATCACTTCCACATTCAATATTTTTCTCAAAGTTTGTTTCAAAATTTATTTTTTGTTTTGGGTCTTTCGGAATTTTTTTAATGTAACCTTTTATGGAAACATTTTTTGATAACCATTCACCACAATCACAATCCTCTACACAACATTCAATTATAAATGGATCACTTCTGTCAAAACATAATTTTTCGGAATCTTCAACAATTAAAGACCAAGTTCTTGGAGGGTCACAAGGAAATCCATTAGGAATTGTATATGTAAATGAACCTGTATTTGGAATTCCAGTTGCTAAAACTGAATATATTCCTCCGTTTGTAACATCAAATAACGAAATAGTAACTTGTCCTGTTGGTGTTGTGCCAGACCAGTTTAAATTAACGGTGTCTCCAATGCAAAACTTTTGGCCTTGTCCTAGGTCCTTAATATCTATGTTACAAGGTTCAGGTTCAGTTTGTTGATCGCTTGAAAAACATATAATTTTTTCACAAACATTACAGTTTACATCTTTTACTTTTACTTTTAGGCAGAAATAAAATTCCACATCACAACAATCTAAGTTTAAAACCTCTGGATATAAAATATTAAGATTAACAGATGAATTTATAATTGAAGGGTTTCCTAATAACCAAGACAAACTACTTGTGCCATTATCACCTGCATTTAAAATTAAATTGTTAAGGTTTGTTGTAGAGGTTGTTAATATTCCAAAAATACCTAAATCTTCTGGTTTACACGCTCTTTCAGAATATTCAATATGATAATCTACCATTGAAATTTCTACTTCTTGCAAAGGCACACTTCCTCCGTTAATACTAACATTAAACGAGCCATTATTTTCTTGAATAGTTGCATCAAAACCTTCAATATCACAACATTCGGTACCTGTAACACAAGCTGCAGGAGCCTCAGGGCTTCCGTAATTAGCGCTTAATTCAACACCTGAAGTAATCATTTCTGCGGTAGCCGAAACACTTTCGTTACAACAATTTCCTCCACCTGATTTTACTACAGGAATAGTTATAGTAAAATCATTTCCTGGGAATATTTCTGTTGTAGGATTTATATTTATGGTTAAACTACCAGAAGTTGTAAAAGGTATTGGTGTTGCAATAGCATCTTCTATGTTTATTTGTCCGTTCACAGAAACACAATCTGGTAGCATGTCAGCAATAACAATATTGTTTAAAGGCACACTACCACTGTTTATAACCTTAATAATATAATTGAAACTACCTCCATTTTCTACAATTTCTTGATCGGCATATTTATTAACTTCAAGCACTCCTATTTGATCTACAGTATAAGAAGCACTACTTTGTTGGGTATCGGTATATGCTGTGTTTACTTTATTGCCATACATTTGAGTTAGTATTTCGGCATCAAATTCTATTACTAAATAGTTTGCTCTATTAAAATTACATATACCTGGCATTCCTGTAATTGCAAAACTTGGATCTTGCAAGTCTGAGGTATCTGGAATTACTGAAAAAGTAATAGGTTGTTGATTAGAAAAACTATTACCACATAACCAATTATTTGTTGAATAAGAATTGTCTTCATAATAAGTAGTTGAAATAGATGATGTGACAATTTGTAAATTTTGATTAGGTAAGCCTAAATTATCAGTAATATTAGTGTTTAAGTTTCCTGAACCTGCATTTCCTATAACAAATTTAAAATGCACTAAATCACCAATATTATAAATATTTCCAACTGGCTGATTAGTTACGCATTTTCTAAATATTTCCTTTGGAAATGGAGCAACTACCTCAAAATTACAAATAGCAGTGTCATTTAAAATTGATTGATCAATTACTGGACAGTTTACACCATTGCATTGAGTTCCGCTTCCACCGCTATTATTAGAAACACTTCCTGCATTATAATTAATTTGTGCATTGTTTGTAATAATAGTACCAGTTGTAACACTACTGTTAACATCAAAGTATATAAAAATATCTTTATAATCACCAGGATTTAATATATATGGACTTGTGGCAGGTGTAAATAAATAAGTTTGCCCTGTTATGGCTGGTGTGTTTACCCACATAGAAGGATCAATTCCAGTATATCCATTACTCCAATATGTATCAGAGATTCCCGTTATTGTAATATCAGTAGGTATTACATCAGTAATTGAATTAATTTGCCATGGAACATTGCCATCATTGTAAATGCTAATTCTGTAGTATCCACTACATCCTGCGGTTATTTGATAATTTGGAACAATATTCATACCACTAGAAGAATAAACAGATTTAGTGAAAGCTAATGATGCATTTGGACTTTGTAATGGTGGCGAAACGGCAGTAGCAGTTCCTATCATGGTTTCACAACCATCACCCAAATTAAAATTGTAGTCAATATTATTGGTAATTTGTGTACCAGTATTTTGGCAATTTTGCAGAGTTACATATTTAAAAGGAAACCAATTATTAGCATTAACGTTAATTACTCCGTTTGAAACAACCGGTAAGGTTGTGTTTTCCGTCAATGTTCCTTGAATTTTATAGTTTCCATATCCGGATGGATTTGGGTTATTATTAATTACTTTAATTCGCCATTTAGAGGTTCCACAAACCAAATCACCTATAACAAATTCTTTTGTTACAGTCCAATAATTAGCCGCTCTGGCAATAACACTTACTGAAGTAGTACAAGTAGTTATTACACCTGCGCAATCTAAAGTTACGGTTACATCAAATGTACCTACTGCACCGTTACAAGTTATGTGATTTGGAAATTTATAATACACATTAAAGTTATAACCCTCATTGCCCTTTAAGGGTCCTGGGTCGCCATTTGTAGTTGGGGTATCATCATTTTGATAGGTTCCACCTCCCATATTTATAAAAGGAATTGCAACTGAATTTTGAAATTGTAAGTTTGATGAATTTGTAATGCTTACAGTTTTTACACAAGAAGCATCATAATTACCAGATAGCGTAATGTTTAATTCAATATTATCTCCAGTTAAAACTTCAGTTGGAACAGAAACTTCTACATTTTCACCACTTAAATTGCATATACTTGTATTAGGTGTATTATTTACTGTAATTTGAGAATAGCCTATTGTTGTTGCAAATAAAAATACTAGCAACATATATGTTTTGAATGTATATATTTTATTTTTCATGATAGTAATTTTTATTGGTTATTAAAGTTAAAACAGTGAGTAAATACACACGATTTACAATTGCTTTCTTCATAAAATATTTTAACTTTTATGCATACTGTGTAATTTATTTCACAACAACTTGGATCGAGACCAGAAATTGGACCAGGTAAACCTATTGTTAAGTTTACAGGAATTGTACCGTTTAATGCTGAATTACTTATGTATTTTACATTTTTAGTAGCATTATTGTTAGAATTGGTGCTTCCAGAAGCAGTTTCATTTACTAATTGCAAACTAGTAGAGCCATTTATTGAGGTTCCAGGCATTAATATCATTCCTGATTCTTCAACATTACCAACACCTTTTGAGCAAGCTGAAGGGTTTGCAGAATAACTATAAGATTGAATTTGAAATTCTATTCCATAAATTGGAACATTTACATTAATA
Organism: uncultured Lutibacter sp.; assembly: GCF_947495725.1. Taxonomy (GTDB): domain Bacteria; phylum Bacteroidota; class Bacteroidia; order Flavobacteriales; family Flavobacteriaceae; genus Lutibacter. Next base: position 393,840 of record NZ_CANLZZ010000004.1, on the reverse strand, counting down.
TCTCCATCAAAATTAAATTGATTTCCAGTTGTGCCATTTAATGCAATATTGAAATTATCAAATGATACTTCAATTTCTTCACATTCGTCACAAATACATTCTGGTAATTCATCAAAATTAGCACTAACACCTGGCTGGCATAAAACAGGACTTGGATCTAAATCGTCACCTTGTAAACCAAAACCAATTGCGGTTACACTTGCAGCAACTGTAACTTCAAAACAGTAACTTACTGTTGTGCTGGTTGTACCAATTTGTGTTAAAAGTGTTGGGTTTGGACTTACCATTGTGTAAGTTAAAGAAGCGTAAGATTGATCAAATACGGATAAACCAGAACCTGGATTTATAAAAGTTAAATCTCCTGAAGTACTTGAATAGGTAGAGTCAAAACAAATTTTAAACTTTCTATTTTCCCCTTCATAACCCAAACACTCTATTTCTTCATTAGAAATGGCAAAATCTATTTCGCAATTGCTAAATGTAAAATATTTAATATCAGAAGAATTACCCGTTGTTGTTTCGATAACTTTCCATCGGTATTGCCCATTTTCTAAGTTTTTTTCTTTAAAAATACGTTCAGAAGCTATGGAAATATTGGAAGTTTTTTCAATAAAAATACGTTGCGATTTTTGATTGTCTCCAATTTTTGTAACCTCAAGAATAAATTGTGGGTTTGGAATTTTAGAGCCAACAACGTTCCAAGTAAATTTTTTAATTTCCTCAGCATTTTTAAAAACACTGTTGTTTTTTGGTAAAACACTAATTATTTTTTGTTGTTGATTTTTTTTATCTGCTTTTTCTTTTGCAAGATTTGTTAGAATAATTGAGCCACTATTTTTAGAAGATGTTGTATTACTTCTACTTGCGTTATGGTCTTGTGCTTTGGAAGATGTATTATTAGGTTTTTTTCCAAAACTATAGCTTAAACCAAATCCATAATTTAATAATTGAACGCTAGAGTTAATTGTTGAAGTTTCATAAGTTATTTGAGTGTCTAAAAGTTTACGAGCTTCATCTTGGCTAATTACTCCATCTCTGTCCAAGTCAAATTTTTGGACATCTGTTTTGGTTTCTTCAAACGATAAGTCTTCTGAAAAGGAAGACAAATAATTTGCGGCAATATAGAACGTTAAATTTGGATTTAATTTGTATCCAAGTTTAATTCCAGCATTATAAAATCCCATACTTGTGTTTTCTTTATGTGATATATTATAAACAGGAATTGATGATGGAGTATCAGCATCTTCAATAATTAAGTCACTTTCTAATGTATTAGATTTGATAGTCATAGATCCAACTCTACCTGTAATAATTGTTTCAAAATCACCTAAGTTAGTTTTGAAACTAGGCCCAATTCCATAATAGGAAGTTTTCCATTTCTCTGATTTTAGAGCAAGAGGAACTCCAGTTTTTTCAGTAAATTTTAACAAGTTACCCTCGGTTGGATTTGAAAAGCTTCCAATTGAAATTCCAGCACCTATTTTAGAAAAATAATAGTTGGATGATAATTCGATAAAGCTTCCATCACCGGCAAAAGAATTATCGCTAAACGACGAAGAAGGTGACGACATACCTGCCGCAACTATGACTTCAACCAAGCTCATGTTACTTGTTTTTAAATCATTTGGTTTTTTTTGAGAATAGCCAATAGCTACAACTGCAAAAAAAAGAAGGATACTTAATTTTTTCATAATTTATTTTGATTTTAAATTAATAATTGCATTAAATGGTTAATGCTCATATTACCATATCAAAAAAATCAAAGAATTGTTACCTTTCGTAATCAGCGATATTTATTTTATGGGATGTAATAATGATTTAATCTATTTTTAGTGATTTTTTAGGGTATAAATAATGTATTTGATTTTTTTTAGTTTTTACAAAGTACAAAATAATTTTTAATTAGTTGAAATTTAACTCGTAGAGTGTAAGAATGGATATATTCAATAATAAAGACTGATAAAGGAATAATTTAATTGAAAGATTTGGTAAAATTGATAATTTAATTTTTAACATCTAAAGCGTCTCTAAGAGCATTACCTATTAGCATAAAAGCCATAACTAAACTCATAATTGCTAAGCCTGGAATAATAGCCAAATAGGCTTTACCTAAAATAATATAACTGTAGTGATCTTTAATCATTGCACCCCAAGATGGAGTGGGAGGTTGAGCTCCAATACCCAAAAAACTTAATCCGCTTTCAATTAAAATTGCACCGGCAAAATTTGCTGCTGAAATTACAATAACGGGTGCCATTATGTTTGGTAGTATATGATTAAAAACTATTCTGAAATTAGAAAATCCTAATGCTTTTGCAGCCTCAACATATTGCATTTGTTTGGCACTCATAATTTGTCCTCTAACAACACGAGCAACCTCTACCCACATAGTTAGGCCAACAGCAATAAAAACTTGCCAAAAACCTTTTCCAAGCGCTAGTGTAATTGCAATAACCAGCAATAAGGTTGGAATTGACCAAGTTATATTTATGAGCCACATTATAAACGCATCTACCTTTCCACCAAAATAACCTGCTGTTGCTCCAATGGAAATTCCTATTATTAGAGAAATAAATACTGCAATAAACCCAATAAAAAAAGAAATCCTTGTTCCAATTAACATTCTACTAAGTAAATCTCGGCCATATTTATCTGTTCCTAAGTAAAACTTTTTTAGGGATATATAATTGGAAATACTTTTGTTCTTAAAAATTGATATTGGATATGATTTTGAAATAGTTTCCAGGCCATTTTCGGTATAAGAATCTATTATTAAATCGTTTTTTGAAACAGTGTAATTAGAGATTGGAATTTCTGTTTTTTGCAGTGTTTTTCCGTAAATAAGTTTATTGAAGAAAGACTGGTTTTCTTCATTTTTAGTAGGTAATGTTAGCATTAAAACCTCAAACCCTGGTTTTTTAGAATGAATTTCTAAATGCATTTGGTTTGCATTTCTACTATTGTCAGGTGCCAATAAATAGGCGAAAATGGCTACCATTCCACACATAATAATAAACCAAAAACTAAACACTCCAGTAGTGTTTTTTTTAAACTTCTGGAGTGCTAATTTTGTAAGAGAATTGGTTGTGTTTTTCAATAGTTTAGCTTTACTGATGTAAAGTTACAACTTTTAAAAATTATTTTTTAACTAAATGATGATTTGGTTTCAATTTTAAATCTTCTAAAACATTTAAAGCTTCCGCTACATAAATATCTTTTTTTAAGTTTTTATGCCATGTACTTCTTTTTTCAGTCAAATCAGTATCATTTTTTAAAATTGCTTTTTCGTAAAGCGGAGATTCGAAGGTTAAATTAGTTGTATAATTTTTAATCTCATCAAATTTAGATGATTCATTTTTGTGATACTCTAAATCATTTTTATATGCTTCATAGTTTAGGTAAACTATTGAGTCGTCCTGAGATTTTTTTAGCCATTTAGCATTTTCATCAATTAGTTTAAAATAAGTATTGTTAGCTATTCTTTTCTTACTATTACCTATTACTTCATTAAAATTTGCATAATTATTCCATAAAGCATAGTTCGCTTCCGGAACTTTATCAAATTTAAGAGGATTAGTTAAATCGCGTTCACCTATTTCCATATAAGTATATCTACTTGGTAACATTATATCTGAATGAACACCTTCAAGTTGTGTCGATCCTCCATTTATCCTGTAAAATTTTTGAATAGTAATTTTCAAAGCTCCAATATCTTCTTTTAAATTGTGATATCTATTTAAATCTAAAACGCTTTGTACGGTTCCTTTTCCGTAAGTTTGTTTTCCTCCAATAATAACTGCTCTTTTATAATCTTGCATTGCAGCTGCAAAAATTTCTGAAGCCGAAGCAGATAATTCATTTACTAAAACAACTAGTGGGCCATCCCACTGCATTTTTGGATCAATATCACTTTTAATTTGGGCTTCTTTATCTCTATATTTTACTTGTACAACAGGTCCTTGATTAATAAATAAACCTGTAATTTCAATAGCTGTTTTTAATGATCCTCCTCCGTTATTTCTAAGGTCAACAATTAACCCTTCAACATTTTCTTTTTTTAATCGCTCAATTTCTTGAGCCATATCTGTTGTAGAATTTCTATAATTTTTTTCGTCAAAATCTATGTAAAATTTAGGAAGGTTTATTACACCAAATTTTTTCCCATTTTTATTTACTACGGAAGATTTAACAAATGTTTCTTCTAATTCAATTACATCTCTAATAATAGAAATTACTTTAATTGTACCATCTATTTTCTTAACAGTTAACCTAACTTCCGTACCTTTTTTTCCTTTAATAAATTCAATAGAATGGTCTAAACGCATTCCTACTATATCCAAAGGTTCGCCGTCTCCTTGAGCTACTTTAAGAATTATATCTTCGGCTTCAAGTTCTCCTTGCTTCCAAGCAGGACCTCCAATCACTAATTCACTTACTTTTACATAATCATTTTGCTTTTGGAGTCGTGCTCCAATACCTTCAAGTTTACCCGAAATACTTTGGTCAAAACCTTTTTTCTTTATTGGATCGTAATAATTAGTGTGTGGGTCAAATTCTTCTGAAATACAATTTATATAAGTTGAAAATAAATCGGAATGATCTAATTCTTTCAATCTATTAAAATATTCATCCATATTTTTTAAAGTAGATTCTCTTGCCTCAATTTCAAGTTCTGAAAATGTTTTTATTTTATAATTTTTATCTTTTTTTAGTTTATCATCTTCCTCGTTTACCTTATCATAAACACGTGTTAGAACGCTAAATTTCATCAATTTTTTCCAATGCGAAATTAATTCAAAAGTGTTAGTTGCATATTTGGTTTTTTCATAATCCACATTTAAGGTTTCATCAGACATAAAATCTATTGGATGTGTTAAAATTTCTTTATAATAAGCTTTAGATTCTTCGGTGCGTTCATTAAAACGCTTGTAAACTAAATTAAAAAAAGTAAGGTTTTCTTGTTTTATTTGGTCGTCTATAGCATTTTTGTAAACCGAAAACTCCTCAATGTCAGATTGTAAAAAATACCTTTTGGAAGGATCCAAACTTTCTAAAAATTTAGTGTACACATTTTTAGAAAAATTATCATTTATTTCCTGCGGATGGTAATGCCATTGTGTTAACACATAATTAAGTATTGTAATTAAAGCTTTATCCTTTGGGTCTGTATCTTCTAGCTTTTTAAAGCTAGTTAAAAGCATTATTATTACAAGTATTGGTAATATATATTTTAAGTTTTTCATCAGTATCTTTCTTGTCAAATTATAAGTTAAAACTAGCATTATTACAACTAAAATAATGCCAATATTATATATGAATGTCTAATTTAACCTTTTTTTATAAATATAATATCAGTATTAATATTTTTGTTCAACATTTATCTAAGTGTATTTAAATATCTTATTTGGTAAAATTGAACATTTTAATTAGGCAATTATTACACGTACAATAATAATTAAAATTGAAGTAGACTTATACTTATAAAATGTTAAAGTTTAATTTATTTAAACCAAATAAATTGTAGTAGCTTTGCTGTTTAATTCAAAGTTATGAAGAAAAAACCTTTAATTTTAGTTACAAATGATGATGGAATTACTGCACCTGGAATAAGGACTTTAATTTCTGTTATGAATGAAATTGGTGATGTTGTTGTTGTTGCTCCCGAAGGTCCACAAAGTGGTATGGGACATGCTGTTACCATTGACGATGCGTTGTATTGCGATGCAATTAAAATAGATGATGGTCCACAAAAAGAATACAATTCATCTGGAACTCCGGCCGATTGTGTAAAGCTGGCAGTAAGTGAAATTTTAGATAGAAAACCAGACTTATGTGTTTCAGGAATCAATCATGGATCCAACTCATCAATCAACGTTATTTATTCTGGAACAATGAGTGCAGCTGTTGAGGCTGGTGTAGAAGGAATTCCTGCTATTGGATTTTCATTATTAGATTATTCATGGAATGCCAATTTTAAACCTTTAAAAAAATATATCAAACAAATTACACTAAGTGTTATTGAAAATAAATTGCCCGAAGGAGTGGTTTTAAATGTTAATTTTCCAAAATGTGAAACATTTAATGGAATTAAGGTGTGCAGACAGGCCCGGGCAAATTGGGTTGAAGAATTTGATAAAAGGAAAAACCCAAGAGGTAGAGAATATTATTGGTTAACTGGGAAATTTGTTAATAAAGATGAAGGAGAAGATACAGACGAGTGGGCATTGGCAAATAATTATATTTCTGTTGTTCCGGTGCAATTCGATTTAACCGCGCATAGTTTTATTAAAAAATTAAATAGCTGGGATTTATAAAAAAAATTTCAATATGAAAAAAGAAATTCTTATTGGTTTTTTAGTGGCTTTGGCTGCCACATTTTTTGGTGTGTTTATTTTTATTGAATTCTTTTCTAATTATGATTTTTATACAAGTATTGATTTAATAATAGAAGGAGGGTTGCAAGGTAAGGTTTTGGTTTTAGGAGCTATAGCTAACTTTTTTGTTTTTTTTATATTTTTAAAAAAGAAACAAGTTTATAGAGCTAGAGGAGTTTTATTAGAAACTTTTGTTATAGCTTTTTTTGTTTTGTTGTTAACGTTATTTACAAAATAAGGATATGAAATATTATATTATTTCTGGAGAGGCATCAGGTGATTTACATGGTTCTAATTTAATGAAAGCTTTATTGAAGAAAGATCCTAAAGCTGATATTAGATTTTGGGGAGGTGACTTAATGCAGCAAGTAGGAGGTGAGCTTGTGTTACACTACAAAGAAAGAGCTTTTATGGGGTTTGCCGAGGTAATAACAAACCTTTCAAAAATTTTCGGATTTATAAAATTTTGTAAAAAAGATATACTTCAGTTTAATCCAGATAAAATTATTTTTATTGATAATTCAGGTTTTAACTTACGAATTGCAAAATGGGCAAAACTAAATAAATTTAGAACTATTTATTATATATCTCCTCAAGTTTGGGCAAGCAGGTCTGGAAGAGTTAAAGCAATAAAACGAGATATTGATGAAATGTACGTGATTTTACCTTTTGTAAAAGATTTTTATAAAAAGTATGATTTCGATGTTAAATTTGTTGGTCACCCACTGTTAGATGCTATTTCTAATCGAAAGAAAGTTCAAGAAGAAGATTTCAAAAAACAATTTCAATTATCAGATAAACCAATAATAGCATTATTACCAGGAAGCAGAAAGCAGGAGATCAAAAAAATGCTTTCTATTATGCTAAAAATGGCTGAAAAATTTAAAGATTATCAATTTGTTATTGCTGGAGCTCCTAGTCAGGATTTTGATTTTTACAAACAATTTATAAATAAAGAGAATGTACAATTTATAAGTAACAGAACATATGACTTGCTTTCTGTTTCCTATGCTGCATTGGTAACTTCTGGTACGGCAACTTTAGAAACAGCATTATTAAAAGTTCCAGAAGTTGTTTGTTATAAAACAAGTTGGTTATCTTATCAAATAGGAAAGCGATTAATTGATTTAAAATTTATTTCATTAGTAAATTTAATAATGGAGAAAGAAGTGGTTAAAGAGCTAATTCAAGAAGATTTTAATGAAGTTAATTTGCAAAAAGAACTTGATAAAATACTTAATGGACAGGAGCGTTCAAAAATGTTTTTAGAATATTTTGAACTTGAGAAAAAATTAGGAGGTGTAGGAGCTTCAGAAAAAACAGCTGAATACATCATAAATAAGCTTCAAAATTAATTAAAAGTTGCCAACTTTAAGATGAGTTTTATAAAGTAATGTTTTTAATGTGTAGTTATAAGGTTGAAAATCAAAGTTCTATAACGCTTTAAAAAAAGTGTTGATGCATTAAATATTTTAACCAACAATCAATTATTTTATTACATTTACCCTGTTAAATTAAATTTTTAACAGTAAGTTTCATGAAAGATATAGAAAATATTGAGTTAACGTATTTAAAAATTGAAGACTATAAAGAGCTGAAGGCAGCCATGATAGATTCATATACAACAATGCCAGATTCTTTTTGGAAGGAATCTCAAATTGCTTCGTTAATTGACAGGTTTCCAGATGGTCAGGTGGTAATAAAAATCAACGACCAAATTGCAGGCTGTGCTTTATCATTAATTGTTGATTATAAGAGTTTTGATGATCATCATACCTACAAAGAAATTACAGGGAATTATACTTTTAGTACACATACTGACGATGGAGATGTGTTATATGGAATTGATGTTTTTATAAAACCACAATATCGAGGTTTAAGACTGGGAAGGAGATTATATGATTACAGAAAAGAACTGTGTGAACGATTAAACTTAAGAGGCGTAGCTTTTGGTGGTAGAATTCCAAATTATCATAAATATTCAGACACGTTATCACCAAAAGATTATATAGCAAAAGTTAGAAGAAAAGAAATTCACGATCCGGTATTAAATTTTCAGGTCTCTAATGATTTTCATCCAAGCAAAGTATTGAAAAATTACTTGGAAGGAGATGAGGCTTCTAATGATTATGCTGTTTTATTGGAATGGGACAATATCTATTATGAAAAAAAATCTAAAAAAGCATCAGTAATTAAAAAAGTTGTGCGTTTAGGTTTAATTCAATGGCAAATGAGGCCATATAAAGATTTGGAAGAATTAATGACACAGGCAGAATTTTTTGTGGATGCCGTTTCTGGTTATCGATCAGATTTCGCACTGTTTCCAGAGTTTTTTAATGCTCCGTTAATGGCAAAAAATAACCATTTAACTGAAGCGGAAGCTATTCGAGAATTAGCAAAAGAAACAGAAGAAATAGTTAAGCAATTCTCACAATTATCGATTTCGTATAATATAAATATAATTACCGGAAGTATGCCAGAAATGCAAGAAGGTAAGTTATATAATGTTGGATATTTATGTAGAAGAGATGGATCTGTAGAACGTTATGAAAAATTACACGTAACACCTGATGAAGCAAGAGTTTGGGGATTACAAAAAGGTCATGAATTAAAAAGTTTTGATACAGATTGTGGAAAAATAGGTATTTTAATTTGTTACGATTCTGAATTTCCAGAATTAAGTAGAATTTTAGCCGATGAAGGAATGGATATTCTATTTGTACCATTTTTAACCGATACACAAAATGGCTATTCAAGGGTAAGAAATTGTTCACAAGCACGTGCTATTGAAAATGAGTGTTATGTAGCTATTGCTGGTAGTGTTGGAAACTTACCGAAAGTTCAAAATATGGATATTCAGTATGCACAATCAATGGTTTTTACCCCTTGTGATTTTGCTTTTCCCGCCAATGGAATTAAAGCCGAAGCCACACCAAATTCGGAAATGATTTTAATTGCAGATGTAGATATTGATCTATTGAGACAATTACATCAATTTGGTAGTGTTAGAAATTTAAAAGACAGACGTAGAGATTTATACGATGTAAGAAAGTTATAATTTAAAATTATTTAAATGTTTAAAAAACTATTAAATTACACTATACAAGGAATTTTGTATCTCGCTCCAATAAGTGTAACTGTATATATTATGTATTCAGTTTTTAACTTAATCGACGATTTTTCAAAAAATTTAATAGCACGTTTTTTCGACATTTCAATTCCGGGAATTGGAATTTTAAGTTTGGTGTTGTTTTTAATTTTAATTGGATTTCTTGGTCAAACGTTAATTGCTAAACCCTTAAAACAAGTTACTAGAAGTATTATTGAAAAAATACCTATACTAAATTTTATTTATAAAGCATTAAATGATTTGTTCGCTGCTTTTATTGGGAAAGAAAAAAAGTTTAGTAAACCAGTTTTGGTAAAAGTAAACTTGAATAGCGATTTAGAAAAACTGGGTTTTATTACTGAAGAAAGTTTAAATTTTTTAGATGAGCCTGGAAAAGTTGCTGTTTATTTTCCACATTCGTACAATTTTTCAGGTGAGTTATTTATTGTACCAAGAGAAAATATAAAGCCATTAAAGGCAAACTCAAGTGAAGTTATGAAATTTATAGTTTCGGCAGGTTTAACGAGTGTTTCAGATAATAAAAAAGAAACTAAATAAGAAAACTCTGAAATGAATTAACATTTCAGAGTTTTTAATTGAACAAAATAAATAAATAAAAAATTAGTTGCAAATTGCCTCGAGAGTATCTTCAATATCTCCAGGAGTACTCATTATTTTCATAAAAGTTCCCATAGTTAATTCAGGCCAATGTAAGGCTATTCTATATTTTCCGTGGAGCATAGTTGCTTTATTTCCTTGTAAAATAATTTCATAGGGTAAGGCGGCAACATGGTCTTCACCAATTTTGGGTAAAAAATACGATTCACCATCACTAGTGCTTTTTAATCCAACTCCAAATACTGCTACTTTTTGGTTTGTATATATTAATTTGTAAACACCAACCGTACTACCTTTGTTAGCTGAAAGGTTTGCTTCAATTGTTTTTAAACCTTCTTCGAAAGAAGAATATTCATTTAAAGTTACTGGATCAGTAAAGTAAGGCATCATAATTTTATAATGGTATTTTTTAAGCTTATCAGCTTTTATAGATCCACCAAAAGGTTTAAAGTCTTTCCCTATAGAGGTAAGTGCAGTTTTTAAATCACTGCTAAATTTTGTAAAAACGGCTTTGTAAGAGTTATAATTGTCTCCAAGATATGCACGTAAAATATAATCTGGATTTGTGTATGAAATGGCAACTTGGCCATCTTTTTTAACTAAACCAATTTTAAAAGTTGCAGCTAATGCACCTCTGTCTTTTACCTTAATTACTGTGTTTTTTAGATTTTGGTTTGTAAAAGCAATTACTTTTAGCGATTTTTTGTTTGAAGGATTATAGGTTCCTAAAATTTCAAAAGAATTAGTTTTTAGTGCATCAATAATTTTTTTTGAAATTTGGTCAATACTTTCTGAAGTTTCAGAAACTTTAATATATGGTGAAATATCTTGAGCAAATGAATTGAAGCCTATTAATAAAACTATTAAATATTTAAGTAATGAGTTTTTCATATTTGTTTAATTATAATAATATATAAAGCTAATTGATATAGCTGCAAAGTATTATGATATAAGTCATTACGTAACTATTGTTACTTTAAATAAGTATAAAATATTTTTTGTAGCTTTATCAAGCTATGATTAAGTTTTTAAAGTTTGTTCCAGTTCAACTAACTTTCTTTTTAACTTTTGGTATTTTAGTTGGACACTTTTTCTCAATTAAACCTTCCGTCTTAATTGCAATAAATGCAGTGCTTTTTATTATTTTAAGTATTGTGTTTGTTATTTCTTTTATATTACATAAACAACATGTCATATTTAGAATCTTGGCTTATTTCGTATGCATATTGGTTGGAGTAACTTCAATTACGTTAAATACTCAAATTAATAAAAAACTCCATTATTCTAATTTCACTAGTTTTAACAATTACAAAGCTAAAACAAGTACCTTATATTTTCGAGAAGTATTAAAACCATCTAAAAATTATAACAAGTTTAAAGCTAAGGTTATTAATTTTGAAGGAAACAAAAGTATTGGAAATGTTATAGTTAGTATTAAAAAAGATAGTATTGTTAATACGTTGGAGGTTGACGATGTAATTCTTATAAATGGAATATTTAACCAAATTAACTCGCCTTTAAACCCACATGCTTTTGACTACAAAAAATATTTAGCAAATAATCAAATTCATCATCAGGTTTTTATTTCAAAAAATAAATTTATACACCTTCCAAATAAGATTTCATCAATTAAAGGTTGGGCAGCTGAATTTAGAGAAAAAATAAATAAATCATTAGTAAAGTATGGTTTTAAAGAAAATGAACTGGCAGTTGTTAATGCTCTTTTACTTGGGCAAAGACAATTAATTTCTGAAGATTTAATAAATAGTTATGCCGATGCTGGAGCCATCCATATATTGGCCGTTTCGGGTTTACACGTAGGAATTATTCTTATTATATTAACGTTTTTTTTTAAGCCATTTCATAAGTTTAAAAACGGTAAATTAATTTCAAGTATTTTAATTGTTATTTTGTTGTGGTTGTTTGCAATTATTGCAGGATTATCACCATCTGTAGTTAGAGCTGTTACAATGTTTACCGCATTATCCATTGGAATGCATCTTAATAAACCTACAAATACCTATAACACTTTAGTTATATCAATGTTTTTTTTGTTACTAATTAATCCTAACTTTCTATTTGAAGTAGGATTTCAATTAAGCTATTTGGCTGTATTTTCAATAATATGGATTCAGCCGAAAATTTATAATTTAATAATTCCAAAATTTTGGATTGTTAGAAAAGCATGGCAATTATTAACTGTTTCTTTTGCAGCACAACTAGGTGTTTTGCCATTGAGTATTTTTTATTTTCATCAATTTCCAGGATTGTTTTTTATTTCTAATTTGGTAATTATTCCATTTTTAGGATTTATTTTAACATATGGTGTTTTTCTAATTGCGCTAGCATTATTTAATGCTTTACCTCAATTTTTAGCAGATATTTTTATATACATTATTAAATTGATGAATGGTTTTGTTAGTTGGGTTGGTAGTCAACGTTTTTTTATTCTTGAAGACATTGGAATTTCCTTTTTATTTATGTTGCTTACCTACGGGTTAATTGTTTCATTTTTTAAATGGACCGAAAATAAGGTGTTTTATAGATTGTTTGTTTTTTTAATTATAATGATTGCTATTCAAAGCGTTTCAATAATTGAAAAAAGACAAATAGAATCAACTAATGAATTTATTCTTTTTAATGAAAACAGAACTAGTTTAATAGCAAATAGAAAAGGAAAACAATTAACAGTTTATTCAGCATACGATTCTATAAATAAGTTATATAGTTTTAACCCTTATTTATTAAATACAGGATTAATTAAAAGTTTTAAAGTTAAAGAGACAAAAAATCTATTTAAATTAAATAATGAATCAATTTTAATAGTAGATAGTTTAGGGATTTACAAGTTTAAATCTATAAAACCAACAATAATAATTTTACAAAATTCTCCTAAAATAAATTTAGAAAGACTTATTAAATTACATAAACCTAAATTGGTAGTTGCCGATGCTTCAAATTATAAATATTATATAAATAAGTGGGATAATACATGTACTAAAAAGAAAACTCCTTTTTACAATACTATGCAAAAAGGAGCTTTTTTTATTAAATATTAATTAAATAATATTAATCGTTAAACTCATAAGTGAAATTTTCTTGATAGTTTTCCCAATCACCTTGAGCTGTAATTTTTTTATAATCATCCGTTTTAAACAATTTTAAATATAGTTCCAATTGTTTTGGAGTTTTATATCCAGGCAATGGAGTGATAAAATTTGCGTCCTCATCTAAGAAAAGCAAAGTTGGATATGCTCTAATACTAAAATGGTTCGATAACTCATGTGGGCTATTTCTTCCTGAACTTTTTGGGTTAAAATTTGGATTTGTAAACGTATTTCCTTTAAAATTAATTGTTTCGTTTCCTTCCGCATTAAACTTAACGGCATAGTAGTTTTCGTTTACATATTTTACAACATCTTTATTTTGAAAAGTGTTTTTATCAAGCATTTTACATGGGCCACACCAAACGGTATATGCATCAACAAATATTTTTTTAGGCGTTTCTTTTTGAGCCATTATAGCCTCTTCAAAACTCATCCAGTTAATTTTTTGAGCAGAAACTGTTAAGCTAAATAATGTAATTGTAAGTAATATTATTTTTTTCATTTTAATCAGTAGTTTTATATTGTATCGTTTGCTTTGACGCAAAAACGTTGCCAAAATTACAATTATTCTTTAAATTTATTTTACACCGTGCATTAATTTCTTTAAAACCGGACTTAATAACAAAGCAATTCCACCAATAACAATTGGCACAAAAGTGAAAATTAAGAAGAACGTAGAAATATCATATTTAGTTGTAACATCATCAATCATTGCTCCCATTTTTCCTGAAGCTTTATTACCAATTGCTAATGCCAAATACCAAACTCCAAACATAAATGCAATCATACGAGGTGGAACTAATTTACTAACATATGAAAGTCCAACCGGTGAAACGCACAATTCGCCCAAAGTATGAAATAAATAAGCCAAAACAAGCCAAACCATACTTACGGAAGCTGTTTTTGCTCCCTGAGGAATTCCATTTGCTCCGTAAGCTAAAAATGCAAAACCTATTCCTAAAAAGAATAGTCCAATAGCATATTTTGATGCAGGAGCAGGGTTGTACTTACTTTCCCACCATTTAGAAAACAATGGAGCGAAAGCAATTATAAATAATGAATTTAAAATTAAAAACCAGGTAGCTGGAATCTGAATTTCGTTGTCTTTTTTCCGTATAACAGAAGCCTTAATTGTTGTTGGAATTGCATTAGCTTGCTCTTCTGAAAGGTATTTAAAATTAACACCTTTTTTATCAATATCAATAATTGATATTTCTGCATCTGTTTTAAATTCAGAAGAAGAACGAACAACTGCAATAGAATTACTTACAATGGCATTTTTAGGAACCGTAGTGTTTTCTGTAATAATAACAGGTTTTTTATCAGTTTCAGCCATTTTATAACTAGGGTAGCTAATTTCGTAAGAATAAGTGTTGAAGTTATTATAAATTTTCCAACCTACAATTGCCCATATTAATACAAAGCTAAATCCTAAAATTAAATTAGATACAAGGTACTTTTTAAAGGTTTGACGAAATAGTAAGAAAAGCACCCAAGTAATTAATGCAATTGGAACTACAGTAATAATTACATCTACAATATTAAAAATAAGAGCCGAATTTCCCGATAATATTCTACTTGTATAATCTTTAGCAAAAATACTCATAGAACCTCCAGCTTGCTCAAAAGATGCCCAAAAGAAAATAATAAAGAAAGCAATAATTACAACTGCAATCATTTTATCACGGGTAATTTTACTATATCTTACAATTCTTGATCCTATTAAATATAAAAATAATAGCAATGTTATTGAAATAGTTTGTCCGGAATAGTCAACTCCTCCAAACTCTAAAAAATTAACACTTCCAATTTTTGATAAAGGATCATTTATAACCCAAATTAAACCTAACGTGGCAATTATTGCAATTAAAACTTTATCAATAAGTTTAAATGGATTTAATTTATCTTCAATTTCAGTGTGGTCATCAGTTTCAATAGTTTTATTTACCTTATTGGGTTTGCTTCCGGCATCACCAAATATTCCTTGAGCTAATGTAAATTGTAATAAACCAAGCAACATAAAAATACCAGCTAAACCAAAACCCCAGCTCCATCCTAAAATTTCTCCTAAATAACCACAAAGCATAATTCCAAGAAAAGCTCCTGCATTTACACCCATATAAAAAATAGTGTAAGCACCATCTTTCTTTTCAGGAAAATCTTTATATAAAATTGAAATGAATGAACTCATGTTTGGTTTAAAAAAACCAGTTCCAAGTACTAATAAAAGTAATCCTAAATACAAGAAAAAAGGAGTTTCTATAGCCATGCTAGCGTGACCAAAAGTCATTATTAAAGCTCCAATAATAATAGCTTTTCTATTACCTAGATATTTGTCTGCGAGTGTTCCACCAATAATTGGTGTTAAATATAGCAGCGCTAAATATGTACCATAGAGTGCTAATGCGTTTTCACGAGGCCAATCCCAACCACCAATTCCTAAAGAACTAACTAAAAATAATACTAATAAGGCTCTCATTCCATAGAATGAAAAGCGCTCCCACATTTCAGTGAAAAATAAAACAAAAAGCCCTGATGGATGCCCTAAAACTTGTGTCTCGAAAAATTCGTTATGATTTTTACTCATTTTAAAAATATTAGTTTGATCCAGCTTTTTTTAACTGTTTTTTAATAACATAATCATAAATAACTAGCCCAATAATTGTTGATAATCCTATAGCAGCAATAACATACCAAATATTACCAGGATGATACATTTCCCAAATATGATTTGTCATTTGATCCTGGCTCATTTGTAATTTAGATGCAGCTTCTTGGTAAAACTGATTTTTTGTATATGCTTCACTAATTTCTGGTAATTCAATATTTTTTGAAGTCAATTCTCTTCTTATTAAACTAACTTTATCGGACAGATTTTGATATAAATCTCCTGTAATCCATTTGGTTAGTAGGTTTGCAAAGGCAATAGGTAAAAAATAAGTCCCCATGTATAGAGCTTCTTTTCCTTTAGGTGAAATTTTAGCTATATAATCAGAAAATTTTGGATTGGAAGTCATTTCTCCAATTGCAAAAATTAAAATACCAAATATTGTAAAGAATACATTTGATGTGTAAAAAGATAAGGCAATACCAATAACTGCAATAAAAATCCCAGTCATCATAGCGTTAATTGGTTTCCATTTTAATATTATTGTCGAAACAATCATTTGTAAAATAACGATAAAAAACGCATCAAGATTTACCACCATTTCAGGGTTAATTCCTCCGTGTTTATTTTTGAAAAATTCAGCAATCCAAGGTGTATAGTTCGATAAGGTATCGTAAAGAGGTTTTGTATTTACCCATTCTTCAATAAATACAGGCAACGTGTAAAACAATTGATTAAACATTAACCAAAACCCAACCATTATAATAAGCAACAAGGTCAATTTCATATCCGACAGAGCTTCTAAAATATTTTTTAATGACTTAATAATAGTTTCGCCTAATGAATCTTCATTTTTCTCTCTGTTTGGTTCTTTGAAAAAGAAAACTACAATTATTAAGTTTATAGCAATTGCCACAGCAGCCATAATAAATACAATTTTCCAACCATATTGATCTCTTAATTTTGCAGAAAACAGAGGTCCAAAAAAACCTCCAATATTTACCATCATATAAAACACTCCAAAGCCAAAAGATGAATTTCGTTCATCTGTAGATTTGGTTACAATAGCTGAAGCAACAGGTTTAAACATTGCTGCACCAACAGCAACAATTAAAAACAGCAAAAAAACAGAGGAGTAAGAAGTAACTTCTCCCATAAAATAATAACCTATACCTAGTAATAGATAAGCAATAATTAGAGATAGCTTATAGCCAATTTTATCAGAAATTGCTCCTGTAATAATGGGTAGTAAATATAAAATAAAGGTTACATAAGACATAATTTCACCCCTTTCGATATGAGTAAAACCTAAAGCGCCTTCATCAGTTGAACCGGTTAAATATAATGCTAAAACAGCAAATAAACCATACCAAGCCCAACGTTCAAATAATTCCATTGCACTTGCAATCCAAAAAGGTTGAGTGAACGATTTCAACAACCCAATAAAACCTAAATCTTGTTTTTCTGTACTCATTATTTTTAATTTTTTAAAATGGAACTATATTATCTAAAAAGCTCAAGTATTGAATACCTGAGCTTTTAATATATTATTTAATTTTAGTTGTTTTCATATCTTAGTGAATACCTTTCATTGCCTTGTTTAAGAAAGGAGAAAGTACTACTAAGCAAATACCCGAACCTAGCATTAGCATTGTAATAAAAGGGTATAATTGAAAATCATATTTATGCAAAATACTTTCTAGCATCCCGGCTAAATAGTTACCTGCAGCAAAACTTGCCATCCATAATCCCATAACTACAGAAACTAATTTCTTAGGAGCTAATTTTGTAATCATTGAAAGACCTATAGGAGACAACATTAATTCACCTAATGTTAATACAACATAAACTACAACTAACCACCAAGGAGAAACAAGTGTACCTCCTTCTGCTGCATTACTTGCTTGTGTCATTATCCAAAATGCAAAAGCACCTAAAAATAATCCAATTGCAAATTTGATTGGTGTTCTTGGGTTGAATTTCATGGCATCCAATTTTAACCACATAACTGAAAATATTGGAGCGAAAATTAAAATTGCAATAGGGTTTACATTTTGAAACCAAGTAGCTGGGACATCCCATCCAAAAATAAGTCTATCGGTGTTTTCTTTTGCAAATAAATTCATTGTACCACCAGCCTGTTCAAACCCTGCCCAAAAAGCAATATTAAAAAAGGCAAGTACTAAAATTACAATCATTCTACTCCATTCTGAGGATCCATTTGTACCTTTAAAAATTACATAACCCAAACCTATAATACCAACTGCAAAACCTACATAAGTTATTATACTTGTAACATTGTCAGGTAATAATCCCCAAATAAATATGATTAATAATGTAGTTAAAACTAAAGCTATGGAATAAATTACAATATCGCGCCAGTCTTTTCCGTCTAAAACAAATTTATCTTCTGGTGAATTTGGTGGTAACCCTTTTTGTTCTAGAGAATGTTCTCTCATTTTTAACCAAAGAACACCTACAATCATTCCAATACTTGCAGCTAAATATCCATATCCCCATGAAACATTTTCACCTAAGGCTCCAGCAATAAAAGGCCCTAAAATAGCCCCCAAATTTATTCCCATATAGAATATATTAAATGCAGAATCTTTTCTTGGGTCATTATCATCATAAAAATCACCAACAATTGTTGAAATATTTGGTTTAAAGAATCCATTTCCAATAATTAAAACACCTAAGCCAAAATTAAATATAAAAAGACGTGTTTCGGCGTCTAACGAACTTGATAAAAAAGCACTGGCGGCTAATAAGGATTGTCCTACAGCCATTACAAGCCCTCCAATATAAACTGTTTTTCGTTTTCCAAGAAAATTATCAGCTACCCAACCACCTAGAATAGGTGTTAAGTAAACTAATCCTGTAAAAATTGCATATAACGTTAAAGATTCTTCTCTATTTAATCCAAATCCGCCATTTGCTAATTCTGCTGTAAGATATAAAGTAAGCAATGCACGCATTCCATAATAACTAAATCTTTCCCACATTTCTGTAGCAAATAGTGTATAGAGTGCTTTAGGATGTCCTTTTTTTATTGTTTCGTTAGTCATTATTTTTAAAATTTAATGTTGGTTGTAAAGTTATTTATAATTTTAAAACTTAGTTTTTATTTTTTAAATTTTGCTGGATAAATTTAGTCATTTTATTATAAAGATGTAATCGGGTATTTTTACCTCTGTAAATTCCATGTGTTCTGTCTGGATAAATAGCCTGTTCAAAAGGTTTATTAGCTTCAATTAATGCATTTGTTAAGCGCATTGTATTTTGAATATGAACATTGTCGTCTCCACTTCCGTGCACCAATAAAAAGTTTCCTTCTAATAGAGAAGCAAAGTTTAAAGGTGAATTTTCATCATATCCAGAAGGGTTTTCTTGAGGTGTTTGCATATAACGTTCTGTGTAAACGCTATCGTAAAATCTCCAGCTTGTAACGGGTGCAACGGCAATTGCCATTTTAAATACATCCTTTCCTTTTAATAAACAATTGCTAGACATAAAACCTCCATAACTCCAACCCCATATACCAATACAATTTTCATCGATGTAGTCTAATTGTGCCAATTTTTTTACAGAATCAATTTGGTCTTGAACTTCGTATTTACCTAATTCTTTATAAGTTACTTTTTTAAAATCACGACCTTTAAAACCAGTTCCTCTTACATCTATACAAACTACAATGTAACCTTTTTGAGCTAGATGGTGATACCAATAATCATTATAACCATTCCAACTATTGCTTACAGATTGAGAACCTGGCCCCGAATATTGAGTTATTAATAAAGGGTATTTATTATTAGAGTTAAAACTAACTGGTTTTATCATCCAAGAATTAAATGATCCGTTTTCAGTTTCTATCGTAAAGAATTCTTTTTTAGAAAGATTATAGTTTTTTAATTTATTGGCTAATTGATTGTTGTTTAAAACTTCTTTTAACAGCTCACCTTTTTTATTGTGTAAAGTGTAAATTGTAGGTGTGTTAACATCAGAAAAAGTATTGATAAAATAATCTAAATTTTTACTAAATGAAGCAGAATTAGTTCCAGAAGCATTACTTAAACGTTTTTTGTTTTTTCCATTAAAACCAATTGAATAAACGGTTCTGTTTATGGAGCCATTTTCAGTACTTTGGTAAAAAATGGTTTTACTTTTTTCATTAACGCCATAAAAATCGGTTACTTCCCATAACCCTTTAGTTATCTGATTTTTTAATGTTCCTTCTTTAGAATAATGATAAATATGATTGAAACCATCTTTTTCGCTTGTCCAAATAAAGCTGTTGTCCTCTAAAAAAGTAAAGTTGTCATGAATATCAACATAGGCTTTATCAGTTTCATTTAATACAACATTGGTTGTGCCTGTTGAAGTATTTATAAAAAATAAATTTAAACTATTTTGGTGACGGTTTAAGGTAATTGCACTTAATGTTTCAGTATTTTTTGTCCACTTAATTCGCGGTATGTATTCGTAACTGCCTAAATCCACTTTTGAAGTCTTGTTAACTGCAGTATTGTAAATATGAAGTGTAACAATAGAATTTTTTTCACCAGCTTTTGGATATTTAAAAACCTGTTGAGTTGGGTATAAATTATTTCCAACAATATCCATTGAAAATGTTGGCACTTTTGTTTCATCAAAACGTAAAAAAGCTAAATGTTTACTATCATTACTCCATTCAAAGGCTCTTACAAAACTAAATTCTTCTTCATAAACCCAATCACAAATTCCATTTATAATTTTATTTTTTTTACCGTCTGTTGTAACCTGAATTAATTCCTTAGTTTCTAAATTTTTAATATAGATGTTATTGTTTTTTACAAAGGCTATTTTTTTACTATCGGGAGAAAAAATTGGTTCTTGAATTTTTTCATCGTCAATAATTGTTACACTTTTAGAATTTAAATCATACACAAAATAATTACCTAATGTTGAATGTCTGTAAATTGGTTCAATAGCTACACCTAAAAGTAGTTTAGTTTCATTTTGATTAAAATTATAAGTTTCAAAATAGCGCAATTCGGATAAATTTTTACTATCAACAACCGTTTCAATTTTTTCAAGAGTTTTGTAACTATATTTGTCAACACTTATACTTTTAGTGTTTTCATTAAAATTTAGAAGACTATAGAAATCCCCATTCATGGAGTTTAATTCATTCATTCCTTGGGTTCTAAAAGCACCACTCCAAATTTCTTCTAGGGTAATATCTTTTTTTTGTGCTGAAACTAAAGTTGTTACAGCAAAAAAAAGAAAAATAATTTTTTTCATAAATTGTAATTTCGAAAAATAAATGCCAAGTTTAAGAAAATTTTGGTAATTAAAGGGTGAATAAAATCATAAAAAATACAAATTTGGTAATATATAATTATGTTTAATTAATCAAGTATCTTTGCTTTTTTTAAATTCAAGATTAAAAATGTCTAAAACAATTAACGGGTTTTCAAAGTTGACTAAAATTGAAAAAATAGATTGGCTTATTGAAAATTTTTTTGAAGGTGATAAAAAAGCACGAAAAATTTTAAGTCAGTATTGGAATGACAATAAAATTATTCAAGATTTACACGATGATTTTATTGAAAACACTATTTCTAACTATTATTTACCATTTGGAATAGCGCCTAATTTTTTGATAAACGGTGTGGATTATACTATTCCAATGGCTATTGAAGAAAGTTCAGTAGTTGCAGCGGCTTCATTAGTAGCTAAATTTTGGAGTACACGAGGAGGTTTTAAAGCTGAAGTTATTTCAACAGTTAAAATTGGACAAGTACATTTTATGTTCGAGGGTAATAAAGCTGAACTTCAAAATTATTTTAATACAAAAAAGAAAGATTTACTTAAAGCAACTGAAAGTATCACCAAAAATATGCGTAAGCGAGGAGGTGGAATTTTAGACATTGAGTTGCGCGACAAGACTAAAGATTTACAAAACTATTATCAACTACACGTTACTTTTGAAACTGTTGATAGCATGGGAGCTAACTTTATAAATTCTTGTTTAGAAGCAATTGCTAGTGAGTTTGAAAAAGAAACTATCAGAGTAATAATGAGCATACTTTCAAATTATGTTCCGGAATGTTTAGTTAGAGCAGAAATAAGTTGTAATGTTGAAAATTTATATGCGGATAATTCAGAATTTTTAGCTCAAAAATTTGTAGAAGCTGTTCAAATTGCAAATATAGAACCGTATAGAGCAGTAACACATAACAAAGGCATTATGAATGGAATTGATGCAGTTGTAATTGCCACAGGAAATGATTTTAGAGCCATAGAATCTTGTGTACACGCATATGCCGCCAAAAATGGTAGGTATAAAAGTTTATCCAATGCAACTATTGAAAAAGGAATATTTAAATTTTGGATTGAAATTCCATTGGCATTAGGAACCGTTGGAGGTTTAACATCATTACATCCTTTGTCTAAATTCTCAATGCAATTGTTAGGAAATCCTACTGCAAAAGAATTAATGCAAATAATTGCAGTGGCAGGTTTGGCACAAAATTTTGCAGCTTTGAGAGCACTAACAACAACAGGAATTCAAAAAGGACATATGAAAATGCATTTAACTAATATTATTAAAGGTTTAGGTGCAAGTGAAACTCATAAAAAGTTTTTAATAAAGTATTTTGAGAACAAAACTGTAACACATAATGCTGTTGTAGAGGCTTATAATAAATTGGTTGAAAATAGATAATGAAAGAATTTTACAGCAACGGAAAATTATTATTAACGGGAGAATATTTTGTCTTAGATGGAGCAAAATCTCTAGCTTTACCAACAACTTGTGGACAAAATTTAATTGTAAAGCAAATTGAAGAACAGCAATTAATTTGGAAGAGCTACACAAATACTGACGAATGTTGGTTAGAAGCTATTTTCGATTTACCAAAATTACGTTTGTTTAGTGCCGATTTTGAAGCAAGTGAAGATGGAGGAAATGATACATTAGCGGAAACCTTAATGCATATTTTACAGGAGGTTAGAAATTTAAATCCTAATTTCTTGAATAGCAATAAAGGCTATTTAGTGGAAACACATTTAACCTTTCCTAAAAATTGGGGATTGGGAACCTCTTCAACATTAATAAATAATTTAGCAAATTGGGCAGAGGTAAATCCATATATTTTACTTCAGAATACTTTTGGAGGAAGTGGTTACGACTTAGCTTGTGCAAAACATAATACATCAATTTTTTATACAAGAAATGGAATAAAACCAACTATAGAACAAGCCGAATTTAATCCTCAGTTTAAAGATCAACTGTATTTTGTGTACTTAAATAAAAAGCAAAATAGTAGAGAAGGGATTAAACGGTTTAAAGAGTTAAAAGGCAATTTAACCTCAGAATTAAGTGATATTTCGAGTTTAACAAATGCCTTTGTGGAATGTAATAATTTACAAGATTTTGAAAAACTATTACAAGAACATGAGCAATTGGTTTCAAAAACAATTCAACTAAAAACAGTACAAGAAATATATTTTTCAGATTATTTTGGGCAAACAAAAAGTTTAGGAGCTTGGGGAGGCGATTTTATTCTTGCAACAGGAAATGAAAATTCGATAAAGTATTTCAAACAAAAAGGATTTCAAACAATAATTCCATATCAAGATTTAATTTTATAATTGGTGAAAATCCTCATTCTGAATTTATTTCAGGATCTCATCAATCTTGGCAATAATTATTATGTGAATCTGAACTAAATTCAGGTTGACCAAAAATAAGCAAGTTGAAAATATGAAGAAAAAACTAATAATAGTTGGTGGAGGTGCAGCAGGTTTTTTTGCAGCAATTAATGCAGCAGAATTAAATCCAGAATTGGAAGTTGTTATTTTAGAAGGGAGTAATAAAGTACTTCAAAAGGTTAAAGTAAGTGGAGGTGGACGCTGTAATGTTACACATGCTTGTTTTATACCAAATGATTTAACCGAGTTTTACCCCAGAGGAAGAAAAGAATTACTAGGTCCTTTTCATCAATTTATGACTGGAGATACCATGGAATGGTTTGAAAATAGAGGAGTTCCTTTAAAAATTGAAGACGATAATCGTATTTTTCCCGAAAGTAATTCATCTCAAACTATTATAGATTGTTTTACTGAAAGTGCTAATAATGCAGGAGTTGTATTAAAAACCAGTTCTAGAGTAGATACTATTGAAAAGAAAGGTGAACAGTTTGTTGTAAAAACAAATTCTGAAGAATTTATTACAGATTATGTATTGATTGCCGCTGGTAGTAATGCTAAAGTCTGGAGTTTAGTGGAAGGTTTAGGACATAAAATTGTTCCTCCAGTACCTTCATTATTTACCTTTAATATTTCTGATGAAAGATTGAAAAATATTCCAGGAATTTCGGTTCCAAATGCTTCAGTAAAAATTCTAAATTCAAAACTAGCAGAGCAAGGACCATTATTAATTACACATTGGGGATTAAGTGGACCTGGAATTTTAAAACTTTCGGCTTGGGGCGCAACAGAATTATCTAATAAAAATTATAATTTTGAAATAGAGGTAAATTGGCTGTCCAAACCTACAGAAGGAGTTTTAGAGTTTTTAAAAATTCAAAAAAATAAAAACGGAAAAAAGCAAGTTATTTTGCGTTCAGTTTTTGAAGATGTTTCAAAACGTTTATGGTTTAAACTAGTGAAGGCTGCTCGAATTTCGGAAACTGCTCAATGGGCACAATTAAGTAATAAACAGTTAGAAGATTTAGCTAACCAATTAACTAAATGTACATTTAAAGTTAATGGAAAAAGTACGTTTAAAGAGGAATTTGTAACTGCAGGAGGTGTTGATTTAAAAGAAATTAATTTTAAACGTTTTGAAAGTAAATTCCATAAAAATTTATTTTTTGCAGGGGAAGTGTTAAATATTGATGCGGTAACAGGTGGATTTAATTTTCAAAATGCTTGGACAGGTGGTTGGATTGTAGCGAATTCAGTTGGTAATTAATTTTTGATGTCATTCTGAAAGTGGTGTTAACGAATTGAAGAATCTTGTTTGAATTGAAACATAAGATTTTTCGCTATCGCTTAAAATGACATTTATAATTCTAGATAAAGTATATACGATATGAAGAATCTTTCACATAATTAGAACCCGAGATTCTTCAACATGATAAAAAATGATAAGCTATGCCAATTGTCCACGATGCGGTTTTAAAGCGTCTCTGTAGGTTTTCATATCAACTTCATCAACAATAATAAACGCAATAGCGTGCATTTCGGAAATTATTAAAAAGTTAATTTCGTAGAAATGTAATTTTTCAATTAATGCAAACTCTTTTAAATGAATACAATGGTGTTCAGCAGTTTTTTGAGAAGCCGGGCCTTTAAAATCCCAAATTAGTTTTAATTTTCTATTCATAATTACTTATTACTAATGTAAATTAGTAAATCGCCAATTGCTAAAGAAACTTTTACCGTATTTTCAATGGCTTTATTTCTTGTTCCAACTCGCATTCCAAATATTAAACTTTCATCATTTAAAGGGTATTTTAATCCTTTGGTTTTAACGCTATGAGCTTCAGGAAAAGGAACCAATGAAATAGTTTTGTTTAAAACATTTTCTAAAATACATTCGTTATTTATAAAAAAATAGGTTCCAAAATCATCGAAAAAAGTTATTCGTACATCATTAATCCATAAAAGTGCCGTACTTAAATTTCCTAAAAAATGGTCATGCTCTTTCCCGCTTCCTCCATAAATATCAATAGAAGTAAACCCTTTATCTTTTATAATTTGAAGGGCTTTTTCAAAATCGGTAAAATTTTGATCGGGAGTATTAATAACTTCTACATCTTTTGGAACTTTATTTATAGAATCAAAATCACCAGTAACCAAATCCGGAACAATATTATTTTCTTTAAAATGGTTGTACGCACCATCTATTGCACACGAAAAATCGTATTTAGATAAGTCTGGAAAAACCTTCGGTTTTAACCCATTTAAAAGAATAAAAGCCTTTTTAGTTTTCATATTTTGTAAAAGTAACTAAAAAGGCAGATAAGTGTAAAATTTATTTTTTAAGTATGTTCAAAATAATAATTCCAATTCTGGCAATTAGAAAAACAATCATACCAAATAAAGGAGAAAGAATTGCAACTTTAAGTCCGCCAGCTAAAATAGAAGGTGAAACATCTCCCATTGCTTGAATTGCGTCAAACGCAGTTATTAAACCAATCATTTGACCTAAAAATCCCCAAACCAATACAAATAAACTAATGGAACTTACCACAGTAACCGTTTTGTCTCGTGTTGTTGGTTTTACAAAACCTCTTATTAAAAGTGCAATAATTACAATTAAAATAAAAAGTGTTGTGTACATAAATAATGGACCTCCTTCATCTAATCTTGCTAAAAATGGATTTCCAATTAAAGGTTTAAAGGTTTGAAGTGCTAATAACATAATGTGGTTTTTTTAAAATTATAAGTCAAAAGTAAATTGTTTACTAATTAGTTAAATTTAATTGCGGTAATTGACAAGAAAGTTACGATAATCAACAGATTAAACCAGAATTTTGTAGAATAAAGTTGGAAATTGGTAAAATGAGGTGATTTTTTCTGTTTCTGTCGCTAAAATAGATTTAACTTTAGCATTATTTGCATATTGCACTTTATGAAAAGTAAGAATACTATTTTAAAATATATTTTAACCATTTGTGGTCACCTACTATTTTGGATAGTAATTTATAATTTTTACGCCTATTTTTTAGGATATGGAAGTTCAAATACGCAATATGTAAAATTGTTTTCGGCGTTTTTAATGCCTATTACAATTCTTGTAAGCTATTTTTTAATTTATTATTTAATCCCTAATTATTTACTCACTAAAAAATATTTATATTTTATTTTATACAGTATTTACACACTTATTCTCTCGGTGTTTTTAATTATTTTATCCATAATGTATGGATTACTATATTCTGAAGGTTATAAAAATGTTGGTAATTCTGCACCACTAACTAAAACACTGCCATTTATTGTGCTAGGAGTTTATTTTGTGGTGTTAATTATTGTGTCATTTAGTTTAATAATGTACAATTATAAATCTATAGTGAGTAATGAAAATTTAAAGAATAAAATACTGCAAACCCAGCTACAAATTAAAGATCAAGAATTACGGTTTTTGAAGATGCAAATTCATCCACATTTTTTATTTAATTCATTAAATACCATTTACGGTTTTGCTCTAAAAAAGAAAGATGAAGCACCAGAAATGATTCTAAAACTTTCTAATTTACTAGATTATATTTTATATCAAATTGAAAAACCACAAGTTTTATTAATGGACGAAATTAATCACTTAATGGATTATGTTTCTCTTGAAAAAATGAGATTTCATGATACATTAGAGGTGGAAACCAAAATTGAAGTTTCAAATAATACTACTCAAACTGCACCTATGTTATTAATACCTTTTGTTGAAAATGCATTTAAACACGGTGATATTATAAATGGTAGTTTAAATGTTGAAATTAGTATAAAAACAGAAGGAAATAAGTTATTTTTTGAAATAGAAAACACATCAATAAAAGAAAATAAAATTAATAAAGGAATTGGGTTGGAAAATATTGAAAAACGATTGGAAATGTTATACACAAATAAATATTTATTAGAAACCAAACAAACGGACAATAGTTTTAAAGTAAAATTGATTATTAAGAATTTAAAACAGTTTAAAAATGAGTAAATTAGTTAACTGTATTATTGTTGATGACGAGCCCATGGCACGTGAAATTTTGCAAAATCATTTACAAAAAGTAGACGCAGTAAATGTGGTTGCCACTTGTAAAAATGCCATTGAAGCGTTTAATGCAATAAATTCTAACCAAATAGATTTAATTTTTTTAGATATAAACATGCCTGAAATATCAGGACTTTCGTTTGCGAAATCAATCAATAAAAACATAAAAGTAATTTTTACAACAGCTTATAGAGAATATGCTATTGACGGTTTTAATTTGCAAGCGGTAGATTATTTATTAAAGCCAATTTCGTTTGAACGTCTATTGCAAGCTGTAAATAAATTTTTAGGAGAAACAAATGTTGAAGTAACTAATTCTTCAATAGAAATAAAGCCCGAAAAAAATGATTTTATTTTTGTGCGTGCTGATCGTAAAATGATGAAAATTAATTTTTCAGAAATTAAATATGTCGAAAGTTTTAGCGATTATTTAAAATTCCATTTAAATGAAAAGGTTATTGTTACTCGCGAAACAATATCAAGTATTGAAGCAAAATTGCCTAAATTAGATTTTTTAAGAATTCATCGCTCATTTATTGTTTCAATTTCAAAAATTGAATCGTTTACAAACGAGTTTATTGAGATTCATAAAAAAGCATTGCCCATAAGTAGAAGTTATAAAAAAGATGTACTTCAAAGATTAGATAATGTTTAGCTAAAACATTTATCTTTGCGCAAAATTTTTGTTTTGATTGAAGCCGATTTTATTTTAGAAAATTATAATTCAAATTCCATAAAAAGTGGGAATGCTACTTGGAAAACTCCTAGCAATATTGCTTTGGTAAAATATTGGGGAAAACGCGATCCGCAATTACCAGAAAATGCTTCTGTTAGTTTTACATTAGACGCTTGTTTTACGTTAACTACTTTAAAATATACAAAACGTCATTCTAAACTTAATTCAGAATCTCATAATGGTGGTTATAATTTTGAAGTTTATTTTGAAGGGAAAAAGAAAGAGGATTTTAAACCAAAAATTGAAACATTTTTTAAAAGGGTTGAACAATACATTCCTTTTTTAAAAGACTTCAATTTTATTATTGAATCAAGAAATTCCTTTCCTCATAGTAGTGGAATTGCTTCTTCGGCTAGCGGAATGAGTGCCTTAGCTTTGTGTTTAATGAGTATTGAAAAGGAATTAAATCTTAAAATGACAGATGAATATTTCAATAAAAAAGCATCGTTTTTAGCGCGTCTAGGTTCTGGTAGTGCTTGTAGAAGTATAGAAGGAGAATTAATTGTTTGGGGTAGTCATAAAGATATTAAAGGAAGTTCTAATTTATTTGGAATTAAATATCCTAATAAAGTTCATGATAACTTTAAAAATTACCACGATACTATTTTGTTGGTTGATGAAGGGGAAAAGCAAGTTTCTAGTACAGTTGGGCATAAATTAATGCATAAGCATCCTTTTGCGGCACAACGTTTTAAACAGGCTAATGATAATGTTTCAAAACTATCAGAAATACTTCAAAATGGAGAATTAAAACAGTTTATTGCTATTGTTGAAAGTGAAGCATTGAGTTTACATGCAATGATGATGACGAGTAATCCATATTTTATTTTAATGAAACCTAATACATTAAAAATAATAAACAAAATTTGGGAGTTTAGAGCCTCAACAAATAGTAACATTTGTTTTACGTTAGATGCCGGTGCCAATGTACATATATTGTTTCCTGAAATAGAAAAAGAAGAGGTTAACAATTTTATAACAAGTGAGTTAATTCAGTATTGTCAAGAAAATCACTATATTTGCGATAGAGTTGGAATAGGGGCAAAACTAGTATCCAATAATTAACATTTATGAAAGGACCACTTTTTTACGCTAAAATATTGTTATTTGGTGAGTATGGAATTATAAAAGATTCCAAAGGTTTGGCCATTCCTTACAATAGTTTTCAAGGAGCTTTAAAAAAGACAGAAGAGCTAAATGATAATGCCAAAAAATCTAATGAGAATTTAAAGAAGTTTTACGTCTATTTAAAAAGATTGGAAACTAACTTAGTAAATTTTAGGTTAGATGAATTTAAAGCTGATATTGAAGATGGTATGTACTTTGATTCTAGTATTCCACAAGGATATGGAGTTGGGAGTTCTGGAGCGCTAGTTGCTTCAATTTATGATAAATATGCCGATGATAAAATTACTGTTTTAGAAAACTTAACTCGTGATAAGTTAATGTTGTTAAAACAAGTTTTTTCTTTAATGGAATCTTTTTTTCACGGAAAAAGTTCAGGTTTAGATCCATTAAATTCATATTTAAGCATTCCAATTTTAATCAATTCAAAAGATAATTTAGAAGCAACAGGAATACCTGCTCAAAGGGAAGGAAAAGGAGCAGTTTTCTTGTTAGATTCTGAAATAATGGGTGAAACGGAACCTATGATTAACATTTTTATGACAAAAATGAAAAATGAAGGTTTTCGAAAAATGTTAAATGAAGATTTTGCTAAATATACAGATGCTTGTATAGATGATTTTTTGAAAGGAAACGTTAAATCCTTATTAGGAAATGTAAAAGGACTTTCTAAAGTTGTATTAGATAATTTTAAACCAATGATTCCTCAACGCTTTCATAATGTTTGGCAAAAAGGTTTAGAAACTAACGACTATTATTTAAAACTTTGTGGCTCTGGAGGTGGAGGTTATATTTTAGGCTTTACTAAGGATTACAACAAAACAAAAGAGCTGCTAAAAAACTATAATTTAGAGTTAGTTTATAGATTTTAAGAGTTTGTAATCGAGAAAAATTTCAATAATGGATTTATTAGAAATCTCAAAAAATAACAGCAAAAAAAATGCTCCGTTATATATAAAACTATTAAGTTTATTCTCTGTTGTTCGCGGTTATAATATTTTTTTAATTGTAATAGCTCAATATTTAGCATCAATTTTTATTTTTTCACCGGATAAATCACTTCGTCACGTATTATTAGATATTCACTTATATTTAATTGTGTTGTCAACATTATGCGTAATTGCCGCGGGGTATATTATTAATAATTTTTACGATACAGAAACAGATCGTATAAATCGTCCAGTGAAATCTAAAATAGATGCTATTGTAAGCCAAAGAGTAAAATTACGTATCTATTTTGCTCTAAATTTTATAGGCGTTTTAATTGCCTTATTTGTCTCTTTTAGGGCATCATTGTTTTTTGCAGTTTATATTTTTGGAATTTGGTTTTATTCACATAAATTAAAAAAATATCCATTAATTGGATTGTTTACAGCTGCAATTCTCGAAATTTTACCTTTTTTCGCAATATTTGTTTACTATAAAAATTTTTCTGAAATTATTTTTACGCACGCCGCTTTTTTGTTTTTTATATTGTTAGTAAGGCAATTAATTAAAGATTTAGAAAGAATTCAAGGAGATTTTGTCCAAGACTATCAAACAATTGCGGTTAAATACGGAGAATATTTTACGAAAATATTAATAACCTTATTGGTTTTTTTAACACTCAATCCAATTTACTTTTTATTAAAATACCCTGAAATTGGAGGGATGAAATATTATTTTTATGGAAGTATATTGGTGTTAACTGTATTTGTATTTTTGTTATGGTTTAGTAAAAGTAAAAAGCAATTTGTAATTCTTCATTTACTATTAAAGTTTCTAATATTGGCAGGAGTTTTTAGCCTTGCATTAATTGATTATTCTGTTATAATAAATCGAATATTGTAAAAGAGATATTATTTTAAACTATCAACTAAATTTAAATCTGTATTCCTTGTTTGTTGCTCTTAGCTACCACATATTATCTTGAATTTTTTGTCTTTTAAAGCTACTTGTAAAATTTTTTGTTTTAGTTTGTGAAAAGCTAATAGTTTAAATAAGTAATAATAGTGTAAAAAATGTAGTTGTTTATAATAATTTAATTTTAGTGTTTATACCTCTATATCAATCTGTTTTATAATTTGTTACCGTTGTAATTTTTGAAATGTTATTTTTTTTATAAGAAGATTAGATATACTTTTGCAAAAAATTAAAATAATGAATTCTAATAAAAACTCGTCGAGAGGACGACACCAAGGAAAAAAGAGTCCTCAAAAATCTTCAACAAGTAAATCTGGAGGGAATAGAAAATTTTCAGATCATTCAAAATCAAAACCTTTTAAAAAATCTACTGATTCTGATACTAGGGGAGGATCTCAAAATTTTTCAAATAAAAAATTTGACACAAAAAGAAAATTTGTAGATAAAGATAAGGAAAGAAGTAAGCCTAAACAAGTAAGTATTTCTAATGAAAGCGAGGGAATTCGCTTAAATAAGTATATTTCAAATTCAGGAATATGTTCAAGGAGAGAGGCAGATGTTTTTATTGCTGCTGGAAATGCCACTGTTAATGGTAAAATAATTTCCGAAATGGGGTATAAGGTTATGCCAACCGATGAAGTAAGATTTGATGGATCTTTAATAAGTCCAGAAAAAAAGAGATATGTTTTACTTAATAAGCCAAAGAATTTCATAACCACAATGGAAGATGATAGAGGGCGAAAAACGGTAATGGATCTTGTTTCAAATGCATCAAAGGAACGTATATATCCAGTTGGAAGGTTAGATAGAAATACAACAGGACTTTTATTGTTTACAAATGATGGAGAGCTTGCCAAAAAATTAACACATCCTAAGCATAATATTCAAAAAATATACCACGCTACATTAGATAAGAAATTAAGCAATTCAGATTTGAATAAAATAGCCGAAGGTTTTATACTTGATGAACGTAGGATTCAAGTTGATGAAATATCCTATATATTAAATCAACCGAAAAATGAAGTTGGTGTTAAAATTCATTCTGGTAGAAATAGAATTGTAAGAAGAATTTTTGAACATTTTAATTATAGCGTTTCAAAATTAGATCGCGTTATTTTTGCAGGATTAACAAAAAAAGATTTACCAAGAGGACATTGGAGATATTTAACAGAGATGGAAGTTAATAATCTTAAAATGTTGTAAAACAGATCATTAATCTAAGTCTAAAACCAAGAGGAATCTTGGTTTTTTTTATGTCTTTTTTGTTTAAAATAAATTTAGTTTTTTTTTATTTACTTTATTTATTCATTCATTTATTTTTTTATATTTGAGAAATTGAAATTACATTTTTAGTGTAATTATTACAGTTTTAAGTCTAATTATAACATATTTATTTTGAAGAGGATAATAGTAGATTATAAAAAATTAACACCAGAAATATTAAATTTATTGGTAGAAAAATTTCCTGACGGATACGGAATTAGAGATATTGTCCATTTTACAAATCATAAAGGTCAATTTGTTGATGCGGTTGAAGTAAAAACAGAGGATACCATTTATTTGGTTAAAATAAGCGAAGAATTAGCCGATTCAATGGATAATTATGAAGAAGAAGAAGAAGATACAGAAATTAACGATGATTTAGATATTTCAGTGGATGATGTAGATTTAGAAGCTGATTTAGATGATTAATTAAAAAAAATATAAGCCATAAAAAAACCTGTTGAAATTATCAACAGGTTTTTTTTTATACTATATGTAAAATTAAAAAACCCGAACTTTTGTTCGGGTTTTTATGGTGGTGCCTCCAGGAATCGAACCAGGGACACAAGGATTTTCAGTCCTTTGCTCTACCAACTGAGCTAAGGCACCATTGCGTTAGCGGATGCAAATATAAATGTATTTTTTATACTAAACCAAACATTTTTTAAAAAATCTGTCGTATTTTTGATACTTGTTAAAAAAACTTAATGCATTTAATAATCGATATAGGAAATACTAGAATTAAAATTGCTGTTTTTAATAATAGTGAATTAATTTATAATGAAGTGATTACAGAGAAAAATCTTCTTCATACTGCAATTGTTTTAATTGAAAAATACAATTGTACAAGTGGAATAATTTCTTCGGTTGGAAATGTAAAAAAAAATGAAATTGAAGAAATAAAATCAAAAATTAAGCTAATAGAGTTGAATTCTGACACTAAAATTCCATTTAAAAACAATTATTCAACACCAAAAACGCTTGGAGTAGATAGAATTGCTTTGGTTTCGGCTGCAGTTTCAAAGTTTAAAAATAAAAATGTTTTAATAATTGATGCAGGTACTTGTATAACCTATGATTTTGTTAATAGTATTAAATGCTATTTTGGAGGAGCCATTTCACCAGGTTTAAAAATGAGGTATATGGCACTTAATATGTTCACAAAAAAATTACCACTTCTTGAACCTATTTTTTCAATAGAATTAATTGGAAATTCAACCGAAAGCAGTATTCACTCGGGAGTAATTAATGGCATTATAAATGAAATTGATGGTTCAATTTTTGATTATAGAAAAAAAAATAGAGATTTAACAGTAGTTTTAACAGGAGGAGATGCTAAATTCTTGTCAAATAAATTAAAAAATAGCATATTTGCCAATCCTAATTTTTTGCTAGAAGGATTAAATACAATTTTGACCTATAATTTAAAATAAATGATAAAAAAAATAATAGTAGTTTTAACACTATTTATATCGGTTATCAGTTTTGCTCAAAAAAATAATGCCTCGGCATATTCTTTTTTTGGTATTGGAGATAAAAACAATACAAATACTGTTGATCAAATTAGTATGGGTGGAATTGGAGTTTCATTAAATGAAGCTTTTCGTTTAAACTTATCCAATCCAGCATCATTATCGGGTCTAAAATTTACAACCTATACACTTGGAATTGAAAACATAAATATAACAGCTAAAGATGGTGTTGATTCAGAGGCAGGTTCTGCTACGTACCTTTCCTATTTAGCTATGGGAATCCCATTAAGTGAAAAAGCTGGATTATCGTTTGGTTTAATGCCAAACTCATCCGTTGGTTATTCTTTAACATCAAGTATATATGATTCTGAGAATGAACTATCTGAAGTTTCAATTTATGAAGGAGAAGGAGGTACGAATAAGGTATTTTTAGGTTTTGGAATTCAACCATTTAAAGGACTTAGTGTTGGTCTTCAAGGAAATTATATTTTTGGAGAAGTTGAAAACAGTATTGTAAATCAATTAAAAGGCGCTTCTTTAGGAACAAAATATGAAACTATTTCTACTGTAAAAGGATTTGCGTTGAACGGTGGATTTCAATACATAACTAAATTAAATGATAAATTGAATTTTCATTTAGGAGCGAATTTTGAAATAGAATCTGAAACTGATACAGATGGGAAGGAAAATATTTATTCTTTATCTGCGGCAGGTGTTCCAAGAGATACAATTTTAAGCCTAGAAAGTAAAGGGTTAATAAAGTCACCTTTAAAATCTTCTGTTGGTATTGGAGTTGGACGAGAAAATAAATGGTTTGCTGGTGTCGATTATAGTTTTCAGGAAGCTATAGAGTTAGAAGGAAGTGTAAATGCAAATTATTCAAGAATAGCATACGACAAATACAGTAAAATTTCAATTGGAGGATTTTATACTCCAAAGTTTACGTCAATTACAAGTTACTGGGAAAGAGTAACTTATAGAGCTGGATTAAAGTTTGAAAAAACAGGTTTAAAGGTTAATGGAGATGGAGTTGGTAGTGATTTTACACCAATTGACGATTTTGGCATATCTTTTGGAGTAGGGTTACCAGTAAGTAATCAGTTATCTAACTTAAATCTTGGATTCGAATTTGGAAAAAGAGGAAAAATTACTAATGGATTAATTCAGGAAAATTATATGAATTTTAGATTGAGTTTTTCATTAAATGATAAATGGTTTAAAAAACGAGAAATATTTTAATTAAAAATTAGAGAAATGAAAAAAATGAGACATGTAGTAACCTTATTATTTTTATTAGTATCAACACCCATTGTATTTGCACAAGCTAATGCAGATTGTACTATAAAGTATAACCTTTTTAAAGGAGATTACAACGCAAAAAATTATGATAATGCTTATGAAAACTGGATGTGGTGTATGGATAACTGTCCAACTTTATCTGTTAATATTTATAAGTATGGAGTCAAAATAGCAGAGCATAAATTTGAAAATGCAGCTCCTGCAGATAAAGCTGCTGCTGCGGATGTTGTAAGAAGAGTTTTCAAACAAAGATTAGAGCATTTTCCAAAAGATAAAGCAGATGTTTTAGATAAGATGGCAACTTTTGAAGCTGAAGCAGGTTCATCTGAAGACGTTGTTTACGGATTATTAGAGCAAACTTTTAAATTAGATCCAACAGAACTTTCACCAAAAAACATTTACAGTTATTTTGATATTATTTTAAATAAATATAAAGATTCTGACACTCAAAAAGTATTTGATACCTATGATGAAGTTGGAGAAGCTATTGAATTAAAAAGAGAATATTACGCAAAAAAAATTGGAGCAATTAATGCAAAAGATTCTACAAAAATTTCATCAAAAGATGTTAAAAACAGAAAAATTTATCAACAATTAACAACAAATTTATCTATTGTAGAAAGTGGATTAGATCAAAAACTTGCTTCTATATCTACGTGTGAACGATTAATTCCTTTTAATAGAAAGAACTTTGATAAATTTAAAAATGATGGTATTTGGTTAAAAAGAGCTGTATCGAGAATG
This sequence comes from uncultured Lutibacter sp., assembly GCF_947495725.1. GTDB lineage: Bacteria > Bacteroidota > Bacteroidia > Flavobacteriales > Flavobacteriaceae > Lutibacter. Next base: position 357,728 of record NZ_CANLZZ010000004.1, on the reverse strand, counting down.
TATAATAAAGAATGTACAGACGATCCACTTTATGATCAGTTAGTTGAGGCTTATGTTCATGCCGATCCTTCTCCTCAGGCCTCTGTATTTTACGCTGGTATTTTAATGAAGAATGGTGAAACAAATAAGGCAATGGAATACTTTAAAAAAGCGGTTGATCAAGAAACCGATACTTACAAAAAGGCGGGTCACTTATATAAAGTAGCACAAATTCTTAGTAAAAAAGGAAGAAAGTCTGAAGCAAGAAGTTATTGCTACCAAGCTTTAGAACAACAGCCAACAATGGGTAAAGCCTACTTGTTAATAGGAAGTATGTATGCATCTAGTGCAAACTCTTGTGGAACTGATATTGTTTCAAAAAGAATGGTATATGTGGCAGCATTAAATAAAGCTAGAAAAGCAAAAGCAATTGATCCTAGTATTAGTTCTCTTGCCAATAGATTTATAAATTCTTATTCGGGTAATATTCCTACTACAAAAGATTTATTTGTTGCAGGTGTTAAATCTGGAACATCACATAAAATAGGATGTTGGATAAATGAAACAGTTAGAGTTCCTTAATAATTTTAATTAAAATATTATAATTGATTATATTTGTTATATGACAAAATCAATTGTACATAATGTAAGAAACATTGCTATTGTATTTTCAATAGCAATGTTTTTTTCATGTACTAACGACGCTAAAGAAGTGAGAGATTTTTTAGCTGATAAAAATTTACCCATTGGAGTAGCTAAGGATATTTATATGAAACATACAGACTCTGGTAGGGTGGATGTTAAAATGAAATCTCCAATTATGCTCGATTTTAGAAATAGAGAAGAACATCCGTATTCAGAATTTCCGGAAGGTATTTATATAACCACAATTGAAAAAAATGGTGATTCTACTTCTATAAAAGGAGATTATGCAAAAAGCTACGATAAGACAGAAGTTTCTGAAATAAGAAATAATGTTGTAATAATTAATTATTCAAAAAAGAATAAATTAGAGACTTCAGAAATTTATTGGGATCAAAAAACACATTATTTTTTTACTGAAAAAAGATTTGTATTTTACACTGAAACAGATACCATTTATGGAACTGGTTTCGAAGCTTCAGAAGATTTAGATATTTGGTGGGTTAAAAATCAAAGTGGAGTTATTAAATTAAACGAATAAATTATGAAAAATATTTCCAAAATATTTGAATACGGTTACTTAATTATTGCCGTTGTGTTCTTAGTAGAAACTGTATTAAATTGGAATACGGATAGATCTAGATCTTATTTACTATTGGTTTTTGCAATTTTAGCGATTTTTATGTATTTCTTTAAGAAAAGATTTAGAGCTAGAATGGAAAATAGGACTAAAGATTAAATGGAGGTTCAAATAGCTGTAATATTAATATCTATATTGCTTTCTGCCTTTTTTTCGGGGATGGAGATAGCATATGTATCGGCTAATAAATTTCAAGTTGAACTTGAAAAAAAGAAAATAGGTTTTACCTCGAAAATTTTAAGTAGGCTTACTTCAAACTCCTCCAAATTTATTACTACCATGTTGGTTGGTAATAATATAGCTCTTGTGGTTTATAGTTTTTTTATGGGAGAATTTTTAATTCAATTACTTCCCATTGAGAGTTTTAATGAATTTACACTTTTATTTCTTCAAACAATAATTTCAACTATTATAATTTTAGTATCGGCCGAATTTTTACCTAAAGCAATATTTCGAATTTACGCTAATGAAATGCTTTGGTTTTTTGCACCATTGGCCTACTTTTTTTATGTGATTTTTCATTTTATATCAAATTTTATAACCTTTATATCAGATTTTTTTCTGAGAACTTTTTTTAATTCAACAAAAGACGTTGAGCAAAAAGAGTTTACCAAAATAGAATTGGGAAATTATATTACAAAACAATTAGAAAATGCAAAAGATTATGAGGATGTAGATACGGAAATTCAAATTTTTCAAAATGCATTAGATTTTAACAATTTAAAAGCTAGGGAGATAATGATTCCTAGAACCGAAGTTGTTGCCGTTGAAATAGGAGAGACTATTACTAATTTAAAAAAATTATTTATAGAAACAGGGTATTCAAAAATACTTGTATATAAAGTTTCTTTAGATGATGTTTTAGGATATGTTCATGCGTTTGAGTTATTTAAAAAACCAAAAAACATAAGGTCCATACTACTTCCTGTTGAATTTGTTCCAGAAAGTATGATGATAAACAATGTTTTAAATGTGTTAACCAAAAAAAAGAGAAGCATCTCTGTTGTTTTAGATGAATTTGGTGGAACCTCGGGTGTTATAACAGTAGAAGATATTGTAGAAGAATTATTTGGGGAAATAATTGATGAACACGATACTGTAGAATTACTTGAAAATAAAATTAATGATAGAGAATATGAATTTTCTGCAAGATTAGAGGTTGATTATATAAACGAAACGTATAATCTAAATATAGAAGAAAATGAAGCTTATGAAACTTTGGGAGGTTTTATAGTTTATCATCACGAAGATATTCCAAAAGAAGAAGAAATAATTGAAATTAATGAATTTCAATTTAAAATGACACGAGTTGATTCATCAAAAATCAATGAAGTTTACCTAAAAATTATCGATAAAGTTGAATAGAATAAATGTATAATTTATTAGTTCCTATTTTTACTGTTAATTGTGGTAATTTCACTTTCATAATTAAATACTTAATTGTATTTTCGCACACTATAATAAAACAAATAATATAATGGCAATTTTATCAAAAATTAGAGATCGTTCAATGTTTCTAATCCTAATTGTAGGATTAGCACTTTTTGCATTCGTATTAGATCCAAGTTCTATACAACAATTTTTCAGTACCAGTAAGATTAATGCTATTGGAGAGGTCAATGGAGAGGAAATAGATAGAGAGGAATTTGCACGTCAAGTTGAGAATTATAGATCTCAAAATGGAGGCAGAGTTTCACAGATGCAAGCAGTAAATGCAGTTTGGACAGGAATGGTTGGTGAAAAAGTTTTTCAAGACCAATTAGAAAAAGCTGGAATTGTAGTAGGAGAGAAGGATATTTGGGATGCAATGGTTTCATTAAACGAAATCCAGAATTCTCCATTATTTAAAAATGAGGCTGGTTTATTTGATGAGGAAAAGCTTAAAGAATATATAGCTAATATGAAAGATGATGCAGACGCTGGTAATCCACAAGCATGGACAAGTTGGTTGGCTACAGAAAAAAGTATTAAACAAAACTTAGAAAGAGAGGCATATACATCATTGGTAAGAGCAGGTTTAGGTGCTTCATTAAAAGAAGGTGAACGCGATTATTTGTTTAATAACACCAAAATGGATGCACAGTTTGTATATGTGCCATACGCTTCAATACCTGATAGTTTAGGATCTGTATCTAGAGATGAAATTCAAGCATATTTAAAAAATAATAAAAAACGTTTTAAGGCAGAAGCTGGAAGAAGTTTAAAATACGTGAAATTTGATATAGTTCCTTCTGAATCTGATGACGCAGAAACGAAACAAACAGTTGAAAACTTTATTAATGATAGAGAAGAGTATAGTAATGCTGCTAAAACAACAGTTAAAATAGCTGGATTAAAAAATGCAACAGATTATGAAGCATTTTTAAGCGAAAACAAGTCTGATTTAGGAATTGATAATGGATATAAGTTCAAAAATCAAGTTTATGCTGAAGTTTCAGATGAAATATTTAATTCTGAAGTAGGAATAGTTGTTGGTCCTTATAAACAAAATGGTTATTATAAAATATCAAAAGTTGTTGAAACAATTCAATTACCAGATTCTGTAAAATCTAGCCATATTATTGTTCCATTTGCAGGAACAACAAGATCAACTTCTACAAAAACAAAAGAACAAGCAAGAAAAACTATAGATAGTGTTTTTGCTCTTGTAAAAAATAATAAATCCAAATTTACATCAATTGCAGATGAAATTAATTCAGATGGAACAAAAGGTAAAGGTGGAGATATTGGATGGGTTCGTAAAGATCAAGCATTTTCAGCTTCGTTTGATAAAGATTTTGCAAACTTTATTTATAAAAATAAAAAAGGTAGTATTGATATTGTGGAGACAGCATTTGGATTTCATATTATTAGAATAGACGATCAAACTAAATATGAGAAAGCTGTGAAGCTGGCTACCTTTGCTCGTTTAATTGAGGCTTCAGAAGAAACTGAAAACATTATTTTTGAACAGGCTGAAACATTTAATGCAATGTTAGCAGAGGGAAAAGATATAAATGAAGTAGCTGAAGAAAATAAATACATAGTTCAATCGGCAATGGATTTAAAAGCTTTGTCAGAAGTAATTCCAGGATTGGGTGCGCAACGTCAAATGGTTACTTGGGCGTTTAATGAGGAAAGAGAAAAAGGAGACTCAAAAAGATTTGACATTGATGTTAATGGAAAAAGAGGATATGCAGTTACTGTTTTAAGTAATATTTATACTGAAGATGGTATATCATTTTCGTCAGATTTATTAACTGGAGTTCGAAAAGAATTAATTGAAAAGAAAAAGGCAGGATTAATTGAGAAAAAAATGACTGGGTCTTCTTTAGAAGAAATTGCAAAAAATAGCGGAGTTACTGTTAGAAGCGCATCTTCGGTTAGTTTGTCTAGTCCTTTATTATCGGGTGTAGGAAATGAACCTGCTGTTGTTGGGGCTATGTCAACAATAAAAATTAATGAAATTTCTGATAAAATTTCTGGTGAAAAAGGAGTATTTGTTGTGAAGGTAACAAAACGTGACGCTCCTGTTGAATTAGAAAACTATGATTCTTTTAGAAAGAAAATTATAACAGAATATCAAGGAAGAGGAAATCAAGTTTATAAAGTGCTAGAAGAAACAGCAGACATTAATGATAATAGAGCTAGATTCTTTTAATTTATAAATGTACATAAATTGAATCATAAAAAAAGCGAGCATTAGCTCGCTTTTTTTATGATATGAGGTTTTAAGTTATCCGTTCATAGATATTAAAAATTCTTCATTTGAAGTGGTAAATTGAATTTTATCTTTAATAAATTCCATTGCCTCAACAGGATTCATATCTGCTAAATATTTTCTTAGTACCCACATGCGTTTAACAGTTTTTGGGTCTAATAATAAATCATCTCTTCTTGTACTGGATTTTACCAAATCAATAGCAGGATAAATTCTACGGTTAGCAATATTTCTTTCTAATTGAAGCTCCATATTACCTGTACCCTTAAACTCTTCAAAAATAACTTCATCCATTTTCGATCCAGTTTCAGTCAATGCAGTTGCAATAATAGATAAAGAACCACCATTTTCTATGTTACGTGCGGCTCCAAAAAATCTTTTTGGTTTATGTAAAGCATTAGCATCAATACCACCCGATAAAATTTTCCCAGATGCAGGCGCAACAGTATTGTATGCTCTTGCTAAACGAGTAATTGAATCTAAAAGTATAACAACATCATGACCGCATTCAACCAATCGCTTTGCTTTTTCTAATACAATATTGGCAACTTTTACATGTTTATCTGCAGGTTCATCAAAAGTAGAAGCTACCACTTCACCTCTAACGCTTCGTTGCATATCTGTAACCTCTTCTGGTCTTTCATCAATTAATAAGATTATTTGATAAACTTCAGGATGGTTCGATGCAATAGAGTTAGCAATGTCTTTTAATAACATTGTTTTACCCGTTTTAGGTTGAGAAACAATCATACCTCTTTGACCTTTTCCAATTGGGCAAAATAAATCCATTATTCTAGTAGAGAGTGTATTTGATCTCCCTGCTAAATTAAATTTTTCCTCTGGAAATAAGGGCGTTAAGTGCTCAAAAGAAACACGATCCCTTACAACATTTGGATTTAATCCATTAATTTTTGAAACGCGTATTAAAGGGAAATATTTTTCTCCTTCCTTTGGTGGGCGTACAACTCCCTTAACAGTATCACCAGTTTTTAATCCAAATAGTTTTATTTGAGATTGAGATAAATAAATATCATCTGGCGAAGATAAATAATTGTAATCAGATGAACGTAAAAAACCGTATCCATCAGGCATCATTTCTAGTACACCCTCGCTTTCGATAATTCCGTCAAATTCATAATCGGGATCTCTGTAGCGATTGTTGTTTTTTCGAGAATCTTTTTGATCCTTTTGTTGATTAGGATTTTGTTGTTTACCTCTATTTTGTTGATTCGGATTTTGTTGTTTGTGAGGTTGTTTAGTCTGTTGTTTTGCAGGTTGCTTAACTTGTTGTTTAGCCTCTCTTGTAGCTGTTTTTGATGTTGCTTCAGAATTAGAAATAGCCTTTTTTGGTTGTTGATTAGGTTTACCTTTAGGAGTTTCTTTAGGAGTTTCTTTAGGAGTTTCTCCATTAGCCTCTTTAGGTAAATTAGGCTTAATTTCTTTTGTTATTGGAACAGCATTTGCTTCAATAACTTTTTCATTTTGTTTAGGCTTATCAGTATTAGCAGGAGAAGATTCCTTTTTTACAGGAACTTTTTTAGTAATTCTTTTACGCTTCGGTTTGTTATCACTATTTGTAGGTTCTTTTTTAAGAACTTTGGAAGGCGTAGAAGCTTGAATATCTAAAATTAAATATACTAAATCTAATTTTTTAAGCTGGCTATATTTTTTAGCTCCAATTGTTTTTGCTATCTCTTGTAGCTCAACAAGAGTTTTCTCCTTTAGTTGGGAAATTTCAAACATTATGTTATTTTGTAATTATTGTTTTTATAAACGTACGTAATATGTTATTCTTTCTAAGAATTTTATTGTGAGTAAACTAAATGATGGTTAGTTGTTTTAATTGTAGTCGAATTGCTTTGTAAGAGTCAATTGATATGCAAATATATGAAAATATTTCACATAATAATGTTTAGAACTTTAAAAATAAAATGTATTTTTGCAATCCATCAATTTATTATGATTCAAAGGATACAAACTATTTACTTGTTATTAGCAACTTTATTTTCGGGAGGGTTAATTTTCTTCTTGAATTTATGGGTTACTGAAGAGGGAAATAAGTATTTTGCTACAGATTCCTTTAATACCGATAGTATGTTATTGAAATTAATTACATTATTGTTTTTAGTATCATCTTTAATAACATTAATTGCGGTATTTCAATATAAAAAAAGACAACTACAATTTGTTTTGGGACGTCTTTCAATTTTGATCAACTTTATTTTATTAGGTGTGCTCGTATATTTTGCACAAAACTTATCTGGAGAAATGGAAGTTTCGGAGAAGGGTATTGGGTTGCTTATTCCAATTTTAACGATACTATTAGTTGTAATGGCTAATAAAGCAATTAAAAAGGATGAGGAGCTTGTAAAATCTGTCGACAGATTGCGGTAAACCTAACATCTTAGTATATTTAGTGCAGAAAAACCATTTTAATTTTAATTAAAATGGTTTTTTGTTTCTAACGGTTTTCCGTGATGGATAAATTTCATTACTTTTAAGTATGGTATGGGATTTTATTAAATAATATATTTGCAAAGGGAAATTTATGAGAAAGATAACAGTTCATATTGCCGATGACCATCAATTGTTAATTGATGGTTTGGTTGCAGTATTATCATCAGAAGAAAATATTGAAATTGTTGGTACTTCGCTCAATGGAGAAGAAGTATTGAGTTGGTTTGATAATCATAAGGCAGATATTTTAATTTTAGATATTAATATGCCAAAGATTGATGGAATTTCTGTTTTAAAAAGCTTCTTAAGTAAAGGTTTACAACAAAGTGTTATTGTGTTGTCTAGTTACGATGATTCTAAATTAATTAAAGAGGTTTTAAAAATTGGCGCACGTGGTTTTTTAGCAAAAAAATGTGCGGGACATAGCATTGTTAATGCAATAAATGATGTTTATAGTGGAAAACAATATTTTAGCGATAGTATTAAAGAAAAACTACTTCTTACATTTTCAACAAACCCATCTAGCATTGAAGAAATTTCTCAAGATGGAACTTTTTTTAGTGCGCTAACTCCAAGAGAAATAGATGTGCTAAAATTAATTTGTAAGGAAATGAATTCAAAAGAAATAAGTGCTAAACTTCATATTAGTGTTAATACTGTTGAAACTCATCGAAAAAATTTAATAAATAAGTTGAAAGTTAAAAATGTTGTTGGGTTGGCTATTTATGCAATGAAACACAATATTGTTTAATATTTAGCTATTTTTTCAATTATGTATAAAGTTTTATATTGTTTTCTAATACTTTTTTTAGGGATAAACCATGTAGCAGCCGCTAATTTTAAGTTTGATTATGAACATTTTAATTATTTAGAATCTGATAATGGAAGCTTAAAACTTATTAAAAAACTTTTAGAAGATGGCAAAAGTGAAGAGGCTTTAGAGAAATTATATAAATATATTGAAGAAGTAAAAATAACTAAAGAAAATAAAAAGGTTATTGAGGCAAAAATTTTACTTGCTGATATTTATAGAGAAAATGGAGATTATAAAAAATCCACATCAATTTTTAACGAAGTTATTCCTTTAATTTCTGATGATCTTAGAAACCTAGAATATGTTTTTTTTAAAAAAGGAGGAAATTTTCAAAGAGATAGTCAAATTGATTCTGCAAAAGTTTTTTATGAAAAAGCAGTTGAAGTTGGTGAAAAAGTAGTAGATAACGAGGATTTAAAAGCAAAATTATATTCAAATTTATCAGGCATATTTTATTTAAATGGTGATTACGATAGTGCAATTAAATATTTTAAAATAGCAGCCAATTTTCAAAAAATTCTTGGGAACAAAGATATTGAAGCAGGAATTTTAAACAATATTGGGAGTGTTTATTATATGCAAGGGAAATACACGAATGCTTTAGAAACTTTTCAAAAGGCATTTGATTTAGTAGGTTTTGGACAAGAAGATTTACAAAAACAAACTAGAAATAAGTCATATATAAATATGGCGTATGCATATAGCAAACTAAAAGATTATAAAAAAGCATTTGAATATCAGGATAAATATTTTTCACTTAATGATTCTTTACAAAAGGAGTTAAAGTATAAGGAAATTGCGGTTATACAATCTGAATATAATTTAGAGAAGAAAGAAAAGGAAAAAGAAATTGAAAAAGCCAAAAGAAAGGATGCAGAGTATTTAACTTTTGGCCTAAGTATAGCAGTAATAATACTGTTATTAGGCGTTTATTTTTTACATAAATTGTATAAGTTAAACAAGAGAAATCACGTATTACAAATAAATCAAGAGCAGCTTTTAAGTCAGAATAAAATTGAAAAAATAAAAACCGATAATCAATCAAAAATTTTAGCGGCTACTTTAGATGGGAGACTTGAAGAACGAAAAAAGATTGCTAATGTACTTCATGATAATGTTAGTGCCTTACTATCTGCAACAAATTTACATTTGTATGCAAGTAAAAAGAAATTAAAGGAAAATGTTCCAACTGAAATTGAAAAAGCTCAACAAATATTAGATGAAGCTTCAGAGCAAATTAGAGATTTGTCGCACAACTTAATATCATCAGTACTTGTAAAATTTGGATTATCAGTAGCAGTTCAAGATTTGTGTGAAAAATCATCAAATTCAAGTATTAGTTTAATTTGTATATCTAAAGATATAGGTAGATTTTCAGAAAATTTTGAAATTAAAATGTTTAATATTATAAATGAATGTGTTAATAATATTTTAAAGCATAGTAAAGCAAAAAAAGGGATTATTTCATTAGAGCAGTTAGATGCAAATTTAATTATAAATGTTTCTGATAATGGAGTTGGTTTTGACGCTAAGGGAATTTCGGGTAAAGCAGGAATTGGTTTAAATCAAGTTAAAGCTAGAATAAAAGTTTTATACGGTACAATAGAAGTAAATTCTTCAAAAGAAGGAACTCAAATTTTTATTTCTGTTCCAATTGAGAATTAACGTTTTTCTAATTCAATAATTTCTAAATTAGAAATATTTCCTTTTGAAATTTGAAAACGAAGCATTGTTCTTACTTTATGAAAGCCACTTTTACCAGCGGCGCCAGGGTTTAAATGCAGCAGGTTTAATTTTTTATCATAAATTACTTTTAAAATATGTGAATGCCCGCTTATAAAAATTTTAGGAGGATTTGCGATAAGTTCATCTTTTACTCTAAAATCATACTTGTTTGGGTAACCTCCAATGTGGGTAATCCAAACAGAAACACCTTCTGTTTCGAACTTATTATCTAACGGAAATTCAGATCTAATAGTGCTATTATCAATGTTTCCGTAAACAGCCTTTAATGGTTTTAATTTAGAAATGATATCAGCAACCTCAATACTTCCAATATCTCCAGCGTGCCAAACTTCGTCTGCTTTTTTAATATACTTAAGTATTTGGTCATCTATAAAACTGTGCGTATCGGAAAGTAAAATAATTTTTTTCATTCTTATTGAAAATTTAAACTCACAAATAAGCATTATATTTGCAGTCGTACAAAATTAGCATTTCAATTGAGATATTTTATAGAAATAGCATATAAAGGAACAAATTATCATGGATGGCAATTACAGCCAAATGCTATAACAATTCAAGAATTAATTAATAAGGTTTTAACAACGATATTAAGATGTGATATTAATGTTGTTGGAGCAGGAAGAACAGATTCTGGCGTACATGCTCAACAATTGTTTGCTCATTTCGACTATGATGCTTCAATTGATTCTAATGAATTTTTATATAAAATGAACTCATTACTACCTATTGATATTGCGGTGCTTAATATTTTTAAAGTATTTGACGATGCGCATGCAAGGTTTGATGCACTTAGTAGAAGCTATGAATACCGTATTTATTTTGGTAAAAATCCTTTTTTAACAGATACAACCTGGCAACTTATTAATAAAAAGTTAAATGTTGAATTAATGAATAAAGCGGCTGAAATTTTATTAACTTTCGCCAACTTTAAGTGTTTTTCTCGCTCTAACACTGATGTTAAAACGTATAATTGCGATGTAACTAATGCTGTTTGGGTAAGGAAAGGAAATGATTTAGTTTTTCATATTTCGGCCGATCGTTTTCTACGAAATATGGTGCGCGCCGTAGTTGGTACTCTAATTGATGTTGGAGTTGGGAAAATTACAATTGAAGATTTTATTAAAATAATAGAAAGTAAAGATAGGAAAAATGCGGGGCCATCGGCTCCTGCACGCGGTTTGTTTTTAACTGAAGTAAAGTATCCTAAAAAAGTATTTATAAATGAGTAAAAAAATTACAGGTAAAGCCTTTGATTTAAAAATATTTAGCAGGTTAATGTCTTTTGCAAAGAGTTACCGTTATGAATTTATTATAAGTACACTTGCCGCAATTATTCTTTCGGTAGTAGCTGTTGCTAAGCCAATTTTGCTTCAAGAAATAATAAACACATACTTCGAGAGTAAAGACAAAGTAGGTTTGTTAAATTTTTCGCTAATAATGTGCGGTTTTTTAATTTTGGAAGTTTTGTTGCAATTTGTATTTATCTACAAAGTTAACTGGCTAGGACAACATATTATAAAAGATATTAGAGTGAAATTGCAAAATCATATGTTGCAATTTAAAATGGCCTATTTCGATAAATCTTCTGTGGGTAAATTGGTTACACGTTTGGTTTCAGATACCGAAACAATAGCACAGTTCTTTGGTGAAGGTTTGTTTATGATTATAAGTGATTTATTAAAAATGCTTGTAGTGGCAATTGTAATGCTATTGATTAATTGGAAGCTGGCATTGGTTGCTTTTATTGTGCTGCCAATTTTAATATATGCTACAAAAATATTTCAAATTGCTATTAAATCATCATTTCAAGAAGTAAGAACTCAAGTTGCTAATTTAAATGGCTTTGTGCAAGAAAGAGTTACAGGGATGAATATTGTTCAACTGTTTAATCGCGAAAAATTAGAATATGAGAACTTTGTAAAAATTAACGAAAAGCATAAAAAAGCCTATATAAGAACAGTTTGGTATTATTCCATATTTTTTCCAATTGCGGAAGTGTTAACTTCTATAGCAGTAGGTTTAATTGTTTGGTTTGGAGGAATTGACATTGTTAATTCAGGAATTACTAATGCGGGTGAAATAGTAGCTTTTATTATGATGTCTCAAATGTTGTTTAGACCTTTAAGACAAATTGCTGATAAGTTTAATACTTTGCAAATGGGTATGGTTGCCGGTGATCGTATTTTTGAAATATTGGACACTGAAAGTAGAATTGCAAAAAATGGGACAGTTGTTGCCGAGCATTTTAAAGGTGATATAGCTTTTAAAGATGTTCGTTTTAGTTATATAAAAGGTGAAGAAGTTTTAAAAGGTATATCATTTAACGTTAAAGCTGGGGAAACTGTAGCAATAGTAGGTGCCACCGGAGCGGGAAAATCCACTATAATTAATTTAGTAAATCGTTTTTACGATATAGATAATGGTGAAATTTGTATTGATAATCATAATATTGCTCAATATACATTACAGTCCTTAAGAAATCAAATTGCAGTGGTTTTGCAAGATGTTTTTTTATTTTCAGATACCATTTTTAATAACATTGTTTTAAATAAAGAGGGTGTTTCTTTAGATGATGTAAAAAAAGCGGCAAAAGAAATTGGAATTCATAAGTTTATTATGAGTTTACCAAACGATTATAATTACAATGTAAAAGAGCGGGGAGCTATGCTTTCATCTGGTCAACGACAATTGATAGCCTTTTTAAGAGCCTATGTTAGTAATCCCAGTGTGTTAATTTTGGATGAAGCAACATCATCAATTGATTCATATTCAGAAAAATTAATTCAAGAGGCAACAGATAAAATAACTAAATATCAAACTTCAATTATTATTGCCCATAGATTAACTACCGTAAAAAAAGCAGATAGAATTATTGTAATGGATAAAGGTTTAATTGTAGAGCAAGGTTCTCATGCTGAATTGTTAGAGAAAGAAGGTTATTATAAAAATTTATACGATATGCAATTTGCCAATGAGGTTGTGTAAAATTAGAGTTAATTTAAATCGTACCTTATAGTTTCAATCAATTCATTAGTATTTTTATATAGAACAAATTCACCATCTTTAATATAAGTAATTTTTCCGGTTTCTTCGGAAACAACAATACATAAACAATCGGTTTTTTCAGTAATACCAATTGCAGCTCTATGTCTTAAGCCGAACCGAGATGGTAGTTGTTTTTTTGATAATGGTAGTATTATACGAGTTGCGATTATGTAATTTTCTTTAATAATTAGAGCTCCATCGTGTAGTGGACTATTTTTGTAGAAAATGCTTTCTAAAATTGGTTGATTAATTTCTGCATTCATTATATCACCACTATTTTTTACAAAGTCTAAATTATGGGTTCTTTCCAAAACAATTAAAGCACCTGTTTTTGTAGAGGCCATTGCTTCACAGGCGGCAATAATAGTTTCTACATTCATATTGGTATGAATTTCGGTATTTAAAAATTTTAATTGTTTTAAAAAATTTCTTTTGTTTGAAAAATTTGTGGACCCAAGCATTAATAAAAATTTACGAACCTCAGGCTGGAAAACAATTAGAACTGCGATGGCTCCAACACTTATTAAAGTACCCAACAAGCCGCTAAGCATTTCCATTTGTAAGGCTTGAGTAATTTTCCAAATTAAAACCACCAACGCAATACCAATAAAAATATTAATAGCAACAGTTCCTTTTAAAAGTTTATATATGTAATACAGCAAAAGAGCAACTAATACTATGTCTAGTGCATCAAGAAAAGTAAAGTCTAAAAAGTCTAGCATTAGTTTATTTTTTTTGTAAAAATAGGAAAAAGATTACATATTGGTTGCTTAATCACATCCGCAATCGGGAACTTTATTTGGGTCGAAAATAAACTCAATGTTATTTGTTAAAATTGCGTTATTCCTTAACGATTGTATTTGGGTTAAATATAGCAGATAATCCTTGTACCTGAGGTTTTGATTAAAATTTAAATGTAGCATTGTTTGATTACCTTCAGCAGAAAATTCAACAAATTGAAGCAGGGTTTCTTTGAATTCTCCGTTTTCCATTTTTGCATCATTAACCCAAGTGTTTGTTGGATTGAAAGTTAAGCTTATGTTGTTGTAATTACTATAGTCTTGGCTGTTTTCTTTAATAAAAGTTTTAGATAAAACGCTGTCGGTAATAAATGTTGTTTTATCAAATTCAATAAAAGAAAGTTTTTTAGAAATAGTATCTGAGTAGCTAAAATAATCATGCTTGCCTTCTTTTGAATGAATTCCATTAGCATGTTTGTGTTTTAATTTATTTATAGAAGGAATTATGGATTTTAGAGGTAGATTTTTATCAATGTTATAAATCCAGTTGGTTGAGCTGATAGTATTTTTTCTGTTTATATCAGCAATAGTATCATTGTCTTCAATTTTTAAAAACATCCAAACCTGAGAGTGGTCGTGTACTTCCTGAATTCCATTAATAGCTAATGTTGGGATTTTTATTTCTTTTTTTGAACAGCTAATAGATATAGCGAATATTAATAGTAGTGTGAGTTTTTTCATTCTTTTTAACTAAGTAAATCTAAAATTTTTATTGCTTCCATAGCCTCTTTAACATCATGCACTCTTAAAATATTTGTCCCTTTTTGCAATGCTATTACATTTGCAATAGTTGTTGCGTTAAGAGCCTCGTTTGATGAAATATTTAAAGGCTTGTACAGCATAGATTTTCTAGAAATACCAGAAAGTATTGGAATTTCAAGATTTTTAAACAATTCAAGGTTATTTAATAAAGTGTAATTATGTTCAATGGTTTTTCCAAAGCCAAAGCCAACATCTGCAATAATATCGTTAATACCTTCCAATCGTAATTGTTGCAATTTTTCAGAAAAGTAATACAGCACATCGGTTACTACATTTTTGTAGCTTGGATTTGTTTGCATAGTTTGTGGTGTGCCTTGCATATGCATTATTATATATGGTACTTGAAGTTTTGCAACCGTGCTAAACATTTTAGTGTCCATTGCACCTGCAGAGATATCGTTAATTAAACTAGCACCTTCTATTATAGCTTTTTCGGCAACGTTACTTCTAAAAGTATCTACAGAGATTCTTGCTTTCGGGAAATTTTTTAAGATTAATTCTAAAACAGGAAGTAGTCTGATTAATTCTTCTTTTTCTGAAATATGTTTGGCTCCAGGTCGAGATGAATAAGCACCAATATCTATAAAGGTAGCTCCTTCGTTTAGCATTTTTTTAACGTGCTTAATAATTAATTCATTGGTTGAGTGTTTACCGCCATCAAAAAAAGAGTCGGGAGTTATATTTAGAATCCCCATTACTTTTGGGGCGTTTAAGTTAATTAATGTTCCATTACAATTAATACTACTCATTAGCTCACAACTGTATTAATTACTTTGGTCATCACCGGAGCTTTGTAATTAAACATTTGCATCAATAAATCATCAATAGAATTAGATACAATTAACATGTCTTTATTAGATTGTTTTAAATATCCTTCTTTAACCATTACGTCTAGTTGTTTAATTAAAAAATTAAAAAAACCATTTGTATTTAAAATTCCCACAGGTTTTTGCTCAATTCCTAATTGACCTAGTGTTAGTGCTTCAAAAATTTCGTCCAAAGTTCCAAATCCACCAGGAAGAGCAATGTAGCCGTCGACCAATCTACTAATTTTAACCTTTCGTTTACTCATGGTTTTAGTCACTATCATTTCTGTAATATTTGTATGAGCAACTTCTTCGTGTCTTAATAAACCTGGAATTACGCCAATTACTTCTCCTTTTTTATCTATAATGGTATCCGCTAAAACACCCATCATTCCAATTTTTCCACCTCCATATACTAATCCAATGTTGTTTTCAGCAAAATAATTACCAAGTTTTATGGCATCATTTTTATAAACTTCACTAAATCCTAAACTTGAACCACAAAAAACAGCAACTTTCTTCATTATTTATTAAATGTTTGGTTAATTCATTAAATTTGTTCGAAATTTACGGAAATATTTAAAGTTACATGCAACAAACTTCAAAACAATACGACGCAGTTATTGAAAAATGTCGATCATTATATATAAATAAACTAAAAGATTATGGAAGTGCTTGGCGAATTTTACGTTTACCATCTTTAACCGATCAAATTTTTATAAAAGCACAACGAATTCGTCAGTTGCAGCAAAATTCTACCAGAAAAGTTGATGAAGGTGAAGTTTCTGAATTTATTGGAATTATTAATTATTCAATTATGGCGTTAATTCAACTAGACAAAGGAGTTGTTGAACAACCAGATTTATCAAATGAGGAGGCCATTACTTATTATGATGAGCAAATTGCAATTACTAAGCAATTAATGGAAGATAAAAATCATGATTATGGTGAAGCGTGGCGTGATATGCGTGTTAGCTCATTAACCGATTTAATTTTACAGAAGTTGTTACGAGTAAAACAAATTGAGGATAATAAAGGGAAAACATTGGTTTCAGAAGGGATTGATGCTAACTATCAAGACATGATTAATTACGCAGTGTTTGCACTTATACATATAAATGAAGCTTAAAACAATGAAAATACTAATTCACATTTCTCGCTTAATCGTTTCTTTAACATTTATTTTTTCAGGATTTGTAAAATTAGTCGATCCTTTGGGGTCAACATATAAGTTTCAAGAGTATTTTGGAGCTGATGTTTTAAATCTAGAATTTTTAATTCCCTATGCATTACCTTTTTCTATTATATTAATATTAGCAGAGATAATGCTTGGTGTTATGTTGTTGGTTGGGTATTTGCCAAAATTAACTGTTTGGAGTTTGCTTGGTATTATATTGGTATTTCTTTTTTTAACGTGGTATTCGGCATATTATAATAAGGTAACAGATTGTGGCTGTTTTGGTGATGCTGTAAAACTATCCAGTTGGGGAACTTTTTATAAAAATATAGTATTAATTGCGTTTATTGCTATTTTAGTTATTGGTGTTAAAGAAATTAAACCATTATTTAATATTAGTGTTGCTAAATGGAGTTCGTTTCTTTCGTTTTTTCTTTTCTTATATATTATATATTATGTGTTAGTCCATTTACCTTTAATAGATTTTAGACCTTATGCAATTGGAAAAAACATTCCAGATGGTATGGAATATGTGGGCGACATAGAGCCTCCAATTCATGATTTTTATTTGGAATCTAGTGATGGAGAAGATCTTACAACTTCAATATTACAAGGTGATAAGGTAATGTTAGTTGTGGCATATAATTTAAGTGTTAGTGATAAAGAGGGTTTTTCAAATATTAAAGTTGTTACAGATAAAGCAATTGATAATGGATATTTGGTATATGCATTGTCGTCTTCTTTAAATGAAGAATTTTCTGAAATAAAAAACACATATAATTTAAATTTCGATATGTTGTTTGGTGATGAAACCATGTTAAAAACAATTATTAGGTCAAACCCAGGTGTTATAACCTTGCAAAACGGCACTGTAATGGGTAAATGGAGTTGGGTGGATGTTAGTAAATTGGATTTTAAATAATTGATTTACCATTTTTATTAGTATAATTATTACCTTTTCCTAATGTTTTGTTTTTATGGAATTTATTTCATTAAATATTCAAAGTATTATTCAATTATATATTTAAGTGTTGTTTAAATAATGCATTATTTAACGGTGTAACTTAATTATATTCTATTTTTTATATAAACCTATCATATTTCTCATTTAGGTTAATTCTCCATCTAATTTTATAATTCTAGCTTAGATAATCAGTTTTCTAGCTGATTTGTTATGCGTTGAATCTTCAAAATTAAACTATTTAACATTTTTTTTATGTCTTCTATTATCCGTGAAGTTGTAAAGCTCAGGTAAAAGAAGTCTAAAATTGATAAAATAGCATATCAAAATTGCAAAACCCTAAAAAAATAGGGGTAAAAATAAATAAAATGTAAAAATAACATTTACTACCCCTAAAAATTAGGGGGGTAAAAAAAATAAATATATTTTTGTCAAGAAATCAATTATAAAAATCACTTTATTATGAAGAAAATTGAAGTTATTATTAGAAAGTCAAAATTTGATGAAGTTAAAGAAGCTTTACATCAAATTGAAGTCAATTTTTTTAGTTACTGGGATGTAACTGGAGTTGGAAACGAAAAACAAGGTCATGTTTATAGAGGTGTTAGTTATAGCACAACAGATATACAACGAAGATTTTTGTCTATTGTAGTTTCTGATCCTTTCTTAGATATAACTATTGATGCAATTCTAAAATCTGCAGGAACAGGAATGGTAGGAGATGGTAAATTATTTGTCTCTACAATTGATGAGGTTTATAGAATTAGAACCAAGGAAAAAGGAACTGACGCTGTAAACTAAAAAATTAAAAAAAAGAATTAACTAATTATTAAAAAATAAAAAATTATGGAAGCTAACGCTGTATTGGATTTAATGTGGATTGTGATCTGCGGAATTTTAGTGTTTTTTATGCAAGCGGGTTTTACCCTTGTTGAGGTTGGGTTTACCAGATCGAAAAACGCAGGAAATATAATTATGAAAAATGTAATGGACCTTTGTATTGGGAGTATTGGGTTCTGGGCAATAGGTTATACTGTAATGTATGGAGAAACAATAGGTTCTTTTATAGGGAAGCCAACGTTGTTTTACGATAATGTAGAAGATATGCATAACTTGTTTTTTCAAACTGTATTTGCTGCGACTGCTGCAACTATTGTTTCAGGGGCAATTGCTGGTAGAACAAAGTTTACTACGTATATTATCTTTTCTTTTATAATGACTGTGGTTATTTATCCAATTTCTGGTCACTGGGTGTGGCAAGGTGAAGGTTGGTTAACAGAACTTGGTTTTGTTGATTTTGCTGGTTCAACTGTAGTACATTCAGTTGGTGGATGGGCTGCACTAGTGGCTGCAATTTTAGTGGGTCCTAGGTTAGGGAAATATACAAATGGAAAATCGAACGCGATTCCAGGTCATAACTTGGTGTTAGGGGCTTTAGGTGTGCTAATCTTATGGTTAGGTTGGTTTGGTTTTAATGCTGGTTCTGAATTAGCTATTTCAGGAGATAGTGCAAATGCTGTTGCGGGTATTGTTATTACTACAAACTTGGCTGCTGCGGCTGGAGCTCTTGCTGCTATGTGTGTTTCTTGGATAAGATATGGAAAGCCAGATGTGTCTATGACGTTGAATGGTGCTTTAGCTGGTTTGGTTGCAATAACCGCTGGTTGTGCAGCAGTTAGTCCTGCAGGTGCTTTTGTTATTGGGCTAATCGGAGGTTCTGTTGTTGTGTTGTCAATTGATTTTATCGATAAAAAATTAAAAGTTGATGATCCTGTTGGTGCAGTTTCGGTACACGGTGTTTGTGGTGCGCTAGGAACTTTATTGGTTGGGGTGTTCGCAACTGATGGTGGATTGTTATATGGTGGAGGTGTTTCACTATTAGGTGTTCAGGCAATTGGTGTTGTGGCAATTGGAGCTTGGGCTGCGGCAACTGCATTTGTAGTGTTGTTTATCTTAAAGAAAACTATTGGGTTAAGAGTTTCTAAAGTAGAAGAGGTAGATGGATTAGATGAGCACGAACATAAATCAAGTGTATATAATTAATAAGATAGGTTAAATAATAAAGAACATTAATAAATAAAAATTAAAAAAATGAAAACAATTTTAAAAAGTACATACGTAAAGGCATTTCTACTTTTAGCTGTAATTTTTGTAACGGCTTCAGGTTATGCTCAAGAAGAAAAAGCAGAGAAAAAATTAAGTTTAAGCGGGTCTGTAGATGCGTATTACCAAACTAATTTGAGTGCTTCTGATACTGATGCTCAATCTTTTGGGTCGTCATTTGCTAATGAATTAGGTTTTGCAATGGGAATGGCTAATATTGTTGCGGCTTATGAAGGTGAAAAAACTGGTGTTGTAGCTGATATTACTTTTGGGCCACGTGGTGATGACGCTACAGGTGGTTATAACTTAAATCAGTTATATGCTTATTTAAATGTTTCAGAAAGTACAACTTTAACAATGGGTAGATTTAATACGTTCTTAGGGTATGAAGTTATTTCTCCAGTAGGTAATTTTAACTATAGTACTTCATATTTGTTTTCAAGTGGGCCTTTTTCACACGTAGGTTTAAAAGCGGATTTTGCTTTATCTGAAAGCGCTAGTTTAATGTTGGCTATTATGAATGTTACGGATGTAAATAATAACTTAACAGGTAATTACTCTCTTGGTGCTCAATTTGGAATTGCAGGTCAGTACTTAAATTTATATTATGATAATGGAGAAGCATTAGGTTTTGAAATTGATTATACAGGTGGTTTTGATGTGTCAGATTCTTTTTACTTAGGAATTAATGCTGCTCTTGCAGATAACGATGGTGAAGGTTTTTATGGTGCTGCACTGTATCCTCAGTTAGGTCTTTCAGATGGTTTTACATTAGGTTTAAGAGGGGAGTATTTTGGAACTAAGTCTGATGTTGATCCTGAAAAAAGTGTTTTTGCTACAACTCTTACGGGAAGTTATACTGTTGAAAATTTAACAATCAAGCCAGAGATTAGATTAGACTCTTGGAGTGATGATATGCCGTATGTTGATGCTGATGGATTGGCTACAGATAAATTATCTTCATTCTTAATAGCTGCAATTTATTCATTCTAGTGTGTATTTTCATTAGGTGTATCTTAATGTAAATTGCCACTTTATAAAAATATATAATTGAGGTTTAGTTTAAAAATTGTCTAATGACCATGTGTTGTTAGGCAATTTTGTTTTGTATAATATTCTTAAAAAATCATTTATTGATTTGCATGTATTAAAAAGTATGGGGTAATATTGCATTTTTTGTAAAAAAAAATATTAACCCCCTATAATTTATAGGGGGTTAATATTTTTTTTTACTTTTGCACACGATCAATTATATAAAACAGTTTATTATGAAGAAAATTGAAGCAATTATTCGAAAATCCAAATTCAATGAAGTGAAGGAAGCTTTACATGAAATTGAGGTTAATTTTTTTAGTTACTGGGATGTAACTGGTGTTGGAAATGAAAAGCAAGGGCACGTTTATAGAGGTGTAAGCTATAGTACTTCAGATATACAGAGGAGGTATTTATCAATTGTGGTTTCTGATCCTTTTTTAGAAAGAACTGTTAAGGCAATTATGGATTCTGGAGCTACAGGGCATGTAGGTGATGGAAAAATTTTTGTTTCAGATATTCAAGAGGCTTACAGAATAAGGACAAAAGAAAAGGGTTCAGATACGCTAAACTAAAAAATATTTAAGATTATATTATGGAAGAAACGCTATTTACAGTGAATAATGTTTGGATGATGATATGTACCGCGTTGGTATTTTTAATGCATTTAGGATTTTCGCTTTTAGAAATTGGATTAACAAGACAAAAAAACACAATAAACATTTTGTTTAAAAATGTATTTATTATATGTATTGGGTTGATACTCTATGCTTTAGTAGGTTTTAATTTAATGTATCCTGGTTCGTTTATTTGGGGAGGTGTGTTGCCAGATTATTTTGTTGATTTATTTGGTCTAAGTTTACCTGAGAATGGATTGACGGCAGAGTATGCTGATGGAGGTTATACTTATTGGACTGACTTTTTATTTCAAGGTATGTTTGCGGCTACTGCTGCAACAATTGTGTCTGGAGCTGTAGCTGAAAGAGTTAAATTGGGAGCATTTATGGTATTTGCACTTGTTTATGTAGGTTTGGTTTATCCAATTGTTGGTTCTTGGAAATGGGGATTAGGTTGGTTGGATGAGTTAGGGTTCTATGATTTTGCAGGTTCAACATTGGTGCATTCAGTTGGTGGTTGGGCAGCTTTAGTTGCTGTTTGGTTATTGGGAGCTCGTATTGGTAAATTTAAAAAAGATGGTTCCGTAGGAGCTATTCCTGGTCATAATATGCCTTTTGCAACTGCTGGAGTTTTTATTCTTTGGTTAGGTTGGTTCGGTTTTAATGGAGGTTCTGTGTTGTCTGCAGATCCTGGAGCTACTTCACTTGTGTTAGTTACAACTTGTGTTGCTGCTGCATCCGGGGGAATGTCTGCTTTTTTAGTTTCTTTATTTAAATATAAGCAATATGATTTGTCTATGTTTTTAAATGGAGTTCTAGGAGGGCTAGTTGGGATTACGGCTGGAGCTGATTTAATGAGTGTAACAGATTCAATTGTTATTGGGTTTATTGCTGGGGCGCTTATTGTGTTAGGTGTTTCTTTAATAGATAAGTTAAAATTAGATGATCCTGTTGGTGCAATAGCTGTTCATTTAATTTGTGGTATATGGGGTACGTTAGCGGTTGGAATATTTGGAGATTTAGCTGGTTGGGCTCAATTTGGATATCAAATAATTGGTGTTGTTGCTGTGGGTGTTACCTGTTTGGTGTCTGCTTATGCAATTATTAAAACATTAAAAAGTACTGTTGGTATTAGAGTTTCGTCCGAAGAAGAGCAAGAAGGGTTGGATATACATGAGCATGGTATGGATGCATATCCTGACTTTCGATTAAATCAGCATTAATTTTTTATAAAATTTAAAATAAATATAAAAACCTGCTTAATATATTAAGCGGGTTTTTTTTGTTAATTTGTTTAATAGGTTATTTGTTTTGTGGTTTATGAAAATCCTTAACTCCTGCTAGAATTTCTATGGGCAAAATGTTTTCGCTTGGAGGAATTGGGCAGGAAAATTTGTGGTTGTATGCGCAATACGGATTATAGGACTTGTTAAAATCGATAATTATTTTGTTGTTGTTATTTTTTGGGATTTCTAGGTCAATGTATCTTCCGCCGCTATATGAAGATGTGCTGTTGGTTTTGTCGTTAAATGGTAAAAATAAATAGTTGTTGTTTGGGGTTAAATTTAAATCGTGGTTTTGGTAAATGCTTAACTCCAAGGTGGTTCCGTTTAATTCAAATTTGGCAATTCCGTATTTTTTGTATAGCGGAGCTCTTTCTGTTGTGGTTGGCATTTCGAAAATTGGAGCATTAGGTGTATGGGTGATACTAGCGTTAACTTTATAATTTTCATCAATATTAAAAAAATCTAATGATTTAAATGTTTTGAAATCTTCATTGGTTAGCGGTGATTCATTTCTATCAGCGAATTGTGTATTTAATTTATATTGAAATTGTTGAATGCTTTCTTGGTATGTTTTAGGTGGTGTTGAGCATGATAATAAAGTGAGAACAATTAGAGTTACAGTTAGAAATTTCATTTTTGTTTAATTAGTAGTGGTAATTAGAATAGAGGTGTTAATGTTTTATTTTAAATAATTTTTAATAACTTCTTTCACTTTTTTGCTGTCTTCAGCTGCATTCACTTCTGCGTTTTTGTATATAATTTCTCTTTTTTTGTTTAAAACAAAAGTCCATCTAGGTGTTGTAAGATTACGTGAAAAAATAAGCTCTTCGTTGTTGATTATTCTTTTTATTGATCCTCCTTTTTTAATTGGAACTCCAAATAACTTAGAAATTTCACCAGTTTTGTCTGAAAGTAAAGGGAAATTTAATTGATAATTGTCTTTAAAGTGTTTTAGATTTTCAACGTCGTCACCGCTAATGGCTACAACTGAAATTCCAAGATTGGAGAATGAAGATTTGTCATCTCGGTATGCGCAAGCTTGTTTTGTGCAGCCTCCAGTCATTGCTGCAGGGTAAAAATAAACTACTAAAAAATTGGAGTCAATATTCGATGAATTCCATTCTTTTCCGTTTTCATCAATTCCTGAGAAATTGGTTATTTTATCCCCAATTTTTTTTTCATTATTCATTTGAGAAAAACTTGAGATAGCTATAAAAAGTGTTGTAATTGTAAAGATGTATTTCATTTTAATATTTTTTAGTTGTGTGTTTTTAAGTTAGGGTTACTTCAATTCCAAATTCGGTTAATCTAGCATGAGTTTTACTATCAATATTTTTGTCGGTTATAATTTGGTCAACTTCTTCTAAGCCACATATTCTGCCAAAACCTTTTCTGCCAAATTTTGACGAGTCGGCTAATACAATAATCTTTTGTGCAGCGTTAATCATTGCTTTGTTTAATGATGCTTCCATTGAGCTGGTGGTTGTTAATCCGTATTCTAAATCTATTCCGTCAACTCCTAAAAATAATTTAGTGCAAGTAAATTCAGCTAACATTTTTTCAGAAATAGGGCCAATTACTGAGGATGAGCTTTTCCTAAGAACGCCACCTAGCTGAAGAACATCGATATTTGTTTTTTCTGAGATTATAAGGGCTGCGTTTAATGATGCGGAAAGTACTGTTAAATCAGTAATATCGTTGAGTTGATGTGCAAATTCAATAATTGAAGTGCCTGATGCGAGAATAATGCTGTCATTTGGAACTAAAGTGTCTACTGCACATTGGGCTATTCTAAATTTTTCTTCTTTATGGAGCTTTTCTTTTTCGTTAACCGTTTTTTCTGTGGCGTATGGATTTGATGGTATAGCTTTTCCATGTGATCTAAATAATAAGTTTAATTCTTCTAAAAGCTTTAAATCCTTTCTTATGGTTACGGATGAAACGTTAAATTCTTTACTTAGTTCGGAAACTGTAACTGAGCCATCTTTTTCTAATTTGTTAAGGATTAGCTTGTGTCTTTCTGCTATTTTAATGCTCATAGTAATTCATGTTTTTAAACAAATATACGTAAAAAATTGACTAGAATGTTTCAGTTTTGTGTGATGAAAGTAACTTTTAAGAAGAAATAGATTGAAAATTTTCTAAAACGAAACCTAATAATAACACAAAAGTATGTTAAATTGATATAAAACGAAACTAAAACGTTATAGCGGAACGCTTATGAAACCTACTAAAATGAAAAATTACTAAAAAAAAGTTTCAAAAAGTTTCGAAATGTTTCTAAAATTTATAAATTTACATTGTAGAAAAGAATAAGTTTAAACAAATTATAATAGAAGTCATGGTAAGAAGTGAAATGATTAATAAGGTTGGAAAAAGCTCAAATGAGTATGATTTCATAGTTATTGGTGGTGGGGCAACAGGAATTGGAATTGCATTAGAAGCCTCGGCACGTGGGTATTCTGTAGTGTTATTGGAGAAATCTGATTTTACAAAGTCAACTTCGAGCAAAAGTACAAAATTAGTTCATGGTGGAGTTCGGTATTTAGCTCAAGGAGATGTAGGTTTGGTGAGAGAGGCCGTTGTAGAAAGGGGGCTGCTAACTCAAAATGCACCTCATTTAGTTAAAAATCAGTCGTTTATAATTCCTACGCAAGGATTGTTTGATGAATTACAATATACTGTTGGTTTAACGCTATATGACCTGCTAGCTGGTAAATTAAGTTTAGGAAGGTCAAAAAGAATCTCGAAAGCAAAAACCCTTAAAAGAATTTCAAACATTAATGCTGAGAAAATTACTGCTGGTGTTGTGTATCATGATGGTCAGTTTGATGATACTAGATTGGCAATTAATACATTGCAGTCTTCTTCTGAAATGGGCGCAATAGTTTTAAATTATTGCAATGTAAAGGGGCTAGTTAAAAATAAGGAAGGGAAAGTTTCGGGTGTTGAGTTTATTGATGAAGAAACAGGAATTGAATATAAAATAAAAGGAAAACAAATAGTAAATGCAACCGGAGTGTTTGCTGACGATGTTTTAAGAATGGATTCTCCAAATGCAAAAAAAACAATTGCTCCAAGTCAAGGTGTACATTTAATGTTGGATAAATCGTTTTTACCTGAAAATGATGCTATTATGATTCCTAAAACGGATGATGGTAGAGTTTTGTTTTTAGTGCCTTGGCATAATAGAGTAGTGATTGGAACTACTGATACTCCAATAGAAAAGGAATCTTTAGAGCCAATTGCTCTTGAGGAAGAAATAGAATTTATTTTAAATACAGCAGGAAGATATTTGAAAAAATCTCCAAAAAGAAGCGATGTTTTAAGCGTATTTGCTGGGCTTCGACCTTTGGCTGCTCCAAGTGGTGATGGAAAAAAAACGAAAGAGATATCAAGAAGTCATAAAATTTTTACTTCTGATTCGGGATTGTTGACAATGGTTGGTGGAAAATGGACAACATATAGAAAAATGGGGCAGGATTTAGTTGATAAAACTGAAAAAAATCACGGATGGAAACATGTACCATCAAAAACAAAGCATTTAAAGATACATGGATATAAAGAAAATGTAGATCATAACAATCCTCTTTATTTTTATGGTTCTGATGAAAATGAAATATTAAAAATTGCAAAAGTAAATGGAAATAGCAATATAATTAGTAAAAAGCTTGAGGTGATAGATGCTCAGGTGGTTTGGGCTGTTAAAAATGAAATGGCTCGCACTGTGGAAGATTTTCTGGCAAGAAGAACTCGTTGTCAACTGCTAGATGCTAAGGAAAGTATTAGAATGGCACCAAGAGTTGCGGAAGTTATGGCAACTGAAATGGGAAAAGATCTTGATTGGCAAAAAAATCAAGTGGCAGAATATCAAGAAATTACATCTAATTATATTTTGTAAGAATACGAACAAATTAACCAAAACAACCAATATATAATGGAAAATAAATTAATATTAGCCTTAGACCAAGGCACAACATCATCCAGAGCGATTTTATTTAATAAAAATGGTGAAATAGTAAAGGTTTCTCAGAAACCATTTGAGCAAATTTTCCCAAAACCAGGATGGGTTGAGCATGATGCGAATGAAATATGGTCGTCTCAAATATCTGTAGCTGCTGAAGTTGTTGCTCAAAAAGGCATCACAGGTGAAGATATAGCTGCGATTGGAATTACTAATCAAAGAGAAACAACTGTTGTTTGGGATCGCGAAACTAGTGAGCCTATTTACAATGCAATTGTTTGGCAAGATAGAAGAACTTCAAAGTATTGTGATGAGTTAAAAGAAGCAGGCCATATTGATATGATTAAAAAGAAAACAGGATTGGTTTTAGATGCATACTTCTCTGCAACAAAATTAAAGTGGATTCTTGACAATGTTGAAGGGGCAAGAGAAAAAGCAGAAGCAGGTAAATTATGTTTTGGAACAATTGATACCTGGCTAGTATGGAAACTAACACGTGGAAATATGTTTATCACAGATGTTTCTAATGCGAGTAGAACCATGTTGTTAAACATTCATACGTTAGAATGGGATGAAGAATTATTAGAGCTGTTCAATATTCCTAAAGCAATTTTACCAACAGTAAAAGAGAGTAGTGAAATTTATGGAACTACTGCTACTACTTTATTCTCTACTAAAATTCCAATTGCGGGAATAGCAGGAGACCAACAAGCTGCATTATTTGGACAAATGTGTACGAAACCAGGGATGGTTAAAAATACTTATGGAACCGGTTGTTTCTTGTTGATGAATACAGGAGAAAAAGCAGTTTATTCCGAAAATAATTTATTAACAACAATAGGTTGGAAAATAAATGGTAAAACTACCTATGCTTTGGAAGGAAGTGTATTTGTAGGAGGAGCTGCAGTTCAGTGGCTACGTGATGGTGCAAGAGTTATTAAAACTGCGCCAGGTGTAAACACCTTAGCTGATACCGTAGAAGATAATGGAGGCGTTTATTTTGTGCCAGCACTTACAGGGTTAGGAGCTCCATATTGGGATCAATATGCTCGTGGGGTTATTATGGGAATTACTAGAGGAACTACAGATAATCATATTGCAAGAGCAACATTAGAAGGAATTGCTTTCCAAGTGTATGATATTGTAAAAGCTATGGAGGCTGATGCAGGTGAAAAAAGTATTGAATTAAGAGTTGATGGTGGTGCTGCTGCAAGTGACTTGTTAATGCAAATTCAATCAGATTTATTTGGATTTAAAATTATTAGACCAAAAACATTAGAAACAACTGCATTAGGTGCTGCTTATTTAGCTGGGCTAGCTGTTGGTTATTGGGATAGTGTTGATGATATTCAATCCCAATGGATAGTAGATAAAGAATTCTATCCGCAATTAGAGGAAGAGAAAGTTGAAAAAATGTTGCATTACTGGCATAAAGCTGTTAAGTGTGCTCAAAATTGGATAGAAGATTAACCTTTAAAATATAATATTATGTCAATTTTAGTAGCAGAAATATTAGGTACAATGATGCTTATTCTTTTAGGGAATGGAGTAGTTGCCAATGTAGTTTTAAATGGAACAAAAGGAAATAATTCAGGATGGATAGTAATAACAACAGGTTGGGCTTTGGCCGTTTTTGTTGGGGTAGTAGTTGCGGGTCCATATAGTGGTGCTCATTTAAATCCGGCGGTAACTGTTGCTTTGGCAACCGCAGGGAAACTTTCTTGGGATTTAGTTCCCGAATATATAGCTGGAGAAATGATTGGAGCAATGTTAGGAGCGTTTTTAGTATGGGTTTTTTATAAAGATCACTTTAAGGCGACAGAAGATGAAGGAGGTAAACTTGCCTGTTTTAGTACAGGTCCAGCAATTAAAAACACTTTTTCTAATTTAACAAGTGAAATAATAGGAACTTTTGTTTTAGTATTTGTAATATTTTATTTAGCAGGGCCAAGTCTTGATATTCTTGGGGATGTAAATGCCAGAGCTATTATTGGTTTGGGGTCTATTGGAGCAGTACCAGTTGCATTTTTAGTGTGGGTTATTGGATTATCATTAGGCGGAACAACTGGATATGCAATTAACCCTGCACGTGATTTAGGTCCAAGAATTATGCACGCTTTATTGCCTGTAAAAGGTGGAAGTGATTGGGGATACTCGTGGATTCCTGTTGTTGGGCCAATTATTGGAGCTGTTATAGCCGCTCTTTTGTATGTTGCATTAGCTTAAATTATTCCATAAAAATATAAAACAAATAAAATGAAAAAAGTATTATTAATACTAGTAGCTGCATTTGCGGTGCAGGTAAATATTGCTCAAGAAAAAAAATTAAAAGACAGTCCAATTGATTTTTCGGTGGATTTAAAATCAAATCATTTATGGAGAGGTTTAGTAATTACAGATAAACCTATGGTTGCGGTTTTTACTTCTATAAAACTAAACAAATCTGGCAGTTTTACAACTGGTTTTTGGGGAGGAATGTCTTTTTCAAATGAAAGTGATGGAACTTCTTATAAAGAAATAAATTACTATGTTCAATATGCAAAAAATGGTTTTTCTATTGGATTGTGGGACTTGTTTAATACACGTGGAGTAGATAGCCCTGATGTATGGAATTATGACAAAGAAACAACAGGTCATATTTTAGACTTAAGAACATCTTATAATTTTGGGGAGAGTTTTCCCTTAACCTTAGAGGCTGATTTTTTATTACACGGAAGTGCTGATTCTCAAATAACTGATGGTGAGTATGAGAAACGATATTCTACTTATATGCAGGTTGCTTATCCTTTAATAAGTGAGGCTAAAGTAAATCTTAATGGATTTGTTGGTGCTGGATTTTCATTGAATGGAGATACTCATTTATATGGAGATGGACAAGAGAACTTTGATTTAGTAAATGTTGGTTTAACAGCTTCAAAAGTTGTAAAATTGGGTAATTATAGTATGCCGGTATCGGCAACTACACTTTGGAACCCTTCTTTAAAAATTGCGAGAGTTCAACTAGCCGTTACTGTATTTTAATTAAAAATTTAATTATACAAAATTCTTTATATTTACGAAACCCATAATTTAGATGAAAGTCTAAGTTATGGGTTTATTTTTTATATATGATTAAGATAATTATTATTCAGGCACTCCGTAGTTTTCTACAACATAATCCAAATCTTTATCTCCTCTTCCACTTAAATTTACAAGTATTGATTGTTTTGGGTTTGCTTTGGCTAATTTTAAAGCGTATGCAACGGCGTGGGCACTTTCTAATGCTGGAATAATTCCTTCCATTCTGCTTAATTCATAAAAAGCTGCAATGCATTCATCATCTGAAATACTTTCATAAGTTACTTTTTTTAAATCTTTTAACATACTATGTTCGGGTCCCACACCTGGATAATCAAGCCCACTTGCAATAGAGTGTACAGGAGCTGGTTCACCTTTTTCATCTTGTAATGTATAACATTTAAATCCATGAATAATTCCAGGTGTTCCTAATGTCATAGTTGCAGCGTGATCTCCAATTGTTTCTAATGATTTTCCGCCCGGTTCAACACCATATAATTTGCATTCGTCATCTTCTAAAAATGCTGAAAAAATTCCTATTGCATTACTACCTCCGCCAACACAAGCTACAACGTTATCTGGAAGTTCACCAGTCATATCAAAAAATTGATCTTTTGCTTCAATTCCAACAATACGTTGAAAATCTCGCACCATCATTGGGAAAGGATGTGGTCCAACAACTGATCCTATGCAATAAATAGTATTAATTGGGTCTTCTAAATAGGCTCCAAATGCACTGTCAACGGCTTCTTTAAGT
Source organism: uncultured Lutibacter sp. (assembly GCF_947495725.1). Lineage (GTDB taxonomy): Bacteria > Bacteroidota > Bacteroidia > Flavobacteriales > Flavobacteriaceae > Lutibacter. The sequence goes on along the minus strand of NZ_CANLZZ010000004.1, from coordinate 327,383 downwards.
GTTTTTAATCCATGTGTAGCAGGAACAACTTTAGCTCCTAAAATTTTCATTCTTAAAACATTTGGATATTCCTTTGCAATATCTACTTCTCCCATATGAATTTCACATTCCAAACCAAAGAAAGCAGCGGCAGTAGCTAAGGCAACACCATGTTGTCCTGCTCCAGTTTCAGCAATTAATTTCTTTTTTCCAAGGTGTTTTGCAAGTAAAGCTTCACCCATGCAATGGTTTAGTTTATGAGCTCCGGTATGATTTAAATCTTCGCGTTTTAAATAAATTTGTCCACCATATTTTTGTGATAAACGATGGCAATGATATACAGGTGTTGGTCTTCCTTGAAAATGTTTACGGATGTCTCTTAATTCTGAAATAAATTTATGAGATTTGCTAATAGCAAAATATGCATCATTAATCTTTTTCATTTCTGCTTCCAATTGAGGAGGAATAAAAGCTCCGCCATATTCATTGAAAAAACCTTCTGGGTTTGGGTAATTTTTGAAGTAATTTGCTGACATTTTAAAATATTTATGTATTTATTCTATTCTATATCTTCAATAATATTGAAAATTTCACCTAATTTAATTCTTTTTTTAGCAGCATCAATTGATAGTTCTAAAATATTTTTAGATCTTAACTTGGGTTTATTGGTTTTATTTTGATTAAACTCCTTTTTAAAATTATTGTTTTTAATTTCAGTAATTAAATTCCAAATTTTGTTGGCGCTTTTTTTGGTAAATTCTTCAATAATATTTGATCCGCCAAATGGATCTACAGTTTTTGTAATAAAAGTCTCTTTTTCAATTAAATTGAAATTTTCTTTTGAAGTTATGCAGCTTTGTGCTCCTCCTAAAACTGCTGATAGGGTATTTAAATAACTATTGGAATTTGTTATATGAATTTTTAGTGCTTGCGATTCTTCCAGTTTTGGAGAGTATTGTTTTATAAGTTTTGACCATACTATACGCAAGGCTCTTAATTGAGCAATGGTATTTGAGGGTGAACCGTTAAGTTCAATACTTAAGCTGAATTTAGGTGCGATGTTATCGATTTTTAAACCTTTTGAGAGGCATACTTCAATATAATTTGAGATATTAGAAATTAATTTGGCTAAGGTATTTTCAAAATTTATATTTTTCTCGGAAAAGGTGGTTGAAAATAAAATTGTTTCGAATTGTGAGACGTGTTTATTTAGGTAAAAAAGAGTGTCGGTTAAATTGTTTTTTTTAATTGAATTTTTAATGCAATGTTGTATAGAAAAATTTATTTGTTTGTTATTAAAACCAAGTTCTTCTGATGTTGCTAAAAAAATTGCAATCAAAGGTATGTTTAAGGTTGTGTCTAAATTAAGTGTAAAAGAAATATTATTTAAAGGTAGGTCATTTAAAAGTATGCACATATCATCTACGGAGTTTACTTTAATTCCATTTGATGAATTTTTTGATGTAAATTTTAATATAAAATCTTGATATCCTTTTTTTAAATTTATTTTAATTATTTCATTACTTTTTAATGGAGAGTTGTGGTCAATTACCATTTTACATTTCAAAGGTTTTTGAATAAACATTGAGGTGTAAATTCCTCTTAAAAAAGGTGCATTCCCAGCAATAGATTGCTCGTATTCAAAACTTTGTTTTTTTTCGGTTTGAATATCAATTTTTAAATCTGAAAAATCTTTACGTCTCATTTATTTTACTAATTTAATGTTCTAATTTTTCAGTTAATCGTTTTTCAATAATTGGGGTGATTAATGTTTTATATCCAGCTTTAAGTTTGTTTTTTGAGGGTTTGTTTGTGTTGTGTTTTTTTAAATTGATTATGTCAGTTAACACAATAGTTCCATTATTAAAAGCAGTTTGTTCTTTTTGTGCATTCTCATTAATTTTTCTTTGAATAGTGTCATTTTTTAATTGGCTTAAAAAACCACCACTTTTTTCAATATCTTTAAAAATAGCTAAAGACTTTTCAGCAATTTGGACAGATAAGGATTCTATGTAACTTGCTTCTTCTGCAATGTTTTGAATGTTTTCAATGTTGCATTTCTTTTTTAATATAAGCAATTGGTTTTTAGATACCTTTTCACTTAATGTATTGTTAAGTGTAAATAAATTGTCAAACAAAAAAGTGGATACAGTATTGGAGCCACCTATTGAAGCGCTCAGGCATTCATTAGTTGATCGTATAATATTTGTTTTTAAGTCTATTTTGGTTTTATTTCGTTTTGTAGGTTCACAAAAAATTATTGCATTTGCACTAATATTGTATTTTTGAAGTATTAAGTTATAGAGATAGCGAAATGCTTTTATTTTCGCTATTTCAAAAAAGAAATTACTTCCAATTGAAAAGTTAAATTGAATTTTGGAAGCAATATTGGCTCCAAATTTTGTTAAATATTCATTTACATGAGCCAGTGTATAGGCAATTTGTTGAACGTTGTTTGCGCCTGCATTTTGATAAATATTAGAGTTGATACCTAAAATAAAAGTTGAAGCATTTCTTTTTAAAAGGTTTTCAATAATGTTAAAATCGGAAGATATTGTAGAGTGCCAATTACCTGTTTTTGCTAAATTACCAATTATATCTATGTTATAAAAAACAACTTCATTTTCTAATTTCTGTATTAATTCTGTTAAAAAGACCTCGTTTAAGAAGTGAAAGTTAAAATGAAATGTAATGTTTTTATTAAGTAAATTGTCAAATAGAATAGTGCTATTAAAACTGTTTTTTACATTAAATTTTATTGCATTTGCACCATTTTTTATTGCGAATAAGGCTTTTTTATTTGCGTTTATTTCTGAATCAATATTAATAGGTTCGCAAAGTTGTGCAGTGTTTTGTTTTGAAGTAGAATTTAATTTCTGAAAAGAATCAGAGTGATAAAATGGCTTTATAGAAATTCCTTCAAGAGTTTGCTTTAAGAGTGTTTTATTATAATCGGCACCTTGTAATTCAAATTGAATTTTTTGCTTCCAGGCTGCGGAAGAACTGGGTTCAAAATCTTCAGAATAAAGGTTGTTCATGTTTTGTTTAGTACTAGTTAACGTCTATAAAAAAACTTTTTTATAGGTACGGTGCTGTTATTTTTTTATGGTGTCGTATTCAATAATATAAATTTCTTCGTTTTCTTTTTTCATTTTGTATTCTTCTCGTGCAAATTTCTCTAACTCTTTTTTATCATCTAAGTTTTTAATCAATTCTTTATCAGAGTTAATTTCATTTTGATAGTATTCTTTTTCATTTTTAAGTTTTTCTATTTCTTTATTAAATTCTCTATGGTTTAGGTAAGAGTTTTCATCAAAAAAAACCATCCAAACTAAAAAAGACATAAGTATTAATACATACTTATTGGATAAAAGTTTTACGAGTGGCTTGTTTTTGAATTGCTTAAAAGTCATGTTATTATAATTTATTTGTAATAACAGTTCTAACTATATCTATTGCAACATTATTGTATCGATCGTTAGGAATAATAATATCAGCATAGTTTTTTGTTGGTTCAATAAACTGCTGGTGCATTGGTTTTAAAGTTGTTTGATAGCGATTTAAAACCTCATTTATATCGCGCCCTCTTTCCTCAATATCTCTTCTAACTCTTCTAATTAAACGTTCATCAGTATCTGCATGTACAAATATTTTTATATCGAAGATATCGCGTAAAGGTTTATTGTTGAAAATTAAAATACCTTCAACAATTACCACTTTTCTGGGGTGTGTTATTAAAGTGTCTTTTGTGCGATTATGAGTTATAAAGGAATATACAGGTTGTTCAATAATTTCACCTTTTTTTAATAAAGTTAAATGGTTTACTAATAAGTCAAAATCAATTGCCTTTGGGTGATCAAAATTTATTTTTGTACGTTCTTCATAATTTAAATGTTCTGTTTCATTATAATATGAATCTTGTGAAATTACGCAAACTTCATCAGCTGGTAATTCGTGTAAAATTTGATTTACAACAGTTGTTTTTCCACTTCCGGTGCCTCCGGCAATACCAATAATTAGCATAAAATAGTTTTAATTTTACAAATTTAATGAATCTCTTTTTGTAGTGAACCTAATTAATGCTGTTTTTTAGTGCAATTAATTTTTTAGAAGCATTTTTGGTAAAAAAAAAAGACCATCTTTTAAAGATAGTCTTTTTAAACTTGAGCCGATGGAGGGACTCGAACCCACGACCTGCTGATTACAAATCAGCTGCTCTAGCCAGCTGAGCTACATCGGCTTTTTGCGTGTGCAAATTAAATTACTTTATTGATAAAAAACAAGCTTTTTTTTATTTTTTTTAAGTAGGGTGTTATCTTTAATTTAGAGTGTAATTTTTAAGGTGTCTAAACAATAAAAAAAAGCCTTGATAAACAGTATTTTACCTTGTTTTAAACTAGGGTTTTTAAAAATAAGTTTTTTTTGAAAATTCTTTCTAAATCAAAGAGAAAGCGGATTGTAATTTCTCATATTTTAAGAGTATTAAAATAATAGGGATATATAAAGAGTAAATTGTAAAATGATAAATATCAAATTAATGGCTTGTTGAAGTTTTTATTTTGGATTAAAACGCTGAAAATTAGACTTTTTTTAACATATAGAGAATAAGTATATGAGGAATATCATTTAGGGAGAGAGAAACAATTTTTAGCTTTATTATACAAAATAAATCTATTATGAAAAATCTACTATTCTTAATTTTTTGCCTTTTGTTTAGTGGTCCAAGTTTTAGTCAAATAGTAACGGATGTTGATGCTATATATCCATTTTATGGCGAATTATCTGCAGTTCGAAAAAGTGGAACTTGGGGATTTATAAATAAAGAAGGTGTTTTAAAAATAAACTATAGAAGTGATATTGTTTTAAATAATGATTCAAATGAAAAATATCCAATTTTTAAAAATGGAAGATGTTTAGTTAAACGGTTAATTGATAATATTTATATGTATGGTTTTATAGACGAAAATGGAAATGATGTAGTTACACCTCAATATTTAAATGCGTCAAATTTCGAAAATGGATATGCCATTGTAGTGAAACTTTTAAAAGATACTATTGGCTATAACGAAGTGTTTAGAAAGCCACTTACAAAATATAAATTGGAAGAATATATTATTGATGTTTCAGGGAAAACAATAAAATATTTAGAAAATCCTATAGAATATATTATTCCTAAAAGAACTCAGCTAACTCCACCAAAAATACATTCGAAATTTATAGCGCCTGGAATTGTTGCAGTTCAAAATAAAAATAAGAAATGGAATATTTATAAATATTAATTTTAAAAATATGGCACTTAATTTTAATCAATTTGCAGTAGAAGCTAATACTTTTATGAAAGAGTATGAGCAACAAATAAATTTGAAAGGTGAAACAGATAAAGCAAGTAGAATTTTATCTGCAATTTTACATGGATTAAGAGAAATAATTTCAACTGAGGAGTCTTTTCAATTGTTAGCTCAATTGCCAATGTTTTTAAAAGCTGTTTATGTAAATGGATGGTCTGGTCGAAAAAAAAGAAAAATTAAAAATTTGACCGAATTTATTGATTTGGTTTGGCTATTGAATCAACCAACATCATTAAACGATTTTGAATCGGATGAAGTGCTAGAAAATTATATGAAAACTACTTTCATTGTTTTACGTAAATATATTTCGTTAGGAGAACTCGAAGATATTAGAACTGAGTTGCCAAAGGACATTAAGAATATAGTATACCAGAATATTATGTTTTAAAATTTAATTTTATAGAATATCAAATTGCGTTTAAAATAATGAATAGATAGTTACATTTAAAACTTAAAAATGCTAACATTTAAAAATTTTAATATTGCAGATTGGTTTTCATTTTATAGAATTGCGTCAGCGCCAATTTTACTTTTATTACTATGGTTTGAAAAACAAGAAATTTTTACTTGGCTATTGCTAATTAGTTATTGTACCGATGCAATTGATGGGTTTATTGCGCGTAAATTACAAATTACAAGTGCTCGTGGATCGCAACTAGATTCCTTTGGTGATCAAATTACATTTATTATTGGTTTAATTGGAATATTAGTGTTTGAATTTGATTTTATTCAAGAGAATTACACTTTAATAGTAATTTCGTTTTCACCATATATTTTACAAATGATTTTAGCTTTTTTAAAATATGGAAAGGCTACAGCTTTTCATACATATTTAGCTAAATTATCAGCAATTATACAAAGCATATTTATACTTTGGTTGTTATTCTTTGAGCCAATATATTGGTTGTTTTATGTTATGATTATTCTTGGGATATTAGAAACTATTGAAGAGATTACCCTTATTTATATGTACGATAATTGGGTTGCTGGAGTTAAAGGGATTTATTGGGCATTAAAAGATAAACGAAGAAAGAAATAATCAAATATACTATGAGATCCTATCCGTTTTCTGCAGTGTTATTATTATGTTTTGTAATTTTATTAGTTGATATTTTTGCTTTTTATTGGTTGTTATCTATTACACAAATAATTACTACTTTATTGGTGAAATATGTCATTTATGCTGCATTTTGGATATTTACAATTGGACTTATTGCTTCAATAATAATTTTAAGAAGTAGGTTAAAAAAAATACAAGCTTATAGAAGGCAACTTTTTATTTCGTCGCTATACGGGTTAGTGGTTGTGTCTTTAGTTCCTAAATTTATTTTTGTAGTTGTTTTTTCTACACTTTATTTTACAAATTATATAATTTCAAAAGAGGCGTCATTAATAGTGTTACCCTTAATTGGTTTAGTATCTGGATTTCTACCTTTTTTTACAATTTTATATGGAATTTTTAGCACAAAATATAAGTTTGAAGTGCGTAGAAATATTATTAAATTTAAAAATTTACCGATTGATTTTAATCAGTTGAAAATTGTTCAAATATCAGATTTGCATTTGGGAAGTTTTAGTTTTAATTATGCTATTTTAGAAAAAGCCGTTACAATAATTAATAAATTAAATCCCGATTTTATTTTTTTTACCGGCGATTTGGTAAATAATTATGCTTGGGAGTTAAAAGGTTGGAGTAGTGTTTTGCTAAAGTTGAAGGCTAAAATGGGTAAATATGCTGTATTAGGAAATCACGATTATGGTGATTACAGTAAATGGAAATCTTTAAAAGCTAAACAATCTAATCACGAATCGATAAAATATTTTTTTAAAAAGATAGAGTTTAATTTATTGCTAAATAGTGCTGAGGTTGTAACACTTAATAAAAACAAGTTAGCAATAATTGGTGTCGAAAATTGGGGAATACCACCATTTAAGCAGTATGGAGATCTGCAAAAGGCGTTGGCTGCAGTAAAAGATGTTAAATTTAAAATATTGTTGTCGCATGATCCAATACATTGGAGTAAAGAAGTTGTTCGTAAAACGGATATTTCACTAACTCTTTCAGGACATACACATGGAATGCAAGCTGGTGTTCAAACTAAAAACATAAAATGGAGTCCAATAAAATACAAATATAAACATTGGGCCGGATTGTATCTAATAGGAGAACAATATTTACATGTTAACAAAGGGCTAGGTTGGTTAGGGTTTCCAGGAAGATTAGGTATGCGACCTGAAATTAGCTTAATTACAATTGGAATTAAATAAACTTTAAAATTTAGTTCAATTTAAAAACCAACTTTGTTTGTTATTGTTGGAAGTTCCCAAGCAATCATTTCTTTTAAAAAACCTTCAACTTTATCAATAATAAGTGCTTCTGAAATAGAGTTTGGAGTAAATGTTTCAGGCTCTTTTTCATTTGGTCGATTATCTAAATTTTCGACAAAAGGATAAAGTATAAATACATTTACATCTCCACTATATGATTGTGAAAAAACCAAAGCGCCTCCTTGTATAAATTGATAAGATGGTATTTTATTGGTGCTTGTAATAAGTTCAGGTGGAAAAGAGTCAAATGTTATATTTACAGCTTCATTGGTGTTAATCCAACTTAATTCTTGTACTCGCCATCCAATATCGTATTTTTTTACTATGGTATTTAAAGTGGAAATAAGTAGTTTTTTTGTTTTGGTTTCCCATAGAATTTTCTTTTCAACAACAGATTTTATAATCGTTTACCAATGATTCTAGATTATCTGTTTTCATTTTTTTTAATTTTAATTATTTCTTTTTGTTGAAGGTGTTCTTCTTTTTATAATAGTATTATTATGATATTTTTTAATGTTGTCTCCATGATAATTTTTGATGCGAACTTGGCGGCTTCTTCTTAAATTAATACCGGCATATTTTGAAGGTAAAATTTTAACAGATAACCAGGATCCATTATTAAAATAAATATAGTTTTTTTGCGTAAAATCATAATAAAACTCAAATTCGGGGAAGTAAACATATCTAACATGTTCTACTCTATTTGGATAAAACCATGGTGGAGGAGGAGCGCCTAATCTTGATGAAAATACGACAGGGCCACAGCTTAAGAGTGTAAATACAACTGTAAAAACTGTGCTTACTAGTGTTAAACTTACTTTTTTCATAATTGTAAAATTTATATTATACAATTTACTAATACGCCAATATAATTGGAATGATATATCTCAATATACATGGAAAAAAAGCATTGTATTAGTTATTCTTTTTTAGCTTCTTTTGCTTTTTGTCGCTCTATTTTTTTAAAATAACCTCTAAAAAGAAAATTATGTTTAAGGGCTTCTAAATTTTCATTTAATTTAAGGCTTCCATCTTTTATGTTTTTTACTGTTTCATCAATGTTTTTTACAAGTAGTGTATCTTTAATAATATAATTTAAAGAACCTTCACTGGTTTTTAAAGATTTAAGCAGCTCATTTATAGTTGAAACTGAAGCGTCCATTCCAGTACTCGATTTATCTAAATTTGTTATAATAGATTTCATTTGAAGTGCTGTAACTGAGTCGCTTAATAACACAGCGGCCATACTTTCATTATAATTAATAGACTTTATTATTTTGTTAAATTCATTTAAAGAATTTGAAGCGCTGCTACTTGCTGTTTTTAAATTTTTAACGGTTGTTTTTAGATTTGTTGCCATTTCGGGGTCATTAATTAGCATACTTAATGTGCCATCACCAGTTTTTATTGATGTGGTTATTTTTAATAAATCTGATGTTAATAATGAAATATTATCATTGGTAGTATTTAAGGTTTCCAACATGTCGTTTGTTGAGATTTTACTATATGATTTTATTGTATCTCCTGGATTTAATGGAGGAGCAAACTCTTTTTCAGGAGCAATATTAATTACCATACTTCCTACTAAACCATCGGAACTAATACCTGCAACGGCGTTTTTTTTAAGATGTTTTAAAAACTTATAATCTATATGCATGTCCACACATATTGTGGTGTCATTAATCATATGTATATTTTTTACCGTACCAACATTAATACCTGAATAGCGAACGTTATTTCCTAAAATTAAGCCGTTTACATTATTAAATACGGCACTTATTTTAAAGTTCTTGCTAAAAAGATTTTGTCTGTTACCAATAAAGTACAAGGCAATAATTAAAAATAGAGAACTTATAATTATAAATAAACCTAGTTTTATTTTATGTGAATTTGATTTTTTCATAACCTTGTTATTTAAAAAATTCCTGAACCTTTTTATCTTTTGAAGCGGATAAATCGTTAAACGTACCTTCCATATAATTGATGCCGTCTATAAGCAAAATCATACGATTTGAAATAACTCTGGCGCAATCCACATCGTGTGTTATAATTAGTGATGAGGTTTTAAATTGTTGCTGTATGCCTTTCATTAGCTGTATTATTTCTTTTGATGTAATTGGATCTAAACCAGTTGTTGGTTCGTCGTAAATAATTATTTTTGGACGAAGAATTATGGCTCTTGCCAATGCAATTCTTCTTTTCATTCCTCCAGATAGTTCTTCAGGCATTAAATCTATGGCGCTACTTAGTCCAACATTTTCGAGTGCTTCACTTACTAATTTTTCACTTTTACTTGCGTATTCTGGAAACTTTCTAAGTGGAAATTCCAAATTTTCTCGAACCGTCATTGAATCGTATAAAGCACTTCCTTGAAACAGAAAACCAATTTCAGATCTTAAATTATTGAATTCTTTTTGATTGAGTTTTGAAATATCCTTTCCCATAATTTCAATTGTGCCGGTATCGGGTTGCATTAAGCCAACTACACATTTTATCATAACAGATTTTCCAGAACCAGATTTACCCATTAATACCAGATTTTCCGCTTCAAATAAATTCATATTAAAACCATTTAAAACGTGATTATTTCCAAAACTTTTTTTTAAATTTTGAATTTTTAGTACGGGTTTTATGTTTGTTATTTTGTTCATTGTTAAATTTCAAAGAAAATATCAGAGATAAATACAGCAATAAAATCGATTACAAATAATAGCATAGATGCGTATACAACAGCAGAATTAGATGCTTCACCAACACCAACTGTACCTTTTTTGCAGTTGTAACCTTTAAAACAACCTACCAGTCCAATTGCAAATCCAAAGAAAAAAGATTTAATTGTGGCTGGAATAATGTCAGAAAATTTTAGAGCATTAAAAACCTTGTTGTAATAAAGTTGAAATGATACGTCTCCCTTTAAATTTTCAATAAGTGCAGACCCAACAAGTGCAATTGTATCGCCAAAAATTATAAGTAAAGGTAAAATTAATGTTGCTGCTAAAATGCGTGTTACCACTAAGTATTTAAACGGATTGGTTCCAGAGACTTCCATTGCGTCTATTTGTTCCGTAACTCGCATAGAGCCTAGTTCTGCTCCAATTCCAGAACTTAGTTTTCCTGCGCAAATTAAGGCAATAATAACCGGTCCAAGTTCTCTTACAATTGAAATACTAACCATTGATGGCATCCAAGATTCAGCGCCAAATTCCATTAACGTTGGTCGTGATTGTAAGGTAAAAACCAATCCTAAAATAAAACCAGTTACGCCGACTAATAGCAACGATTTATTTCCCATTTTATAACATTGCAATAGCAGTTCGTTAAATTCAAAGGGCTTTGAAAAAAGTTCCTTAAAATAGCGTGACGCAAAAAATGAAAGTTCACCAATTTCTATTAGAAAGGTTTTTGTTTTTTGTGCTATTTTATGTGAAATAGTCATAATTAATAAGCTTAATTAGAACGTGTATATCAAAGGTAAAGCAGTTTTGATTTTATTTATATGATATTGGTCAAGTTAAATAGCTAAAACAGCTTTAAAAAGTGATATTTATTATTTTTTGAAAGCTTCTTTATTTATAAATTTAGTTAGGGAGAAAGCAATGTTTTAAAGCTAATTTTATGAATTTTTTAAAATTAATAGTGAATCATGTAAGTATATTGTTGTTGTTTTTAATAGTTCCTTTATCTATAAACAATCAATCTTTAATTTCTAAAAAATATTATAGGGATTACTGTGTTCGAGATTCGGCAAAGTTTATACTGGTTCCTAAGAACATTTTAGTTAAAAATTATTTTCCATTCCTAGATTCCGTTATTAAATATTTAAATAGTAAGGAAGATTTAAACTTAACTGAGCACCTTCTTGTACGCTACAATCCTTGGATTATTGATTCTTTGTCGCAGACCGATTATTATAAAATGATGGCTAAAGATTCATTTGTTTATGATCAAAAAGAACTTATTGTTTTAAAAAAAGGAAGTAAAATTTTAATTCCTGATTCAATTGCTGTTTCAAATTTGCTTACTATTTTCGATAATACTTATATAGATATTAATATTCCGGAGTTTAAACTTCGAGTTTTAGAAGATTCCAGAGAAATATTAAAATTTCCGGTTAGAGTGGGAAGAAATGAAAAAAAATATCTTAAAATGGGTGATAGAATTACTGATTTAAAAACGATACAGGGAATTGGGAAAATTGTAAAACATGTAAAAAATCCTGATTATTACAATCCAGTAAATGGGCATAGGTATTATTTAACAAAACGAGATGATAATAAAATTACAAAATTACCTCAAGTTCCTTTTCTTGAAACAGAAATAAATGGCGTAAGAAATGGGCAATTAATTCATCCAACAACAAATCCAGAAACACTTAGTAAAGCATATTCTAATGGTTGTGTAGGAATAGGAGAAGGTGATGCTTGGGAACTCTATTATTATGCGCCTATAAATACAAAAGTTGTTATTAGGTATAATTTAAAAAGTGTAGATAGTAAAGGTGATACTCTAACTTTTAAAAACATATATGGCTATAAAACTTCTCCATTATAATGTTGGAATAATATGAGCAGTTTCTAAAGATTTTAGAATTGCTTTGTTGCATCCTTTAATTGCATTTTTAATTTTCTGAGGATTAATAAGATTGTAAGATGCAATCCAAACCAAATCTTTATTATTATCGGTGCCAATATAAAATAAGGAGGTTTCAATATGAAAAACCTTATAATTGTCATAATAGTCCGTATCGAAATAAACATGTTGATTTAAAAAATAATAATTTTCAAAATCGTTGAATGTTGTATTGTTGTCGAAAAGATTTCCTTTGTATGGTGTTTTTTCTTCATAGCCTTTAACGGTTGCAATTAGAACGGAATCAAAACCTAGTTTAGATAAATTAGAAACTTCTTTATTAATGGTAGTTTCAGCTTGCTCTAAGGTTGTAAATGAAGGTTCCAAAATATTTGATGCTTCATAGGCATTAATACCTCTTTTTATGAAGGCGGAACTAAGCTCACTTTCGTAAATTTTTTTTGCAATTGTATTTGGTGTTGCTCCTAAAATTAGGACTTGTTTTGGTTCAAACTCTGAAAATGAATCATTGCTCCAACTATCGGCTATTTGAGTTGAAGAACAACTAGTTAATAGTATAATAAAAAATATAACTCCTATTTTTAACATAACTAGTTGTTGTTTTTTAGTTAGAAAAAAACTGCTTGAAGGCAATTTAGCTTTCAAACAGTTTTAAAATGGTTGACTATAAGAAGTTTCCTTCAGCATCAACTTTAATACGAATACGTTTATCATTATTTTCTAAAACGATTTTGTATTTTTTGCTTATGTTGCCTGATTCGTGGTAGTTAACCAAATATACATCTTTTTTAAAAGTCCAATTAGGATACTGTTTAGCAACAGATTCTATAACTTCTCTTGGAAGAGCAACATCATTAAATTTTTCAATAGTACGTATTATATTACCATCTTTATCGTAAGCTACAAGAATCTTGCCATCTGGAATATAAAAATCAACCGCATAAGTATCATATTCATCACGATAAAACTCGGCATTTTTTAAGTCGAAACTGGCAACTTTCTGTTCAAGCATTGAAACATTAACATCTGCATTTTCCAAACCTACTTTATTTAGGTATTTGTAGTTTGTTGCAGCAATAACAACCTCAGATAATTTTTCAGTTCTTATCTGGGCAAAAGATTGGAAGGCAAATCCAAAAACTAATAAGCCAATTAATATTTTTTTCATAATTCATTTAATTTTAGTTAATCACTTACTAATGTGAAGGTAAAAGGTAATTTATTTGGTAACAATGAGGATGGTCACTTTTAGTTTAAATTGTTGGTTTAAATAGATTTATCGGTATGATTCTCATCAATTTTTAAAAAAATAAGTTCAAATTCACTCTCAAAAATTATTTAGTTAATATTTTGTAAAATTTGATTAATTAATTTTATTATGAACGTAGGTTCATTATATTTGTATTTTATTTCTAATGAAATTTTAATTATTAATGCCTCGACCAGAGAAAAACAGGAAAATAGGCAGACCGCCACTTATGCAAGGTTTTAAACCTTTTGGTATTCCATTATGCAAAATTGAAAAGATAAAATTAACATTCGAAGAGTACGAAAGTATTCGTTTGGTTACGTATAACAGGCTTCCTCAAGATAAAGCGGCAGAACAAATGAACATTTCTCGACCAACTTTAACACGTATTTATAACAAGGCATTAAAAAATATTGCAAAAGCATTTGTAGAAGGAAAAGCTATTGAATTTGAAGGTGGAAATTATGAATTGGATAAGGAATGGTATCGATGTGCAAAGTGCTATAATTTAATAGAAAACCCTAGAAATCAAAAAAAATGTAAGAATTGTATTGATTATAGTGAAGATGAATTAATAAAATTAAATAATAAAGTTATGCCTAATTTAGATCACAAAGGTCCGGATGGCTTAGGACCAAAATCGGGACGAAAACTAGGAAAATGTCGAAAAACTGAAGCCGAAAAAAAAGAAATTGTAGACTTGGGAGCTAGAAAAGGAAAGCAACACTGCAACGGCAAAGGGCAAAGAAAAAAAGTACACAAAAAGAAAGATTAATATTATAATATTTAAAAAATGAAAAAAATAGCAATTCCAGTTTCTGAAAATAATCAATTAGAAGACCATTTTGGTCAATGTGAATTCTACGGTATTTATACAATTTCTGATAAAAATGAAATTATTAATGCTCAAATATTAGAATCGGAGCAAGGTTGTGGGTGTAAATCTAATATAGCCAGTGTTTTAGCTATGCAAGGTGTTACTTTAATGCTTGCGGGAGGTATAGGAGCAGGCGCAATTAATGTTTTAAATAATTCAGGCATTGATGTGTTACGTGGTTGTTCAGGAAATGTGACCGACATTCTTGCTCAATATATTAATGGACAGCTAATTGATAGTGGGGAAAGTTGTTTACAGCACGAACATCACCATGGAGATGGTGACGGTCACAGTTGCGGTCATTAATATGAGTTTATAAAACCATTTTAATTGAATTTTTTCATTCAATTAATGGAAAAATATAAGCTTCATTTTAGACTAAAACTATATTCAATATCAAAAATTTACAATTAGTAAATAAGCTGTTCTAATGAATCAAAAAAATTCAACTATTACCCAAGGGGAAACTATTCAACTGCCTACTAAATATGGTCATTTTAAACTTATACCATTTCAAGAAAATTTAAATGGAGTAGAGCATATTGCATTAATTAAGGGCGATTTTAAGTTAAACGAAATTGTTTTTACTAGAATTCATTCTGCTTGTGCTACCGGAGATTTGTTTGGCTCCTTAAAATGCGATTGTGGAGAGCAGTTAATTGAGGCTATGAAAATGATTGAGACCATTGGCAAAGGTGTAATTGTGTATTTACAACAAGAAGGAAGGGGAATAGGGTTAATGAACAAAGTAAAGGCATATAAATTACAAGAGCAGGGTTTTGATACACTCGAGGCAAACTTGCATCTTGGATTTGCTGCAGATGAGAGAAATTATAAAATTGGAGCCGAGATTCTAATTGCTATTGGTGTTAATAAAGTAAAATTAATAACCAATAATCCTGAGAAAATTAATGGTTTAGAGCAGTATGGAGTCGAAGTTGTTAATCGCATTCCGTTATTAATAAAATCAAATAAATTTAATAAAGATTACTTAAATACAAAAGAAATTCGAATGGGACATTTGTTAAATGAGGAAGAGCAAGAATATCAGTGTTATGATAACTGATATTTTTAAATTTAGACCTCGGTATGGGGAAGTAGATCAAATGGGGTATGTATACCATGCTAACTATGTTTCTTATTGCCATCAAGCACGTACAGAAATGTTAAGGAAGTTTGGGATTTACGAGAGTGAATTTGAGAAAAATCAGATATTGTTGCCTGTAATTTCTTTTGATATAAAGTATAAAAAACCAGCTCATTTCGATGAACTTATATCAATTAAAACAACTATTAAAGAAATGCCGCAAGTGCGTGTTAATTTCGAATTTGAAATAAAAAATGAACACAATACCTTATTGAGTAGAGCTAAATCTACTGTTGTTTTTGTAGACAGTCAATCGCGTTTACCAATAGCTGTTCCTAAATTTGTATTGGAAACGCTAGAGCCCGAATTTAAAAGTGAGTGTTTATGAAAATAACTGTACTTACGGAAAATTGCGCAGGATCTGTATTTCTTGCAGAACATGGATTATCTTATTTAATTGAGCATAAAGGTGAAACAATATTGTTTGATACTGGGCATACAGATGTTTTTATAAAAAATGCCAGTAAACTCGGAATTAATATTCAAAAAGAAGTAAATAAGGTTGTTCTTAGTCACGGTCATTGGGATCACGGAGATGGATTAAAATATCTTCAAAATAAAACGTTAATTGCTCATCCCAATGCTTTTATTAAGAGATTCAGAAAAAATGAAACGGCTAATATTGGGCTAAGCCTACCAAAAAGTGAACTCAAGCAAAAATTTAACTTAGTTTTAAAAGAAGAACCATATTATATTTCAGATAGCGTTGTTTTTTTAGGACAAATTCCAAGGTTAAATGATTTTGAAGCAAAAGAAACACCATTTTTAGATGAATTTGGAAAACCTGATTTTGTAATTGATGATTCTGCAATAGCTATTGTGCAAAATAAAGAGTTAGTAATAATTACAGGTTGTTCACATTCGGGAATTTGTAATATTATAAGTTACGCACAGAAAGTTACTGGTATTAATAAAGTAAGATTGGTAATTGGTGGTTTTCATTTAAAGCATAACAATCAACAAACTATAAATACTATAAATTTTCTTAAAAATAATAATATTAATAGTATATATCCATCACATTGTACTGCTTTGCCTGCACTAGCTGCTTTTTATATAAATTTTAATATAGAACAACTAAAAACAGGGATGATTTTAAATTTTTAAAAATGGAATTAAAACAAATAACTATAAATCCTATTGGAATTGTTCATACTCCTTTTAATAATGTTGAAGGAATGCCAATTCAACCACTAGCAGCGAAAGGGATAAAAGGTTATATTGCACTATTTCCTGAATATATAGAAGGGCTTAAGGATTTGGATGGGTTTTCACATATAACACTTTTGTATTATTTTCATAAAATAAAAGGCTATAATTTAACTGTAAAACCTTTTATGGATACATTAGAGCACGGGATATTTGCCACAAAATCACCAAAACGTCCAAATTCAATTGGCTTTTCAACCGTTAAACTGTTGGGAATTGAAAAAAATATAATCCATATTGAAATGGTTGATATGCTAAATGAAACACCTTTAATTGACATAAAGCCTTTTTTTTCAAGGTTTGATAACAGAATAAATACTAAATCTGGATGGTTGGATAAGCCTGAAAACTTGCCAATTGAAAATCTTCGGGCGGATACTCGCTTTAAAAACTAACACAATACAAATAAATTTAATAAATTTATTTTTTAATAAATTACTTATGACAAACAATATACTTATTGAAGATCAATATAAAAGAACAAGCTTATTTGAAAAAGAAAATGTAAATTATCTGGTCAGAGTTTTAAAAAGATTCAATACAGTTCCTAAAATAAACAGTATAAACATTATTACAACTAACAGAGAGCCAAATTTATTTAAAATAGTTCCAAATAAATCTATAAAAATTGGTTCAGCTTTTTTAGATAAGCCCGTTTTAGCGTTGATTTATTTAAGATATGGAATAGAATGGCAAGTTTGGTATAAGTCTTTGGGTAACGATAAATCTAATACTATTTTATGTGATTTGGCGGCCTTAAAAGTTACTCAGGTGTTTTATGATTTGCTTCCAAAAGAGGATAAAGAAAAATTGGAAAAACTCGATTATTTTTTAATTGATAAGTTTAGGAAAAATGAAGATTTTAACGAGCAATTTTTACAAAAGCATAATGAGCTCCAGTCGTTTCATGGATTAAGTTGTTCAAATAAAAATGTTGAAGAGTCTTGGAATTCTATTCTTGAAAATCTCGCTAAACCAACTGAATATTTATTAATGTCGGGTGGAGATCTTAGGCTAAATATAGATGAGTTTCAATTGCTTAATAAATATGGTTGTAGACCTTTTCCAAGACCAGAAGCATTTACTTTTGCTTCATCTACTGCAACAAGCGTGTCAAACTTTGCTTTTGATAAAACCGATAAAACAAGGACTATTTTAATTCAAAATAGTTTAAAAAAAGGTTTTAAAAATACAACTTTAGAATTTTCAGAATTATTAAAGAATAACCTAAGGAAAGCACTAAAAATAAATGATGAATGTCAAATTATATTTTCTCCATCGGGTACAGATTCTTCTCTTCAAATAGCGGCAATAACTCAAATTATTTCAGATAAAAAAATTACACATGTTTTAGTCGCTTCGGATGAAACCGGCAGTGGAGTTCCTGCAGCATTAAAAGGATGTCATTTTGAAAATACAACAGCACTCAATTATCCCGTTAAAAAAGGAGATACGGTTGAGGGTTTTAAAGATGTTGATTTAATTGAAATTCCTTTAAAAAATGAAAAAGGCGAATTAAAAACAGTAGCTCAATTGGATGACGAAGTTTTAAATGCAATTTCAAAAACCAATGATTTAGGAAGGCATGTTGTGCTGCATACAATGGATCAATCAAAGCTAGGCTACCAATCGCCTAGTGTAGAAATGATAAAAAAATTAGATAAGCTTCATAATCTTTCAATTCAAATAATTGTAGATGGTTCTCAACTTAGATTAGATCCAAAAGACATACAAAATTATTTAAATAAGGGTTATATAGTTACCATAACAGGTAGTAAATATTTTACTGGGCCTCCTTATTCTGGAGCGTTAATTGTGCCAAAAAGTGTAAGCAAAACAATTGATGCGGTTAAGAAAAAATTACCAAAAGGTTTAAATAATTATTACAACCATACCGATTGGCCAACTACTTGGTTTTGTTCAAAAGATTTATCAGATGGATTTAATTATGGTTCTTATATGCGTTGGAATGCAGCTATAGTTGAAATGGATAGGTATTACAAAACACCAATTTTATATAGAAATTTAGGGATTGAAATGTTTTGTAATTTTGTTGAAGATTCCATCAAGGATTCCTCGTTTTTAGAACCTCTTTTTAAAGAAGAAACTAAAATTAACTCGTATAATTCTGAAGAGTTTGGACTTAGAAATATTCGTACTATTTTTCCGTTTTTTATTCTTAATAATAATAATGAAGTGCTAGATGTTGATAAAGTGAAAAAACTTTACACGTTGCTAAATTCTGATCTTTCAGAACAATTTAAAGATTCTTCCCTTGAAATAATGAGACTTGCAGCTCAAAAATGTCATATTGGACAAGCTGTAAATGTAAAATATGGAAATGATATTCAAAGTGCAATTTTAAGGATTAGTTTGGGAGCAAGAGTTATATCTGAAAGTTGGGTAAATAGAGATATTAGTATTTATTTTAGAAATATTGAAGCACAAATGAGTCAAATTACCGTAATAATAAAAAAAATAGAGCTTATTCTTAACAATTCTGAATTGCTAAATTAGATATAAATAAAAAAAGCCTTTCACAATTAGTGAAAAGCTTTTTTTGTCGGGGTGGCAGGATTCGAACCTGCGGCCTCCACGTCCCAAACGTGGCGCGATAACCGGGCTACGCTACACCCCGAATAATTTCGGACTGCAAAGATAATACTAATAATATATTTTGCAAGTTATTATTCAAAAATAAGTTCATAAGGTCGTTTTAGAGTTTCTTCAAGCTCTAAAATACTAAAGCTTCTGCTTTTTTTAATTGTTTCTTTTCCTTGAAAAAATACAATAACAGTAGGTTCTACAAATACAGAATAATTTGCCGCAATATTTGGAGCCAAATTCATGTCAACACTAAAAGTTTTAATTTTTGGAAATTTAGATTTAATTAGGTCGTTTATTTTTGGTTCAACAGCTTCTCCAACTACACAAGAGTTAGTTTTGAAATAGAGTAGTACAGCCTCATTTAAAACTAAAATATTTTCTAATTCTTCTTGAGACGTAATTGCATTTTTTATATTCATAAAATGTTAAAATTTATTCAAAAATACAATTTATTTAGGGGTTTATTGATTAAAATAAGACCTATTACAAAAGCTTATAAAAGCATTATTAAAAATTATAAACATTGGTGTTAATATCTAATAAAATGCCATAAATTTGTTTCTCTAAAAATTAAAATGAATAAATGATGTCAGACACAATAGAAAAAATAAAATGTTTAATTATTGGTTCAGGACCAGCAGGTTATACGGCAGCTATTTATGCTGCGCGTGCTGATTTAAAACCAGTTATGTATACAGGTATGCAAATGGGAGGTCAATTAACAACTACAACCGAAGTTGATAATTTTCCTGGTTATCCAAATGGAACGGACGGCACAGCAATGATGGAAGATTTAAAAAATCAAGCAGAACGTTTTGGTACCGAAGTTAGGTTTGGACTAGTTACAAGTGTAGATTTGAGTTCGGAAGTAGGAGGGGTTCATAAAATTACTGTTGATGAGACCAAGCAAATAGAGGCTCAAACAGTTATTATTTCTACAGGCGCAACTGCAAAATATTTGGGATTAGAAAGTGAACAACGACTAATTGGAGGAGGAGTTTCGGCTTGTGCAACTTGTGATGGATTCTTTTATAGAAATCAAGATGTAGTAGTTGTTGGAGCAGGAGACACCGCAGCTGAGGAGGCAACTTATTTGGCTAATATTTGTAAAAAAGTTACAGTTTTGGTTAGAAAGGATTATATGAGAGCGTCCAAAGCTATGCAACATAGAGTTAATAAAACTAAAAACCTTGAGGTTAAATATAATACCGAAATAGATGAGGTTTTGGGAGATAAAGTTGTTGAAGGTGTTCGAGTTTTTAACAATATAACTGGAGAAAAAGAAGTAATTGATGTAACCGGTTTGTTTGTAGCAATTGGGCATAAACCTAATACAGATATTTTTAAAGGAATTTTAGAAATGGATGATACAGGTTACCTAATTACAAAAGGAAAATCTACAAAAACAAACTTACCAGGTGTTTTTGCAGCAGGAGATGTTCAGGATAAAGAATATAGACAAGCTGTAACTGCGGCAGGAACAGGTTGTATGGCAGCACTTGATGCCGAAAGATATTTGGGAGCTCTAGATTAAAAATTAGCATGTGATATTTCAAACCCAAGTTTTTACTTGGGTTTTTTGTATTCAATATTTTTTATTGCAATCGTTTTCGTGATTACTGCAATTAATTATTAAATGAGTCTGAAATACTAAGTAATTTTGTTCTTCAAAAAATTATAATTATGAATTTATTAGCTAATAGTTATTTTGTATTGTTTTTAATTATTTTAATTGGTTTTATAATTGGCCGCATTAAAATAAAAGGTATTTCATTAGATGTTTCGGCAGTAATATTTGTAGCCTTGGTTTTTGGTCATTATGGTGTTGTTGTGCCAAAAGATTTTCAATATTTAGGATTGGTACTATTCATTTTTACGATTGGAATCCAGGCCGGACCAAGTTTTTTTGAATCATTTAAAAAAAATGGAAGAGAATTGGCAATGCTTGCGAGTATGCTAATTGTAAGTGCAGGGCTTATTACATTTTTAATATATTATTTTTTAGGAGTAGATAAGAACTTGTGTATTGGGCTGTTAAATGGATCGTTAACAAGTACGCCTGGATTGGCAGCAGCTATTGACGCAACAGGTTCTCCATTGGCATCTATAGGATATGGTATTGGTTACCCTTTTGGTGTAATTGGTGTTATTTTATTTGTAAGTTTTTTACCTAAAATTCTTCGTGTAAATCTTAAAAGTGCAGAAGAAACATATAAAAAAGAGGTGCTTACAGGTTTTCCTGAAATAACAAGAAAATATTTTGTTGTTGAAAATGAAAACGTTATTGGTAAAACTTTAGGAGAGTTAAATATTCGATTTATGACCAAAGCTGTCATTTCTAGAATTATGCACGATGGAGTTGTAATTGTACCCGAACCAAAAATAGTGTTTCATAAAGGAGATATTGTTAAAGCAGTTGGTACAAATGATGCTCTTGAAAGAGTAAAATTGTTAATTGGTAACGAAACTGATCAAGAAATTCCTTCAGATAATAATTTTGATATTCGATCGGTACTAGTTACAAACAAAGATGTGGTTAAAAAAACATTGGGACAATTAAATATTTTAGAGACATACCGAGCAACCGTAACTAGAATACGTCGTTCAGGTATTAATATTTCTCCTAGCCCATCAACAAAATTACAATTTGGTGATAAATTAATTGTTGTTTGTCATAAAGATACAATGAAACATGTAAGTCGTATTTTTGGAGACGACACAAGCAAACTTTCCAATACAGATTTTTTACCTATCGCAACCGGAATTATATTAGGTATTCTAGTAGGGAAATTAAGTATTAATTTTAGTACTTTTTCATTTAGTTTAGGTTTAACCGGAGGTATATTATTAGTAGCTCTAGTTTTAGGGCGAACAGGTAAAACAGGACCAATTATGTGGACTATGACGGGTGCAGCCAATCAACTATTGAGACAGTTTGGATTGCTCTTTTTCTTGGCAGCAGTTGGTACTAGTGCAGGTTCTAGTCTTGTAGAAACGTTTTTAGAATATGGAATTGAATTATTTATCTATGGTATTGTAATTACATTAATTCCAATGATAATTACAGCAATTTTTGCAACCTATGTGTTAAAATTAAATATTTTAACCATACTAGGTACTTTAACGGGTAGTATGACAAGTACGCCTGGTTTAGCAGCTGTTGATAACCTAGTAGATACGGATGCACCGGCGGTGGCTTATGCAACTGTTTATCCTATTGCAATGGTATTACTTATTATAGTAGTTCAAATATTAAGTTTGGTTTAACTAGAGTTCCTTTTTATATAAGGTAGCTTTATCAAAAAATTCTAATAAGGTTATTTTAGGATTGGCATAAATGTATACTTGAGAGGAGTTTTTAGCACGTACATCTATAGATTCTTTCGCATTAACCCAAACGTTTGACGAATTTGTTGCGTTTAAATCAATTTCTTTTGAGGTAAAATTTTTCCCTTTAAATGAACTGTTTCCAGAGGTGTCAATGTTTGTCCAACTTGTTGATCCAGTTAAGTTTAATGAGGATTTATCTATTAAATTAATTACCGTTAGTTTAGAGTCTAAAACAGCCTTAATATCTGAGGTTTCTTCACCTCTAATATTAATTTCATTCGTTAAAATTTCAAGTTTTAAATCACTTGTTTTTTTAGAATTAATGTGTAGTAATTTAGAATTTAATTTTAAACTTATATCGGCATTGTCAAATGCATTTACCACAAGTGTATCAATAGATAAAGAGTTGTTTGATTTTATATTTGCATTATTGTAAACAGAAATATCTTTTATGCTTTTGTTTACATCAATGTGAATAGTTAGCGCTTTTTTTCTAATTATTTTGTCATTTAATTTAATGCTTAAAGTTCCATTACTTACTTCAGTTAAAATACTGTTTTGTAAATTAGAGTCAGCTTCTACTCGTACCGATTGAAATTCATTGTAAACCAACTCTACATCAACATCGTCAATAACTTCAATTCTATTAAAATCCGATATATTTCTATCTTCTGTTTTTACTTCTTTATTTCCTTTTAATTTCTGTTGAGAATTTACATTCGTAATTATTAAAAATGTAAATAGTATGGCAATTTTATAAGAATAATTCATAATTATGTTTTTAGTAAATTTAATAAAATAAATTTTCAATGAATAATTTGTTCATTTAAAAATGAATGTTAAATTTGTCATCGAAATGAAGAATTCAAATTTAAATATTATTTGGTGGTGGAACTCTCTTATGCAATAAGCGAGAAGCATCCATTTATATTTAAAATTAATATATAACAAAAAGGACTTATCTCGCGATAAGTCCTTTTTTATTTAAGAAAAAAATGAAAAGATTAAAATTTAAAACAATTTCAAAACAACAATTGGCAGATACTGTAACGCCAGTAGGCTTGTATTCTAAAATTAGAGACAAGTACGCCAATAGTTTATTACTTGAAAGTTCTGATTATCATAGTAAAGAAGAAAGTTATACTTTTTTATGTGCAGATCCAATAGTTACTTTAAAAGCAGATAAAAATAAATTTACTTATAGTTATAAAAACAAAGAATTGGATTCTAAAGAAATTAATCGGGATTTCTATTCAATTTTTGAAGAATATAAGAGCACCGTTGATGTGTCTTGTGATGAAGCAATTAAATCATTTAATGGGTTTTATGGCTATATTTCTTATAATTCTATTCAATATTTTGAAACCATTAAATTAAAAGCTGCAAAGGCGCCGTCTGAAATTCCAGACTTACAATTTAGTTTTTTTCGTTTTATAATTGCAATCAATCATTTTAATGATGAACTGACTTTAATTGAAAATATTGAAGAAGGAGAGAAGTCTAGAATACATGAAATAGAAACCTTGATTAATTCAAGAACTTATGGATTGTATAAATTTGATATGGATGGTAAAGAATCATCCAATTGCACCGATGAGTATTTCAAAAACAATGTAGCCAAAGCAAAGCAGCATTGTAAACGTGGGGATGTTTTTCAGATTGTATTATCACGTCAATTTCAACAATCATTTTCTGGAGATGAGTTTAATGTATACAGAGCGTTACGTTCTATAAATCCTTCGCCATATTTGTTTTATTTCGACTATGGAAGTTTTAAATTAATGGGATCTTCACCAGAAGCACAAATTAAAATTGATGCAGAAAAAGCAATTATTAATCCTATCGCTGGAACTTTTAGAAGAACAGGAGATATGGCAAAAGATATTTTGTTAGGTGAAAAACTATCAAAAGATCAAAAAGAAACAGCAGAGCACGTAATGCTGGTAGATTTAGCGCGTAACGATTTAAGTAAACACGCTAGTGACGTAAATGTTGAGGTGTTTAAAGAAGTACAGTATTTTAGTCACGTAATTCATTTAGTTTCTACAGTTCAAGGTAAACCCAAAGGAAAAGCTATAGAAATTGTTGGAGATACATTTCCAGCTGGAACGTTAAGTGGAGCACCAAAATTTAAAGCAATGGAACTGATTGATACTTATGAAAACCAAACACGTGGTTTTTATGGCGGAGCTGTTGGTTTTATAGGGTTAGATAATAGTGTAAACTTGGCGATTGCTATTCGATCTTTTGTTAGCAAGAAAAACACATTGTATTACCAAGCAGGGGCAGGAATTGTAATGAAATCTACAGAAGAAGGTGAATTGCAAGAAGTAAATAACAAATTAGCTGCTTTGAAAAAAGCATTAATCTTAGCAGAAAAAATTTAGAACATGAAAATTTTAATATTAGATAATTACGATTCATTTACCTATAATTTGGTACATATGGTTGAGGATATTACAGGTGAATATCCAACTGTATTTAGAAATGATGAAATAGCCATTCATGCAATAAACGAATTTGATGTAATAATTTTGTCACCAGGACCTGGAATTCCAGATGAAGCAGGAATTTTAAAAGAAACCATACGAGCCTACGCTGGAAAAAAACCAATTTTTGGAGTGTGTTTAGGTTTACAAGCGATAACAGAAGTTTTTGGAGGAAGTTTAGAAAATTTAGATGAAGTATTTCACGGTGTTGCAACTACAATGAAAGTAACAAAAGAAAACGCGGTTATTTATAAAGATTTTCCAGAGGAGTTCAAAGCAGCTCGTTACCATTCTTGGATTGCTTCAAAAAAAGATTTTCCAAATGAATTGGACATTACAGCAGAAGATGAGTTTGGAGATATTATGAGTCTACAACATAAAAAGTATAATATTAGTGCGGTACAGTTTCACCCGGAATCGATTTTAACTCCAACAGGTGAAAAAATGGTTCGTAATTTTTTAGATGCATGTAAAAAATGAAAACAATATTAACTAAATTATTTGAGCAACAAAGCTTAACTAAAAAAGAAGCAAAAGGAATATTAATAGAAATTGCTTCAGGGAAATTTAATAATACGCAAATAGCTTCATTTTTAACGGTGTTTTTAATGCGTCCAGTTTCTGTTGATGAATTATCAGGTTTTAGAGAAGCATTATTAGAGCTGTCCGTAAAAATTGATTTATCAGATTTTAATACCATTGATTTATGTGGAACAGGAGGAGATGGAAAAGATACATTTAATATTTCAACCTTAACATCTTTTATTGTTGCCGGTACAGGGAATAAGGTTGCAAAACATGGTAATTATAGCTCGTCCTCAGTAAGTGGTTCATCAAATATGTTGGAATATTTAGGTTATAAATTTACAAATGATGAAGAAACTTTAATAAAACAAGTACAAAAAGCAAATATTTGTTTTTTACATGCACCGTTGTTTCACCCAGCAATGAAAGCTGTTGGACCTGTAAGAAGGGAATTAGGAATGAAAACCTTTTTTAATATGTTAGGACCTTTGGTAAATCCAAGTAATCCTCAAAATCAGATGGTTGGAGTTTTTAGTTTAGAAGTTGCAAGACTATATAATTATTTATTGCAAGAAACGAATCAAAACTATGCAATAGTTCATAGCCTGGATGGTTATGATGAAATTTCGTTAACAAGTGGTTTTAAGTTGTTTACAAAAAATAATGAACAAGTAATAACCCCTGAAAGTTTAGGTTTAAGACGTTTAGAGCAATCGGAGATTTTTGGAGGTCACTCTGTCGAAGAATCGGCCAAAATATTTGTTTCAATATTAGATGGTAATGGAACTGAAGCACAAAATAATACAGTAATAACAAATGCAGCATTCGCATTAAAAACATTTGATGTAAATAAATCTTTTGAAGATGCTTTTGAAGAAGCAAAGGATTCATTACTAGGGTTAAAAGCAAAAGAATGTTTAAAAAAATTAGTGAGTTAAATCGTGAAGCTGAACTTGTATCAGTGTAACGAAAAGAATAGAAAGTGTTATTCCTATGAACATAGGAATGTAGATAAATTAAAGATGTAAAATAAAATTCCTGCCAATTCAGGAATGAAAGAAGCATAGAAAATGAACATTTTAGATAAAATAATAGCACATAAAAAGCAAGAAGTTGCCCAATTAAGAAAAGAAGTTCAAGTTGAAAAATTGGTTAAAAGTCCAAATTTTCAAAGAACACCAATTTCTTTAAAAAAGAGTTTGCTAACAATTGGTTCTACAGGAATTATTGCCGAATTTAAACGTCAATCTCCATCAAAAGGAATTATTAATGATAAGGCAACTATTGAAGAAGTAACCGAAGGATATTTGCAAGCTAAAGTCGCAGCACAATCTATTTTAACAGATAATCATTTTTTTGGGGGAAATATAATTGATGTAATGAAAGCTCGTGCTATCCAAGATACAACACCAATACTTCGCAAAGATTTTATTGTTGATGGGTTTCAGATTGTTGAAGCAAAGGCAATTGGTGCTGATGTGATTTTACTAATTGCGGCTTGTTTAACAAAAGAAGAGTTGAAAAATTACGGAAAATTAGCTGAAGATCTTGGATTAGATGTTTTGTATGAAGTTCATAACAAACAAGAACTAGATAAAATAGAATTGGATAATAAAATTATTGGGATTAATAACCGAAATTTAAAAACTTTTGAAGTTGATTTAGAACACTCAATTGAGTTAGCTAGCCAAATTCCTGATAGTTGTATTAAAGTTTCAGAAAGTGGATTAAACGATCCAAGAGTAATTACAGGGTTAAAAGAATATGGTTTTCAAGGGTTTTTAATAGGTGAAAATTTTATGAAAACTGAAAACCCTGGCGAAGCTTGTAAAGAATTTATTGATCAAATAGGATAAGAAAATGAAAATTAAAGTTTGTGGAATGCGAGATGCCGAAAATATTTCGGAACTAATAAAATTAGAACCAGATTATATTGGGTTTATTTTTTATAGTAAATCGAAGCGTTTTGTAACTAATTTTCCAAAAATAGAAATTCCTTCTAAAATTAAAAAGGTTGGAGTTTTTGTAAATGAAAGTATTGATGAAGTAATTGAGATTGCTGAAGAAAATAAGCTAGAAGCAATTCAACTACATGGAAAAGAATCTCCTGAATATGTTGAAGAGTTAAGAGTTTTATTAATTAGGGAAGTTGAAATTTTTAAAGCATTTTCACTAGATGAGAATTTTGATTTTACTAAAACGGAAGCTTATCAAAAAGTTTGTGATTACTTACTTTTTGATACCAAAGGAAAAGATTATGGTGGTAACGGAGTTAAATTTAATTGGCAAGTTTTAGATAATTATAATGGAGAAACCCCATTTTTATTAAGTGGAGGAATTTCAAAAGTGGATGCTGAAGAAATTAAGAAAATTTCGCACAGTGCATTTGCAGGAGTTGATATAAACAGTGGTTTTGAAATTAAACCAGCGTTAAAAAATATAGCAAATATTAAAGAATTTAAACAAAATTTATAATGAGTTATTTTGTAGATGAAAACGGATATTATGGACAGTTTGGTGGAGCTTATATTCCAGAAATGTTATATCCAAATGTAGAAGAACTACGTCAGAATTATTTAAAAATAATGCAAGAGGATTCTTTTAAAAAAGAATTTGATGAATTACTAAAAGAATATGTTGGACGACCAACACCTTTGTATTTTGCAAAGCGTTTGTCTGAAAAGTACAATACAAAAATCTACTTAAAGCGAGAAGATTTATGTCATACAGGTGCTCACAAGGTTAACAATACTATTGGGCAAATTTTAATGGCAAAGCGTTTAGGTAAAAATAGAATTATTGCCGAAACTGGAGCAGGACAGCACGGAGTTGCTACAGCAACGGTTTGTGCATTAATGGGCTTGGAGTGTATTGTTTATATGGGTGAAATTGACATCGCTCGTCAGGCACCAAATGTTGCACGTATGAAAATGTTGGGTGCAACGGTAATACCGGCATTATCAGGAAGTAGAACATTAAAAGATGCTACAAATGAAGCGATTAGAGATTGGATTAACAATCCGGTTGATACTCATTATATTATTGGTTCTGTTGTTGGGCCACATCCATATCCAGATATGGTTGCAAGGTTTCAATCGGTTATATCCGAAGAAATTAAATGGCAATTAAAAGAAAAAGAAGGAAAAGAAAATCCGGATTATGTAATTGCTTGTGTTGGAGGTGGAAGTAATGCTGCAGGAGCATTTTATCATTATTTAGATGATAAAGAAGTTGGTTTAATAGCTGTTGAAGCAGCAGGTTTAGGAGTTGATTCTGGTGAAAGTGCCGCAACAAGTGTTTTAGGAAATGAAGGTGTTATTCATGGTAGTAAAACCTTGTTAATGCAAACTAAAGATGGACAAATTATTGAACCATATTCAATTTCCGCTGGATTAGATTATCCAGGTGTTGGACCTTTACATGCACATTTATGTGAAAGTAAACGCGCAGAGTTTATTTCAATTACAGATGATGAAGCTATGAATGCCGGTTTGGAATTATGTGAATTAGAAGGAATTATTCCAGCTATTGAAAGTTCGCATGCATTGGCTGTTTTTAATAGTAAGAAGTTTAAAAAAGACGATGTAGTTGTGTTGAACTTGTCCGGAAGGGGAGACAAGGATTTAAATACGTATATAAAATATTTTAAGTTGTAGAAAATGAACAGAATTAATAAAAAATTACAAGAAGATAAGAAGCTACTTTCTATATATTTTACAGCTGGTTATCCTAAATTAAATGATACTGTTGAGGTTATTGAAAGTTTAGAAAAAAGCGGTGTCGATTTTATTGAAATTGGCTTGCCGTTTAGTGATCCTTTAGCTGATGGCCCAACAATTCAGGAAAGTTCTACAGCTGCTTTAGAAAATGGAATGACTTCCGAAGTATTATTTAATCAATTGAAGGATATTAGAAAAACAGTTTCAATTCCTTTAATTATTATGGGATATTTTAATCCAATGATGCAATATGGAGTGGAAGCTTTCTGTAAAAAATGTGCTGAAATTGGAATAGATGGTTTAATTATTCCAGATTTACCTGTGCAAGATTACAATGAGAATTATAAAGCAATATTTGAGAAATACGGAATTATAAATGTGTTTTTAATAACACCTCAAACTTCCGATGAACGTATTCGTTTTATTGATAGTATTTCAAACGGATTTATTTATATGGTAAGTTCGGCAGGGGTTACAGGAGCTAAAAATAGCTTTGGAGACACTCAAAAAACTTATTTTGATAGAATAGCAGCTATGAGTTTAAAAGCTCCTCAAGTAATTGGTTTTGGTATTTCTAATGCCGAAACTTTTAAACAAGCAACATTAAATGCAAAAGGTGCAATTATTGGTTCAGCTTTTGTAAATAATTTGTCTAAAAATGGTATAAAATCAATTCCTGATTTTATTTCATCTATTAGATAAAACAAAAAAGCTCATTTATTTTAAATGAGCTTTTTTGTTTATTTTAATTATTTTAGTTTTTCGATAAAACTTCAATATCAAAAGCTACTACGGTATTGGGAGGAATTGTATTTGAATATCCATTTTCTCCATAAGCCAATTCGGGTACTATAAAGATTGTTCCTTTTCCTCCAACGTTAAAAAAAGATATTCCTTCAGAAAAGCCAGAAATGGTATTAGCTAAATATAGTGTAGAACCTCCATCGGGACTTTTTTCAAACTCGGTACCGTCTAAAAGGTATCCTGTATAATTTATAGTGACAACAGAATTTTCATTTATTGGATCTCCATCACCTTCATTTTCAACAATATAATATACCCCTTCACCATTATCTTCTGCAACCAAATTATTTTCAGCTAAATAAGCAATTATATTATCTTCAGTTTGCGGATTATAAACGTTTAAAATCTCAATATCAAAAATCAAGACAGCATCTCCAGGAATAATATTAGATCCATAACTTCCGTAACCTAAGCTTGGCGGAATTAAGATTTTTCCTTTTCCTCCTTTTTTAAAATTTGTTAATCCTTCAGAAAAACCTCTAATTAAATTAACTAATTGAAACGTATAGCCTTCAGAGTCGCTAGAGTCAAAAACGGTTCCGTCTAAAAAATATCCCGTGTATTTTACATTAACCGTAGCCTTAATATCTACAAAGTCTCCGTCACCTTCTTCTTCAACTATATAATATAGTCCTGTTTCGCTTCGTTCAGCAGTTAAATTATTAGCAGCAATATATGCAACTATGTCTTCTTCTGTTTGACCTAAAGATTTTAGTGTGTCATCATCAGATGAGTTACAAGAAATGAATAATGTTATTAATAATATTGAAAAAAATGATTTCATAAGTTTGTTTTTTTGTTGGGAGCAAATTTAACTCAAAAATTATATAAAAAATGTTAAAAAATGGGTGGATTGCTTTTTTTGTTTTTTAGAATTAACTCAAATTGAATTAACAATAATATAATTTTTAAAATGTTTCAATAAATAAATACTATGTAAATTTGCAAATTATTGTTTTTATATGTTGTCCAAATTAAAAAGATTTTTTAAAAGTGTAAACTTTGTAAAAGCTGTTGTAATGGCTATTGCAATGATAGCACCAATTTTATTTGCAAATTTTATTCTTAACAATGTAAGTTTGGGATTTAGCGTTTCTTTGGGTGTATTATTTTGTTCGCCGGCTTATGCACCTGGCAGCAAAAAGCATTTATTTTTTGGATTGTTAAGTGCTATATTTTTAGCGTTTTTAATGACGCTTTTAGTTGGAACTGTATCTTCAAATAATTATGTTTTTTTACCGGTATTAGCAATTCTTGTATTTTCGGTTTCATATATTTCAATATTCGGATTTAGGGCATCAATGGTTTCTTTTGCGGGTTTATTAGCAATTGTGTTGAGTTTTGCTCACGATAATTCAATAATGTCTTTATTAGATCATTCATTTCTTGTTGCTTTAGGAGGCTTTTGGTTTTTGTCTTTAATTATGCTTGCCACATTTTTATTTCCGAAAATTCAAACGGATGAATTATTTGTTGAAACGATTGAGAAAACAGCCGAATTTTTAAAAATTAGAGGAAAATTATTAATAGAAAAAGATCAAAGAGATATACTTTTTAAAAGATTATTTGAACTTCAAACGGAATTAAATGATAATCACGAAAAAATTAGAGAAGTAATATTAAGAAAGCGTCTAAATGCAGGTTTTTCTAATAGAACAAGAAGACAACAATTATTGTTTTCTCAATTGATGGAAATGTTTGATTTAGCCGTTTCAAATCCTGTTGACTATGATAAGTTTGATTTGATTTTTGAAGGTCATTTAGAAAAAATTTCAGAATTCACAAAATTAATGACAGAGATTGGGAACCAGTTAATTCATATTTCTAAAGTAATTTTAAATGAGGAGGAATTACAAGAAAACAAGGAAATACAGAAAACCTTACTTAATATACAAACTCAAATTGATTATTACCGTATTTTAGTTGGCTTACCTAAGTCTAGAGTTGGAACTATAATGTTGCTAAACTTAAAAACCTATCAAGAAAAACAGGCACAAAGAATAAATGGGATTGAGCGGATTTTAAATAATTATATTCATAATAATTCAATTGTTGGTATTAAAGATGCCGAACGATTTATAACTCCACAAGATTACGATTTAAAAAAGCTATGGGCTAATTTTAATTTTAAATCACCAATTTTTAAGCACTCTCTTCGGTTATCAATTATGATGCTAATTGGCTTTGTAATTGGTAATTTGTTTGAAATGCAAAATGCTTATTGGGTATTGCTAACTTTGGTTGTAATAATGAGACCAAGTTATGGTTTAACAAAAGAACGCTCAAAAAACAGAGTAATTGGAACTCTTATAGGTGCAGCAATAGCTATTAGTATTATTTTTATTACACAAAACACCATTGTTTACGGAGTAATAGCAGTTTTGTCGTTGCCAATAGCGTTATCATTAATTCAATTAAACTATAGAAATGCAGCAATTTTTATAACGTTAAATGTGATTTTTGTATATGCTTCGTTAGAACCAAATATTTTAGAAGTAATAAAATTTAGAGTATTAGATACAATTATTGGAGCATCACTTGCATTTATTGCAAATTATTTTTTATGGCCAGCTTGGCAAATTCAAAATATAGATGAGTTTTTGTGCGATGCAATTAAAGCTAACAAAATATTTTTAAAAGAGATTGAAGCGTATTATCATAAAAAAGGAGAAGTTCCAACTTCATATAAATTAGCTCGAAAAGAATCGTTTTTAAAAATAGGAGATTTAAATGCAGCTTATCAGAGAATGAATCAAGAACCAAAATCAAAAAAGAAAGATTTGGGGATTATTTACGAATTGGTAACATTTAATAACACATTTTTATCTTCATTATCTTCATTAGGAATGTTTTTAAGAACAAATAAAACAATGAAAGTTCCTTCTCACTTTGAAACGTATGTTGCACATATTTCAAATAATTTAGAGGTTTCAATAAAATTGTTAAACAATGAAGTTTCTTATGAGAAAATTGAGACTAATGAATTGAAAAAGGCTGAAGAATTTTATGAAAATTATTTTAAAAACCTATCTAAACAGCGCGATGAAGAAATAATGGAAGGTAAATTAATTACCGAGGAAATGAAAATTCAATTGCACGAAGTTCAATTAGTTTCTGAACAGATTAAGTGGTTACTTAACCTGTCAGAAAATATTATTAATGGAATAAAAAATTTATATTTTAAAAAAATAACTAATTAGTAATTATTGATTTTAGAGATCGAATTTATATGTAATTCCGGCTAAAACTTGTAACGATTGAACTTTGTAATTTACAAATGGTTCGTAATTATTTCCAAAAACATTATTTATTTTAGCAAAAGCAGTTAACCTATCCGAAAATAAGTATCCACCATTTAGGTTTAAATCTACATAAGAGTCATTTTCAATAATATTGGGTTCAATGTTATCGTTGCCAAAAGCGTAAACTAAGTCTTTTGTGGTGCCAGAATAAAACAATTTACAACCGGCAAACCATTTTTTATTTGAATAATTGGCGTTAATTGTTC
Source organism: uncultured Lutibacter sp. (assembly GCF_947495725.1). Lineage (GTDB taxonomy): Bacteria > Bacteroidota > Bacteroidia > Flavobacteriales > Flavobacteriaceae > Lutibacter. The sequence continues at coordinate 293,674 of NZ_CANLZZ010000004.1, read as the reverse complement.
CTTTTAAAGAAGGTAAATTCCAAGCTTCTAGTTCAGTTTGTGTTGTGTAATTATCGAAATTAAAAGAGCCGCCAAAGTTAAATTCTTTGGATGCTTCAACGGTTATTTCTCCATAAAAACCAAGTGTTTTAACATTGTCGTATATTACATTAAATGAGTTTCCTGCTTCATAACCTTGAGAAACTGCAATGCTCCCATCAGTTTTTGTTTTGTTTTGAATAAATAGAGGTTTACTATTTTCATTGGTGTGACTAATATCAAAATTATAACTAATATTAGAGGCTAATTTACCTTTTGCACCCACAAACGCTTTGTATTGTTTGTCCGTTTGCAAAATTGTTAATGTTGGTGAAATGTATGGATTGGCGTTTGATAAATCGCGATAATTATTTTGAATTAAATCTCCTGTTGCTCCCGCTACTAAAATAAATACATCATCAATTAATTTAAGCGAAGCGGTAACATTTGGATATGCATAAAATTTATTTGTTTTGTTCTCTAAATCACTTGAATAGTATAACTTGGCTCCAAGATTTACGGTTAAGTTTTCTCGTAAAACTTCAAAGTTGGGATTAACTCCTAAATTTAAAAAACTATAATTTATAGCATCCAGAGAATTATAGCTTTGCTCAAATTTACCTTTAATAATATCTATTATAAACTCACTGTTTATTAACTCGGTTGAAATAGGAAATTCCAATTTCGGTTTTGCTAAAAACCGAAATTCGTTACTTTTATAATTGTCTGAAAAATTAACAAGCTCCGCAGAAGCACCCTGAAAAAATGAATCTTCAAAATAAACCTTTCCTCCAACATAAATGTTTTTATAAATCTGCTTTTCATCTATTGAATTTAGAGTTGTTTCATCTAAAACTACTTCATTAGGAGTACCATAATAATTAAAAAGTTTGCGTTGCATACCTGCATTAATTTGCCAACCATAATATTTGTCAAATTGTTTGTAAAAACCATCAATACGTGTGTCGGAAAAATCATTTTTTAGTTGAATATCTTTGATGCCACCTTGTGATGAGTGATGATTTATAAAAACTCCTAAATCATTATGTCTAGGATCTCCAGTGTGTAAATAAGCTTCAAATAACGGACTTGTATAATTTCCGAAACCAGCCGAAATATAATTTTCATATAAGCGTTCCTTTGGTTCTTTTTTAATTCCTTTTGCTTTTCCTTTGGAGGGAGTAAAAGTTGAAGCTACGGGAATTGAAAAAATACTATAATTTACCTTTTCTTTGGCTACTTTAGTTAAAGTATCAATAACCGGATTTGATTTTACTTTAAAAGCATCGGAAATTGTTGGGGTGTATGGTTTTACAACCGATATTTCTTCGGTTTTTAATGAGTCTATTTTAGTTTCTTGAGAAAAAGAAATAGTTGCAATTAAAATGAATAGTGAACTTATAAGTAGCTTTCGCATTGGTTTAAATTTTCTGTTTAACTATAATTTTATTAATAAATCTATAAATTAGTTGTTCTAATTTTTAATAGATTCGTTTGTTTTTGCTTCCTCTGTTTTTATTTTATTTAATGCTGTTGTAGCTTCTGAAACTACATCATCAAATTGCGAAAAGTTTTTAATAACACTTTCTAAAATATATGTAGCTTGGTAGGCGTCATTTAATTCGTAATAGTTATTAGCCATAATAATTAACCCTTTTGAAGCCCAATATTTGTAAGCAGAATAGTCTGATGCTATTTTTTGAACAATTTGATTGGATACACGATAACTTCCATCTTTGTTTTCAAAATAGGCATTATAATAAAGTGCTTCGGCTTTTAATTCCCCAGAAGCAATTTTTTCAACTTCTTTATATGCATTTCTGGCTTTTGTTTCATTGTTTGTTTTTATTGCTGAACGAGCAATAATAATTTGTGCATCGGATTTAATTCTATTTTCAAGTTTAGAATTTTTCAATACCGTTTCGGCGTAAGCAACCGCTTTGCTATAATTTTTATTTTCGTAATACCCTTTCATTAAATTGGATTGTGCAAAAGTTATATTTTGAGGTAAATCGGCTTCGTTTTCTAAACGTTCTAAAACTGGAATTGCACGTTGCCAATTGTTGTTTTCTAATAGAACTAAGGCTAATTTTGATAAAGAATTTTCCGTAAACTCATTAGGTTCTTGCTCAGTAACAAAACTGTAATAAGGAATGCTTTCTGTTCGCTTGTTTTCAGAAAATAACGATTGTGCTAAATAAAAGTTTGCTTGTAATTTGTGCAGACCTCTAGGGAAATTTTGCAAATATTTTTTAAAGGCCGTAATAGATTTACTATGATTGTTTTGTAAATATTGCTTTTCTGCAGATTCGTACATGTCATTATCTAATTCAGCATCAGAAACATTTATAAAATCAATATTTTTTACCCAACTAGCATATTCATCAACTCTTCCTAAATCAACATAAATTTGTCTAATATCTTTAACCGCTTGTTTTGCTTCTGCAGTATTTGGAAATCTTTTTACAACAGATTTATAAGTTGTTAAAGCTTGTTCATTTTGATCTGCATTATAGTATATAAGTCCTTTTTTTAGTAATGATTTAGATACTAACGGACTTCTTTTAAAATTGGTAATTAATTGATCAAAGCTTGAAATTGCCTTTTGATTTTCACCTTTTTTAATATAAGAATTACCCAAAACGTATAAAGCATCATCTTTATATGTAGATCGTGCATATTTGTTTAAAAAAAGATTTAATTCGTCAATTTTTTGATTTTCTTTTCCTATAAGACCATAACTAATTGCTTTTTGAAAATGAGCATAATCACTATCAATTCCGTTTATTTTTATAGCGTTGTTGTAGTAATTTATAGCATTTGAATAGTTTCGGTTTACAAAATAGCCATCTGCAATTCTTAAATAACTATCATTTCTACGAACTTTATCATCGGTATTTTGATTTATATATTTTTTAAAGGCATCAATTGCATTGTTGTAATCTTTTTGTTTAAAAAATGTATAAGCCATATTATAATTAAGATGCTCATATTCAGCAGTTTTAGGAGCTTCGCTATTTATTGAAAATTGTTTAAAATCATTCAACGCATTTACAAAATTATTTAATCTGTAATTAGATTCTCCTTTCCAAAAATTTGACTTAGCTGTAAATAATTTATCGATTGGTGCTTTCAAAGAGTTTTCGAAATTTTCTTTAGCTAAATCAAAGTTTCCTTCAGAAAAAAGTTCAACACCTCGATAGTAAGCAACTTTTTGATACAGTCCTAGATCTTTAGCACTTTTTTTATCTTTTAAAAATTCTAAGGCTCCTTTATAATCTTTAGAAGTAATATATGCGCTTATAATTAAATCGTTAATTTCTTCTTTGTGAGTTGAGTTTGGATATAACTCTATGTATTCTTGTAAAACTTCAGGAACACTTTTATACGGGTTTCCAATTTCGTAACTTAATTTGGCATAGTTTAACCACGCATCTTTTTGAATTTCTGGTTTAAATTTCATTTGAGATGCATTTCTAAAAGCATTTAAGGCCTCGTTTTTTTGATTCAATTTTAAATAACATTCGGCTAAATGATAATATGCGTTTTGCGAAACACCATTATCTCCTCCTATAATTTTATTGAAAAAATTAATGGCATTTTCAAAGTCGTTTTGTTTGTAATACGAATATCCTAATAAGTAATAATCTGTATTTGTCCATTTACCTCGCTTTCCTTTGTATTTTTTTAAATGCGGAATTGCTTCTTTGTATTTTTGCAGGTTAAAATAACTCTCTCCAACAATTTTCGAAATTTCAGAATGTTCTAAACCTCTAGATTTTTCCAAAAGAGGTTCTCCTTTTTCAATAGCCGTTTCAAATTTCCCTAATTTAAAATTCATATCGGCTAAATAGTACGATACGTTTTGTTTAAAGTTTGTGTTCTCTTCTACTTCTCCTAAATATTTGTCGGCTGTAGTATAATCATCTTGGTTGTACGCAATAAAACCATAATAATATTTAGCTTGGGCTCCGTATTCTTGAGAATCGAGTAAACCTAAAAAATAGTTTTTTGCTAAAGCATAATTTTTGGTTGCAAATAGTGAATAACCATATTTAAAATTAAATGCCTCCTCTTGTTTTATATTTAAATTGGTTGTATTTACTTTTTTATACCACTTTGCAGCGTATGAATATTTTCCAACCTTGTAATAATAATCGGCAACATCAATAAAAGCATTGTTTCTTTTGGTGCTAGTCGGATATTTGTCTACAAATTTTTGCATTAAATCATCCGAATTTCTTTGTCCTAGTCTTATACCACAATTTGCTGCATAATATTCGCAATTTGCTTTTAGTTCTGAAGCGTGATCGAAATTATTTTTTAAGTTGTTAAATTTGTGTTGTGCAGCAACATAAGCTTTGTTTTGGTATAATTCAACAGCGTGGTTATATTCCTTTAAGCTATTGGTATAAATAGCGGTTTTTTGTGCAAAAAGTGAGCACGAAATAAAAAATATTATAAATGGTAATACAATTTTTTTATAATTCATTTTAATAAAAATTGAAAGTTTAAAACTATAGTCTAATAACGTAATAATTTTACGAAATTGCATTTTCTTTTTATTTTTTTATCAAAAGATGATAACAATAACTGTTCCTAAATTTAATTTTAAAGCGTAATTGTAGGTATTTTAAATTGTTATATGTTGAAATTTTATTTTTAAATATTTAGATTTGTTAAAAATCATAATTACATGTCCGAAGCTATACTTTCTTTAAAAAATGCTCAAATATTTCAACGCGAAAATTTAGTGTTATCCAAAGTGAATTTAACCATTAATAAGGGTGAGTTTGTTTATTTAATTGGTAAAACAGGAAGTGGAAAAAGTAGTTTAATGAAAACTTTATACGGAGATTTAACACTTGAAGAGGGAACAGGGAGTATTGTTGGTTTTAATTTAAATACATTAAAAGAAAAGGAAATTCCGTTTTTAAGAAGGAAATTAGGGATTGTTTTTCAGGATTTTAAATTATTAAATGATAGAAATGTTTTTGAAAATTTGAAATTTGTTTTAAAAGCAACGGGCTGGAAAGACGCTGATAAAATGAAGTCTAAAATAATGGAAGTTTTGTCAAAAGTTGGAATGGAAACTAAAGACTTTAAAATGCCGTTTCAATTATCGGGAGGTGAGCAGCAGCGTGTGGCAATAGCGCGAGCATTGTTAAATGACCCGGAATTAATTTTAGCCGATGAACCTACGGGTAATTTAGATCCAGCAACTTCGGTTGGCGTTATGAATGTTTTAAAAGAAATACATGCAACAGGCAAAACTATTTTAATGGCAACTCATGATTATGCACTTATTTTAAAATTCCCTTATAAAACTTTAAAATGTGAAGGAGGAGAATTATTTGAGGTTGTTCAGCAAAAGACAAACGTTTAGTTAAGTAAATCTATAATTTTTTGAGCACTTTTTAAGTTGTTAAATGGTGCTAAAGCATTTTGTTTTTCTTTAATTAATTTCTCTGTAAACTGTTGCTGAAATAAAATTTCAATTTGTTTTGTAAATTCTTGTTTAGAATTGGCAATATTACAAATCTCTTCAAGTCCAGTATTTAAAACCATTGCATCGTTAACCAAACAAAATCTTCCATTAAATAGAGCATTAATAAGTTTAAGTTTTATTCCAGTATTTTGGAAAGTAGGTAAAATATTTATATGTGCCGTTTTTATAAGTGTATTTAACTGGTTATTATCGGTAAGTTTTTCGAATTTAATATTGGAAAATTCTTTTATTTTTTTTTCAAGTTTTAAATTGGTTAAATTACTTGCAATTTTTAATGGAAACGAAGTTTTAGAAAATATTTTAATTAAATAATAACAAGCTTTAAGATTGTCTGAAACTCCAATATCTCCATGATATAAAGCAAAATTCCCTTTACCTTCAAAAGTCTCAATACTATTGTTTTGATGAAATACAGGAATGTAAATGGATTTATTTGGAAATTTGGATATTAAATATTCTTGTTCAAAAGGAGAAATAGATAAAATGTAGTTTGTTTTTTTTAAAATTTTCTGAAATTTAAGCAATTTATAAGCTTCAATATTAAAGTATATTTTTTTTAATTTATTTGGTTCACTTTTCGATAATCCTTTGTAATAATTATGTTCAATATTATGAGCTCTAACAAAGGTAATCCTATCATTAAAATAATTTGTTAAAAGTGGATAAGTACTATGAAGACCTTCAAAAAGGATTGGATAATTATTGCTTTTTAAGTTTTTAATTAACTGATCATCATTTCTTGTGTTTACAATAAAGGGAGTTTTTGAGAATAATTGACTTATTTTTTTTTCTCTTTTATAATAATAAACAGTTTTACAATAATTCTTTAATTCGGTTTGATTGCCTCTTCCATATTCAAAAGTGTGTAAAATAATTTTAACACCAAGTTTGTTTAGTGCTTTTAGTTTATAGAAGACATCAATAACTCCACCATAATTTGGGGGATAAGGAACGTCAAAAGAAACTATGTTTAGTGTTTTACTCAAATTTTTAGATTTGTTAATTTATTTTTCACCTGATGCATTTTTAACAAGTGTTTCATAAACAATTGTCCAATTTTCCCATTCATTGGTTTCGCTTAAAGATGAATTGTGCCATAAGGATACAAATGTGCCATTAACTTTTTTAATTGTGGTAATAATTGTATTTATTTTTTCTATTGCCTGTTCAGGATTTAAATTTTCATAATTATTTAAAGTTCCATCCATTATTTGAAAAGGAGTAATTAATAAATTTTCTTCCTTGTCTTTTGGGATGTTAAAAAAGGGGAAGGTTGTACAAATACCCGCTCGAAATCCAACTTTACTGGCGTAACCCATTGTATAGTCGTGTGTTATGTTGTTTTTTAATAAATTTTCATATGTGTTTGGGAAACTTAACATTAAAAAATGTTGTCTGCTACTAGTTATTCTTTGATTAGTTAATTTCTCCAATCGTTTTTTTTCAATTTCAATTTTTATAGAATTTTTGTTTGAAGCATAGGAAGGGTGAATTCCAATCTTATTTTTTTTATTTAAAGTAATCTTTTCTATTAATTGTTGAATTTCCTTAGATTTATAATGCACATTTTTGTCGAATTTGGCATAATCTCCTAAATTAATAAAGTAATAATTTGTGGTATTGTATTTTTCTTGAAGCTTAGTTATAAAATCATAAGAATTATAAATGTCTCGTTTTTTTAATACAAACTTAAATCGGTTTTTTAGTTCACTTTTGTTAAAAGTTATAACTGATTTTACAAAACTTGCAAATAACCTAAAAACCCCTTTTCCTTTATAAGCATATGCAACATCAATATCTATAGAATTTATATAGTTGTATTTTGTTTGAAGAAAATTATAATTAGGATATATTTTCGCTATTTCCTTTTTTAAGTCTAAAGCCCAAAGGTTTACTACCGGAAGGTTTAAAAAATTATTTTTATAAGCAGATGAATCTTCGGCTTTAAATCTATTGTGATTATCTAAATTTTCTGGAAAATATTCTTCGTATCTGGTAACCATAAAAAAGGTACTTGCAAAAATGTCAAAACCAAAAAGTGAATTACCGTTAGTTTTAAAGAAATAAGGGATGTCATTTTTCCATTCAGTACTAATTAACTGTTTATTTATATCTTTTTCAAAAAGGATAGTATGAGGAATAATAGAAATACAATCTTTTAATTTTTTAGAACTGTAATTTATACAAACCTGATTTTTAGAATTTTCAAAAGTTTGAAGATCTACAATTTTATAGCTAGTTTTTAAAATATATTTAAAAATTACATTAAAAGTATAAATTAAGCGGTTTGATATGTTTTCGCTATAAATAACAATCATTTTAAATTACTGTAAATGCTTTTAAGTTTAACACTTTCTTTTTCCCAATTGAATAATTGTGCTGCTGAGTTCAAATTTTTACACCAAATAGCATATTCTTTATCATTTTTAAAAATGGAAGAAATACAATTAGCGATTTGTTTTGGATTATGAGTATTAATTACCCTGCCAATATTGTTTTTGATTACTATTTTAGAAACAATTTTTCTGTCTGAAACAAGTAGAGGAGTGCCAGCGTGTATATAATCAAAAATTTTATTAGGAAGACTTAGTTCATAATTCAAACACGTATTCTTATCTAATGAAAGACCAAGATCAGCAATTTGCGTATATTTCATTAATTTTAGATAAGGCATTTTGTTTAAAATAATAATTTTTTCTTGAAGATTAAGTACTGATATTTTTTCTTTAAGAATTTCAAAAACATCACCAGAGCCAATGATATATAAAATTATATTATCCAAATATTGCATGGCATCAACCACTTCTTCTGCTCCTCTATCAATATTAATACCAGTTCCTTGAAGAATAAGCATTTTTTTTGTGCCTTTTATTTTCCTTGAAAAATCAGTTAAATCATCAATAGTTTTATATTTGGGAGCTATATTTCTAATTACTTTAACAGGTATATTATAGGTTGAACTATAAATTTGTGCAATTTCAGTGTTTACGGTATAACAATTTTTAATATTAGGTAAAATCCGTTTTTCAATAGCCAACCAAAAATTTCTTACAAAGGGTCTGTTTATTAATTCGGGAACCTCTGTAAATAACTCGTGACTATCATAGACCAGCTTCTTTTTAAAAAGTTTACTAATTAAATAATTTGGTAATAATGTGTCTAGATCATTACTTAATAAAATGTCTTTTTTTAAAAAAAGAAGTTTAAAAAAAATGCGAAGATTATATTCAGCATAAAATAAAAAACCTTTATTAAAAATCAATTTAATTCTATAAGTATTATAAGTTCTTTTTAAGTTTTCACTGTTTTTAAGTTTTCTTCCTATTAATAAAATTTCGTAATTCAATTCTAATAAAGAAGTGCAAACCTTATGAACTCTTTGGTCATTTACTAAATCATTTGTTACGGAAACAATTATACGTTTCAATAGACTGTTTTTAATTGTTAAATGTAAAGATAATGTATCTTTTCTGTAAAAATAAATACTTACGTAAATAGTAACATATAAATAGAAACTTAAACGGAATATAAGTTAAAAAAAAGGAATTGGTATAAAAAAGAAACCTCACTCGAGATGAGTGAGGAAAATTGCTATGAAAAAGATTGGTAAATCGTAAAGACTTACCATGGACAAATATACGAATTATTTAATAAATCAAATTTTTTTTTTGTTAAAATTTTCAAAAAATAATTTATTTTTAAATAATGGTGATTAATTTAATGTTAAGTTAATGAGATTCATTTGGTTTAAATTTTAAAATTAGATTTTTATCCTTTAAATATAGAAATTCCTTAAAAATTGTACGTATTTTAGTACTATAAAAAAAGGGGCTTTTTATAAGCTTATAAAATTTGAAATTATAAAATATTTTTAGAATGAATAAAATAAATTGGATTGTTTTTTTGTTAATTGGAGTAATGACTTTACAATTAAATGCTCAAACAAATAGTATAAATGGAAAAATTACAGCTTTTAATAAATACCCTTTGAAAGGAGTTTCGATAACTACAAAAAAATCTAAAAAAACAACCCAGACAGACTCATTAGGTTTTTTTAATATTTCTTGTAAAAAAAAGGATCTTGTAAGAATTGAGTTAAAAGGTTTTAATAGTCAGTTTATTAAAATTAGTACTACAGATTCGTTAAATGTAAACTTAGTTTATCGCAACGATGATAATTCATATAAAAGTATAATTGAAAATAATAACTTAGATAAAAACATACTTGATTACTGCATTGAAAACCTAATGGTTGAAAATAATAATTTTGAAATGATGACAACAATTTTTGAAGTAATTCAAAGTGTTTATCCTGGAGCTAATTTCACTTCAGAAACAGGTAGTGAACAAGTATTGTTAGATACTCGAGGTCCAAATTCCTTTTTAGCCGAACCTTATGCATTGTTAGTAGTTGACGGTATTGTTGTTGATGATATTTCAACTATACAACCAGGACAGGTAGAGTCGGTAAAAGTTTTAGTTGGAAATAATGCAGCACATTGGGGAGTTCGAGGAGCTAATGGTGCCGTTGAGATTAAATTAAAATCGAAGTAATAATTAAAAAAATGTTTTTAAAGAATAATTTTATTTGGTTTGTTTTTGTGTTAATGGCATTATGCGCTATTGAATTAAATGCGCAAACAAATTTTGTAAATGGTAAAGTTATAGCTTTTAATAAGTTTCCTTTAAAAGGAGTAAATTTAAAAGCAAAGAAATCAAAAAATAGTGTTAAAACCGATTCATTAGGTTTTTTTAAAATTTCGTGTAAAAAGAAAGATTTAATTAGAATAGAACTTGAAGGTTTTGAAAGTCAGTATATTAAATTAAAAAATTTGGACTCTTTGTTTGTAAATTTAATATATAGTAACAACAATAATTCATATGAAAGTGTTATTGCTAATAAAAGTTTGGATAAGAGTGTTTTAGACTATTGTGTTGAGAATTTATTGGTAGAAAACAATAACTTCGAAACAATGAATTCAATTTTTCAAAATATTTATCCTGGAGCAAATATCACTTCAGATACAGGAAGTGAAAAGATTTTGTTAGATTCTCAAGGTCCAAATTCCGCTTTTGCAGATCCTTATGCGTTATTGGTGGTTGATGGAATTATAGTAACTGAGATTTCATCAATTCTACCATTACAAGTAGCTGATGTTAAAGTTTTAATTGGAAATGAAGCTGCACATTGGGGATTGAGGGGCGCCAATGGAGTTATAGAAATAACATTAAAGAAAGGGATGTTATAAGCAATAATTTAAAATAGTGGAGACGCCGGGAATCGAACCCGGGTCCAAACAAGCAACCAAAGTAGTTTCTACATGCTTAGTTTTCTTTAAATTTTCGACAAAAGGCTGATCGAAAACAATCTACCTAAAGCTTAGTTTCTTAAGTTTCAAAATACTAGCGAAACAATAGTATTTCTATGTTAACTTTTACGATGCCCAAAAATTGATCGCCGCTAACCAAGGCTATCAGAGGGCATTTAGCTTGCACACCTTGTGTGCCGAGGCTCATCCTACTGTAATTCGGATTAAGCAGCTAAAGCGTAGTTATCTTCGCCGTTTAAAAAGTTGAAATAGAGATTTACGAGTGCAATTTCATAACTCGGCATGCTTCTAGTTTAATTGACCTTGCAGTCAAAACCAGTCGTCCCCAATAAATCAAAGATCTTATTCTTTTAAAGAACGCAAATGTATTAAAAATCTATTAGATTTATTATTTGTAAGTTCTTTTAATTCATAATACCTTAGTTGCAAAATTTATACCAATTTATATTATGAAGTTAGGAATTATAAAAGAACGCAAAAACCCGCCAGATCGTCGTGTAGTTTTGTCACCCGCTGCTTGCGAAAAATTGTTGAAAATATATCCGGAACTTTCTATAAAAGTTGAAAGTTCGAACAATCGTTTTTTTACTGATGAAGACTACGAGAATATTGGTTTAGAGGTTGTAAATGACGTTTCGGATTGTGATGTTTTACTTGGTGTAAAAGAGGTTCCAATTAATGATTTGATTCCTAATAAAAAATACTTTTTCTTTTCTCATACATATAAAAAGCAATCCTATAATCGAAAATTATTGAATGCAATTCTTTCAAAAAATATTGAACTATACGACCACGAAGTAATAGTAAATAAAAAAGGTACACGTTTGGTTGCATTTGGTAGATATGCCGGTATTGTTGGTGCTTATAATGGTTTTAGAACTTACGGATTAAAATACGATTTGTTTAAAATACCAAAAGCGGAAGAGTTACACGATCAATTAATGCTAATTCATGAACTTCAAAAAATAAAATTACCAAATATAAAAGTTGTTTTAACTGGTAAAGGAAGGGTTGGAAATGGAGCAAAGGAAATGTTGAAAGGAATGAGAATGAGAGAAGTTAATGTTTCAGAGTTTTTATCAAAAACTTTTAACGAACCCGTTTTTGTGCAAATTGATGTATTGGATTACAATAAAAGAATAGATGGAAAAATAATTAATGAACAAGATTTTTTTAAGAATCCGACAAAGTATGAAAGTGATTTTATGCGATTTGCCAAGGTGGCAGATATGTATATTGCTTGTCATTTTTATGGGGACGATTCTCCGTTTATTTTTACACGTGAAGATGCAAAATCTAAAGATTTTAATATAAGAGTAGTTGCAGATATAAGCTGTGATATTGATGGTCCCGTGGCTTCAACTATACGACCTTCAACAATTGCTGAACCTATTTATGGTTACAATCCATTAACCGAAGAGGAAGATTATTTTAGAAAAGAAAATGTAATTGCAGTTATGGCGGTTGATAATTTACCTTGTGAACTACCAAAAGACGCTTCAGAAGGGTTTGGTGAAAATTTTGTAAAGAAAGTTATTCCCGCTTTTTTTAATGAAGATAAAGATGGTATTTTACAACGAGCAAAAATGACCGAAAATGGAAAGTTAACAGAACGTTTTAGTTACTTACAAGATTATGTTGATGGAAAAGAATAATCAGCATTATTTGGAACAGGTTGCAAATACAAAAATGCCGTATGGTAAGTATAAAGGAAATTTTTTAATTGATTTACCAGAGCATTATATTGTTTGGTATAATAATAAAGGATTTCCAAAAGGAAAACTAGGCGATATGCTACGTTTGGTTTATGAAATTCAGTTAAATGGGTTAGAAGATTTAGTTCGAAAACTTAGAACAAGTTAATTTTTTAATTATTACTACATAAAATATTATTAGCCAAATATTTAAAGCTAAAGGTTATTTCAAAATACAGCAACTTTTTATGTTTTGACCTTATAATTGTTATTTTAGAATATTATTGAAAATATAAAATAAGGAGATTCTAATTATAAGAACCTCCTTATGTTTTAATTGCTAATTCCAATCAATTTTTCGAGAGATATACATTACAATTGCTAAAATTGTAAATAAACCAATGCTGCCAACTAGTAACGCGTAATTTTCAAGTTGAATTATTACATAAATAAAAGTATAAAGTGCAGCTAAGGAAATACAAATAAATATTGGAAATTTATTTGTTTTAAGAATGGATTTGGAATAAATTGTAATTAAGGTTATAACGGAAAAACTTGCAATTAAATAAGCTTTTAAAAAATTGCTATGTTCTGATATGGATATTAATAAAGTGTAAAACATGGTTAATGCTAAACCAATCATTAAATATTGAAATGGATGAATTGAAATTTTACTAATACTTTGAATTAAAAAGAAAACTAAAAATGTCAATGCTATTACCAAAAAACCATATTTTGCAGAGCGTTCACTTTTTTGATATTCATCTACCGGAATCATAAAATTTACACCAAATGCATATTCATTTAAATTAGGTAATAGTTTAAAATATTCTTGTGAGAAAGGTCTATTAATATGCAAAACTTTCCATTTTGCATCAAAACCATTTTCGGTTATTTTATTGGAATTTAAAGGAAGAAATTCGCCAATAAAATTGGCAGTTTTCCAATTAGACAAAACATTTAAATTGGTTTCTTTTCCAATTGGGATAATTGTAAATTGTTTACTACCACTTACAGTAATATTTATATTAAAGGTTTTATGCTGCTTATGTTGTAAATCGTCTTTTTTTATATAGGAGGTCTCTAATTTATGAAGTGATAAAGAATTGTTGTAATTTTTAGTTAGTTGTTCTTCGTATTTGGGCACAAATTTGTAATCATTATTATTTATTTGTATTTCAACTTGATTATTAATTCCTTTTAAATTTGAAGTTTTAATTATTACTGTAGCTTTTTCCCAAAGTATATCAGAGTCTTGTGTTTCATTTAATTTAAAATTTGGTTTACTAAAATTCCCATTTATTTGTAAGTTACTTTTGTAAACAGATGTTTTATATATACCTCTTTTCTTAACTTCGGGGTTTATTTCACTTTTTATATTTAAATCATTGGGAAAGAAATAGGCATAATTTAAATGTTCAATAGTTTCCTTACTAACTTTTTTGGTAGCATTGTTGGTTATTAATTTTTCGGTATAAGTCTTATATGGAATTTTTAAAATTGGACCATAAAGTAAAACTTCATTTCCCCATTTCGCATTTATTTCATTAACGACCGATTCTTGTCTTTTAGCACGTTCATTAATAAGACTTTTAATATAGGATAATGGAATAAGGAGTATAATTATTAAAAGTCCTACCATTAACATTCTAGCTGTAATTGAAGTTTTTAGCCAACTTCCAAATTTGTTTTGTTGTTTATTCATGATTTTAGTTTTAAAAGTACTTTGAAAATCAAAGTAAAAGTTTAAATTTTTTTAGGATTTATGTATTAATTTTTCTAACGCGGCAATGTGTTTTTTAAATTCAAGTGTTCCAAGTTTTGTAATACTATATTTTGTATTTGGTTTTTTACCAATAAATTGTTTTTCTATTTTTATATACTCAACTTTTTCCAAAGCTTTTATGTGGCTCGCTAAGTTTCCGTCAGTTACTCCTAATATTTCTTTTAATGAATTAAAATCGAGAAATTCATTAACCATTAGAGCAGACATTATTCCTAGTCTAATTCTATTATCAAAGGCTTTATTAATGTTTTTAAGTATATCTTTCATAAGTTATTACTTATCGTATTTAGTATACATTAAAAAACCATAAATTATATGCAAAACACCAAATCCTAAAGCCCAGAAATATAATCCATATCCAATAAACTGAGTTGAAATTAAACCAATAATTATATTCGATATACCTAAATAATAAATATCTCCCATTGTATATTTACTAGCATTTATACATGCCAAACCATAAAAAATTAAAGTAAACGGGGCAATTAAACCAATTAAGTTATATTGGTACAATACAATACATAATAATCCGCCTGTAATTAATGGTACAATAAAGCTTCTTAACATCCTTTTAGAAACAGAAGTCCATACTTTTTCGTTATTTTTTTTTGCTTTTTTTAAGGTAAATAGGTATGCAGTACATATAGAAAGTATTAAAACTAGTGCAGCAACTCCTACTAAAATGTATTCAAAAAAATTAATTGGTAAATAAGCAAAATTACTATCACCGTTTTGATACGAATTAATTAACATATTTCCAACCCAAGCACCAATTAAAGCATAGACACCTGCTAAAATTCCAGACATTCCGCTAAGTGAAATAAACCTGGTAGATTTATTCATTATGGATTTAATTTCTGTAAGGTCTTGTAAATAATCTTTTTCGGTCATGGTTAAAGTACTTTGAAATACAAAGTAAGTGTAAAAAAAATAGTTCAACAAACTTTTCAACAATAAAATGTAGATAACTAATTTCAATTAAAGATAAAATAGGTTTAATTATTATCTAATTTTATTTCTTGAAAAACAATAAAAAAATATATCAAGCTCATGATGACAGAAGAATTAGTATTTCCCAAAATTTATGATTATAAAGAAGTGTTAGAGAGTTGTTTAACTTACTTTAACGGAGATGAACTTGCAGCCACAACTTGGATGAATAAGTATGCTGTAAAGAATAAAAAGGGAGAATACTTAGAATGTGTGCCCGACCAAATGCATAAAAGAATGGCAGTTGAATTTGGGAGAATGGAAAAGAAGTACTTGGATAAAGAAAAGAGTACTGAAGGTCTTTCAGAATATGGGAAAACACGTGATTTTTTATCTGAAGATGGTATTTATGAGTTGTTCAAGGACTTTAAATATATTATTCCTCAAGGTAGTGTTATGTCTTCTTTAGGGAATGAAAATGTTATTGCTTCACTATCGAATTGTGTTGTAATTCCACCAGTATTGGATTCTTATGGAGGAATTTTTCATACAGATCAACAATTAGCACAATTATTTAAACGTAGATGTGGAGTAGGAGTAGATTTATCTGAATTAAGACCTCGAGGAGCACAGGTTTCAAATTCTGCTGGAACAACAACTGGAGCAGTATCTTTTATGGATCGTTTTTCAAATACAACAAGAGAAGTTGCTCAAAATGGAAGAAGAGGTGCTTTAATGCTTACTATGGATATCGCACATCCTGATATTGAAGAGTTTGTTACAGTAAAGCAAGATTTATCAAAAATAACTGGAGCAAATATTTCATTAAGATTATCAGATGAATTTATGCTAGCAGTTGTCAATGATGAAGATTTTACGTTGCGATGGCCAATTGAAAGCAAAACACCTAAATATACTAAAACAATTAGAGCTAAAGAATTATGGGATACAATAATAAAATGTGCTCATAATACAGCTGAACCAGGATTGATATTTTGGGATCGTCAACATTATTATTCTACTTCATCTATTTATCCAGGATTTAAAAATAGCTCAACAAACCCTTGTTCTGAAATTGCAATGCAAGGTGGAGATAGTTGTCGTTTAATAGCTGTTAATTTGTACAGCTTTGTTGATAATCCTTTTACAGAAGAAGCGTCTTTCGATTTCGATAAATTTTACAAAGTTGTATATGAATCTCAACGATTAATGGATGATTTAGTAGATTTAGAACTTGAGGCTGTTGATAAAATATTCAACAAAATAATGCACGATAAGGAACCTAATGATATTAAACAAGTTGAAATAGATACTTGGAAATTATTATATAAAACAGGTAAAAAGGGGAGAAGAACTGGTTTAGGTTTTACAGCTTTAGCAGATGCAATGGCGGCTTTAGGTAAGAAATTTGACACAGATGAAGCAATTGCTGTTGTTGATGAAATTATGAAAACCAAGCTTAAAGGAGAGTTTGATAGTAGTATTGATATGGCTATTACTCGTGGAAAGTTTGAAGTTTTTAACCCTGATATTGAAAAATTCTCTGAATTTGTACAAATGATGGAAAAAGATTTTCCAGATGTATATAAAAGAATGATGAAGTATGGAAGAAGAAATATTTCAATTAGTACTGTAGCACCAACAGGAAGTTTAAGTATGTTGGCGCAAACTTCATCTGGAATTGAGCCTGTATTCTTATTATCATATAAAAGAAGAAGAAAAGTAAACGATGGAGATGAAAATGCAACAATAGCATATGTTGATGATATGGGAGACGCATTTGAAGAGTTTGAGGTATATCATCCAAAAGTGAAAAAATGGATGGAAGTTACGGGTAAAACAGATATTGATGAGAGTCCTTATAAAGGTGCCACTGCTCCGGAAATTGATTGGGCAAAAAGAGTTGAAATGCAAGCTTTGGTTCAAAAGTACACAACACATTCAATAAGTTCAACAATAAATTTGGCAAGTGATGTTCCTGTTGAATTGGTAGGAGATATTTATATTGAATCTTGGAGAAAAGGATTAAAAGGTATAACAGTTTATAGAGATGGCTCTCGAAGTGGAATTTTAGTAGCCAGTGAAAAAGAAGAAAACAAAGAAAAAGCTAAAGCAAAAGGAGAATGCTACGCCGAAACTATTTTTCCAAAAAGACCAAAAAGAATTGAAGCGAAGGTTGTACGTTTTCAAAATGATTACGAAAAATGGGTTGCTGTTGTAGGTTTAATTAATAAAAAACCATACGAAGTATTTACAGGTAAAATTGAAGATGCCTTTTTATTACCAACTTGGTTAGAAGAAGGTTGGGTAATAAAAAATAAAGATGAACAAGGAAATACTCGCTACGATTTTCAATTTGCCGATAAACAAGGGTATAAAATAACAATGGAAGGTTTATCTAGAACCTTTGATAAAGAATATTGGAATTATGCTAAATTAATTTCAGGAGTACTGCGCCATGGTATGCCAATTCCATATGTTGTTGATTTAATTCAAAACCTGAATATGTACGATGAAAATATTAATACATGGAAAAATGGTATTGCGCGTACATTAAAACAATTTGTTGAAGATGGAACCCAAGCAATTGATAAAAAATGTCCAGATTGTGGCGACCCAGAAGGATTGATTTATGAAGAAGGTTGTCTAAAATGTAAAAGCTGTGGACATTCTAAATGTGGATAATTTATCTGAATAGTTCTTTTTAATATTAATTAAAAACACCAAGAATATTTTATATATTGTTGGTGTTTTTTTATGAATCCAATAGACGAATATTTTTATAACCAAAAAGAACCATACCAGTCAATTATGCTTTATGTTAGAAGTGTAATACTAAAAACGTTGCCTAATGTTCAAGAAAAATTGAGTTATAAAATTCCTTTCTTCAATATAACCAAAAAGCCAATGTTGTACTTAAACGTATTAAAAGGAACCAATTTTGTTGATATTGCGTTTGTTCAGGGAATTTTATTAGAAGAAAAATACCCACAACTTAAAAACCATAATAATAGAAAGCAAGTACGCTCACTTCAAATTAAAAAATTAGAAGATTTTGACGAATTAATGTTTGTTCAATTATTAAAAGACGCAGCAGCCTCTATAGAAAATAGTGAAAAGGTGTGGTTTGTATGATTATATTGAACAATTAAAAGATTAAAAACTAAAAGGTATGACATTCTGAGCATTAGCGAAGAATCTGACATAGTAATGGATTCTTCATTTCGTTTCACTACATTCAGAATAACAAAATGGAATAGGTTCAATAATTTTTTAAAAACCATTAATAGTTTTTCTAATAGCAACTAAATTACTCAATAAACCTTCTAAATATTGTAAATCAAGCATATTTGCTCCATCGCTTTTTGCATTTTTAGGATCAAAATGAGTTTCTAAAAATAAACCATCAACACCAACTGCAACACCAGCTCTAGCAATAGTTTCAATCATATCTGGTCTTCCACCCGTAACACCGCTAGTTTGGTTTGGCTGTTGTAAAGAATGAGTAATATCCAAAATAGTAGGCGCATATTTTTGCATTTCAGGAATACCTCTAAAATCAACAATCATATCTTGATAACCAAACATTGTACCTCTATCCGTAATCCAAGCTTTTTCATTTCCGCTATCTTTTACTTTTTGTACTGCGTGTTTCATTGCGTCTGGGCTCATAAATTGTCCTTTTTTCAAATTAACCACTTTTCCTGTTTTTGCAGCAGCCACAACCAAATCAGTTTGTCGAACTAAAAAAGCAGGAATTTGTAAAACATCTACATATTCAGCAGCCATTGCAGCATCTTCATTTGTATGAATATCCGTAACTGTTGGAACATTAAAAGTTTCTGAAACTTTTCTTAATATTTTTAATGCTTTTTCATCACCAATTCCTGTAAAACTATCGATTCTACTACGATTTGCTTTTTTAAAACTTCCCTTAAAAATAAAAGGAATTTCCAATTTGTCAGTTACCTTTAAAATATGTTCAGCAATTTGTAAAGCCATTTCTTCACCTTCAATAGCACACGGTCCGGCCAATAAAAAGAAGTTGTTGCTGTTTGTATGTTTTATATTCGGAATCAGATTTAAATCCATTTTTATATTTTTATGCAAATGTACAGTTAATATTTAAAGTTTTAAAAATTAAAAGATGGCATATAATCAACATTTAGCAGATAGAATAAATAGATGTTTAACAGATAAAAATGTTAATTTTTATGAAAAGAAAATGTTTGGAGGTTTATGCTTTATGGTTGAAGATAAAATGTGTGTTGGAATTATAAAAAATGAATTAATGGCTAGAATTGGAACCGAAAAGTATGCTGAAGCATTAACAAAAAAAGGTTGTAAAGAAATGACCTTTAAAGGTAGGCCAATGAAAGGTTATGTTTATTTGGATGATGATGCACTGGATTTGGATGCGGATCTAGAATATTGGATCCAAAAAGCATTAGACTTTAATCCTTTTGCAAAGTCTAGTAAAAAAAGTGTTAATTCTATTTTAAAAAATAAATAATTTGTTTATTTGTTTATTGTAAATAACACAAAGGAAATGATAAAAAAAACACTTTTAGTTTTAACTTTTGCATTTATTATTATTGGTTGTTCGATAAAAGAATCTCCAGAATTTAGAGGTGTAAATAATATTAAGGTTATAGAATCAACGAAAACCTATATAACTATAAAAGGCGATGCGCTTTTTAAAAATCCGAATGTTATTGGCGGTGAATTAAAAGCGGATGGAATTAAGGTTTTTGTAAATGGAAATGAAATGGCAACAGTTTCTTCTGAAAGTTTTGAGGTACCAGCAAAAGAAGAATTTACCATTCCTTTAAAAGTTAATATTCCAACAGATAGTATTTTTTCAAATAAAAATTTAGGAGGTTTAATTGGCAGTCTTTTTAGCAAAAAGATAGATGTAAAATACCAAGGTAAAATAATTTATAAAGTTTTTGGTTTTTCTAATTTTTATGATGTAGATGAAACTGAAACTATTAAGATTAAGCTGTAAAATGTAATTCTGAGCGATATCGAAGAATCTAAATTTTTAAAGAGCGTAAGATTCTTCATTTCACTGTGTTTCATTCAGAATGACAGGGTGTTATTATTACGTTGTCATTCTGAGCGATATCGAAGAATCTAAATTTTTAAAGAGTGTAAGATTCTTCATTTCACTGTGTTTCATTCAGAATGATAGGGTGTTATTAGTACGTTGTCATTCTGAGCGATATCGAAGAATCTAAATTTTTAAAGAGCGTAAGATTCTTCATTTCACTGTGTTTCATTCAGAATGATAAATTTTTATTTCAAAATCAAACATTAATTATTCTCCAACCTCAATTCTTACACCTTCGCTATGGCTACTAAATTCTGGAGCGTACATACTTTGTATCGTAGTAATTCCATTGCTAAAGTTTCCGGCGTTATTTACACGTAAATCGTATTCAAAAACATATACACCTTTTGGTAAACGTTCCATAAAAAAGTTATTTGAAGCATCTTTTGAACTTTCGTAATAGCCTAAACCATCTTGCCATTTATAACTAGAGATTACATTTATTGGTTCTAAACCACTTGCTCGCATATCTTTCATATGTACAAATTCCATTGGTCTGTCGGCTTTTAATTCAACTCTAACGGTAATTAAATCACCAACTTTTAAATTTGTGTTTTCAGTTATTTCAGTTAATTCTTTACCGGTATCAGTATTCTGTTTTAAGAATAATTTCTTACCTAATTTTAAAGGAGTTTCAGCCGAAGTAATTTTGTCTAAATCTTCAAAGTATTGCCAGTATAAACCTCCCCAAGCAATTCCTTCATCTTTTTTCGAAATTGTAACTTCTCCCATTTCAGGAGTAATTTCATTTCCATTCCACGAAGTTTTATAATAACCAGTTCCTGCTTCAATTTTTACGTTTTCTAATTTTGAAGGTTCTATTTTTTGAGTTCCAACAGTAACTTCAACAGATTCATTAACCGAAAGCCAATCACTTCCTTGTAATAATAGAGCATAAACAGCTTCAGCAGTTGCTTTGGTAGTTTTCCAACTGTTGGTTTGCTTGTTTTTTAATAACCAGATTTTTAAGTTATCAATTGCTTCTAGATTCTTCGTTTCACTCAGTATGACATTTCCAGCTTCAGCGAAAACTTCTATCATTAAAGCTTGTGTTTCAATTGGCGATTGATACCAGAACCAACTTGGTGCATTTTCTTTCCAATACATTCCTAATTCTTCGGAAGTTATGCTGTTTTCTTTTAACGATTTTAATATATCAGAAGTGATTGTTTTATTCTCATTTCTATATTGAACCAATGCAATCATTCCTTTTGAATAAAGATTAAAATCTGTCCAATAAGTTGCAGATTGTTTGGTGTAATAATCCACTGCTTTTTGAACTTTTGAAGAGATTTCAACTTCATTATAAAAACTTCTCATATACAAGTAATGAAGTTGTGTATGGCCTATATTATTTTTTTCTAAATATTCTTGTTCAGCTTTAATTCCTGTAGCTTTTGTTTTGGCTTTGTCTCTTATTTTTTTAGCATTTTCTAAAAGTTTGATGTAATCGACTAAAATTTCATCATCTAAAAATTTGACAGCTTTTGTCATCATTTTAGATTCTTCACTATCGTTCAGAATGACATTAAGCTTTTTAAGGTGACCGTAACTTGAAGCAATGTGCTGTGTAATATATCGGTTCGGATATTTACTTCCTTTAAACCAAGGAAAACCACCATTGCTAAATTGTAATTCTTTTAGTTTATTGATAGCAATTTCTTGCTCGTTTTTCATTTTATTCAAATCGAATAACAAACCTATTCGTTTCTTTTGCTCGGTTTCACTTTGTGCATCACGTAACCAAGGCGTTTCTTGAATAATAATTGATTTTAATTCTTCATTCTTCTCTAAATTAGAAACCAACGCATCACTTGTTTTCCAAAGATTAAATACTTCCTGAATACGTGGATTTGAATTTGCAATATGGCTTGCCAATTTATTTGCATAATAACGCGAGAATGTTTGCTCTGCACATTCATACGGATATTCCATTAAATACGGTAAACTTTGAATTGCATACCAAGCCGGATTGGAAGTAATCTCCAAAGTTAATTTATGATTCTTTAATGTAGGTGAATTATTGTTTCTTAATTTATCTAGCGTAAATGTTTTTGTTTGGTTGGTACGAACCCACATTGGTAAGGTTTCTGTAACTAACATTCGGTTAGATAAAACTGGTAATACATTTTGTTCTCCATCAGAAAATTCACCTGCTTTAGCAACAATTTTATATTGTACAGCTTGAATATTATCAGGAATAGTTAATGTCCAATTTACATTAGTATTTCCTTTAGCATCAACTATAAAGTTTTGTGTCGTTACTTCACTATCAATTAAGTGATTGATTTCTTTTCCTGAAATAGCATCTGTTAAAACTAGTTGAGCAACGCCATTTAACGCTTTGTTCGATAAATTTGAAATTTTACTCGAAAACTGTAAAACATCACCTTCACGTAAAAAACGAGGAGGGTTAGGTAATACCATTAACTCTTTTTGGGTAACGGTTGTTAATGTTTTTGTTCCTGTAGCCAGTTCTTTTGTATGCGCTATTAGTTGTAATTTCCAGCGCGTTAAAGCTTCTGGCATTGTAAAACTAAAACTTATGTTACCTTCTTTATCTGTTTTTAAATGTGGAAAAAAGAAAGCTGTTTCTTTAAAGTTTTTTCTTGCTTGTACTTTTCCTAATTCCTTTTCTAGCTTTTTTTGTCCACTTTTTGTTGAAATAATTATTACTCCATTTGCAGCTCTCGCGCCGTATAAAGATGTTGCGGCTTCATCTTTTAAAACATTAATACTTCCTATTTCGTTAGGGGTTAAATTAGGGTTTCCTTTAACTATAACACCATCAACTATATAAAGAACTTCGGCATTGTTTATTGCGGTATTTCCTCTAATCATAACTTTTTCCTGCATATCTGCTTCGGTAGTTTCAATCGCCATTTCTTCAACTTCTGCAAATTCTTCTACTATGACAATTTCATTGGATCTTTTGGCCATAGAAGCCATTCCTCGAATTCTAATATTTCTATTCCCAAAATGAAGTCCAAACCAATTTAATTCATCAAAATTTTGAGTAGGATTGTTATAATAATTTCTAGTTAAATTATGAACTCTAAAGTTGGTGTTTCCGTAAGAGTTTAAACTATTCCAATTATTATAACTATAATAAGAAGCATATTGAATGGGATTAAAACTCCAATTATGCGATTTAAATTCGTCTAAAGATGCATCATACATACTTGCCAATATTTCTGCAGTTACTTTGTCGGTATTTTTACCTTTTATATTAAAACTCCAAGTTTCTTCTGTTCCTGGTTGTAATTTATCTCTAAAAGTTTGAGTTTCAATTTGTAAATTATTTATGGCGTGTGGTACAGGAATTTGAACAGTTCCACTTTTAAATTCGTTGTAATTAGAAAAACTATATTTAATGGCAAAACCACCTAAATCTTCTTGTGTTATAGGAATTTTAATGAATTTAACTTCATTATTTAAATTAACAATTTGCTGACTTACAATTTTATGATTCTTTTCTATCGCAACAGTTACAGCCATATTATTAGATGCTGAACCCAGTTTTAGAGAAACAAACTCAGTTGGTTTATAACTGTTTTTATCTTTTCTAATTTCAAATAATTGATTGTCTGAAATTTGTGGTTTTTTAGAGTTAAAAACTATAAAACGTGCTTTATCTTCAATTTTTTGATTGAATTTATCATTCGCTTCAACTTCGATAATATAGTTACCAACTTTCCAATTTTTTATCTTTTTTAATAGAATTTCTTTGCTTTTTTCGGTGTCAAATTTTGTTTCAAAAACAAGTGTTCCTTTTTTCCAAATAATAATGTTATTTTCTTCATCGGTATAAGGTTCGTGAGGAAATAAGGTTTGATATTCCTCTTTTGAAATAATTTGATAATCTGGAGCTTTCCAAGGTCTTTTTCTTAACACGTTTTGGGGAGCTTGTAACTTAAAGATTTTTAATGTTCCTTTTGTAGGCGCATATTCACCATTAAGGTTTATAGATTCAATTGAAATTTTGTGATTTTTACTTTTGGCATCAATTTGCTCATTTATTGAGGTGTTTAAAGTTAGCGTGTGATACCCAACTTTTACTACAGTAGAAGCGCTTCTAGTTTCACCATTAATATCAGTTATATCAGCCTCAATTTCATAATTAAAAATAGGTTTGTCTTCTTTTTTTGAGCTTTTATCTGGTATAGCATTAAAAGTAATTTCAAAATTACCTTCATTATCTGTGAAAGTTTCTCCGTGTGTAATTTCCATAGGTTCGGACCCATTAAATAAAGGTCTGTACCAATAATACCAACGTGGATACACTACTTTTCTATGAACTCTGTAAGTTACTTTTGCTTCTGAAATTGAGCTTCCAGCAAAAGCTGTTGCATTTCCTTTTATGGTTACCGAATCGTTTACTTTAAAAGTTTCGGTTACCGGGTTAAATTCAGCTTCAAATTTTGGACGTTTGTATTCTTCAACGGAAAAATAAAAATTGTTTCTAAAATTCTTATTTGTTTCTAATTTTAGATAATGTTGGCCAAGTAGTCCATTATTTGGAATTATAAAACTACCACTTACCGAACCAAATTCATTTGTTTTTAAAGGAAGTTCTTTTACTTCTTCATTATTTACATTAAATAGAGTGGCGGTAACATCTTTATTACTATAAGGAATTGATTTATCGCCAGACTTTTCAATAAAAATAGCTTTAAAATGAACCGTTTGTCCTGGTCTATAGATACTTCTATCTGTAAAAATAAATGGTTTAACAGTTATTTGGTGATTTTTATTTTTTTCAATTTGTGGATTTCTGTTTTCATTAAAATAGTAATCGCCAAAGGAGGCTTTTTCGGTATCGGTTTTTACATAAATAATTACATTTCTATGGTACTTATTAGTTTTAAAACTAAACTCACCAAATTTATTAGTTGTAAATTTTTTTGAAATAGCTTTGTTATATCTACCTGTATTATAGTTGTTAACTGAAATTTTAGCGTCAATAATAGGTTCTCCTGTATTTCTGTTAATTACCTGAAATATATTTTTTTCTGGAGTATTTTTTTGAACCAATGAAATGTTTGTGCTTTGAATAATAGAAGTAGCAAAAATTGATTCTTTATTAATTTCTGAATTAGGAGAACAAACAATTAAAAACTTGCCATTTTTTAGAGGGGATAATACAATTTCTGTGCTATGCTGTTGGTAATCTTTTTCATTTTTTAAAGAGCTACTAAAAGTGTTAAACTTTGTAAGGTTATTTATAAAATTAGCTTTTTCAGAATCATTGTATATTTTATTAAAGGTTTTAATTTCCTTATCGGTAATATTATAAATAAAAGTTTTTAAGTTATTTATATTTTGATATGAAACTAAAAATTTACTTGGTAAATTAAATGGAATATGTTTTTCAGCGGTAATTCTTAATTCGGGCTGAATAATTGTGGATTTTAGGTTTTTACATTTTTCAGATCCTTTGCTGTTCGGGAATTTTTCAATTGCCAAATTACAAATATCTAACGCTTTGGCTTTTTTAAATTGAGCTTCTTTATTCGTTTTGGAGTTATATAGTATTCCTTCTTTAAAGTGAACTGTAGCAATTTCAAAATCAATAAGAGTTGATGCTTCGTGTAATTTAAATTCACTTTTAAGGTGTGTTAATTTTTCAAAATACAACTCATTTTTTTCTTCAAAATAAGCGTGTTCATTTAAAAAATGTAGGCGATCTAGTTCTGCTAAAACAAATGCATTTGAATCTTTTGTATTATGATGAAATGAAATTAAATCTTGGTGAATTTTTAACGCATTTAATTGAAGTGATTGTTGATCTTTATGTAAATTATAGTTGGTGTTTTTTTCGTAAAAACGATCAAAATCTTTTGGATTTACTTCAAATTTATTGGCGGGTTTTGTAATTGTGTTTTCGTTAGTTTTATAAAAGTCTAAAGCATTGTTGGCAATAAAATCAAATAACGATGGTCTGTAAATTTTTGAGTCTTTTTGTAAATGTAAAATAGCATTAAATTCTTCTAAATTAGTTTGTTGAAGAATAATTCCATTTTGTAATGAGTTTTGAAAATGAGTGTGAATTTCTGTAAACAAAGTTTCCAAATCCCAAGTTCTAAAATCTATAGTATCTACTTTTTCAGAAGTTTTTGTTCTGTTGTAAAACTTCCATCTATTTTGTTGAAAATATTGCCAGTACAAGTTTGCTAAAACACTTTCTAATATATTTTTAGTTGGAGTTTTGGCTTTTTCAATTTCTGTTTTAAATTGATTTACAATTGTTAATTGGGCGTTTTCTTCTAAAATTAATGCAAACTTAGATTTATATAATAATGATTTTATTAGTTGTGCAGAGTTATTATCCTTACTGGCTTTTTTATAAATTGTTTCAACCACTTTTAAAGCCGATTTTGGTAATGACTTTTCTTCAAGTTGTTGAACATCTTTCCATAACTTGCTAAAGTCTTCAAATTGTTGAGCTTTTGATATGTTTGAAAATAAAATTATTGTCATTATAGTTAAGGCAATTTTTTTCATAATTGTAATTTTAGATAGCTAATATACTTTTATAAAGTAATTTGCATATGTAATATTGAGTAAACTACCACTACTAATTAGTAAAGTAAGTTTGTCAATTAGTGTTTTCTAATTTAATAAAAATTTTAACAGGTATTTTGTACATTTACCCTACAAAATTTTTAGAATGAATATACATTTTATTGCTATTGGAGGAAGTGCTATGCACAACCTTGCTATTGCTCTACAACAAAAAGGATACCAAATTACGGGAAGTGATGATACTATTTTTGAACCTTCTAAATCGCGTTTAGATAAAAGAGGTTTATTACCAAAAGAATTTGGTTGGTTTCCAAATAAATTACACTCAAATATTGATGCTGTTATTTTAGGAATGCACGCAAAAGGTGATAACCCAGAGTTGTTAAAGGCAAAAGAGTTAGGTTTAAAAATATATTCGTATCCAGAATTTTTATATGAGCAAAGTAAGGATAAAACACGTGTGGTTATTGGTGGTTCTCACGGAAAAACTACCATAACTTCAATGATTTTACACGTATTAAATTACCATTCTGTGGAAGTTGATTATATGGTTGGAGCTCAGTTAGATGGCTTTGATACTATGGTTCATTTAACCGAAGAAAATGAATTTATGGTGTTAGAAGGTGATGAATATTTGAGTTCGCCAATAGATTTACGCCCAAAATTTCATTTATATAAACCAAATATTGCTTTAATTAGTGGAATTGCTTGGGATCACATAAACGTATTTCCAACCTTTGAAAACTATGTAGAACAGTTTTCCACTTTTACAGATTCGTTAACAAATGGAGGAATTATGGTGTATAATGAAGAAGATGATGAGGTGAAAAATGTAGTTGAGAATTCCGAAAGTCCAATAAAAAAATACCCGTATGCAACACCAGAACATAAAATTGTAAACGGAACAACTTTTATTGAAACACCTGAAGGAGAAATGCCTTTAGAAATTTTTGGAAAACACAATTTGCAGAATATGGCTGGTGCAAAATGGATTTGCCAACATATGGGAATTGGAGAGGAGGATTTTTATGAAGCAATTGCAACTTTTAAAGGCGCAAGTAAACGTTTGGAAAAAATTGTAGAGAATAATTCAACAGTAATTTTTAAAGATTTTGCACATTCACCAAGTAAAGTTGAAGCCACAACAAATGCGGTTAAAGATCAATATACAGAAAGAACTGTGTTGGCTTGTTTGGAATTACATACCTATAGTAGTTTAAATGCGGAGTTTTTAAATGAGTACGAGGGAGCACTAAATGCAGCGGATAAAGCTGTTGTGTTTTACTCTCCACACGCTATTGAAATTAAAAAACTAGAAGAAGTTTCTATAGACCAAATTAAAGAGGCTTTTAATAGAGAAGATTTAATTATTTACACAAATCCTGAGGAATTTAGAAATTATTTATTTTCTCAAAGTTTAGAGAATACAGCTTTATTATTAATGAGTTCGGGTAATTATGGAGGTTTAGATTTTGAAAAATTCAAAGAAATAGTTCGTTAATATGACAGCCGTCATATTAGCTTAAATTTATTGAGTCTAAATTATGATAGTTAATAATTTATAAGTAATTTTGATAAAGGATAAAATTGTCTTTTATTAAAGTTTAAAATATACAATTATGACTTCATTTTCTAAAAATAAAGATATAGTTACTTTAGATGTTCGGCCTATTTTAAGTGGAGGAACTGACCCTTTTAACGTAATTATGCAAACAGTTAAAACCTTAAAAGAAGGACAAACACTACAAATAATAAACACATTTCAACCACTTCCTTTAATTACCAAATTAGAACAAAATGGTTACAAATCTTGGACAAAACAGCCAGAATCTGGTGTTTATCATACATTTTTTAAAAAGGATGCAGCCTTAGAAAAAGCAATTGAACCAACTTTAACTGTGGAAAGTTTAAAGTTTGATGCACTTTACAAAACCTTTGCAGGGAAATTAAAAAGTATTGATGTTCGTCATTTAGAAATGCCAGAACCAATGACAACAATTTTGGAAGAATTAGAACAATTACCTAAAGGTTTTGCGTTGTTTGTAGATCATAAAAAAGTACCACAATTTTTACTGCCAGAACTGGAAGAAAGAAATTTTGAAATTCATTATAAGAAAAGAAGTTTAGACCATTTACAATTATTAATTTTTAAAAATAAGTAGTTTTGAACGGTTTAAAAACAAATAATGCTCCGCATATTAGTGTAATTACACCTCATTTTATATTTGGAGCAATAAGTTTACTGATTTTAGCTGTATTGTTAATTTTAGCAGATGAAAATTTGTTGCAGGCTTATTTCAATACAAAATTAATAGCAATAACACATATTGCTGTTTTGGGTTGGGCATCTATGATTGTTTTTGGAGCATTATATCAATTAATTCCAGTAGTTTTTGAAACAGCTTTGTATAGCGAAAAATTGGCTAAAGTTACCTTTTGGTTTTCAGCCTTTAGTGTTCTCTTTTTATCTTATTCGTTTTGGGTTGGTTCATAT
Organism: uncultured Lutibacter sp.; assembly: GCF_947495725.1. GTDB lineage: Bacteria > Bacteroidota > Bacteroidia > Flavobacteriales > Flavobacteriaceae > Lutibacter. The sequence continues at coordinate 264,275 of NZ_CANLZZ010000004.1, read as the reverse complement.
GTTTCATTATTACCATACGCATCGGTTTGTATGTTCTTATCGTTGTTATTATTTGTGGTAAATGTTGGATTAACTTATAGAAATGCAACTTTAAAAAACGTAAAATCAACTTTTGTAATTACATCGGTTTTCTGGTTGTTAATTACCGAATTAATTGGAACTGTAATTGCTTTAAATTTTAAATTTAATTTTCTTACTGAAATACATCTTCATTACCTAAAAATACACGCATCAATTGGATTAATTGGCTGGTTTGTATTGTTAATTATTGGTGTAGGTTCAACGTTAATTCCTATGTTTTTAATTTCGCACGAGTTAAAAGAAAAGAAATTAAATTATGCTTATTATTTAATAAATGGAGGCCTTTTAATTGCTGTAGTTAATTGGTTTTTAATTCAAAAAAGTGAAATAGATTACCTAATTCCGTTATTAATAATTGGTGGAGTTTTGTTTTTTATCTCTTTTATTTACGATTCATATAAAAAGAGATTGCGTAAAAAATTAGATGTTGGTATGCAGTATTCCATGTTAGCAATTGCTGCTATTTTTATGCCTTTTATAATAATTGGTTTTATAGTTTTAAGTACTTCTTTTGAAGTAGACTTTATGTTCAGAATTATTACTTTTTACGGATTTTCAATTATTTTTGGGTTGATAACAACCTTAATTTTAGGCCAAACTTACAAAACATTACCATTTATTATTTGGCTAGATAAATATAAAAAGTTAATTGGAAAAACAAAGACACCGTTGCCAAGAGAGTTGTATTCAGAAAAAATAGCCAATATTCAAATCATCATCTATTTTGTATTTATAGCTGCGTTTGTAATTGGACTTTTATTTAACCAATTAGTATTTATTAAAATTGGAAGTTACGCCTTGTTGGTTGTGGCATTTTTGTACAATGTGAATATATTTAAAATGATTACCCATAAAGTAAAATTTAAAGAAAATGACGAAACAGGAAATCACAGAATTTGAATTAGAAACGTTAGAGCTTCTAAAAAATGTAATGGATCCAGAAATTGAAATTAATATTGTTGATTTAGGATTAATTTATAAACTAAATTTTGATGGAAAAGATAACATAGATATTGACTTAACTTTTTCAACACCTTCTTGTCCATTGGGAGAAACAATTGTTACCAGTATTAAAGAAACTATTGTTCAAAAACATCCATCATTTTGTGTCAATATAAATGTTGTATTTGAACCAAAATGGTCAACAGCATTAGTTAGTGAAGAAGGTAAAAAACTGTTAGGATTGTAAAGCAAGTAAAGTTAACAGGTCGCCTAAATATTCTAAAAGAACTCTTTAACTACAAATAAAATTATACATTACTTAGTTTATTTGTAATCTTTCTTTTTGAAAATCAACAAACAAGTTGTAAATTTAAAGTACTACTAGTTAAAAAATCGATCATAATTGGATTAGTAACCCCATTATTAATTGATTATTTTAATTAGATAGTTATGAAAAAAACTACACCTTTTAAAAATTTTCATCTCTCCATTTTACTATTTATTTTGATGGTTTTTATTTCGGAGAATATTTTAGGGCAACTAGACCCCTATAAATGGAGTCGCTTGCCATCAAATTTGGAAATAAATGAAGCAGTAAAAGATTTAACAAATCAATTAAATAAAACCATTAGTGTTAATGGAAAAGTTGTGGATAATCAAACTCCAAGAATGTCCCAACCTATAAAGTTTCACAACAAGCGGCAGGCTGGAATTTTACCTCCTCAAGACATTTCTAGAACGATTATTTATGTTGAGGTTACCGGAATAATGGGTAGTTTTATTAACGAATATAATTTATTTCAGAATAAACAAACAGGAAAGTTTGGTTTTGCAAAACATGCTTCCGTTGAACCTGGTAAAAGTTTAAATGAAAAATACAACCAATTTATTGCCTATCTTAAATCATATCCAAATAATGATTCAGGACTTGCCTTAGGTTTTGCACCATCACTAAAAAGTAATAAAAGTTCGGTAAATAAAGATGCTAAAACAAATGAAGGTTCTTCCAATAACAATGATGATATTCCGTGGGAAGTTATTATTGCCGGGGCAGCTTTAGGTGCAGCTATTGTAGCAATAAGAAAGCGGTTAAAAAAATCTAAACAGTCTAAAAATAAAAAAGAAAATAAGAAAGAAAACGAAGAAAAAGCAGGCTACATTTTACAGCTAAGTACAGAAAAATTTGATTTTTCAGAAGAAAAACAAGGTAATTTAGAGGTTAGAGTGGTGAAAGTTACAGAAACATCTCAAAAAAGTATCAATGCAGCAATTCAGATAGTTAATTCAGAGCTTGCATTACTAATTCAGCCCACTAGCGGAACTACACCTTTTAACTGTCAATTATCACTTAAAGAACAACCTACAGAGAGTCAGTTTAAAATTACCATTGTTGCCAATGCAGAGGGACATCAATATCAAAAGGATGTTACCATAAATGCCGGAGGAGAACCAAAAATTGTTTTTGAAACTGCTCCTAACAACAAGCGAAGTTTACGTCCTGATATTAACAGACTTATTACATTATACGCTCAAGTAGTTGATGTCGCTAATAAACCGATAGATAATTTAACTAAAAGCATAGATTTTACTCCTTTAGGTGATTGGGCAGAAATCTCAGAACCAGTTTGGGACGATGGTTGGGCAGGTATTAATGTGGGAGCTTCCAATCCTAATCCCGTAGCAGCATCATCACACCCTCCAGCAACTATGGAAGTATTAATGAGTGTTGAGTTGGAAGATGAAGAAGAACCTTTACAAGAAAAACTCCTTATTCATTTACTAGATTGTTATTTAGAATCGGAAATTTATCACTGTACTTTTCCTGTTACGGATGAAAAAACACAAATCCGTTTCAAAGTTTGGATAGAAAATGCAGGTGAAGAAGAAAAATGGAAGTTCACAGGCATGTACCGTATTGGAGTAGATATAGAAGATGATCCACTAACAGAAATAAATTTTGAAAAAGAAAGTGAAACCGAAATGTGGGTAATACTAACTGGTCCAATTATGGAATTGCCAAAAGGAAATCGTAGTATAACCAAAACATTGGTAATTGGAGCCTCACAAGAAGAAGAAGAACCAATAGAAAGTCATATAAGTGTAACAATTTCTAAAGAAGGACTTTATTTAGAAAGAGGTTTCGACAAAAAAAAGAGTATTCAAATATATGCCGATAAGCCTGTTGAAAAACCTATAGAATTAAGTCTGTTTAGATATGATGAAAAATCGAACACGATCCTTCCTGATAAAATTGGATTGAGCAACTTAAAATTTGAATTACTCAATAACGAAAAAGCCATTAAAAACTTAGTAAGTATACTGCAACCCGAAATCACGTTCGACCAATTGGTTTCTACCGTACCATATGCAAGATATACATTGAAAACTGCTGAGGAAATTCCTGGAGCTGGAGAAACTTACGAGCTTAATTACAGCATTTCTGCAGAAACAAGCGGAGATGAAAACCCTGAAGATTTTTATCATGAAATTACTGTCAAGGTAAAAACCAAAGATGTTGGAAAAAAAATAAAAACTTGGGAAGAGGCTTACAGAGAATGTAAGTATATGATCGATAACTATGTGCCACATAGTAATGCTCGTGAAAAACTAACTCAGATTCTTGAGATACAAAAACATTTTTTGGATACTGAAGGATTAGTGGAGCTGCGAAATAGAATAGGCCATATTGCTGCACAACTTGTGCTTGCTGAAGGAGCCGAAGGTTATAAAGAAGTTGATAAATGGGCAAATAGAATAGTAACCACTTTAGAATGGACGCAATGGGCAGGAGATCTCTGTTTTGCAGCATTGGCTAGTTATTACTTGAAAGGATTAGGAGCAACAGCTGCCGGTATGATTAAAGCCGAAATGATTGATGCAATTAATTTCTTTATATATGAAAAAGATACGGGTTGGGAAGCTTTTAAAAATCGTCAAATAGATAAGTTAATGCCTTATTTAATGTCGACAACGAAAGGAAGACTATTAAATATAGAAAATATTGAAAAGCTAGTTGGAAAAAACAAAGCACTCTGTTGGGCGGTTTATGTAAGTACTCAGTTTCTGTTTCATTTGTATCAAACTAAATCTATGATTCAGGCAGCTAAAAATACAGGAAGAGAAGTTAGAGATGAGCTACTAGTTCAATTTTTAGGGAAACAGTTAAAAAGTAGACATGGAGCCAACGACCAAAAACCTCAGAAAGAAAATTCACAGAAAGAAAATCCTCAAAAAGATAAAGTTCAAAATGAAAAAAATAAGCAACAAAAGCTTCCAAATTCTACAGAATCTGCTGCAGTAAAAAAGAAACTTGCAGAATTAGAAAGTGAAATTAGAACAAATAGAATTGGTGGTAAATTTATGGATAAACAAAAGGTTTTAGAGATAATGGAAGATCCAGCTGTTGTTCGTACTATTAAGAATCATGGAAGTCCAGAGTTGAAAAAAGCATTTGACGGGCCTCGAAAGAAGATTTATCAAGAACACGACAGAATATTAATTAACGATTTGGCACGTGAATTAAAAATGAATCCAAAAGATTTAGAAGTGGATGATTTTAGGACCCCAGGAGATACAAGTGATAATTTAAATACAGATAGAGATTACCGAGTAGTAAGAAAAGTAAAACTAAAAAATGGTAAAATAGCGAAAGTTGAAGTGTCTCGAAAAGTATTTGAAGCCAAATCAAATCGAATTTTTGGAGAATTGACAAATAAACCTCCTCATATTTCAGATGCCGACTGGGCTGCTCGCAAACAACAGCTCGCAACAGACTTCACTTGTGAAGAAGCTAACATTGATTATTCAGATCAAAAGATTGATCCTAATACAGGTAAAAGAACTCAAGGAAAAGCTAATATCATAAATGTTAAGGATGGGAAATCAGTCTTAAAAAACCCTGAAAGTATGGGAGATATGTACAAAAATAAGGTCAAAAATGCAGGTGAACGACCAGAGAAATATGCCCAAGCACAAAAAGCCACTAAAACAATTAAAAAAGTAAAACAAGGTTACGAAAAACAAAATTATAAAACCAAGCCTACAAGTGATAAACTTGAAAAAGCTATGAAAGTAATAGACGAGCAACCTACTGATGTAGATATGACTTCAGAAAAAATGGCTGAAACACATAAGAAATTACAAGATTTGGGATACGATAAAGGGTTAGAGGATGTAATGAAAGACATAGATGGCGAATTCAAATCATTAAAAAATGTAACTAAAAAAGGAATGTTTGAAAGATTATTTGGTTAAAAAAAGAACTATGGAATTATTATCGACAGAATTTAGAGATATAGCAAAAGCAGCAGGTTTAACTGATGAAAGAATAAAAAATTTGATTGGTGAAGATTTCTATGAAATGGAATTAGCTTTAGATCAAGATTTGTCTTGGCGTAAATTACCAACTTCAGAAGAACTTTTTGAGTATTTACAAATTCTAAATAAACCAGCTTTTACTGTTGAGTTTAATAAAATAAGAAGAAGAACTGTTGTTCAAACCTATAAAATGTATCTTAATAGTGTAGGTGAAAAATTAGCTCTTTTGGGTACAACTTTTAATAACACATTGCGTTTTGAGCCTTTTAAAAGTTATTTAGATTTTGAGCATTTTGCCACAAATGCTTTGGTTGATTATTCAGCTATGGATTTTAAGAATAGTTCTATAAGACATTTGTCCGCAGATGCTTTTCAAGTATTTACTCTGTTAATTGAACTTTTTATCGAAAAGTATCCTTCACCAACACAAGATTGGGCACCTGATGAGTTATTGACCTTTACCAGTAAAAGTTTAATGCGGATTATGCAAGATAGTAACCACCGAACTAATGAAAAAACCTGGTGGCAACATTGGAAAAAATTATTGCATCAAACAGAACCTTCTCAAGAAAATTTTGATATGGGTATAGCGCAACTAGCTCATAAGGAACTGATTGGGTATATGGATGAGATAGCAGGAGAAGAAGTATTTTTTATTGGAAAAAATTTGACTTGGTATTTAAGAGGAATTGTTTGGTGGGATAAAGGATTAATGCTTAAAAACACAGAAAATAATACACAATTTATTGTTATAGCAGCATCTGCTTTATTTGTTGTTGTAACAGAAGGCGATAACGATTTTAGTATTTTTAATGTAGATGGTAGAACATTACAAAAGTACTTAAAAAAGTATGTTGAAATTGCTTTAAATCCGATTCAAGAGCAAAATGTTATTCAAGGTGAAACCATTGCCAATACTCAACCTATTTTTTGTTCTCAATGTGGTAATAAATTAGAAGCAAATGCTAAGTTTTGTTCAAATTGTGGTAATAAAATAACTTAAATAAAAAAACTATGGCTTTTTGTACACATTGCGGAACAGAGATTATTAAAGGTGCTAAATTTTGCCCAGCTTGTGGAGCGAATATTTCAATAATAAAAATAGATAGTGAATCAGACACGAAAAAAGATGCTACTTATAAAGAAAAAATGCATAAAAGAGTTTCAAAATCCTTAAAAGACAACCTTAAAAGTTCATTAGAAGAGCGGCCTTCAGCAGGAACAGAAGCTAAGAAACTTATAGAAAATGAAACTAAAAAAATTATAGAAGAAGGCTTTACTAAATCTAACAGCAATACATTTAAATCTTCAGCTTCAATAGAGGATAAAGAGAATAACCAAGCAACAAGTGACACTTCTACCAAAAGTCAAAAGTGGATGCTTTTTTATATTATTGTGAATATACTTTTTGTTCTTTTTAATTCTGGAAGTGAAGAAATTACAGGGATTCTTATTTTTTCGGTAATAGTTGGTGTTATTTATTTTATCCGTAAGAAAAAGAAAAAACCAATTAATATAATCGCAAAGATAGTTTTGGTGTTGCAAGCAATTCTAGCCTTTTCAATTATAATGCAGTTGATTGAATTTATAGGATCGGATGTGTTTTATTTAATTATTATTCTATGTCTTGTGTTGTTAATTATTATAAATGCGAAACTTATTATTAGTGGAAATAAAAAAAGTTAAGAATTATGAAATCAAAAATTTGTCCAAATTGTGGAACTAAACTTTCTAAAGAAACAAAATTTTGCACGAATTGTGGTGCTACATTAAAAAGTAATAACAAACAAATTAATACTAAAATTAATGATGAAGTAAGCCTTGTAGAGGATAGTTTAAACCAGCCTAATAAAGGTAGACGACTTTCAATTGCAATAATAGGAATACTTGTTTTAACAGTATTGTTTTTTATTGGGAATTTTTTTTTAAAGGATGTAGATCCTTTAGAAAAACCATTTTCACCAATTGATGAGTTGGCTAAATTGGAAGGTAAATGGTACGATCCAACAGGAATTATTTTAGGAGAAAAAGATGCAATAATTGTTTTAACTAGAAAAGATAATATTGTTGAAGGTAAAGATGAAAATGGTTTGTTCGAAGCCAAAATAACTCCTTTCGGATCAAATAATTATCAAGCAATAGTTAATTTAAGAGGTGTAAAAGGTGATTTTGAATTGCATTTTTATGAAGATGAAAACAAATTGGTGTTTTTTAGCACCTTAACAAAAAGTAGCTGGAATATTAAAAAACTAAAGAAATAAACTTATGAAGTTTTGTACAAATTGCGGACAAGAATTAAGTGAAAACTCAAAATTTTGCACAAATTGTGGCGAAAAGATTATTAGTGTTAAAAAGATAATAGAAACACCCAAACCAATTAAGCTAAAATTAGAGAAGCAAAAATATGTTGATATAAACAAAAGTGAGTTAAATAAAATAAATCAAACTATAAAGCTTCAAAACAATCAAACATCTATTGTTAAAAAGTCATGGATTGCTGCAGGTTTTTTTGCATTTATTGTGGTATTGGCTATAATGGATTTAGATAGTTTACCAATTCATCCGGCTATTGTTATGCTTTCAATTTTCTTTTGTTTATCGGCTGTAGTAATTGGATTTATGTTTAGAAGTAGAGAGAAAAAATTACAATCTTTAATATCAGGTGAAAAATTATTAGCAGCTTGGACCTTATCTGATTTCGAAAAACAAAACTATGTTAATTTTTTATTTGAAAACGAAAAATCCAAAAATAGAGGTCTTTTAATGGTTATTTCTGTAATTTCAGTGGTAGTTTTTGGAGTCTTTATTTTAATTATTGATGAAGGAAAATTGGCTATGTTTTTTGTTTTAATAGGACTTATTGTTTTTTTATCTTTTTTCGCCTTTGGATTGCCATTTTATTACAGAAATAGGAATTTAAAAAATGATGGAAAAATATTAATTGGAAAAAACTTCGCATACATTAACGGATTTTTTCATAATTGGGATTTTCCGTTGTCGGGAATTAAAAAAGCAAAGATTATTAAACAACCTTTTTATGGGTTGTATATTAAGTATTATTACACAGATAGAACTTTAACAAATACCGAAGAATTAAATATTCCAGCATCAGAATATATTGATTTAAGGCCTCTTGTAGACGAGTTAAATATAAAGTAATACCTAAAACAAATGGCTTATTCATTAAAAATACATGATCCAGCTTTTAAGCAACATATAAAAAACACAAAAAATTATCGTTATCAATTTGGTTTTGGGTTGGCTATTGTCGCGGTTGCTGGTTTTTATTTATATGGCGAAACCAGTTCTGAAATGGATAACCCAGAAGCATTGTATATTGGTTTAGGAATTGGAGGAATGTTTTTTTTAATTGGTATTTATGCAATGTTATCAGTTAAAAAAACTCCTTCTTGGGATGGAGAAGTAGTAGAAAAAGAAATTATTGAAAAAGGAAAAAGTACTGATTTTGTTGTGTATATAGCGGATCAAAGAAATAAAAAACATGAGATACGATCAGAAAATGATGCAACAATATATAACTATTATAAAGTAGGAGAAAAAGTTAGGTTTCACGGAGAATTACAATCTTATGAAAAATTTGATAAATCAAAAGATGATATTATTTTTTGTAACGCATGTAGTTTTATGCATGAAATAGACGAGCACATTTGTAGAAATTGTGGCTGCCCATTATTGAAATAAAATTATATAGTTGGCGTTTATAATTAACATTTTTTCCAGAAAAACGGTGTAAACAGTATTAAAACAGTAAACAATTCTAATCTACCAATTAACATTAAAAACGAACACATCCATTTAGCAGGAATTGATAAATGCGCAAAATTATCAACAGGACTTACGCTACCTATTGCCGGACCAATATTACCTAATGACGATGCTGTTGCACCTAAGGCCGATAAAAAATCTAATCCAAAGAATGTTAGTATAATTGAGCTCGTTATAAATATTCCCATATACAACACAAAAAAAGATAGAATATTAAATACAATATTTTGTTGAATTCCTACACCGTCATATCTTACAGGTAAAATAGCATTAGGGTGTAGCAATTTTTTAAATTCTAAGATACTGTTTTTTATAATTACAATATGTCTAACTATTTTAACACCTCCACTTGTTGAACCAGCAGAGCCACCTATAAAAAACAAAGAAAACATAATCATTGTTGCTAAAGAATTCCACATTGTAAAATCTGCAGAAACAAATCCAGTGGTAGTTAAAACAGATACTATTTGAAACGCAGCATGTCTAAAATTACTCTCAATTTCTCCAAGAGGTTTTGGATGTGATATGGTAGAAACTAGGTTTGGATCTTGAAAATTAGAAATTAATAAAGTCATTACTAATGTTAGTCCTATAACTCCAAAAAAGTAATATTTAAATTCTTCACTTTTAAAAACTTTTTGAATTTTACCTTTCAATGCAAAATAAGTTAATACAAAATTGGCACCAGCAACAAACATAAATGCGATGATAATGTATTGAATTGCAGGAAAAGCATTGTAATGTGCTACACTTGCATTTTTTGTTGAAAAACCACCAGTACTCATAGTTGCCATTGCATGGTTAATTGCATCAAACCATGTCATTCCAGCAATTTTAAGAAGAAAAAATTCAGTAAAGGTTAATGAAAAATATATAAACCACAATCTTTTGGCTGTCTCGGTTATTCTTGGATGCATTTTGTCGGCAGAAGGTCCTGGAGCTTCAGCCATAAATAGCTGCATTCCTCCAATTCCTAATAAAGGTAAAATAGCAACTGTTAATACAATAATACCCATTCCTCCAATCCAATGAGTGGCACTTCGCCAAAATAATATTCCCTTTGGCATAGATTCAATGTCTGTTAAAATTGAAGAACCCGTAGTTGAATAACCAGAAATTGTTTCGAAAAAAGCATTTGTGTAATTTGGAATTGCTCCTGTAAAAACATAGGGTAGTGTACCTGTAAAAGAAAGCATTAACCAACCAAGAGTTACAATTATGTATCCTTCTTTTTTACCAAGGTTTTTGTTGGCGTTTCGATTAAAAAACCATAATACAAATCCAATTATTATAGTTGTTAAACCTGCTTGTAAAATTCCCCATTTTTCGGGTTCGTTATAATACAAACTAAAAGGAACAGCAATTAACATAAACAATCCATTAAGCATTGATGTTAATCCTAAAAAACTAACTATAATTTTAAAGTTGAGATGTTTCATTGTTTAATTAAAAAGTTTTTCAACTTTATGAATAGCTTCCGGTAAACAGAAGACAACAGCTTTGTCACCTGCCATAATTTGAAAATCACCAAAAGTCATCATAGCAACACCTTTTCTAATAACACCTCCAAATACTGCTTTTTTAGTAATTTTAATATCTCTAACAATATTTTTTGTTACTGGTGAGTTTTCCTTAACTAAAAATTCTAAAACCTCAGCATCTACGTTGTGTAAGTTTGCAAGTTTTAAAACTACACCTTTTCTTACATGTTTAAAAATAGCACTTGCAGCTAGTAATTTTTTATTAATTAAAGTATCTATTCCAATAGTTTGAGAAATATTGATGTAATCCATATTTTCAACTAATGCAATTGTTTTTTTTACGCCTTTTGATTTTGCAACCAAACACGACATAATATTGGTTTCTGAATGACCAGTTACCGCAACAAATGCATCCATTTCAGAGATATTTTCTTCTTCCAAAAGCTCAACATCTCTACCATCACCTTTTATTACAAGTGCCGCAGGTATTTTTTCGGCAACCTCAAAAGCACGGTCTTTATCTATTTCTATTAATTTAATATTAAAATTGTCGCAAAGGTTTCTTGCGGCTTTTACTCCAATTTTTCCGCCACCTAAAATCATAACATCTTTTACACCAAATTGAGTTTTTCCCATTAATTGGTATAATTTTTTTATACTTTCTTTTGGAGTAGAAAAGTAAATTTGGTCATTTGCTCTATATACGGTGTTACCTCTTGGAATAATAGTTTCATTACTTTTTTCGGGCTTTATAGCAATTGTAATAAAGTCTATATCTTTAAATCTATTTCGTGCTTCTTGTACTGTTAAATTAATTAAAGGAGAATTATAATCTAAAGTGCTTCCTAAAATATTTAAGGTTCCATTTTCAAATTGTATGGTATCGTTAAATGCGGATTGATTTAATAGCATTTTAATTTCATCCGAAGCTAATTCACCCGGAGAAATCATAAAATCAATTCCAATTTCAGCAAAATCTATTTCCGAATTTTGGGTAAACTCATGATTAGAAATTCGAGCGATTGTTTTTTTTGCACCTAACTTTTTTGCTAGAACAGAAATTGTAAAATTAGTGTTTTGAGATTCTGTTACAGCTAAAAAAATATCAGCTTGAGCTATTCCAACTTCTTTTAAAAGTTTTAGAGAAGTTGCATCTCCTTTTTTGGTAATAACATCTATATGGCTACTGGCATATTCCAATTTTTCACTATCAGAATCTATTAGATAAATATCTTGAGATTCAAATGAAAGTAATTTGGCTAAATGAAAACCTACGTCTCCAGCGCCAGCAATAATAATTTTCATATACTTAATATATTTACAACAAAGATATTACTCTTATCTTTGAAAAAAAAATTGATATGGATTATACTAAGAAAACCCTTTCGATAAAATCTTGGGCTGAAGATGATAGGCCTCGCGAAAAATTAGTTTTAAAAGGAAAATCTTCTTTGTCGGATGCTGAGTTGATTGCGATTTTAATAGGATCGGGTAATAGAAATGAAAGTGCAGTTGATTTGGCAAAGAGAATTTTAAATTCAATAAATAATAATTTAAATAAGTTGGGTAAACTTTCTGTTTCCGAATTACAAAAATTTAAAGGTATTGGAGAAGCTAAAGCAATTTCAATAATAACCGCTTTAGAGTTAGGAAGACGTAGAAGGTTAGAAGAAGCATTAGAAATTCCTAAAATTGGAAGTAGTAAGGATGTTTTTAATTTAATGCAGCCAATTATTGGTGAATTACAACATGAAGAGTTTTGGATTGTTTTTTTAAACAATTCAAACAAAGTTTTATATAAAGAACAATTGAGTAAAGGAGGTTTAACAGGTACTTTGGTAGATGTTAGATTGGTTTTTAAAAAAGCAATTGAATTGTATGCAACAGCAATTATTTTATGCCATAATCATCCATCAGGAAAGTTACAGCCTAGCAATGCAGATAAAATAATTACAAAAAAATTAAAGCAAGCAGGAGAAACACTTGACGTTAAAGTTTTAGACCATCTAATTATTACTGAAAATGCGTACTTTAGCTTTGCCGATGAAAGTTTAATGTAAATTTATTTGAAGCACGTAACAAATTAAAAATTGAACAGTTTAATAATAAGTAACCATTAACTAAAAATGCTATTAGTTTATACCCAAAAAATTACACCACGACTGAATTATATTTTTAAGCATTTTTTTGTTAGAATATTGCAAATTCCAGTTACTTTTTCAACTAAAGTAGACGAGTTTGTTGCTCACAATGGTCCAAAAATGACTTATGCAAAAAATCCTTTAGCTTCGGAGTTTTTTATTAGAAGTCATGATTTATTATTTGAGCAAGGAATAAATGATATTGATATAAATATTTCTAATTGGGACGAAATACCTTGCTTTTTTCCCGCAGGAGAAGCCTCAAGTATTCCGTACGATATTTTTGCAGCTAGCTTTTATTTAATTAGCAGGTACGAAGAGTATTTACCACACGTGCAAGATAAACATGAACGTTTTCCGGCTGAAGAAAGTGTAGCCTTTAAAAATGGTTTTTTAGAAAAGCCAGTAGTTGACATTTGGGCTTATAAATTTTTAGAGTTATTGAAAGCTAAATTCCCAAATTATGAGTTTAAAAATAGAAGTTTTAATATGATATCAACTATTGACGTTGATATGGCTTACGCATATAAACACAAAGGGATAGTTCGTTCTATTGGTGGATATTTAAATGATTTGGCCCATTTAAGATTTGTTAACTTGTGGTATAGGTTATTAACAAACTTAAATTTAAAACAGGACCCTTTTAATACTTTTTCGCAATTAATTACCTTTAAAAAAGAGCATAATATAAAAACATTGTTTTTCTTTTTATTGGCAGATTATACTACCTACGATAAAAATATATCGTTTTCAACAACAAAATTTATATCACTTATAAAATCGGTAGCTGATTATGCAAAAGTTGGTTTAAAACCATCTTACTATGCTGTTAGAAATGAAGAGAAACTTAAAAAAGAAAAACTTAGATTAGAAGGAATTATCAATACACCTGTCACGTTTTCTAGACAGCATTATTTAAGATTAATTATTCCAGAAACATATCAAAATTTAATAGATCTTGATATTGAAGAAGATTATTCAATGGGATATGCCAAACATATTGGTTTTAGAGCGAGTACTTGTACACCATTTTATTTTTACGATTTAGATTTTGAAATTCAAACTCCGCTAAAGTTATTTCCTATTGCAATTATGGATACCAGTTTAAAAGATGGAATGAAATTTTCAAATGAAGAAAGTTTAAATAAAATTACACAGTTAAAAAATGAAGTAATAGAAGTTGATGGTACATTTATAAGTTCATTTCATAATGATGCCTTAAGTGAAAATGATAAATGGATTGGCTGGAGTGCTATTTATAAAGAAATGTTAACGGCTAATAAATGATTCATTACTTAAAACGAAATAAAGTTAATGTTGAAAAATACGACTTTTGTATTAAGAACGCTTTAAACTCAAGAATTTATGCATATAGTTGGTATTTAGATATAGTGGCGGATAATTGGGATGTATTAGTTTTAAATGATTATGAAGCGGTGATGCCGTTACCTTGGCGACAAAAATATTTTATAAAATATATCTATCCACCAGCTTGGACACAGCAGTTAGGTGTTTTTTCTTCAAATACTATTTCAGAAGAATTAATTGTTAGTTTTATTAAAGCAATTCCAAGAAAATTTAAGAAGATTACAATTCAGTTTAATTCAGGAAATGTTTTTAAACATAAAAATATTACAGAAAGAGTAAATTATATTTTGCCTTTAAATAGGAGTTATGAGGAGGTTTATAAAGAATATAGAGCTGATAGAAAAAATCGCGTAAAACAAGGTTATAGAAATAATCTTTCAATTAAAGAAGTTAATATTCAATCATTAATTGAAATAGGCAAAAGATATTATTCATATTTAAATATTAATAATGATGATTATTTAAAGTTGAAAAAACTAGCTTTTTATGCTTTAAAGAAAAAGAACGGATTTATAACTGGAATTGAAAGAAATGATGGAAGTATTTTGGGAGGAGTATTGTTTTTAGAAAGTAAAAGTAGAATTACATATCTGTTTTCTGTTGTAACAGATGAAGGGAAAAACAAACAAGTTACTAGCTCAATTATAGATAGTTTGATTAAAGATAAAATTTCTTCAAATAAAACTTTAGATTTTGAAGGTTCAATGATTGATGGTATAGCCGATTTTTATAAGAGTTTTGGCGGAAAGAAAGAATTGTATTATTTATATAAACAAAAAAGAATTTAAAATTTAGATGTTTCAATTTGAACTTTAAACTTTAATATTGGTTTAACTGGTGATTCAAATGAAGTTGCTTTCAAATTTTCATTAATATAAATAGCGCACATTGTATTTGAAACATGATATAAGTTATTTTTATTTTGATTAGGAATACCATCAAGAATACCGCATAATACTTCAGGCCTTATCATTTCTGGATGATAAGCATAGTCATGCCAAACCACTATTGAGTTTTCATGAATTAGGTGTTTAAATATATTTTTGGTGTCATTCTTTATATATTCGTAAGTGTGATTTCCATCAATGAAAACTAGGTCAAATTTTTTGTTAAGTTTTTTAAAATCAAAATTTAAAGAGTTACCATAAAGATGTTTTATACCTTTATTCTTCTTTGATAAAACCCCATGCAAATTGGCATATTTTATTGAAAGATTATTATTTAAAATTTCTTCTTTAGATAAATTCAACGTGTAGCACTCTTTAGCCACATCAGCAACATTTATAACACTTTCTCCCCTCCAAGTACCAATTTCAAAATAGGAGCAGTTTTTAAATCGTTTAGCCAATCCTTTTAGTAATAAAATATCAGTAGGCATTGATCCTCCTCCTAAAAAAGTCACCGTATTGAGAACTTCATTGTTTAATGTAATTAAATCATTTATTTTAATTATAGGTAGCGTTTTCGGTTGAGAATTTTTCTTTAATTTTCCTTCCCACTTATAGTCACTATTAAGTATTAAATTTATTAGACTTGGTTTTTTTAGAAGTAATAATAAAGCTTTTTGTATTTTTTGAAGTTTGTTCATAGGAATCTTTTTAAATAAAATCTCTTTGGTATAAAAAAGATTAATTTAACTTTATAAACTGTTTTTAAGTCTTTATATGAACAAAATTAATGTTTTATTTATTAATTCTTGGTATCCAAACAAAGTACTCCCATTTAATGGAAATTTTGTTCAACAACATGCCAAGGCTGTTTCTAAGTATTGTAATGTGTTTTGTTTGCAAACACAGAGTAGAAATCAGAATAGTAGCTTTATTGTTTCAAAGAATAATAATGAAGGTTTAAAAGAAATTACAGTCTATTATAAGAAAATAAATTCTTCTTCAATTGTTTCTACATATAGAAAAAAGCAGCGCCAACATAAAGCTTTTCTTAAAGGTTTTGAAGCAATTATTTCTGAAAGAATAAATATAGATATTCTTCATTTGAATGTGATTTTTCCTGCTGGATTATTTGCAGTTTATTTAAATAAAAAGTACAATATTCCAATTGTAATTACAGAGCATAGCACATCATATTTATCAACTAGTTCATCGAATTTTAGTTTTATTGAAAAAATCATAATAAATAGAATTTCAAAAAAGGCTGAGATTATTTGCCCAGTATCAAAAGACTTAGAAAACTCGATGAAGAGACTTGGACTTAAGGGGAGTTATAGAGTTGTACCTAACGTTATAAATACTAATTATTTTAAATTTAAGGAGTCAAAAAACAATAATAAGATAAATATTGTCCATATTTCTTCATTGAAAGAGGAGCATAAAAATGTAAAGGGAATAATTAATGTTATTGGTAAACTGAGTAAAATTAGACAAGATTTTATATTGAACATAGTTACTGATGGTAAAATTGAATCTATAGTTCAATACGCGATAAATATAAATTTGAGTGATAGTTTTTATTCAATAGAGCAAAATAAATCAGCAGAAGAGATAGCATTAATACTTCAAAGAAATCATTTGTTTTTATTGTTTAGTAATTTCGAAAACTTACCTTGTGTAATTATTGAAGCTTTAGCTTGTGGACTGCCTGTTTTGTCTTCCGATGTTGGAGGGATAAATGAAATGATTTCTAAAAAAAATGGAGTTTTGGTTGAACAAGGGAACGAAAAACAATTACTTTATGAATTGGAAAGAATGATAAATAATTTATCTTTTTATGATAGAGAAAGTATTTCTGCAAGTGCAATTAAAAGATATAGTTATGAAAGTGTTGGCTTTCAGTTTTTTAAAATTTATAAAGAAGTTTTAAATAAACGTAAAAATCTTAATAAAATTAAATAAAATACCCTTGAAGTGTTAATTATTAAATCAGCAATTATAACGGGAAATAATTTAAGAAAGAACCATGATAGTTTTTGTAATATGTTGAGTTCTTTGGAATAATAATAAGTAATCAATTTAGGCTTTAATTCTCTTAATTTAATCAAGCGGTCATGTCTGTTAAAATTACTTCTTTTATCATATATACCTATAATTAGGTTCGTTAAGTAATGAGTATTTTTTTGATTAATAAAATGTAAATATGAATTTGAAGGAAAATAAAATGAATTAATTGGTTTTTTTCTCAATAAATTTAATTCTTTAAAAAAATTGAATCTTTCTTCATATGAGATATATTTTTTAGATAATGAATTATTTTTTCTTTGGGCATATATGTAATTGACTTTGTCAATAATGTAGATAGATGAAATGAACATTAAATAATTTAAGACAAAAATATAATCTTCGCCATAAGAAATATTAGAGTTGAACTTAATATTATTATCCTTAATAATACTTGTCTTAAAGAGCTTTATCCATGGGCTTCTTATTAATTCATTTCTTTCGGCAATTTCTATAACTTCAATTATTTGAGAATTTTTATATAATTTTTGTTTTGAGAATTTAACATCTTTAATTCTATTATCAATTTCATGCCAAATTCTTACACTTTGAATTTGTAAATCAATATCAATTTTTAGGTTAAAATGGCTTAAATAGTTTTTGGTAACCCAATCATCAGCATCCACAAAGCAAATATATTCTCCTTTTGCTTCATTAATTCCAATATTTCTGGCTGAAGAAACTCCTTTATTTTTTTGAGAAGTAATTTTAATTCGTTTATCTAGTTTCTCAAAATTATTGCATATTAAGCTTGAGTTATCAGTTGAGCCGTCGTTTACTAATATTAATTCAAAATTATCATAAGTTTGATTTAAAACACTTGAAATACATTTCTTTAGATGTTTTTCTGCGTTGTAAATAGGAATTATTATTGATATTAATGGTGTAAGATTATTCATTTAAAGCTTCTTTTATAAAATTAAAAGATTTTAATCTTTGATCTTCTAGAATTTTATTAACAGAAGTAAAATCTATATTAGATTTTAATAATTTTTCATCTAATTGATTGGTCGTTGAAACAAATCGGTTTTCTAAATTAAATAGTTTTAAAAGTGATGTAAATCTAGTGAGTCCTCTATTAGAATTTCCAATAGCAATAAAGGGTTTATTAAATAATATAGAGAAAATTGTACCATGGTAAGAATCAGTAATTACAAAATCACATTGATAAAAACCTTTAATCCAATCCTCAACAGAAGAGTGTTGGTATTTAATCATCTCGTTTTTTGGTAATGTTTTATATTTATTACCAAAATTGACTGAAAATGATTTTAAACCTAAATTTTGTTCTGCCAAATGTATGATTTCGTTTTTACATTGTGTATCATCTAATATATATGTATAAATATTTCCAAATTTTAAAGATGGTTGAGTTTTATTGATAATATTTATATAGTCTTCTTTTTTTAGTAATAGAGCTGGGTCTAGATTTAATTCTGAATAAACAGAGAAAATATCCTTACAAATTTTAACCGCTGAATCTTCCCTAACAGAAATTTTGTTAAATTTATTCAATAAGTTTTTTATTTCTACTGTATAATTATGGTTTACCCATTCATTATTGCCGAATGAAGCGGCATATGCTATTTTTTTTATTTTTTTATTTTTAATAAAATCAAGAAAAAAAGTTTTTTTGAAATTTTTAGAATATTCGAATCTCCAAACTTGATCACTTCCAACTATAAAAGCAGAATAATTGTATTGATTTATATTATTTAATTTCTCAATTGAACTAATTACAGAAGTTTTTGGGTTTATATTTTCATCTTTAAATTTTTGAATAGGTAATTCAACAGTTGTTTTTATTCGATCAATATAGAACTTGTTAAAATAAACTTTGTACAAAAAATTTCTTAGTTTATAAGGAAATGAAAAAGAAGGTCTTATTTTTAAATTAATAAATTCAACATTATGCCCTAAAGAAGATATATAGGTGAGTAGGGCATAGGCTTGAATAATTCCTCCATAATTTAGATTTAATGGAAGTGTTAAAATACCAATTTTTTTTATTGCTGATTTATTTTTCATTTTTCAATAAAAACCTTATTGAGTTCTTTATTAATGTTTTTTCTTCTTTATTAATGCCAATTGCATTAATAGTTAGGACAATACAAATTATTGAAGATACCGTAACTATAGCGAACCTCATAAATCCTTCATCAAGATTTAACTTTAAAAATAATGGTAAAATAACTGAAAAAATAATAATGTAAAGTATTTTTAACAATACTTGTGATATGAATTTTTTAATTGAAATATTTATAAGATTCTTTAAAATAATTAGTCTTAAAAATAGTGCTACAATTGATGTGAAAATTCCAATATATAACGTTATTTCGGGCTTATATCCTAGTTTTAAAAAAAGGTATGAAATAGGCAAACTTAAAATAAGGCTGCTTCCAACAATTATTTGATAATTTTTTATTCTTCCAGAAGCATGCGCCGCTGTTATTAATGATCCAGAAATACTGTCAACCAAAATATTTATAATCCCTAAAAAAGTAAAAATAACAGCAAATTCAGGAACGATTCCTAGCCATAATTTAAGAATATAATTTGTTTCAATTAGTACAGGAAGAGATAAGAGAAATAATAATAAAAAAGAAAATTTGGAGCTTCTATAAATTAAATTCATCATAAAATCTATTTCCTTAGAAGCATAAGATTTTATAATTTGAGGATTAGCTGCCATTTGAAAATTTAAAAAAAATGAATTAATTGCATTGCTAACTTGGTTGGCAATACCCATAGCTGCATTCAAAATTGGCCCATAAAATAGATTGAGTAAAATATTAACGGCATGACCTTTGGCTATAACTGAAATATTTCCAAATAAACTCCATCCAGAATATGAAATTAGTTGTTTGTATAATTCCTTATTAAAATAAAATTTGTAATGACATTCACTAAACGATTTTTTACAATATACTCTATAGCCATAGGCAACCCCAAGTTTTAATAGAAAAACAAGAATTGCATATAGTTTAAGTTTATCATATTCAATTAAAGTAAGTATATAAACAAGTATTAAGTTTAACGAAACCTCTATTATACTAAAATATGCTATAACCCCCATTTTTTCATGTGATTTTATTGAAGCATTATATGGAACTTGAATAATTGCTATTAAAGCAGAGAATACTGAAAATTGATATACCCAAAGAGAAGCAGATAATCTATCATTTGGAATATTTAATTTATTATATAGAAACCAAAGACCTAAGGTTTCTGCTAAAATTAAAATTAATAATGCAATTACAATATGTATATTTAAAACAGAACTAAATAACTGAATTAGTTTTTCATGATTTCCTTTACCTAATTCAAAAGACAAAAAGCGCTGAGTAGTTGCGGCCATTGACATGTTGATAAAGAGAAAAGTTGAAATTACACTTCCAACAACATTAAATAACCCAAAATCTATTACTCCTAAAGTATTTAAAATAATTCGAGAGGTAAATAATGAAACAGCCAAAGTAAAGAACATCCTTACATATAGAAGCCCTGTATTTTTAATAATAGTGTTGTTTTTATATGTGGCTGAGGGCATTTATTTTGTTAGAATTAATTATTGAAAAGATTCCTAATTTTGGTAGTTTTTCAAATTCAAATATAAGACAATAATAAAATTCGAACTTTGAAAACTGTTTAATTTTATAGTATTTTTACAAGATGAATAATATCAACCACATTTTTTTCGATTTAGATCATACCTTATGGGATTTTGAAACAAATTCCGATTTAGCATTTAAGTCTATATTTCAAAAACACAAACTAAACATAGATTTCCAAAAATTTGCTAATTACTACAGGCCAATTAATCAAAAATATTGGAAAATGTATAGAGAAGAACGTGTTTCAAAAGAAGACTTACGCTATGGACGTTTAAAAGAAACATTTACCAAAATAAAATTTGAAGTCAGTAATCAAACCATCAATAGTTTAGCAATCGATTATATTGATCATTTACCTCTAAATAATTATTTGTTTGATGGTACGTTTGAAATTTTAGATTATTTAATGCCTAATTATTCAATGCATATAATTACAAATGGCTTTAATGAAGTTCAACATGAAAAAATTAAAAAGTCGGGTTTACAAAAGTATTTTAGTAAAATAATTACTTCCGAAGAAGTAGGTGTTAAAAAACCAAACCCTATAATTTTTAATCAAGCATTAAAAATAGCAAATGCGCAATCTAAGGAGTCAATTATGATTGGCGATAATTGGGAGGCCGATATAATGGGAGCAAAAAATGTTGGTCTCGATGTTATTTTTTGTAATTTTAGCAACCATCCAGTTTCCGAAAACATTAAATCGGTAAACAATTTATATGAAATTAAAAAATATTTATAAAAATAATCAAATGAAAAAATCATTTTTAGTAGTATCCTTTTTATTATTAACTATTAGCGCATTATTTGCTCAAAAAAATATTAATAATTACAAATACGTGTTAGTTCCAAAACAATTTGAATTCCAAAATGAAGAGGATAGTTATCAAGTAAATTCATTAACTAAATTTTTATTTGAAAGAGCAGGTTTTACAGCATTATTTACGGACGAATCTTATCCTGAAGATTTAGCATTGGATAGGTGTTTAGCCTTAAAAGTTAAAATAAAAACAATTCCGGCTTTTTTAAGTACTCGAATTGTTATTCAATTACTTGATTGTACAAATACAGCGGTATTCGTTACAAAAGAAGCAAAAACAAAAGACAAAGATTTTAAAAAGGCTTATCACGGTGTTATTAGAAAAGCATTTGAAGATATTGAGGCTTTAAATTACAAGTACGAACCACTTCAAAAAACAATTGTTAAACAAGAAGTTGAACAAATTAAAGAAAGTCCGAAAAAGGTTGTAAAAGTAGTTGAAGCAGAAAGTAAAGCAATTGTTGAAAAAGCTCCTAAAAAGGAAATTGAAAAAGCAAAAGAAAAACCGGTTAAAATTAAAAAAGAGGCAACCGCTGTGTTAAAAAAGAAAGAACTAGAAGTTAAAAATATAAATGTTAATTTAGAAGGTAGTTATACTTTTGGAAATTGGGGGAGAAGCACCATAACTAAAGATGGTGATGAATATTCTGTTATTGGAGGTGACGAAAACTTTCAATTCGCAACAATTTATAAAACATCAAAATCTAGTATATATATTATAAAATGGGCGGCTTTTAAACAACCACAATTATTACAAGTTGATGCTCAAGGAAATTTAAATGTTGACTCAAAAAACGGAACAGAAGTATTTAAAAGAGTTAATTAATATTAATACTTATATTTAGTTTTCCATCGCTTTTTTAGAAATTCTCTAAGGCTATTTTCGCGCGGATTATTTCCAGGATTAAACAACTGTGTGTTTTTTAATTCATCGGGCATAAATTCTTGTTCTATAAAGTTGTTTTCATAGCTATGCGCATATTTGTATTCTTTTCCATAATCTAGTTCCTTCATTAATTTTGTAGGAGCATTTCGCAAATGTAATGGAACTGATAAATCACCTGTTTTTCTAACCAATTCTTGCGCTTTTCCTATAGCTTCATAACTTGCATTACTTTTTGGAGAACTTGCTAAATATACAGCACACTGACTTAAAATAATGCGTGATTCGGGAAAACCAATAGTATTTACTGCCTGAAATGTGTTATTTGCCATTATCAATGCTGTAGGATTTGCATTTCCAATATCTTCTGAAGCTAAAATAAGAAGCCTCCTAGCAATAAATTTAGCATCTTCTCCACCTTCAATCATTCTAGCTAACCAATAAACTGCCGCATTGGGATCACTTCCTCTTATCGATTTTATAAAAGCAGATACAATATCGTAATGTTGTTCCCCTGTTTTATCGTATAAAACAGTGTTTTTTTGAATTTTTGAAAGCACTAATTCATCAGTAATATGGATGGGTTCGTCTTCGGAATTTACAACCAATTCAAAAATATTCAAAAGTTTACGAGCATCACCACCTGATACTCTTAGCAAAGCCTCGGTTTCTTCAATTTTAATTTCTTTTTTAGAAATATGAATATCTTTTTGTAGTGCTCTTTCTAATAAATCCTCCAAATCTATTTTACTAAAAGAATTTAAAATATAAACCTGACACCGAGATAGGAGGGCAGGAATAACCTCAAAACTTGGATTTTCTGTTGTAGCACCAATTAAGGTTACCCAACCTTTTTCAACAGCTCCCAAAAGAGAGTCTTGTTGAGATTTACTAAATCTATGTATTTCATCTATAAAAAGAATTGGATTTTTATCGGTAAACAAACCACCACTTTGTTTTGCTTTAGCAATAACATCTCTTACGTCCTTTACTCCAGAACTAATTGCACTTAAAGTGTAAAATGGTCTTTTAGATTCTTTGGCTATAATGTTAGCTAATGTTGTTTTACCAAT
Source organism: uncultured Lutibacter sp. (assembly GCF_947495725.1). Classification (GTDB taxonomy): domain Bacteria; phylum Bacteroidota; class Bacteroidia; order Flavobacteriales; family Flavobacteriaceae; genus Lutibacter. Next base: position 240,818 of record NZ_CANLZZ010000004.1, on the reverse strand, counting down.
TCCTGGAGGTCCCCAAAATATAAGAGAAGGAATAATGCCTCTTTTTATATGTTGCGTTAATGCACCATTTTTACCAACTAAATGTTGTTGGCTAATATAGTCGTCTAAATTTTTTGGACGTATTCTTTCAGCTAATGGCTCATTCATAGGGTAAAAATAATAAATAAATGAAAGTAACTTTATAGTAACTGACATTATTTCAATTTAGAATTATTGGGCTTATATTTGATATAACGTTTATTATATGGAAGATGGTAATTTTAAATACAAAAGAAGCATTGTAACAATCCCAATTTTAGTGATTTTTATCCTTTGGGTTATTTATTTTATTGAAATTAAATTTGGTTATAATTTTAATAAGTATGGTATTTACCCAAAAAGAATAGTGGGTTTAAGAGGAATTATTTTTTCACCTTTTATTCATGGAGATGCAAAACATTTATTTAATAACTCTGTACCTTTACTAGTTATGCTTATAAGCTTATTCTATTTTTACAGAAAAATTGCGTTAAAAGTATTGCTTTATGGCGCATTTTTAAGCGGATTGGTAACTTGGGTTATTGCAAGGCCATCATATCATATTGGAGCAAGTGGTGTCGTTTATTTATTAGTAAGTTTTGTTTTTTTTAGTGGAATAATAAGGAAATATTATAGGTTAGTAGCTTTGTCTTTCGCTGTTGTTTTTTTATATGGGAGTATGATATGGTATATTTTCCCAACTACTGACAGAATTTCTTGGGAAGGTCACTTATCTGGTTTTTTAACAGGATTACTGTTTGCTGTAATATTCAGAAAAATGGGGCCTCAACCAGAGTCCTTTCAATTTTCGGAAAATGAAGAGTTTGATAATTATTTTGATGAAGACGGTAATTTTAACCCTCCAGAGGAGGAATCTGAACCTTTGGGTGAGGGAACTGATAAATTTTAATTCTCAATGTCATTCTGAACGATAGTGAAGAATCTCACGATTTACTAGCGGCAGATTCTTTATTCCGTTACACTTCTTTCAGAATGACAAGGTTTTAGAATAAAAAAATTACAATCGTTGTCTTGTTGCTTCATACAAAAATGCACCACAAGCAACACCAACATTAAGCGATTCAATTTCTCCTAATAATGGTAATTTAGCTTTAACGTCAACAATTTTTAAAATTGAAGGATTAATACCTCTATCTTCAGATCCCATAATAATAGCAGTTGGTAAAGTTAAATCAACATTATAAATAAGATTATCTGTTTTTTCTGTTGCAGCTACAATTTGAACTTCCGCTGCTTGAAATTGAAAAATAGCATCTTTAATATGGTCAACCTTGCAAATAGGCAATTTAAATGCTGCTCCTGCAGAGGTTTTAATAGTATCGGCGCTTATAGGAGCATTTCCTTGTTTTTGAATAATTATGCCATCAACTCCAGTACATTCAGCAGTTCTAATAATAGCACCAAAGTTTCTTACATCCGAAACTTGATCTAATAATAAAAATAATGGTGCTTTAGACTTCTCTAAGGTTGAAGTAATAAGTGCATCTAAATCGGCAAAGTCAATTGCTGAGGTTTGCGCAACAACACCTTGATGATTACTATTTTTAGATAACCTGTTTAGTTTTTCAACCGGAACAAAACTAGTAGCAATATTATTTCTTTTAATAAGAATGTTTAATTCGGAAAATAATTGACCGCTTAAACCTTTTTGAAGGTATACTTTACTTATTGTTTTTCCAGAGTCTATAGCTTCTATAACAGCTCTAATACCAAATATTTTTGAAACTTCGTTTTCCATGCTGCAAATGTAATAAATTTTGTTGCCAGCATAACGTATAATTTAATTCAACTTTATAAAATAAAAAAACCTGCAAAGTTATTTGCAGGTTTTTTAACTAAATATTTATTAATATTATCTCGATTCTTTTTTATAAAGTATCATATCGTCATAATAAACTTTACAAACTCCAACCGGTATAGGTTGAATTCTTAAAATATCATCAACAGATCCACCAGTATAGGTAAATTCATATGAAACTTCTTCCCATACTCCAGTTGCTGCTCCACCATATTGTTCTGGGTCTGGTTTAATTTGCGTACCTCCTAAGTATATTTTTGCAAATGCTGTAGTGTGCTCAGCAAAAAGGTATCTTTTGAATTTTAAGATATAAGTTACACCTGATTCGTAAGAAAATGTACCAGTAGATCTTAAATCTGCCTTTTTCCCGTCAATAGCTTCAATAAACATAACAGTTCCTGTGTCAGGCGAATTAGGTACTGAAGGTGTTACAACCGATATGTTCGAATCAACACCTGGAGTATTACCTGCATTAGTCCACTGTGCACCATCATTAAAACTTCCATCTCCATTTAAAATATCAATGATGTTCATTTTTACTGGTAAATTTGAAAATGGTGTTACTGCTCCATCTCCTACGGCGTAAATTGATCCTGAACCGTCATATGAAACGAAAATTTCATCTGTATTAATAATAGGATTAGTTAATTTAATGTTTATTGTTTTTGGATTTCCTGCATCTAATGTTACAGTTGAAATAGCAAAAGCTGATCCATTTACCAATACTTCAAACCCTGTTACTGCATCACCAAATGAAGCTGCATCAATGGCATCTTGGAAAGATATTTGAATAGTTTCATTTTCTAACTCAATAACATCTCCAGTTTGGAATGTTGGAGTTGGAACATAAACATCTATTGGTAAATTAGTAAATGCTTCTAATAAACGTTCGTCATATGATCTTAAATCTGCATTTCCTCCATCATATGAAACGGTAACTGTTTTGGTTGCATCTTGCGGAACTATTGGGTCAACTAAAGCTATCAATAATTTTGTACCATTGCTATTTCTAGAAACAGATTCGATAGTTTTTGCAACACCATCCACTTTAACACTAAAGTTACCAGCAACATTTTCTGTTATCGGTCTTATTTTATGACTTAAGTCTATTTGAATAATATCTGCATTGGACTCAACAACATCACCAATATATGTAAATGGTTCGTTTAAAGGAACTACCGTAAATACAGTTGGAATATCGTAAACTTCAAAGTTTTGTTTAAGTCTTTCAGTTCTTTCTCTTGTTGCTCTTAATTCTACTTGATATTCACCAAGATCATCAAAAGTTATGGTGTCTATAACTCTATCTCTTAACTCAACTCTAGTAATTGTATTATTATATACGTTTGTTTGATTTGTAGTATCAGTTTCACGAGTATGAACACGCCATTTGGTAGTTTCAGGACGAGCATTATTATCTAGTTGTAAACCACTTAAATCTTCAAAGATTAGTTTGTCTCCAAAAGTTAAAGTAACGGCATCTGTATTTTCATGATCAAGTACTGTTCCATCCATATATCTTACTTCAGGAACTGCAACAACTGTATCATAAACATCAATTATAAATGTGTAATCAGCTATCCATTTACCATTAATGTTAACAGTTTTAATGGTATCTTCAACATCACTTTTTAGTTCGGTATCGTAGTATAAATTAAATCTAAACGAAGTAGAATCATTAAATATACCGTAATATTTCACTTCTGTAAGTGAATCTCCTTTTTTCCATAATACGTGAACCGTTTTCTCACTTGATACTGTATCTCCTGGATTTACAATATAGGCATCATGATTATCTAAATTATTAGGTATTGGACCTTGTAAAAAGAAAGCATTTGATGGTATTCGCCATTCGCTGTATTCTGCTCCTGCAGAAATATCACTGAAAGAGAAGAATCTATTAACCTCTGATTCTCTCGCCGAGGAAGCACCTGAAGTCCAGGTAATAGATAAATCTGTAAAAGATCCTGGAGCTACATATTCATCATCATCACAACTAATAAATAAAAGTGTTAAGAGTGATAATGAAAACATTGTTTTTATTAGTTTATTTATGTTTTTCATATTTTAATATTTTAGTTTAAAATCTCAGTTTTTACTCTGATTTTTTAAATTATTGATTCCAGTTTAAGTTAGCATTAATTTCATCTTGCGGTATTGGTAGATAACTATGTAAATCTTCAATAAAGTTTTGAGAACCAGTTAATACATCTCTTAAATGCGGTTCTTTTGCTCTTCTGTTTCCGTTAACAAAAAGATCAGCTGGATTTTCTTTAGGTTGTCTAAATGCATAAGGAGGAAGATTCGGATCTGAATATGTTGGAATCTCTCCAGTTGGCATTGGAAAACATCTCCATCTAGTTGGGTTTTTTCCCATGGCGTTATTTTTATAATTCCAACTATCATATTCAAATGATGCAAGATGTATTAATTGATCTTTCCACACACCCCAACGTCTTAAATCAATGGTTCTATCACCTTCTAAAGATAATTCTAATGGTTTTTCTGTAAATCTTAAGTGCTCCATTAAATTACTTAATGTTACAGGTTGTGCTCCGTTTGAAGTATCTAAATCAATATCGTCCATATAAGTTGTAGTTCCACTTGCAAATTCTGCACTCGATTCAGTAGATTTACCTAACAAAATAAGATGAGAACGTTTTCTAATACGGTTAATATATCTTAAAGCTTCCGATAAATCTCCTTTTTCAATCATACATTCAGCATATAAAAGATAAACTTCGGCTAAACGCATAATAGGAATGTTTATATCCGATCTGTCATTTTTTTCAGGGCTTTCATCTTCTCCGGCTCCACCATTATTAACATTCCAACCAGTAAACTTTTTAATAAAGTTAGGATATTGCCTTGCGTGCACTGCGGCGCTCACTGCAGTTCCATATATTGCATTGTTTTCGCCATACATTGTACCATCTCTATCATCAACAGAAGACATAGAGTTATTCATACGATGACTATAATATCTTACAACATTTTCTTGAATGCTATCTAGTTCTCCATTAGATTGGTAAATATTTCTATTTACTAAATTTGCTGGATCTAAAGGATCGGCTCTTTCATTTCTGTATTTAAGTGTAAGCCAAGTAGAAAATTGTACAACATTTCCATCATTTAATCTATGAGAAATTCTTTGAGAAAGATTTTGCTCTCCTAATCCAAGCGGGTTCGCATCATATGAATAATTGATTTCAAAAATAGATTCTTCATTAAATTCGGCCATTCCAGTTAAACATTCCGCTAAATCAGAAGTTAGGTTGTAACCGTAATTATCTATTACGTTTTTTAAGTAAATTTCTGCTGTAGCAAAATCATTTTCGTTGATATAACTTTTAGCAAATAATGCTTCGCAAAAACCACCAGTTATACGTCCTAAATTACCATTACCAACTTCAGATTGCCAAGCGTTATAGGTTCCAGGTAAATTTTCCATTCCAAATTGTAAATCGGCTCTGTAAAAAGCTAGCACTTCTTCTGAAGTAGAAAAAGCTTTTTGAAAATCAGCAAGATCTACAGGAACTGAATCAAATAAAGGTAGAGAACCATTGTTAAATGAATGGTGTAAAACATAGTAAAAGTAACCTCTTAAAGCTCTAGCCTGAGCAACAATTAAAAGAGCTGATACTTTAGCGTCTTCTGATACAAATGTAGATTCTATTTTTTTATATCCATCAATTACTTGATTTGCTCTAAAGATTCCTTTGTAACAAGCATCCCATTTATTTTGAACTTGATTTGTAGTTAAATCAAATGTTTGCTCGTAAATAGGGTTACCCGTAGATTTACTTCTTTGAGAAGCCGGTACCGCAATATCTGTACGTGTATATTCCCATTCTATTCCTAAAATGTTTTCGTCTCTTAGTGAGGCATAAACAGCATTTAAACCACTATTTAAATCACCTGCATTTTGCCAAAATGTACCAAGTGTTAGCGCATTTGGATTCAGTTGTTCCAATTCATCAGAACAGGATTGAAACGAAAAGGCGATTACAACTAGTGTAATAAATCCTTTATAAAATGTCTTATTAATCATTGATATATTTTTTTTATATTTTCTGTGTATATTTTTCATCTTCAGTCTGATTTAAATTAAAATTGAAGTTGTATACCTGCTTTGAATTGAGAAGATATTGGATATCTTCCTTGGTCAATTCCACGCGTACTTAATCCGTTACCACCTACTTCTGGATCAAATCCTGTATAGTCGGTAATAGTAATTATATTTTGAGCTTGAGCGTAAATTCTAAATTTACTAAACCCTAATGTTTCAATCACCTTTTTAGGTAATGAATAACCCAAAGATATATTTCTTAATCTAATAAAATCACCATCTTCTAAGAAATAGTCAGAACCACCTCTATAAGATCTTGTTCCACCACCGTCGTACCAAGGCACATCTGAAGTAGTGTTGTGTTCTGTCCAAGAATAAAATAAATCTTTATGAACACCAGCTTGGTATGCATAAGCTTTACTTCCATTCATAATTTCAGCTCCAAACGACCCATACCATTGCATTGAAAAATCGAATCCTTTGTATTTTGCTGAGAAATTTAAACCTCCTTCAAAATCTGGAGAACCACTTCCTTGATATATTCTATCAGCGTCATCTATTTTTCCATCCGCAGCGTCAGGAATGCCATCGCCGTTTGTATCAACTGTTAATTGATCTACATACATCAATTCTCCTAGTTTAGCACTTGGATCTATAACTTTATATTGGTCTAATTGCTCTTGAGTTTTTATAACACCTGCCGTTTCTCGTAAAAAGAAAGCTGCGGCTTCATATCCTTCAGTAATAACAGTTACAATTTCTCTGGTACCTTTAGTAGAAATATAACCGTTGTTTAAATAAATAATTGGGTTATTTTCACTTGTTCTTGTTACCATATTTGTATTTTGTGTAAAAGTACCAGAAACATTCCAGCTTAAAGGGCCTTTACTTTTGTGGCGGTAATTAACACCTAGTTCAACCCCAGAGTTTTCCATATTACCTACATTAAATACAGTACTACGATTTCCTCCTGAAACACCTGTTGATGGTGGGTTTACAATTTGGTATAATAAATCTTTCTTTTCATTTTTATAGAAATCTCCAGAAATGGTTAATTTGTTTTTAAGTAAACCAAGGTCGAAACCAAAGTTTTGTTCAATGTTTGTTTCCCATTTTAAGTTTGCATTTGAATATGCTAATTGAGTTGTACCAAGTGCTCCTGATTCTGTGGATGGATTATTAACGTCTCCAGAAGGACTATTACTTCCAAAAACATAGTCGTTTCCTGGTTCTACAACTGCTTGGTTGCTGTAAGGTGTAAATCTATCATTACCTGTAGTACCATAACTAGCTCTAATTTTTAAGGAGTTAGCCACACCTTTTAATGAATTCCAAAAGTTTTCATCAGATACATTCCATCCAACAGAAACTGAAGGGAAGAATCCCCATCTATTGTCTTTTCCAAATTGCGATGATCCATCGTAACGTCCACTAGCACTTAATAAGTACTTTCCATCATAATTATATTGTATCCTGGCTAAGTTACCAATCAATGTTTTAGTAAAATCAAATCCTCCAGATTCAATATCCCAAAGCAATTCATAATTATCTAAAACCGTAATTGCCGGGTTTAAGTTATTTCTAACTTCTAAGCTGTAACGCTCACTTTTTGATTCCTCAAAAGAGGTCATTGCTAAAACTCTTAAACTATGCAATCCAAATGTTTTACTATAATTAGCAAAAAACTCAGAAGTTAGTTTAGAAGTAGTGATATCTGTTACTTGTTGTGATGTAATATTTGCAGGGTTTGTAATTAGATTTCCCTCTGTATTATAAATGTCATATCTAGGCACTGTTCTTACCCATTTGTTGTCTCCATATTGAGCTCCAAATCTACCAGTTAATTTAATTGATTCTGTTAAATCAAAATCTATTTGAATATTACCTGTGTGGCTATTACCAGCTCTTTTATCCTCTGTTTTAATAGTTCTTAAAGAATTAGCCAAATTTCTAGCTTCATTAAGTCTCCAGTCAGATAAAGGGTCTTCAGTACTTACCTCGGAAATGTTTTCAAGTACATTAGCATCTAGATTAACAGCAGGTTTAAAAGCTTGGTATTCATAAATTCTATTCATCATTCCACTCCAAGGCTTTAATTGATCATCTCTTTTAAAAGTTAATGCAGTGTTTATTTTCCATTTACCTTTTGTAAACATAGTGTTTGCACGCACATTAAATCTTTTGTAGTCTGAGTTGTAAAAAGATCCTTCTTGTTGAAAATAGTTGGCATTAAAGTTAAAAGTTAACCCGTCTTTACCACCAGAAACATTAATACGGTGGTTTTGGATTGGTGCGTTGTCATTTAATAATACATCTCCAATGTTAGTATCATTTGTAAAGTAGCTCGAGTTTCTGTGAATATCACCATCAACTCCACCTTGAGCTTTATCAGAATTTAAAGCTCCTCTTAATAAGTGAAGGTATGTATATTCTTCTTTATTCATTTGATCAAAATTCGAAGTAATATGTTGCACTCCATATTCAGAATCAACAGAAATTTTCATTTGACCAACTTTACCTTGTTTAGTAGTAATTAAAATTACCCCACCTGCACCACGAGTACCGTAGATAGAAGCAGAAGCTGCATCTTTTAATACATCAACAGATTCAATTTCACTAATACTTAATTGAGGGTCAGAATCGTAAGGAATACCATCTACAACGTATAATGGGCCACTTTGTCCGTCCATTAACGAACTAAATCCACGAATTAAGATATTTGCCTCTTCTCCCGGAGCACCAGAACTTGATGCTACGTTAACCCCAGCTATTTGACCTTGTAAGGCTGTACCAATATCTGAAGTCGTAGTCTTGGCAAGTTCTTCAGCTTTTACCTGAACAACGGCACCAGTTAATTCTTTCTTTTTCTGAGTACCATAACCAATTACAACTACTTCTTCAAGAGCAGCTACATCTGGTTTTAATACAATATTAATGGAGGTTCTAGAATTTATTCTTGCCTCTTGAGCAGCAAAACCCATAAAACTATACTGTAATACATCTGTCGGTTTTGCTTGAATTACATAATTCCCATCAAAATCGGTTGAGACTCCATTTGAAGTTCCTTTAACAAGAACTGTTACACCTGGCAGTGGTTGCCCATCTCCAGTAACTGTACCTTTTACGGTAACTGTCTGCGCTTGAATTGCACTAAAACTTAGAAATAACATACATGTTATAAAATAAGTTTTGAGATTCCAATTAACAAGTAAATTGAATTTCATATTAAATTTGTTTTAAGTTTAGATGTTACAAATGTTTAAATAAATTAAGGTTTACGGGATAACATATGTTTTTTAAGGTGTAACATATGTGCTTATTCTTAAAATAATGTTAAAATACCCAAAGTATGGTTAAATAAGGTGTTTAGAAATTTTTAGAAAAGTTTTGTAAAGTGTAGAAAAGTTTTTTTTTGAGAAGTATAATGCTATCCAATTTTTTGAATGATTGGATTAAGTGCTTTTGCAGAAACTACAATTTTATCTCCTGCTTTTAAATGTTCTCCTTCGGTTTCATCTGCAACAACTTTAACTAAATCTTTTCCAATTCTTATACTTAGAATGTAAAGGAAGTCTTGTTTGCTAATTTCTATAATGGTGCCTGTAAACTGAAATTTGGCACTTAAACCTGTATAGTTAAAAACCTCATTAGGCTTCCCTTGTCTAGTTATTTTTCCATGTTCAATTTGAAGAACCTTATCTGACATTCGAATTATTTCAGAAATATCATGGCTTATTAGTAAGGTGGTAAGTTTATATTCTTTATGAACATTTAAAATGTATTGTTGTAATTTAAAACGAATTTCAGAATCTAAAGCGGAAAGAGGTTCGTCCAACATAAGTATAGATGGTTTTTGAACCAAAGCGCGAGCCAATGCAACCCGTTGTTTTTGTCCTCCAGAAAGCGTTTGTGGTTTTCTGTTTTGTAATTCTCCTAATTCAATAATTTCAACCAAATGGTTTACAATGCTATTATCTTCACCTTTATTTAATGCAAATAGTAGATTTTCTTTAACTGTCATATTTGGAAAAAGTGCATAATCCTGAAAAACAAAGCCTACTTTTCTTTTTTGAGGTTTTAAATTAATTTTTTTTGCTGTGTTTAGCCAAGTTTTACCATTAACGTTTATTTTTCCAGAATCGGGTTGTAACAATCCGGCAACTATTCTTAATATAGAAGTTTTTCCAGCACCTGAATTACCATAAAGTGTAACAAGATCTCCTTTTTTAATAGTGGTTTGAATGTTTAATAACATTTCACCTTGAGAAGATTTTAATTTTTTATGTATATCAATTTCAATCATCACTTTTGCTGTTTTAAGTAACCGCCATTAATTACATATACCATTAATAAAATAACAAAGGTTAACGCAAATAATATTAAAGAATAGGTGTTAGCGGCGGCATAATCTAAAGATTCAACTTTATCATAAACGGCTATTGATGCTACTTTTGTTTTACCTGGAATATTACCGCCAATCATTAAAACAACGCCAAATTCACCAATAGTATGCGCAAAGGCAAGTACAATTCCGGTTAATAACGATGTTTTTATATTTGGTATTAATACCTTAAACAAGGTTGTAGTTTTTGATTTTCCTAAAACATATGACATGTCAATCAACGATGTTGGTAAATTAGAAAAACCTGCTTGTATAGGATGTACCATAAAAGGCAAACTATAAATTATAGATGCAATTAACAATCCTTCAAAAGAAAATACCAGTTGCAATCCAAGCCAGTTATTTAACCAATCTCCAAATGCGTTTGAAGGACTAAATGCCACCAACAAATAAAACCCTATTACAGTTGGAGGTAACACCAATGGCATACTAACAAACGTTTCGAAGATGGGTTTAAGTTTAGATTTGGAATATGCCAACCAATATGCTAATGGAATTGAAATTACCAACAGCAATATTGTTGTAATAAATGCCAATTTAAATGTTAGTATAAGCGGCTCCCAATCAATCATTCCGATAACATTATTTCGTTTGTTTTAACCATAGCAGTAACTTCGATATTTTTTTTTAACTGCAATTGATTTACAGCATTTGTTGTAATAATCGATTTTATTTTTCCCACGGAAGTATTGATAGTTAATTTAGATAATATTTCATTGGTTTCAATTTTATCAATTGTTCCATAAAATTTATTTCTAAGACTTATTTGGTCTGTATTACCAGTTGCCATAATTACTTCTGTTTCCTTAAATAATACTGTAATTTCATTTCCGGTTTTTAAATAAGGAGCGGTATCGGGAGTGTCTATAACAATTGCCGACATTAAGACGTCTTTAACCTTTAAATTAATTAAGGTTAATTTTCCATGAATTGTCAATTTTTCAATAATACCTTTTAATATATTCATTTAGAAGTCAGTTGAATAGCCAAAATTATTTAAAATAGCTTTTCCTTTGTTTGAAAAAAGAAATTTATAAAATAATTCTTTCTTTTTATTGGAACTTGGTCCTTTTTTTAAAATTACAACACCTTGTTCAATTGGTGTATATGCGTTTTCATTAATATCTATCCAATTTCCTTTTCCTTTCATATTAGGTGATAACACAACGGATTTTGCAGTAAAACCAATTTCTGCCGCCATTGTGGTTATAAATTGGTTTGTTTGGGCGATACTTTCGCCGTAAACAAGTTTGTGTTCAATTTTATTAAATAGCTTATAATATTTTAAAACTTGTTCGGTAGGGATTCCATATGGTGCTATTTTAGGATTTGCTGAAGCAATATGTTTTACGTTTTTATTAAGTAATAAATTTATTGATGGTTTTAGGCTGTCAATCATTGTCCATAAAACAAGTTTACCTAGGGCATAAACTTTTGGCTTTTTTGAACTGAACCCGGAAATATTTAACTCGTTGGGGTATTTCATATTTGCTGAAACAAAAATATCATACGGAGCGCCTTCTTTTATTTGGGCAGTTAATTTTCCTGATGAACTAATTATAGATTCACATTTTATTCCTGTTTCATTTGTAAAAACGGTTATCAATTCTTTCATTGCAAATTGCATATTAGCAGCCGTGGCAATATATAGTTTTTGTTCTTTAGGTTTATTACAACCAAAAAGAAGTATTAAAATTAAAAAAATAAATATCTTTTTAAACAGAAACTTTCTATTAACTACCATAAAATAATATGTAATGTTTCAAAATTAAGCTAATATAATACCTCAAAAATTAATAGTATGATTTTAATCATAATAATTTAGCTTCATTTTTTCGAACTTTAATGGAATCGAAAATATAAAATTATGAAACGTCTTGAGCCGGTATCTAAAATAATGACTAAGGACCTTATTACGTTAAGCTTGAATGATGATTTATATAAAGCTGAAAAAATGTTTAAAGAAAATCACATTCACCATATTCCTATTGTTAAAGATGAACATATTGTTGGTATGCTAAGTTTAAATGATTTGAAAAGAATTAGTTTTTTGGATTCTTATGATGCAAAAGAAATTAAAATAGACAACGCAATTTATGATATGTTAAGTATTGAACAAATAATGGTTAAAAATCCAATTAAGATTAATTCTTCAATAACAGTAAAATCTGTTGTTGAAATTTTATCGAAAAATGAATTTCATGCGCTTCCTGTTGTAGAAAACGATATTTTAGTAGGAATTGTAACTACTACAGATATTTTAAAATACTTATTAACTCAATATGAGTTAGATGAGGTTTAACTTGGGGAAACCAAATCTTTTAAATTGGCAATTGTATTGGTTGGGTTTTCACTTTTAAATACAAAACTTCCAGCTACAAATGCATCAACACCAGCTTCAGAAAGTTGCTCAATATTCTGATCTGTAACACCACCATCAACTTCAATTAAGGCTTTTGAGCCGCTAAACTCAATCAATGCTTTTAATTGTTGCACTTTTTTATAGGTGTTTTCAATAAAACTTTGTCCGCCAAACCCTGGATTAACACTCATAATTAATACCAAATCCAGATCTTCAATAATATCTTCCAAAACAGCAATAGGAGTATGGGGATTTAAAGAAACTCCTGCTTTCATTCCTTCTGCTTTTATAGCCTGCACAGTTCTATGTAAATGGGGACAAGCTTCATAGTGAACTGTTAAAATATCAGCTCCAACTTTTTTAAAAGTAGAAATATATCTATCTGGATCAACAATCATTAAATGAACGTCCATTGTTTTGGTTGCATGTTTTTTAATTGTACTAATTACAGGCATTCCAAATGAAATATTAGGAACAAACATTCCATCCATAACATCAATATGAAACCAATCGGCTTTACTGTTGTTAATCATTTCTATGTCGCGTTGTAAGTTGGCAAAATCTGCAGCTAAAACGGAAGGAGCAATAAGTTTAGTCATTTTAATATTTGTGTTGTTTTTTGCAAAAGTATCATTTAAAAAAGAAAAACGCTCGATAATTCGAGCGTTTTTTATTCAGTATTAAAAAGTTAACTTTAAAAATAAAGATTAACCTAAATAAGTTTTTAATATTTTACTTCTAGAAGTGTGTTTTAATCTTCTAATTGCTTTTTCTTTAATTTGACGAACACGTTCACGTGTTAAATCAAAAGTTTCACCAATTTCTTCAAGAGTCATTGGGTGTGCATCGCCTAAACCAAAGTATAATTGAACAACATCAGCCTCTCTTGGAGTTAATGTTTCCAAAGCACGTTCAATTTCAACTTTTAAAGATTCGTGTAATAATGATTTATCTGGGTTTGGAGACTCATCAGTATTAAGTACATCATAAAGGTTTGAATCTTCACCTTCAATTAATGGAGCATCCATTGATACATGACGACCAGAGTTTTTCATAGACTCTTTTACGTCATTTACGGTCATATCTAATTTTTTTGCAATTTCTTCAGCAGAAGGAGGTCTTTCGTTCTCTTGCTCCAAAAATGCATACATTTTATTAATTTTATTGATAGAACCAATTTTATTTAAAGGTAAACGAACAATACGAGATTGTTCTGCCAACGCTTGTAAAATAGATTGACGAATCCACCAAACTGCGTAAGAAATAAATTTAAATCCACGAGTTTCATCAAAACGTTTTGCAGCTTTAATTAAACCTAAGTTACCTTCGTTAATTAAATCTGGAAGTGTTAATCCTTGATTTTGATATTGTTTAGCAACCGAAACAACAAAACGTAAATTTGCTTTTGTTAAGCGTTCCAATGCAACTTGATCTCCTGCTTTAATTCGTTGAGCTAATTCAACCTCCATTTCGGCGGTAATTAAATCAACTTTTCCTATTTCTTGTAAATATTTATCTAATGATGCGGTTTCTCTATTAGTAACCTGTTTTGTTATTTTAAGCTGTCTCATTTAAAAACTGAAAATTTTTGTGTTTATTTATAGCGTACATAATATATACGTAGTATTTTTGTAAATGTTACAAAATAAATCATAAATTAATCTTTTGTGACTAAATATGTATTTAAGTGTCTTAAACAATATTAACCCAAAGTAATTTTTTGAAACAACAAAAAGAAATATCGTTATTATCGGATAACGAACTTATTAATAAAATAGTGCAAACTAACAATACACAATTGTTTGCAGTATTGTATGATAGGTATGCGGGTGTTGTTTATAATAAGTGTTATGGGTTTGCGTCTTCAAAAGAAGAAGCACAAGATTTAACTCATGACGTTTTTATTAAGCTTTTTGTTAAGCTTAGGACATTTAAAGGAAATGCGAAGTTTTCTACTTGGCTGTATTCTTTTACTTATAATTTTTGTGTTAATTATGTAACACGAAATAATTATAAGAAAAATGAAAAGAATTTTGAAGGAGAATTACAAGATTCTGAAGAATTAGACTCAAGTGATGAAACTATTTTTAGTATGAAATCCGATAAGCTAAAAAAAGCATTAGAGATAATTGATCCAAATGAAAAAATGATTTTATTGTTAAAATATCAAGATGATTTTTCAATAAAAGAAATTCAGGAGGCGATGGATATTGGAGAAAGCGCAGTAAAAATGCGATTAAAGAGAGCAAAAGAAAAATTAATAAGTGTATATAAAAATCTTAATTAATGGATAATCCGTTTAAGAAAATATTACATAACGAAGAAGTTCCTAAAATATTGAAGGAGAAGATAATTAATGATATATCATTAATTAAACTTTCTATTGATATGGCAGACCTATTTGTTGTGAAATACCCTAATACAATAGGGGAATTTTTAGATACAGATAATAAAAATACCAAAAAGAAAAAAGAATAATTACTAACCCAAAATTAATAAAATGAAATTTTTTATTCAATCAAGTCAAATGAATTTATCGTTCGCAGAAGATTTATGGAATAGGTTTTTAGGAGTATTGCCAAAAATATTATTAGGAATAGGATTAATAATATTAGCAATTATTATTTTAAAAGTTGTGAACGTAATTCTGAAAAAATTATTAAAACTATCAAATATTGATAGCTTAACAACAAAATTAAATGAAGCTGAATTATTTGGTAAAAACGATTATGATGTAGTACCATCAAAAATTTTATTAAAGTTTGTAAAATATTTACTTATTTTAATTTTTGTTGTTATTGCCTCAGATATGTTAGGCTTAACTATGGTTTCTAAAGGAATTGGTAGTTTTATAGCTTATTTGCCAGTTTTAATTAGTTCTTTATTAATTTTTGTTATTGGAGTTTATGTTGGGTCAATGATTAAAAAGGCCATTCATAATTCATTTAAATCAATGGAAATTACTGGGGGGAACTTAGTAGGTAACATTGTTTTTTATTTAATAGTTATTTTTATTTCAATAACATCATTAAACCTTGCGGGTGTAGATACAGACATTATAACTAGTAATATTACATTAATATTAGGATCTATTTTAGTTTCTTTTACAATAGCATTTGGATTAGGAGCTAGAGATGTTGTAACTAGATTACTGTTTGGTTTTTATTCAAGAAAAAACTTTGAAATAGGGCAGCATATTAAAACAAAAAATATTGAAGGAGAAATTCAGCAAATAGATAATATTTGTATTACAATAAAAACAAAGGAAGGAATTGTTGTGCTTCCTATCAAAAAATTTGTAGATCAAAAAGTTGAAATAAGCTAGTTGTTTTATTAAATATAATGTTAGAATATTATGGGTTAGTATTTCTAATATAAAAAAAGCGTCTCATTTCTGAGACGCTTTTTAATTTTATAATAGTTGAGAATTAATAAATTAATCTCTAGATCTAGGTTTTCTATCTCTATCACCACCACGGTTATCTCTTCCTCTATTGTCACGTCCTCTATTATTATCTCTTGGAGGTCTTTCAACAAATCCTTCAGGTTTAGGTAATAATGCTTTTCTAGACACTTTGTCTTTACGAGTTTTAGGATCTTTTCCAAAGTATTTTACATCAAATACATCACCCATATTTACAACATCTGTAACGTTATTTGTGCGTTCCCAAGCTAATTCAGAAATGTGTAATAAAACTTCATTTCCTGGAGCTTCAACATATTCAACAACAGCACCAAAATCAAGCATTTTAATTACTTTAACTTCGTAAACACTACCAACTTGAGGTTTAAACATTAACGAGTCAATTTTAGCTAATACAGCATCAATACCATCTTGGTTTGTTCCTAAAATTTCAACAATACCTTCTTCAGTAACTGGATCTTCGTTAATAACAATAGTACATCCAGTTTCTTTTTGCATTTCTTGAATTACTTTTCCTCCAGGCCCAATTAAAGCACCAATAAAATCATTAGGAATTACTCTAGTAACCATTTTAGGTGAATGCGCTTTTACATCTGCATTTGGCTGTGCAATTGTATCTGTAATTTTCCCTAAAATATGTAAACGGCCGTCACGAGCTTGTTTTAATGCATTTACTAAGATTTCATATGATAAACCTTTGATTTTAATATCCATTTGGCAAGCAGTAATACCATCTGCAGTACCAGTTACTTTAAAGTCCATATCTCCTAAATGATCTTCATCACCTAAAATATCACTTAAAACAGCATAACGATCACCATCAGAAATTAATCCCATTGCAATACCTGAAACTGGTTTTGTCATTTGAACACCAGCATCCATTAATGCCATTGTACCAGCACAAACTGTTGCCATTGAAGATGAACCATTAGATTCTAATACTTCAGATACAACTCTTACAGTATAAGGGCAATCTGCCGGAACCATTCCTTTTAAAGCACGTTGTGCTAAATTTCCATGTCCAACTTCTCTTCTAGAAGTTCCTCTTAACGGACGAGCTTCACCTGTTGAAAAAGGAGGAAAGTTATAGTGTAAGTAAAATCTTTCTTCACCTTCATAAGTTGCCGAATCTAAAATGTTAGCATCTCTTGAAGTTCCAAGAGTAACTGTTGCTAATGCTTGAGTTTCTCCACGTGTAAAAATTGAAGATCCGTGTGTAGATGGTAAGTAATCAACTTCACACCAAATTGGACGAATCTCTGTAGTTTTTCTTCCGTCTAAACGTAAACCTTCTTCAAGGGTTAAGTTACGAATAGCACTTTTTTCAGCTTTAGAATAATATGTAGATATTAAAGCTCCTTTTTCTTCCAATTCTTCTTCTGAAAAAGTAGCTTTAAATGCTTCTTTAATTTCGGCAAATGCAGCACTACGTTCATGTTTAGAACTTCCTGCTTTTGCAATGTCATAAACTTTTTGGTATGCAAAGTCGTGCGCTAATTTTTCTAAAGCTTCATCAGTAACAGCTTTTTCATATTCACGTGTTTCTTTTTTTCCAAAAGATTCTGCCAATGCAATTTGAGCTGCACATTGAATTTTAATAGCTTCGTGAGCAAATTTAATTGCATCAGCCATTTCCTCTTCACTACATTCATCCATTTCACCCTCAACCATCATTACGGAGTCTGCAGATGCACCAACCATCATATCAATATCAGCATCGGCTAATTGAGCTCTACTTGGGTTAATTACAAATTCACCATTAATTCTTGCAACACGTACTTCTGAAATTGGAGTTTCAAAAGGAAGGTCGCTCAATTGAATGGCAGCTGAAGCGGCTAAACCTGCTAATGCATCAGGCATAACATTTGCATCATGAGACATTAATTGAATCATAACTTGTGTTTCGGCGTGGTAATCTTTTGGGAATAATGGACGTAAAACACGATCTACTAAACGCATTGTTAATACTTCATCATCGCTTGGTCTTGCTTCTCTTTTAAAGAAACCTCCAGGATATTTTCCCGCAGCTGCAAATTTTTCTCTGTAATCAACAGTTAGTGGTAAAAAATCAATTCCTGGGCTAGCAGAATAGTTTGATACTACTGTACAAAGCAACATTGCGTTACCCATTCTTACAACAACCGATCCGTGCGCTTGTTTTGCTAGTTTTCCTGTTTCTAAAGAAATGGTTCTTCCATCTCCTAAATCAATAGTTTGTGTATGTACCTTCGGTATCATAAATAATTTTTTAAAATTTAATTAAACAATTGGTCGTTGTTGTGTTGTTGTTTACCAATGAAAAGTTTAATTTAAGCTTTCTTTGAAATAAGAAATTACAAAAAAAAAGAGGCAAAATTTGCCTCTTAATTTGTTGAAATTATTTTCTTATTCCTAATTCTTTAATTATCTCACGGTATCTTACGATATCCTTTTTAATAAGATAATCAAGTAGGTTTCTTCTTTTTCCTACTAATTTTACTAACGAACGCTCAGTATTATAATCTTTACGATTATTTTTTAAGTGTTCAGTTAAGTGGTTAATTCTAAAAGTGAATAAGGCAATTTGTCCTTCTGAAGACCCAGTGTCTGTTGCTGATTCTCCGTGTTTAGCAAAAATTTCTGCTTTTTTTTCTTTTGTTAAGTACATGCTAACATTAATTTATTTAATAATTTTTATGTATTGTTAGTGCAATTGCAAGCTAACAGGCGGCAAATATACTACTATTATTTTGAATAACAATTGATTGGTGTTATTCTTATTGCAAGTATTTTATAAATAACTTTATTTTTTTGTAAAAAAAAGGGAAGTAATAGTTTTATTTATGCGATTATTAAAAGATAAAAAAAAGCGAGCATAATGCTCGCTTTTTTATTAGTTTCTAATTGGTAAATTTTGAATTAAATCTATATATAGATTTATTTGGTGCTTTAAGTTTTTTCGTTCTATAATTTTATCTAAAAAGCCATGTTCAAGCACAAATTCAGATTTTTGAAACCCAGGAGGTAAATCTTTTCCCGTTGTGTCTTTTACAACTCTTGGTCCGGCAAATGCTACTAATGCATTAGGTTCTGCAAAGTTTACGTCGCCTAACATCGCATAAGAAGCTGTTGTTCCACCAGTTGTTGGATCTGTGCATAAAGATATATATGGTATTCCAGCATCAGATAATTGAGCTAATTTTACAGATGTTTTTGCCAATTGCATTAAAGAATAAGAAGCTTCCATCATTCTCGCTCCTCCAGATTTTGATATCATTAAAAAAGGAACCTTATTTTTGATAGAGTAATCAATAGCTCTACAAATTTTTTCTCCAACTACAGCTCCCATAGAACCTCCAATAAAAGCAAAATCCATGGCAGCCACTACTAAATCTTTACCATTAGATTTACCTACAGCTGTTCTAACAGCATCGTTAAGTTGTGTTTTTGCTGTTGCTTGTTTTAATCTTTCGGTATATTTTTTAGTGTCGGTAAATTTTAACGGGTCTTTAGAGACCATATCTTTATCGAATTCTTTAAATTTATTATCATCAAAAAGAATTTCAAAATATTCTTTACTACCAATTCTAACATGGTAACCATCTTCTGGGCTCACATAATAGTTTTCTTTAAGCTCGTCTGTGTCAACAACTTTACCACTAGGAGTTTTATACCATAAGCCTTTTGGTACGTCTTTTTTGTCTTCAGTAGGGGTTTGGATTCCCTTATCTTTTCTTTTAAACCAAGATGACATATATATATTGTTTTAGTTGAAAATTGGAGTGCAAATTACTAAAAAAAATAAAGAGAACATATAAAAATATGTTCTCTTTATCCTTTTTTGAATTATTATAGTATAAATTATAAAGTATCTACACAGTTTAAATCTTTAAAAGCTTCAATTAAACGAGTTTTTAAAGTAGCTTCACCTTTACGTAACCATCCGCGTGGATCGTAGTATTTTTTATTAGGTTGGTCAGCACCATCAGGGTTACCAATTTGAGTTCTTAAATACTCAATTTTTTCGTTCATATAATCTCTAATTCCTTCAGTAAAAGCAAATTGTAAATCTGTATCAATGTTCATTTTTATAACACCGTAACCAATTGCTTCTCTAATTTCTTCTAATGAAGAACCTGAACCACCATGGAATACAAAATTAACTGGATTTGGTTCTGTTCCGTTTTTTTCTTCAATATATTTTTGAGAATTATCTAAGATTTTTGGAGTTAATTTTACATTTCCTGGTTTGTATACACCATGAACATTACCAAAAGATGCTGCAATTGTAAAATTGTCACTTACTTTTTTTAGTTCGTCATAAGCATAAGCAACTTCTTCAGGTTGTGTATAAAGTTTAGATGCATCAACGTCTGAATTGTCTACACCATCTTCTTCACCACCTGTAATACCTAACTCAATTTCTAAAGTCATACCCATTTTAGCCATACGAGCTAAATAAGTTTTACAAATTTCAATATTTTCTTCTAATGGTTCTTCAGATAAATCAATCATATGTGAAGAGAATAGAGGAGAACCTGTTTCTGCAAAGTGTTTTTCACTAGCGTCTAATAAACCATCTATCCAAGGTAATAATTTTTTTGCAGCGTGGTCTGTATGTAAAATTACTGGAACACCATAAGCTTCTGCTAAAGTGTGAACATGTTTAGCACCTGCAACTGCGCCAGCAATAGCAGCTTTTTGTCCATCGTTAGATAATCCTTTACCTGCATTAAATTGTGCACCTCCATTAGAAAATTGAATAATTACTGGAGAGTTTAATTCTTTTGCTGTTTCTAAAACGGTGTTCATACCGTTTGAGCCTATAACATTTACAGCTGGTAATGCAAACCCTTTAGATTTTGCTAATTTAAAGATTTCTTGAACCTGGCTTCCTGTTGCTACTCCGGGTTTAATTGTGTGACTCATAATATTTTATTTGTGTTAATTGTGTTTAATATGATAAAACAAAATTAATGAATAATAAGTGTTTATTTGTTTTTTGGCTAAAAAAAAACGAAAACGAAATAGTATAAAATAGATTTTAAAAAGGATAACTTATACCAAAATTGTATACATTATTTTTAAAGTTTGCATGTTGAAACCATTTATTATTATCTAAATATGGTTCGTAAGTTTTAAAACCAAGGTCTAAGCGAAGTAAAATAAAGCTTAGGTCGTAACGTAATCCAAATCCTGTTCCTACGGCAATATCTTTTAATGAATTAAAACCGTTAAATTTTGAATCGCTAGAAGTTAATTTGGAGTTTGAAATATCCCAAATATTTCCTGCATCAATAAATAAAGCTCCTTTTACACTATTTATAATTTTAAATCGGTATTCTAAACTGCTTAAAAATTTAAGGTTACCCACATTGTATTCTAGTCCGGTTTTTGAGGTTCCTGGACCTAAATCATAAATTTTCCAAGCTCTTAAATCGTTTGGTCCTCCAATAAAATAACTTCTACTAAAAGGTATTGTGTTTGAATTGCTGTAAGGAAAGGCAATTCCTATAAAAGTTCTAAAGGCAACAACATTTTCAAATGAAGGATTCCAGAATTTTTTATATTCTAAGTCGGTTCTTACGTATTGGGCAATTGGTGTGTTAAATAAAAGTTTAGTGCCGTCTTTATCTTTTTTAGAAGTTAATAAAGTTGTTAAATTACCAGAAGAAACAAAGCGTGCTCTAAAAAACGAAAAATCGGTATCCTTGTAATTTTCACTATTATTATAGGTAAATGTATAAGTAGATGATGGAATTAAAACATCTTCTGTAATAATATCGTATCTACTTTTAATATTTTGGGCTGTATTATATTCTGTTGGATTTGAGCTTTCGAAGGTAGCGTTAATATTTGAATTTATAAAGTCAATTACATTGGAAGAAGAAATATCCTCACTAAAATAGGTTGATGCAATATTTTTAATATCTTCAAATTCTGAATTGTAAATATCAAAGTAAGAATTTACATTTAAATTTTGAATAAATTGTGCGCTTAAAAGCTGAAAACTATGTTTTTTTTTAGGTGTTGATTCCCAAGTATAATCTATAATTCCTGTAAATTTTTGTTTATCTAGCCCTATATTTTTTTGTAAGCTTGTACCAACAGAAAAAGTTGTTTTTGGAGACATACTTTTTGAAATAATATTGTCCGGTTTAAAAGGAAATAAAATTCGGGGTAATTCAAGAGCTACTTCACCTCCAATTTCCCAGGCATTAAGTAGTTTTTCGTTGTCTGCAGCATCTTTGGAATCTAAAAACGATCCTTGAACTGAAAATTTTAATATTTCGGATCCTTTAAAAATATTACGATTTAAAAATGAAAGTTTTGTAGAAACTCCAAGTTGTCTAATATTAGAGTGGGTGAGTTCTGAACTAATTGAAATTGAATATTTTTTAAGAGGTGTAAGATAGATGGAAGCCTCTAAATAGTCATCCTCCAATTCGTTATATTTTATATCAACTGTTCTAAAATTATTTAATCTTCTTAAATTTTTACGAGTTAGCTCTCTGGTTTTGTCTTGGTATATTGAGTTTGGCTCAATAAAAACTGCATTCAGTAATAGTTTAGGATTGTATTTTAGGTTTGTTTGCGAAAGAAATTGAAACCCTTTAAAATTTAAACTATCTTTAATTGGGTTGTCTTTTGTGTTGTAAGAATAATCTGTGTAAATATTTATGTTTTTAATTTTTTGAATTTTAAATGGTACATTGGCAATACTATCATTTATAATTAAATCAATGTCCGATTTATAGTTAGCAGTATCTGCATCTACTAAAATGGCGTTTTTATTGAAACGATATATGCCAGAGTTTCTAAACAATTCTGTTATTCTATCTTGCTCTTCAATAAATGTAGAATACTTAAATTGTGCACCTTTTTTTAATAAAGATTCACTTTTTTTAGCGGTGTAAATAGAATCTAAAATAGCTGATTCTATGCTGCTTTTAATAGAATCTAGTTTGTATGGTTTACCGGTGTTAACAGTATAGTTTACAACGGCTTTATTGTTTTTTAAATAATCAACTGTATAGTTTGTTTTAACATTAAAATATCCTTCATTATGAAAATGACTGGTTAAATTATTTGCAGTTTGTTTTGCTTTTTTATTATCGAAAATAACAGGTTCTTCTCCGTTTGTTAACCACCATTTGTGTGTATTTTTTTTAAAGTTGTATAATCCTAAAGTTTGTTTTTTAGAGAAAACTTTGGTTGTAAAATTATAAGATTTTGGATGATTTTGTTTCCATTCTTCAAAACTAGATTCAAATTTAGTATTACCAATATTGTAAAAATATAAAGGAAAAGGAATTCCAAAAACCAATTGATTAGGTCTTTGAACTATATAATCAGTAATTTCATCATCAACATTTTTCTTGTCATTAAGAATTATATTGTTTTTAGTAAGTAAATAGTCATTTTCAGAAACATACTTAACAGAATTACACGAGGAAAAACTAAAAGTTATACTTAATAAGATTATTAATATTATAAAATTGTTTTTCAAATAATAAGAGTTTAAATTTGTTTCAAATGTAAAACTTTTCAAGGTATTACCCAATTACTATTTTTATAATTGAAATAATGAGTCTAAGCAAGAATCAATTAAAATTAATAACGAGTTTAAGACAAAAAAAGTACAGAGTAAAGTATAATTTATTTATTGTTGAAGGAACAAAAGTTGTTAATGAATTTTTAAACTCTAATATAGAATTAGAGCATCTTTACTATACCGAGAATAGTACATTTAATAATGTTGAAAATCGAACGTTAATTTCGGCGAGTGAATTAAAAAAAGTAAGTTCATTAAAAACACCAAATAATGTATTGGCAATTTTTAAGATTCCACAATTTAAGATTCAAGAAAATGATGGTCTTGAACTTGTACTAGACGCGATAAACGATCCTGGAAATTTAGGAACAATAATTAGATTATGCGATTGGTTTGGAATTAAGCAATTGGTGTGTTCTTTGGATACTGTAGATTGTTTTAATCAAAAAGTTGTGCAAGCTTCAATGGGCTCTTTAACCAGAATTAATATTTTATATACCAATTTAGAACTTTATCTAAGTAAATCAAAAAAACCGAAATTTGCGTCATTAATGGATGGTGTAAATGTTTACAAATCAAATTTGCCACAAAATGCAATTTTGGTTATGGGGAATGAAGCAAACGGAATTAGCAATAAAATTTTAGATTTATTAGATAACACTGTTTCAATTCCACGATTTGGAGATTTACAACAAACAGAAAGCTTAAATGTAGCTACTGCAACTGCAATTTTATTAAGTGAATTTAAACGGGGAAGTTAGTGAAATGCAAGTTTTATAAAAATACCACGAGTTCCAAAATAATCTATATTACCAGTCCACGGACTATTGGGATCATTATCATTTACTAACTCTTTATTTATTGCAAAAACACCTCTTATAGATGGTGAGAAAATAAAATAAGGTAAATAAAAATCAACACCAACACCAAATTCATAAGTAAAATTATTCTTTTTCATTCTAAATTCACCATCATAATTATCATCTGGATTGTCTTGATTACTAGAAAAGTTATAGTCATATGAAACGCCTCCAATAAGGTAAGGGCGTAAATTGTTTAATCTATCTGTACTTAATTTAACCAATAGTGGTATTCTTAAGTACGTTCCATTTACATCTCTAATGCTATCTTTTGCGCCATTTAAATGTGTAAATGTTAGTTCTTTAGTGTTACTAGAAAGACCAGGTTCCAATCTAAGATTAACGTTTTTATGAATTCTTAAATCACCTATTAAACCAACATTAAAACCTGTAGATTCTTTTACTTGTATAAAAGTATTTGGGTTGTATTGGTTATAGCTAATTTTAAAACTTTTTTGGTTTAAACCTAAATAATATCCCCAAAAAATAGTTTGTTTATCCCAATTTTGCTTATACCGAACAACATCTCTCTTTTGAGCGCTTAGTGTAGATACTATAAATATTAGAATTATTGCTGTAATTATTTTTTTCATAAACTATTTCTTACCTATATAAATAGATGCCACTCCAAAAGTTTGTGGTCTATTTTCAATATCTATAAACCCAATTTTAGCTAAAATATTGTTGAAAGCTTTACCATAAGGAAAAGAAGCAGCAGAATCGGATAAATATTTATATGCCGATTTATCTTTTGAAAATAGTTTTCCAATAGTTGGCATTATAGATTTAGTGTAAATATTATAGCCCTGTTTGTAGGGAGTTTTAGTAGGTACAGATGTTTCTAAAACAACAAAGGTTCCATTAGGTTTAAGTACACGATAAATTTCAGACAGGCCTAATTCTAAGTTTTCAAAATTTCTTACACCAAAAGCAACTGTAATTGCATCGAAGTAATTATCAGTAAATGGAATTTTTTCTGAATCGGCCAAAACCATTTCAATTTTATTGTTTAACCTAAGTTTATCAATTTTTTGTTTACCTACTTCTAACATTCCTTTTGAAATATCTAAACCGATTATTTTTGAAGCATTTGTTTTT
Organism: uncultured Lutibacter sp.; assembly: GCF_947495725.1. GTDB lineage: Bacteria > Bacteroidota > Bacteroidia > Flavobacteriales > Flavobacteriaceae > Lutibacter. Next base: position 215,232 of record NZ_CANLZZ010000004.1, on the reverse strand, counting down.
GCTAAATTTATAGCTAAATCTCCAGTTCCAGTTGCTATATCAAGTACAGTTTTAGGGTTTGATTCCGCAACTATTTTTACAACCTTTTGCCTCCACTTTACATCAATTCCAAAAGAAATAACACGGTTTAATCCGTCGTATTCTTTTGAAATAGTATCAAACATTTTAGCAACTTGTTCCTTTTTTCCTAGATTGGAATCTTTATAAGGTTTTACTTTTTCAGACATAAAATAGTTTAGTAATTAACAGCAACAACTTCTTCAATTTTACCAGGAATTAATTGTTTTAACATATTTTCAATTCCATTTTTTAAAGTTATTGTTGAGGAAGGACAACCACTACAAGCTCCTTGTAAAATAACACTTACAATTTTTTCTTCAGAATTGTATGATTGAAACAAAATGTTTCCACCATCAGCAGCAACTGCAGGTCTTATATATTCATCTAAAATTCCAATAATTTGTTTAGAAACATCATCTAAATCATCTGTGTTGTTATTTTCAATATCTTTTTTATCAACTGCCGAAGTTTGTGTGCTTTTTTCCACAATTGTTTTACCTTCAGCAATAAATTGCTTTATAAAACCTCTTATTTCGTTTGTAATTTCGCTCCACTCTACAATGTCAAACTTAGTTATTGAAACATAGTTTTCCGAAATAAATACCTCTTTTATAAATGGGAATTTAAATAATTCTGTAGCTAAAGGAGCGTTTTTGGCTTCTTCTATGTTTTTAAATTCAAAATCTTGATCAACTATTTTTTTGTTAGAAACAAACTTTAATACCGCTGGGTTTGGAGTTACTTCAGAATAAACTTCAACAGGAATTATTTTTTTAGGTTGTTCCTCAATTAATAACTCACCACCATTGTTTAAATAACTTTCAATTTGTTCTTTAACTTCCTCTTGCACATCTGCCCATTCTACAATTGAAAATCGTTCTAAAGCAATAAAATTAGCAGATATTAAAACGCGTTTAATAAATGGTAAATGAAATAGTTGTTGTGCTAAAGGTGAATTTTTTGCTTCGTCTACATTATTATATTCGTAGCTACCACTAGTTAAAACACTAGTAGAAGTAAGCTTAATAATAGTTTCAGATGTTGTTGTATTTATTGTTAAAGAAATTGGTTTCATTTTTTTTATTTATTTGTGCAAAAGTACTAAAACAAATTTAGGTTTTTCATAAAAATGAAAAAACGTCTCTTTTTACGGAGACGTTCTTATTTATGTGTAAATAAATTTAAATATTTAAAACTAAGGTGGCTGTAATTTTCGAATTATCAATGTTTAATTCTGCAGCATCTATTGTGTTGTATTGTGGGTAAAAATTGTATGGGGCAGTATATGAGCTGTTTTGATAAGAAATATCAATTTTTCCTCCTCTAAATTTATAACCTGCTCCCAGTGAAAACCCTTCTAAATTATCCGTTTCTAATGCGTTTTTATAAGGGGAAGTTTCTAAATAATAACCACCTCTAAGTGAAATGTTGTCAAAACGCCATTCGGTTCCAATTCTAAATTCACCAGTACTTTCTAAATCTGTTTTAAAGCTATTATTTTCGTTTGAAAATTCGGCATTTGTTAATTTAATATTGCTATAATTTTTATAAATATAATCAATACTTATTAAACCTTGTTTTTCAAAAATGTAAGCGAAACTACCCGTAAGTTTACTAGGTGTTTTTAATTTGTAGTCAAAAGCACTAATACCTGAGAAATCCGAAATTAATTCATTTGTATTACTGTAGTAAACTTCAACATCATAGTCTAAATAATCTTCTGATAAATTATACCAAACTGGAGATTGGTATGCTAAACCTAAACGAACATTATCACTTGGTTTAGAAATTAAACCAAGATTAAACGAAACACCATCTCCAAAGGTATATAATTCCTGAATTAAAGATGCATCTAAATTATTTCCGTTTCCATCATTATTATTTTCTTCTAGCAAAGTTCTTTGATAATGTTCAATATCGTAAGTAGTAATAGAAGCTCCCAGGTATAAATTATTGTTATATTCTGAAGCAAAAGTAAATGAGTACTTATTGTTTTTTCCATTGGTCAAATTTTCGAAATACTGGCCTGTTGAATTTAAATAAGCAATATTTATATCATTTGCATCATCAATCCAAGTAGGGTAGTTGCTATTTCCGTTAGCAATCCAGAAATCTTCAAAATCGTTAGCAATTCCAAAATTAAACCCTAATGCAATTTTTCCCCAATCAGATCCTCTATTGTTGGTTTTAAAAACAAATACACCTCCAGCTTGTGTAATATCAGAATTACTATTGTCTGTTAATACGCTATTACCGTAATAATTAGATGAAGTTTCGCTATCATTAATACCAAATGATAGAGAAAACTCACTTTTCATAAAAACAGCTGCTCCCGCAGGGTTTGCTTCCATTGCAGATAAATCTCCACCTAATGCACCAAATGCTCCACTCATAGCATTGTAGCGTGCTGTTCCATTAATTTTTTCCTTTGAAAACAGAACACCAATATCATTATATCCTAATGTTTGAGCGTTTGAAATAAACGCAATGCAACATATTATTGCAGCTAAAAATATTTTTTTCATAATGCTAAGTATTTTATATACGTTTTTTAATTATTGCCTTCTTGATGTTCCTCGTGAAGACGATCCAGAAGACGAACTTCTAGAATAGGATGAACTAGATGAGCTCGATGAACTATAAGTTGATGAACTAGGAGTAGAATATGATCTAGAATTACTGCTAGAAGAATAACTACTCGATCTTGGCTGAGAATAACTTCTTGTTGCACGCGAATTAGACGATCTTGAAGCTGTTCTACTCGAATTTGCAGAAACACTTCTTGAATTTGATGTAGACCTACTTTTAGGTACATAATTTACATTAACATTTCTATTTCTTACATTATTAGAAGAATATCTAACTGTTGATGGACTAAAATTATAAGATGTATTTCTTCTTGATGAAGATGATTGTCTTGTTGGATACGAACGACTTGGAGTGTAACTTCTTTGAGAAGCGCCATTTGTTGACCTCGAAGGAGTTCTGTTGTAATTTCTACTGCTAGAATTTATATTTTGGTTGCTAGATCTAGTTCTTCTTGCTGTTGAAGATGATCTTCTTGTTGATGTAGAATTAAGGTTTTTGTTAGCACTAGATGTACTAGATCTTCTACTTATGGTTGAGTTATTTGAAGTTCCTCTTCTAGAGTTTGTATTGTAAGATGATCTTTTACCATACGAATCATATCTATTAAAACTGTTTCGAGCATAATTATATGGGTAATAATTATTGTAGCCATAATATCCAAAAGGAGAATATCTATAAGGATAATAATTGCCATAAAAACCACCATAAAAAGGATAATCATAAAAGCCATTTCCAAATCCAAACCCGTTTCCAAATCCAAATCCATATCCATAACCCCAAGGACGATAATTTCTCCAAGGGCTGTAATAATTGTAATAAAATGGGAAATAATTATATGAATAATCGTAATAAAAAGGATTATGCCAATAGTAACCCATACTTCCAAATCCAGAGTCAACATTAATAGTTACATTATTTGTATGTTCCCAAGGTTCATAATAATTAGAATTTATCGAGTCATTTTCATAAGTGTCATCATAATAATACTCTTCTATGTCTGTAAAAATGTCCTCTTCACCTACATTCTGAATTTCTTCAAGTTTATATGAAAAATAATTTTTATCAAACTCTTGCTTATCTACTACAACTATATCTTCATTATTGTATTGTTGATTACTAGAAGCATAAATACCGTCATCATCATAGTTATAAGCACTTTGATAGGTACCACAAGAATACAAACTAACAAACAGCAATAAAAGCAAAGCTATTTGTGAGCCTTTTCGATTTAAGATTTTTGAAACTTCCATAATCAATTAAAATTTTTATTGTTAACTATTTAAAAAAAACTAATTTTGTCGAAATTAGCATTTTCCATTAGAAAAGATGCAATATTTATGCCAAACTTTTATTATGAGTAAGAATTTAACAAAGAGAGAAATAGATTATTCCAAATGGTACAACGAGTTAGTTGTTAAAGCTGATTTAGCTGAAAATTCGGCCGTTAGAGGATGTATGGTAATTAAGCCATACGGATATGCAATTTGGGAAAAAATGCAAGCAGAATTGGATAGGATGTTTAAAGAAACTGGTCATGAAAATGCCTATTTTCCATTGTTTGTGCCAAAAAGTTTATTTGAAGCAGAAGAAAAAAATGCAGAAGGATTTGCCAAGGAATGCGCAGTTGTTACACATTATAGATTGCAAAATGATCCTGATAATGAGGGAAAGCTTCGTGTTGATCCTGCAGCTAAGTTAGAAGAAGAATTAGTTGTACGTCCTACTTCCGAAGCAATTATTTGGAATACTTATAAAGGATGGATTCAATCGTATAGAGATTTACCTTTACTTATTAATCAATGGGCAAATGTAGTTCGTTGGGAAATGCGTACACGTCTGTTTTTGCGGACAGCTGAATTTTTATGGCAAGAAGGCCATACAGCACATGCAACCAAAAAAGAAGCGCTTAAAGAAGCAATGCTAATGCAAAAGGTTTATGCTGAATTTGCAGAGAACTTTATGGCTATGCCCGTTATTAAAGGAGCAAAATCTGAAAGTGAACGTTTTGCAGGCGCAGATGAAACTTTTACCATTGAAGCCTTAATGCAAGATGGAAAAGCGTTGCAAGCAGGTACTTCTCACTTTTTAGGGCAAAACTTTGCTAAAGCTTTTGATGTAAAATATACTTCAAAAGAAGGAAAACAAGAATATGTTTGGGCAACTTCTTGGGGTGTTTCAACCCGATTGATAGGAGGTTTGATTATGACGCATTCGGATGATTTCGGATTGGTATTACCTCCAAAATTGGCACCAATACAAGTTGTTATTGTTCCAATTTATAAAGGAGAAGAGCAATTAGAAGCCATTTCGGAAAAAGTTGATGTATTTGTAAAAGAACTTAGGTCCAAAGGAGTTTCAGTTAAATTTGATGATAGGGATACCTACAGACCAGGAGCGAAGTTTGCAGAATATGAGTTAAAAGGAGTTCCAGTTAGAATTGCTATTGGAAAAAGAGACTTAGAAAATAATACAGTAGAGATTGCAAGAAGAGATACTTTAGAGAAACAAACTGTATCTCAAGATGATGTAGTTGAGTTTGTAACAGGTTTGTTAAATGATATTCAGGAGAATTTATTTAATAAAGCCATTGCTTACAGGACTGAACATACAACAGTAGTTGATACTTTTGATGAATTTAAGGATGTTATTGAAAATAAAGGAGGTTTTGTTTCTGCACACTGGGATGGCACAATAGAAACAGAGGATAAAATCAAAGAATTAACAAAAGCAACTATAAGATGTATTCCTTTAGATAATAAAATTGAAGAAGGAAAGTGTGTATTTTCGGGGGCTAAGTCAATGCAAAGAGTATTATTTGCAAAATCTTATTAAATTTTTCGAAAAAAGTTTTGCGAATTGAAAAATAGTTGTATTTTTGCATCCGCAATGACGAAATAATGTCATCGAAAAACAATAATGGTCCGTTCGTCTAGGGGTTAGGACGCCAGGTTTTCATCCTGGTAACAGGGGTTCGATTCCCCTACGGACTACAAAAAATTAAACAAAGAATTAATAATGGCAAATCACAAGTCAGCTTTAAAAAGAATTAGAAGTAATCGCGCTAAGCAATTAAGAAACAAGTATCAGCATAAAACTACACGTAATGCTGTAAGAGACTTACGTGCTACAACTGAAAAGAAGGAAGCTGAAGAGTTATTTCCAAAAGTTGTTGCTATGGTAGATAAATTAGCTAAGAATAATATTATTCACAAGAATAAAGCTAGTAATTTAAAATCTAAATTAGCAAAACAAGTTGCGGCATTATAAGTTTTTTAATTAAAAACTATAAAAGAAAGCATCCATTTTTATGGATGCTTTTTTTTTGTAAAACGTTTTTTATTTATATCAAAGCAAATAGTTTACAATTACGATTAATTAGATTGGTTGTTATCTAAACTTGATAAAAAAGGGATATGAGCGCAAAAAGTACCTATAAGGCAAACCCAACTTAATAGGTACGGCAAATGAATGCAGATTTGATGTAATATTTTTAAAGGTATTCTTAAGTTGTTAGCAAAACAAGTTGAAGTATTATAAGATCTTTAGTTAAGCACAAAAAAGGCATTCATTTTTACGATTTACAAATGCTTTTTTTTAAAACAAATTAAAAACTGTACTATTACCATTCGTAGGAGCGGTTGGCATCTAATCTAATAAAAAGAAATAAAAGCACGGTAAAACCCCATAAAGCGGAGCCTCCATAACTAAAAAAAGGTAAAGGAATTCCTATTGTTGGCAATATTCCTATTACCATACCTATGTTTATAGTGAAATGAGTAAAAAATATAGCTGCGATGCTGTATCCATAAACTCGGCTAAATTTGGATTTTTGACGCTCTGCAACTTGAAGAATTCTAAGTAAGAAAATTACAAACAATAGTATTACAACCACGCTACCTATAAACCCCCATTCCTCACCAACTATGGTAAAAATATAATCTGTTTGATTTTCAGGAACAAAATTTCCTTGAGTTCGTTCTCCTTCCAAAAATCCTCTACCTGTCATTCCTCCAGAAGCAATTGTAATAACAGATTGATTTGTATTATAACCAATACTTTTAACATCCGTAGTTTTTCCTAGCAGAATATTAAATCGATCTCTGTGTCTTTGTTCAAAAACATTATTAAAAACAAAGTTAACACTAAAAATAAATAAAGCTGAAATTAAAAATATACCAGAAATTTTCATCCAACCTTTTTTAAGTGCCTTTTTTCTGTATAAAACAAAATATAATAGAATTACTAAAAACAGTAAAAAAGAGCCCAATAATGTATATAAGAAACCAAAATATAGGGTGGCAACAAATAAGAATGCAGCAATAAATCCAATAGTAATATAATAAAAAGGAAGTCCTTCTCTATATAAAACAAATACAAATGCCGAATAGACTAAAGCAGATCCAGGATCTGGTTGTAATGTTATTAAAGTGGCTGGAATAAATAAAATTAATAGGGCCTGTGCTTGATTTGTTATTTTATTTAAGTTAAATTGTTTTTCACTTACTAATTTAGCAATTGCTAATGCCACAGCGGCTTTCACAAATTCTGAAGGTTGTAGGCTAAAAACTCCAAAATCGTACCAAGAAGTGGCTCCATTTATATTCTTTCCAACAACAAACAATCCCACTAAAAATAGTAAGCTCACTAAATAAATAAGCGAAGCGTATTTTTCATAAAATTTTGCTTCAAAAAGTAGTATTAATAGTATTATTGGGATGCTTAGACAAATCCAAACAAGTTGTTTTCCATATTCGGTTGAGAAATTTATAATACTTATATCTTCATTTGTAATAGTTGCAGAATATATGTTAAGCCAACCCACAAAAATGAGTAAGAAATAACATAAAACTAATAGCCAATCTATTCCATAAAATATGTTAGTTTTTCTACTCCTCAATTTCAGTTGTTTCTTTTAGTTGTTTATTATATTCTTCTTGTAAACTACCATTAAACATTTCTTGCTCTTTCCAAGGTCTAATAGTTTCTCCTTTTAAATATTTCTCTATCATTAAACTAGCAATAGGACCTGCCCATCGTGATCCCCAATAGCCATTTTCAACAAAAACTGAAATGGCTATTTTTGGGTTGTCTTTTGGTGCAAATGCTATAAATATGGAATGGTCTTGTCCGTGAGGGTTCTCTGCTGTACCTGTTTTTCCGCAAATTTCAATTCCTTTAACTTTTGACCAGCTTGCTGTTCCTCTTGGGTTCTCAAATACATTAAACAAACCTTCGATTACGGGTTCAAAATATTTTTCATCTATAGAAGTATATTTTGGAGTTGTATATTTTTCGTCTAATTTTTTATCTTTAATTTGTTTTACAATATGTGGCGTGAAATAAAACCCTCTGTTAGCTACAGCTGCAGTCATATTAGCAAGTTGTATAGGTGTTGTTAATACTTCGCCCTGGCCAATGGCATTTGAAATACTGTACGTTGCTGTCCACCGCGAATTAGGATACCATTTATTGTAAAAATTAGCATCAGGAACAAGTCCTTTTTTTCCAACTGATAAATCATTGTTTAAATAGTTTCCTAGTCCAAAACTTTTTACATGATTACTCCATACATCCATACCTTCACGAGCTGTTGGATATTTTTCAATAGTTTTTCTATAAGCATTTGAAAAATAGCTATTGCACGATCTGTATATAGCCTTATTTAATTCTACAGGACTGCCGTGCGTTCCGCAATGACATTCCATAAATGCTCCTTTTCCCGAACCATAACGGTAACCTCCAAAACATTTTATGGTACTGGTAGTAGTAATAACATTCTCTTGCAGTGCAGCCAGTGCCGTAATTACTTTGAATGGTGAGCCTGGAGGGTATTCTCCTTGTAATCCTCTGTCTAATAATGGATTACTTATGGTGTCTAAAAATAATTTAGAAAATTGTTTAGATCTTTCTCTTCCTACTAATAAATTAGGGTCAAAAGTAGGAGTGGAAACAAGTGCTAAAATTTCTCCAGAAGATGGTTCTATAGCGACAATTCCACCTCGCTTATTAATCATTAAGGCTTCTCCATATTGTTGTAGTTTGCTATCTAAGGTTAAAGTAATATCATTTCCTGGCACTGGAAGAGTATCGTAGATTCCGTTTTTATAGGGTCCAATTTCTTTATTAAACCTATCTCTTTGTATGTATTTTACACCTTTTGTCCCTCTTAAAGTTTCTTCATAAGTTACTTCAACTCCTGCAGTTCCAATTAATTCTCCTAATTGATAATTAGGATTGTTTTTTATCATTCTTTCATTTACCTCACTAATATATCCAAGTACATTTGGGGCTGAATTTAAGGGGTATTCTCTTAAAGATCTTTTAATAATGTAAAAGCCTTTGAACTTATGCATTTTTTCTTGTAAATAGGCATAATCACTTTTAGATAATTGAGGTAAAAATGTGGATGGAATTCTTGTTGAATAGCGTTTTGCCCTTTCAAATTTTTTTATAAAATCTTCTTTTGTGATTTTCAATAATTTACAAAAATCTAAAGTGTCTAAAGGTTTCACCTCTCGCGGAATTATCATAATATCATATGAAAGCTGATTGGCAACTAAAAGCACTCCATTTCTATCGTATATATAGCCTCTTTCAGGGTAATCGTAGGTTACTTTTACTGCTGAACTATTTAAGGTGGGAATTGTATATGAATTATTTAGTATTTGTAAATAAAACAATCGACTTATAAATATTATTGCAATAAGAATAATTAAAAAGGCTAATAATCCTGATCTTTTCATTTATTTCTTTTTTGTAAATAATATAATACCTAAAATACTTAAAATTATTGTAAAAATACTTGTTAAAATTGTGTTAGAAATTATTGTTTGATACGAATTGATACTAAAATATTCTAAACTAAAAACCGTGACGTGATGAATTAAGGTTAAGATACTTATAAATAAAAAGGCTTTTCCAAAGGAAATGGTTCTTAAATTAAATAATAAAAAATCGAAATCATATTTTTTTAATACAGCTCTTAATATTGGAAGTCTTAAATATGCAATTAAAAGAGTTGCACCAGCATTTATACCACCTGAATTTGAGAAAAAATCTACGGTTAAACCTAATAAAAAGCTTAAAATTAAAAAAGTACTTTGATTTTTTCTTATTGGAAATAAAATAACCCAAATTATGTAAACCATTGGATTTATAAATCCAAACAAGTTTAAATTATTGAGTATTAGAACTTGTAAAAGCACTAACCCCAGAAAGCGAACTGAATTATTTAGTACTAAATTAGTCATTTGTATTTTCTTTTTCTAAGAGTAACTGTTCGGTTCTTTCAAGGTTTTTAATTATTTGAACATAACCCAAATTACTCATATCATTAAATAATTCAATATTTATAGTTTTGTATTGGTTATTTTCAAAGGAGAAATCTTTTATTGTTCCTATATTAATTCCTTCAGGAAAAATAGCCGATTTTCCACCAGTTATAATTGTATCTCCTACTTTTAGTTTTGCTTGTCTAGGAATATCAATTAATTGAAGAATATTAAAATCATTTCCATTCCAAATTAATGTTCCAAAGTGATTACTGCTTTTTAAACGTGCATTAATTTTAGAATTGTTATTTAAAATTGAAAGAACAGTTGTATAATTATTTGAGGTGTTTTTGGTAACGCCAATAATTCCCTTACTATTTATTACACCTAAATCAGATGTTATTCCTTGTTTTATTCCTTTATCAATAGTTAAAACATTATTTCTTTTGGTATAATTATTATTAATAATTTTGGCAAAAGTATATTGGTATTTTTGTCTAAATTTTTCCGATTTATTTATATTAAAACTGTCTTTTTCAATAGATAAATTATTTATAATTACAGTGTTTTTTAAATTAGTAATTTCTTCAATTAACTGTCGATTATCTTTTTTTAATTGAAAAAATTCATTTATTGAATTAGTAGTATTATATATCCCTCCAGTAATGGAGTTTGCCGAATTTACAAACTTACTTTTGTGATAAGAGTGATGTTGAATTGTAAAAAAAAACGCAACTACTTCTAGTAGAATAAATAGCAGAAAATATCTAAATTTTCTAATGAAATAAATTAATTGCTGCATATATTAAATAGAACTCTAGTAGGTGTTATTTCATTAAAACGTTTTTGTATTTTTCAAGATCTTTTAAAGCAATTCCTGTACCTCTTACTACTGCTCTTAATGGATCTTCGGCAACATATACAGGTAAGTCTGTTTTTCTTGATAATCTTTTATCCAATCCACGCAACATAGATCCACCACCAGCTAAATAAATTCCTGTGTTATAAATATCTGCCGCTAATTCTGGTGGAGTTTTAGATAAAGTTTCCATAACTGCATCTTCAATACGTAAAATTGATTTATCTAAGGCTTTAGAAATTTCTCTAAACGAAACTTGAACCTGTTTTGGTTTTCCACTTAATAAATCCCTACCTTGGACCAGCATATCTTCTGGAGGAGTTTCTAGATCTTCTGTAGCAGCACCAATTTGAATTTTTATTTTTTCTGCAGTACGTTCTCCTACATATAAGTTATGTTGAGTTCGCATATAATATGCTATATCAGCGGTAAATACATCACCAGCTACTTTTACAGATTTGTCACATACAATACCTCCTAAAGCAATAACAGCAATTTCAGTTGTACCACCTCCAATATCAATTATCATATTACCTTTTGGCTGCATAGTATCAATACCAATACCAATAGCTGCTGCCATTGGTTCATGAATTAAGTATATTTCTTTGGCATTCATATGTTCTGCAGAGTCTATTACGGCACGTTTCTCAACTTCAGTAATTCCAGAAGGAATACAAATAACCATTCTTAAAGACGGAGTGAAAAAACGTTTTTTTATACTTGGAATATTTTTGATAAATTCTTTTATCATTTGTTCCGAAGCTTCAAAATCTGCAATTACACCGTCTTTAAGTGGCCTTATTGTTTTTATATTTTCATGAGTTTTTCCTTGCATTAAACTGGCCTTTTTACCAACTGCAATTATTTTTCCTGTTGATCTATCTCGAGCAACTATTGAAGGAGCATCAACTATGACTTTACCATCATGAATTATTAATGTGTTGGCCGTTCCCAAATCAATGGCAATGTCTTCGGTCATAAAGTCGAAAAAACCCATATTTTTTTATTTTTTTTAAATTTTTATATGTAACCTTTCAAAGTTACTAAAATTAGTGTTTGAAATGACGTGTTCCTGTAAAAACCATTCCAATATTATTTTCATCACAATAATCAATTGATAATTGATCTTTAATTGAACCTCCCGGCTGAATTACAGCTTCTATTCCAACTTTTCCTGCTATTTCTACACAATCTGGAAAAGGGAAAAAAGCATCACTAGCCATTACAGCTCCTTTTAAATCAAAATTAAAAGTTTTTGCTTTTGTAATTGCTTGTTCTAAAGCATCAACTCTACTTGTTTGGCCAGTTCCTCCAGCACACAATTGTTTATTTTTTACTAAAATTATAGTATTTGATTTTGTGTGTTTACAAATTTTTGATGCAAATAATAGATCTTCAATTTCGGAATCAGAAACAATTCTTTTTGTAACGTTTTTTAAACCTTCTTTAGTATCTGTAATATTATTTGGCTCTTGAGCTAAAACTCCATTAAGTGCTGTTCGATAACTAATATTTGGAAATTCAACTTCTTTTTGAACTAAAAGAATTCTATTTTTCTTTCCTTTTAAAATTTGCAAAGCCGCTTCAGAGTATGAAGGAGCAATTACAACTTCGCAAAATAAGCTATGAATTTCTTTAGCAGTTGCCTCATCAATTTCTTTATTTGCAATTAATACACCTCCAAATGCCGAAGTTGGATCACCAGCTAAAGCATCTAAATAAGCTTGTGCTAATGTCTCTCTTTGAGCAAACCCACAAGCATTGTTATGTTTTAAAATTGCAAAAGTTGGTGCTTCTCCTTTAAACTCTTTAATTAAATTTACCGCTGCATCAACATCTAATAAATTATTGAACGAAAGTTCTTTACCGTGTAGTTGATCAAATAATTCATTTAGATTTCCATAGAAAAATCCTTTTTGATGTGGGTTTTCTCCATAACGCAATTGTTTAGAAACATTAAAACTTTGTCTAAAAACGGGTTCGTCATCATTTAAATAATTAAAAATTGCAGTATCGTAATGACTTGAAACTGCAAACGATTTTGCCGCAAATGATTTTCGTTGCGCTAAAGTTGTTGCTCCATTATTTTCTGAAATAATAGATAAAAACTCGTCGTACTGTTCCATTGATGAAACACATATTACATCCTTAAAGTTTTTTGCAGCAGCTCTAATTAAAGAAATTCCTCCAATATCAATTTTTTCTATAATATCTTGTTCAGAGGCACCACTTGCAACTGTTTTTTCAAAAGGGTATAAATCAACAATTACAATATCCATTTCAGGAATCTCAAACTCTTTTAATTGTGCTTGATCACCTTCATTATCACGTCTATTTAAAATTCCACCAAATACTTTTGGGTGTAAAGTTTTAACACGTCCACCTAAAATTGAAGGATACGAAGTTAAATCTTCAACAGGAACCACTTCAATTCCTAAATTTTTTATAAAAGTTTCAGTTCCACCTGTAGAATAAATAGTTACACCAAGGTCATTTAATTTTTCTACAATAGGACCTAATCCATCCTTGTGAAATACAGAAATTAATGCCGATTTTGCTCTTTTCATTATGTTTATAAGTTGATTTATTGCTGTGGCGCAAAGCTAATAATAATCAACAGTTTAAACAATATAATTTACATTGAATTTTAAGGGAGTTTTTTAACAATTGAATAAAATATTTCAACAAATTCGTAATTGTTTTTGAAAGAAATTTTATTTTATTGAAGTTTATATAATAAAAAGTTGTTTTTTTATGAAAAACGAAGTGTTTTTAGTACCTAAAAAAGGTGGTTGTTAACTATTTTTAATACAACCTTTTTTTTAGCTTCTTTTAAACTAATACAATGTGAAATGTTATAATAATTGTGCAACTCCAGCACAAATAAATTCTAGTAATTTCTCATCTTCATTAGAAAATGGATTAATAGAGTGCGAATCTATATCTATTTGACCAACGTTTTCATTATTTACAAAAATGGGTATAACTATTTCACTTTTTACTTTCCAACCACAAGAAATATAATTGTCCTGGCTACTTACATCTTGCACAACAAAATTTTTATTGCTTACCGCTACCTGTCCGCAAATTCCTTTGCCAAAAGGAATAATAGTATGTTCTGTTGGTTCTCCTGCAAACTGGGCTAATTTTAATTCGTTTTTATCACCATTTTTAAAATAGAATCCAACCCAATCATAATAGGGTATTTCTAATTTTAATAAATCACATATTTGTTGAAGTGTATTTTCAATATTTGTATTTTTTTCAAGAATACTATTTATGGACTTTTTTAGTTGAGTGGTGTTCATTTTAATTTGTAATTTTAGGCAAAAATAAAATTCTTTCGGTGCAAAATAATAAAACAGTTATAATTTTTTTAGTTAAGTTTTTTGGAACTTATAGTTTGTTATTTTTGTTATACTCGTTTTATTTAACAAAAAATCAAAAAGCTATTGAGGTGTTTTCATGTGCGCCAATTACTCAATTAGTAGCGGAACAGTCAAACAGTTTGTTAAATGTTTTTGGTTTTGAAGGCAAAATTGAACAATCCCAATCAGAATTATCAATAAATTTATTTGTAGATAATGTTGTTGTGGCAAAAATTATAGAAGGATGTAATTCCATAAGCATTATTATTTTATTTATTTCTTTTATTGTCTCCTTTGCTTCGGGAGTAAAAAAAACATTGATTTATTTAGTCTTCGGAAGTTTGTTAATTTACGCCGTAAATATTTTAAGAATAGTGGTAATTGTTATTGCTATTTATAAATATCCACAATATCAAAATGTGCTGCATTCAATAATTTTTCCTAGTATTATTTATGGAATTACTTTTTTACTTTGGTTTTTGTGGGTCCAAAAATTTTCAAATATAAAAAGATGAAAAAACAGGTTAGAATTATATTAATTTTAATATTAGTTTCTCTTTTAATTGGGGTAAGAGCTTTTCTAGAACCCTTATTTTACGACCCTTTAATTGAGTATTTTAAATCTAGTGTAGCTTCAAATCAAATACCAGAATTAGATTTTTCGATATATTTTTTTAATATTTTTTTAAGATATTTTATAAATACCGTTATTTCAATAGCAATTATTTATTTGGTTTTTAAAAAACTGAATACTTTAATTTTTGTATTAAAGTTTTATGTTGGTTCCTTCTTTGTTTTATCAATTTTACTTTTTTGCTTATTGTATTTTAAAAGCCTTCATAATGATCTTTTTATATTTTATGTAAGAAGATTTTTAATACAACCATTATTTTTATTTGTTCTATTACCAGCATTATATTACCAAAAATTAAAAATAAAAAAATAGAAATCCGTAATTTTTATTATTTTAGGCGACAAAGCTTATTAAACAAATTAAAAACATTAAAAATGAAGAAAGGAATTTTAATTTTAACTACAATATTTTCGTTTGCTGTTTTATTTGCATCTTGTAAGGATGCAAAAAAAGAGGGTGAGAAAATGGAAAAACATGAAGGTCACGATCATTCTATGGAGGAAAGTGCTTCAAATGCAAATTTTCAATGTCCTATGGATTGTGAAAAAGGAAAAACTTATGCAGAAAAAGGATCTTGTCCAGTATGCAAAATGGATTTAAAGAAAAAATCGGGAGAAAGTGATACTATTCATGCTGATGGATGTAAATGTAAAGAAGGAGGAGAGTGCAAATGTGAAGCAGGAAAATGCGAGTGTCAAAAAGAAATGGCCTGCGCAAAATGTGAACCTGGTAATTGTACTTGTAAAAAAGAAACTGCAATAATGGAAAAAGAATGTTCACATTGTGAGCCAGGAAGCTGTGAATGCAAAGCGTAATTTGAATTTAAATATAAAAAAAGAGCCTTTTTATTTTTAAAAAGGCTCTTTTTTTATGCTTAAAAAGTTAACAGAGCTTTTATTTTATGGTCATCAACATATTTTTGAAGTACTTTTCTTCCTGGTAAAAAGGATAAATCCATTATAAAATTAAAGCCTGCTATTTCTGCGCCACATTTTAAAATGATTTCTGCTGCAGCTCCGGCTGTTCCTCCTGTTGCTAATAAATCATCATGAATTATAATTTTATCTCCTGGTTGTATTAATCCTTCTTGAACTTGAATTTCATCAAAACCATACTCTTTTTCAAACCTTTGGGTAATAACTTTCCCTGGAAGCTTTCCTGGTTTTCGTGCTAAAATCATTGGAGAATTTGAAGCTTTGGCTAAATCAAATCCAAATAGAAATCCCCTAGCATCAAAACACAAAATTTTATTAAATGAGAAATTAGACGAACCTTCTCTAGGAAGCATTTCTTTTAAAAATTTTGATGTTAATATGGCAAGTTCAGGTTTAAATAAAATACTTTGAACATCTTTAAAATTCACTCCTTTTTCTGGCCAATCTGGAAATGTTTTAATTTCCTTTTTTAAAAGGTTTCTACATTCTTCAATAGTTGTAATCGCTTCAATCTTCATTTTTTCTATTTAAATAAAATTATTTTCAAAAGTACTTAAAATTTATATTTTGCTATATGATAATTTGTAAAATCATTACTGTTTTAACAAAAAAAACCACCTGAATTTAATCAAGTGGTTTTAGAAAATATAGTTATAATTTTTTACATCATTCCTGGCATTCCACCACCCATTGGAGGCATTCCCGCTGCAGGAGCATCTTCTTTAATATCAACTAAAGTACAAGCAGTAGTTAAGATCATACCTGCAACTGAAGCGGCATTTTCTAATGCAACTCTAGTCACTTTTGTAGGATCGATAATACCAGCTTTTAGCATTTGTGTATATTCATCTGTTTTTGCGTTGTAACCAAAATCATCTTTACCTTCAATTACTTTTGCAACAACTACAGATCCTTCACCACCAGCATTTTCAACAATTTGACGTAGTGGTTCTTCAATAGCTCTAGCTAAAATTTTAATACCAGTTACTTCATCTAAATTATCTGTAGTAATTGATTTCAATACTTCAATAGTTCTTACCAAAGCAACTCCACCACCAGCAACAATTCCTTCTTCAACAGCTGCTCGTGTTGCGTGTAAGGCATCATCAACTCTGTCTTTTTTCTCCTTCATTTCAATTTCACTTGCAGCACCAACATATAATACGGCAACACCACCAGCTAATTTAGCCAATCGTTCTTGAAGTTTTTCTTTATCGTAATCAGAAGTAGTTGTTTCGATTTGAGTTTTAATTTGAGCAACTCTAGCTTTAATCATTTCAACATCACCAGCTCCATTAACAATAGTTGTGTTATCCTTGTCTATAGTAACTCTCTCGGCAGTTCCAAGCATTTCTAAAGTAGTTTTTTCTAGAGTTAAACCTCTTTCTTCAGAAATAACAGTTCCACCTGTTAAAATTGCAACATCTTCTAACATTGCTTTTCTACGATCACCAAAACCAGGAGCTTTTACAGCTGCAATTTTTAATGCGCCACGTAATTTATTCATTACTAAAGTTGCTAAAGCTTCACCTTCAACATCTTCAGCAATAATTAATAAAGGTTTACCACTTTGAGCTACTGGCTCTAAAATTGGTAATAAGTCTTTAAGGTTTGTAATTTTCTTTTCGAATAATAAAATGTAAGGATTTTCTAAATCGGTTAACATTTTGTCAGCATTTGTTACAAAATAAGGAGATAAATACCCTCTGTCAAATTGCATTCCTTCAACAATATCTACATATGTAGATGTTCCTTTTGCTTCTTCAACAGTAATTACACCTTCTTTTCCAACTTTTTCAAAAGCTTGAGCAATTAAATCTCCAATAGTTTCATCGTTATTTGCTGAAATAGAAGCTACTTGTTTTATTTGATCAGATTTGTTACCAACTTCATGCGATTGCTCTTGTAAATTTTTAACAATTGATTCAACTGCTTTGTCAATACCACGTTTTAAATCTAATGGGTTTGCGCCAGCAGCAACATTTTTTAATCCTTCTTTTACAATTGCTTGGGCTAAAACGGTTGCAGTAGTTGTTCCGTCACCAGCTAAATCATTTGTTTTTGAAGCCACTTCTTTTACCATTTGAGCTCCCATATTTTCTAAAGGATCCTCTAATTCAATCTCTTTGGCTACAGTTACTCCATCTTTTGTAATTACGGGTCCTCCAAAAGCTTTACCAATTACAACATTTCTTCCTTTTGGTCCTAGCGTTACTTTAACTGCATTTGCCAATGCATCAACTCCACGTTTTAATCCGTCACGAGCTTCAATATCAAAAATTATATCTTTTGCCATTTTTTCTTATATTTTTTAACAATAAGTGTTTAGACATAAGCCCTTTCACTTATTACGTTATTAAATTTTTTATAAATATTTACTATTAGTTTAAACTATTAGTTTTTTTAAACAATTGCTAAAATGTCACTTTCTCTCATAATTAAATATTCCGTACCATCTAAAACAAGTTCAGTACCTGCGTATTTACCATATAAAACAGTATCTCCAACTTTAACAGTCATAGGTTCATCTTTTGTTCCATTACCTACTGCTAAAACAGTTCCTTTTTGTTGTTTTTCTTTTGCTGAATCTGGAATAATTAATCCTGAAGCTGTAGTTGTTTCTGCTTCAACAGCTTTAATTAAAACTCTATCGGCTAAGGGTTTAATATTAATTTTACTCATTTTTATAATTGGTTTAAAATTATTAATTCGGTGAATTAACTTGCTAAAAGTGTGCCAATTCAATAAAACTGACAAATGTACTTTTTGAAGAAAAAAAACTAAAAAAAAATGCCAATGTGAGTGACACGTTGGCATTTTTTTTTAGATGTTGTAATTATTATTGAACACTATCTTGTGTAGTAGGAGCAACAGGTTCTGCTGGAGTATCCTGAACTTCACGATTTTCAATTGTGTTTTCAATTTCTGAACTTGTATCAACTGCATTTATTTTTGGAGCAGCGAAGTTAGATAATAATATAAGCGCTAATAAAACTATTGAAAGTGTCCAAGTACTTTTATCTAAAAAATTAGTGGTGTTTTGCACACCTCCTAATGATTGTGAACCACCACCACCAAATGATGAAGATAATCCTCCTCCTTTAGGGTTTTGAACCATAATAATTAATATTAGCAAAAATGCTACTATCATAATCAGAACTAAAAATAATGTATATGTCATGACTTACTTTTTTTGTAATTTTTTTATTGCTTTAATTTGGTCTGCAAAGAAACCACTTTTTTCTGGATATTTCAAACTTAAAATACGGTAAGCTTTAATAGCTTTTTCAAATTTATTTTGTTCAAGATAAACTTTAGCTAAAGTTTCGGTCATTAAGCTTTCGTTTTCCGATGAGCTTTCGTGTGAAATGTCTTTATTTAAAGCGTTTTTATCTACAGGTTTAATTTTTGGGTTTGATTTAATAAATTTTTCTATTAAGCTTTTTTTATTTGGTTTAGAAGGTTCTTTTTTTACAATTTCCTTTCTAATTATTGGTTTTTGAGATATGAGTTGCATCCATTCATTAAATGAATGTGGTTCTGAATTTTTAAAGTTTAGAGGTTTTCCAATTTCTAATATTTCAGAAGGTTTTTCATCTGCTGAAATAATTTCGGGTTTAGAATTTTCAATTACCTCTTTATTTTTTTCATTAAAAGAAGCTGTTATTTTTTTATGAAACGATTTGATTGTTTCTGGTTCAATTAATTCAATTTCTTCAAGAATTATTGGCTCGTTTGTGGTGGTTTTTGAAAAACTTTTGGTGGTAATAAAATCAAATAAAACAGATCTGTCAATAGTGTAAGCAGCAGTTTTTTTTAAAGCCTGATTGTATTTAAAGCTGTTTGTTTTATTTAATCCTTTTAATTGAAGTGCTTTGGCTAATTGAAAGTAAGGATATTCATTAATAACGGCATCTAATTGGGATGTTTTTAAAGCATCAATTGTTGCTGTGTTTTGCATTAATTTATAAAAATCATTACTGTTCATAAAATTACCATTTCGCTACAGAAGCATTAAATATATCTTGTGTTATACGGTCAATAATTTCTTTAAAAGCATCATCCATTAGTCCACCTACTAATTGTTCATTTGCTCCAAAGTCGTAAAAATGTGAAAAAGAAGTTTCAAAATTATCTTCTTCATTTTTATTATTATAAAAACGAACATTTACAGTAATGGTTAACCTATTTTGAGCGGCAGTTTGTTGTGCTGTAGCTGTCATAGGGTTAATTTTATATCCTGTAATTTCTCCTTCAAATTGTAAATCTCCACCCGAACTAACTGAAGTTAAATTAGTTTGTGTATCAAATAAATCTCTAAAGCTAGTTGTGAAAGTTTGACTTAAAGAGGGCTCAACAAGAATGGCTGTATTTTGAAAAAAATCAATTTGTATAGTTTTTACATCGGGACTAATATTGGTTCCAGTAAATGAGTAAATGCCACATTGAATAAATGTATAACTTACAAGAAATAAGAGTAAGAGGTTAATTTTTTTCATTTTCTATTTTAATGATTTTATAAATAGGAGTTCAAAGTTAGTTATTTAAACTACAAATCGTATTGTTTTATTTTACGATACAAAGTTCTTTCTGAAATTCCCAATTCTTTTGCTGCAAGTTTTCTTTTTCCGTTGTTTCGTTCTAACGATTTTTTTATGAGTTCAATTTCTTTTTCTTGAATAGATAAACTTTCGTCGGTATCTATTGTTTCTGCAAATTGAAAATCTTCGTTGGTATTATAATCCTCGTTAATTTGAACAACTTCAACATGGTTGTCTTCTTCATCAAAAGTTTTTTCTTGATATATTTTCTGAATTAGTTTTTTATTTTCTTCCTTTACTTTAGATGTGTCGTTACCTTTCATTAAATCTAAAGTAAGTTTTTTTAGATCGTTGATATCATTTCGCATATCGAACAATATTTTATACATAATTTCTCGTTCACTTGCAAAATCACTTTTTTTATTTTCTCCATTTATTACCGAAGGTAAGTTTGTACCTTTACTTGGTAAATATTGTAAAATTCTATCGGCAGAAATAATTCTATTTTCTTCAACTACCGATATTTGTTCGGCGATATTTCTTAACTGACGAATATTTCCGGGGAAGCTATAATTTAATAATATTTTTACAGCATCATCGGTTAATCTAACGGTTGGCATTTTATATTTTTGAGCAAAATCTGAAGCAAATTTTCTAAATAATAAATGAATATCGTTCAATCGTTCGCGCAGTGGAGGTAGATTTATTTCAATGGTGCTTAACCTATAATATAAATCTTCTCTAAATTTACCTTTACCAATAGCATCGTGCATTTTTAGGTTTGTAGCCGCAACAATGCGAACATTTGTTTTTTGAACTTGAGATGAACCAACTTTTATAAATTCTCCATTTTCTAAAACACGTAATAATCTTACTTGGGTAGTTAATGGCAACTCTCCAACTTCATCTAAAAAAATTGTTCCTCCATCCGCAACTTCAAAATAGCCATTTCGGCTTGATGTTGCCCCAGTAAAAGCGCCTTTTTCATGTCCAAAAAGTTCACTGTCAATTGTTCCTTCTGGAATTGCACCGCAGTTTACAGCAATATATTTGGCGTGTTTTCTATGAGAAAGATTGTGAATGATTTTCGGGATATTTTCTTTACCCACACCACTTTCACCAGTTACCAACACCGAAATATCCGTTGGAGCAACTCTAATAGCTTTTTCGAGTGCTCGGTTTAAGTGAATATCATTTCCTATAATTCCAAAACGCTGTTTTATTACTTGTAATGATTCCATATTTTTATGCTCTTTTTCCTAATAGCGTTGCTGATGTACAATTCTCTACTAAAACATTTATAAAATCTCCTACTTGTTCATCTCCTTTTGGAAATATAACAACTGCATTTTGTGAGTTTCGGCCTTTCCAATGTGCATCAGATTTTTTAGAAGTACCTTCTATTAAAACTTCAACTGTTTTTCCAATAAACTGCTCCATTCTGTACAACCCGTGTTTTTGTTGTAGCTGAATAATTTCGTTTAGTCTTCTTTTTTTATCGGCATTAGGCACATCGTCCTCCATACGTTTTTCTGCTGGTGTACCTGGTCTTTCAGAATAAGCAAACATAAATCCAAAATCGTATTTTACATATTCCATTAAGCTTAGCGTATCTTGGTGTTCTTCTTCTGTTTCACCACAAAAGCCAGCAATCATATCTTGAGACAAGGAACACTCTGGAATTATATTTCGAATATTATCAATTAATTCCATGTATTCTTCACGTGTATGTTGTCTGTTCATTCGTTGTAAAACGGAGGTGCTTCCAGATTGAACTGGTAAATGAATGTATTTGCAAATGTTATCATGTTTTGCCATAGTATGAATTACATTCAAGCTCATATCTTGTGGGTTTGAAGTTGAAAACCTAAATCGAGTTTGAGGAAATTCAGTTGCGGCTAAATCTAATAATTGTGCAAAATCAACAGCAGTAGCTTTTGCAATTTCTGAAGCATTTTTAAAATCTTTTTTTAAACCACCTCCATACCAAAGGTAACTATCTACATTTTGACCAAGTAATGTAATTTCTTTATAATTACTATCCACAAGTTCTTTAATTTCTTCTAAAATACTTTTTGGATCTCTACTTCGCTCTCTTCCTCGAGTAAAAGGAACCACACAAAATGTGCACATATTATCACATCCTCTTGTAATTGAAACAAATGCAGAGACACCATTGCTGTTTAACCTCACAGGAGAAACATCTCCATAAGTTTCTTCTTTAGATAAAATTACATTTACAGCATCTCTACCAGCGTTTACTTCTTGCAGTAAATTGGGTAAATCTCTATAGGCATCAGGGCCAACAACCAAGTCAACAATTTTTTCTTCTTCAAGAAATTTTGCTTTTAAACGTTCTGCCATACAACCTAAAACTCCCACTTTCATAGTTGGATTTATTTTTTTTACAGCATTGTATTTTTCTAAACGTTTACGAACTGTTTGTTCGGCTTTTTCCCTTATTGAGCAAGTATTTACAAGTACTAAATCGGCATCCTCCAATAAATGAGTAGTGTTATATCCTTCTGTTGAAAGAATAGACGCTACTATTTCGGTATCATTTAAATTCATTTGACAACCATAACTTTCTATATAAAGTTTTTTATGGTTTCCAGATTTATTTTCTGTTAAAAGTGCCTGTCCTTGCTTTTTTTCTTCTATAACTTTTTCGCTTCCCATACTTTTTAATTGGATTGCAAAGATATAACCAATTTTCGAAAAATATGACAGATTGGCAGAAATTTAACAATTTCAATTGATTGATTTTACAATAGATATTTGAGCATTAAATTTATCAATACTATTTTAAAATTTACTTAATTGTAGCGTTTTACTACTTTTACTCGTATTAGTGATATGGGTTTATTATAAATTAATAACAAACTTTAAATACTAACATTTAAATTAATTAAAATGAAAACTAAACATATTTTTTTATTTATTACAGCCTTATTTTTTATGGTTTCCTGTGATAAAACAGAGGATGAATTAGAAACGGTTAATGTTGCTAAAGCAGAATATATGTCTTTAAAAGCTTTACGTTCATCTACAGATATTATTGCACCAAAGCCTATTATAGAATCTGGAAAAATATATGCCTATAAGGATATGGTATTAGTGAATGATGTTGATGAAGGTATTCATATTATTGATAATTCGAATCCTGAAAATCCAGTAAAAAAAGCATTTATTAAAATAATTGCTAATAAAGATATGGAGGTGAAAGGAGATTATTTATATGCCGATAGTTTAATGGATTTATTAGTTTTTGATATTTCAGATTTAAATAATATTCATGAAATAGCACGATTAGAAGATGTTTTTCCTTGGTATGTTCCAATGCCTTTTGTTGATAATTTAGTAGTAGAATATGGAGATAATGGAAATTATCAAGAAGATGTTATTGTAGGATGGAATATTACTCAAGAACGTAGAAAGATTGAAGATGTTAGAAATAATTGGGAAACTGGAGGTATATTTTTCGATATGGTAGCAACAGCATCATCAGAATCAACAGGACAAGGAGGTTCTTTAGCCAGATTTAAAATTGTAAACGATTATTTGTACGCGGTTGATAGTCATAATATTAATATTTTTGATATTTCAAACTTAGAGAGTCCACAAGAATTAAATGATGTACATGCTGGATTTGATATAGAAACCATTTTTAATAGAGGTGATCAATTATTTTTAGGAAGTATGAGTGGTATGTATATATATGATATTACAAAACCTGCTACTCCGCAATTTGTTTCTGAATTTCAACATGGAACAGCTTGTGATCCGGTAGTAGTAGACGACCAATATGCTTATATTACCTTACGTGCTGGTAACTTTTGTGGAGCTTTTGAAAGTAGTTTAGAAATTGTAGATGTATCTGACATTTATAATATTGAACACGTAAAATCGTACTCAATGGATAATCCTTATGGTTTGGGCGTAAAAGACAATTTGTTATTTATTTGCGATGGAACTTCAGGATTAAAAGTTTACAATAAAGAAAATGTTGAAGAATTAGAGTTAATTAATACCTTTAAAAATATTACAACTTTTGATGTAATTCCTTTGGAAAGTCATTTACTATTAATTGGTGATAACACATTGTTTCAGTATAAATATTCTGGCGAAAGTATTGGTTTACTTAGTGAATATTCATTAAATTAAAAATTAATTTCCTTAGTAAAAGCAGGCTCTACGGCCTGCTTTTTCGTTTTTTTACAAATAGTATTTGATAAGTTTTAAAAATCTTATATACATTTGCAAACCGAAATCACCTATTATATATAAGGTGTGTTTTATGAAAAAAGACAATATTTATGGCAAAGAATCTGGTAATAGTTGAGTCACCTGCAAAAGCAAAAACAATTGAAAAATTTTTAGGAAAAGATTTCCAAGTTGAATCAAGTTTTGGGCATATTGCAGATTTACCATCTAAAGAAATAGGAATTGATGTTGAAGGTGATTTTATGCCAAAATATAAAGTTTCAACAGATAAAAAAGCAATTGTTAAAAAACTTAAAGATTTAGCAAAAAAAGTTGATACAGTTTGGTTAGCATCTGATGAGGATCGCGAAGGAGAAGCTATTGCTTGGCATTTATATGAGCAATTAAAATTAAAAGATGCCAATACAAAACGTATTGTTTTTCATGAAATTACAGAAAAAGCTATTCTAAAAGCTGTTGAAAACCCAAGAAGTATTGACTATAATTTAGTAAATGCCCAACAAGCAAGAAGAGTTTTAGATAGGTTAGTGGGGTACGAATTATCACCTGTACTTTGGAGAAAAATAAAAGGAGGGTTATCAGCAGGAAGAGTACAATCTGTTGCTGTAAGATTAATTGTAGAAAGAGAAAGAGAAATAATTAATTTTAAGCCTGTAGCGTCTTACAAAGTAGTAGCTGAATTTTCAAATTCTGAAGGTAAAAAGTTTAAAGCGAGTTTGCCTAAAAATTTTAAAACTAAAAAAGCGGCTGAAGCATTTTTAAATTCTTGTATTGGAGCTAATTTTAAAGTTGAAGATTTACAGAAAAAACCAGCTAAAAAATCACCTGCAGCACCTTTTACAACATCAACATTGCAACAAGAGGCTTCAAGAAAACTATATTTTCCTGTAGCAAAAACAATGATGATGGCGCAAAGATTATATGAAGCTGGTTTGATAACTTATATGAGAACAGATAGTGTAAATTTATCTGATGATGCTAAAGCAGATGCAAAAGAAGAAATAATAACATCTTTTGGAAAGTCATATAGCAAGCCAAGAAATTTTAGTAATAAATCAAAAGGAGCACAAGAAGCTCATGAGGCAATTAGACCAACTAATATGAGTACGCAATCTGTTTCTGTAGATTATGACCAAGATAGATTGTACGATTTAATTTGGAAAAGAACAATTGCTTCACAAATGAGTGATGCTCAATTAGAAAGAACAAACGTTAAAATATCAAATTCGAATAATCCATCAATTTTTACTTCTAATGGTGAAATGATAAAATTTGATGGGTTTTTAAAAGTATATTTAGAAGGTACCGATAATGAAGATGAAGAGCAAGACGGAATGCTTCCAAATTTAACCAAAGGAGATGCACTTTCAAATGAAATTATTAATGCAACAGAGCGTTATTCAAGACCTCCATATAGATTTAGTGAAGCTGCATTGGTTAAGCGTTTAGAAGAATTAGGTATAGGTAGACCATCTACATACGCGCCAACAATATCTACTATTCAAAGAAGAGAATATGTAGAAAAAGGTACAATAGAAGGAACCGAAAGAAACTACACTCAAATTACTTTGAAAAATGAAAAGGTAGTTTCAGAAACACTTACTGAAAAAGTTGGATCAGATAAAGGAAAACTTGTACCAACAGATATTGGAAATATTGTGAATGACTTTTTAGTTGAAAATTTTTCAAATATTTTGGATTTTGGATTTACTGCAAAAGTAGAATCTGAATTTGATGATATTGCCGAAGGAAAAGAAGATTGGATTGAGATGATTAAAGATTTTTACAAAACATTCCATCCAATTGTTGAAGATGTTGCAGCAAATGCAGAAAGAGCTAAAGGAGAAAGATTACTAGGTATAGATCCAGATAGCGGAAAAAATGTGTATGCACGATTAGGTAGATTTGGAGCGATGGTACAAATAGGTGAGGCAACAGATGAAGAAAAACCTAAATTTGCTAGTTTGCAAGGTGATCAGACTTTAACATCAATTACCTATGAGGAAGCAATGGATTTATTTAAACTTCCTAAAACTATTGGAGAATTTGAAAATAATGAGGTAATAGTTGCAAGCGGTAGATTTGGACCATATATTAAATTTGACAAAATGTTTGTTTCTATCCCAAGAGACGAAAATCCAATGTCTATTGATATTAATAGAGCAATCGAGTTAATTAAAGAAAAACAAAAAGCAGACGCTCCAATTGGCACATATGAAGATATGCCTATTCAAAAAGGAGTTGGAAGATTTGGGCCATTTATAAAATGGAATAACATGTTTATTAATGTTAATAAAAAGTACGATTTCGATAATTTGTCTCATGAAAATTTGGTGGAATTAATTGAAGATAAAAAAAGAAAAGAAATTGAAAAAGTAATTCATAATTGGGAAGAAGAAGGGATAAGAGTTGAGAAAGCTCGATGGGGAAGATCTAATATTATAAAAGGTAAAACTAAAATTGAACTACCAAAAACTGTTGATGCTAAAAAGTTAACATTAGAGGAAGTTAAAGGGATTATCGAAAAAAATGCACCAAAAAAGAAAACTACTAGAAAAAAAACGAATAAAAAATAAGATTTTTAATTATCTTGGCACTTTAAAAGTGTTATTCAACCCCAAACAATGAATTTCGATTATCTCAATCCTGTAGACAATACATTATTATCATACAGTAAAATGCAGTCTAATACTACACTTGGACAATGCATTGAAATTTATTCAGATAAAAATCAATTTCCAAATATCTTAGATAAGAAAATAGCCATAATTGGTGTTTTAGAAGGAAGAGGTGCGGTTGGTAACTATGGAACTGGAACGGATTTTAGTGAAATACGAAAAGAATTGTACAAACTTTATCCAGGAAACTGGCCCGTTAAAGTTGTAGATTTAGGAGATATTGTTGAAGGTCATACAATTGAAGATACATATTTTGCTCTAGGTGAAATATTAAACTTTTTAATAAAAAATAAAGTTATACCAATTATAATTGGAGGTGGCCAGGATATTACTTACGCAAATTATAGAGCCTATGATAAGTTGGAACAAACAGTTAACATAGTTTCGGTCGATAATAAATTCGATTTAGGGTCTATTGAGGATGAGTTAACCTCAGATTCTTATTTAAGTAAGATTGTTATGAATCAGCCAAATAACTTATTTAACTTTTGTAATATAGGTTACCAAACTTATTTTAATTCTCAAGATGAAATAGATTTGTTGGATAGCTTGTTTTTTGAAACACACAGATTAGGCGAATTATTAGGTGATATTCAAATAGTTGAGCCTGTTTTAAGAGATGCGGATATAGTAAGCGTTGATTTATCTTCTATAAAAAATGCTGTAGCGCCTGGTAATAATAAAGCTACTCCAAATGGGTTTTCAGGTACAGAAATTTGTGCCATTTCAAGATATGCAGGAATTAGTGATAAAGTTTCTTCATTTGGTATTTTCGAATATAACCCTAAATTAGATTTAAAAAATCAAACAGCTCAGCTAATTGCTCAAATGATTTGGTATTTTATTGAAGGATTTAATTATAGAGCAAACGATTACCCTTTTGGATTAAAAGATCAATATAAAAAGTTTATTGTTCCAATTGAAGAGCAATTATTAAATTTTTATAAAAGCCATAAAAGTGGAAGATGGTGGATGGAAATAGATATAAGTAATAGTAATAAATTTAAAAGACATGCGTTAATACCTTGTACATATCAAGATTATATTAGTGCAAGTAATCAGGAAATACCTGAAAGATGGATAAGAACATTAAAAAAATTAGTTTAATTTTTTTTGTAAAAATATAATAAATAGCATTTTTTTAAGTTTAAACAGTTTGAACTTAATTATTGTATTTTAAAATAAATAGTAATACGTTTGTCATAACAGAACAAAAGATTAATATGAAGAGAGTATCATTGTATATTTTACTGGTTATTGGAGTGCTTAGCTGTGGATCTAATGAACAAGGTGAATTAGTTGGAGTAGGTTCTTCAAGTAATTGGCATTCTGAAAGACCATTAGGTATGACTTTTATCCCTGGAGGATCGTTTACAATGGGTAAACAAAGTGAAGATGTTGCCGGGTCACTTAATTCCCCAGCTAGAACTGTAACCGTGCGTCCCATTTATATGGACGAAACTGAAATAACGAATAGCGAGTATAAAGAGTTCGTCTATTGGGTAAGAGATTCTATAGTTAGAACCGAACTAGCACTTTATTCCGAATTAATGTCCTTCGATGGTGAGCCAGTATTAGAAGATTATCGTTTTTTAAATATAGACTCAACAGATATGTCTCCTTATCAAAAATATATGATGAAGACCTATGGAAGTTTGGGAGATCTCAATTCTCCAACGCAAGGAAAAATGTTAAATTGGGATGAAGATATTATTTGGAATGTGAATGAATTTCCAAGTGAAGAATATGCCGAGGTTATGATTGATTCTATTTTCACACCTATAGAAGATAGTTTTGAAGGAAGAAGAATAATAAATGTTGATAAGTTAAAATTTACATATTATTGGTTAGATCAAGAAGCGGCGGCAAGAGCAAAAGGAAGAAGAAGAGATTTTATTCAAAAAGAAGTTATAAAGGTATATCCCGATACTACTGTTTGGGTTAGAGATTTCAATTACTCGTATAATGATCCTATGCATCAAGATTATTTTTATCACCAAGCATTTAACGATTATCCAGTAGTTGGAGTTTCTTGGATTCAGGCTAAAGCATTTTGTAAATGGCGAACTAAAAAGAAAAATGATTTTTTAAGTTCAACAAGAAGGCCTACTCAAGTTCCTCAGTTTAGATTGGCTACAGAGGCAGAGTGGGAATATGCTGCAAGGGGAGGTTTAGAAAATGCAACATATCCTTGGGGAGGACCATATACTACTTCAGATAGAGGTTGTTTTTTAGCGAATTTTAAACCTAGCAGAGGTAATTATGCCGTTGACGGTGCGTTATATACGGTTGAAGCAAAATCTTATCCACCAAATGATTACGGCCTATATAATATGTCAGGAAATGTTGCGGAGTGGACTAATACGGCTTATAGTGAGGCGTCATATTACATAGGTTCAACAATGAATCCAAATGTAGAAATAGATAAAAATCATAGAAAAGTAATTCGAGGAGGATCTTGGAAAGATGTAGCTTACTTTTTAGAAGTGAGCACAAGAGATTATGAATATGCCGATTCAGCAAGAAGTTATATTGGCTTTAGAACAGTTCAAGATTACTTGGGTACAGAATTAAACAAAGAATAAATCAACTATATAACAAACATTAATATTTTTATTATGGCACAAAAAAATACTAAGAAATTATTTAATATGGCTTATGGCCTTGGGGCATCAATTGTAATTATTGGAGCTCTTTTTAAAATAATGCATTTTAAAATAGGACCTTTAACAGGAGGAGTAATGCTTACAATTGGTATGGCGGTGGAAGCACTTGTTTTCGCTATTTCGGCTTTTGAACCAGTTGACGAAGACTTGGATTGGTCATTAGTATATCCAGAATTAACAGGTGGTAAATTAAGAGACAAAGATAAAGCAGAAGCAAAAGAATCTCAAAGTATGTTATCTCAAAAATTAGATGATATGCTTAAAGAAGCGAAGTTAGACGCAGGTTTAATGGCGAGTTTAGGCGAAAGTATTAAAAACTTTAAAGGAGCTGCTGAAAACATTGCCCCAGCTGTAGATTCAATTGCTGCAACTAGTAAATATAGCGAGCAATTATCAATGGCAGCTGCTCAAATGGAATCATTAAATAGTTTATACAAAGTACAATTAGAAAGTACAGGAAGACAAACAGAAATTAATGAGCAAGTTGCTTTAAATGCAGGTAAACTTAAAGAACAAATGGAGTCATTAACTACCAATTTATCGTCTTTAAATGGAGTTTATGGTAATATGCTATCTGCTATGTCAAGTAAAAGTTAATTAGTTAGTTAACTAATAAATAATTATTAACAAAAAAACTAATTAATATGGCTTCAGGTAAATTATCACCAAGGCAAAAGATGATAAACTTAATGTATTTAGTTTTCATTGCAATGTTAGCAATGAATATGTCTAAAGAAGTTTTATCGGCTTTTGGTTTTATGAATGAAAAGTTGGTTGAAAATAACACAACTGCTACACAAAAAAATAACGAAACACTTGCTAATTTAGCAACCAAAGCTCAAGAACAGCCAGAAAAATATGGCGAATTGTCTAAGATAGCAAAGGAGGTAAGTCAACTTTCGAAAGATTTTAGTGATTATTTAGAATCTAAAAAAACACTGTTTTTAGCAGAGCAAAAAGATATAAAGGATTACGAAGCAATGGATAAAACTAACATTGTGGATGAACACTTTTTCGTAAGTGGAAAGTTTACTCCAAACGGACAAGAATTTTTAGATAAAATTTCTGGTTTTAGAGATGGAATAAAAGGTTTACTTGGTGAAAACAATCCTATAAGTGAAGTTGTAAATAAAAGATTTGATACATCAGACCAAAAAATTGAGGATGGAAAACAGCCATGGTTAAAAAACCGTTACGAGGGTTTTCCTTTAATTTCAACAATAACCAATTTAACATCCATGCAAATGGATATTAAAACTACAGAATCTGAAATTTATAGTAGTTTATTAGGTGGGCAATTAGAAAGTGATGTATCCTTAACAAATTATGAAGCCATTGTGGTTTCTGATAAAACGGCCTTTTTTCAAGGAGAAAAATTTACGGGTAAAATTTATTTAGGTAAAAAAGACCCAACTTTAAAAGCTGATGTTGTTGAAATAGGTGGAAGAGCATTACCAAAAGAAAGTATTCAGGCTGGACAAGTTTTATTAGATTTTCCAGCAGGAAATGTAGGTGAACATAATATTAAAGGTAAATTTGTTTTTACAGAAAACGGAGAACCTGTAGAAATTCCAATTTCTTCAAGTTATGCGGTTATTCCAAAACCAAATAGTGCGGTTATTTCAGCAGACAAAATGAATGTTGTATATAGGGGAGTGCCAAACCCTATGACTATTTCAATACCTGGAATACCGGATAATTTGGTACAAGCTAACGCAAGTGGTTTAAGAAAGGGAAGTGGATCAGGAAAGTATATTATGACTCCTTCATCAGGAAGAGAGGTTAAAATAACAGTTTCTGGAAAACTACCAAATGGACAAACAGTTAGTTCTTCTCAAAATTTTAGAATTAAAGATATACCTTCACCACAAGGTACTATAAGAAAACAAGGAGGGCATGTAAAAATGCCAAAAACAAGTTTAGGAAAAGCAACAGTTGGTGCAATGCTACCAGATTTTGATTTTGACTTAACTTTGAATACTACAGGTTTTACACTTAAAGTACCTGGACAAGGTGCTGTTGTAGTAAGAGGAAATAGAATGGATGCTGCGGCATCAAAAGCAATTGCAAAAGCTAAAAGAGGTGATGTTGTTACAATATTTGATATAAAATCCTCGTTAGTAGGAAATACATCTTATAAAATTAAGAATGCATCTCCGGTAAGTATTGAAATTCAATAAACAGTAATAAATGATGATTAAGAAAAATATTGGAATTTTTATTTTAGCACTAGTTGTGGTTCAAGCAACATTTGCTCAATCTGGTAATCCGTTGAACGCCAAAAGACCTTCTGATATTGGAAAGAAAACTATTGAGCAACAAGCAGCCGATAATGATAAACCTTTAGAGTATGGGTATGTAGATGATAGAGATATTTTATGGTCTAAAGTAGTTTGGGAATATATTGATTTGAATGAAAAAATCAATTTACCGTTATATTATCCAGTTGATACAACTACTGTTTCGGGAAATAGAAGATCTTTATTTGATACGCTGTTAAAAGGAATTAAGAATGATGAAATAACTGAAGTTTATGACGATTCCTACTTTACGGCTAAAATGACCAAAGCAGAAATAAACAGAAAGTTGTTTAGAGTTGATACCACTGACGCTGGTTTTGATGAAATGAATGCCGGGGCCACGAATATTGATGAATATGTAGATAAGATAAATTTAACTTCACAAGATATTGAAGGATTTAAAATTAAAGGTCTTTGGTATTTTGATAAAAGACAAGGTGAGTTAAAATATAGATTATTAGCACTTGCTCCTATTGCTCCAGATGTTCAAACAATGGGAAGAGAAGATATTGATATTACTGAGCAATTACCATTGTTTTGGGTTTGGTTTCCAGATGCAAGAAATCTATTACACAAAATGAAAGTTTTCAACCCTAAAAATTCAGCCTTTCCTATTTCATTTGATCACGTTTTAAATGCAAGAAGATTTAGCTCAATTATTATTAGAGAAGAAAATATTTATGGAGATCGTGACGTTTCAGAATATGTAAAAGGAAACTCATTGTTTCAGGTGTTAGAATCAAATAAAATTAAAGATCAAATTAGAAATAAAGAACTGGATATGTGGAATTACTAAATTCGGTTAAATATTATTATAAAAAAACTCTTGCCAAAGCAAGAGTTTTTTGTTTTAATAAGTAATTTTGAAATATGAAAATAGATTATATTATTGTTGGATTAGGCTTAGCAGGACTTTCATTTTCTAGAGAATTAGAAAAAAATGGAAAATCATATATTGTTTATGAAGATAATTCACAAAACTCATCTATTGTTGCAGGAGGAATGTATAATCCAGTAATTTTAAAAAGATTTACACCTGTTTGGAATGCAATTGAACAGCTAAATTTAGCTTTGCCTTTTTATAAAGATTTAGAAAAAAAATTCAATAAAAAGTATGATTATTCTGTTGATATTTATCGAATATTTAAAACTATAGAAGAACAAAATAATTGGTTTATAGCAAGTGATAAACCTAGGCTTTCAAATTATATGGTTTCTGAAATTTTACATGAAAAGTATGAAGGTATACAATCGAATTTTGGATTTGGGAAATTAATAAATACCGGCAGAATTGATACAAAATCTTTGATAAATGATTATAGAAATTATTTATTAACCATGGGATTGCTTAAAAATGAAAGCTTTAATTATGAAAAATTGAAGCTAGATCAATCTAATTGCACATATGAAGAATTCCAAGCAACAAAAGTTGTATTTTGCGAAGGTTTTGGCTTAAGTACCAATCCATTCTTTAATTATTTACCAATGAAGGAGGCTAAAGGTGAATTATTAGTAATACATGCACCTAAGTTAAAAGTGGATTTCTTAATTAAAGCGGCTGTGTTTGTTATGCCTTTAGGAAATAATTATTATAAAGTGGGTGCTACTTTTAATTGGAAAGATAAATCTAAAAATCCGACACAAGAAGGTAAAAACGAGTTAATAAGTAAGTTAGAATCTTTTTTAACGGTTCCTTATAAAATTGTAGAACATGTTGCAGGTATAAGACCAACTATAAAAGATAGAAGACCTTTATTAGGAAAGCATCCAAAACACAACAATTTAGCTGTCTTTAACGGATTGGGCACTCGAGGTGTAATGATTGCTCCATTAGCTGCTAAAACACTTTACAACCATTTAGAAAAGGGTGTAGAGCTAGATAATGATTTTACAATTAATCGTTTTTAGAATCTTTTAGCTTTGGATTATATTTAACAAATATATTTATCCAAATAATTCTTGAAAAACGAAGTGTTATTGGAGATGTTAAAATTAGGACTACTACTATTGGTATAAAACACTGTAATAAGTTTAGTTTAAAAATAAGGTTAGAAATTATAAACGTGGCTACTGAAATTCCTACTGATAAGGCATAGGTAATATACATAGCGCCGTAATAAAACGAAGGTTCCATCATGTATTTTAAGTTGCAATTTGAACAACTTTCCTTCATTTTATTAATGTTTTTAAAGCTAAAAATATTATTTCCTTCCATAAAACTTCCTTTATGGCATCTAGGACATTTATTAAATAATACACTATATAATTTTGTTCCTTTTTTAATCATTGTTGATTGATTGCGAGTTAATAAGTTAAATTATTAATATGAACTTTAATTGAGTACCAAACATTTTTATAGTAAGTTTGTACGATTTTTGAAATAAAGACAAATTTACATTTAATTATAAAATATAAATGCTTAACGTACATAATTTATCGGTTTCTTTTGCCGGTTCTGATTTATTTTCAGAGATAACTTTTAAGTTAAATAAAGGAGATAGAATTGGTTTAATAGGAAAAAATGGAGCAGGAAAATCTACACTCTTAAAAGTAATTTCAAAAGATATTGAAAGTTCATCTGGAACAATGGCCTTTGATAAAGATGTGCGTATTGGATTTTTACGTCAAGATATTGATTTTGTTGAAGGAAGAACTATTTTAGAAGAAGCATATGAAGCTTTTGAAGAAATAAAGAAACTAGAATTAAAGCTAGAAGAAGTAAATCTTGAATTGGCAGAAAGAACCGATTATGAAAGTGAATATTATCATGATTTAATGGTTAATCTTAATGATTATACCCATAGATACGAATTGCTTGGAGGTTATAATTATCAAGGAAACACAGAAAAAATATTACAAGGTTTAGGATTTCAAAGAGAAGATTTTGATAAACTAACAGATACTTTTTCCGGAGGTTGGCGAATGAGAATTGAGTTAGCAAAATTATTACTTCAAGATAATGATATTTTATTATTAGATGAGCCAACAAATCACTTAGATATTGAATCAATTGTTTGGCTAGAAAATTTCTTAAAAAATTATTCTGGCGCAATTGTGCTTGTTTCGCACGATAAAATGTTTTTAGACAATGTTACAAATAGAACCATTGAAATATCTTTGGGTAAAATTTACGATTACAAAAAACCATACTCTCAGTTTTTACTTTTAAGAGGAGAAATAAAGGAAAAACAGCTACAAGCTCAAAAAAATCAGGAGAAAGAGATTAAAGCTACCCAATTGTTAATTGATAAGTTTAGAGCAAAAGCCAACAAAGCAACTATGGCTCAATCTTTAATTAAAAAGTTAGATAAAGTAGAACGAATTGAAGTAGATAATGACGATAATGCTGTTATGAATATTCGTTTTCAAGTTTCAAAAGATCCTGGTAAAATTGTGGTTGAAGCTGAAAATTTATCAAAAAGTTATGGCGACAAGCATGTTTTGGAAAATGTAGATTTACTTATTGAAAGAAATAGTAAAATTGCTTTTGTAGGTCAAAACGGACAAGGAAAATCTACGTTAGCAAAAATATTAGTTGGAGAAATTCCTCACGGAGGTCATTTAAAATTGGGGCATAATGTGCAAATTGGTTATTTTGCTCAAAATCAATCGGAATATTTAGAGCCGGAGAAAACAGTTTTAGAAATAATGGAAGATGCTGCAACTGACGGCAACCGAGCTAGAGTTAGAGATATGTTGGGTTCCTTTTTATTTGGAGGAGATGCAGTTGATAAAAAAGCTAAAATGCTTTCTGGAGGAGAAAGAAATAGGCTAGCACTTTGTAAATTGTTGTTGTTGCCTTTCAATGTTTTAATTATGGATGAGCCAACTAACCATTTAGATATAGCTTCCAAGAATGTGTTAAAACAAGCACTTAGTAAATTTGATGGAACGCTTATTTTAGTATCGCATGATAGAGATTTTTTACAAGGTTTAGCTACAACGGTTTATGGATTTAAGGATAAAGTTATTAAAGAATACTTAGGTGATATTGATTTTTTCTTAGAACAACATCAAATTGAAAACTTACGTGAAGCTGAAAAAAGAACTGTAGTAAACAAAACTGTTGATGTATCTAAAAAGAAAAAAAATCAATTATCTCGAGAAGAAGAAAAGGAGTTGAAAAGAATGAAAAATCAATTATCGAAACTTGAATCGCAAATTGATGAATGTGAAAAGAAAATATTAGAAATGGATGCAGCATTGGCTCAGGACTATGAAGCTACTTCAGCTAATACAGATTTCTTTAAAAACTATGAGGAAGCTAAGCTAAAGGCAGAAAGATTAATGGAAGAATGGGAGGCTTTAGAAGAAAAAATTGAAGCGTGCTCTTAAAAAATAAACATAGCAGAACTCAAAAAATTACTTTTTCTGAAATTGAAGGAAAAGAAGTAGAACTATTTATTAAAAGAGAAGATGAACTTCACCATTTTATTTCAGGTAATAAATATCGAAAATTAAAATATAATTTAGAAAAGGCCAAGGAATTAAACCATCATACATTTTTAACTTTTGGAGGTGCCTACTCCAATCATATTGCTGCAGCAGCTGCTGCTGGTTTTGAATTTGGTTTTAAAACTATTGGTGTAATTAGGGGAGATGAACTTGCAAATAATTTACAGGAAGTTATTGAAAATAACCAAACGTTAAAATTTGCTTCTGATTATAAAATGCAATTTGAATTTGTTTCTAGAAGTGAGTACAGAAATAAAAATTCAGAAGGTTTTATTCAATTTTTAAAAGAGAAATATGGGGAGTTTTATTTGGTTCCGGAAGGTGGAACCAACGAACTGGCGGTAAAAGGCTGCGAAGAAATTTTAACCGAAGAAGATTCAAAATATGACATAGTTTGTTCTGCTATTGGAACGGGTGGAACTATTTCGGGATTGATAAATTCTTTAAAACCTCATCAAAAAGTAATAGGTTTTCCAGCTTTAAAAGGAAATTTTCTTCATAATGAAATTAAAAAATACATACTAACGGACAATAATTGGAGTTTAAATACAGAGTATCATTTTGGAGGTTATGGTAAAGTGACAGACGAATTAATTAAATTTATTAATAAATTTAAAAAAGAAACAGGTATTCCGTTGGACCCAATTTATACTGGAAAAATGATGTTTGGAATTGTTGATTTGATTAAAAAAGATTATTTTTCGGAAAAGACAAAAATAGTAGCGATTCATACGGGAGGTTTACAAGGAATTGAAGGGATGAATACTTTTTTGAATAGAAAAAATAGATGTGTTATTGAATAAAATGAAAATGAAATATTTTATATATAGTATAATTTTGGTAGGATTATTAGCAAGTTGTAAATCTAAAAAAAAGATAGCTCAAAAATCCAACAAGGCTCAACAAGAAATTGTAGCTAAACGCAGTTCTAATAAATCAAAAGTTGTAACAGCTAAAAAAGTTACAAAAACCACTACACCAATTCAAAATAAAACCCTTGAGTATATACAACTGTACAATGAAACGGCAAAGGAGAAAATGCGCACGTACAAAATTCCTGCTAGTATAACATTGGCTCAAGGTATTTTAGAATCGGGAAGCGGTTACAGTCAGTTAACTCAAAAATCGAACAATCATTTTGGAATAAAATGCCACAAAGGTTGGAATGGAGGTAAGGTTTACCATGATGATGATGAGAAAGGAGAATGCTTTAGAAAATATAAGGACCCAGCAAAATCTTTTGAAGATCATTCTTTGTTTTTAGTAGGTAGATCTAGATATGCAAAACTATTTAAATTAAAACAAGGTGATTATGTTGGTTGGGCAAAAGGTTTGAGCGCTGCAGGTTACGCTACAGATAGAAGATATCCAGCTAAATTAATTGCTTTAATTGAAAAGTATAATTTAGATAAATACGATACAGAGGTTTTAGGAAAACCTTTTAAAAGAAATATTGATCCTTCAAATAATATTTCAAATTACACGGTAAATAAAGGGGATACTTTATATTCTATATCAAGATCCTATGGATTAACAGTTGATGAATTAAAGCAACTTAATGATTTGAAATCGAATGACTTAGCAATAGGTCAAGTTTTAATTGTAAAATAAGAAAAGCAGAGATTACTTATTTAACCTAAAGTTATAAGGAAATTAAACAATTTTGTTTTCCTATTTTTTTGAGAATAAATGATAGTATAATTTTCTAAAAAAAGCTCCAAATAAAATATAATTATTTGGAGCTTTTTAATGTTGATTTTCAACGAAATTTATTTTTCTTTATCTTTTATTTGAGTAACAAATCTATCCAGTTCAGCTCCGTATTTTGATGCCTTAATTTTTTTAGTTAATGAATTATTAACTGTATCTAATAGCTTAATATTTGCATAGTATAACTCGGTTAAAGCAATATAAGGTGCAACTTCTTTATTTTTATGTTGAATAGCAAAGTTGGTAGTGTAGTAATATTTTCTTTTAATAAGGTTGCTTTCTTTTTTTTGAATTTCTAAAAAAGCCTCTTGGTCATCTTCTTTTTGAGCTTCAAATCGATCTTTAATAAAATCTAATTCAGCACCGTTAAATTTAACCATCATTGCTTCGTACTCATTTAAGATATCCTGGTTTTTTGAACCAGAAATTTTAGCAGAAGTAGCAAACTTTTCCAATTTGGAATTTATTGTGATTTCACCTTTTTCACCAAAGAAGGTTATTTTTTCGTCTTCAATATTATTTAACATTAAAAAGTATATTTCAGGACTTTCAACATTATCGGAAAGTATAAAATTACTTTCACCGTTAACGCTAACAGAATCTACAGATACTAATAAAGTGTCAACATATTTTTGTAAATAAAGTGTTCCTTTTTTCAATCCATCAATATTTCCATTTACTTTCATATTTCCGGATTTATTATTACCGCATGAAGCTAAAATGGTTACTATAATTAAGAGGCCAACTATTTTTTTCATTAAATTAAATTTATACAGACAAATATCTAATTTTTATTTGAATAAAAACAATAATTAAGGTGCTACTATTCGCATTAATTCAGTAGTAAGCATAGCACCGTAAGTTCCAACAACGTAACCAAATACAGCTAATAAAACACCAACGGTAGCTAATGAAGGGTGAAATGCCGCAGCTACAACAGGAGCAGAGGCTGCACCTCCAACGTTGGCTTGGCTTCCAACAGCAAGAAAAAAGTAAGGAGCTCTAATAATTTTTGCAACAATAATTAATAGAACAGCATGTATGGTCATCCAAACAAGTCCAATAAATATTAGTCCTGGGTTTTCAAATATTTTACCCAAATCCATTTTCATACCAATAGTTGCAACTAAAATATAAATAAAAACACTTCCTATTTTACTCGCTCCGGCCCCTTCGTAATTTTTTAACCTAGTAAAGGAAGCTATAATTCCTAAAATTGTAGCAATACTAATCATCCAAAAAAATTGAGAACCAAATGAAGATAAAGCTGAACTTTTATCACTAACCGCTTCAAAGTTTTCTTTTAAAAACATAGATATTGTATTGGCTCCAAAATGTGAAAAACTAACAATTGTAAATGCAATGGATAAAATAATTATTAAATCAGAGAGTGATGGATTTCTTGAAATTTTTGAAGCATATGTAGAAACTTTTTCTTTTAACTCTTCAATAGCTGAAGTATCTGATTTTAGCCATTTATCAATTTTTTCAGATTTTCCAATCCCAATTAAAACAATTGCCATCCATAAATTTGCTACAACTATATCAACTAATACCATTCCACCATATTTTTTTGGATTGTATTCATATATTTCTAGCATTGCAGCTTGGTTAGCTCCTCCACCAATCCAACTTCCAGCTAAAGTGGCTAAACCTCTCCAAACAGCATCTGGTCCAACACCACCAACTGTTTCAGGCGAAAAAGTAGATATTAATAGAATTGCTATGGGACCTCCAATTATAATTCCAATGGTACCTGTAATAAACATAATTAAAGCTTTTGGACCTAAATTAAAAACTGCTTTTAAATCAATACTTAAAGTCATCAAAACCAATGCCGCAGGTAGTAAAAACCTACTTGCTACGTAGTATAGTTGGGAACTATGTTTGGTAACCATTCCAACCTCATTTACACTTTCCCATTCAGGAGCAATAATTTTTGCTGAAGTAAATAGTGCGGGCAGTAAATAAGCCATTAAAAGAGCTGGAACATATTTGTAAAATTTAACCCATCCTTTTGTTTTACTTGTTGAAGTATAAAAAACAAAGCCAAGCGTAAGCATTAATATTCCAAAACTTATTGTGTCTTGTGTAAAAAATGGTGTAGTATCCATATATTTTTTTTGAATTTCGGCTAATTTAATATTTTTTATTTTGTTATTCGTAATTTAAGATTGATGGGTTTCTTATATTTGTTGCATTAAATTTTAATGAAATGAAATATATAATACCTTATTTATTTGTTGCTTTACTAATAGTTTCATGCAAAACTATTAAAGAAACAACTGAAACGCAGCACAATACAATTTCAAAAACGGTTGATACACGAGAAATTCAAGGAGGAATGTGGATCCCTTCATTGCTTGAAGGTGTTAATGAAGTTGAAATGCAGCAGTTAGGAAGTAAAATGACTGCCAAGGATATTTATGATGTTAATAACTCTAGTTTAAAAGATGCCATTGTTCATTTTAATGGAGGTTGTACTTCTGAAATTATATCCCCAAATGGATTGTTACTTACCAATCATCATTGTGGATACGGAGCTATTCAATCGCATTCTTCAGTTGAACATGATTATTTGCAAAATGGTTTTTGGGCTATGAGTTACGACCAAGAATTAGCAAATCCAGGTATGACAGTAACTTTTATAAAAAGAATTGACGATGTTACTGCTGAGGTTTTTGCAGGTGTTACAAGTGATTTAGATGAAGCTTCAAAATTAAAGAAGATAAATCAAAATATTTTAAAAGTTGTAAAATCGGCAAATAAAGAAACTTGGCAAGATGCAAATGTTAAGGCAATGTATAAAGGAAACCAATACATGTTATTTATAACCGAAGAATATAAGGATATTCGTTTGGTTGGTGCACCTCCAACATCTATTGGTAAATTTGGGTCAGATACTGATAACTGGATGTGGCCTCGTCATACTGGAGATTTTTCTATGTTCCGTATTTATGCTGATGCTAATAATCGTCCTGCAGAATATTCTAAAGAAAATGTACCATACAAGCCAAATCATTATTTGCCAATTTCATTGGATGGGGTTGAAGAAAATGATTTTACATTAGTTTTCGGTTTTCCTGGAACTACTAATGAATATTTACCGGCCGTTGGTATTGATCAAACGGTAAATGTGTTAAACCCTGCTAAAATTGAAGTTAGAGAAAATGCGTTAAAGATTGTTGACGGTTTTATGCGCTCAGATGCCGAAATTAAAATAAAATACGCATCTAAATATGCTTCAATTGCTAATTATTGGAAAAAATGGATTGGTGAAAATCAAGGAATTGAAAAATCAAAAGCTATTGAAAAAAAGAGAGCTTTGGAAGCCGAATTTTCAAAAATTGTAAAAGAAAAAGATTTAGTAGGTTATTCAACTTTATTGTCTGATTTCGAAAATTTATATAAAGAAATTGAAAGTGTTTCTTTGGCTCGTGATTATTGGATTGAAGTGGCTTACCGAAATGTAGAATTATTAGGAATTACCTTTAGAGGATATCAATTAGAGCAAGCTTTTTTAAGAGGAGGAGAAGAAGCTTTTAATAGTGCAAGAACTACAATTTTAAGCAGATTGAATGGGACTTTTAAAAATTATAGCGCAAAAGTAGATAAACCAGTTTTCGCTAAATTAGCGAGTCTTTATGCAGAAAAAGCGCCAAGTGATTATGTTCCTTTAAATATGAAAAATGTTAATTTTAATGAGCTAGCAAATCGTATTTATTCAAGGTCAAAGTTAACTTCTTTAGAAAGTGCAACCGAATTACTTGCTGGTTCCGCCACAGAAGTTATTGAAAAATTGAATAATGATGAAGCTTATAAATTTGGAAAAGAATTACATACTATTTTTTATAATAAAATAGAGCCTAAATTTCAGCAATTGAATATGCAATTAGAAGCGGTTCAAAAAAAGTATATGAAAGGTTTAATGGAGGTTTTTCCTAATAAACGCTTTTTTCCAGACGCCAACAGTACACTTCGTGTAACTTACGGTCAGGTTAAAGGTTACGAACCAAAAGATGGAGTTTATTTTAATACCACAACCTATTTAGAGGGTGTAATGGAAAAATATATTCCTGGAGATTATGAGTTTGATGTTCCTCAAAAATTACAAGAATTATACAAAAACAAAGATTACGGACAATATGCCGAAAACGGTAAAATTCCGGTTTGTTTTATTGGAACTAATCATACTACTGGAGGAAACTCGGGAAGTCCAGCAATTGATGCCGAAGGAAATCTTATAGGTTTAAATTTTGACAGAGTATGGGAAGGAACAATGAGTGATATGAATTACGATCCAGATATTTGTAGAAATATTATGGTTGATGTTCGTTATGTATTATTTATAGTAGATAAATATGCAGGAGCAAAAAATTTAATTAAAGAAATGACTTTAGTTCATCCTAAAAAAAATAAATAAATACAATTATATAAAAGAATGAAATATTTTAAACTTTATTTGATAGCAGCATTGTTAGTTGTTTCATGTAAAACCGTACAAGAAACTACTCAAATTGCGAAAAAAGTTGAAGTTCCAGTAGCTCAACAAGATACTCGAGACATTCAAGGAGGAATGTGGATACCATCTTTATTAGAAGGTATGAACGCAGATGAGATGGCTCAATTGGGAATGAAAATGTCGATAAATGATATTTATGATGTAAATAATTCGAGCTTAAAAGATGCTATTGCGCATTTTGGAAACGGATGTACTTCTGAAGTTATTTCTCCAAATGGTTTATTATTAACTAATCATCACTGTGGTTATGGTGAAATTCAATCGCATTCAACTATAGAACATGATTATTTAAAAGATGGTTTTTGGGCATTGAGTTATGAAGAAGAACTTCCAAACGAAGGGGCAAGCGCAACTTTTATCAAAAGAATTGATGATGTAACTGCGGAAGTTTTTGCTGGAGTTTCTGACGATATGGATGAAGCAGCAAAATTGAAAATTATCAATCAAAATATATTAAAAGTTAATAAAGCTTCAAAAAAAGAAGCTTGGCAAGAATCATATATTAAATCTTTTTTCAAAGGAAATCAATATTTATTATTTGTAATTGAGAAATTTACAGATGTTAGATTGGTAGGTGCTCCTCCAACTTCAATTGGAAAATTTGGTGCAGATACAGATAACTGGATGTGGCCTCGCCATACAGGAGATTTTTCTATGTTTCGTATTTATGCCGATGCAAATAATCGCCCAGCAAAGTATTCAAAAGATAATGTTCCTTACAAACCAAATCATTACTTACCAATTTCTTTAGATGGAGTTGAAGAAAATGACTTTACCTTGGTTTTTGGATTCCCAGGTCGTACAAATGAGTATTTACCGGCAGTTGGAGTTAATCAAATTGCAAATGTTATAAATCCTGCTAAAATTGAGATTAGAGATACCGCATTAAAAGTTGTTGATTCTTATATGCGTAAGGATCCTGAGATTAAAATTAAATACGCTTCTAAATTTGCTTCTATTGCAAATTATTGGAAAAAGTGGATTGGGGAAAGCCAAG
This sequence comes from uncultured Lutibacter sp., assembly GCF_947495725.1. Lineage (GTDB taxonomy): Bacteria > Bacteroidota > Bacteroidia > Flavobacteriales > Flavobacteriaceae > Lutibacter. The sequence goes on along the minus strand of NZ_CANLZZ010000004.1, from coordinate 171,423 downwards.
GAATTAACAATACCAATGCAATTGAAAAAAAGAGAGAATTAGAAGCCGAATTCTCTAAAATAGTTAAGGAAAAAGACTTAGTTGGATATTCAACTCTTCTTTCTGATTTTGAAAAATTATATAAAGAAATCGAAAGTGTTTCTTTGGCTCGAGATTATTGGATTGAAGTTGCTTATAGAAATGTTGAATTGTTAAGTATTACTTTTAGCTTATATCAATTAGAGCAGGCCTATTTAGGAGGTGGAAATAATGCTTTTGAAGGTAATAAAGCAGGGGTTTTGGCATCATTACAAGGTAAATTTAAAAATTACAGTGCACAAGTAGATAAGCCAGTATTTGAAAAATTAGTTGCTTTATATGCTAAAAAATCTCCAAAAGAGTTTTTACCATCAACTATGGTTAATGTAGATTTTTCAACTTTAGCAAATAACATTTATAGTACGTCCAAATTAACAACTTTTGAAGGAGTAGAAGAATTATTTAAGGGGTCTTCAGAAGAGGTAATTAAAAAATTAAACGAGGATAGTGCATATATTTTTGGAAAAGAATTGCACAATGCATTTTATAAAAAAATTGAACCTACTTATCAGCAAATTAATTTAAAATTGGCAGCTGTTCAAAAAAAGTATATGAAAGCTCTAATGGATGTTTTTCCAAACAAAAGATTTTTTCCAGATGCAAACAGTACTTTAAGAGTAAATTATGGAATGGTTAAAGGGTACAATCCAAAAGATGGTGTTACTTATAATACAACTACTTATTTAAAAGGAGTAATGGAAAAACATAAACCTGGGGATTATGAATTTGATGTTCCACAAAAATTACAAGATTTATATAAATCTAAAGATTACGGACAGTATGGTGAAAATGGAAAAATGCCCGTAAACATTTTAACTACAAATCATATGACTGGTGGAAATTCTGGTAGTCCTGTTGTGGATGCAAATGGTAATATGATTGGCTTAGCTTTCGATACTACTTGGGAAGGAACAATGAGTGATTTGCATTATGATGCGGATATTGTTAGAAGTATTATGGTTGATGTGCGTTATGTGTTATTTATTATTGATAAATATGCAGGAGCTAAAAACCTTATTGAAGAAATGAAATTAGTGCATCCGAAAAAATAAGATGTAAAAAATAAAATAAAAAAAACTCCAAAATAAAATTTGGAGTTTTTTTTTATTAAATAAAGTTATTTAAAAATTTAAGCTAATATTCCAGCTATAGTTTTCTTTTGGAGCTAAAGTTAATAACCCATCTTTATTATTAACGCTATTTGGTGCGCAAGTCATTGGTTCAATAGCTATACAATCTCTAGTGTCAGGTGTATAAAACTGTAAAAAACTGTTTGGAGTTTTTGAAGAAAAGTCAATATTTATATCATATTCATCCGTTTTAAAAGAAACGTTTGATTCTTTTGTAATAAAACAGTCATCTAAAAAAGTATCGCCTAATTCAAGAGGAGTTTTAAATTTTAATGGAGTTTCTTGTTTTGGAATCATTTGTTCGTCAACAACATATTGATTATCGGCATTAAAGTTTATAACACTTGTTCCTAAATTTTTCGCATTAAAATATGGATGCCATCCAATTCCATAAGGGAAAGAAGTTTTCCCTATATTTAATACATTAAAATCAATAGACATATTTGAGTTTGAAAAACTATAAGTTATTTCTATTTCATAAGGAAAAGGAAAACCTTCACTTGTTCCATTGTCTGAATAACTAAAAGTTACACTTGCATTTTTTTCAGAAACTTTTTGTGACTTTACAGAAAAACTTTTGTTAAAAATATGACCGTGAAGTCTGTTGTTTAAATTAGTTTCATTTACTTCTAATAGGTAATCTTTATTTTCAAAAGAATACTTTCCGTCTTTTACTCTGTTTGGAAACGGAAATAAAAAAGAGGAATTAAACTTGGTTTTGTATAAATCTAAACCAGCTTGGTCATTTGTTATTCCATCAATAATTGAAACATTGTTAACAGAAAGTTCTTGAATTGCTGCCCCAAGATTTGGATAAATTATACTTTTCAGGTTTAAATTTTCATTAGAAATTACTACTTGATTTAATAGAGGATTTTCGTTTTTGGTAGTTTTAATACTATACATTATCGTTTGAGTTTGTTTTTTTTTGTAATCGTTTAGCATCTTTTAGGCATTTATTTAGCATCCATTCTAACTGTCCGTTAGTAGATCGAAATTCATCAGCAGCCCATTTCTCAATAGCTTTGAGCATATCTTCATTTATTCGTAATGCAAATGCTTTTTTCTTTGCCATATTTATTTTAGATCGTTTACAAAGGTCGTAATTATATTTGAAAAATCCGTCATAATTGGTAGTTCAGGATTGTTGTAGGATTTCATATTTTCTGATAAATCGCCTTTAATTTCTTTAAAAATGTGATTCATATGTTCAATCACTTCAAGTTTTGAGTTTTTTGCTGATTTGTGCAGTAATTCAGCATCTTTTATGCTAATTTGTATGTCGTTGCTGCCATTTACAATTAATACGGGGATATTAAGCTTTTCAATTTCAATTATTGGATTGTATTTTATCCAAGAAACTAAAAATGGTTGTACCGATTTATTAAATAAGGCACTAAGCATTATGTTATATTCATTAACCGTTTTTCCTTTTTTTAGTTTTTCTAAAATTCTTGAAGTTTCGTCCTCAAGATTTGGAGCTTGTTTTGCTATTTGTTCAAGTATAATTTTATCAATTGTTCTTCCTGCACCAGCTAATGAGATAAACGCATCGGCATTAATTGCCGAAGCAATCATTCCAACCAAACTTCCTTGGCTATGACCAGCTACAATTACATTAGAGAATTTATTTTCATTTTTAAAATATTGAAGTACAGCTTTTGTTTCATTAATTAAATGTTCAAAGCGTAAGGAGTTTACCTTATTTATTTCTTCTTTTTTATTAGAAACTACACTTTTGTCATACCTATAACTTGAAATATTTTTTTCCGCTAAGGCCTTTGCTAAAAATTTCAAAGAATTATTATTTGTTGCAAAACTATTTCCATTTCTATCTGTTGGTCCAGATCCAGGAATAATAATCACCAAAGGTGTTTTGCTTTTGGAATTAACGGTTAAAAGAGTGCCGTTTAGAGTAGATTTACCTGAATTAATGGTCAATTCATTCTCCATATAATTTTGTCCAAATACAGAAGCGGAAATAAATAATAGTATATATGCTAATACTCTAATCATTATGTTGGTTTTTATAATAACGTAAAGCTTGTTCAGCTTTTTCTTTTAATTGGGTTCCAAAAAGAATTTTTTTTCCTGATTTTAATTCAATTTGAATACCTATATTTCCTGAAACGTTAAAAGCTGTTCCTCTTTTTTTGAAAAATATTCCACCTTTAAAACCCCATCCACCATATTCTAAAATTGGATTGTATTTACGAACGTATATTTTCTCAATATCATTCCAAGGAATCTGTTGAGGTTTTATGTGAATAGGAAAAAATTGATATGTAATTCCAGTTTCATCTATTCTAGTTTTTAATTTGAATAGAAATATAAGTGAAATAACTAAAATTACAACTCCAATACCTAAAACAGCACCTAAGTTAGCCTGAATACTTTTATCTACTTTTAGGTTCCATTCTTTTACAATTGCCATTATTGGAAGAATTGTACTAATTAATAAAATTACTAGTATCCAAGTTTGGGTAAATTTTTGTGATTCTTCAAAAACACGCATTAAATTCTATCTTAATGATTTAGAGTTCCTGTATTTACAATTGGAGTTGTGTCTTTATCGGAACACAGCACAACCATTAAATTACTAACCATTGCAGCTTTTCGTTCTTCATCTAAATCAACAATATTGTTGTGTCCTAGTTTGTCAATTGCCATTTCAACCATGCTTACAGCTCCTTCTACAATTTTATGACGTGCCGCAATTATGGCTGTTGCTTGTTGACGTTTTAACATAGCGTTTGCTATTTCCTGAGCATAAGCTAAATAACCTATTCGAGCTTCTAATACTTCAATTCCTGCCATATCTAATCTTTCAGAAAGTTCTTCTTCAAGAGCTTCACTAACTTCATTTACACTTGCGCGTAATGTTATTTCTTCATCTTTACCATCATCCTCAAAGTTATCATATGGATAAAGACTGGCTAATTTTCTTACGGCAGCATCCGATTGAACACGCACAAAATTCTCGTAATTATCAACATCAAAAGCAGCTTTATAGGTATCTTTTACTTTCCAAACCAAAATGGTACTAATCATTATTGGATTACCAAGTTTGTCGTTAACTTTAACTCTTTCACTATCAAAATTACTTGCTCTTAAAGAAATACCTCTCTTTTTGTAAAAGGGATTTGCCCAATAAAAGCCATTTTCTTTTACAGTTCCAATATATTTTCCAAATAATAGTAGAACCTTTGAAGTATTTGGGTTTACTAAAAAGAAACCTGGGATTGTTATTACAGCTAGAACAATTGAACCTAGTATGAGCCATGTAAGTTCTTTAAAAATGCCGGTAATTATGCCCGCTATAAACAAAGCGACTAGAAATAGCATAAAATAGCCGTTTGAAACTTTTATTAATTTTTCTTGAGTCATATGAAATTATTTAAAGTGATATTAAAATGATATCATAAAGATATAAAATAATTTTAATTGAGCAAATTTTTATGATATCATTTATTTTTTACCTTTGCCAAAAGTTCAATAAATGAAATACCCAAAGAAGATTTATATCGTAATTGCTTTCCTATTTACTTTTTCGTTAATACATAGCGGAAATCCAGAATGGGGATTAACTGGGCATAGAGCAATTGGTGAAATTGCTAATGATTATTTAAAAGGAAAAACAAAACGAAAAATAGCTAAACTATTAAATGGTCAAAGTTTGGCTTTGATATCAACATTTGGTGATGATATTAAATCGGATAAACGCTATGGAGAGTTCTATACTTGGCATTATGTAAATATGCCATTTGGAGTTAAATATGAAGATGCTGAGAAAAATCCAAAAGGCGATTTAGTTACAGGTATTAAAAAATGTCAAGAGGTTATTTTAAGTAAAACATCCAGTACTGAAGATAAAGTTTTCTATTTAAAGTTATTGGTTCATTTTATAGGTGACTTACATCAACCAATGCATGTAGGACGATCTGAAGATAAAGGAGGAAATACAATTCAGGTGCAATGGTTTGATAATGGTACAAATTTACACTCGGTTTGGGATTCTAAAATGCTTACTCATTATAACATGACATATTCGGAATTAGCTCAAAATACCGATGTTATTTCAAAAAAGCAGGTGAATTATTTACAAACAGGAAGTATTGAAGATTGGGTTAATGAAACTCAACAACTTGCAATTAAAGTATATGGTTCGGCTAAAGTAGGAGAAAATTTACGTTATAATTATATGTATGAAAATTTTGAGTTGGTAAGATCTCAGTTGCATAAAGGAGGAATTCGATTGGCAAAAGTACTTAACGACTTATTTGCCTAATAAATAAAATATTACTTGTTGTAAGTATTCCAGCGTCTTTTTTCTCGTTCTAAAAGTGATTTAAATTTATTTGGAATTTCAATTTTTAAATGAATTGGAGCCATTGTTTTCGGATGTAAAAAAATAATTTCAGTTGCGCTTAAAAACAACCCTTTGCCTTTATGAATAGTGTCTTTATTTCCATATAATTTATCACCCAAAATTGAATGTCCAATTGATGATAAATGAATTCTAATTTGATGAGTTCTACCAGTTTTAGGAAAAACCTTTAAGCAGGTTAAATTTTTATATTTTAAAGATTTAATAATTGATATTATTTCGAAATTTGTTATTGCAGTTTTATTTTCTATTGACGAATTTATAATACCACTTTTATTTATTTCTCCAATTGCAATTGTGCTATACGTTTTTTGTATGGACTGATTGCTAAACTGTTTACCCAATTCAATTTGAGCATTTTTTGTTTTTGCAACAAGTAAAATTCCCGATGTTTGATTGTCTAATCTATGAACTGGAGTTGGTACGGCTAATGCGTCGGGTAAATTACTTTCTTTTAAATTAAAAGTTAAAGCATTGCTAATTGTTTTAAAAGCATTTCCACTAACAGTAATTCCGGCAGGTTTATTTATTGCTGCAATATGTTCATCTTCATAAACAATCTCTAATCTGTATTTGTAAACTTTGTGTTTCTTTTTCGGATCGTCTAGTAATTCTAAAATTTGTCCTGGTTGTATCCAAGAATACGTGTGCCCAATAGCGCCATTCAATAATATTCTTTCAGCCTTTATTGCTTTTTTTATACCGCTTTTTGACGGAATGAATAAAGCAAAAACTTTTGTTGCATATTCTTGTAGTCTTATTTTTTGAGTTCCATTTGGAACGGTATGTGAATTAATTATTTTGATTTTTATTTTTTTTTGAAAAGTAAGTTATTATTATAAAGGTATTAAAATTAACCTTCATTGTTTTTAACAACGTTATAATAAATCTTTGGATTTAAGTATTTCGATAATTTCGGTATAATCAAATGCTAGTTTAAGCCTAGTAGCTTGTTCGTAAGAAAACCAATTATAATCGCTAACTTCTTCTTCCTGAATTTTAATTTCTCCAGACCAATTACCTAAAAACCGATAAAATTCTCTTTGTTGCCAAACACCAGTTTTAATAATTTCTGTTGGAGAAAAATGTAAGTTACATTCTTCTTTTACTTCTCTAATTACATTTTGTTCAGCGGTTTCACCTTTTTCTGCTCTTCCACCTGGACATCCCCAAAAACCAGGATAGCGATCGGTATAGTTGGAGCGTTGTAATAAAAGTATTTTTTTTCTTTGTAAAATTATTCCAGAAGCTGCAAGAACCATTTTTTTATATTATTGTTGAATGATTCCAATAGTGGCAGTTTGCCCAGTTGTTAAATTCCATTCTTTAGAAGAAATTAAATTGCCATTTGCATCATATACCGCTAACTCTGCAGTATTTGGACCAGATAATCCTTGATTTAAAGCTTGAAAATCGATTCTATTATAACCTTTTTCTAAATCTATATAATACACATAGTAATTAGATTTTAAACCAATATTATCACTAACAATTTGCTCATTTAGGTAAATTCTTATTCTGTCACCATCTATGGCGCTATAATCTCTACATTCAATTTTTACCGATTTTGTACTGCTTGTTATTGTACCTAAACTAAAATTACTTTTAAGCTTAGCGTGAGTAATGTCCTTACCTTTCCAATATTTTTTACCAATTATATCATTATTTTCGGGTAATGTTTCCATTAAAAACGTGCTATTTGAATTGGATTTGTTGGTGTTTAAGTTTTTATTAATGACATCGATATCTAATTTTTTATCTATTCGAAGGTCTATATTTTGATTAGATGCTGGTTTAAAAGATTTTGCTTGTAATTGATTTGTACTTTTAGTAGTGTTAATTTCATTATCTATTCTTTTTATTTTAGGCGTGTCCGTTTGTGCAAAAACAGCAATAGAAGCGCTGAAAAATAACAAAAGACTAATAAATATTTTTAATGAAATGTTCATACTTAGATTTTAACTAATTTACTTGCAAAAAAAATGCCAATGTTATAAATAGTTGGTTTTTGCGTAAAAATACTAAAAAAAAGCCTTAACAATTGTTAAGGCTTTTCTAAATATATAAGTTTTAAATTTATTTTATCATTTCAAAACTACGTTTTATAAAAGTAGTTAAATCCTCACCTTCAAGTAAGCCTTGCGAAAGTTTAGCTAAATCAAAGGCTTGTTGAATTAAGCGCTCTTGTTTCTTTTTAGTTTTAGTGTTTAAAATTTCACCAACTAGGTCATTGTTAGTATTTACAACTAAATTAAACATATCAGGGAAGTTACCCACTCCCATCATTCCTCCACCACCTGAAGCTTGCATTTCTTTCATTCTACGCATAAATTCTGGTTGTGTAATCATAAACGGATTAGCATTAGAATCCATTGCTTCTAATTGAACGGTGTAAGTTTCCTTAGGAATAGCTTCTTCAATTATTGGTTTTAATTTATCTTTTTCTTCATCAGAAAGTTTACTAATTTTATCTTCGTCCTTTTTAATCAAATTGTCAATATGATCAGAATCTACACGAACAAATTGAATATTTTCTTTACTTCCTTCAAGTTTTTGAATTAAGTGAGAAACAATAGGAGAATCTAATAAAAGTACCTCATATCCTTTTTCTTTTGCAGCCTCAATATAACTGTGCTGTGTCTTTTCATCAGAAGCATATAAAATTACAAGTTTATCATCTTTGTCTGTTTGAGCGGGCTTTATTTTCTCTTCTAATTCAGAAAAAGTAAAATAAGTTTTGTCAACAGTAGGGTACAATGCAAATTTGTCAGATTTTTCGAAGAATTTTTCTTCTGAAAGCATTCCATACTCAATAATAACTTTAATATCATTCCATTTAGCTTCGAAACCTTCACGGTCATTTTTAAACAAGCTAATTAATTTATCTGCAACTTTACGTGTAATGTAACTTGATATCTTTTTAACGGCTCCATCAGCTTGTAAATACGAACGAGAAACATTTAAAGGAATATCTGGAGAGTCTATTACACCACGTAACATTTGTAAAAAGTCTGGTACAATTCCTTCAACATTATCAGTTACAAAAACTTGGTTTTGGTATAATTGAATTTTGTCTTTAGTTGGGTCTACACTTTTACTAAGTTTAGGGAAATATAAAATTCCTGTTAAGTTAAAAGGATAATCAACATTTAAATGAATGTTAAACAAAGGCTCCTCAAACTGCATAGGATACATTTCTCTGTAAAATGCTTTATAATCTTCATCATTTAGTTCAGTTGGATTTTTTGTCCAAGCTGGGTTCGGATTATTTACAATATTATCAACTGTAATTTTTTCAGGTTCTGCGCCTTCCTCAGCTCCCTCAGGTAATGGTAAAGTTTCTTCCTTTGTTCCAAATTTAATTGGAATAGGCATAAATTTGTTATACTTATTTAAAAGCTCTGTAATTTTGTTGTCTTCTAAAAACTCTAAAGAATCATCATCAATATGTAATACAATTTCAGTTCCTCTTTCCGTTCTATCTGTTTCTTCTAAAGTGTATTGTGGGCTTCCATCACATTCCCATCTTACAGCTTTTGAACCTTCAACAAATGATTTTGTGAATATTTCAACTTTTTCCGCTACCATAAATGAAGAGTAGAAACCTAAACCAAAGTGTCCAATAATTCCTGAATCTTCAACTTTATCTTTGTATTTTTCAACAAATTCTTCTGCTCCAGAAAAAGCTACTTGGTTAATGTATTTTTCAACTTCTTCACCAGTCATCCCAATTCCTTGGTCAATAATTCTAATTTCCTTTTTTTCTTTATCAACTTTAATTTCAAGTATAGGGTTTCCAATATCTCCTTTAACTTCACCTAAAGTAGATAAATGTTTTAATTTTAAAGTTGCATCTGTTGCATTCGATATTAATTCACGTAAAAATATTTCGTGATCAGAATACAAGAATTTTTTAATAATAGGAAAAATATTTTCAGCAGTTACATTAATATTTCCAGTTGCCATATTTTATATTTTTTTTAGTTTATTATTTAATGCTTTTATCTTGTCAAATAGAATACCAAACTTGTATCTGTGACATTATGACATATTCAAAGTGAAATTATGTTCCTTTTTACTATTTTTAGCTTTTAAACACTAAATATGAATAACGAGGAATTTATTACCATAGAAGGTTTTAAGCATATAAGACATCAACAAGAAGTATTTTCTGAGGAAGAAATGATTCAACGTTCAAAAAAATATTTCACATATAATAATAAAAGAAGATCTATTAGAGATTTTTCTAATAAAGCTGTTCCGTTAGAAGTAATTGAAAACATTATTAAAACAGCTTCAACTGCACCTTCAGGAGCAAATAAACAACCTTGGACTTTTTGTGTTGTTAAAAGTGCTGAAATTAAAAGTAAAATTAGAAAAGCGGCCGAGGAAGAAGAGCGAAAAAGCTACGCTGAGCGAATGAGTGAAAGTTGGTTAAATGATTTAAAACATTTGGGAACGGATGCTAATAAACCGTTTTTAGAAAAAGCTCCTTATTTAATTATTGTTTTTAAGCGAGCTTATGAAATAGATAAAAATGGTGAAAAACATCAGAATTATTATGTTAATGAATCTGTTGGACTTGCTTGTGGAATGTTAATTGCAGCAATTCATAATGCGGGTTTAGCTACTTTAACTCATACACCTAGCCCAATGCGATTTTTAGAAAAAATATTAGAAAGACCAAAAAATGAACGGGCGTTTTTGTTGTTACCTGTGGGTTATGAGGCTAATAAAGTTTTTGTGCCCGATATTAAGAGAAAGGGAATCAATGAAATAATGGAACTTTATTAAATTAAGTTAAATGTAACTACTAAGCTAACTTTATTGTTGTACAACAGTCATTATTTTAGTAAGTTTGAGATAGTTTAAATTAAATATAATAGTATGTATAATTCTAAAATAACAGGGCTGGGGTATTATGTGCCGGATAACATTGTTACAAATGATGATTTATCAAAGATTATGGATACCAATGATGAGTGGATTCAAGAACGTACCGGTATAAAAGAACGCAGATGGATTAAAGAAGGAAGTGATGATACATCGGCCGTTATGGGAGCAAAGGCATCAAGAATTGCAATTGAAAGAGCTGGGTTAACAGCTGAAGATATTGATTTTATTGTTTTTGCAACATTAAGTCCTGATTATTATTTTCCTGGTTGCGGTGTGCAAATACAAGACATGCTGGGATTAAGAACAGTTGGGGCCGTTGATATTAGAAATCAATGTTCAGGATTTGTTTATGCGATGTCTGTTGCAGATCAATTTATAAAAACAGGAATGTATAAAAATATTTTGGTTATTGGATCGGAATATCATTCTGGAGGTTTAGATAAAACCACTAGAGGAAGAAGTGTTTCTGTAATATTTGGAGACGGGGCAGGAGCGGCTGTTTTATCTAGAACGGAAGATAATTCGAAAGGAATTTTATCGAGTCATTTACACTCTGAAGGAAAACACGCCGAAGAACTAACTGTTATTGCACCAAGCATTAGACATTGGGTTCCTGAAATTTTAAAAGAAAATGACGAAAATGATGAGTCTTATTTCCCTTATATGAATGGTACTTTTGTTTTTAAACATGCAGTTGTTCGTTTTTCTCAAGCAATTAATGAAGGGTTGCAAGCTAATAATTTAAAAGTTTCGGATATTGACATGTTAATACCGCATCAAGCAAATTTGCGTATTGCACAATTTATTCAAAAGAAGTTTAATTTATCAGACGATCAATTGTTTAATAATATTCAAAAGTATGGAAATACTACGGCAGCTTCTGTAATAATAGCATTAACTGAGGCTTGGGAAAAAGGTAAAATTAAAGAAAACGATTTGGTTGTATTAGCAGCCTTTGGAAGTGGTTTTACTTGGGGAAGTGTTATAATGAGATGGTAGTGAAAAAAATATATGTTAAAAAAAGCCTCTAAAATACTTTTTAGAGGCTTTTTTTAGCATAGAATAATTAATTTATGAATAAAAAAACTTTAGTATTAGGAGCGTCAACAAATCCAAATCGATATTCAAATATAGCTGTAAAAAAATTAGTAAACAATGGAATTAATGTTGTTGCAATTGGTAAAAAGAAAGGAAAAATAGGGGATGTTGAAATTTTAAATTTTAAAAAGAAATTTGAAAGTATAGATACAGTTACCATGTATTTGAATAAGCACAATCAAATTGAATATTATAAGTACATTTTAAAGTTAAATCCAAAAAGAGTAATTTTTAATCCTGGAACCGAAAACGAATATTTCGAAAATTTACTACGTCAAAATAACATTTATTTTGAGCACAGTTGTACGTTAGTGTTATTAAGTATTGGTAAATATTAGAATATTTCAAAAACCTTTCCCGTTTCAGCTAAATATGTGTTTTCAAAAATTTCCTGAGCTTCTGTTTTAAAATCTTCAATGTTTTTATATCTACCACTGTAATGGCCTATAATTAATTGCTTAACCTTGGCTTGTTTTGCAATACTAGCTGCTTGGGAAGCAGTAGCATGTTTTGTTGTGTATGCTAAAGACTCTTTATCTTTTAAAAATGTAGATTCATGATAAAGGCAATTGACCTCTTTAATAATATCTATAATTGGCGGGAAATACGAAGTATCACTACAAAAAGCATAACTTTTGGGTGTGTTAGGTTCTAATGTAAGCTCGTTGTTTTTAATTATATTTCCGTTATTTAAAATAAAATCTTTTCCGTTTTTTAGGTTTTGATAATCACAAATTTCAATTTCGTCAACGTTTTTAATTGTACTCATATTAAGTTTTCTTTCACCAACCTTTTCTTTGAATAAAAAACCATTGGTGTACACTCTATGATCTAACGGAATAGTAAATACCTCAACTTTTGAATCTTCAAAAATTAATTCACTTTTTTTAGAAGAAAGTTCATGAAAAATTAGAGGATATTGGGTCCAAGAATTCGATATTTTTAATTGAAGGGTAATTGCCTCTTTTATGCCAATTGGTCCATAAACGTGTAGCTCAGACTCTCTATTTAATAGCCTAAAAGTTGAAATTAAACCAACTAGACCAAAAAAATGATCTCCGTGTAAATGAGAAATAAAGATGTGTTTTATTTTTGAAAACTTAATTCCAAATCTCCTTAACTGAACTTGAGTCCCTTCACCACAATCTATTAAAAAATTATGATTTTTTATCTCAAGAAATTGAGCCGTTGGATTTGCATTTACTCGAGGAGTGGCTGAATGGCAGCCCAAAATTGTGAGTTTTAAACTCATCTAATTACAAGTCTTTTAGAAATATTTTCGGAACCGGATTGTAAGGAGTATATATACATTCCGTTAGGTAAATCGTTGCGGTTAAATAAAACCGAATTTCTGCCCGGTCTTGCTTCAAATTTTTCAAGATAAACAGTTTTTCCTACTAAATTTTTAATTGAAAATTCAATAGATTGAGATTTTGAAGAAACAAAATTAATATTAGTTCTTGAAGTAAACGGATTTGGATATGCTGATACAGAAATTAACGTAGAAGTTGATTTGCTATTTTTAATAACATTATTTGTATTTTCTTTTTGCTGCGCAAAAGAAATAGTAAAAATAAATAAAAATGATATTAAAAGTAGTTTTTTCATCAATAAGCAATATTCTTTTTAAAATCCTAATTCTCGTTCAATAGCGTCCATTTCCAAAATATCCAACGCTTCTTTAAATGTTGGCACAATATTTAATTCATCTGGAATTTCATCTATATTTATTCCTGTACAAATAATCACAAAACTTGTGCCGTTTTCTTTATGAGTTGAACTTATATTCAAAAATAATAATAATTCTTCAATTTTAGTGTTAATAATTTCTGAAAAGTCTAAAATTAAATGTTCACCTTTAAAATTATGGTACTCATTCTCAACATTTTTTAGAAATAATTCTAAAGATGCATCTACTGGTTTTATTAAAATAAATTTTTTGTCTTTTGTAATTTTCATTTAATTATGTCTTTCAATTTGTTCAGCCAATAAATAAATAACGGCCATTCTAACTGCAACACCATTCTCAACCTGATTTAAAATAATAGATTGGTCTGCATCTGCAACATCGCTTGTAATTTCTACACCACGATTAATTGGTCCTGGATGCATGATAACAATTTTCTTGCCAATTGAATCTAAAAGTTTTTTATTAATTCCAAATAACTGAGCATATTCTCTTGTTGATGGAAAATAGTTAATTGCCATTCGTTCGTTTTGTACTCGTAAAACATTGGCAACATCACACCATTCTAATGCTTTTCTAATGTTGTATTCTACGCTTACACCTAATTCTTCAATATATTTTGGTATTAAGGTTTTTGGACCACAAACTTTTACTTCGGCACCTTGTAATTTTAGGGCATAAATATTTGAAAGGGCAACTCTAGAGTGTAATATATCTCCTACAATAACAACTTTTTTGCCTGCTACTGTTCCTAGTTTTTCTCTTATAGAATAAGAGTCTAATAGTGCTTGTGTAGGGTGTTCGTGTGTTCCATCTCCGGCATTTACAATTTTAGCATCTACATGTTTCGATAAAAAATCACAAGCGCCAACGTTTGGATGACGCATAACAATTAAATCAACTTTCATAGATAATATATTGTTGGCAGTATCTATAAGGGTTTCACCTTTTTTCACTGAAGATTGACTGGCAGAAAAATTAATTACATCTGCAGATAATCTTTTTTCAGCTAATTCAAACGAAAGTTTTGTTCTTGTGCTGTTTTCAAAAAACAAATTAGCTATGGTTATATCTCTTAATGAAGGAACTTTTTTAATTGGACGATTGATTACTTCTTTAAAATGATCAGCTGTTTTAAAAATTAAATCAATATCAGCCTTTTTTAAATGTTTTATTCCTAGAAGATGTTGTACGCTTAACTGACTCATGATTTAATTATTTGTTATATACACGGCGTCTTCTCCGTTGTTTTCTTTCCAATTTACGGTAACTCTTTCTTTATTTATTACATCAACTTGTCTACCTCTATAATCTGGCTGAATTGGTAGATGTCTACTAAATCTTCTGTCAATTAATACAAGAAGTTCAATATCTGAAGGTCTTCCAAATGATTGAATAGCAGTTAGTGCAGCTCTAATACTTCTTCCAGAGTATAAAACGTCATCAATAAAAACTATATTTTTATTTTCTACGGTAAAATTGATATTCGTTTTATTAGCTTCTAGGGGTTCACCGCGCCTTCTAAAATCATCTCTATAAAAAGTGATATCTAATTGCCCTAAATTTATAGACTTGATATTATAATCGTTCTTTAAAATAGAAACCAATCTTTCTGCTAAATAAATACCTCGTGGCTGAATGCCAATAAGTACGGTGTTTTTGAAATCATCATGGTTTTCAATTAGCTGACAAGCTAATCGATGTAAAATAATGTGAATTTCTTTGGAGTTAAGTAGATTTTTTTTGCTCATTGCAATACCAAACATTGTTTGGAATACAAATATAAACCATTTTGTTAATTAATTTGTTAAAAACATTTAGAAGTTATTATTAAAGAAAGCTTTTGTTCTTGTATTTTTATTTTCATAGAAATTATTTATTCTTGATATATGTCGCTAACTCCAAAAGAAAATAATTTACCGCTTTCAAAATTCGAATCAATGCTAAAAACTAATAGTGTTTATTTTTTCGATTCTATTGAATTTGAGGAGATTATACATTATTATATTGATTCAGGAAAAATATCTTTAGCCAAAAAAGCAATTAAACTTGGGTTAACTCAACATCCAAATTCTGTTTTAATGAAATTACTTAAGGCAGAATTATTGATTTTTGATAATAAATTAGATGAAGCTTCTTGTCTGTTAAAAGAGATTCAAGCAATTGAGCCAACAAATGAAGAGGTTTATATTCAACAAGCAAGTATTTATTCTAAGTTTGATGATCACGAAAAAGCTATAAATGCATTAAAAATTGCATTGGTGTATACGGATGATCAAGTAGATGTTTTATCGATGATAGGAATGGAATATTTATATCTTGATAATTTTGATGATGCAAGGTTAAATTTTGCTAAATGTCTTGAAGTTGATTTTGAAGATTACTCTTCGTTGTATAATGTTATTTATTGTTTTGACATGCAAAATAAGCATCAAGATGCAATAACATATTTAAATAATTATATTAATAAAGATCCTTATAGTGAGGTTGCTTGGCATCAATTAGGAAGACAATATTTTATTGTTGAAAACTTTGAACAAGCCTTAAGAGCTTTTGATTATGCTGTATTAATTGACGAATGTTTTGTTGGAGGGTATTTAGAAAAAGCCAAAACATTAGAGCAGCTTAATAAATTTGAAGAAGCTATTGAAAACTATAAAACAACAATAGACTTAGATGATCCAACTTCATTTGTTTTTCTTAGAATTGGAGAATGTTATGAAAAACTTAATGAAACAACCTTAGCAATTCAATTTTATAAAAAAGCGGTACACGAAGATCCATTGTTAGATAAAGGTTGGTTAGCAATAACCGAATTAACAATTAAAAATAAAAGTTTTAACAAAGCATTATTTTATATTAATAAGGCAATAGAAATTGATGATAAAAATACATTGTATTGGAGAAAATATGCTGAAATTAATTTAAAATTAAATAGGTTTGAAGAATCGGTTGAGGCATTTCAAAATTGTATTGTTTTAAAAGATTATGATATTGCAATTTGGGTAGGTTTAAGTGACGTATTATGTTACCTGGGCGATTATGAAGGTGCACTAATTAACTTGTTAAAAGCCAAAACTTATTTCAATGATTTTTCAGAAATTGAATACAGATTGGCCAGTATCTATTTTAAGTTTAATGAGTTTGAAAAAGGAGAAAAACATTTAACCACAGCTTTGGCAATAGATTTTGATTACCATCATTTAATAAAAGAATTATTTCCAGAAGTATATGCAATAAAAGAAGTGATTGATATCATAGCTAATTATAAAAATTCTTCATTATAAAATATTACATTTGTCTTCAAAGAAATTGAGATAAATGCAACAAAGAAATTTTACAAATTATTTAATTATAGCACTTAAAGGTATGGCTATGGGAGCTGCAGATGTAGTTCCAGGAGTTTCAGGAGGAACCATTGCCTTTATTTCTGGAATTTATGAAGAATTGTTAGGTTCAATTAGCGCAATAAATTTTTCAGCTTTAAAATTATTAAGAAAGAAAGGATTAAAAGTTTTTTGGAAATCCATAAATGGAAATTTTTTACTTTCACTGTTATTAGGAGTTTTTATAAGTATTATTTCTTTAGCAAAACTAATTTCTTGGTTGTTAGAAAATAAGCCAATTTTAGTTTGGTCGTTCTTTTTTGGTTTGGTTTTAGCAAGTATTTTATTTATAGGAAAACAAATTACAAAATGGAATTTAATAACTATTTTACTTTTTGTAATTGGAGCTTCTTTAGCATATTATATTACAACATTACAGCCGTTGATTTCCGAAAATACATCTCCTTACTTTTTATTTGTTGCAGGTGCAATTGCAATATGCGCTATGATATTACCGGGTATTTCCGGTTCATTTATTTTAGTTTTATTAGGAGCCTATAAACCAGTTTTAGACGCAATTCATAATAGAGATTATAAAGTGTTGATTATTTTAGCATCGGGTGCGGTAATTGGTTTATTAACGTTTTCAAAAGTATTAAAATGGTTGTTTCAACATTATAAAAACTTTACCCTAGCAGTTTTAACAGGTTTTATTTTAGGATCTTTAAATAAAATTTGGCCTTGGAAAGAGACCTTAACTTGGCGCGTAAATTCTCACGGAGTTAAAGTGCCCTTTAATGAACAAAGTATATTGCCATTTTCTTATAACGGTGATTCTCAACTAACAATGGCAATTGTGTTGGCTGCAATTGGATTTGCATTAATAATTTTTTTAGAAAAAGTAGCTCAGTTGTCTGAGAAAAAATAGTTATGGCTAAGGAGCGTACCTTATTAGATAAATTTTTCCTTTTTTTAAAAGGACTTTCAATGGGAGCCGCTAATAAAGTTCCTGGAGTATCTGGTGGTGCCGTTTCATTTGTTTTAGGTTTTTATGAAGAAATGATTTATTCATTTCAAAAAATAAACTATAAAGCATTTTTGCTATTAATAAACGGAAGGTTTAAGAGTTTTTATAAATATACAAATGCTACTTTTTTATTATTGGTTTTTGGAGGTAGCACTTTTAGTTATTTTAGTGTTTCATTAGTTTTAGATTTTTTATTAGAAAGATATGAATTGTATGTTTGGAGTTCTTTTTTTGGAATGATTTTAGGTTCTATATATTATATCTCTAAAGAATTTAACGATTGGAGAACAAGAAATGTAGTTTCAATGATTATTGGCGTTGCATTAGGAATAGCAATTAGTTTTATGAACCCAGCTAAGGAAAATGATAACCTCTGGTTTGTATTTGCTTGTGGAATTATAGGTGTTTCTGGAATGACCTTACCTGGTTTGTCGGGTTCATTTATATTAATTTTATTGGGAAATTATGTTTTGCTTTTAGTCGATTCCGTTACAGTTTTGTTTAAAACACTAACAGAAGTTTTTTCTGGTGATTTTGGATTTTTAGAAAATGAAGAGCAATTAAGATATCTTAAAATCATTGCAACATTTACAGGAGGTTCAGCGTTTGGTTTAGTAATTACATCACATATTTTAGGATATGTCTTAAAACGATGGCATCAAATAGTAACCGCAGTTATTATAGGTTTTATTACAGGATCATTAGGTATGGTTTGGCCTTGGAAAAAAGAAGTATACAAAATAATAGATGGTAAGGTTTTATTAGATGTAAACGGCGAAAAAGTAATTCAAAATTTTACTAGGTATTTTCCAAACTTTTCAATTTCTGAAACTTGGATAGCTTTGTTTTTTGTTTTATTGGGTGTAGGTATAATATTGTTAATAGATAAATATGGTGAAGACCGTAAAGAATTTTTAGATGAGCAAATTTAAATTTGGATTATTAGGGAAAAACATTTCGTATTCATTTTCTAGAAAATATTTTTCTGAAAAGTTTGAAAAATTAGGATTAACAAAACTAAAATATGTAAATTTTGATATTCCAGAAATTGAGGAATTTCCCTTTTTATATTACCAACAGGAAGAGGATTTTGGAGGTATAAATGTAACCATTCCGTATAAACAAGCTGTTATGCGATATATGTCTGAAATTGATGAAGATGCCAAAAAAATAGGAGCGGTTAATACCATTAAATTTACAGATGATTATAAGTTAATTGGTTATAATACAGATTTTTACGGGTTTCAAAAATCAATTGAACCTTTATTAAAACCACACCATAAAAAGGCTTTAATATTAGGTACTGGAGGTGCATCAAAAGCGGTTGCATATGCTTTCAAAAAATTAAATATTGAAGTGAGATTTGTTTCAAGAAGATTATCAGATGATAATTTTTTATACTCTCAGTTAAATAAAGATATTTTGAACGAATATACAATTATTGTTAATTGTTCACCCGTTGGTACATTCCCTAATGTAGATGAAGCTCCAGATATTCCATATGAATTTATAAGCGATAAACATTTATTTTATGACCTAATTTATAACCCTGAGGAAACAAAATTCTTACAACTTGGAAAAAGCAAAGGGGCAATAATAAAAAATGGCTTAGAGATGTTAGAACTTCAAGCTGAAAAGTCATGGGAGATATGGAATTCCTAGAAAAAATGGGATTTTGAACGCAACTTTTTTATAGATAGAGCATCTATTATAAAATGGTATTTTAAGTAATACTATATTAAATTATTAATGAATATAATTATTGAACCTTAAACATTTTGATATGTTAGACGAAGAGAAAAAAGTACCAGTACAAGAAAATAATTCAACTCCAAAAACAACTGAATCTATTGATCAAACGGAATCTATTGAACAAGTAAAAGAAGAAATTCAAACAGAAAATAATAATACAAATTCAAATGAAGCCGTTGATGAAATTGAAAACCAATTAGCAGAAAGCGAGGAGCAAACAAATCATCCAGAGGATGAAGTGGCAGATTTTAAAGATTTGTCATTGGAAGAATTAGTTGAAGTATTAGGGAAGCTCGTTAAAGAGGGGCAGGTTCAAAGTATAAATAATAATGTCAACAAAATAAAAGACATTTTTAATGTAAAATTCGGAAAATTATTAAAAGAAGAAAAAGAGAAGTTTTTAGCTGAGGGAGGTAATGTAATAGATTTTCAATACAACAACCCAGTTAAATCTACTTATAATAGTATTCTTTATGATTTTAAAACCAAAAGGAATGAGTTTTATGCAAATCAAGATGCTAAACTAAAATCTAATTTAGAGGAGAAATTAGAATTAATAGAAATATTAAAAGACTTAATAGATAATGCAGATGGAGCAACAATGTATGCGAAGTTTAAGGAAATTCAATCTAAATGGGTTGAAATAGGTCCTATTCCAAGAGCAAAATATAACGACACTTGGCGCACATATCACCATCATGTAGAACGTTTTTATGATTTATTGCATTTAAGTAATGATTTAAGAGACCTAGATTTTAGACATAATTTAGAGGAGAAAATAAAACTTGTTGAAAGAGCTGAAGCACTTGCAAATATTGATGATGTAAATGTTGCATTTAAAGAATTACAAGTATTACATAAACTTTGGAAAGAAGATGTTGGTCCTGTGGCAAGAGAACACAGAGAAGAAATTTGGAATAAATTTAGTGATGCTACAAAAAAAGTACATGATAGAAGACACGAATTTTTTAAAGATATGCGTTCAAAATATGAAGGTAATATTGATAAAAAAATAGAAGTTATAAAAGCAATTGAGGCTATTGATGTTTCAAAAAATGAATCGCGTTCTGATTGGCAAAAAAGTATAAAAGTAATTGAAGAATTAAGAGATAAATTTTTTAAAATAGGAGAAGTACCTAGATCTAAAAGTGATGAAATTTGGAAAAGATTTAAAGATGCAACTAGGAGCTTTAATGTACAAAAAAATAAGTATTTTAAAGAAGTCAAAAAAGAACATTTTGATAATTTAAATAAAAAGAAATTATTAATTGAACAAGCAGAATCTCTTAAAGATAGTGAGGATTGGGATATGACAACCGAGGTGATGAAAAAGATACAAGCCGATTGGAAAAAAATTGGACATGTACCTAGAAAATATTCAGATAAACTTTGGAAAGAATTTAAAAGTGCTTGTAACCATTATTTTGATAGGTTACATAACAAACAAGATGAAGGTAATAAGGAACAAATAGAAGTTTTAAATAAAAAGAAAGAATTTTTAAATGAAATTAAAGCAGCTATAGAAAACCAAGAGGAAATTACTTTTGAAACAATAAATGAATATGTTAATAATTGGAGAGCGTTGGGTGCGGTTCCTTACGAAATGAGACATATTGAAGGTAAGTTTAATAAACTTTTAGATAAGATTGCAGAAAATAGTAGCATTGAAAAGAAAGATGTAGAAATGCTTAAATTTGAAAATTTAGTTAGTGGATATCTGGAGCAAAAGAATTATAGAAAATTAGATTCTGAGCAGTTATTTATTAGAAAGAAAATAGATGAAACCGTTCGAGAAATTCAACAATTAGAAAATAATTTAGGGTTTATTTCAAATGTTTCAGAAGATAATCCTTTAGTGAAAAATGTAAGAAGCCAAATTAATGTTTATAAAGATAAATTAGAAGTTTGGAAATCAAAATTGGAGTATTTAAAACAATTAGAAAACTAAAAAAAAAGCCTGCATTTGCAGGCTTTTTTTATTCGTATTTTAAGTAAGTGGCGACTTCTATTTTAACTTCGCTCCAAGTTTTAGAAATACCATCTTCTCCCGTATGTAAAGCTTCACAAACCTTGTTTAAAGCCGTTAATGCTGCCTGTGCTTGCCAATTGTCTAAATCCATAACAGCTTCTAAAGTCACCATTTGATCACTATTAACAAAAGTTATTGGTAAAGATTGTGTAATACCGTTCATAGCTATATCTACTGTGCCAGAGGTTTCATTTTTAATATGAATTGTTCCAGTAATATTTTGGGTGTCTACCATAGTTCCAAAAAAGAAATTTTTCAATTTTTTATCTCTAATAGTATCTTTTGTAAATAAACTACTAACGGGTATACTAAATTTTAAGTTATTTAAAGCTTCTAAAGAAGTTTTTGCGCTTAAATTAGCTTCTAAAATATTTAATTTGGTAAATTGTCCTTTCACAGGAACTTTTCCGGTAGTCTTATAAGCAATCCAATTAATAGTTGTAGTTTTTGGTTCAACAGTATACACTTTTTCTTTTGTGTCCAATTTAGGTTTCTTCGTTTCTTTACAAGAAATTGATAAGCCTAATACTAATATAAGACTTAAATAGAAATAATATTTTTTCATTTTTTTATAAATATTTAGTTACTAGTTTTATATATTCTAATTTTGCTTCTTCTTCACTTAAATGATTCAATTGAAACCAAGCGTTTAATTTAAAAGCATTTCTTAATTGAACATCTCCGGTTGGTTCTTCGTAATTATTACCTTTTGTAGCTTGTTTATAATAGGCATAAAATTGAAGCATAATGTCTGGGGCAAGCTTTATTTTTGTATTAGATGCTTTTAAATAAGCTTCTTCAAATTCTTCGTTTATATCTTTAGTCATTAAATAAAATTTAGTTTAATAATTAAAGCGAGGCAATAATTTGTTCTCCTCCTTTAACGGTGTCATTTAATTTTACTTCAATTTTTGTGTTTAAAGGTAAAAATACATCTACTCTCGATCCAAATTTAATAAATCCTGCGTCCGCGCCTTGAATTACATTCATATCTACATTTGCGTAATTAACAATTCGCTTTGCAAGTGCTCCTGCTATTTGTCTATAAAGAACTTCTCCAAATGTATTGTTTTCAATTACAATTGTTGTTCTTTCGTTTTCTTCAGATGCTTTTGGATGCCAAGCAACCAAAAATTTACCGGGATGATATTTACTAAATTTTACAATTCCACTTAATGGGTATCTTGTAACGTGCACATTTAATGGAGACATAAAAATTGACACTTGTAACCTCTTATCTTTGAAATATTCCTTTTCAAATACTTCTTCTATAACAACAACTTTCCCGTCAACAGGCGCAATAATTGTGTTATCATTAATGTCAGTTTTACGTTTTGGATTTCTGAAAAATTGTAATATAATAATATAAAGTATTAATATTACAATTGACAAAAGTTTATTTAGCCAATTAATAGATATTAAATTATCTATTAATATGATGCTTAAACCTGCAACAATTGTCGAAATTAAAATTATTTTATAACCTTCTTTATGAAACATAGCTATTGAATAAATTGTAAATAAATAAAAATAAATGGAGCTGCAAAAATAACGCTATCAAATCTATCTAAAAATCCTCCATGTCCAGGTATAAAGTTACTGCTATCTTTTACTCCAGCTTGTCTTTTAAACATAGATTCAATTAAATCTCCCAATACACCAAATATACTAACTATTCCAGCAATTACAATCCATTGTGTTTTAGACATTCCAATAAATTGGTTTGCAATTATAAAACTAACAATAAAAGTAAATATCATTCCGCCTATAAAACCTTCAATTGTTTTATTTGGAGATATACGTTCTAAAAGTTTATGTTTTCCAAAGCTTTTACCAATTAAAAAAGCAAATGTGTCATTTGTCCAAATTAAAATAAAAACCCCTAATATTGTTGTGTTTATATAATTGAATGAAGAATTTAAAAAGGGTATTTGAACCATCATTGTAAATGGAACAACTATATAAATTATAGATAAAAATATTTTACCTAAATGGCTTATTACTTCTTCTTTCTTGGCGAAAAGTATTGATGCAAAAGTGATGAAAATCGATAAAAATAAAGCCAATCCAACGTACTCGAAAATAATTTTTGACGGAATATCTTCTACATTTAAAATGTTACCAAAAACAAAAAGTAGTATTCCAATTAGGTGTGGAAAAACACTTTTTAGATCAATCATTTTCTTAAATTCATAAAGACAAAAAAGCATTAAAATAAAGAAAAGAGATATAAATGTAATTTTACTGTATAAAATCGAGAAGATTAAAATACTGACAAAAATAAGACCTGAAAATGTACGTTTTAAAAGTTTCCCCATAAATTATAAATCTTCGAAAAGCAGTAAATATAAGTTTTTCGTATTTGTATTGCCATAACTCATAAAAGTATCATCATTTGAGTTGAGGTCAAAACTTTTTATAGCACTTATATTACTTGGAATATTGCCTTGGTATCGGGTTTTAATTCCTGTTAAGCTTTCGCCTTTTGATTTTACTAGCTGACTTGTGGTGGCATAAACAATAAAATTTTCTGACAAATCACAAATTTTATGTTCTTTTATTTGATTTGATGAAAATAAAATACTCCCATTTTCGGCAATTAAATGTTCACAACCTAAAAAAATAGGAGCGTTTTGAGAAAACGAATTCTCTACTTTTAGATTCATTGGTTTTATTAATTTTAGTAAATCATTATCATTACAGATAATAGTCTCCCAAGAATTTTCGCCTATAATATTTGTTAAATTTATAATCACATCTTCTAAAGATGTGCAATACAAAAACTTACCTTTATTTTTGATGAAATTTTTTACAAAAATTTGATCTAAAGGTAAGTTCTTATTTTCATTTAAATGCTCTTCTGAAACTTTTGGCTTAGAAGTTTTAAATAATTTTTTGAATAAACTCATTTTTTATTTGAATAAATTCAAAATTAGGAAAATTTATTAATTTAATCCTCTGTTTTTAACGAATTTTCTATACTAGGAGTTTCTTCACGGGTGTCTTCTTTTTTATCAGCCAATTCAGCTTCTGTTTCAAAAGGTCTTTTTCCAAATATTACTTCTAAATTATTTTTAAATATTACTTCTTTTTCTAGTAATACTTCTGCCAGCGTTATAAGCTTATCTTTGTTTTCAGTTAAGATTTTTATCGCTCTTTGATATTGAGTTTCAATAATTTCAGAAATTTCTTTATCAATTGTTTCTGCAGTTTGCTCACTATAAGGTTTTGTAAAATTATAATCTCCTTGGCCCGATGAATCGTAATATGTAATATTTCCAATTTTATCGTTCAATCCATAAATGGTAACCATAGCTCTTGCCTGTCTAGTAACCTTTTCAAGATCGTTTAATGCACCAGTTGAAATTTTATTAAACATTATTTTTTCTGCAGCTCTTCCTGCTAATGTTGCGCACATTTCGTCTAACATTTGTTCGGATTGTACAATTTGTCTTTCCTCAGGCAAATACCAAGCAGCACCTAATGATTGTCCTCTAGGAACAATGGTAACTTTTACTAAGGGAGCAGCGTGTTCAAGCATCCAACTGGCAGTTGCATGTCCAGCTTCATGAAACGCTATAGTTTTCTTTTCTTTTGGGGAAATAATTTTGTTTTTCTTTTCAAGACCACCAACAATTCTGTCAACAGCATCTAAGAAATCTTGATGATGAACAGCTTTTTTACTTTGGCGAGCGGCAATTAGAGCTGCTTCATTACATAAATTAGCAATGTCTGCACCAGAGAATCCTGGAGTTTGTTGCGATAGAAAATCTATATCAACATCCTTATGCAATTTTAAAGGTTTAATATGAACTTTGAAAATTTCAGCACGTTCTTTAATATCTGGCAAATCAA
Organism: uncultured Lutibacter sp.; assembly: GCF_947495725.1. Taxonomy (GTDB): domain Bacteria; phylum Bacteroidota; class Bacteroidia; order Flavobacteriales; family Flavobacteriaceae; genus Lutibacter. Next base: position 146,158 of record NZ_CANLZZ010000004.1, on the reverse strand, counting down.
CATATATTTGTCTGTCAAATCGTCCAGCTCTCATTAAAGCTTTGTCTAAAACATCTGCTCTGTTTGTTGCCGCAAGAACAATTACATTGGTGTCGGTTCCAAAACCATCCATTTCAGTTAATAATTGATTCAAAGTGTTCTCACGTTCATCATTTCCACCTGTCATATTATTTTTTCCACGTGCACGTCCAATAGCATCAATTTCATCGATAAATATTATTGAAGGTGATTTTTGTTGTGCTTGTTTAAATAAGTCTCTAACACGAGATGCTCCAACACCTACAAACATTTCAACAAAATCAGATCCTGATAATGAGAAAAATGGTACACCTGCTTCACCTGCAACAGCCTTTGCTAATAATGTTTTTCCAGTTCCAGGAGGACCAACTAATAGAGCTCCTTTAGGAATTTTTCCACCAAGTGAAGTGTATTTATCAGGACTTTTTAAGAAATCAACTATTTCTTGTACCTCTTCTTTTGCGCCCTCTAAGCCGGCTACATCTTTAAAAGATGTTTTAACTTTTTGATTTTCATCAAATAATTTGGCTTTAGATTTTCCAATGCTAAAAATTTGACCTCCACCGCCAGAGCCTCCTCCAGACATTCTTCTCATAAAGTAAATCCATAATCCTATTAAAAAGATAAATGGAAGATATACAAATAATTGGTCTAATAAGTTGGTTTTTTCAACATTAGCTGTGTCAAAATCTAAACTGTTAAGTTCCTTTTGTTCACTTAATTCTTTTTCAAAATTTTGAAGATCACCAAAATCATAATAATACATTGGTGCGTTGGCCGAATATAAAGAACCTTTATTTTTCTTATGAGTTTCTTTTTCTAAGGCCTCATTTTTTATATAAATATTAGCAATATCTCTATTAACAATAATAATTTTGTCGATATCATTGTCAGTTAAGATTGTTTTAAATTCATTTTGACTTAAATTTTTAGTGGAAAGACTTTCACTATTTAAAATTTGATAGCCAATAAACAACACTAAAAGAATCCCATAAATCCAATAAAAATTGAATTTTGGAGCTTTAATGTTTTTATTATTTGGTGTGTTTTTCTTTTCTTGGCTCATTTATTTATTGTTTCAATAAGTTGAAATATTTTTTAATTTGAAGAAGGTATTAAAGTAATTTTTGCATCTCCCCAAAGGCTTTCGATATCGTAAAATTCACGAATATGTTTTTGGAAAACATGAACAACAACATTTACATAATCGATTAAAACCCATTCAGAATTGTCTTCTCCTTCAACGTGCCAAGGTTTTTCTTGGCTTAATTTTCCAACTTGTTTTTGGATAATACCTGAAATGGCATTTACGTGTGTATTTGAGGTTCCTGTTGCGATTATAAAATAATCACAAACTGTATTTTCAATTTCTCTTAAATCTAATATTTGTACATCAACTCCTTTAATTTCATCTATCGCTTTTATAATTACAGCAATTAATTCGTCAGCACTTACATGTTTTTTTGTCATTAACTTTTTTATTTGGGTACAAAGTTATTGTTTTTTTATCATAAATTATGAATTGAGTAACTTTGTTAACTATTTTAAAACTCATATGAATATTATCAAAATTAATGCCATTGATTCTACCAACTTATACCTTAAAAAGTTAGTATCAAAAAGTCTGCTTCAAAACTATACTGTAATAGTAACACCTAATCAAACAGAAGGTAGAGGTCAAATGGGAACAAGTTGGGTTTCTGGAGAGGGTAAAAACCTGACATTTAGCTTGTTGGTAAATATTGATAGTTTCGAAATAAACAAACAGTTTTACCTAAGTATGGCAGTTGCACTAGGTATATTTGATGTGTTAAAAACAGATTGCAAGACAACTTTTCATATAAAATGGCCAAACGACATATTGGCAGTAAAAGACAAAGTAGCCGGAGTCTTGATTGAAAACATAATTGGAGGCTCACATATTAAACATTCTATAGTTGGTATTGGACTAAACGTTAATCAAGAAATATTCCCAAAAGAGTTAATAAATGTTTCATCGTTAAAATTAAATTGCGGTAAAAATTATGATTTGGATTTGCTACTTACCAAAATTGTAGAATCCATTAAATATTTTGTTGAGTTTATTAAAAACAAAGACTTTACAAAGCTTAAAAGTTTGTATTTAAGTTATTTATATAAATTAAATAAACCAGCAATGTTTGAAGATAATTTGGGTAATGTTTTTTTAGGGAAAATAATTGATGTAACTCAATCGGGAAGATTAGTAGTAGAATTGCCTGATGAAAAAACTCGCAAATTTAATCTTAAAGAAATCAAATTTGCGAATAGATAAGTTGTAATTATTTATAGGTTACTTGCGTTTTCGGTTAACGTATTAATAAATTTTTGAAGAGGACTTTTTACCATCATTGCCATCATTGGGTTAAAATCACCTTCAAAAAGTAATTGCAAATCACATGTGTTTTCGGTTACTTCATTAATTAAGGCATTTAATGAAAAATTTAATTTACTACTTGCCGCTCCTAAAACAATGCTATCAAATTCGTTCTTCTCTTTTATTACCAATCTAATTTCAGGCATTCCTTTTAAACTGAAAATAAAAGATTCACCATCAACTTCAAATTTATCGGTATTTTCTGGCATTAATTGCTCAAAATTATTAAGGTCTAATAAAAATTCAAAAAGTTCTTTTTGAGATTTATTAATAACTGATTTTTTAGTTTCTAAATTCATAATAAAATTATTGATTCCATTTATCTGGATTCTCTCTCCATTCTTTAAGAGTAGATAATTGTTTTTCAGTGATATAGCTAGAGTCTAAACATTGTTCTAACAAGTGGTTATAATCACTTAATGTTGTTAAATTAACACCTGCTTTATCAAAATTTTCATCCGCAATTTTGAAGCCGTAGTTAAATATTGCAACCATTCCCTTTACAATAGCACCTTCTTCCTTTAAAGCTTTAACCGCATTTAAACTACTTTTTCCAGTGCTAATTAAATCTTCAATAACAACAACATTTTTGTTTTTTTCTAATAAGCCTTCTACTTGATTTTTTCTACCATGCGATTTTGGTTCAGGTCGAACATAAATAAAAGGAACGTTTAAATGTTGTGCTACCAAAACACCAATGGCAATAGCACCAGTTGCTACTCCTGCAATTACATCAGGCTTACCATATTCTTTTTCAATAATGTCAGCTAAGTTTTCTCTCAAATAATTTCTTATTTTTGGAAAAGAAAGCGTAGTTCTGTTATCGCAATAAATTGGCGATTTCCAACCGGAAGCCCAGGTAAAGGGCTCATTAGGTTGTAACTTAATTGCTTTTATTTGTAATAAAAGTTCGGCAGTTTTTTTTGCTGTATCTTTGTTCATAATCATAATGCAAATGTATAAAGTTTTTATTAATGACAATCCTATTATTTTTACTGAAAACAATAATATATCAACAAAATTAAGAGTAAAAAATTTTGAAAATGTTGATATTATTGAATTAGTAAATGAATTATTTGTTTTAAAAAACAACGGTGTATGCCTTATTTGCAAGGATTTAAAAACCTGTTGGAGGGAGTTTAAGAGCAATTTCAAAATTCAAAAAGCTGCAGGAGGAAAGGTGTTAAATCCAAAAAATGAAACCTTGTTTATATACCGATTTGATAGATGGGATTTACCTAAAGGAAAATTGGAAAAGGGAGAAAGCATCAGTCAATGTGCCATTAGAGAAGTTGAAGAAGAATGTGGGGTTTCAGAGTTAACAATTGAAGAAAAATTAAAAACCACCTACCATATATTTCAAAGAAAAGGGAAAACAATATTAAAAATTAGTCATTGGTTTTTAATGAAAACGGAGTTTAATGGTACATTAATTCCTCAAGAAGAAGAAGGAATTAAAAGAGTAGTTTTTAAAAAAGAAAATGAAATTGAAGAAGCTTTAAATAATACTTATGGTAACATTAAACTATTGTTTTAATAAGTAAATTTCTATTCAACAAATCTTTTATTTCGTTATTTGTAACGTTTTCGTAACTCATTCAGTTAAATTTCAATCAACTAGTAAAAAGCGTTATATTTGCAGCTTTTGAAAAATAACTACTTATGACTGAATTTATTAGAAAAAGAGTATCAAATGTTAGAGATGATATATTTTCTGGAATAACAGTAGCTTTGGCTTTGGTTCCAGAAGCAGTAGCTTTTGCTTTTGTGGCAGGAGTGGATCCACTTGTTGGTTTGTATGCTGCATTTATGGTTGGTTTAATAACCTCCATTTTTGGTGGTAGACCAGGTATGATTTCTGGAGCAACAGGTGCTTTAGCTGTTGTAATGGTAAGTTTGGTTTCAGAAGGAAATGCAATGGGAGCGCCAGAAGAAAATTTAGGTTTGTATTATTTATTTGCAACTGTAATTTTAATGGGAATTTTTCAAATGCTTGCTGGAGTTTTAAAACTTGGAAAATTTGTTAGATTAATTCCGCACCCTGTAATGATGGGATTTGTAAACGGTTTAGCAATTGTTATATTTCTGTCTCAACTAGGAATGTTTAAAAAAACAATCAATGGAGAAAAAACTTGGTTGCAAGGAAATCAATTATACCTAATGATTGGTTTGGTTGCTTTAACTATGTTAATAATGTGGGGTTTACCAAAAATTAAGCAAGCAAAAAAACTACCAGAAGCTTTAATTGCCATATTAGTTGTAAGTTTTTTAGCTATTTTCTTGAATTTTGATGTTGCTACTGTTGGATCGTTTATTAAAGATGGAGGCGGAGAAGGTTTAAAAGGTGGTTTACCTACTTTAACTTTAGAAACTTTTTCAAAAGTTCCGTTTACTTGGGAATCTATTAAATTTATTTTACCATATTCATTAATTCTTGCAGCAATTGGTTTAATAGAGTCGTTAATGACATTAAACTTAGTTGACGATTTAACCGAAACTCGAGGTAATGGAAATAGAGAATGTTTAGCGCAAGGAGGTGCCAATATACTTACAGGGTTATTTGGAGGTATGGGAGGTTGTGCTATGATTGGCCAATCCATAATTAATATTAAAGGTGGCGGAAGAGGTCGATTATCTGGAATTGTTGCAGCCGTAATGTTGTTATTGTTTATTTTATTTGGTTCAACTTATATAGAACAAGTGCCGATTGCAGCTTTAGTAGGAGTGATGTTTATGGTAGTTATAGGAACATTTGCTTGGAGTAGTTTTAGAATTATAAACAAAATTCCTAAAGCAGATCTTTTTGTTTTAATATTGGTTTCGGGATTAACAGTATTGTTTGATTTAGCAATAGCAGTAATTGCTGGTGTTATATTTAGTGCTTTAGTATTTTCTTGGGAAAATGCAACTCGAATTAGAGCTAGAAAAAGAATGAAAGAAGATGGAACTAAAATTTATGAAATTTGGGGTCCTCTATTTTTTGGTTCAATAACTGCTTTTTTAGAAAAGTTTGATGTTAAAAATGATCCAGATAAAGTTGAAATTGATTTCGTTGAATCTCGCGTTTCAGATCATTCAGCGGTTGAAGCAATTTTTAATTTAGTGGAAAAATACGAAACGGCAGGGAAGGAAATTCACTTAAAACACTTAAGTGAAGAATGTAAAGTGCTTTTATATAAATCGAGCCCTAAGTTTAGAGGTGTTATTATTGAAGCAATAGATGATCCGCGCTATCATTTAGCTGCAAATCCAGAAAAATTCACAAAAGGTTTATTCGAAAAATAAATTTATTTCATACTATCTAAATAAGAATTCCAATCGGTTTTTTTATTTAGATTATAAATAATAGCCCTATCAAAAACTTCAACCGTTGAAATTTTGTTAGGGTTTATTTTTTTTAGTTGAAAATCTAATCGAGTGTATAAATTTCTTGGGTTTAATTTTAAAAAATCGGTCCAAATAGTTGGTGATATTTTAATAGGATGTCCATTTTTTCCGTTAAAGTTCGGATAAACTATTTCATTATTTTTTGAAATTATTTTATTTAGTTCAAAAGAATTTAAAATAGGAATATCTATTGGGCAAATGATAACGTAAGAGTTAGACGAAACCTTTCTTAAAACTGATTGTAGGGTAGAAAAGGAACCTAACTCGGGTTGTTTGTTAATCGTAGCTTTTACTAATAAATTATTGTAGTTAACAAATTGATGTTGTGCTTTTTTTAACCAAGGAATTGCATTAAAATACTCATTGAAATTATATCCTAAGCCAATATAAACTTCAGTAATATTACTCGAAGATATTCTGTTTAATTGTTCTAAAATCCAATATTTTTCTTTAAAATTTAATAAGCCTTTGTTACTTCCCATACGAGAAGATTTACCTCCGGCCAACAAAATAAAAATATTGTTATTTTCCATAATAAAATTTCAATAATTCGGCAGCAACGCTAATTGCAATTTCTTTTGGAGTTGTGCCACCTAAATCCAAACCTACCGGACAATGAACCGGTGAAATTCCTTCTTTAAAATTTAAATCTCGTTGAAGCATGTTGTTAAACTTATTTTTCTTGGTTTTACTTCCAATAAGTCCAATATATTTAGTTTTAGAATGTAATGCTAATGCTGTTATTTCAAAATCTAATTTATGATCGTGTGTCATAATAACAATATAACAATTTGGTCCCCAATTAATATTTTGTTTATAAAGGTCAAATTCAGTATCAATAAACTTAATAGAATCGTCTATTGAAATATTTTCTCTCCAATTTTTTCTAGTATCTAATAATGATATCTTGAAAGGAGTGTTTTTTAAAATTTCACAAAGTTCTATTCCAATATGGCCAGCACCAAACAAGTATAATTCTGGAGATTGATTCATAGGTTCAATTATTAATTCAACTTTTCCTCCACAACATTGCTCAAATTCTGGACCAAGAGTATAGGAGAACTCTTTTATATTATTTTCATTAATAGATTTTATAGCCTCTTCAATTACTTGAAATTCTAATTTTCCTCCACCAATAGTTCCAAAAATTTCTTTTTCTAAAGTTACAATCATTCTAGACGCAACTTTACATGGTGCAGAACCAAGTACTTTAGTAATTGTTATTAAAGCAACTGGTTGATTTTTTATTTTAAAATTCTGAAGGGTTTCAATCCAATTATTCATATTTTTTATACAATACCGTGGTCAGACAAAGGTAAATTATAATATCGTTTTCCAGTTAATTTATAAATAGCATTTACAATTGCTGGAGCAATAACTGGAACACCTGGTTCCCCAACTCCAGTTGATTTTTCTGTACTCTCAACAATTTCAACATGAACTGTTGGTGTTTCATTCATTCTTATCATTTTATAATCATGGAAATTACTTTGTTCAATGGCTCCATCTTTTACGGTAATTTTTCCATAATAAGCTAATGACATTCCAAATATTGCTGCACCTTCCATTTGTGCTTTAATAGTATTTCTATTAACCACAACTCCACAATCAATAGCAGTGTAAACATTATGAACTCTAAGTTTGTTGTTTTTCATAGAAACTTCTACTACAGATGCAACATATGAAAAGAAACTATAATGAACAGCCAATCCATATGCATGTCCTTCAGGCAGTTCTTTTCCCCATTTAGCATTTTTTGCTGCAACTTTTAATACATTTTTAAGTCTAGCAGAATTTAATTTTAAATTTTTTGCTTTGGGGTTTACTATTCGATCCTCCCCAATTAAGTTCAATCGAAAATCTAAAGGGTCTTTACCAGCCGCATATGCTAATTCGTCTGCGAATACATTTATTGAAAACCCATGAGGAATATTAATTACAGAGCGAAGCCACCCAATCCTAACGTGAGCCTTGGCTTTTCCAATTTCAACTTTTACATTTTTTATATTAAATGGAAGATTTGTAGCGCTTCCGCTTTCTCCTCCTGATGCATATTCTACTCCGGGAGCAAAAGTTGAGGAGATTGATGGTAATGCAAACCGGTGCAACCATCCTGTTACATTTCCTTCGTTGTTTAGAGAGGCTTTTAAATACTGAGCACTTACTGTATGGTAGTAACCATGCTTAATTTCATCTTCTCTTGTCCAAACAACTTGTACTGGAGCATTTATTTCTTTTGAGGCAATTGTGGCTTCAACAACATAATCTGGTTTTGATTTTCTACCGAATCCGCCACCTAGAAGTGTCACATTTATAGTAACTTTTTCTTCTGAAGTTTTTAAATAATCAATAACTTCTTTTCTTGAAGCTTGAGGTGTTTGAGTTGATGCCCAAACTTCACAGCTATCGCCCTGAACCCAAGCAATAGCAACCGGAACTTCCATTGGAGCGTGGATTAAATGAGGAAGTTGGAAAGTACTTTCAATAATTTTTGAAGCTTTTTTAAAAGCTTTACTAATGTTACCTTTATCTTTTAAAACCTTTCCATTTTTATGAACGTTTTTGGTAATTTGGTTCATAAATTTTTTTGAATTATAAACTTCATTTTCACCAAAGTCCCATTCTATTTTTAAGGCTTCTTTACCCTTAAAAGCAGCCCAAGTATTACTTGCAATTACTCCAACGCCTCCTAAAGCACCAAAAGGTCTTTCAATTCGTGGTAATTCTATAACGGCTTCAACTCCAGGAATTTTTAAAGCATCAGTTTTATCAAAAGATTTTATAGTTCCAAAAGTTACCGGACATCGTTGAACTGCCATAAATTTCATATTTGGAAGTCTTTTATCTAATCCATAAATGGCACTTCCAGTAACATAATCTTTTACATCAACACTGCTTAAATCCTTTCCTATGTATTTATAATCTTTGGGAGATTTGTAAGTTAAAGTATCTTCTTCAGGTGTTTTAAGTGTTTTGGCAATTTCTACTAAATCTCCAAACCCTATTTTTTTACCACTAGAATGAACAATAAAATGATTCTCGGCGCTACATTCTGAAGTTGAAACGTCCCATTTTTGAGCCGCAGCAGAAATTAACATAGTTCTTGCAATGGCACCCATTTTACGCATGGGTTCAAATAAATATCTTATACTTCTAGATCCGTCTGTATTTTGATCTCCATATTTTTTATCACCTGTTGCTTGTTTTACAGTTACTTTTTCCCAATCGGCATCCATTTCATCTGCAATTATAGAAGGCAAGGAAGTTCTAACACCATTTCCCATTTCTGATCGTGAAGCTATTAAAATTAAGCTTCCGTCAGAATTTAATTGAACAAATAAATTAGGATTAAAATCAATTAAATCTTTAGGTATTTTATCCTTATCTGAAAAAATTGAAGTATTACAAGCTATAATTAAACCTCCTGAAGCCAACCCAATACTTTTTACAAAACTCCTACGACTTATATTTTTTATAGTTTTCATAAATTAGTTTTGTTTTTTAAGTTCAACAGTTTTATGAATTGCTTTTTTTATACGTTGGTAGGTTCCACATCTACAAATGTTTCCTATCATGGCTTCATCAATTTCAGTGTCATTAGGATTGTCATTTTTATCTAAAAGTGCAGTAGCTGCAATTAATTGTCCGGGTTGACAAAATCCACATTGAGGAACATTTAAATCAATCCAAGATTGCTGTAATAATTGTAAATTTTTAGACTTTCCTTCAATGGTCAATATTTCTTTTCCCTCAGCTGCTGAAACTGGTATTATACAAGATTGTACAGGAGAATTATCCAGCAAAACCTTACACGATCCACAAAGCCCTTTTCCGCATCCATATTTTGTTCCAGTTAAACCAATTATATCTCTAATAGCCCAAAGCAAAGGCATTTCGGATGAAACATTAATTTCATGCTTTTCACCATTAATGTGAAGTGTAATCATTTTAAAATAGTTAGTTGTTATTTAAAATTACAATTTAGGTAATTTTAACTTAACTGTTTTTCAATGAATTCTATTTAACAGAATCTTAACGAATAGGGTAAATTACGTAGAAAAAAGCCACTACTAGTTAGAGGTTTTTATCAAATCTTTAATCATAATTACCTCTCCCGGTTGCATTTTACCAATTGTAAAATCTCCTATTCTTACTCTAAGCAATCGTAATGTTGGAAATCCTACAGCAGCTGTCATTTTTCGAACTTGTCTAAACTTGCCTTCGGTTAGGGTTATTGAAACCCAACTGGTAGGACCGTGTCGTTCATCTCTAATTTTTTTTCCTCTATCAGGGAAATTTGGAATTGGTTCAACCTTAAAAGCTTTACAAGGTTTGGTTATGTATTTCCCTTTTTCAAGTCCTATTTCAACACCTTTTTGAAGTTTAATAATAGCATCAGTTGAGATATCTCCATCCACTTGTGCATAGTATTCTTTTTCGAATTTGGAACTTCTTACAAATTGGCTTGTTTTGCCATTGGTAGTTAGTAACAATAAGCCTTCTGTTTTTTCATCTAACCTGCCAATTGCCATGATATTTTTAGGAAAGTCAAAGAGTTTTCCTAATAATTTTTTTTTATGTTTACTTACATCGTTATTTGTAAACTGACTTAAATAGCCAAATGGTTTATAAATAAGATAGTTATAATGAAGTGTGTTAGGCTCTTCCATTTAAAATTTGAAAAACAAGTTCTTTTGTTAGTTGTTTTCCTATAGCTTTTTGTTTAATGTTTTCAAAAGTGTAAACAAAATTGCAACCGTTTTTATATTCGCTACAACCGTAAGCTGTTTTTCCTTTTAAAACAGTTCCTTTTTTACATTTAGGACACTTAATAATATCTGGTATTTTTGTCTTTTTTTCTTCTAGTTTTAGGTTGAAATTAGTATCAAATCGAATAAGTCCTTCAACTTTACCAGTTTCGGTTTTAAAACCTTTTAAGTTAACGGTACATTTTTTTTGAAGTAAACGAATATATTGGTTTTCTGATATTTTTTTATCTAAAAATGTGAATGGAAGTTTTAAATCGCATCCATTTTTATAGTTGCTGCAACCGTATGCGGCTGATCCTTTTAAGATTGTTCCTTTTTTACATTTTGGACATTTTTCTGTTGAAATACCGCCACTTTTATTCTTTTTTATTGAAGACTTTTTTGAAATTTTTGCTGAACTAATTACTGCGGAAATATTAGCTCTTTTGGTTTCTGAACGAACTTCATAAACTAGATTATCTACCATCTTTTTCATATTTTTAATGAAGCTCCCAGCATTAAATTCTCCATGTTCAATCTCTTTTAAACGTTTTTCCCATCGACCAGTAAGTTCTGCCGATTTTAACAATTCATTTTGAATGGTATCAATTAATTGAATGCCTGTTGTTGTTGGTAAAAGTAATTTCTTTTTACGTTCAATATATTTTCTTCTAAAAAGTGTTTCAATAATATTAGCTCTTGTAGATGGTCTACCAATTCCATTTTCTTTCATTAATTCGCGCAAATCATCATCATCAACTTGTTTACCAGCAGTTTCCATTGCTCTTAAAAGCGTTGCTTCAGTAAAATTATTTGGTGGCTTGGTTTGTTTTTCTAAAAATGAAGGCATGTGGGAACCTTTTTCACCTTTTGTAAAAGTTGGTAAAATTCCAGTTTCTTTTTTTGTTTCTCCTGCTGTTTCAAAAACAACTCTCCAACCTTTTTCAATAATTTCTTTTCCCGTTGTTTTAAACGTAACAACATCGGCTTTTCCAATAACAGCTGTATTTGATACCTTACAATCGTTATAAAAAACAGCAATAAAGCGTTTTGTTATTATGTCATACACTTGCTGTTGATTGTATTGCAAATTTATTTGAACACCTGTAGGTATAATTGCGTGGTGATCTGTAACTTTTTTATCGTTAAAAACCTTGTTCGATTTTTTTATCTTTTTACCCAATAAAGGTTGTATTAAGGTATTGTAATTTGAAAGGTTTTTTAAAATACCTGGTACTTTTGGGTAGATGTCATTTGGTAAAAAGGTAGTGTCAACTCTTGGGTAAGTAACTACCTTTTGTTCATATAATTTTTGAACAATTTTTAGAGTTTCATCTGCCGAAAAACCAAACTTATTATTACAATATACTTGTAAACCGGTTAAATCAAATAGTTTTGGAGCGTATTCTTTTCCAGCTTTTTTAGAAATAGAAACAATTTCAAAATCACTTTCTTTTACTTTATTTGCAAAAACTTCTCCTTCTTCTTTTTTCAAAAACCTACCTTCTTCGCAATTAAAAAGAGTATCTCTATATAAGGTTTGAAGTTCCCAATAAGGCTGAGGTTTAAAGTTTTCTATTTCTTTAAAACGATTAACTACCATTGCTAAAGTTGGTGTTTGTACACGGCCAACAGATAAAACTTGCTTAAAACCACCATGTTTTACGGTATATAAGCGTGTAGCATTCATACCTAAAAGCCAATCTCCAATGGCTCTAGAAAACCCGGCATAATATAAATTATCATAATTTTCTGCAGGTTTGAGGTTTTGGAAACCTTCTTTAATAGCCTCAGTTGTTAAAGATGAAATCCACAAACGTTCTACTTTTCCTTTGTAACCAGCTTCATTAATAACCCAACGCTGTATTAATTCTCCTTCTTGTCCAGCATCACCACAGTTTATAATAACTTCTGCTTTATCAAAAAGACTTTTTACAATATTAAATTGTTTTTTTATGCCATCGTTGTTCACAACCTTCACCTTAAATTTTTCGGGTAACATTGGTAAATTATTTAAATCCCAACTTTTCCAATGTGGTTTGTAGTCGTTTGGTTCAAATAGTGTGCATAAATGACCAAAAGTATATGTTACGGCATAACCATTACCTTCAAAATAACCATCACGTTTTGTGTTTGCTCCTAAAACAGTGGCAATTTCGCGCGCAACGCTTGGTTTTTCAGCAATACATACTTTCATTTATATTCTAAATATTATAAGGACTGCAAAGTACTAATTTTTAAGGAAATTATTATTTATATGACCGAAACAATCTTTGATATTGATAATTGGTTTATATTTAGCCTTTTCACCATAATTTGGCATTTAAAAGCCTTTAAACTAAATTAAATTAATGAAGTCATTTACCGTTCAAGAAATCAATGCCATATTAAATGGAGAATTAATAGGAAATACAACTCACAAAATTTCTGGACCTGAAGAGTTGAGTTCAGCAACAATAAATCAGGTTAGTTTTATAGTTAGCAAAAAATATGTCCATTTGTGGAAAGATTCAAAGGCTAGTGCTGTAATTATTAACGATAATTTAAATGTGGATTCTTTTGAAAATAGAGCTGTAATTAAGGTGAAGAATGCAGATTTGGCAATGGCTAAGATGTTAGAGGTTTTTAGTCCTAGTTCACCAGTTTTTGAGGTTGATATTCATCCAACTGCTGTAATTCTTGATTCTGCCCAAATTGGTGAAAATTGTAAAATTGGTGCAAATTGCTATGTTGGACATAATGTTGTTTTAGGAGATGATGTGATTTTGTATCCAAATGTTTCAATTTTTGATGAAACAACAATAGGTAATAACACTGTAATTTGGTCTGGTTCTGTAATTAGAGAACGAAGTGTAATAGGAAGTCATTGTATTTTTCATAATAATGTAAGTATTGGAGCCGATGGTTTTGGTTACAGACCAAGTGATGATGGAAGAGGTTTGGTGAAAATTCCTCATATTGGTAATGTGGTTATTGGAGATGGAGTTGAAATTGGTGCAAATTCTACAGTAGATAGAGCAAAATTTAGTTCGACAATTATAGGAGATGGATGTAAAATTGATAATTTAGTTCAAATTGCACACAATTGTATTTTAGGACGTTCTTGTATAATGGCAGGAAGTAGTGGTTTGGCCGGTTCGGTTACATTGGGCGATGGAGTAATTATTGGAGGGGCTTCATCAGTTAAAGATCATACTAAAATTGGATCTGGAGCAGTTGTTGGTGGTGGATCTGGTGTAATGAATGATGTTCCTGCTGGTACTACAGTAGTAGGTTATCCGGCTGCCGAAGCACGAGATACTTTTAGACAATGGGTGGCTATTAAAAAACTTGGAAAAGCATAAGCTTGTATTGTTATTGATTAATAATGAGTGTTTTATTAACAAAATTTCATCTTTTTTTGTTTATAAAAATATTTAAATTTTTACGGTTTAATAATTTATATTTGTTTAAAAATAAATTCGAATATTAAATTATGCTTAAAGAATTAAGAGAAATAAAACCAGGAATTGGTTTGGGATTTCTAAAATTTGGAATGTCTAGAGATAAAGTGAAAGAGTTACTTGGAGAACCTTCATTTATCGATAAATATTCTCATTCAAATTCAGATAACGATTTAACTGAATCTTGGGAATATGATGAATTGTTTTTATCAATTAGTTTTGATGAAGCAGAAGATTGGAAATTGATGATGTTTTCAGTTACTTCGGATTTTTATGAATTAGAAGAAGTGTCTTTAATTGGTTTAAGTGAATTAAAACTAATTAATCAATTAGACGAAATTGATTTAGGTGAAATTTATGTTGAAGATTGTTCAGAAACTGAAGATGAAAATCAAAAGGTAATTGAAATAGACGAGGTTTCTACAAATTTTTGGCTATCAAATGGTGTGTTGGATGAAATTCAATGGTCCCCAATTTTTATAGATGATGACACTATAAAATGGCCTAAATAAAATTTTAAGATTTTATTGGAGCAAGTTTAAGTTTTTTAATGAAGTTAATAGATTCGTTATTGAAAATTTGAGCTTGCTCTATATTTACTACATGTCCGCAGTTTTTTATTACTAATAACGAAGATTTTAAATGTTGTGACACTACTTTTTTTACTGCTGGTAAAAAAAGATGATCTTCTTCTCCCATAATATAAAATGTAGGAATTTCAGTATCTTTTGTTCTAAAAAAATGTAGAAGTGGATTTATTTCAGAAGTTAATTTAAACCATCGTACAAATTCTTTTTGGTATAATTTTTTTGCTTCATTAACAAAAATTAAACGTGATTTTTTGTGATTTTTTCGAGGCATAATTATAAATGCAAACAATTTGTAAAGCACTAAATAAGGAACAACAGATTTAAATAAAACACCAATTCTCATCAATATTTGAGATTTTAAATTTAGTTGCATAATTGCGCCGCCCATTATCATACTAATTACTCTTTTTGGATGGTTTTCAGCTATATTCCTAATTAAAATAGTTCCAAGCGAAATACCCGAAAAATGAGATTCTTTAATTTTTAAATGATTTAAAACTTCTACAATATCATTTGTAATAGCATCAAATGTATATTTTTCATTAAAAGTGTCTTTTAAAGCGGGGTTGCTATTTCCATGTCCTCGCAAATCTAAAACCAACACATTAAAAAACTCACTAAAGCTTCGTATTTGTTTAAACCAAATGGACGAACTACCTCCAGCACCATGTACAAAGGTTATCCATTCTTTAGAAGTTTTATGTTTATATTCTGTGTAATTTAACATTAAATAATTTTATCTGATATTAACAGATGGATAGCAAATGTAATTAAAATAAAAAAAAGGTTTTGAAATTTACTCAAAACCTTTTTTATGTTGTATCCATTATTAGTTAGATCTAACACTATCTGAAACACAATCAGCATTAACAAGTGCGGATTGGTGATCCCAAGAATAGCTTCCATCACCATTATCAACCCAAGCAGAAACGTATCCCCAAGCATCAGCAAGCGCTCTTTTAATTTTTCCTTTTGCAAGTGGTGTAGTGTCTCCACCACCATTATTTCCACTGCCAAAACTTGACCAATATTTAGTACTATATTTTAAAATTGAACAAATAGCTAGCATACTTGCACCATCATTTGAAATACCTGTTTCTAAATTAATTTGAATGTTATGATTTTTACGTACCGAAATTTCTAGTTTTTCTATTGCTTTATCAAATTCAGAAATTGTTACTTCATTTTTTAAAGAAACTCTTGAAATTTGCGCAAGTTCATTTAAAAAGATAGTCATTTCGGGACTTAAATTTTCAGATTTTGCTCTATAATTTCCGTTAAGTATATTTTCAACTCTTTTTTTATGAAAATCAATACTGTTTTTAATATCTTCAAATTTTAAACCAATATCAAAACTCCCAAAAGTTTCGTCGTAAAAAGATAAGCCGTGTTTAAATCTAGCCTCATGATTTTGATTGTCTTTAATATTATAAACATAAACTAAATAGTTATTATGGGTAATTCCAAATTGATCAAAGTTGAAAGAAGTTTCTTTTAACTTAGAATTTAATTCTTCAAACTGTTCAACGGTTTCATCTGTTTCACAAGAAACAACTGTTGAAATTACTGCTAAAAATAGCATTGTTTTAGAAAATGTTTGTCCGATTTTTTTAGTGATAGTTTTCATAATTGTATATTTTAAAATGATTAATTTTTTAATGGTTTTCTTTTTCCATTTGTTTTATACAATCATATAAACTAGAGTGAGATTTTGTTACCCTTTTTTATTTAAAAAAATACATATTTGTTAAAAAAAAGCAATAGTTATTTAAGATTAAAGTGTCTAAATCTAGCAATAAGAAGCTATTCCCACCAAATAACAAAAAACTTTTGAAATGTTCCGTTAGGAAATTTAACCCAACAAAGTGGGGCTGATTTTTGGTTTACAAATTCCATTATTTTTGAATGAAATTTCGAATATGTAATCCATTTTATGTTGGTTTGAATTTCCTTTAGCCAATTTACTTTGGTAGGAATATAAAACTTGCAATTATCAAATTGGTGTAATTTATTATAACTAATGTAAAATCCATAAATACAATCATTGTTTATAATAGGAAAGGTTTTTTTTAAATCTTCAAGTGGAACAAACAATTGAGCTTTGAAAAATACGGATTGCTGTATTTTTTCGATAGGAATTTGTAATGTTTTAAGATATGGTTTTGTAAAGCTATTATTTAAAAGAGGTAATTGTTTATTTTTAAGTTTGGTTAATTTTAGAAATAAACTATCACGTCTATTTGGTCCAATCCAATGTTCAATTTCAGAGTTTCCAACAGTTGAATCATATAGGTAAAACTTATAAATTAATTCAACATGAATAGGTTGGTTATTTTTTTTTAGAATACAGTCAATTTCACCAACGGTTCTTTTTTTATCCTGTATTTGAAGATTTTCTAATAAAATTTCAATTTGAGGATCTTGTTGAAATTTAAAAAAACAAAACTGTTCAACTCTTTTACCTAATCGAATTTCAGGTTTTGAAAGTGAGCAATATTGTAGGTCATTTTCAGAAGTAATTTTAAACTGATTTAATTGAAAAATAGCATCATTTTCCCATAATAAAGGAGTTTTATTAAAACCTTGGTATTGTAACTGTATATCTTTGGAATTTTCAGTCAAAATTAAGGTTTAAATTAAATTTTAATTTTATTATAAAATGAAGCAATTTTCTTTACTTACTTTTATTTACCAGGTACACTATCTGGAACTAACCCAGATATATCTCCACCATGTCTATAAACATCTCTCACAATACTTGAACTTATAAAAGCAGTATCTGCAGAAGTTAACAAAAACACAGTTTCAATTTTTGAAAGTTTTCTATTGGTTTGGGCTATTGCTTTTTCAAACTCAAAATCTGCTGGGTTTCTTAATCCACGTAAAATAAAATCGGCGTCGATTTTCTTACAATATTCAGTTGTTAAACCTTTATAGGTAGTAACTTTTATTTTAGGCTCATTTTCGTAATATTTTTCTATAAAACTCATGCGTTCTTTTAAGGAAAACATATAATTTTTGTCCGAATTTACTCCAATTGCTATAATTATTTCATCAAACAAAGGTAATCCTCTATTTACAATATCAACGTGTCCTAAAGTTATTGGGTCAAAAGATCCAGGGAAAATTGCTCGCTTCATTTTTTGTTAGTTTTTTAATGCTGATTCAATAGCGTTTTCAAATAATTTAGGTAATGAAATACCGCATTTTCCTGCTTGTTGAGGAATAATACTTGCTGTTGTTAAACCAGGAACAGTATTCATTTCTAAAAAATGTGGTTCATCATTTACAATAATATATTCAGTGCGCGAAAAACCAGTCATGTTAAGTGCTTTATAGGTTTTTACAGCAACTTTTTCAAGTTTGTTTTTTAACTCAGTAGTAATATTTGCAGGTGTAATTTCTTCTGATTTCCCCTCATATTTTGCTTCATAATCAAAAAAGTCGTTATCGGTAATAATTTCAGTTATAGGTAAAACTTTGGTTTTTCCTTCAAAATTAATAACTCCAATAGTAACTTCACGTCCATCTAAAAAAGCTTCAATAAGTATTTCCGAATCTTCCTTGAATGCCTTTTCAATTGCTGGTATCAATTCTATTTCAGTTTTAACTTTAGAGATACCAAAACTTGAACCTGCATTGTTTGGTTTAACAAAACAAGGTAATCCAACTTTTGCAATAATTTCAGAAATGTTTATAGTGTCACCATTGTTTAAAAAATAGGATGTTGCAGTTTTTATTCCATATTGTTTAACTACACTTAGGCAATCTCTTTTATTAAAAGTTAACGCCATTTGGTAAAATGGAGCAGAGGTGTGTTTTATACCAAGCAACTCTAAATAAGCTAAAATTTTTCCATCTTCACCAGGTGAGCCGTGAATGGCATTAAAAACACAATTGAATGTTATTTTCTCGTTATTTATTTTAATCGAAAAATCGTGTTTATTTATTGGAAACTCTTGTCCGTTTTCATCAACATAAACCCATTTGTTTTTTAATACATGAATTGGATATGCATTGTATAATTCTTTTGATAAATTTTGATAAACAACATTCCCACTCTTTAAAGAAATTTCAACTTCCGAAGAGTAGCCACCCATTATTATGGCAATATTTTTTTTCATTTTAAGTTTATAGCTTTAACAATAATTACAAACTTACATAATTCTTGTTTAAAGAAGGAAGGTAAAAAAGTGTTTCATTAAAAAAAGCAATTTGGTTTGTTTTAATTCAAGAAATAACAATTAAGTAATTTGAAATTTATAAAGTATCTTTGCCAAAATTAAAGAAGAAAAATGAGTTTAGTTCAGTTTATTAAATCCAAGGAGTTTTTAAAGCAATTGTTATTTGCTGTTGTAGGATTAGTAATATTTATTTTTATAGTTATGAAATGGGTTAACATTTCAACCAATCACGATCAAAAAATAGAAGTTCCAAATTTGGAAAAAATGAGTTTGAGTGAAGTTGAAAAAACATTATCGGAATTAGATTTAAGGTTATTTGTAATAGATTCGGCAAGTTTTAATCCAGATTATCCAAAAAAATCAGTTATTGATCAAGACCCAGAACCAGGTGATTTCGTAAAAGAAAACAGAAAAATATATTTAACATTAAATCCTTCAGGTTATAGAAATGTTACAATTCCAAACGTTTTAGGAAAAACAAAAAGACAAGTTACTTCACAATTAAGCGCCATTGGTTTTAAAATAAGTTCAAAACCTATTTATGTTTCAGATATAGCAAAAGATGTTGTAAGAGGATTACTTTATAACGGTAAAAATTTGAAAGAAGGAGATGAAATTCCGAAAACTTCGGAAATTACACTTAAATTAGGTGATGGAAATGGAAGTGGGAGATATAGACAATCATCTGATAATTAGAAAGAATGAGTTTAGAGGAAATAGGAGCAGAGAACGAAGAGTTTTATGAACATTTTAAATACGTTGCGCATGTTGGTCAAGAACCTTTACGCGTAGATAAATTTTTAATGAATTTTATTGAAAACGCCACTCGAAATAAAATTCAGCAAGCTGCAAAAGCTGGAAATGTTTTGGTAAATGAAGTTTCGGTAAAACCAAATTATAAGGTAAAACCAAATGATGTGGTTAGAGTTGTGCTATCTCATCCACCGCATGAAAATTTATTGGTTGCCGAAGATATTCCATTGGATATTTTATTTGAAGATGACCAAGTTTTGGTAGTTAATAAACCAGCAGGGATGGTTGTGCATCCAGGTCATGGAAATTATAGTGGTACTTTAGTAAATGCATTAATTCACCATATAGAGAATTTACCAACAAATTCAAATGAGCGTCCGGGTTTAGTTCATAGAATTGATAAAGATACCAGCGGATTGTTAGTTGTTGCAAAAACAGAGTTTGCCATGGCGCATTTATCTAAGCAGTTTTTTGATAGAACAACTGAGCGATTGTATTATGCAATTGTTTGGGGGAATTTAGAAGATGATGAAGGCACAATTGAAGGGAATATTGGTAGAAGTTTAAAAAATAGACTTCAAATGAGTGTTTTTCCAGAAGGTGATTTTGGAAAACATGCTGTAACACATTATAAAGTTATTGAGCGCTTTAGTTATGTTACTTTAGTGCAATGTAAACTAGAAACAGGCAGAACTCACCAAATTAGAGCACATTTTAAACATATTGGGCATACCCTTTTTAACGATGAACGATATGGAGGTGATGCTATAATGAAAGGAACAACCTTTACAAAATATAAACAGTTTGTAGATAATTGTTTTAAGGTGTTGCCAAGACAAGCTTTACACGCAAAAACTTTAGGTTTTGAGCATCCAACAACAGGTGAATTTTTACGTTTTGAATGTGAAATACCCGAAGATATAACGGATTGCCTTGAAAAGTGGAGATCTTATACTGTGAATCAAAAGGAAGATCATTAGAATAAAATTTATGGAAGAATTAACTTTAACAACTCCAGCACTTTTATTTTCAGCAATATCACTAATAATGCTTGCTTATACAAATAGGTTTTTAGCTTATGCTGCGGTTATTAGAAATTTACACGATGTTTATCTAGATAAAAAAGATAAATCATTAATTTATCAAATTGAAAATCTTAGACAGAGAATAAACCTTACTCGATGGATGCAGATATTTGGAATTTCCAGTCTGCTTTTATGTGTTTTAACAATGTTTCTAATTTACATTCATCAGCAAATAATTGCCGTATGGGTATTTGGTATCGCATTGATATTACTTATAATATCCTTAATGCTTTTAATAAAAGAAATTAAAATTTCATCGCAAGCGCTTATGCTTCATATAAGCGATATTGAAAACCATCTAAAGAAAAAATAATAAATTTAGCTATTTCTTTCATTTGAGAATATTTCTTTCACTGCAGCTTGATAATTTCTAGGCGAACCAGCTTTTTTAATTTTTTTATAGGTTTTTTGAGGGTTTGAAAATGATGTTGAAAAGTACTCCCAAAAACCTAACATTTTCATTTTAATTGGAGTTGGTCCAGATAAAGCGGCATCGTATTGTTGGTAAATAGAATCATGAAATTCATTAAAAATACCCCATCTATTTTTAGGGTATTGAGTAGTGTTATTTTTTATCATACTTGGCAAGAAAGGATCAGAAATAAGTCCTCTTCCAATCATAAAATGATTAATAGTTGGAAACCGTTGTTGCATTTCTTTAAATTTGTTTACAGTGGTTATATCGCCATTGTAATACAATTTATGTTTTGTACTTTTTGTACAGCGTTCAAATGCTTCTAAATTAACACCTCCTTTATAAAGTTGTTTTCCAATTCGTGCGTGAATGGCAATGTTTTTTAATGGATATTTATCTAAAATTGGAAAAGTGTCTAAAATTTCTTCTGGATTTTCATATCCCATTCGCATTTTCATAGATATAATTACATCTGTTTCGTTATGTACACGATTTAGTATATTATCAATTTTTGTGGGTTCACATATTAATCCAGAGCCCATCCCTCGTTTTGTAACCATTGGGTAAGGACAACCTAGGTTCCAATTAAGTTCTTTATAACCTAATTCTTGAATGTATTTTACAACAAATAAAAACTGATCCGCATCATTTGTCATTACTTGTGGAATTAAATTTATAGATGTATTGTTCTCTGGGTTTAAGTCAAGTTTATATGAATTTTTAATAATTAATTTTTTATCCAAACGTATATACGGCGCATAATAAGTGTCTATTCCTCCAAAATACTTCTGAAACGCATTTCTAAATCGGAAATCGGTAAAACCTTGTAAAGGTGACGCAAGTAAAGTAATGCTCATAAATTAAATTAAGATGCAAAGATAACAGAAAATAGGTTGGTTTTTACTTTAAGATAAAGCTATAGGTTTTCTTTATTTTGAAATAATTTTAATGAATTGAAATAAACATTATTATATCTAAAATTGAAGTACTTTTACTACAGAATGAAAATAAAAGAACTCATATTATATACTAATAAACTAGATTTACAAATAGACTTTTATACTACTATTTTAGAATTTCCAATTGAAATTTCGACACCAGAATATACAAGTTTTAAAATAGGAGCTTCTATTTTAACTTTAAAGTATAGAAAAGAAGTATCTCCGTATCATTTTGCGCTAAATATTCCTTCGAATAAAGAGAAGGAAGCATTGTATTGGTTAAAAGAACGAGTTGATATTTTAGGTTTTGATAATCAGGAAATTATTGACTTTAAAAGCTGGAATGCAAAAGCAATTTATTTCTATGATTTAGAAAATAATATTATAGAATTTATTTCTCGAAAGAATATGAATTTAAACTCTAATCAAAAGTTTTCGTCGAAAGAAGTTTTTAATATTAGCGAAATAGGAATGGCTTCAAGCCATATAGAAAGTACTTTTAAAAAGTTAAATACAATTAAAAAAATTAATATTTACAGTGGAGATATGGAACAATTTTGTGCTGTTGGTAATGAAAATGGGTTATTTATAGTTGTAAATAATAATCTAAGAAAGTGGTTTCCAACAGGAGATAAAATTGAACAATCAGATTTTATAGTGAAAGGAGATTTTAATTTTGAATTTAAAAAAGGAGAAATAATTGAAATAATGTAAATTTGTTTCAGTCAAAAAAATAGAATATGAAAATAGTAATATCACCTGCAAAATCATTGGATTTTGAAACTAAAGTACCAACAACAAAATTTACAGAAGGAATATTTTTGAAAGAAGCCGAAAGATTAAACAAGGTTTTAAAAAAGAAATCACCTAAAGTACTTTCAAAATTAATGAGTATTTCGCCTAATTTAGGAGAATTAAATTGGGAACGTAATCAAAATTGGGCGTTGCCTTTTACTTTAGAAAATTCAAAACAAGCAGTTTATGCCTTTAATGGAGATGTGTATACAGGGTTAGATGTTGCAACCCTTCCAATAGAGAAAATTGATCAACTTCAAGATAAATTAAGAATTCTTTCAGGGCAATATGGCGTTTTAAAACCACTCGATTTAATGCAGCCTTATCGTTTGGAAATGGGAACTAAATTAAAAGTTGGCACAAAAGAAAACTTATACCAATTTTGGGGTGATAAAGTTACAAAAGCTTTAAATTCTGAATTAGAAAAGGATGAATTGTTTATAAACTTAGCCAGTAACGAATATTTTAAAGTTATAAATTCAAAATTATTAAAATCACCTATTGTAACTCCAGTTTTTAAAGATTATAAAAATGGTAACTTAAAAATTATTAGTTTTTTTGCCAAAAAGGCTAGAGGATTAATGGTACGTTATATAATTGACAATAATATAGAAACAATAGAAGGTTTAAAGGGTTTTAATTCAGAAGGTTATGTGTTCGATTCAAACCTTTCTAACAATAAAGAATTAATTTTTACACGTTAATGCAACTTTTTTTTAAATCGTATTGTTTTTTTATATAAGTTTGCTCCGTTATTTTTAATTAATATTGAAAAAATTATATTTTTTCGGTCGTAACTTTTTTATTAAGAAGTTTTTAAGTTACTATGTGTTTTGGAAGCACAACGAAAAATTAAGACAAATGACAACTTCTATAAACTACATTTTTATTATTTGCAGTCTCTCTGTTTTGACTGTGGATACCTTTTACAATTTAGTATTAAGAGTATAGACTTTTTTTATAAAATGAAATTTCAGCCCATCGGCTGTTCATACAATTATTAAAAATTTATAGCATATATTATTAAAAAATGAATACTAAATACATTGATTTAATAAATCAAACATTTGATTTTCCACAAGAAGAATTTAAGGTAGATTCAAAAAAACATTTGCATTTTCACGAAATCGATACGATGAAACTTGCAGAAGAATATGGTACACCTTTAAAGTTTACATATTTACCAAAAATTAGCGAAAATATTCAAAAAGCAAAAGGTTGGTTTAAAACCTCAATGCGAAATCATAAGTACAAAGCAAAATATCACTATTGTTACTGTACAAAAAGTTCGCACTTTAAACATATATTAGATGAAGCTTTAACAAATGATATTCATATTGAAACATCATCGGCTGTTGATATTGATATTGTTGAAAGTTTAAAAAGAAGTGGAAAATTAACAGATAAAACATTTGTACTGTGCAATGGGTTTAAACGTGATGAATACATTCAAAAAATTCAAGGCTTAATTCAAAATGGTCACAGAAACTGCATTCCAATTATTGATAATTATGAAGAAATAGGATTGCTTACTGAAGGAATGAGAAAAAAATTAAATATTGGAATTAGAATTGCTTCTGAAGAAGAACCAAAATTTGAATTTTATACTTCTCGTTTAGGTATTGGATATAAAAATATTGTAGATTTTTATAGAAGAGATATAAAAGACAACAACAAAGTAAATCTTAAAATGCTTCATTTCTTTATTAATACAGGTATTAAGGATAATGCTTATTATTGGAATGAGTTGAGCAAATGTTTAAAAGTTTATATAAATTTAAAACGTATTTGTCCTACTTTGGACAGTTTAAATATTGGAGGAGGTTTTCCTATAAAAAATTCATTGGCATTTGATTATGATTATGCTTATATGATCGATGAAATTATTTCTCAAATTAAACAAGCTTGTGATGAAGCTGAGGTGCAAGTACCTCATATTTTTACTGAGTTTGGAAGTTTTACCGTTGGTGAAAGTGGAGGAGCATTATATAAAGTACTTTATCAAAAAAAGCAAAATGATAGAGAGCGCTGGAACATGATTAATTCATCTTTTATTACAACTTTACCTGATAGTTGGGCAATTAATAAACGTTTTATAATGTTACCATTAAACAGATGGAATGACAATTATGAAAGAGTATTATTAGGAGGTTTAACCTGTGATAGTGATGATTATTATAATTCAGAACAACATATAAACGCTATTTACTTACCAATGTATAAAGAAGAAAAACCATTATATTTAGGTTTTTTTAATACAGGAGCATATCAAGAGACTATAGGAGGTTATGGTGGATTACAGCACTGCTTAATTCCACAACCAAAACATATTATTATTTCTAAAAACGACGAAGGAAAATTAGAATACAAAGTTTTTAAAGAACAACAAAAACCAAGCGATTTTTTAAAGATATTAGGTTATGAATAAAAGAACTTACGCAGGAATTCCAGAAGAATTTAGTAAAATTGAAACTTCAAAAGTAGTTTTAATTCCGGTACCTTATGATGGTACTAGCACATGGCAAAAAGGATCAGATAAAGGACCAGAAGCTTTTTTACAAGCTTCAGAAAATATGGAGTTATACGATATTGAAACCAAATCTGAAGTATACAAAAATGGTGTTTATTTGGCTGATGCAGTTACCGAAAATTCTTCACCAGAAGAAATGGTAGAAGCCGTTCGTAAGACAGCTAAGTCATACATTCAAAAAAATAAGTTTGTAACTTTATTTGGAGGAGAACATTCAATTTCTATTGGTTCTATTAGAGCTTTTAATGAGTGTTTTAATAATTTAACAGTACTTCAAATTGATGCGCATGCCGATTTAAGAAAAGAATATGAAGGTTCTTCTTGTAACCATGCATGTGCTGTTTATGAAGCAAGTCAAAACACAAATTTAATTCAGGTTGGTATTCGTAGTATGGATATTATCGAAACTACCATAATGGATGAAGAAAAAGTGTTTTTTGCTCATGAGATGGTAGCAGATGATTATTGGGTTGAAAATGCGATTGATTTAATGACTGAGAATGTATTTATAACCATAGATTTAGATGCGTTTGACCCATCTATAATGCCATCGACAGGAACACCAGAACCAGGAGGACTATTATGGTATGAAACATTAGATTTCCTTCAGAAAGTATTCAAAGAAAAAAATGTTGTTGGATTTGACATTGTTGAATTATGTCCAAATGAAAAAGAAAAATCATCCGATTTTTTAGCTGCAAAATTATATTATAAAATGTTAAGCTATAAGTTTGAAAACACCGAGGATGACGATTACGAAAACGAATCAGATTACAAAGATCCAAACCAAAAAAACTCAAAATTTCAAGACGAAGATTATGACTAATAAAGGAGCAATTTCTCAATTTATTGAAAAGTATTACCTGCATTTTAATTCGGCAACAGTTGTTGATGCAGCTAAAGAATATGAAAATCAATTAGCAAAAGGATCAAAGATGCTAGTTTCATTAGCCGGTGCAATGAGTACTGCTGAAATAGGTAAAATATTTGCTGAAATGATTCGCCAAGATAAAGTGCAAATAATATCATGTACAGGAGCAAATTTAGAAGAAGATATTATGAATTTAGTGGCGCATTCTCATTACAAACGTGTTCCTGAATATAGAGATTTAACTCCGCAAGACGAATGGGCATTATTAGAAAAAGGATTGAATCGAGTTACAGATACTTGTATACCAGAAGAAGAAGCATTTAGACGTTTGCAAGAACATATTTTTAAAATTTGGAAAGATGCTGAAGAGGCAGGGGAACGTTTTTTCCCACATGAATTTATGTATAAATTATTGCTTTCAGGGGTACTAGACCAATATCATGAAATTGATCCAAAAAATAGTTGGATGATTGCTGCCGCTGAGGCTAATTTGCCTATGGTTGTTCCTGGTTGGGAAGATAGTACTATGGGGAATATTTTCGCTTCTTACGTATTAAAAGGAGAATTAAAGGCTAGCACTATGAAATCAGGTATTGAATATATGACATTCTTGGCAGATTGGTATACGCAAAATTCGGAAAATGGTATAGGATTTTTTCAAATAGGTGGTGGAATTGCAGGTGATTTTCCAATTTGTGTAGTACCAATGTTATATCAAGATATGGAAAGAACAGATACACCATTTTGGAGTTATTTCTGTCAAATATCAGATTCTACAACAAGTTATGGTTCATATTCAGGAGCAGTTCCTAATGAAAAAATAACTTGGGGAAAATTAGATATTAATACGCCTAAGTATATTATTGAATCTGATGCAACTATTGTAGCTCCATTAATTTTTGCTTATTTATTAAACATGTAATTATGAAAAGAGTTATTGTTGATTATAACAAGTTAACAAATGATATTTTAGATTTGTTGGTTGAAAAATTCCCTGATGGCTATAATTATAAAGATATTATTTCATTTAAAAATAGTAAAAATGAAACTATAAATGCTGTTGAGGTTAGAACTGAAGATACTGTTTTTTTAGTTAAAATTAGTTCAAGATTAGAGGAGACAATGGAAGATTATGATGCCGATGAGGATAATTTTGATGATGTTTTTGATAGCGATTTTGATGAAGAAGTTGATGACGATTAATTATAAAATAAAAAAACCTGCATTTGCAGGTTTTTTTATTTTATAAGGTAAACTTTAAATTAGTATTTAGATTCTTGACCTAATTCTTTAACTAATAAATAATATACAATTGCTCTATATTTGTTTCTGTTAGATTTTCCAACTTTTTCAATTACGGCCGCAATAGCATCATCTAATTTTGGTCCATCAGCAAGTCCTAACTTTTTAATTAAGAAGTTGTTTTTTACAGTTGCTAATTCTTTTTGATCTGAACCAGAAACAGTTTCTGCATCTTTTTTATATATTGAAGGTCCCAATCCTTTAGTAACAGCAGTTAATAAGTCTGCATCAAAGCTTAGTCCTAATTTTTCCATTTCGCCTTTATAAAGGGCTAATTTTTCATCAAATTTACTCATGAGTAACGAATTTTTTTATTTTAATTAATATTCCTTTTACCAAATATAAAAAATATTATCTGTAATTCTAAATAATATTTTAACAATCTGAAAGATTGACACCTACGGCCAATCCACCTTCAGAAGTTTCTTTATATTTAGAATTCATATCCTTAGCCGTTTCCCACATACTCGAAATTACTTTGTCTAAATGAACTTTGGCGTGATTAGTGTCTGAATCTAGTGCTAGTTCGGCAGCATTAATAGCTTTTATAGCTCCCATTGCATTGCGTTCAATACAAGGAATTTGGACCAAACCCCCAATAGGGTCACAAGTTAATCCTAAATGATGCTCCATTGCAATTTCACTAGCCATTAATACTTGTTCAGGAGTTCCTCCTAATAATTCGGTTAAGGCACCAGCAGCCATTGCAGAAGAAACTCCAATTTCTGCCTGACAGCCGCCCATTGCAGCTGAAATAGTAGCTCCTTTTTTAAAAATACTGCCAATTTCTCCCGCAACTAATAGGTAATTTTTGATATGATTAAAATTGGCTTCGTGGTTTTCAATAACCATATAATACATTAATACTGCAGGAATAACACCAGCACTTCCATTGGTTGGTGCAGTAACAACACGGCCTAAGTTGGCATTAACTTCATTAACACTTAAAGCAAAACAGCTAACCCATTTTAATATTTGACGAAAAATAACTCCTGTACTTCTTATACTTTCTATCCATTCTTCAGGATTGCTATAGGGTAACCCCCCAATTAGTTTTTTATGCATGTCAAAAGCTCTTCTTTTTACATTCAATCCACCGGGTAAAATTCCTTCGGTATGGCAACCTGTATACATGCAATCAAGCATTGTTTTCCAAATTCGATTTATTTCAAAATCAATTTCTTGTTCAGAACGTAAAGATTTTTCATTTTCTAAAACTATTTGTGAAATTGATTTTGATTCGTTTTTACAATAAGTTTCTAATTCTTTTGCTTTTTGAATTGGAAAAGGAAAAGTTTTTTGTATTTCTATATTTTCTTTTGCGTGTATTAGTTCTTCCCTTACTACAAATCCTCCACCAATAGAATAGTAGGTGTCTTTTGAAATTTCTATTTCTTTGGAAAAGGCAGTAAATGTTAAGCCATTTGCATGAAAAGGTAAAAATTCAGAATTAAAAGTAATTTCTTGGTTTGGAAGAAATTCAATTTCAATTTCATTTCCGAATTTAATTTTTTTGGACGCTTTAATTGATTCAATAATATTCGAAATGTTTTCAATTGGAATAGTTTCTGGATCCATCCCTGCCAAGCCTAAAATAAGAGCTAAATCGGTAGCATGTCCTTTTCCTGTTAGAGATAATGAGCCATACAAATCTACTTTAATAGATGTTACTTTATAAAAAGTATCAGTTTTTTTTAAATGTTGAATCCAGCGTTCGGCAGCTCGCCAAGGTCCCAAAGTATGAGAACTAGAAGGACCAATACCAATTTTTAACATGTCAAATACAGAAATACACTCCATTAATTATATAATTAAATTGTTATAAATATAGAACAATGTTTATAACAAGAGAAAAGTAAGTGTATTTAGTATTAAACTTAGATTATAAATGACAATTTGAGATTTTAAATGAGCTAATTATGACATCTTGGCATAAAATTTTTAATGGCATAATCATTGACTAATTGTAAGTGTAAGTTTAAAAAAAAATTAAAAACAAAATAAATATATACATTATGAGTAAGATTATAGGAATAGATTTAGGAACAACCAACTCTTGTGTTTCTGTAATGGAAGGGAATGAACCAGTGGTAATTCCTAATGCAGAAGGAAAAAGAACAACACCATCAATTGTTGCATTTATTGAAGGTGGAGAGCGTAAAGTTGGAGATCCTGCAAAACGTCAGGCGGTAACAAATCCATTAAAAACTATTTATTCAATTAAACGTTTTATGGGTAACAAGTATTCTGAATCTAAAATGGAGGCAGAACGTGTACCTTATAAAGTTGTAAAAGGAGATAATGACACACCACGTGTTGATATTGATGGTAGATTATATACGCCACAAGAAATTTCAGCAATGATTCTTCAAAAAATGAAAAAAACTGCTGAAGATTATTTAGGTACCGAAGTAAGTGAAGCTGTTGTAACAGTTCCGGCATATTTTAATGATGCACAGCGTCAGGCTACAAAAGAGGCTGGTGAGATTGCAGGTTTAAAGGTTAGTAGAATTATCAACGAGCCTACTGCTGCGGCATTGGCTTATGGTATGGATAAAAAAGGTGTTGATCAAAAAATTGTTGTATTTGACTTTGGTGGTGGTACGCACGATGTTTCTATTTTAGAATTAGGAGACGGAGTATTTGAAGTATTGTCAACTGATGGAGATACACATTTAGGTGGTGATGATGTTGATCAAAAAATTATTGACTGGTTAGCTGAAGAATTTAAAGCTGATGAAAATATGGATTTACGTCAAGATCCAATGGCTTTACAACGTTTAAAAGAAGCTGCTGAAAAAGCAAAAATTGAATTGTCATCTTCTGCTTCAACAGAAATAAATTTACCTTATGTAACTGCTACAGCTAGTGGACCAAAACACTTAGTAAGAACATTATCTAAAGCTAAATTTGAGCAATTAATTGATGATTTAGTAAAAAGAACAATTGAGCCATGTAAAACTGCATTAAATAATGCAGGTTTATCAACGGGAGATATTGATGAAATTATTTTAGTTGGTGGTTCAACTCGTATTCCTGCAGTACAGGAAGCTGTTGAAAAATTCTTTGGTAAAGCACCAAGTAAAGGAGTAAATCCAGATGAGGTTGTGGCAATTGGAGCAGCTATTCAAGGTGGAGTTTTAACAGGAGATGTTAAGGATGTATTGTTGTTAGATGTTACTCCGTTATCATTAGGTATTGAAACTATGGGTAACGTTATGACAAAGCTTATTGATGCCAATACTACTATTCCAACTAAAAAATCGCAAGTATTCTCAACTGCTGCCGATAACCAACCTTCAGTAGATATTCATGTGTTGCAAGGTGAAAGAGCTATGGCTGCAGACAACAAAACTATTGGGCGTTTCCAATTAACGGATATTCCACCAGCACCAAGAGGAGTTCCTCAAATTGAAGTAACTTTTGATATTGATGCAAACGGAATTATTCACGTAACTGCTTCTGATAAAGCTACTGGAAAATCTCAAAACATTAAAATTGAAGCTTCTTCAGGATTATCTGATGCTGAAATTGAAAAAATGAAAGCGGATGCAGAAGCTAATGCAGATGCAGATAAGGCTGCAAAAGAAACTGCAGAGAAAATTAATGGTGCAGATTCTATGATTTTCCAAACTGAAAAGCAATTAAAAGAATTTGGAGATAAATTATCTGCAGATAAAAAAGGACCAATTGAAGCTGCTTTAGCTGAATTGAAAAAAGCACACGAATCTAAAGATCTTGCGCAAATTGATGCGGCAATGGAAAAGATTAACGAAGCTTGGAAAGTAGCAAGTGAAGAAATGTACAAAGCTCAACAAGAAGGTGAAGCTCAAGGAGCTCCTACAGGAGATGCTGGAGAGCAACCAAAAGGAGAAGGAGACAACGTAGAAGATGTTGACTTTGAAGAGGTAAAAGAAGAGTAATATTCTTTTAATATGTGAAAAAAAGGCTTCCATTTGGGAGCCTTTTTTTGTTTCATTAATTTTTTAGTGTTATGCACGCATAATAATTTATTATATTTGATAAAATCAAAAACATGGATTCACCAAAATTATCTGAACTTTTAAAAATAAACTATCCTATAATTCAAGCGCCAATGTTTTTAGTTTCAAATACCACAATGGTAATTGAAGCAATGAAAAGTGGAATTTCGGGTTGTATTCCTGCGCTAAATTATAGAACTTTAGATGAATTGAGAGTAGCAATTAGTGAGTTGAAAGCTGCTAAAGTTAAAGGAGGAGCTTTTGGATTTAATTTAATCGTAAACAAATCTAATATTAAATATAAAGAGCAGTTAAGAGTTATTTGTGAAGAGGGAGCTGACTTTATTATTACTTCTTTAGGTAGTCCGGAAGAAACAATTAATCAAGCACATAAAGTTGGAATAAAAGTTTTTTGTGATGTGGTAGATTTAAAATTTGCCAAGAAAGTTGAATCACTTGGAGCTGATGCAATTATAGCTGTTAATAACGAAGCCGGAGGTCATAGAGGTGCAATATCAGCAAAAGTTTTAATTGATGATTTAGTTAAAAATTGTGGCATTCCAATAATTTCAGCAGGAGGTGTTGGTTGTAAAGATGATATTGATAAAATGTTAAGTTTTGGTGCAGCAGGAGTTTCTATTGGAAGCCCATTTATTGCATCAATAGAAGCTGGAGTGACCGAAGAATATAAACAAGCCTGTGTAGATTATGGTGCGCAAGATATTGTTTTAACCGAACGTATTTCGGGAACTCCATGTACTGTAATTAATACACCTTATGTTCAAAAAATAGGAACAAAACAAACTTGGTTAGAGTCTTTTTTAAATAAAAATAGAAGTTTAAAAAAATGGGTTAAACTCATTAGGTTTATGATAGGTACAAATGCCGTAACAAATGCAGCAACAAAAGCTACTTATAAAACTGTTTGGGTTGCTGGACCAAGTATTGAGCATACAAAAGAAATATTACCAGTAAAAGATATCGTAACAAAGCTTGTAAATTAATATTTTTGTTAATATTATTAAAAACCAAGAAAAAACTTTGAGTAAGTATCATCAATTCAATTTTTTTAAACACACTTTCTGTGAATTTAAAAGTTTTCCAGAAGAATTTTTTAAAGAAAAATCTATTCATTTTAAAAGTAAATCAGGAAGTAAGTATTTTTATACTGAGCAAGGAGTTTATAGATATTCTAATCATTGGGGAAGAGTAGCAAATTGTCGCTGGAAAATTAAAGGAATTCAAAATTATAAAAATCAGAATTATTATTATGGTTATGCAAATTGGAAAGATTTTTACTCTTTAAATTCTTCTAAAAAAGAGTTTTATTTAGATGTAGATTATAGCCAAGAAAGGGTAACTATTTGTAAATCCGAATTAAATACGACTAAATTTTTAATGACCTTGAATTTTTCGCTTAAACGAATAAAAGAAATTAAAAACATTTTTAAAGAAAATAAATGGGCTTCATATATTAATGAAGACGTAGATGAGGTTAAAACTGTATTAATAAAAAAAATGGTAAGTTCGGATAGGCCGTTGCAAGAATTAAAACAAAGTTTAAGAGATATTTTTTAAAGATTTAGTTAATTAAACTATTCTATTTGTAAATTTGCTTTCTACTAAAAAAATATAATGAACATACCACAAACTAGTTTTAAAAGAGTTGTTATAATTGGAGGAGGTTTTGCCGGTTTAGCGGCGGCAAAAGGATTAGAAGATAAAGAATTACAAGTTGTTTTAATAGATAAACACAATTACCATACATTTCAACCATTATTATACCAAGTTGCCACCGGTGGCTTGGAGCCAGATAGTATTGCTTTTCCTTTAAGAAAACGGTTTAATGATATAGAGAATTTTTACTTTAGGCTTGCAGAAGTTAAAAATATAAATGCCAACAAAAATTGTATTGAGACAAATATTGGTAGTTTAAATTACGACGAATTAATTATTGCTACGGGTTCAAAAACAAATTTTTTTGGCAATAAAACTATAGAAAAATATGCTATGGAAATGAAATCTGTTCCGCAGGCATTAAATATTCGTAGTTTGGTTTTAGAAAATTTTGAGGAAGCTTTATTAGAACGAAATTTAGAAAAGCGTTTGGCACTTATGAATTTTGTAATTGTTGGTGGTGGACCAACAGGAGTCGAGTTAGCGGGAGCATTGGCTGAAATGAAAAAGGGGATTTTACCAAAAGATTATCCAGATTTAGATATTCGTCAAATGAAAATTAACCTTATTCAAAGTTCAGACGAACTTTTAAAAGGAATGAGCAATAAAGCTTCCGAAAAAGCAGAAGATTACCTTATAAAATTAAATGTTGATGTTTGGAAAAATTTAAGAGTTGTTAATTACGATGGCGAAACAGTAACAACAAATGGTGAAGATCATTTTAAAGCACAAACTTTAATTTGGGCAGCGGGAGTAAAAGGTGAATCTATTAATGGATTAGAGCAAGAATGCTTAGTTGAAAGAGCTAACCGTTTTAAGGTTAATGAGTATAATAAAGTTGATGGCTATAATAATGTTTATGCAATAGGAGATGTTGCTTGTATGCCATCAGAAAATTATAAATATGGCCATCCAATGATGGCGCAACCTGCCATTCAGCAAGGAAAACTGTTGGCTAAAAATATATTGGCTAAGTTAGAAGGTAAAAAACTGAAGCCATTTAAATATAACGATAAAGGTTCAATGGCAACTATAGGAAGAAACAAGGCTGTTGTAGATTTACCAAATTGGAAATTTCAAGGTGTTTTTGCTTGGTTTGTTTGGATGTTTGTTCACTTGTTTTCATTAATTGGATTTAGAAATAAAGCCGTTGTTTTTTTTAATTGGCTGTATAACTATATTCGATTTGATAGAGAAACAAGGTTAATAATTCGTCCGTATAAAAATAAAAATAGGCAATCTTTTTAATTAAAATAGTTGACTAAAAAAGCTATTTAGTGTTGAATGTTTAAATTTAAATCCTGTATTTTCTATTTTTCTACTGGATACACGGCTACCTTCAAGTAAGATTATAGAAAGTTCTCCTAATACTATTTTTAAAACAAAAGAAGGAATATTTGGTAACCATAATGGTTTTTTTACAAATTTTGCAATCGTTTTTGTAAAACCTTTATTTGTAATATGTTCTGGTGCAACTGCATTGTAAATGCCATTAATAGTTTTATTTTCAATTGCTTCTACATACATATTGCATAAATCTTCTATTGAAATCCAAGGCATAAATTGTTTTCCACTTCCAATCGCCGCCCCAACACCTAATTTTATTGGTTTCATTATTTTATCCAATGCACCGCCTTTTTTGGATAGCACAATACCAGTTCTCAAAATAACAGTTCTAATGTTTTCATTTTGAAACGATAATGATTCTTTTTCCCATAGTTTACAAATTGTTGCCAAAAAGTCATTTCCCGAGTTATCATTTTCTGAAAAAACTTTTTCTGAAGTTAATGATCCATAATAACCTATTCCTGAAGCGGCAATAAATCCTTTTAATGTTGGGTTTAGTTCTTTGACTTTCCTAAATAATAAATTTGTAGAATCAACTCTACTGTTGATAAGAATTTTTTTTCTAGCCGAAGTCCAGCGTTTATCCGCAATTCCTGCCCCAGCTAAATGAATAATATAATCAGTATTGGTAATAGCTTCATTATCAATATAATTTTCGTTAATATTCCAATAAAAGCTTAATGGGTTTTCTGTTCTGCTTCTGCTTAAAACAGTTACAAAATGTCCTCTATTTTTTAATAATTTACAAAGATGTTTACCTATTAAACCAGTTCCACCGGTTACCAAAATTTTAGCCATAAAAAAATCGATTATTTTGCAGATGAAGTTACTACAAAATAATCGATATTGAAATGGTTAACTATTGTTATTAATTTGAATATTCGTGTTTTTTAGAGATATAAGCTTTTGTAGCTTCCATTCCTTTAGTAATTGCTTCTTCATTTAAAGGAATTAAATGGTGGTAACGTTCAGGTAATGATTTTTTTAAACCTTCAATCACGTTTTTTAGATTTACAATAGGTTTAAGTTTTAAATAAGCTCCTAAAACTACCATATTAAAAATTTTTTTATTTCCCATTTCTGTGGAAATCTTGTTTCCTTCAATTTGATAAATATTTATATCAGTTCGTGTAGGATGTTTATGAATGCCATTAGGTTCATACAATAATAATCCTCCCGGTTTTACAGATTTTTCAAATTTATCCATGCTTTGTTGGTTTAGGATAATAGCAGTATCAAATAATTGTAAATAAGGAGAACTTATTCTTTCGTCGCTTAAAATTACGGTTACATTTGCAGTTCCACCTCTCATTTCTGGACCGTAAGAAGGCATCCAACTAACTTCTTGATCTTGCATAATTCCTGAGTACGCAAGTATTTTACCCATTGAAAGTACTCCTTGACCACCAAAACCAGCAATAATAATTTCTTCTGTCATAACTAATTATTTTAATTTTCCGTTTACTTTAATATCGCCAAGAGGGAAGTATGGGAACATATGTTCTTCCATCCAAATATTCGACTCGTTAGGATTCATTTTCCAACCAGAATTACAATTTGAAACAATTTCAATAAAAGAAAGTCCTTTTTTTAATCGGGTATTTTCAAATGCTTTTTTGATAGCTTTTTTTGCTTTTCTTGCATGCTTATGCGTATGTACAGATTGGCGCGTAGCATAATATACTCCTGGTAAATTGGCTACTAATTCAGTCATTTTTATGGGCATTCCCATTGTTTTGGCTTCTCTTCCGTATGGAGAGGTTGAAGACCGCATTCCTTCTAAAGTGGTTGGTGCCATTTGTCCCCCAGTCATTCCATAAATACCATTATTCACAAAAATAATAACAATATTTTCTCCTCTATTGCAAGTGTGAATAGTTTCTGCAGTTCCAATTGCAGCTAAATCTCCGTCACCTTGATAGGTAAAAACGTACTTTTCTGGCCAGCATCTTGCTATTGCGGTTGCAACTGCCGGAGCACGCCCATGTGCTGCTTGTGTCATATCAATATTCATAAAATCATATGCTAAAACAGAGCAACCTACAGGAGCAACACCTATGGTGTTTTCAACTATTCCCATTTCGTCAATTACTTCCATGGTAAGGTTGTGAGCCGTTCCATGACCACATCCTGGACAGTACGACAATGTGGTGTCTGTCATTAATTTTGACTTACAGAATACTTGATTCTCGGGTTTTATGATGTCTAATACTTCCATTTTTAATAATTTTTTGTTCTAAAGCCTCTAATACTTCTTCTGGTGTGTGAATAATTCCTCCTGTTCTTCCAAAATGTGCTACTGGAACTTTATGTTCAACTGAAAGAAGTACATCTTCAATCATTTGGCCAGCATTTAGTTCAACGCTTAAAATTCCTTTGACTTGATTGGCTAGTTTGAATAATACTTTTTTGGGATACGGAAATAAAGTAATTGGTCTAACAAGTCCAGCTTTTATTCCTTTTTTTCGTGCCAATTTAACGGCTTTTTGAGCAATTCGAGAACTGGAGCCATAAGCAACAAATAAATACTCGGCATCTTCGGTTTGAAATTCTTCATACCTTGTATCTTCAAGCTCCATTTGTTCGTATTTTTTCATTAATCTATGTACACGGGCTTCCATTTTTTCAGACTGTAAATCTAAAGATGTAATAATGTTTCGTTCTCTATTTGTTTTTCCTGTTGTAGCCCAACTATCATATTTTTTTATTACTTCTTCATCCGTAAGTCTTTCTTGTTGGTCTTTTAAAACAACTTTTTCCATCATTTGTCCAATTAAACCATCAGAAAGAATTAAAACTGGCGCTCTATATTTAAATGCTATATCAAATGCGTCTTCCACAAAATCAGACATTTCCTGAACAGAAGCCGGAGCTAAAACATATAATTTATAATCTCCATGTCCGCCACCTTTTACCGATTGAAAATAATCTGCTTGTGATGGCTGAATGGTTCCTAAACCAGGTCCTCCTCGTACAACATTTACAATAACTGCAGGCAATTCGGCACCCGCTATATAAGATATTCCTTCTAATTTTAATGAAATTCCCGGACTTGAAGAGGAAGTCATTACTTTTTTTCCAGTACTTGCAGCTCCATATACCATATTTATAGCTGCAATTTCACTTTCGGCTTGAAGAACAACCATTCCTGTACGTTTTTCGGGTTGTTCTGTCATTAGGTATTCTATAACTTCTGATTGTGGCGTTATGGGATAACCAAAATAAGCATCAACTCCAGCTCTTATCGCTGCTTCGGCCAATGCTTCATTTCCCTTCATTAATTTTAATTCTGACATATGTATAATTTTAAAGCATTATGCTGAAACTTTTACTCGATAAACTGAAATTGCCCTATCAGGACAAACAATTGCACAGTTTGTGCAACCAGTGCAGGCCTGAGGGTTTTTCATGTAGGCGTAGTGATACCCTTTCATATTAACTTCAGCTGTCATACCTATTACATCTTCTGGGCAAACAGGTATACAAACTTCACAACCTTTACAAACTTCTGTGTTTACTACAATTGCACCTTTTACTTTTGCCATTTTAATAATATTTATAGTGTTTATTAACTCGGAATTCTATTATTCATAAAGTTAAGGTGTTTTTATTGAATAAAATATGATATATATCAATTTATGACAATTATCATAATATTTTTGGATGTTTTGTAATAAAAAAAACGCCTGATAAGACGTTTTTGTTAGTGTTTAAGCGTTATGTAACATATGTTTTCTAATATAGTTTTTTATATTTAGAAGGGTTTGTTTCATGCATAACACTATAAATTGTTTCAAAAATATCTTCGGAGTTTGGTTTGGAGAAGTAATCACCATCAGTTCCATAAGCAGGTCTGTGTGCTTTTGCAGTTAAAGTAATAGGTTTACTATCTAAATATTGGTATGCATTCTGGTTTTCTAAAATTTCATTTAACAAATAAGCAGCTGCACCACCTGGAACATCTTCATCTATAATAATTAATCTATTTGTTTTTTGAATACTCTTTACAGTATCATGGTTAATATCAAACGGAAGTAAACATTGTACATCAATAATTTCAATATTAATATCAACCTGATTTAGCTCTTTTACCACGTCTTCAACAATTTTTAACGTAGATCCATATGAAACCACTGTTATATCTGTACCTGTTTTAATAGTTTCAACTACACCTATTGGCGTTCTAAATTCGCCCAAATTATTAGGTAGTTTTTCTTTTAATCGGTAACCATTTAGGTTTTCTATAATTAAAGCAGGCTCATCACTTTCTAAAAGGGTATTATAAAAACCGGCTGCCTTTGTCATGTTTCGTGGAACCAATATATTCATTCCTCTTAATAGATGAATTATTCCACCCATAGGTGAACCTGAATGCCAAATACCTTCTAAGCGATGCCCTCTTGTACGAACAATTAACGGTGCTTTTTGTGTACCAACGGTTCGGTAATATAGCGAAGCTAAATCATCGCTTAAAATTTGTAAGGCATACAATACATAATCTAAATATTGTATTTCAGCAATTGGACGAAGGCCTCTTAAAGCCATTCCAATTCCTTGTCCAATTATTGTGGCTTCTCTAATTCCAGTATCTGAAACACGTAGTTTGCCATATTTTTCTTGTAACCCTACTAAACCTTGATTAACGTCTCCAATATTTCCTGCATCTTCACCAAAAATAAATAGATTGTTATATTTTGAAAACAATGTATCAAAGTTGTCTTTTATAATTATTCGAGCATCAACTAGCTCAGCATCGTGATCGTATGTTGGTAATATTTCTTCTACATGTGATACTTTTTTATTTGTTTCACTGTATAAATGTGAACTAAATTTGGGTTGTTCGGATTGTAAATAGCTTTTTATCCAATTTTGTAATTGGATTTTTTCGGTAGAAGATTCATCTCTAACATATACCACTGCTTTTCTAGCTGTAGATAACAGATCTTTTCTTGAAGGTTCTCTTATAATATCAAGTTGAGCAGCTAAATTATTTATAAAAACTTTATTTGAGCTCTTGGTCGAAAGTTTATCTAAAATATTTTTTAACCTAATTTTTTGATCGTTTATAGGAGTTAAAAACGCATTCCAAGCTTCTCTTCTTGCAGCAGATACTAATTTTTTTGCTTCTTTTTCAATTTTAATTAATTCTGATTCAGACTCAACAAATTTTAATATATTATTGTTAGAATCTTCTAACTCAAATTCGAAAATCCAATCACGCATTTTTGAAATACAATCGTATTGTTTTTCCCAAACTAAACGTTCTTTAGTTTTGTATCTTTCATGCGACCCAGAGGTAGAATGTCCTTGAGGTTGCGTTAAATCTTTAACATGTATAAGAACAGGTATGTGTTTTTCTCGTGCAATTGTGGCAGCACGACTATAGGTGTCAATAAGTTTAGGATAATCCCAACCTTCAACAACTATAATTTCATAACCTTTTCCTTTTTCGTCTTGTTGAAATCCTTTTAAAATTTCTGAAATATTTTCTTTAGTAGTTTGAAATTTAGCAGGAACTGAAATACCATATTCATCATCCCAAACACTAATTATCATAGGAACTTGCAGAACACCTGCAGCATTTATGGTTTCGAAAAATACACCTTCAGATGTACTTGCATTTCCAATGGTTCCCCAGGATATTTCGTTTCCATTATTAGAAAATTTTGGATTCTTAATTTCGGGTAAAGCTCTAAATAGTTTTGATGCGTAGGCAACACCTAACATTCTTGGCATTTGAGCTGCTGTTGGCGAAATGTCACTAGTAGAATTGTACTGCTCGGTTAAATTTTTAAATTCACCATTTTTATCAAGACTATGAGTTAAAAAATGACCACCCATTTGTCTACCACCCGACATTGGATCGGCCTTTAAACTTGGATGCGCATATAATGCCGCAAAAAACTGCTGAGGTGTAAGCTCTCCTAAAGCCATCATAAAAGTTTGGTCTCTATAATAACCCGATCTAAAATCACCTTTTTTAAAGGCTTTAGCCATTGCAATTTGTGGAACCTCTTTTCCATCACCAAAAATACCAAATTTAGCTTTTCCAGTTAAAACTTCTCGCCTTCCTAATAAGCTACATTCTCTGCTAATTACAGCTAATTTATAATCGTTTAACACTTCCTGTTTGAATTCTGAAAACGACAAATTATTTTTTGTTGAAGCTGAAGTTTTTAATGTCATGGATTGATGTTTTTTGGCGCTGCAAATTACAAATTTTAAGTGGTTTTTAAAAATGTACCGTATTTATATGGATATAAGATTTTCTATAATGGATGTGTAAAGTAATTGATAGGTGTGGTTAATACTTTTAAAACAAAATATGTTTGCTTAAAAAGTATATCTATTCTTTAGAGTGAAAGTTGTATTAGGTTTTCTTTTTAAATCTAATAAAACCCTCTTTTTACAAAATTGTAAATTCGTTTGGGTTTTATAACTAATACAAATCTTATTTTGGAACTATATTGAGGAGCTGATACTTCCCAACCTAAATTTGAATAAAAAGGGAAATACACTTCTAAAATATCTTGAATAAAGTTTAGTCTTATGCCGTTTTCGTGAGCAAAATATACACTTTCATTCTTGTTTTTAACAAAACCAACATCATTGTAAACTTCTAACCATCTCCAAATACCAACACTTGTATTAAAAGTTGACAACCATTGATTAGCGTATGCAACAGGTAATTTAGATTTAAATCCTCCTTCGTTAATAATAACTTGTTGGCTAAAAAAACCTGATGTTTCCGACCTTCCTAAATAATCATATTGAAATAAATAATCAGTTGGTCTATCCAAAGCGAAATTAAAATAATTTGTTTCAGTTTTATTAGTTAAAAAGGCACCAGCAAAAAATCGAAAATCAAATTGCCTGTTTGTATTTGTTAATTTTCTATATCGAGCAGTTAATGATAGTTTGCTAAATTTATTAGATACTTCAAGACCTGTTGAAAATCTTACATCATCAATAATTGCAGGTTTTGAATATCCGTACCTCAAATTTAAAACATTATATTTATAAGTTTCTGGGTTTTCTGTGCTTGTAGGTGAAACTTCTTTGTTTACAGATGTAAATGTTGTCATTAATACTTTGCTGCTAACATCTCGTAAGCTTTTTCTTTTAAATTGAATCAATGCATATGGATTAATAGCCGTGTAAGATAGGTTAGGGGCGTAATGATAATTACTTGCAACAATTCCAATTCCAAATTTGTCAACTTTTTTGTTTTCTGGAAGATATTCATATTGAAATACTGCCGAACCAGATAATGTATTACTTTTTGTACTATAGGAAGGCGAAATTTTATAATTTATATTTTTATTTAAAATAGTTTTATTAGAAAAGGCCATTCCTAAAACTAAACCATCGTAATAATTAAATTTATAAATAGGTGTATAAAATAACTGATTATAGTAAGTGTCTTCAATGTCTTTAAAAAACTTTAATTGAAGTGGTCTATTAAAAAGAGGTTTGTCAATATCTTTCCAATTGTTTCTTAAGTTTATTTCGGGTAATTCCGAATTATAATTAAGAGATAATTTATCAAATCCATTTTTTGGAATTGTAATTTTAGTTATTGAATCTATTCCAGTTAACCATTTTGTAAATTTAATTTCCTTGTCTTTAACGCCAAATAGTTGTATTGGAGCGGTAAAATTCCTTCTATTTTGGACACTGATTTCTAACGAATCGTTTTTTTCGGTTATACGTTTAATTGTATAATCTATCTTTTTATTTGTTAAAAGGAAATCATTTTCAAACCAAGATAAATCTTTTGAAGTTTTTGATTTTAACTGATCTAAAAAATAACTGC
The DNA here is from genome assembly GCF_947495725.1 of uncultured Lutibacter sp. Classification (GTDB taxonomy): domain Bacteria; phylum Bacteroidota; class Bacteroidia; order Flavobacteriales; family Flavobacteriaceae; genus Lutibacter. The sequence goes on along the minus strand of NZ_CANLZZ010000004.1, from coordinate 103,878 downwards.
TTTTTGTTTTTTTTCCTGAATATGAAAAACAATATTTGAAAATTTCCGACTGAACAGAGCAGTCTGTCAAATAACTTTCAAGATACTTTATTCCTAAACCAGCTTTATAATTACTGGCAATTTTTCTATTAAAATTAGATAATGAATCGGCTCTAGTGGTAAGTGCTTGATCTAAGTTTTTACGAGCTGCAAACTGATAAACAAAATGATATTTTTCATTGAAATCGATTTTTGCAATACTAAAGTTTTTAATACCCCATAGTTTTGAAATATTCCCAATTGCTTTTATTTCTGGATAGTATTTCTCTACATACTTAATCATTAAATAATTGTGTAAACCATTTGCCAACCAATAATCTTCTCTTTTATTTACTAAAAATAATTGATCTATATATTTTTTTGAAAGAACTTTAAATACTTTAATATCCCATTCAAAAGCATTATTATATGCGGCTAAAAAAGATGGAAGTTGATTAAAACCATAAACAGGATTTTTGTCATATTCAATTTGATTTAATAATATTTTATCATTTGAATATTTCCCTAAATATAATTGTATAAAATAAAACTCGCGTTTTAAAATACTCAATTGAACTTCTTGGCTTAAATCTGGTGAAATAATATTTGTACTAATTGTTTTTCCATCAAATTCAAAGTCATAAAAATCATTTATTTTAACAATATTTAATTCGATGTCAAATCGGTTTTCGCCTTTTAAACTATAGGTTTTAATATTATTATCAGTTTTATAAGAACTGCTTAAATCGGTATTTAATTGAAATTCATCTGGGATTTTAAGTTCGATAGAATAATTTGTATAATCCATGTGTAAATCATCCAGGTCTAAATTATTGTATACCTGCCATTTAGTGTCGAAAACAGCAGGAGTCATGTACCAATATCTTAAATTATAACCGAATAGATCACCTCCATATTTAGTAAATTTGTTACTAGGAATCTTTACCAAATAGGTCATCGATATTTTTACAGAATCATTGGGTTGTAATGGAAAACCAAGATCAACTTTTAAAATATCAGGATTTTCTTCAGTTATCTGATATGTAGAGGAATTGAAATTTACCGAAACCCCATTAATTATTGTACTTCCTCTAAGTTTTTCATTAGCAAAATGAAACGTTTTAGAATAATTTTCTACAAACCTTTTTGCTAAAGGAGTTTGCTTGTCTTTATATGCATTTGGCCAATTATGAAAATAAACTTCTTTTAAAATACTATCAGATTTGTTATAGAATGTAGTTTCTTGAAGAATTTTAATTTCATTAGTTTCAGAATTTAAGCTAGCGCGTATATCTATGTTATTTGTTTGACAGTAAATTTTGTTCAAACAAATAACAAATAAAATAAGGGTATTAAAAGCTAACTTATTCAAAAAAATAAAATTAAAAATTAGGGCTCAAGCTATATTTTTTGTAGAATTTATCAATTACTGCAACTACTTCTTCTTCATTATCTACTAATGAAATTAAGTCTAAATCTTCGGGGCTAATTGTTCCTTCAATAACCAAAGTGTTTTTTATCCATTCAAATAGTCCGTTCCAAAATTTTCTTCCAACTAAAATAATAGGGAATTTACCTATTTTTTTTGTTTGAATTAAGGTAATTGCTTCAAATAATTCATCCATAGTGCCAAATCCACCAGGCATAACAACAAAACCTTGAGAATATTTTATAAACATAACCTTTCTAACAAAAAAGTAATCAAAATCTAAACTTTTATCAGAATCAATATATGGATTGTCATGTTGCTCAAAAGGTAATTCAATATTTAAACCTACCGAAGTTCCTTTACCTCTGTGAGCTCCGCGATTCCCTGCTTCCATAATTCCAGGTCCACCACCAGTTACAACTCCGTAACCATGTGTAGTAAGTTTATATGCAATATTTTCTGCTAATTTATAATATGCGTGATCTTCTTTTGTTCTTGCAGAACCAAAAATACTAACACAAGGTCCTATTTTACTTAAACGTTCAAAACCTTCAACAAACTCGGCCATTATTTTAAAAATTGCCCAAGAATCGTTTGTTTTAACTTCGTTCCAAGTTTTTTGTTTAAATTTTTCTCTTATTTTTCTATCTTCGTTTGGAGACATAATGTATTATTTATCTTTTTATAACGTTAATTTACATATTATTGTGAGGCCTAATTTAATTCTTTTTTTAAGAATTTGGCAGTAAAGCTTTTTTTATGTTTTGAAACCTCCTCTGGTGTACCAAAACAAACTAATTTACCTCCGTTTTTACCACCTTCCATTCCAATATCTATAATATGATCGGCAAGTTTAATTACATCCATGTTATGCTCTATTACCAATATTGTATTTCCTTTATTTGCTAGTTTATTTAAAACTTCCATTAAGACCCTAATATCTTCAAAGTGAAGCCCAGTTGTGGGTTCGTCTAAAATATAAAAAGTATTACCAGTATCTCTTTTTGAAAGTTCTGCAGCTAATTTAATGCGTTGAGCTTCACCTCCCGAAAGAGTAGTGGATTGCTGTCCTAGTTTTATATAACCCAATCCAACATCATTTATTGTTTTTAATTTTCTATATATTTTTGGAATATTTTCGAAGAAAACCACTGCTTCTTCGATAGTCATATTTAATACATCAGAAATTGATTTTCCTTTGTATCTAATTTCTAAGGTTTCTCTATTAAATCGTTTGCCTTGACAAGATTCGCATTCAACATGTACATCGGGTAAAAAATTCATTTCAATAACACGTATTCCACCACCTTGGCAGGTTTCACATCTTCCGCCTTTTACATTAAATGAAAACCGTCCAGGCTTATAACCTCTTATTGAAGCTTCACTTGTTTTTGAGTATAAGCTCCTTATTTCTCCAAAAACTCCAGTGTATGTAGCCGGATTTGATCTAGGTGTTCTTCCAATTGGTGATTGATCAATATCAATTACTTTGTCAATATGTTCAAGACCTGAAATTGATTTAAATGGCATCGGTTTTTTAACACCACGATAAATGTGCTTATTTAAAATAGGATAAAGCGTTTCGTTAATTAAGGTGGATTTTCCACTTCCAGAAACTCCAGTAACACAAATTAATTTTCCTAATGGAAAATCGACAGAAATATTTTTTAAATTATTTCCTATAGCACCTTTTAATGTAATTTTTTTTCCATTTCCCTTTCTTCTTTTTTTAGGAATGGCAATTTCTTTAGTTCCATTTAAATAATCAGCAGTTAATGTACCATGGGTTTTAAGTTCGTTAAAAGTGCCTTCACTTACTATTTCTCCACCGTGTACACCCGCTCCGGGTCCAATATCCAAAACAAAATCGGCGTGTTCAATCATATCCTTGTCGTGTTCTACAACAATTACAGAATTTCCAACATCGCGTAAATTAATGAGCGATTTTATTAGTTTTTCATTATCTCTTTGATGTAAACCAATGCTTGGTTCGTCTAAAATATAAAGAACTCCTACAAGTTGAGATCCAATTTGTGTGGCAAGTCTAATACGTTGCGCTTCACCACCCGAAAGTGATTTTGATGTTCTATCAAGAGATAAGTAATCGAGTCCTACATCTAAAAGAAATTGAATTCTTGTTCGTATTTCTTTTAAAATTTCAGAAGCAATTTTTAGTTGTTTAGAGGAAAGTTGTTTTTCAATATTTGAAAACCAATTAGCAAGTTCCGAAACATCCAATTGCGCCAATTCTGAAATGTTTTTTTTATTTATTTTAAAGTAAAGGGCTTCTTTTCTTAATCTATTTCCGTGACAAGATTCACAGTCAATTTCATCCATAAAATCTTTAGCCCATCTTTTTATTGAAGTTGATTCGCTAGATTTGTATTGATTTTCAATAAATTTAATTATTCCCTCAAAATCAATTTCATAATTTCTAGTAACTCCAACTGTTTTCGATGTAATTTTAAATTTTTCATTGCCGCCATTTAAAATAATATCTAAAGCTTGTTCTGGTATTTTTGAAATAGGATCAGTTAATTCAAATTTATAACGATCAGCGATTAATTGAATTTGTTTAAAAATCCAACTACTTTTTTGCTCTCCTAAAGGAACAATTCCACCACTTTTTATTGATGTATTCTTATTTGGAATTATTTTCTGAATATTTACTTTATTGTTTTTTCCTAATCCGTTGCAAGTTGGGCAAGCTCCTTTTGGAGAATTAAAAGAAAATGTATTTGGCTCTGGATTTGGATATGAAATTCCAGTTTCAGGGCACATTAAATCTCTACTGAAATATCGTGGAATATTACTTTCATGCTCTAAAACCATTAATATATTTTCCCCAGAATACATTGCTGTGGTTATTGTTTCTTCTAATCTTTTTTCTGAAGATGCGTTTACAGCAATTCTGTCAATTACAATTTCAATGTCATGTGTTTTGTAGCGATCTAATCGCATTCCTTTTTCAATATCAATAATTTCACCATCTACACGAACTTTTACAAATCCTTGTTTGGCAATTTGCTCAAAAAGTTCTCTATAGTGTCCTTTTCGCGATTTTATTATTGGGGCTAAGACAACAATTTTTTTTCCGTCGAATTCTTTTAATATTAGTTCTTTTATTTGCTCATCGCTATAACTAACCATTTTTTTATTGGTGTTATAAGAATATGCATCAGCAGCTCTCGCATATAATAATCTTAAAAAATCATAAATTTCTGTTATTGTTCCAACAGTAGAACGTGGACTTTTGTTTGTTGTTTTTTGTTCAATAGAAATAACAGGTGAAAGCCCATCAATTTTGTCTACATCGGGACGTTCTAAACCACCCAAAAATTGACGTGCATATGCAGAAAATGTTTCAATATAACGTCTTTGACCTTCGGCATATATGGTGTCAAATGCCAATGATGATTTTCCACTTCCACTTAAGCCAGTGATAACTACAAGCTTTTCTCGTGGAATTTTAACGTCTATGTTTTTTAAGTTATGGACTCTAGCGCCTAAAACTTCAATATACTCTTGCTCTTTTAACATAAAATTATTTGAAAAAAGCAAATATAATTAAATGCAACTGAAATTTAGAGATGTAGTTAAACTTACTTACTTATTTGAATATTGAAATTGAGTTTGCAAAGGAACACCAAAATTAGATTCTAATTCTTCTTTAATTTTTTTGAAATATTTTGTTTCAGGAGGTAAATTAAAACTATTCCAAAATTCTTCGTGATATGGTATTTCAAGCAATGCCATATCATTGGTCTCTGCTTCGAAGTTATGACGAACTTTTGCTTTTTTCTTGTTTGTTTCAATATCTAAAATAAAAACTTCGTGTTTATAAGTTGCCGAAATTTTATTTGAATCTTTTCTTAATCGTTTTTGTAAACTTTCATCTATTGTTTCATCCGAAGTCCATTGTCTACTATGATAGCTCAAATAAAGTTTACCATCTTTATTCTTTTTGTAAATGTATAATGAGTTATTTGCGTAGTTTTCAATCTTGTATATAGAAAAAGTGTCAACACCAATATATAATTTAAATTTGGCTTGCCCTTTAGGTTTAGCTTCAATAATTACAACATCTTCGTTTTCGTAAGAAGAGTCTCCAATTTTTTTCCATTTAGTGTTTTTAATTGATATAGGATGCCTTACCGGATTTCTTATAGTCATAGGAATTACGGAATGACGAAATTCTTTTTTCTTGAAAAATCTGTAATCAGCTGATTTTCGGCTTTCAAGAATTTCAATACGGCTCATTCTAGTAACAGACGGGCCACGATCAAGAATTTTCATGTATTGTTCAATAAAAAAACGAGCTTTTCCTTCTTCACTTGACGCACGTCTATAAAGCAATGTTAATTGATGTTGGTCGCTAACAGTTGTTCGTTTTAAATTTTTAAGAGCATTAATAACATAGTACTCAGGCTTTACAATTTTAACTTCAGCTAATGAAATGGTACTTTCTTTTAAATTAATTATTTTCTCTTGTTTGTTTAAATAATCCTTTACCATTATTTTAAAAGGCTTAAATCCTAAGCTATTTACAACTAAAGTATCGGTTAAATCATTCTCTGAAACCATTAAAATGAACTCGCCATCTTCTGTACTCGAGGTTCCTTTTGCTTTTTTTTGTAAAACAATTGCAGCGTAAGGAATTGTTATTTTAGTGTCGTCAATAATTAAACCTTCCACAGTTATATTGGCTTGTTGAGAGTAACCAAAAAAACAAGTTACAATTAATGAGGTTAAAATAAAAAAGAACTTATTTTTTATAGCGTAAGCATTTATTTTTTGCATTTTATTATGAGGTTTGCATTAAAAGAGCAATTTAGTTAAAGTTTTGCAATATAAAAATGGATATTAAAGATAAGGAAAGAACCACTAAAAATGTTTGTAAAAAATAGATATCTAAAAAGTTAAAATTATTATCTTGCGTTAAAATACTAAAGTTTGAGTTGGATTGATTCTTTAAGACATTTTTTTGAAAAACACGGATTCGCCGTTTCATCTCGATTTGCAGATAGATTAGGAATAAACGTATCAAATGTACGTCTCTTTTTTATTTACATTTCATTTGTAACATTGGGGTTTTCATTTGGAATTTATTTAACATTAGCATTTTTGTTGCGTTTAAAGGATTTAATTTACACAAAAAGAAGTTCAGTTTTCGATTTATAAATGAAGTTAATTATACCCTCAAAGTTATATAAAGCAATTGCACTACTTTTTTTAGTGATTAGTATTGGGGTTTTTGGGTATGTTTTTATTTCTGGAGATACCGTAATTGATGCATTATATATGACAATAATTACCATGACCACCGTAGGTTTTGGTGAATTACATCCCTTAAATCAAACTGAAAAATTATTTACAATATTTCTAATTTTAATAAGCATTACAGCTTATGGTTATACAGTATCAATTTTAACAGAGTATTTAGCAAATGGTCGTTTTTTTGAAAAATTAAAAAGAAAAAAAGTGCAAGAACAAATTGGTTTATTAAAAAATCACACAATAGTATGTGGTTACGGTAGAAACGGAAAGCAAGCGGTTAATAAGCTTAAACAATTTAATCAACCGTGTGTAATTGTTGAAAAAAGACAAAATGAGTTGACCGATTTGGAAAGAGATGAGGTTTTATATATTGAAGGAGATGCAACAAATGATGATGATCTAATTCTCGCAGGAATAAAAAATGCCAGAAGTTTAATTACAGCATTGCCTTCGGACGCTGACAATTTATTTGTAGTGTTAACCGCAAGACAATACAATAAAGAATGCACTATTATAAGTAGAGCAAGTAATGAATCTTCTTATAGTAAATTAAAGTTTGCAGGAGCAACAAATGTTATAATGCCAGACAAATTGGGCGGAGCTCACATGGCTTCTTTAGTTGTTACACCAGATTTAGTTGAATTTGTTGATAGATTAACAATAGCTGGTCAAATAGAAGCGAATTTGGAGGAGATTTCAGTAAATGATTTGCCTACAGAGTTTATTTCAAAAACAATTTTAGATCTTGATTTACGGAAAAAGACAGGTTGTAATGTTATCGGATTTAAAACAGAAGATAATGAGTATATTATAAATCCTGAGGCTTCAACAATACTTAAAAGAGATACTTATCTAATTGTTTTAGGAAACAAAGGACAAATTAAACAATTAAGGGAAGTTTTCTAGTGATTTTTTTATTTTCATTTTTTTATTTAGAATGGTAACAGATTTCTGTATTATTTGTTAAAAACTTGTGGTAACATCATTTTTTTGCCATATTGCAGGGATTTTTAAAAATAAACAGCGATTATGAGAAATAAAATTTTCTTATTAATAACCTTAATTCTCCCATACTTAACTTTCGGACAAAAAATTGTAAAAAAAGGATTAGATGAACAAATTGATGAAGCCTTTGGAGATGCAACAGGTTGGTTTGTTAATTTTATTTTTTATCAAATACCTTTTTCAGAAAATATAAAGGTATTTTGGGTTCTTTTCCCTCTAATTTTGGGAGCGTTATATTTTACGATATATTTTAAATTTATTAATATAAGAGGTTTTTTTACATCTTTAAAAATTGTAGGAGGGCACTATGATGATTTAGAAGGTCGTACAGATCATAAAGTTGAAGTTTCTGATTCTGTTTTTACAGATGATGGAGATAATCCAGATACAATTAGAGTAGAAGGTCATGTAGGTGAGGTTTCTCATTTTCAAGCATTAACAGCCGCATTATCTGCAACAGTTGGTTTAGGTAATATTGCTGGAGTGGCAATTGCAGTATCTATTGGAGGTGCGGGTGCTACTTTTTGGATGATTATTGCAGGTTTTTTAGGAATGGCATCTAAATTTGTGGAATGTACACTGGGCGTAAAATATAGAGATATTGAATCAGACGGAACCGTATATGGTGGGCCAATGTATTATTTAACCAAAGGGCTTGATTCAAAAGGCTTAGGTAAATTAGGGAAAGTTTTAGCGGCTTTATTTGCGGTATTTGTAATTGGAGGTTCATTTGGAGGGGGAAATATGTTTCAAGCAAACCAAGCTTTTCAATTAGTTGAAAATATTACTGGAGGAGACGCTTCGTTTTTACATGAAAAAGGTTGGCTTTTTGGATTGGTTATGGCTATTTTGGTAGGTGTAGTAATTATTGGAGGTATTAAAAAAATAGCTAAAGTTACCGATAAGATTGTACCATTTATGGTAGTTATATATGTTGCTGCTTCAATTTTTGTGTTGATAGTAAAATATGATATGATTGGAGATGCATTTATTCAAATATTTAACGGGGCTTTTAGTCCACAAGGTGTTGCCGGTGGTTTTGTTGGTGTTTTAGTGCAAGGATTTAGAAGAGCAGCTTTTTCAAATGAAGCAGGTATTGGTTCAGCATCAATTGCACATGCTGCTGTAAAAACAGAATATGCAGCTTCAGAAGGAATGGTAGCGTTATTAGAGCCTTTTATAGATACGGTTGTTGTTTGCACCATGACAGCGCTGGTTTTGGTGATAACAGGAAATGTTGCTGCTGAAAATGCTAGTTTAAATGATGCTCAGGCAATTTTGTTAACGTCTGGGGCGTTTGCATCTGTAATTTCTTGGTTTCCTTACGTACTAACAGTTGCAGTTGTGCTATTTGCATTTTCTACCATGATTTCTTGGTCGTATTATGGTTTTCAAGGTTGGGCATATTTGTTTGGAAGATCTAAAAAAATGGAATATACTTATAAGTTACTATTTCTTGTATTTGTAGTGGTAGGTTCGGCAGCAAGCCTTGGATCGGTAATTGGTTTTTCTGATGCTATGATTTTTGCAATGATGGTACCAAATATGGTAGGTTTAGTAATTTTAGCGCCAAAGGTTAAAGAAGAATTAAACAAGTATTTGACGGCTATTAAAAATTTAAATAAAGAATAGAATTAGTAGAGAAAAAAGTGATATGATATGAATAATTTTAGATCCAATTTCGATTTAAATAAACGACAACGAAATGGGGTATTCTTTTTATTATTCATTATTTTAACTTTACAAATAGTATTTTGGTTTGTAGATTTTTCCTCAAAAGATGTTGCGGACGTTTCGGAATTTAAACGGCTAGCTTTTCAAAATGAAATGGATTCATTGGTGAAAATTCAATTAGAAGAATCTAAACCAAAATTATATCCATTTAATCCAAATTATATTACAGATTTTAAAGGTTATCAACTCGGAATGAGTATTGACGAAATCGATCGCTTATTAAATTATAGACAGTCGGGGAAGTTTGTTAATTCTGTAAATGAATTTCAATTGATAACTAAAATTAGTGATAGTTTATTAAATGCTATTAGTCCATTTTTTAAATTCCCCGAATGGGTCACTTCTAAAAAGAAAAATACCAAATTAAAAGCTGTAGAATCAACTAAAATTGTAATTAACGAAAAAGATATTAATAGAGTTAATGCTGAAGATTTAATAAAAATAAGAGGTATTGGGGATAAATTAGCAAAAAGAATTCTCGATTACAGAAAAAAGCTGCAAGGCTACTCATATAATAGCCAACTATATGAAGTTTGGAATTTAGATAAAAAAGTTGCTGATGAAGTTCTTAAATACTTTAAGGTTTTGGAGTTGCCAAGAATTAAAAAGCTTAATGTAAACACTGCTTCTTTTAAAGAGATATTATCTATTGTTTATGTAGACTATGAATTAACAAAAAAAATACTTGATTATAAAACCGAGGTTGCAGAAATTCAATCTATAAATGAGCTAAAAAAAATAGATGGATTTCCACTAGATAAATTTGAGAGAATAACCTTATATTTGATGGCTGAATAAATTTTCAAGAACTTAATAATTGTTAGCCATTAAAAATAGTATGTATTTTACTGAAGAGCACGAGGCGTTTCGTCAAAGTTTCCAAGATTTTTTAAAGAAAGAAATAATTCCCTTTGTAGATAAATGGGAGGAAAATGGATTTGTAGATAAAGAAGTTTTCAAAAAGTTTGGTGAAATGGGATATTTTGGTTTGAATTATCCTGAAAAATATGAAGGCTTAGAACTAGATTTATTTTATACTGTAATATTTTTAGAAGAGTTGCAAAAGATTAATTCAGGAGGAACCGCAGCTGCAATATGGGCTCATACATATTTAGCAATGACTCATTTGAATGCAGAGGGAAGTGAAGAAATTAAACAAAAATATTTAATTCCAAGCATAAGAGGAGAAAAAGTTGGGTGTTTATGTATATCCGAGCCTTTTGGCGGTTCAGATGTTGCAGGTATAAGAACTACCGCAATAAAAGATGGAGATGATTATATTATAAATGGCTCTAAAATTTTCATTACAAATGGTGTTTATTCAGATTATTTAGTAGTTGCAGTAAAGACAAATCCTAGTTTAAAACACAAGGGGATGAGTTTATTTGTGCTTGATAGAGAAATGGAAGGTATTTCAGCTACAGACCTTAAAAAGTTAGGGTGGAAGGCTTCAGATACAGCTGAGATAGGATTTAATAATGTGAGAGTACCTGCGAGTAACATGTTAGGTAAAGAAGGGAAAGGATTTTCGTATATTATGCAGCATTTTGCATCCGAAAGGGTAATTATGGCTGTTAATGCTCACGCAAGAGCGGAATATGCGTTAGATTATGCTATCAAATATATGTCTGAAAGACAGGCTTTTGGAAAGAAAATAGATCAATATCAAGCTTTGCGTCATAAAGTGGCAGATATGGCTAGTGAAATTGAAATGATTAAAGAATTTAACTATTCCGTAATTCATAGATTAGATAAAGGAGATTACGTGGTTAAAGAAGCAAGTATGTCTAAACTAATGGCAACAAAAATTGCCGATGAAGTAATTTATAATTGTTTACAGATGTTAGGCGGTTATGGATATATGGAAGAATACCCAATGGCGCGCTTATTAAGAGATAGTAGGTTAGGTCCAATAGGTGGTGGAACTTCAGAAATACTAAGGGAAATTATTTCCAAAATGATTATAGATAAGAAGGAATATAGGCCTGCAACATAGTTTTTTAATTATTTATTGTTTTAGTATTGCTTGTGTAATAATAAGTTGTATCTTTGCAATCCAAAAATTAAAAGAGAACGATTTGAAAGGAGGTGCCAAAATATGTTAATCATTCCAGTAAAAGACGGAGAAAATATCGATAGAGCGTTAAAACGTTACAAACGAAAATTTGATCGTACAAAGACTATGAAAAATTTACGTAATCGTAAACAATTCAATAAGCCTTCCGTAACAAAGCGTGCGCAAAATATAAAAGCTCAATATGTTCAAAGATTAAGAACGGCAGAAGAGCAAGGTTAATTATTAGCCAAATAAATTAAACCGTTAGTAAAAACAATTTACAATTTGTATGTTTGTTTTTACTAACGGTTTTTTTATGCATGTAAAATCTTTTATAAACTACTTGTTGATAGAGAAGAAATACTCTGTTCATACTTTAACCGCGTATAAGAAAGATTTGGACGATTTCATTAAATTTTGCAGTAATGAATATGATGTGGACTCTATAATAGATGTAAATTATTCTCAAATTAGAAGTTGGATTGTTTACTTGGTTAATTCAAATATTAGCAATAGATCAATAAATAGGAAAATTTCTTCCCTAAAGACATTTTATAAATTTCTGCAGAAAACAAAGCAAATTGAAATAAATCCGCTTTCAAAGCATAAGGCTCTTAAAACATCTAAAAGAATTCAAGTACCATTTTCTAAAAATGAAATCTCTCTAGTCTTAAATTCACCAGAGGAATTAAATTTTGAATATGTTAGAAATAAATTAATTGTTGAACTTTTTTATTCAACTGGTATTAGAAGAAGTGAGCTTATAAATATTAAAATTAATGATATTGATCTTAATAATGGGGTTGTTAAAGTTTTAGGTAAGAGAAATAAAGAGCGTTATATTCCGTTAATTAATACAGTTCAAAATTCAATAAAAAAATATATTGAATTTAGAAACGAAATAAATTCAAGTGAGAGCTCTTTTTTTATTACTAAAAAAGGCAAAAAAATATACGATACACTTGTTTATCGAATAATTAATAATTATTTTAGTACTGTGTCATCAAAAGAGAAAAAGAGCCCGCATATTTTAAGGCACTCATTTGCTACACACTTATTAAATGAAGGTGCGGACTTGAACTCCATAAAAGAATTATTGGGACATTCAAGTTTAGTGTCAACACAAGTATATACCCACAATAGTTTGGGTAAATTGAAAGAAGTTTATAACCAAGCTCATCCAAGGAGCGTAAAAAAACATGATTTATGAAAGTATATGTACAATCTGTAAATTTTAATGCAGACAAAGATTTAGTTAGTTTTATTGAGAAAAAAGTAACCGGATTAGAACGATATTACGATAAAATTGTAGATTCTGAAGTATTTTTAAAAGTTCAGCAAACAAGTGAAAAGGAAAATAAATCTGTTGATATTAAATTAAATATTCCGGGTGCTGATATTGTTGTAAAAAAACAATGCAAAACTTTTGAAGAAGGAACAAGTTTAGCTGTAGATTCCTTGAAAAGAAAACTTACTCAAAAGAAAGAAAAAGTTAGAGCTAAATAATTTATTAAAAATAATTTAAAAAAGTTTTGTTTAAGATTAAAACTTTAATACATTTGCAGTCCGTTAGAAATAACGGGCTTCTTTTATGGAGTAAAATGCCGATGTAGCTCAGCTGGCTAGAGCAGCTGATTTGTAATCAGCAGGTCGTGGGTTCGAGTCCCTCCATCGGCTCAAAATAAAAGAGAAAGTTCTTTAGATAACTTTAATGGTGAGATACTCAAGTGGCCAACGAGGGCAGACTGTAAATCTGCTGCGCAAGCTTCGAAGGTTCGAATCCTTCTCTCACCACTAAAAAAGGATGTAATAAGGAATTATTACTAAAATGATGATTTGAAAAAAAATTATTGCGAGAGTAGCTCAGTTGGTAGAGCTTCAGCCTTCCAAGCTGACTGTCGCCGGTTCGAGCCCGGTCTCTCGCTCAATTTTTTTTGGCCGGTGTAGCTCAGGGGTAGAGCGTTTCCTTGGTAAGGAAGAGGTCACGGGTTCAATTCCCGTCATTGGCTCAAATAAAAATATAAGAATAGAAATAAACACTATATATAACTAAGATTTAAAAATTAATAATTATGGCTAAAGAAACCTTCGATCGTTCAAAACCACATTTAAACATTGGTACTATTGGACACGTTGATCACGGTAAAACAACCTTAACAGCTGCTATTACTGTTGTATTAGCAGAGAAAGGACTTTCTGAAGTAAAAGATTTCGATCAAATCGATAACGCTCCTGAGGAAAAAGAGAGAGGTATTACAATTAATACTGCTCACGTTGAGTATCAAACTGCTAATCGTCACTACGCTCACGTTGACTGTCCAGGTCACGCGGATTATGTGAAGAATATGGTAACTGGTGCTGCGCAAATGGATGGTGCTATCATTGTTGTTGCGGCAACAGATGGACCAATGCCTCAAACAAGAGAGCATATCTTATTAGGTCGTCAGGTAGGTATTCCTAGATTAGTTGTATTCATGAATAAAGTGGATATGGTTGATGATGAAGAACTATTAGAATTGGTAGAGATGGAAATTAGAGATCTATTATCTTTCTACGAATATGATGGTGATAATACTCCAGTAATTGCAGGTTCTGCATTAGGAGGATTGAACAAGGAAGAGAAATGGATGGATAAGATTATGGAATTAATGGATGCTGTGGATACTTGGATTGAGTTACCAAAGCGTGATGTTGATAAAGATTTCTTAATGCCTGTAGAGGATGTATTCTCAATTACTGGTCGTGGAACTGTTGCAACAGGTCGTATCGAAACAGGAGTTGCTAATACAGGAGATGCTGTAGATATTATTGGTATGGGAGCTGAAAAATTAACTTCTACTATTACTGGAGTTGAGATGTTCCGTAAAATATTAGATAGAGGTGAAGCAGGGGATAATGTTGGTATCTTATTAAGAGGTATTGCTAAAGAAGATATTAAAAGAGGTATGGTAATCTGTAAACCAGGTTCTGTAACTCCTCACGATAAATTCAAAGCTGAGGTTTATATCCTTAAAAAAGAAGAAGGTGGTCGTCATACACCATTCCACAACAACTACCGTCCACAGTTTTACGTACGTACAACTGATGTAACAGGTACTATTAATTTACCTGATGGAGTTGAAATGGTAATGCCAGGTGATAACTTAACAATTACTGTAGATTTACACCAACCAATTGCAATGAATGTTGGTTTACGTTTTGCAATCCGTGAGGGAGGTAGAACTGTAGGTGCAGGTCAGGTAACTGAAATTCTTTAATAAAAAGAAAATCACACACAATAAAAATTTTCCGAGGTGCTTCGTTTTAAGTGGAGCACCTCGTATTTACGGGCGTAGCTCAGTTGGTAGAGCACTGGTCTCCAAAACCAGGTGTCGGGAGTTCGAGCCTCTCCGCCCGTGCAAAATTAAAAAAAATGAATTTAGTTAAATATATAAAAGACTCATTTGAAGAGTTACGTAATAAAGTTTCATGGATTTCTTGGGCTGAAGCTCAGAAGTCTACAGTTGTTGTTGCGATATTTACAGTTTTATTTGCGCTAGCAGTATTTCTAGTAGATAAATTCTTTCAAACAGGTTTAACTGAGTATTTTAAATTATTTTAATTAGTATGACTGATTCTGTAAAAAAATGGTACGTTGTTAGGGCTATTGGCGGTCAAGAGAATAAGGTAAAATCGTATATCGAAACTGAAATTGCACGTCTAGGGATGACTGATTATGTGGATAGAGTTTTAGTGCCTACAGAAAAAGTAATACAAGTGCGTAATGGGAAAAAAATTCAGAAAGAACGAGTGTATTTTCCTGGTTATGTTATGATTGAAGCTAACCTAAGTGGGGAGCTTCCTCATATTATTAAGTCAATAACTGGTGTTATTGGTTTTTTAGGAGAAGTTAAAGGAGGAGATCCTGTACCAATGCGTAAATCTGAAATTAACCGTATGTTAGGTAAAGTAGATGAATTATCAGTTCAAAGTGATAATATTGCTATACCTTATATTATTGGTGAAACAGTAAAAGTAATAGATGGACCTTTTAATGGTTTTGACGGAACTATTGAAAATATAAATGAAGAGAAAAGAAAACTTGAAGTTATGGTCAAAATTTTCGGAAGAAAAACACCATTAGAGTTGAGTTATATGCAAGTTGAAAAAATTTCATAATTGTTACATAAATAATACGGTTTTGCATAATGCTTCCAAAAAAGTGTAAAATCTAATTTAAGATTAAAAAATGGCAAAAGAAGTTAGTAAAGTAGTAAAATTACAAGTTCGAGGAGGTGCGGCAAACCCGTCACCACCAGTTGGACCAGCTTTAGGTGCTGCCGGAGTAAATATAATGGAGTTCTGTAAGCAATTTAATGCTAGAACTCAAGACAAACAAGGGAAGGTTTTACCAGTAGCAATTACTGTTTATAAGGATAAATCTTTTGAGTTTGTTGTGAAAACTCCACCAGCGGCAGTTCAAATACTTGAAGCATCAAAAGTTAAGAAAGGTTCAGCAGAACCTAATCGTATCAAGGTTGCAACTGTAACTTGGGATCAATTGAAAACTATTGCAGAAGACAAAATGGTAGATTTAAATGCATTTACTGTAGAATCTGCTATGTTAATGATGGCAGGAACTGCACGTTCAATGGGAATCAGAGTTAAAGGAGAAGCTCCAATTAAAAAATAAACAGTTAGAAAATGGCAAAATTAGCTAGAAAACAAAAAGAAGCGCAAGCAAAGGTTGATAATAATCAAACTTATTCTTTATCAGACGCTTCTGCATTAGTAAAAGAAATTACTAATGTGAATTTTGATGCTTCCGTAGATATAGCTGTTAGATTAGGAGTAGATCCTCGTAAAGCAAATCAAATGGTTAGAGGGGTTGTAACATTACCTCACGGAACAGGAAAAGATATTAAAGTTTTAGCATTAGTAACTCCAGATAAAGAAGCGGATGCTACGGCGGCTGGAGCAGACTATGTTGGATTGGATGAATATCTTCAGAAAATTAAAGATGGTTGGACTGATGTTGATGTAATAATCACTATGCCTAGTGTTATGGGTAAATTAGGTCCTTTAGGTCGTATTTTAGGACCAAGAGGTTTAATGCCGAATCCAAAAACAGGAACTGTTACTATGGATGTTGCGAAAGCAGTAACCGAGGTAAAAGCTGGTAAAATTGATTTTAAAGTTGAAAAAACTGGGATTGTTCATGCAGCAATAGGAAAAGTATCTTTTTCTGCTGAGAAAATTGCGGAGAATGCTGGTGAATTAATTCAAACTTTAGTTAAATTAAAACCAACAGCTTCTAAAGGAACATATGTTAAAAGTATTTATATGTCTAGTACAATGAGTCCTAGTATTAATATAGATACCAAATCTGTTAATAGTTAAACTTAGAAATTATGACGAGAGAAGAAAAATCACAAGTAATAGAGGCTTTAACAGATAAGTTAACTGAAGGAAACATAATTTATTTAGCTGATATATCTGGTTTAAATGCTTTAGATACATCTAATTTACGTAGAGCCTGTTTTAAAGCGAACATAAAACTTTCAGTAGTAAAAAACACATTACTTGAAAAAGCAATGGAAAAGTCTGATAAAGACTTTGGTGAATTACCTACAACATTAAAAGGTAATACATCTTTAATGATTTCTGATACGGGTAATGCACCTGCTAAGTTAATCAAAGATTTTCAAAAGAAATCAAAAACCAATAAACCTGTATTAAAAGGGGCATATGTTGAAGAGGCTATATTTGTTGGTGAGAACCAATTAGATGCCTTAGTAAGCATTAAGTCTAAAGAAGAGGTAATTGGAGAAATTATAACAATATTACAATCACCAGCTAAGAATGTTATATCAGCATTACAATCTGGAGGTAATAAGTTATCTGGTATTATCAAAACATTATCAGAAAAAGAATAAGCGCACTAATAAACTAATAAATAAAAATTAAACAAAGAGAAATGGCAGATTTAAAAGATTTCGCAGAACAACTTGTTAACTTAACAGTAAAAGAAGTAAACGAGTTAGCTAATATTTTAAAAGACGAATATGGTATTGAGCCAGCTGCAGCAGCAGTAGCAGTAGCAGGTCCAGCAGCAGCTGGAGAAGCAGCAGCAGAAGAGCAAACTGAATTCGACGTAATTTTAAAAGCGGCTGGAGGTTCTAAATTAGCAGTTGTAAAATTAGTTAAAGAATTAACTGGTTTAGGATTGAAAGAAGCTAAAGGTGTAGTAGATAGCGCACCAGCACCTGTAAAAGAAGGTGTTACAAAAGAAGAAGCTGAAGCATTAAAAGCATCTTTAGAAGAAGCTGGAGCTGAGGTTGAGCTTAAGTAAGCTTACAATAGCTAAAACAAATTAAGGTTTAGGTCTAGGAGTTCCCTTTGACCTAAACCATTTTTGCGTATATATTCGTTCTTATAATTAATAGTTTTTTAACTTAAAGTTTTTGTCCATTGGCATCAAAAAATTTCACCGAAAGAATAAACTTTGCATCAGCTAAATTGGTAACTGAATATCCAGATTTTTTAGATATTCAGGTTAAATCGTTTCAAGATTTTTTCCAATTAAAAACTAAAGCTGACGAACGAAGTACCGAAGGATTATACAAGACCTTCCTTGACAACTTCCCAATTACTGATACTCGTAACCAATTTGTGTTAGAGTTTATAGATTATTTTGTTGACCCTCCTAGATATTCAATTCAAGAATGTATTGAAAGAGGTTTAACTTATTGTGTTCCATTAAAAGCACGATTAAAATTATATTGTACAGATCCTGAACATGAAGATTTTGAAACAATTGTTCAAGATGTTTATTTAGGAACAATTCCATACATGACCAATAGTGGTACCTTTGTTATTAATGGTGCAGAACGTGTTGTGGTATCTCAGTTACATAGATCACCTGGTGTGTTCTTTGGACAGTCGTTCCATGCTAATGGAACAAAATTATATTCTGCTAGGGTAATTCCTTTTAAAGGTTCTTGGATTGAATTCGCAACAGATATCAATCAAGTAATGTATGCTTATATTGATAGAAAGAAAAAATTACCTGTAACTACATTGTTTAGAGCAATTGGTTATGAAAGAGATAAAGATATCTTAGAAATTTTTGATCTTGCTGAAGAAATTAAAGTATCAAAAAGTGGACTGAAAAAATATTTAGGTAGAAAATTAGCTGCGCGTGTTTTAAAAACTTGGTTTGAGGATTTCGTAGACGAAGATACAGGAGAGGTAGTTTCTATAGAAAGAAACGAGATAGTATTAGATAGGGATACAATTCTTGATAAAGATCAAATAGAAGAAATTGTAGAATCAGGAGCCAAAACCATTTTACTTCATAAAGAAGATAATGAAATGGCTGATTATGCAATTATTCATAATACTTTACAAAAAGACCCAACAAACTCAGAAAAAGAGGCTGTTGAACATATATATAGACAATTACGTAATGCTGAACCGCCAGATTTTGAAACGGCTAAAGGTATTATTGATAAATTATTCTTCTCTGAACAACGTTACAATTTAGGTGAAGTTGGTCGTTATAGAATGAATAAGAAACTTGGTTTAAACGAGGATATGGATCAAAAAGTATTAACGAAAGTTGATATTATTACCATTATAAAAAACTTGATTAAGCTTGTAAACTCAAAGGCTGAAGTAGATGATATTGACCATTTATCTAACCGTCGTGTTAGAACGGTTGGTGAGCAATTAGCAAGTCAATTTGGAGTGGGGTTATCTCGTATGGCACGTACAATTCGTGAACGTATGAATGTTCGTGATAACGAAGTATTTACACCAATTGATTTAATTAATGCTAAAACTTTATCTTCGGTAATTAACTCTTTCTTTGGAACAAACCAGCTATCTCAATTTATGGATCAAACAAATCCATTAGCAGAGATTACACATAAGCGTCGTTTATCGGCACTTGGACCTGGAGGTTTATCAAGAGAAAGAGCTGGATTCGAGGTTCGTGATGTTCACTACACACATTACGGTCGTTTATGTCCAATTGAAACTCCTGAGGGACCAAATATTGGTTTAATTTCTTCTTTAGCTGTATTTGCAAAAGTAAATAACCTTGGGTTTATTGAAACTCCGTACAGAGAAGTAAAAGAAGGTAATGTAAATATTACGGAAGAGCCTAGATATTTAAGTGCAGAAGAGGAGGAAGGAATGAAATTTGCTCAATCTAATCTTCCATTAACGGAAGAAGGTAAGTTTGTTGCAGAAAAAGTAATTGTTAGAGAAGAAGCTGATTATCCGGTAGTAGAACCTACAATGGTTAACTTTATGGATGTGGCACCAAATCAAATTGCTTCAATTTCTGCATCTTTAATTCCATTCTTGGAACATGATGATGCAAACCGTGCATTGATGGGATCTAATATGATGCGTCAAGCAGTGCCTTTATTAAAACCAGAATCTCCAATTGTTGGTACTGGTTTAGAATTTAGGGTTGCAAAAGATTCACGTATTTTAATGAATGCAGAAGGTGCAGGGGTTGTAGAATATGTGGATGCTAATAATATTGAAATTAAGTACGATAAAACTGATGAAGAGAGAATGGTAAGTTTTGATGGAGATTCAAAAACTTATAATTTAATTAAATTCAGAAAAACCAATCAAGGAACTTCAATAAATCTAAAACCTATTGTTAAAAAAGGTGATAGAGTTGAAGAAGGACAAGTACTTTGTGAGGGTTATGCAACACAGCAAGGTGAGTTGGCTTTAGGAAGAAATATGAAAGTAGCCTTTATGCCTTGGAAAGGGTATAACTTTGAGGATGCAATTGTAATTTCTGAAAAAGTTGTGAAAGAGGATATCTTTACTTCTATTCATATTGATGAATATTCAATGGATGTTAGGGATACAAAATTAGGAGCTGAAGAACTTACCAACGATATTCCTAATGTTTCTGAAGAAGCTACAAAAGATTTGGATGAAAATGGAATGATTCGTATTGGTGCAGAAGTAAAACCAGGAGATATTTTAATTGGTAAGATAACACCAAAAGGAGAATCTGATCCTACACCTGAAGAGAAATTACTAAGAGCAATTTTTGGTGATAAAGCGGGTGATGTTAAAGATGCATCATTAAAAGCTTCGCCTTCATTAAGAGGTGTTGTAATAGATAAAAAATTATTTGAACGTGCAGTTAAAGATAAATCTAAACGCGCACAAGATAAAGTAAGTATTGCAAATTTAGAGAGTAAATACACTGCTAAACTTGAGGATTTAAGAACTATTCTTGTTGATAAGTTATTTCATTTAATTAATGGTAAAACATCTCAAGGTGTTCAAAATGATTTAGGTGAAGAAATTCTTCAAAAAGGTAAGAAATTTACTTTGAAAATGTTAAATGCAGTACCGGACTTTGTTTATTTAACTAAGGGAGTTTGGACTACTGACTCTCATATTAATATGCTTGTTAATGAGTTAATACATAATTATAAAATTAAGGTTAACGATTTACAAGGTTCATTACGACGTGAGAAATTTACAGTTTCTGTTGGAGATGAATTGCCAGCTGGAATTTTAAAGCTAGCAAAGATTTATATAGCTAAAAAACGTAAATTAAAAGTAGGAGATAAAATGGCAGGACGTCACGGTAACAAAGGTATTGTTGCAAGAATCGTTCGTCAGGAAGATATGCCATTCTTAGAAGACGGAACTCCAGTAGATATTGTTTTAAATCCACTTGGTGTACCTTCTCGTATGAACATCGGACAGATTTATGAAACAGTTCTTGGATGGGCAGGTCAAAATTTAGGAACCAAATATGCAACTCCTATATTTGATGGAGCTTCAATCGATCAAATAAATAAAATTACAGAAGAAGCAGGCGTTCCTCAATATGGACATACATATTTATATGATGGAGGAACTGGAATGCGTTTTGATCAGCCAGCAACAGTAGGTGTTATTTATATGATTAAGTTAGGTCATATGATTGATGACAAAATGCACGCACGTTCTATAGGACCGTACTCTTTGATTACGCAACAACCTTTAGGTGGTAAAGCACAATTTGGGGGTCAGCGTTTTGGAGAGATGGAAGTTTGGGCACTTGAAGCATATGGTGCGTCAAGTACATTGCGAGAAATCTTAACAGTAAAATCGGATGATGTTTTAGGAAGAGCTAAAACATATGAAGCTATTGTTAAAGGAGATCCAATGCCTGAACCAGGTCTACCAGAATCATTTAACGTATTAATGCACGAGCTTAGAGGTCTTGGATTAGACGTTAGGTTAGAGGAATAACAACAAACGACAGTTAGAAGCATAATAACTTCTAACTGTTATATATTTTTACATTTTTAAAATTCGAATCCATCAATATTATTATGGCAAGAAAAAACGATAAATACACTGTAAAAAAATTTAATAAAATTTCAATTGGTTTATCATCTCCAGAAGCAATTCTTGAGAAATCAAACGGAGAAGTATTAAAGCCAGAAACTATAAATTACCGTACACATAAACCTGAAAGAGATGGATTGTTTTGTGAGCGTATTTTTGGACCAATAAAAGATTATGAATGTGCTTGTGGTAAATACAAGAGAATTCGTTATAAAGGAATTGTTTGTGACCGATGTGGTGTTGAAGTAACTGAGAAAAAAGTACGTAGGGATAGAGTAGGTCACATTAATTTGGTTGTACCAGTTGCTCATATTTGGTATTTTAAATCATTACCTAACAAAATGGGGTATCTTTTAGGTTTACCATCTAAAAAGTTAGATATGATTATTTACTACGAACGTTACGTAGTAATTCAGCCTGCTGGTGCTAAAAACACAGATGGAGATCCATTACAAAAAATGGATTTCTTAACAGAGGAAGAGTATTTAGATATTCTTGAAACATTCCCTGTAGAAAATCAATATTTAGATGATAATGATCCAGACAAGTTTATTGCTAAAATGGGAGCAGCTTGTTTAATTGATTTATTTAATCGAATAGATTTAGATGAATTGTCTTATGAATTACGTCATAAAGCAAATACAGAAACATCTAAACAACGTAAAACTGAAGCATTAAAGAGATTAAACGTAGTTGAATCTTTTAGAGATGCAAATAAGAATAGAGAAAATCGTCCCGAATGGATGATAATGAAGGTAATTCCAGTGACTCCACCAGAATTGCGTCCATTAGTACCATTAGATGGAGGTCGTTTCGCTACTTCAGATTTAAATGATTTATACCGAAGAGTAATTATTCGTAACAATCGTTTAAAGCGTTTGGTTGAAATTAAAGCACCTGAAGTTATTTTACGTAACGAAAAACGTATGTTGCAAGAATCTGTAGATTCATTATTTGATAACACGCGTAAATCTTCAGCTGTAAAAACAGAATCTAATCGTCCACTAAAATCATTATCAGATTCATTAAAAGGAAAACAAGGACGTTTTCGTCAAAACCTTTTAGGAAAACGTGTCGATTATTCTGCGCGTTCTGTAATTGTTGTAGGACCAGAATTAAAATTACACGAATGCGGACTGCCAAAAGATATGGCAGCTGAGCTATACAAGCCTTTTGTAATTAGAAAATTAATTGAAAGAGGAATTGTAAAAACAGTAAAATCTGCAAAAAAAATTATAGATAAAAGAGAGCCAGTTGTTTGGGATATTTTAGAGAATGTTTTAAAAGGACATCCTGTAATGTTAAACCGTGCCCCTACTTTGCACCGTTTGGGTATTCAAGCTTTTCAACCAAAATTAATTGAAGGAAAAGCTATACAGTTACACCCATTAGCGTGTACGGCATTTAATGCCGATTTTGATGGGGATCAAATGGCTGTACATTTACCATTGGGACCTGAAGCTATTTTAGAGTGTCAATTACTTTTATTAGGTTCACATAATATATTGAATCCAGCAAATGGAGCGCCAATTACTGTACCTTCTCAGGATATGGTTCTTGGATTATATTATATGACAAAAGAACGTAAATCTACACCTGATCATCCAATTAAGGGAGAAGGTTTAACTTTTTACTCGGCAGAGGAAGTTACTATTGCTTTTAATGAGAAAGCTGTAGACTTAAATGCGAGTATTAAAGTTAGAACAAAAGATTTTAATGAAGAAGGAGAATTAGTAAATCAAATTATATCTACAACTGTAGGTAGAGTTTTATTTAATGAAGTGGTTCCTGAAGCTGCTGGTTTTGTAAATGAAGTATTGAATAAAAAATCATTAAGAGATATTATTGGAAAAGTATTAAAACTTACCGATGTTCCTACTACAGGAAAATTCTTAGATGATATGAAAGGAATGGGATATATGTTCGCATTCCGTGGTGGTTTATCATTTAGTTTAGGTGATATTATTATTCCGCCAGAAAAACATACGATGATTGCTGATGCAAATTCTCAAGTTGACAATATTATGGCTAATTATAATATGGGTATGTTAACTAATAAAGAGCGTTACAATCAGGTAATTGATATTTGGGGTTCTACAAACAATCGTTTGACAGAACTTTCAATGAAACGTTTACGTGAAGATCAACAAGGATTTAACTCTGTATTTATGATGCTTGATTCTGGTGCAAGGGGTTCTAAGGAGCAAATTCGTCAGTTAACAGGTATGCGTGGATTAATGGCAAAACCTAAGAAATCTACAGCAGGTGGTGGTGAAATTATTGAAAATCCAATTCTGTCTAACTTTAAAGAAGGATTGTCTATTTTAGAATACTTTATTTCTACTCACGGTGCTCGTAAAGGTTTAGCGGATACGGCTTTAAAAACAGCAGATGCTGGTTATTTAACACGTCGTTTAGTTGATGTATCTCAAGATGTTATTGTAAACGAATTTGATTGTGGAACTTTAAGAGGATTAAATGTACAACCACTTAAAAAGAATGATGAGATA
This sequence comes from uncultured Lutibacter sp., assembly GCF_947495725.1. Classification (GTDB taxonomy): domain Bacteria; phylum Bacteroidota; class Bacteroidia; order Flavobacteriales; family Flavobacteriaceae; genus Lutibacter. The sequence goes on along the minus strand of NZ_CANLZZ010000004.1, from coordinate 79,484 downwards.
GTAGAATCTTTAAGTGAAAGAATTGCTGGACGTGTATCATTGCATGATGTTTTAGATCCAATAACTAACGAGTTATTAGTAAAATCGGGAGTGGAAATTTCTTCAGAAATAGCACAAGCAATTGAAAATTCGGCTATAGATGGTGTTGAAGTACGTTCTGCTTTAACTTGTGAGGCCAAAAAAGGTATTTGTTCACAATGTTATGGACGTAGTTTATCTACTAATAAAATGGTGCAAATTGGTGAAGCGGTTGGTGTTGTTGCAGCACAATCAATTGGAGAACCAGGTACACAGTTAACGTTAAGAACATTCCACGTTGGTGGGGTTGCAGGAAATATTTCAGAAAATAACTCTTTAACTACTAAACATCCAGGTAAAGCAATTATTGATGATTTAAGAACCGTAAAAGGAACTGACGGAGATGGTGAAGAAGTTGATATTGTAATTTCAAGAACATCTGAAATTAAAGTTATTGATGAAAAATCTGGGTTAACATTAAGTACAAACAATATTCCATATGGATCATATATATATGTTGCAGATGGTCAAAAGCTTAAAAAAGGAGATGTAGTTTGTAAATGGGATCCATTTAATGGAGTTATTGTTTCTGAATTTGGTGGAACTATTCATTTTGAAAATATTGAAAGAGGTATTAATTACTTAGTTGAAATTGATGAACAAACAGGTTTCCAAGAAAAAGTAATTATTGAATCTAAGAATAAAAAGACGATTCCAACATTATTATTGAAAGATGATAATGATAATGTAATTAGATCATATAACCTTCCGGTAGGTGCGCATTTAATAATTGAAGATGGAGATAAAATACCTTCAGGTATGACAATTGTTAAAATTCCTCGTAAATCTGGAAGATCTGGAGATATAACAGGAGGTTTACCACGTGTAACAGAGTTATTTGAGGCACGTAATCCTTCTAATCCAGCTGTGGTTTCTGAAATTGATGGAGTTGTTTCATTTGGAAAAATTAAACGTGGTAATAGAGAAATTATTGTTGAATCAAAATTAGGTGAAGTTAAAAAGTATTTAGTAAAACTTGCAAATCAAATTTTAGTTCAAGAAAATGACTTTATTAAAGCGGGTATGCCACTTTCTGAGGGAGCTGTAACGCCTAATGATATTTTAAATATTCAAGGACCTTCAGCTGTACAAGAGTACTTAGTAAATGAGATTCAAGAGGTATATCGTTTACAAGGGGTGAAAATTAATGACAAGCACTTTGAAGTTGTAGTTCGTCAAATGATGCGTAAAGTTAGGATTATTGATTCTGGAGATACATTGTTCCTAGAGAATCAATTGGTTCATAAAAATGACTTTATTGAGCAAAATGATAATATTTACGGAATGAAGGTAGTTGAAAATGCTGGAGATTCTGTTAATCTAAAAGAAGGACAAATTGTAACAGCACGTCAATTAAGAGATGAAAATTCTGTACTAAGACGAGAAGATAAATCATTAGTTGTAGCTAGAGAAGCTCAACCGGCAACGGCTGAACAAATACTTCAAGGTATTACAAGAGCTTCTTTACAAACTAAATCATTTATTTCTGCTGCATCTTTCCAAGAAACAACTAAAGTGTTGAATGAAGCTGCGGTTAGCGGTAAAGTTGATGATTTAGAAGGATTGAAAGAAAATGTAATTGTTGGTAAGAGAATTCCAGCCGGTACAGGTATGAGAATTTATGATAATATTATTGTAGGTTCTAAGGAAGAAATGGATTCAAGCTTTTAATTATGAGTGACGGAAAATCGAACAAAGAGGGGCAATTAAATATTGAATTAGATGATAAAACTGCTGAAGGAACATATTCTAATTTAGCAATTATTAATCATTCAGTTTCAGAGTTTATAGTTGATTTTATTAGCGTAATGCCTGGGCAACCAAAAGCTAAGGTTAAGTCGCGAATAATATTAACACCTCAACATGCAAAAAGACTTGTAAAGGCTTTAGCAGATAATGTGAATAGGTTTGAAAAAAGTCACGGAGAGATAAAAGATTATGAACAACCTCCAATACCAATGAATTTTGGTCCCACTGGAGAGGCATAGATTAAAATAAAAAAGTCGGACAATTGTCCGACTTTTTTATTTTAGAATTACTTTATTATAAGCTGTTTTTAATATTTTAATAACAGGTTTTATTTCGTCTTCATTTAGATGTCCAAATCCAAAACGAATTGCACAAATGTTTTTATTTTGATATAGAATTGTTTTTGGTAGGAATAAATTATTTTTTTCGGCTTCATTAGCAAGTTTTAATAACGATACTTTAGGATCGAACCGTAACCATATAGCTAATCCTCCAGAAGGGATTTCCCATTGAGCAAATTCTGAAAAATAGATTGTTAAAAGATTGCATATATAATCTCGTCTTTTTTTATAAATTACTATATTCTTTTTCATTAAGCGATAAATTTCACCTTCATTAATTAATTCTGAAAGCATTTGTTCTTGTATTAAATCACCTTGTTTATCAATTAATTCTAAATAATTTTTAGCCTCAGAAATTAAATTTTCTGGAGCAACTACAAATCCTGTTTGAAAACTTGGAAATAAGGACTGTCCAAGTTTTCCTAAATAAATAACCATACCATTTGCATCTGCGCTAGCCATAGGTAACATTGCAGAACCTTCATACTGAAAATCGTAATCATAATCATCCTCTATTATAGCGAAACCGTATTCTGTAGCTAGTTTTAATAGTTCTAATCTACGTTCAGCACTTAATGTAACAACTGTAGGATAATCTCTGTGAGCGCATATATAAACACATCTTATGCTGTTCTTTACAAAATGTTTTTTTATATACTGAATATCTAAACCATTACTATCACTAGGAATTGTTTTTATGTTTGCACCTATTTCTTGAAAAATCATATTAGATGCATAATTACTTAAGTGTCCTACTAATACAACATCGTTTTGTTTTAATAAAAGTTGCGAAACAATGTACAAACTCATTTCGGTACTACGCGTATTTATTAGATTTTTTGGACTAATATGGAAACCTCTGGTTGCATTTAAGTAATTACATAATTGAGTTTTAAATAAAGAATTGAAAAACTCGTCTGATTTGTTCCATTTATTTATTAATGTTTTTCGTTTCATTGCTGTACTGTACCATCTTGTAAATTGATGTACAGGATGTAAGCGCAAATCGGGTTTTCCATCGTTAATGATATATTTTGCATTTGTAAATTGAACTGTTGACGCTAAATGAAATGACTTTTGAAAAGGAAACCCTGTTGTTTTAGCGTAGGAATAGGCGTCATTTATTTTTTGAGAGGTTGCTTTTATTTTTGCTGTTTTTTTTTCTGGTTCTAAAACAAATGTGCCTTTATTTGGGATAATTTCTACCCAACCTTGTGAGGCTAATTCATCATATATTGCAACTGCAGTATTTCTGTGAATTTTTAATAATTTACTTAATATACGCGTACCGGGAAGAATTGTACCTTTGGTTAAATAATTACGTTGTATAGCATTTATAATTTGCCCTGAAGCTTGTATATATAAAGGTTGTGGTAAAGATTTGTCTAATCTTATTAATTGTTTAAAAAGAGTATTAACCGGACTATCTAACATTTTAAAACTGGACTATTTTAATCGTCCGGAAAGTTAGTACTTTTGCAGCGTTTTTAAATCACTATTTATGAAAATTAAAGTTTCGATAATAATTTTTGCGTTTTTTTATGTTATTCAGACTAATGCACAAGAGGAATCTAAGAAAAGAGACACCTTAAAAGAGATTACAATAACATCGAATAGGATAACAATGCCTTTTTCGAAAACATCTAGAACAATAACCTTATTAACTTCAGATGAAATAATTAAAAGTGCAGCGACAAATGTAGCTGATTTACTACAAAATATTGCTGGTATAGATATTAGAAAGAGAGGTACCGATGGAATGCAATCAGATTTATATATTAGAGGTGGAAATTTTGATCAAACATTGGTTTTAATTGATGGTGTTAAAATGGATGATGTACAAACAGGACATCATAGTATGAACGCCATTATTTCGTTAGATAATATTGAAAGAATTGAAGTTATAAAAGGTCCTGCAGCAAGAATTTATGGGCAAAATGCTTTTACTGGAGCAATTAATATTGTGACTAAAAATGTAATTGAAAATGGATTAAATATAAATGCTCATTATGGTTCTTATGAAAACATAAAAACAGAGGCAGCATTTAGTCAAAAATTTGATAATTCAAGTTTATTTGCCTCAATTGGTTATCAAGAGTCCGAAGGATATCGTTTTAATACCGATTTTGAAAATGTTTCGGCATTTTTTAAAGCAAATATTAAAAAATACAGCTTAGTATCTTCTTTTACACAAAGAAAATTTGGTGCAAATGGATTTTATGCAAGTCCGGATTATAAAGATCAATACGAAGAAACCCAAACAAGTTTAGTTTCTTTGGGTACTACTTTTAATGCAAATAGTGTCACCATAAAACCTCGTGTTTATTGGAGAAGAAATCAAGATATGTATTTGTTTTTAAGACACAATCCACCTGCATTTAGAAATTTACATATTTCAAATAAAATAGGTGCCGAAACCAACCTTGTCTTAAATTCAAAATTAGGGAAAACAGGAGTAGGTATTGATGTTGCACGGGTTTTCTTAGTTAGTAATAATTTGGGAGATCATAATAGAACGGCAATAACTGGATTTTTGGAACATCGTTTTGAATTACTAGACGAAAAACTAGATATTACTCCTGGAATTGCAATTAGTTATTATTCGGATTTTGATTCACAGGCATTTCCGGGAATTGATGCTGGTTATCGTTTTTCTGATTCGTTTAAATTATATGGAAATATTGGTTATACTTATAGAGTACCAACTTTTACTGATTTATATTATGTAGGCCCAACTACATTAGGAAATGCAGATTTACAACCAGAATCGGCATTGGCGGAAGAATTAGGAATTAAATTTACTAATAATGGCTTTAATATTGATATTGCATTTTTTAATAGAAAATCAGATGATTTAATTGATTGGACTAAAGATAATGAAGAAGATAAATGGCAAACTAGAAACTTTAGCAAAGTAATAACTCAAGGATTTGAAACAAATATTCAACACAACTTTAATGTTGGAGGTTTAAACCAATCATTTAAAATTGGATACAGTTTTATTGATGATGATATAAAAGATGAAAATGTTCAGTATACAAGATATTCACTTAATAGTATTAAGCATCAATTTACGTCAGGATTAAACGCTAAAATAAGTAAAACATTCAATCAAAATATATCTTATAGGTATGTTGAAAGAACAGATGGAACAAGTTACAATGTTGTAGATGCTAAATTATTAGCTACGTTAAACACAGGCTTACAATTATCATTAGCAGCCAACAATATTTTTAATGCAATTTATACTGAAACTAATTTAGTTCCTATGCCAAAAGGAAACATGATGCTTGGTTTAAAATATAGTGTCTATTAAATAAAAAATGTATATTTTAAAGAGCCAAATAATTTTATTTGGCTCTTTTTTATTCTAATAGTTTTTATTTATAGAGTAATAATTTTTTAAGATTAAGTTGTTAGTTAAATATCTTTTATTAGGGTGTAATTTTGCAGCCTAAATAAATGAAAAATGAAGATAGCAAAGAAAAACAAAAATCAGGATAATAGGAGAAAAGGAGTTGCAGTAGACTTCAGAAATTCAAAAGGTTCAGTTTGGAATAATAAAAGAAGATTTGGATTTTAATAACAATTAAAATTAATTAAAAAGCCGAACAAATTTGTTCGGCTTTTTTTATATCTCAATTTTAGTAACTTTTTTGTGAAAATCGTTTAGTAACATTAAAGCAGCAGAACCATACCATTCTTTTAACTCCATTGTTAGTGTTCCAGCTTTAATAGCCGGGTCTGTTTCTGTTAATTGTTTAGCCTCTTCTATTGTTGAAGTATTAAAAATGTAAATTCCTCTTAAGTCATCATTTCCAAAAAAAGGACCTGCTAATACAAGTTTTCCTTCTTTTGCCAATTTAGAAATATTATCCATGTGCGCCCTTTGTAAATTTGATGCGGTTGTGGAATCTTGACTTTTATTTGGACCTCTTTTTAAAAATGCGATTACATATTTTTTCATTCCATAGTCATCTGCACCAATTTCTTTGGCTAATTCTTCATCAAATGTATTACTATTAATATTTGTTTTTTTTAAATCATTGTTACAGGCCATCACTAGCACGCACGCTATCCAAAGAAATATTATTTTTTTCATTTTATATAATTTTATAATTACCAACTAAAATATTACAATTTTTGGAATTGTTATTTTAATTCAAAATAAATAAATCACTAATTATTAATTCACTATTTTAGTAACTGTGAAATTTATGTACTTTTGAACCTTTATAAAATTAATATTTATATTATATGAAACACTCAATCTATTATTTTTTGTTGTCTTTATTTATTTTTGTTGGTTGTAATCAGAAAAAAGAAAATTCAAACACAAACGTAATGAAACCTCAAGCTAAAATAATTCCAGAAAAATTAATAATTCACGATGATACTCGTATTGATAACTATTTTTGGATGCGCTTAAGTGACGAACAAAAGAAAGCAGAAAATCCAGATGAACAAACCCAAGATGTATTGAATTATTTAAATGAAGAAAATGCTTATTTAAAAAAAGTAATGTCTCATACAAATGAATTTCAAGAAAAATTGTTTAAAGAGATTGTTGGGAGAATAAAGAAAGATGACCAATCTGTACCAGTTAATGATAACGGTTATTCATATTATACCCGTTTTGAAGAAGGAGGCGACTATGCCCTTTATTGCAGAAAACAACTAAATGATGGTGCTTTGGAAGAGATTTTGTTAAACGGTCCAGAACTTGCTAAAGGATTTTCATATTATGGAATTGGTAGTCGCTCTGTAAGTCCGGATAATAAATTACTTGCTTATGGAATTGATACAGTTTCGAGACGACAATACACTATTTATTTTAAAAATTTAGAAACAGGTGAGTTATTACCCGATGTATTGAGTAATACCAGTGGTGGAACCACTTGGGCCAATAATAATAAGGTTGTTTATTATACAACAAAAGATCCAATTACCTTAAGGACTTACAGAATTTATAAACATGTTTTAGGTACCAAACAAGCAGATGATGAGTTGGTTTTTGAAGAAAAGGACGATACTTTTAGCTGTGGAGTTTACAAAACTAAATCTAAAAAGTATTTAATGATTTATAGTAGTCAAACACTTTCTACAGAATTTAGATATTTAGATGCAGATAACATTGATGGAGAGTGGAAGGTGATACAACCTCGAGAAAAGGATTTGTTGTATTACGTTGATCATTTTGAAAATAGCTTTTTTATAAGAACAAATTTAAATGCAACTAATTTTAAATTAGTTAAAACGCCAATTTCGAAAACTACAAAAGAAAATTGGATTGATGTTATTGCACATAGAAAAGATATTTTACTTCAAGGGTTTGATATTTTTAAGAATTACTTAGTAGTTTCTGAACGTATAGATGGATTATCGGCAATCAGAGTTAAAAAGTGGAATGGCGATGAGCATTATTTAAAATTTAATGATCCTGCATATTTGGCAAGTACAACATCTAATTTAGATTTTGATACAGAAATTTTGCGTTATAATTATTCATCTTTAACTACCCCGTCTAGTACTTTTGAATATAATATGAGCACAAAACAACAAGTGCTTTTAAAACAACAAGAAGTACTTAATAGTGATTTTTCACCAGAGAAATATGTTTCGGAGCGTTTGTTCGCAACAGCTAATGATGGTACAAAAGTTCCAATTTCATTAGTATATAAAAAAGGAACCATTAAAAGTTCAAAAACACCACTATTATTATATGCATATGGTTCTTATGGTAATAGTATTGAGCCAACTTTTAGTTCAACAAGATTAAGTCTTTTAGATAGAGGCTTTGTGTATGCTATTGCGCATATACGTGGAGGACAAGAAATGGGTAGAGAATGGTATGAAGATGGTAAACTATTAAAAAAGAAAAATACATTTACAGATTTTATTAATGTAGGAGAATTTTTAATAAATGAAGGATTTACTAGCTCAGATCATTTATACGCTTACGGAGGAAGTGCAGGAGGATTGTTGATGGGAGCAATATTAAATATGAAACCAGATTTATGGAATGGAGTAGTGGCAGCGGTTCCATTTGTTGATGTTGTATCCACAATGTTAGATGAAACAATACCGTTAACCACCTTTGAATTTGATGAATGGGGGAATCCTAAGGATAAAGAATATTATGATTATATGAAATCATATTCACCATATGATAACGTGGAAGCTAAGGATTATCCTAATATTTTAATTACAACAGGTTATTGGGATAGTCAAGTGCAATATTGGGAGCCAGCTAAATGGATTGCTAAATTAAGAGAGTTAAAAACAGACGATAATATTTTATTAATGGACTGCAATATGGAAACAGGTCACGGAGGTGCTTCAGGACGATTTGAACGCTATAAAAGAACAGCATTAACCTATGCCTTTTTGTTTGATCTTGAGAATATAAAAGAGTAATTATTAAAATTAATTAATTAAAAAAGAGGATATTATATCCTCTTTTTTTTATTTGAATTTATTACCTAGGTTAATAGGAACTAACAAAAAATAAAATGTAAAAAGCAAATATTTTGTTAAAACATAAGCATAGATAGTTTATTAAATTAATAGTTTTATCTTTGAAAAATTATAATAAAATCAATTTAAATAGAATGAAAAATATATACATATTATTACTAAGTACTTTAATTTTTAGTTGTTCAAAACCTCCGACAGACTATGCATCAATTCAAGGGAAACTGAAAACTTCAGGAGTGGAAAAATTAACAATTCTTGGAGCAAATGGTTATTCAAAAGAAATTAGTGTAGAAGCAGATGGAAGTTTTTCCGATACATTAAAAGTAACAAAAGGATTACACGTTTTAAGTAATGGAAACGAGAGATTATCTATATTTTTAGATAACGGATATGATTTGACAATGAACTTTAAAGGAGAATTACTCTCAAAAGGAGCTGATTTTGAGGGAGAAGGAAAAGAATCGAATAATTACTTCAACAGTTTACTTTCGTTTTTTTCAAGTGATAATGGAAACCCAAAGGAGTATTTTAAACTTGATGAAACTGCGTTTAAATCAAAACTAGAAGAGGCAAAAGGCACAATTAACAAGTTTAACAAAAAAAATGTAGATTCAACGGTGCTTCAAATGGCAGTTCAAAATAACGAACAATTTTTTAAGTATTTAGAAAACAGCTATGAAACAGAACATTCAAATTTAATGAAATTTGCTCCAGGTAAAAGTTCTCCAATATTTGAAAACTACGAGAATTTTAAAGGTGGAAAAACTTCGTTATCTGATTTGAAAGGGAAATATGTTTATATTGATATTTGGGCAACTTGGTGTGGTCCGTGTAAAAGAGAGATTCCATATTTAAAGAATTTGGAAGAAGAGTATCACGGAAAAGATATTCAATTTGTAAGTATTTCAGTAGACAATATTGATGGAAGAAGAGGAAGCTATGAAAGTTGGAAAAAGATGGTGGCAGATGAAAATTTAGGTGGAATACAGTTGTTTGCTGATAAAGATTTTAATTCCGATTTTATAAGAGAATATGGAATTAATAGTATTCCTCGTTTTATATTTTTAGATCCCGAAGGGAATATTGTAGACGCTAATGCGGAAAGACCATCAAATCCAAAACTAAAGGATTTATTTAACGAATTGGGAATTTAAGAATTAACATAGACTTAAAAAAAAGAGCTCCAATTGGAGCTCTTTTTTTTAATTTTCAGTTTCTTCTTTCTCATCTAAAACCTCTTCTTGAAATAAGTCAAGTATTGCATTGGGTAAATATTTTAATATTGAAGAAGCAATAAAGGTTTCATACCCTGTTTCTGGTGCTGCAATATTTGCTGTTACTCCATGTAAATAAACTCCAAAAATGGAAGCATTTAAAGGTGAGTATCCTTGCGCAATAAGACCAGTAATTAAACCTGTTAAAACATCTCCACTTCCGGCTGTGGCTAAAGCTACATTTCCAGTTGAATTAAAATATCTATTATTGCCATCAAAAATTGCAGTATGAGTGCCTTTTAAAACAACTATAACTTTATGTTTTATTGAAAAATTTGTTGTTTTTTCAAGCTTGTCAAAATCATTTTCCCATTTACCAATTAGTCGTTCTAATTCTTTTGGATGTGGAGTTAAAATTGAATTTCCCGGTACATATTTCAATAATTTTTTGTTTTGAGCTATTAGGTTAATTGCATCAGCATCAATAACTAAGGGAAGTTTGTTTTCTTTTAAAAAACGTTCAAAACCATTAGACGTTTTTTCCGAAATTCCCATTCCTGGGCCAATACCAATAGCAGTTGCTTTGGTTTTAATATTAAAAAATTCTAATAAATTATTATTATCAACCTCAACCATAGCTTCTGGAATTGCCACCTGTAAAATGGTATAGCCGCATTTAGGCACATATGCAGTTACTAATCCGCTTCCAATTTTTAAAGCTGCTTTAGTTGCTAAGTTAACTGCTCCAATTTTACCAAAACTTCCGCCTACAATTAATGAATGCCCATAGGTTCCTTTATGTCCCCATTTAGTTCTTGGTAAGTATAGTTGTTTAGCTTCATATTTTGTAATATAATGGTCGGTTGGTTTAAGACTTTCAATAAAATTTAAATCTAATCCTATGTCTATAACTTCCCAAGTATTTACAAAATCTTTATTGTCGGGTAACAGAAAAGCGAGTTTAGGTGTTTGGAATGTTAGTGTGTGCCCAGCTTTTATTACAGAATCTTTATCAACTACAGCTCTGTCATTAAAGACACCAGACGGGAAATCAATGGCAAGAGTAAAAACTTTTGTACTGTTGATATAGTTGATTAAATCTTTTGTAAAATCTTTAGGTTTTCGAGTTAATCCATTACCAAAAATAGCGTCAATTACAATGTCTTCAAAATTTATCTCTGGAAAATCACTTTCACCATTAATTACTGTGGGCCATTCTCCAAGTTCTTTAAGCCTGTTATAATTTATTAAAAAATCGGGAGATCTTTTTTCACTGAAATTAACAACATAACATTTAACATGATACCCATGTTGATGTAAATGACGGGCTATAACTAAACCATCACCACCATTATTACCAATTCCACAAAAAACATGAATTTTAATATTTTGACCTTGTAAACGAGTATGCAACCATTGAAAACAAAGAGTTGCAGCATTCTCCATTAAGTCTGAAGAAGTTATTTTATTAATTTCTATAGTAGCTTTGTCAGCTTCGGTTATTTGTTTTGAAGTAAGTATATACATTTGATAAATTTAATAAAAAAACCTCTCAATTTTGAGAGGTTTTTTTATTAAATTATCCTTTAAATTCACCCATATTTAGGTATTTGTCCATTCGTTGTTTAACGAGATCTTTATGACTTAAATCTTTTAACTCGTCAAAAGCTTTAAGAATTGTTTTTTCAACTTCTTTAAAAGCTTCTTCTCTATTAAAATGAGCTCCTCCGAGAGGTTCTTTTATAATATTATCAATTATTTTTTGTTTCTTCATATCAGAAGCTGTTAATTTTAAAGCTTCAGCAGCTTCTTCTTTATGTTCCCAACTTCTCCATAAAATTGAAGAACAAGATTCAGGAGAAATAACTGTATACCATGTGTTTTCCATCATATAAACTCTATCTCCAACACCAATTCCTAAGGCTCCACCAGAAGCTCCTTCACCAATTACAATTGTTATAATTGGAGTTTTTAAACGAGTCATTTCAAAAATATTTCGAGCAATTGCTTCTCCTTGTCCGCGTTCTTCTGCTTCTAAACCAGGATACGCACCAGGAGTATCTAATAAAGTAACAACAGGAATGCCAAATTTCTCAGCCATTTTCATTAGTCTAAGAGCTTTTCGGTATCCTTCAGGGTTAGACATACCAAAATTACGATATTGTCGTGTTTTAGTGTTGTAACCCTTTTGTTGACCAATAAACATAAATGATTGATCTCCAATTTTCCCTAATCCACCAATCATTGCTTTATCGTCTTTTACGGTTCTATCACCATGTAATTCCATAAAAGTTTCCCCAGCTAAATAATTAATATGATCTAGTGTATATGGTCGGTTTGGATGTCTAGACAATTGAACTCTTTGCCAAGCAGTTAAGTTTTTATATATATCTTTTTTAGTTTTAAGCAGTTTTTTTTCAATGTTTTTACAACTCTCAGTCATATCAACATCACTTTCTTTACCAATTAATTCGCACTTGTCTAATTGTTCCTCTAATTCTTTAATTGGTAATTCAAAATCTAAATATTCCATAATTTTTAAGTTTGGATGTAACTACAAATATAATAACTTCTGAATTTTTTAAGGTTAAGTTAGCCTCTTTTTTTTATTTTTAATTATTCCGTTGGCAATAACGGTTACTAATATTATAAGTGCTCCAATGTAAAATTGGGAGCTCATTTTTTCTTTTTCTCCAAATATAATTACGGCTAAAATTATACCATAAACGGGTTCTAAGTTAATAGTGAGCATAACTGTATAAGGAGTTAAATGTTTCATAATTTTAACTGAAGCAATAAAAGCATAAGCGGTACAAAAACTGCTTAATATTAATAAATACACAATATCAGATGTTGTAACACTAAACTTCTCGTATGTAAATCCATAGCTGAAATAAATGTAAATGGTTATAAATAAAACACCAAATAATAATTGATAAAATGAAATTGTATCTGCGCTATATTGTTTAATGAATAAACCATTTAAAACTGTAAATAGTGCGGACAAAAAGGATGCTATGAGTGCATAAATAATTCCTAAGGTATATTCGCTTTCAACATTGAATATTAAATACAGTCCAGAAATAACTATTAATCCGAAAATTAATTCAAGAAAAATAAGTCGCCTTTTAAAAAACAAAGGCTCTATTAAAGATGTAAATAATGCGCCTGTACTCATTGCAACTAAGGCAATAGACACATTCGATACTTTTATTGCCGAAAAAAAGGCAATCCAATGTAATGCAATTAAAATACCGCTAAAGACAAATTTAAGAAGCGCACTTGGAGTTAATTTAAAAGGCTTTTTAGTTATTAAAAAGTAAATAAAAACAAGTACAACTGCAAATAGCATTCTGTACCATACAAGTGGTATTGCATCAATTTTAATAAGCGCTCCAAGAATGGCTGTAAATCCCCATATAAATACAAGTAAATGTAAATGCAGATAATTATTTAACTTAATTTTTAGCATTTCTTAAATATAAATAGATGGCTAAAATTCCAAAAAATATGTTTGGTAACCAAACCATTACTAAAGCATTTGTTTCGGCTCCAGCTCCTAATACTTCAGCTATTTTTAAGAAGAATACATAAATAAACATTAAAGTAATTCCAATTGCCAAATTAATTCCCATTCCACCTCTACGTTTTTTTGCAGCCAAGCAAACAGCTATAAAAGTTAAAATATAAGTTGAAATTGGTAAACTTGTTCTTTTATAAAGTTCGACTAAATAGGTATTTAAATTGTTAATTCCTCTATTTTCAGCCTGAACTATATATTTCTTTAATTCAAAAGATGTCATCTCTTTAGCTAAATCATCCACATTAATTAAATCTTTTGGTCTAAAATTAAGCAATGTATCCAATTTTATTCCAACATTTATAGAGTCTCTATCCTCTAATAGAAAACGTTGTTTATATGTATTAAGTCTAAAAGTTGTGTCCTTTTCTACCCATCTAATATTTTCGGACATAAGTTTATATTTTAACTTAATTCCATCGAACTTTTCATAAGAAAATTTATAGCCTTGATTGGTGTTAGAATTGTAACTTTTAAGATAAATATATTCATCTGGCCCTAATTGTAAATTAACATTAGTAGTTACATTTTGGCTGTAATTTTTCTTTTTTAAATACGTTTTAATAAAGTGGTTATAAGTTTTATTACTTTTTGGTACCACAAAGTGATTCATTCCCAATGCAATAAAAGTGACAATGGTAGCTCCAATAAAATACGGTTTTAAAAAACGTGTAAATGATATTTTTGCTGAATGAATTGCAATAACTTCTGTGTTTCCTGCAATTTTGGAGGTAAAGAAAATTACTGCAATAAATAACGCCAAAGGCATAAAGGTATTTCCAAAAATAACTACAAAATGTACATAATAATCTTTTATAATATCACCAACAGTTAAATCAACATTTCGTAAAAATCGGTCAATTTTTTCTGAAACATCAATGGCAATTGCAATTGGAAGTAGTAAAACTAAAACCAATGCAAATGATGATAAAAACTTTTTAAGTATGTACTTATCTAAAATTCTCAATTTCTGAAAATTTGGGTTTTAAAAATTATATTATAGTCGATTATTCATTTGATTAACCATTTTGTTTTTCCATTCTGTAAAATCTCCGGCTAATATATGCTTTCTAGCTTCACGAACCAACCATAAATAAAAGCCCAAATTATGAATAGATGCAATTTGTTTCCCTAATAATTCATTAGCGGCAAAAAGATGTCTTAAATAAGCTTTGGAATACAAGGAATCTACAAAGGTAGTTCCCATTTCATCTATTGCTGAAAAATCATTTTCCCATTTTTTATTTTTGATATTTATTGTTCCGTAAGCTGTAAATAACATTCCATTTCTGGCATTGCGGGTTGGCATTACACAATCGAACATATCTATACCTAACGCAATATTTTCTAAAATATTTATAGGTGTTCCAACTCCCATTAAATATCGTGGTTTATCTTCTGGTAAAATTGCGGTAACAACCTCAGTCATTTCATACATTTCTTCTGCAGGTTCACCAACAGAAAGTCCACCAATAGCATTTCCTTCTGCACCAACTGAGGCAATAAATTCGGCCGATTGTTTTCTTAAATCTTTAAAAGTTGAACCTTGTACAATAGGAAAAAAAGTTTGACTATAATTATACTTAAAAGGAGTTTTATCTAAATGAGTAATACATCTTTTAAGCCATCTATGTGTCATGTGCATAGATCTTTTTGCATAGCTGTATTCACAAGGGTATGGAGTACACTCATCAAAAGCCATTATAATGTCTGCCCCAATACTTCTTTGGATTTCCATAACATTTTCAGGAGTAAAGGTGTGGTATGAGCCATCAATATGACTTTTAAATTTTACACCTTCTTCTTTTATTTTTCTTCTTCCCGAAAGAGAATAAACTTGATAACCACCACTATCCGTTAAAATATTTCGATCCCAGTTCATAAATTTATGCAAACCACCAGCCTGCTCTAAAATTTGAATTTTTGGACGTAAATATAAATGATATGTGTTTCCTAAAATAATATCAGGATTTATTTCTTCTTTCAATTCGGTTTGATGAACGCCTTTAACCGTACCAACAGTTCCAACGGGCATAAATATTGGCGTTTCAATTTTACCGTGATCGGTTGTAATAACACCTGCTCTTGCCTTGCTTTGAGCATCTTTAGATTTTAATTCAAATTGCATAGTCGGCAAAGATAGTTATATAACTTTTAATGTTAAAAGGTAAATGTAGAAAGTTGAAAGACATTATTTTCGTCTTTTTCTTTTTGGCTGAAAGTGAGATTTATTTTTGGAATAATAGGGTTTTTTCTTAGAGTAGTTCGATTTTTTTTTCTGAACATCTTTGGAAGCTTCCTCAGTTTTAGAACTCGATGAAATCATTGTATTAATTTCGTTCATTTCATCCTTGGTTAATTCGCGCCAAGAACCTTCGGCTAACTTTTCCAAATTAACGTTCATTATTCGGGTACGTTTTAGTTTTGTTACTTCAAAGTTCAAATATTCGCACATGCGTCTAATTTGCCTATTTAAACCTTGAGTAAGAATTATTTTAAAAGTGTTTTTGTTAATTTGCTCTACAAGACATTTTTTTGTAACGGTTCCTAAAATAGGTATTCCATTACTCATTTGTTTTATAAAATTGTTATTTATGGGTTTATTAACTGTAACACTATATTCTTTTTGATGATTATTTCCAGCGCGTAAAATCTTATTTACAATATCGCCATCATTTGTTAAGAAAATTAAACCCTGTGATGGTTTATCTAAACGGCCTATAGGAAAAAGACGTTCGGGATGTCCAATTGCTTTTACAATATTATTGCGTTCTTTTGAGTCTGTAGTACAAACAATTCCAACAGGCTTGTTATAGGCTATGTATAGAGTTGTAGTTTTAGATTCTATAAGCTTACCATTTAATTTAACCTTATCACCTTCAAATACTCTATTTCCTAGTTGTGCTTTTACGCCATTTATTGTTACCAATCCATTTACAATAAATTTTTCGGCTTCTCTTCTTGAACAAATACCAGTGCTACTTATGTATTTGTTAAGGTTAATTGAATTGTTATTATTTTTCTCCAAGATAAAAAATTGTTATGCGAAGATATAAATAAAAAAACTCGAAACATATGTTTCGAGTTTTTAGCGGAGAAAGAGGTAAGTGAACCATCTCTCAATGCCTTTATATATCAGTGTTTCAGTCCTGTACTATAATTGGGTCACCTAATAGGTAACCATTAAAACCTATTGTAAAGATAGAAAAATTACTTAATTAATAACTCTACTTTACTGATTTCAAACCCCATAAAGGCGCAAAACTCATCAATTGTAACTAACTGGTGCTTTTCTTTGTTAAGGTCTTCTTTAATCTTGTTAATGATTGTTCTACCATAACGTTCGCTTTTACCTGTTACAACTTGTACGTCTTTTGGGTAAATACAGATTCTCTTCATACACATTTAATTTAATTAATACTCTATTTATACTGTTACTATACTTATGACATATCTATGATTTGTCACTGACATACAAGATACGAAATATATCAATGTGAATAATGTTTTTATAATGGAAGTTATTGACAATTAGCGGTTAAAACGGAACTGACAATGTGATAAGGTATGGTGTTTGTCGTTATATTTATAGAACATTAATTAAATATTTTTATGGCAAAGTTAAATGGTATTATTAAATTAGAAGGTACATTAGATAACCTTACTTTTTACAAAGGAAAAGAAGGGTATTTAGTGCGTACAAAAGGAGGAGTTTCAAAAGAACGTATTCAGAATGATCCAGCTTTTGAAAGAACAAGAGAAAACGGAAGTGAATTTGGTCGTTCAGCAACTTCTGGGAAATTATTAAGAACGTCAGTTCGTAATTTAATGGTTAAAGCAAAAGATAATAGAGTTTCAAGTCGAGTAACTCAAGTTATGACTCAAATTAAAAATGCTGATTTAACATCAGTAAGAGGTGAAAGAAATGTATCTACAGGATTAGCAACTGCAGAAGGTAAAGATGCATTAAAGGGCTTTGATTTTAATAATAGAGCAAAGTTAAGTTCAGTATTATTTGCTCCTTATTCTTTAGATACTGCAACAGGTGAAATCGTAATTTCGGATATGGTTCCTGCAAATGATATTTCCTATCCAGGTGGGGCAACTCACGTAAATCTATCATCAGCATTTTTAAAGGTAGATTTTGATTCTGCAATTCATTCGATTGAGTATAGTCCAACAGTTAATTTAGCAATTGATACAACTTCGGCAACACAAACATTGACTCCTGCAGCTGCTCCAACTGGAAGTGGAAATGATATTTATGTGCTTTTAATTGAGTTTTTTCAAGAAATCAATGGAGTACAATATCCTTTAAAAAATGGTGCTTATAACGTCTTAAATATTATAGATGTAGCATAAAGTTTCATTTTGACCTTTGAAACCTGAAAATGCCCTGTGATATTATTTTACAGGGCTTTTCTTTTGCTTTAAAAATTGGAACGGATAAAAGCAACTTTTAGTTGGTTTATCAGTTTTAACTGCTCTTTTAAAATCTTCTCTTTTTCTTCAATAAATTTAACTTTATTCAAATTGTTATTAGACTTACTTCTATTATTTATATGCTTTAAATGTGCTGTTTTAAGCAACTTTAAGCAATCGTTTATAGTTATGAATAAAATTACACTACCCTTTAAAAAAGGCTTGAAATATCGTCCTAAATAAAGTGAATAACACAAGTAAAAAACTGTGTTTTTATCTTCTTCGGTTTGTGAAGTGATAACAAAACAATTAGGGCAAGGATTCTCAAGAGGTTTACCACTGTTTAAGCCTTTGTTTAGAATAAAAAAGTGCGGTTTCGTGTAGGTTCTTCCTACGTTGTGAGTTTTAATTTCAAAATTTGACATAGTAAGGCATTTAAAATTTATGCTTCGCTACGCTTCGCATATTAATTTTGAAACAAAAAGAAAAAAGAAAGCACGAGTGTTGGTTGTGTGGCAGATGCTGTCAAGGTTTTTGTAAAAAATACAACCTGTATAGAATGTTGAAATGAAACCGAATGTTTATGAGGTGGAGATTTTTTTCAAAACCCATAGGGCTTGACCTTGATTGCAATAGTGTGGCTGGTGAAGGAAACAACCGATATTTGCTATGTTTTTTATTTTTACTCTTAATCTAAAATTATATTAGTATGGAAAATTCTTTTGAAATTATTGTAGAAAAACTAACTGTTGTTGAAAAACGACTTGCATCAATTGAGTACAAATTAGGAGTTAAATATAATGATGATGGTTATAAAGAAATTATGAATGTAAAGCAGTTATGTGACTATTTAGAACTTTCAATAAGTCATATTTATAAGCTTACGAGTAATCAAGAAATCCCACATTATAAAAGAGGCGGTAAAAAATTGTATTTCAACAAATATGAAATTGATAAATGGGTGTTGAAAAATAGGGTTGATACTAATGAAGAAATTGAAACAATGGCTGCTAATTATATAATGAAAAGTAAGTTTAAATTTTAAGCAGGTAATCGCGAAGCATTAAAGCGAGCCGCCAGCGAGTTGAACGAGGGTGTTGGAGCAAGAGTACGTTGCCAACGGCATAAGTACGTGCTACGACTACGTGGTACACGCAAGGTTGGCGGAGTTTTTGAAGCGGTTGGAAAAACAAGGGCAATTTATGTAGTGAGGAATGTAGGAATGTTGTGTACTTTACTTTGGTTGCTTGTTGTTGGTTTTTAGTTGTTGGTTCGTTTGGAAGATAATTAAGGTTTAAAATCGGATTTATAAAGTACCATAATGACGAATGAGGAACGGAATACATTGCTCTTGTAAGCGTTTGCAATATGTAATAAATCCGTTGTGTGGTTATTAATCGGAATATGATTAAATTACTTAAACAACAAATTAACTTAATTAACTCTACTACTTGCAACGGTTTATTTTATATGCAAAATGGCTGCAATCAAAAACTGTGACAACCTGATTAGCCCGAAGTGAGCAGCAGGCGAGCGAAAATAGTGTAATAGCGGTTTACCCCTAATAAAAATGAATTTATACCTTATTGGGTTTTAGGGGTAAAAGATAGCTATGCGTGAGTAATGCGTGGAATGTGTGAAATAAAATAAATAAATTGTGCTAAATGAGGACTGTGGACGAATTAGTGCTATTTATGGTAACTACAAGTTTTATTTAGTAGTTGGTTGGTAGTTGTTGGTTTCTTGCTATTACTGAATGTATATTATAATGGCTAAAAAAAAACTTTTAGATATATTTTATGAAACAAAAAGGAGCGTATTGCGAACACCTTATTACCTGCACGAATGTTTGTATTTTGTTCTGATGTTTGTTTTGGAAACTGATTTAGCTTTTTAGATTAATGCAGGTTCTTCATTCCATTCTTTACCTAATAATATCCTACCATTTGCTTTTTTACTTCTTTTTACACCATCTTCTCCCCAAGTACCCCATTGTTTAAAGAAAAATGCAACATCTTGTTTATCACATTGGTTTTGAATATCAATTGCCCATTCTGGATTCATAGGTCTTGCTTTATGACCACTTTCTCCTCCAACAATAACCCAATGTATATTTGTTAAATCTAATTTACCTGTAGCTTCAATTAAAGGTTCTATTGATAGAAATCTAATTTTAGCTTTGATATTACGTAAAACATCAATTCTATTTTTTGTTTCGGCAGACTCAACGGTTACACCTAACCATACATTATTGGGAACTTTTCTTGTTTTAAAGTAATTTTCTAAAATTGTTTCTCTTTTAGTCAATATTTGATATTGATGACGTGGTGTTTCTTCAATTGTTTTAAAAACTTTATCTAAAAATTCAAAAGGCATTTTTTCGTGAAATAAATCACTCATTGAATTGACAAAAAACTTGGTAGGTTTTTTTATTTTTTTAGGAGCTTCTAATCTATCAGGCATTAGTGTAAACTCAAAACCGTTTTCGTAACCTGGTGTTCCCATAGCTTTTAAACGGTTAGCCATCACTTCTGCATAACAGTTTTTACAACCTGAACTCACTTTATTACAGCCTGTTGTAGGATTCCAAGTAGCTTCTGTCCATTCAATTTTTGTAGTTTTCATACCGCAAATATACTATAAGATAATTAATAAGAACTCCATTTAAACGATGTGTGTATTTTAATTTTTTCGGCAATATTCCATTGTAATTTACTATTGATTAATTCTCCTTTCTTATCAATAACAACAATTTTTTTATTATTATATAGTTCTGAAAGTATCTTTTTAGCTTGTTTAGGTAAGAAGCCTTCTTCAATGGTAAAGTCAACAATTTCCTTATTTGTTAAGGGTGTTAATTTTAGTTTTTCAATTAACCCTTTTTTATAACTAGATAAGAATGAAGATTCAATTTCTTCTCTACTTTCATCGAAAAGAGAAAGTAAATTTTGCTCTTTAACTTTAACGCTGTTACCATCTATTGTATTTTTTGTTGCTACTTTATTCATTAAAAGCATACCTGCTCTATGCTTTGTTAATAAAAATAAAGAGTTTTTACTTCCTCCACCTTCAATAAGTATTGGTCTAACATATTTCAAACCTATATCCTTTTTAAGTCTGTTTTTAACAGACAAAGTGAAGTCGTAAATGTTTTCATAGTTATTAACACCTTCAATTGTAAATTCTTCAACAAATTTGCGGGTTTTATGCTCTGATTTAAACTCTTTACTTGCAAAGCGATATGAATGAAAAATAGGTAAAAACAATAGAACCTCTGTTTTTGGGAGATTCATTAGATTAATTAAATCATTCATTCTTACATTGGAATATGTAAAAGGGTCAAGGAATATAAATTTAGGACTTTGATTGTTTTCCAATTTTTTCACCAAAGTATCTATATAATCCTCATAGGTTTCTTCTTTTAAAGTGATTTTAATTACATCTCTATCATATTTATAATTATTTAGTTCATATTCTAACTTACTAATATTAGACGTATTCTGATCATTAAATAAAATTTGAATTAAGATTTCTTTATTACCTTTTAAAGGAGTTGAATTGAGAATGTATTTAAGTTTATCTAAAAGAACTAAAGGACTTCCTTTATGTTTACCATTCTTACCACTTCCACAGAATAAATCAATAATTATACATCTACCGAAAGGCATTAATAGTTTGGGTAAATAGCCTTCTAAATAATCTTCGTAAATTTTAATTTTAGCTGAAGTTAAATCAGATTGAACCTCAAAAAAAGCATTCTTTTTCATATAATTTGAATATAAATACAATTACTATAGCAATTTAGTAGTAGTATTCAAATTTAGTGAATTGTTTTTTAAAATTCCAAAGCAATTTTATTTGAGTGTTTTACTATACTTTGGTGCATTACTCATATCATTGAACTTTGGGTATCTTCCGTTGTTTTCTATGTAGATTGCCCAACAGTCATATTCACATTTTGCTACTTCTCCCATTATTCTTAAATCATTAGGTATTGGGTTTTTAGTATTACACTTAAATGAACGTACTGCAACATATATATTGTCTTTAATTTCATCGTAATTTTGGTATTCATATAAGAATCTATCAGCACCACCGTGATTGGTTCTTTTCTTTTTAATAGTGTTATCAAATTGCATTAAACGACTTTTTAGACCTCCTTTAGAATTGGTCATTCCAATATATTCTAATTCTGGAATAAAACTGAATTTATTAAGTGGATTGTTTGAAACAGCAATACAATAAATACCTGGATATTTTAAGCCTTTTAATTGGTTTCTATCTTCCCATTTTACCCAATTCGTAAATTTATCTATCATAACTTTTTATTCTAATAGTGTTGCGTATTTACGTGTGTTTAAAAATTGACCAAATGCAAAAAAGGCTTCATCTAATTTTTTTAAATCTGAATAATTGATTGATGCAATAAACTGTAAATATCTGTTAAAGTAAAATAATTCTTTGTTTTTATCTGTTATAGAACTACTTGAAATGTTTGAATAATCTTCGTTATGAATAAATAAAAATGCTCTATGTATATGTTGGTCGTAAATTGGATATTTTTTTGGTTTTAAAGTATGCAATAAGAATATTTTCCAAACAGATGATACCGTTTTAAACTCTTTTTTAAAGGCTTCTATATCTATATTAGCACTCTTTTTAAAAGTATTAATTATAGATAGTTTAGCTTTAATTTTAGTGTCTAAAGATTTTTGTTTGGAAGCACTTAATTTCATTCCATTTTTCCAAATATATAAGTTTTGAATATCATTTAATTTAAATACTTTTTTGGTTATGGAATTGTAGTAGGTGTTTTCATTGGTATAAGCATATTGTTTAGACCAAAAATTTATAAACTCCTGTATGTTTGTGGAAGTTGGGGTTAGGATGTTTAAGTTCATAGCATTTAGAATTTTAATTTGCTTCTATTTCAATTGTTTTTTTATCTTCAATTAATTGAGTTTCTTTTAAATCTATGGAAACTGATAAAGATTTTATTTCTTTCTTATCTTTTTTAATTTCCTCATCAATGTTTACATATTTATTATAAGTGCGAACTTCAAGTTTCATCTTAATATCTTGAATAAATTTAGATAGGTTTGCAAAAGTACCAAAGGTTAAGAATGAAAAAATTGATATAACAATTAATGCTAATTCATTATAGTTTAAGAAATCATCTAATCCATTTATTAGATTAAAAAAGTAAAGAATAAAATTGTAACCAACATATAGAGATAAAAAACCAAGACGAACACCAAAATAAATTAATTTGAATCTTTTGTTTAGTTTTTTATTTAGAACTTCTTTTTTCTCTACAATCTCTTTTAGTTTATGATGTCTATTTTTAAGTTTAGATAAGTCTTTTTCTTTTTCCTTGATTTTCTCTTTTTCTGAAATTGTTATGTTACCTAATGAAGCAATATATATGATTGCAAAAATTATAATAACAAAAATTATAAAGAGTATATTAGAACCTCTTTCATTTTCTTCTTCCATAACATTATAATTTTAAAACACTTCCGATAATTTATTAGCTTTAATAAGTTTAGAAAAAGAAGTGTAGCGAGGTGCTTGTGGTGCTTGTCCTTTTTTCTTGGAATCTAATTTTATAGGATTCATTTTAATGGCTTTGTCTTTAAAATATAAAATGTATTTATTGGTGTTTTGGTACTTGTCTATACGTGAAATTTCTGCGTAGTGTGTTATTGCAGAAGTTGGTGCTGTTTGATAGGCTGCGATGTATTTTAAGCGGTCTAACATCGAAGCAGATATACGAATGGAATACCAACACTTATTATTTATAAACTCTTCTTTAAAGCCTTGTGATTGAGCAGGAACAACAATAGTATCTAATTCTGTTGCTTGTATTTTATTAGATTTAGATTCTTGAAAATCTCTTACTTCAACATTGAAAGGGTCAAACTTGTGAATGGTATTTTTTCCGTTTACAAATGTTTGAAATTGAATTATATCTGTATCCATTGTTAGTTGAGATAATACATTTTCTAACTCTGGTGTAGATTTATCAATTACCACTATTGATGCAACAGGTTTGTGGAATATTAGAGCTTCTAAATATTCATCTATATTTTGAAAATCTGAAGATTTAATTGCTTCCACCATTTTAAGTTGAAGAGGCTTATTTTCTTCTAAATGTTTTTTAATGAAGTTTTTAATTTCAAAACCACTGTCTTTATATGATATAGCGAATTTTAATAGCTGTGAGCCTATATGTTTGTATGGGTCGTGACTTGAAAGTTCATTTTCAATTATATATAAACGTGGATTGGTAGGGAAGGTGTAGTCTATTAAATAACCATCTGGTATTGTTAATATTCCTTTTCCAATACGTTTTTTTATGTCAATATATATAGAGTTGTTACCAAAAATAGCATCTGAATTTTCAACAATTACTTTTTCAAAATCATTTTCTAGTTGATATTCAAAATAAGTATATATTTTATTGTTTTGAATTATTCTTTCCATAGCTGTTATTTTTTACATATCATTTATTAGTTCTTTTGCTTTGTCTAACGTGTAAGAGCCTTTAACTTCTTTTTTGTCAAATACCATAAAGTAAGCAAAATTTTGACCTGCTTGTTTTTCCCATTCTGTTCCTAATCTACATTTAGCTTCACTATCAGAACCATCTAAATGGTCACCTTTTGTTTCTAATAAGATAGTTTTACCAGATTTAGTTTGTAAAATGAAATCAGGATAATGATTTGCTTTGAATCCATTTATATAAAACCCTTTTCCTTTTTCTAAATTTCTGTGCCAAAATACAATGTTTGAAGAAGTACCTAGTTCCATAATTACTCTTTCCTCAAAATTATTCATATAACCTTCTTTTTCATATAATGAATTACCAATTGAAGAGCCTAAATTACCTGGTACAATTTCAGTACTTAATTTCCAGTTTTGTTTTGTAATTATTTTTTTTGATTTTATTAAGTCTATAAAACGAGATTCAGCATACGTATCCGATAATTTTCTAATATGAGATTTAATTTTATCTGTGTAGCTCCATTTTCTTACTAAAATATCGCGTAGTTGTTCAGCGTTCATTGCGTCTAAAATCCTACCTACATATACTTTAATTTCTTGGTCTGGGATTGGGTACATATTCCCAATAATTTGCATTATTTGGTGTGTTATATCTTTTATTTGGGCATCTTTTGGTTTTGCTAAAATATATTCAGCAATAGGGTCTTTAACTTCGCTTTCTTCTATTTTTACCCAGTCAGGAGTGTAATTATCTTTTACAGTTTCTGTTAAATCAATTTTGTATAAATCAGAAGAAATCTTATCAAAATCAATCTTGGTATCCTCACTTGAAAGTTTAAAATCTTTTAATAAAGATTCTCTATTCAATAATTCTTCATCTGTTCCAAATATATCACTTGCAGTTACTTTTAAGAAGAATTGAGGAAAATCTATATTTTCAATAATTTCTTTATTTACCTCTTTTACACGGTATCTTTTTACTTTATCTCCCATTTCTTGAAAAATATTCTCATCTACAGGTTGTTTTTCTTGTTCCTGTATTTGATGTTCTAATTCTTTATTTTGTTCTTCTGCCATTGATTCTATTTCATCAATTACAGAGGTAGTTTCAATTTCTTCTTCACTTGCATTTGGGTTGAAAGAAATACGACCTTTGTCAATTTCTTCTTCTTTTTCTTCAGTTTGTTGTTCTGGAAATAGAAAAGATTCAACAGGGTTTGACTTTGGAGTTTCTTTTTCTTCTTCAGACATTACATCTGCAACACGGTGTTCATTTCCACTAAAACCAGATGCCTTTAAACCTTCAACAATTTTTTGTAATGTTTCATTAAATTTAGCCGATGCGGTTAAAACATAAGAAAGGTTCAATTGAAACGCTTTGTGTTTTTGAACGTAAGGCTGGCGCAATACACGACCTAATATTTGTTCAACATCTACTGCGCTAGATTTGTCTGCCAAAGAAGCTAAAATATATGCAAAAGGACAATCCCACCCTTCTTTTAAGGCGTTGATTGTTATTATATAACGAACTTCACAATCTTTACTTTGTAAATCTTCAATGCTTTTTAGTTCATCTATATTGGCCGTTTTTATTTTGATTTGATTCTCTGGGATTCCTAACCCTAATAATTGTTCTTTTAATTTTTCAAAAGTAGTATTGTCGTTTTTTGTTTTAGGTTGTGCTTGAAATAATACTATTGGTCTAATATACTTACCGCCTTCAGCTTCTTGTTTTTTAGCTAATATTTCTAATTTACGCTGTAAGTGTAAAGCATTGTTTATTACTTCTGTTTTATCGTGATTATTATAGACAATAACAGGAAGTTTAACCATATGCTCCTTCTTTAATTCTATTGCAGGAACCAAACTTACAATATTACTATTATCTTTAGGTGTAGCAGTTAAATCTAAAATAAAAGATGGATTTAAATTCTTTAGCATATCTACACTTAAATCACTTTCGGCATTGTGACTTTCATCAACAACTAAAACAGGGTGCAAACTTCTAATTACGTTAATTAAAGCTGTATCATCTACATCTGATAATAAGTGTTTTCTATCTGTGTATTGAGGTACAAAAGATTCTAATTGTCCGTTTTCTTGATATACTTTTCTATCTTCTTTATTTTTTGCTCTTAAACTAGCAAAACTCATTACAAAAATACTCAATTGTTCTTTTACAACAGTAGGGTTAAAATTTGAGCCTTGTAATAAATCTTCTTTCTGATATATTTCAACTTTATGGTTAAATAGTGCATTTAATTTTTGTCTATAAGGATGCTCTGGGTTTGAAAGAGCTTTAACCGTTTGTTGTAATAAATTACTCCAAGGTACTAACCAAATAACTGCTTTTGTTTTTGAAGTGTCATAAGCTGAAAAGATGGAGTGTAGTGCATTAACCGCTATGAAAGTTTTACCACCAGCGGTTGGAACTTTAATACAAACGTGTGCAGCATTTGGGATGTTATTTTTGTATGGTTGCATACCTGTATTATCTAAAGGGTTATATGCGCCTATTTTATCTTCCCAATATTGGTTAAATGCAGTTGAAACATTTTTATGTTCTTGAACATATTGTAAATATTCTTCAAGATTTTCTACTACTTTTTGTTGATAGCTTTTTAATTCCATAGTTGTGTGTTGTGCACGTTTTTAATATATGCACAAGAAAGTATGTTTTTTTGTGCACGTTTAAGAAACGTGTATAAGAAATGTCCTTTTTTTATATACGTAATTTTTTTATGGATACTCAAAGGCATTTTATTGTTCACGTTATCTTTCTTTTAATAATTTTAATAGGGGAGCATTTATGTAATAATTGCTTTTACCTATTTTAACTTTGGTAAGTAACCCCTCATCTGCTAAATTATTTAAATATGAAGCAGCCGTATTTCTGTGAATTTTTAATTCACGCTCTAAAAAATCTATTTTGGTGTATGGGTGCTTAAATAAGATGTTTATTAAATCGTGGCTATAAAAAGAAAACTTACTTTTAATTTCTATTTTATATTCGCCCATTAATTTCTTAATGTTATTAACAACTACAATAGTTTCTTTAGCAGTTTTTTCAACACCAATTAACATCCAAACAATCCATTCCTCCCAAGCATTTTTAGTTCTAACTTCTTGCAACAATCTATAATAATCACTTTTATTTTGAATAATATAACTACTTAAATAGAGCACAGGAATATCTAATAAGTTTTGCTGCACCAAATATAAAATGTTTAATAGCCTGCCAGTTCTACCATTACCATCATAAAAAGGATGAATACTTTCAAATTGATAATGAATAATAGGCATTTTAATTAAACTATCAATAGAATGAAAATCCGGGTCATTAACATAAGTTTCAAAATTAGAAAGTAACTCTAAAATGTTATTGTAATTTTGAGGAGGCGTATAAACTACTTCTTGCGTTCTTGGATTTTTTAAAACAGTACCTGGCACTTTCCTAATAGGGTGATTTGGTGAAATAATAGCTTGTATGGTTTTAATATCATTTACCGTAAGCAAGCCTTTATTTATAACAATATCTAACCCTAAACGAATACCTTTAGCATAGTTTACAGCTTCTTTGGCTGTTATTGACGCAATAGTTTCATCAATAGACGCTTGATACATTTCATCATCAGTAGTTACAATGTTTTCAATTTCATTACTATCCTTTGCTTCTTGTAGAATAAGTGTATCTATTAAAATTCTAGAATTAGGAATTTTAGAAATTTCCCCTTTTAATTGTCCTAAAGCTCTAGATGCTTTATTTAAGGCTTTTAAAATAGCAATAGTTTCACAATCTATGTTTGGCGGTAGTAATGGTACTTGAAATCCTTCCATAATTTAAAATCTTGTAATATCTCTTGGTATTTTTTTAAAAATGATATTGTTCTTTGCCATAAACTCTTTTGGTAGTAAACAGTTGTCGGCATACACAATGTATTGTTCACCTTTTGTTTTAATAAGCTCTAAAGCATCAAAATCTAATGTTGTTAATTTATCTTTTTCGTAAATGAAATAGTAAACAGATTCATCTTTTTTACCTAAAAAATAATGAGATTCCTCGACTGCGCTCGGAATGACAGCAGTAAAAGGTGTTCTTGTTTCTGAAAACCATATGTATTCACGTATTTTTTTAATACCTACTTCTTCATTTAAGTTTTGGCTGTCATTAAATAATGGTAAGCCTAATTCATAGTAATCAAATGCACCACCTGTACCTTCAACAGCTTTTCTGTCTTTTCCATAGCCTTTTGTAACTCTTTTTACTCTTTCGGCAGTAATCTCATTGGCATAATCTTCCATTTCTACTACAATAAATTTTCGGTTTCCACCATCTTCTTTATTAAGGTTTAAAACCGCGTGAGCTGTTGTGCCTGAACCAGCAAAGGAATCAAGAATTATAGAGTTTTTATCATTGAAAGAATTGATAAGAAGTTTCATTAAATTAACAGGTTTAGGGTAATCAAATTTACCTTTTTCGAAAATGCCTTCTAAATCTATACTTCCAGAGCTTTTCAAACTAATAATCGACCTTAATAAGAAGTCTTTAACTTCATTCAAATATTTAATTGAACTGGGTTGAGTCTTTTCATTTTTAGCAAACCATATTTTTCCACATTTAAATGAACCATCAGCTAATTCTTCAATGTTTTCATAATCTAAATATTCATCAAAAGTTTCTTTTTTCCATCTCCACCCTCTGTCTGGCACATTGCAAGGTTTTTTAGTTATTGGATGTAATATATCAAATCTAGGTCCATAAGTTTGACCATTTGGCCAACTTAAATTTATTTTCCCAAAAAGATTATAGTTTGAATCAAGATTGTTATAGAGAGTTATACCTCTGTCATAACCATTTTTTTTAAATAATTTATTTAGCTCATTCTTTGTTTCTAAAAGATCTGTTCTCTTTTTTTTATGTTTAGAAATTAATTCAAATACATCATCTAACCCTTCTTTTAATTGAGTGAATCTATGCGATTTAGAATTTTTTTTTGAGTAAAGTAAAATATATTCGTGGATATTACCAATGCCTTTATCATTTTTTGGAACTCTCTTATTCCAAATCAATTGTTCAATGAAATTATTAACTCCAAAAATTTCATCTAAAATTGACCTTAAGTTATGTACCTCGTTTTCATCAATTGAAATAAAAATAACTCCATCATCAGCTAAAAGTTTATGCAGTAATTGTAGTCTCGGATACATCATACACAACCATTTATCGTGTCTGGTTAAGTCGTCAACGCCTATAGATGCAACTTTATCTTGCTCCTTCGCTTTTAGAGTTTTATTAAGCCACTC
The DNA here is from genome assembly GCF_947495725.1 of uncultured Lutibacter sp. Taxonomy (GTDB): domain Bacteria; phylum Bacteroidota; class Bacteroidia; order Flavobacteriales; family Flavobacteriaceae; genus Lutibacter. The sequence goes on along the minus strand of NZ_CANLZZ010000004.1, from coordinate 49,812 downwards.
TTTAATTTTGGGGTGGTTTACATTGTCATTATATGTCCAACTTTCTTTACCTGTGTTGTAAGGTGGGTCTATGTAAATACATTTTATTTTGCCTTCGTATTCTGGTAATAGGCTTTTTAGAGCTTCTAAATTGTCACCGTGAATTATTTTATTTCCGCTTTGTGTTGGGTTTTCTTGTTCTCCTTTTTCGGCGGTAAACCCATATTTATGATCTAATACTCTATATGGTACATCTTGGTGGTGACTTATAACTTTTTCTTTTCCTATCCAGTGGAGTGTTGGCATAAATGTAAATGTATAATTAAACTATAAAAGTACTAATCTTTTTTAGTGTGTAAAATGAAATATTATTAGAATTGATAGCAATTTCAAAAATCTAACTCAAATGTAAAGTTTAATGTGGGAAAAGACAATAATATTAAATGAATAATTTATTTTTTAGATTATATAAAAAACGCACTATACTTTGTAATTTGTATAGTGCGTATTAAAAAGGAAATTGAAATCTGTTGTTAAGCCAATACTTTTGCTTTTTCCTTTAAAGATTCTATATGATTTACTATATTACTTTTACACCAAATTTCAGGTTCTAATGATGGTGCGTGACCAATAGCTTTTGATAACTCGTCTTTCATTATTTCCTCAACTGCATCCACATACTCTTCGGTAGTTGATATACTATCGTGAATAGTATAGATAGGAGCATCTGGATATTCTTCTGATATACGTTTTGCTATTACATCTATAATTAAGTAACTCTCAATACTCTGCAATAATCTTGGGAGTAGTGATTTATCTTTACTCTTAATCTGTCTAAACACCTCATACACGTGGGGAAATATTTTTTTAAATACTTTCTTTGGTTTTGCATCCTCCTGCCCCAAAAATCTATTATCAGTAAATAGGACTTGAAATACTGCCGTTTTAACCTCTTTACGGTTAGCAAATGTTTCTCCTAAACGCTGACTAAATTGTTGTTCTAAAAACTCGTAAAGTGTACCGCTTACCACAAGATCTATATACTGGCTAAACTCATTATTCATAAGGGCTTTATCAATATCTCCTAACATAATGTAAGAATCCTTATCTTGAATTTTTATATGCGATATATTTAATCCTTTATCTATCTTTCTATTATTCTTGTATGGTTTGTTATTTATTTTTGAAAAAGATTGAAACGTTGGAATTTTCGGCTCATCAAACGAAATTGATAATGAGTTTTGTTTATTTGGCTCATTTTTTTGCTCAATCCAAAACGAGCGACTTAACAATATGGTGCTTAAATAAGGTTGACTATTTTTAATATCTATCGAAATTAATTTTTGACCATCATAAGTGACCGCATTTCTAATTACACTTCGCATATTAGTTAGATTGGAATGAAAACGATATACATTATCATCGTGCAATAAATAGTATTCTTCGCGACTTATTTTTTCAGCACTAATTTTTGCGTGGTTTAATTGTGATATAGGTTCTTTAAATTTTTTTCGACTTCGGTCATAATCCATTAACTGCTCGTTATTATTTTTAAGGATAAATTCTTCTTTTAAAAATTCATTAACATAATCTATATCTATTTCTAATTTATCATTAAACCATTTTGTTAAATAGTCAAGATGTTTTACAGAAAGACTTCTATTGTTTCTTTCTACTTTTAATTTTCTGTAGAACGTGAAATCTTTAACAGCTTTTGAAATAATAGGTTTGTTATATTCATCAATTAATCGGTATCCAATTGATTTAAATCCTGGAATATATTGACCATCAGTTTCAATAATTTTTAAATCGTATAACAGATAGTTTATGTATTCTTTATAATTAGATATTTTATCTTGTAGGAGTGTAGAATTTAAAGGCACAAACCCCTCAAATAATAAATCTTTGTTGTAAAGAGGTAATGCATTAATTAGGTGAATAATATAAAGCAACTTGTCTCTTTTACATTTGTATTTTTTAAAATTAGGCGGGTTATCATAGATAAGTTGGTCAATGTCTAAATTCTCTGGTATATATAATCTCATTAAGCACTTTTTTTATTTTCGGTTAATATTTTAGTTACATCACTGTATTCATAATACATTGTTTTACCCATTTTAGTGTAGGGTAGTGTTCCATTAACTCGAAGTGTTTGTAAAGTGCCATCTGAAATATTCAGCATTTCTTTTACATCCGAAGATCTTAACCATTTTTTAGGCTCGGTTTTGCCTTCTAATAATGTTGAGATTTCAGCAAGAATCTCCTTTTTGAATGACTGTAAGTCATCCATTGATACTAATTCTATATTCATAAAAATGTTGCTTTTTATTAAGTATATAATGTATTAACTAGCAATTGATTAACACCCTATAAAGATACGAAATAACTAAACCTATTTTATAGTAATAACTAATTAGTTATTAACGTTTTATTGTTGAAAAGAATCTTTTTAAATACAACTTTTAGTATTAATTAAGGCTAATAGGTGATATTAATTAGCCTTGTTTAAATTGTTGTTTTCTTCGGTTTTTTTCTGATTGAATTTTTGTTTTAATAAAGCCATATCATCACTAACTTTTCTATCTATGATTTTAGCATAGTGCTGTGTGGTTTTGATTGATTTATGACCTAACATTTTACTAACAGATTCTAAAGGAACTCCATTAGTTAAAGTGACTGTTGTAGCAAATGTATGACGTGCTAAATGTGTGGTTAGGTTTTTATTGATTTTACATAAATCTGCTATCTCTTTTAAATAAGCGTTTGATTTTTGATTGCTTAAAACTGGTAGTAAAACTTCCTTTGTAACAACTACAGGATTGTTCTCATATTTTTTAATGATTTCTAATGCTGTTGGAAGTAATGGAATGTTACTGCGTGTATCAGTTTTAGTACGTTTGGTTTTAATCCATTTCTCACCATCTATGCCAATTACCAAATTATTTTTAGTTAATTTTTTTACATCGCTATATGCTAAACCTGTAAAGCAACAAAATATAAATACATCTCTTACAAGTTCTAAACGTGGAGTGTATAATTCTTTACTTAACATTTCTTGTATTTCTTCTTCAGTTAAGAATTGACGTTCAACTTCTTTTAATTGTACTTTGTAGTTTAAAAAAGGGTCATTATTAATCCACTTATTTGCTAATGCAATTCTAACAATTTTTTTAAAGTTCTTAATGTATTTAATGGTACTATTATGACCGCAGTTACGTGTGGTTTTTAAGAAGTACTCAAAATCAGTAATAAATTGGTGGTCGATTTTTTTAATACCAATATCGCTAATTTTATATTCTTCTTTTAAGAATTGTTCTAAATGTTTTTTTACAGTTTTATAGCGTTCTAAAGTTCCAGCTGAAAAATCTTTGCCAACTAGTTTTTCAACTTTAGTATTATGATTTTTGAACATAGTAATTAATGTTCGCTCTTTTGCTTCAATACCTAATATTTTATTTTTGAGAATTTCTGCTGTTACATCTTTATCTTCTTCTAATAATTCTCTGTGATGTTGGTATGCTTTAGAAGTTAAAATATCTAAATAAGAATTAAGCTCTCTTACGGTTTCATTTCTTCCAATAGCTCTATTGGATTGGTTACTCCATTTCTCTATTTCAATGGAGCGTTTCGCACTAATTTCAGCACGTTTACCGTCAATTGTAATTCTTAAATAAATTGGGGCTTTTCCTTGTGTGTTTACTTTGCTCTTTTTCAAATAATACAGCAATCCGAAAGTTTTGTTCATTCTGGTGACCTTTAAAATTATACATTAATATACGAAATATATAAACACGTAAGTTGTTAATATACAATTACTTATTAACAAATAGGTGTCCTTTTTAAGGTTTTTGAAAGGTCACCTTTAGGGTCACCAATTGAATAGTATTTATTATAAATTTTGAGAAATTGGGGTATAAAAAAAGTCCCGTAAACTCAATATTTACAGGACTTTGGGTGATTTTGATTATAAATCAGCGGAGAAAGAGGTTCTTCCACCTACCTTGTAACACTAGTGTTTATAGTACTTCCCAGAGATTAACTTTTTAGGGTAACCGATAGGGTAACTCTCGTTGTTTTACTTCTAATTTCTTCAATGTTTAATTGAAATGCTAATATAGTGTAATTCTTAAAAATAATATCACAAGATGCTTAATTGAATAAGTAGGAACAGAACCCTCGAAGTTTTTTGGAACAGAACCCTAGAAGTAATTATTGCCAATAATTTCAATTATATAATAGAATCAATTTCATTTAGTTTTCAAAATTATTTATAGGGAATGCGAGGGAATCCCTCGCTATACCTAGAGATTTCTCAGATATTTGCAGTGTAAATAATTAGTAACAATTTAAAACAATAAATTATGATTGAAAACAAATTAAGATTCGAGTTAACAGAATTAAATGGTGATTATGGTATTATTTTTCAAGGTTCAGAACCAATTGCTTTTGCAATGTTCAATAAAGAAGATTTCTCGCTATCTGTTGCATTTAAAAAGGGAGAGCGTGATAAGTTTTCAAAAGGAGATGTACTTGCGTCAGTGTACGATAAAACCAATATTATGTATGGAGTAATTGATTACAGTGTAATTCAAAATAATAATATAGTTAACGAGCATTCTAAAAAGTATACTGAATTAAATAATTAATATTTCTTATGGTATGTATTGCTATAGAGTAACTGTAAATGAAATAACTTTAAATAACTAAATAGATAAATTATGAAAAAAATAAATAATATTGCACAGAACTTACAAGAAATAATAGAAGAGGTATATCCTAATTCTCTGGCTGGAGGATGCTATTTGTTGGGGCATTGTATGTCTGAAATACTTAATAGGCAAGGGTTTGTTTCAGAAAAAGTAACAGGTAGACTTGCTCTTCATATTAAAGATTCGAAAAATAAATATGCTCAGTATGGAAAATTTAAACTAAAAGGTCAATATATAGGGTATTACCATACATGGTGTGAAGTAAATGTTGATAACATTAATTATATTATAGACCCTAGTATAAAGTATAATAAACCAGCACTTAAAGATTACTTTGGTATTAAATTAAATCGGGAAATTCCAGAAATAATTTTTACAAACCAAACAAGTACATTTACTCATAAATATTTTAGAGATGATGAACTTGAAAGCCAATCTTTATCATTCCTAAATAAAATTGATTCAAATACTATAGAGTATATTATTACAAAAACTATTGAAAACCAAAATAATATTTAAATCTAAATTGGTACTAATTTTAATCCTCACATTTCTTATAAAGACGTTGAACTTGGATAGGGTTAAATTTCTTACCTTTTCTAGTAGTGTATTGTAGTTTGTTTAGTTTGTCAGCTATAGCTTGAAAGGTCATTCCTTCTTTGCGTGCTGAACAAATTACATCCATTGCTTGAATGTTATTCTTGTTATTAAGTGCGTTTTCTTTAATTTTTTGAACACCTAGTTTTTGGTAATTTCCAAAACCATTTGGATTCCCTAAACGTACTTGACCGTCAATAGGAGTCATTGTAGAGCCATCTTTATTAATGTAGATGCCTTTATCAATTTTATCTTTTTTTACTTGAAGAGCATCCTTAATACGTTTGGAAATAACGTCAGCTTCGTGTTCGGCAATAACTGAAAGTATTTGAATGGAAAGTTTGTTAGCGTTTGGATTATCACAACATATAAAGTCAACACTTCCATTAAAAAGGGCAGAGGTGAACTCTACATCACGAGCCAATCTATCTAATTTAGCAACTACAAGGATTGCTTTATTGGCTTTAGCTAATTCTATAGCTTTGTATATTTCAACACGTTTCTTTTTGCGTGTTCCTGTTTCTATTTCTGTAAACTCACCGACTAAGTTACCGTTATCACTAATATAATTGGCTACAGCATTTTTCTGAGCTTGTAAGCCAAGCCCAGAATTACCTTGTTTTTGTGTTGAAACTCTATAATATGCTACATATTTTTTCATTAGGCTACTTTTTTTCCTTCTATAAAATCAATAACATCAATTAACATATCACAATAAACTCCCTCAGAAGTTTTAACAACCTCACGTTTTTTATTTGTGAAAACTATAGTATAGGTATCTGACCAATCTAGCTTAATAGTTACCCAACCTTTATGAGTTAAGCCGTTTACTTGGAAGCTTAATCCTCCAAGAATAGATTTTGTTTCTGATAGAGCAACAAAGTTTTTTGCTCCCCATGCCATTAAGGCAGATTTATCTTGATATTTAATTTGGTTTAAAATTGTTCTTGCGATTTGTACAGGCGTATTTTCCATGACTAAGTTTTTAAGTTAATCAAAGATAATACATTTATAACAAACCGCAAACTAATGTTTGCAATTTGTTATAAACATATAATTATTTAATATAATTATTAAAAAGTAATTCTGTCTGGCTCATAAAACACAAATTCAATTCAAATAAAAATCACTAGCCTCTTTAAAGCTCAATTCTCCTTTTTTCCACTTTTCTTCAATTGAGACATAATTTTTCAAAGTATATTTATTTAAATCAACTTCTACTTTTGCCTTTTCCTTCAATTTAAAATTTAAATAAACAATAAGCTGTTCAAAACAATTAATTAATTCATTTAGACAAAGTATAACAGTTTTTGTAAATTTTAACTTTAGTAAAACCTGATAATAATCTGTTACTCCTTCATATTGAGTAATACTTCCCCAATCACAAATTATCTTTTCAAATTCTTTATCCCAATTCTTCAAATGAGCTAGATTTTTACCTGGGTCATCTATAGACATAAATTGACTCCCTAAATTATTAACTTTTGAAATTTTATTTTCAAATTGTTTATATCCACCTAATTCTTTTGGAAAATCAACAATTATACACTTGTTTAAAGGAATCCTTTCTTTTTTATAAATTATTTTATCCTTTTTTTTTGAAAACGGAGCATTATATATAATTGACTTCCTTTTAATCTTGCAATATTCATTATTTAGCATTTTTAATTCATAACCATAAAATTGAGACGAATCATTAGTATACCAACCAACAATTTCAAAAATAATTCTTCCGTACCTACAAAAATGACGAGACCACTCTGTAATTTCATTAAAGAAAATATTTCTTCCTCTATAATTATAGTTGTCTAAATACATTTTAACTGTTGCTAAATAATTTTCAGAACAATTCTCAATTTTAATTCCATCCTTGAATTCTTCGTGGTTATCAATAATCATATTAATCATACCACCAATGCTATCTAAATAATGATTTAATTTAACATTATCTAACATTTTTTGAGGTCGATATGGATTTTCGTGAAAGTTCATATCCCAAGATACTCTATCATGGAAACCATTTCCTTCATCTGGTTTATTAGACCCAATTAGAGGAAGCCCTTGGTTAAACAATATCTCTTTCCACAAATCTTTTGAGATTGGAGCCATAGTTTGTTTCTTTAATTTCTAAACTTTTTAATGCTATTCTTGAGCGTAAATAAAATTCTATAAAGAGTTCTGATAAATCATCTGATTTCAAACCACTCCCATAACCTGTACTTAATCTAGTTACAATTGACTTAATATAATAGTCATTAATATTTGATACGTATATTTTGCCCAATGGAAATCTTCCAGAACCATTTTGATTCTCTAATCTAACAAAATCACTTTCTTTTAAAAAATCCTCTAATCTTCTTTTTCTTGCTACTTCATTGACAAAAGATGATGAAGATAGAGAAAAAAATGTATGGTTAAAATAATTATAAATGCCCATTATGAACTTCCAGAAATTTAATTCTTCCACTTCATCATCTTTAAATATAATATCCCAATAATTAAAGATTTCTTCCTCTATATTTGAGAGATTATGGATACGAGCCATAATAAAAGAAATTGATGAAACTTCAAATAAATCAACAATTAATGGAAATAGTTTCGAAGATATATAATGTAAATTGTCGCCATTAATTTCTTCTTTTAGCTTAAAGATGTATAAAATATTAAATTTATAATACTTGTGTATATAGTTTTTTAAACTTTCACTATTATTAAAAAAGGCCTTATCAACAATATCTTTATTTATAATTTGATAATAAACACCGAACATATCAGGAATATCTTTATTATTCACTTCAAACGTTTCATTGCCAACTTCCCATATTTCATTGATACAATCAATTCTTGCATTATTACTTTCTTTTAATAACTTTTCTTGTTTTGAAAATTCAAAGTCGATTGCTTTTTTTAAATTAAAATTATTTAATGTTTTATCAATTTTTGATTTAACAATATTTGAGAAATAATCAATTTTATTAAAAGTATCAAGTGATTCATTTAAAAAAACAAATGCATTTAATTCCGCATATTGTGATTTAGTTTCTTTCAATAATTTTGAGAAATTAGGTATTCTATTAATTAGGTCTAGTGAAACCTCAAATAAATGCTCCTTAAAGATTAACTGGATATTTTTCGCCAGTTCATATTCAGTATAGAACAGAGGTGTCCTTACATTCCCTTCATTGTGAATTTCCTTTCTAAGTTTAACTTGATAATTATCAATCCACATTCTTAATTTATATGGATAATTAAACACATCATCAATATTTTTCAATGTATGTATTTTTATTGCTAGTTTTCTAATATTGTTTTCCGTAATTAATCTGTCAAAATTATAATTGAATCCAACTAGATATTGAATGAAAAGATTTGCATAAATAGTAATAGCCTGATATTCCAAAGCGTATTCATCAATATTTGTTTTATCAATAGTTTTTATAGTTGTTTTTTCCAGCCTATCAAATAACAATTTATATATCTCAAATTCACACTGAAATGCAATAGTTTGTATATAGCTTAGTTGATTGTAAATAAGTTCATTCTTTTGTGCTACTTTTTCAATATTCTCAAATATAAAAAACTGATTTTCAATAATTTGTTTTTCAATATTTATGTAATCTTCTACTGATTTTGGGATGAGAGAAGAGCCAGTACTATTAAAAATATTTAATTCAGTACTAGAAGCTTCTTCCCACTTTTTATGAACATTTATTTTTCTATGCCAGCTCTTATTGGATGGGAATTTATGTTTAATTGAATTATAGCTAATTGAAAAAGTTAACAAATCGTTTGATATTTTTCGAAAATTTGTATTTGAAAGTTGGGGTTTAGAACTTTCTTCAACAATAAGCCTTATTTTCTGAATATTCCTTCCAATAATCGTGAGAATCTCACCTCCCTTATTATTCTTTTTAAAGTATTCTTTATTATTGACGTACCTTCTTAAAGCTAAGTTGTTATTTTCAATTAAATCAACAACTAAGTTTCCCGCATTAAAATAAATTAGCGAATACCTCCCGAAAAAGATAAAAGAGGTTAATGTAATTAGAACTGAAAAAGTGAATAAGAGAACGCTAACCAATGTTGGGTTATATCCAATTATTAATAATAATTGAAAAATAATTGAACAAGAGACTAGATTTGCAAGTAACTTAAAATATCTGTTCAATATTTTTTGATTTAACAATTGATTTGTGATAACACTGTTTATATTTGAATACTTAGAAGTAATTATGTTTAAATATGATGTGAAAAATAAACCTAAAATAACACCCAGTACACCAGCAACAATTACAATTAAATCTTTAAAAAACTCAATAAATTTAACACCAATATGTTTGTTTATTAAATAGATATATTCAGAAATTGAATTTAAAAATGAGTATTCCGAAAATTTTAAACAAATAAAAACTTGTCTTGCAAAAAAATCTAGTAAAACTAGAATGCCAATAAAAGCACTGGAAAACAATAAGGCATTTTTACTAGTATTAAGAATTAATTTAAAAAAACCTTTTCTTTCTTTATATTTTTCTTTATTGTCAAAAAACTTTAATTTAAGTCTGTTCATTAGCAACTAATTAACTGAATTATTATTTTATTTTTCTATAATCAAAAAATTTTCAGCATCATACCTATAATTCACAATTTCACCACTAATTAATAAATCAATTGATTTATCAATTACTCCAAATGGAGCAACAAACCATTCTCGTGGTGTAATTCTAACTCCATTTTCAGTAAATACGTCAACATTCAGTTTTGCCGATGCTAAAAAACGATGAAGTAAATTTTCAAATTTTTGTGTATTTAAATTGTAGCATTTATACGATGCTACAATATGCACATCTGCCATTAAATAAGTGGCCTCTTTTGATGCATTTTTAATACGTTCTACAACTGGAGCAGTGGAGTAGCCAATTTTATATAAATTATTTATTGATGCTATTTTAGGATTTGAAGATTTGGATTTTAATATATATATCCACCCAGATTCTTGGTCGTCCTCATTTACTGCATTAGCATTATTTTGTAAAGCAGTTTCATCTGTATCTTTATTGTGAGTCACAATATTTCCGTTTTCAAGCAACTGCTTTCCAATAGACCTATAAAGCATATTGCTTTCAGTTCCATTTTCAAATATTATATGAGTTCTGCCGTCTTTTCTATTTTTATCACTTACTGGCTCATCCGTTAATGTCCTACTTAAATCAATTTCCTCTAAATAAAGTAAAACTCCATCAAGCACATAATATCCACCTTTAACCAAGTTTTTTTCTGGATTCTTAAATTTCTTTAAATGTCGCTTTCCTTCACGTAAATCTTTATGTACTTCTTTAAATAAATGCTCATACTCTCCAAAATCTTTTTCTTTCATTGCCTTTCTTCTAGCAACAAAATCAGAATCAGCTCTATCTTTTGAGCTTGGAACATTTTTTAATTTAAATATTTCCAATGTTTCATCAGTATCTAATATTCCTAAGTCATCATCATCTAAAATATCGGCTACAGATTTAACTTCAACTTTTGTATTCAATAAATTATACTCATCATAACCTTTTAAAATTTCAATCTTCTTTGGGTCTTGTCTTAAAGAGTTTAATCTCGCCTTCAATTTAAATTCTGTAACACTGGTTGACTCTGGTTCACGATTATTTTTTTCAAAAAAGGCATTAATCTCTTGAAACGACTCAATTAATCGTTCATCTTCAGTTTTAATGTTAGAATTTTTAGCTTTTGAATCCAATATCCCAAGTTCATCGTCATTAAAAATATCTTCTAATGTTTTCTTTTTACGCATTGGCCTTAGCTTTACGTTTTTGTTCTTTTAAAAACACAATAGCTTCGGCTAAACGTTTTTCTTTTGGGTCGAATGACTGAATACTTGGTTGTTCTCCAGTTTTGGCAATCCAATCTTTAATTTTTGGCCATAATATAATAGCTTCTTCTTCTGTCATTTCAATTCTAGTAGCATCAATAGTTTCTTGAATTGCTTTAAAAACGGAAGCAGTCACTGATTTAGATAGTATTTCAAAAGCTTTCTGGAATGGATTTATAGAATCAATTAAATCGATATTAATATCATCAATATTTACAAAACTATCTGCCATTCGTATAAATCGCTTATCACCAACATCTTCAATTGAACTATTTTTAATCACTGAATCGACCACTACATATTGGCGAACTTGTTCCAACTCTTCTTCATTTAAATCTGGATAAGTTTCTTTGATAATTTTAGGAATTAATACTGTATTGATGTATTCAGGGTCAACAGCACTTGGCATTGCTTTTTGCATTGTTTCATCCTGAAATATTTTAGCTTTTAAATCGGTTAAATCTGATTCAATAATATCTTTAGCTCTTTTGGATTTAGCTTTTTTAAAGCCATCAATTTTAATTGTATCATCCCCATCTTCAGAATCATCGTCATCTTCTTCAGGGAATTTTGGTTTAAATTTGAAATTTGGAGCTAAAACTTGCTCCATTAATAATGATGCGGTAATAGCTTTTAGCATATTGTTAACCGATAATTTTACCTCGTCATTTTCTGCATCTGGTTGTGCAATTAGATTTGTAAATTGTGCGTGACTTTTGTTATCACTATCTCTTGTTGCTCTACCAATAATTTGAATAATTTCAGTTAACGAACCTCTATATCCAATAGTTAAAACGTGTTCGCAATAAGGCCAGTCAAAACCTTCCTTTGCCATTCCTAAAGCAATAATAATATCGATATCATCAACTTTTTTTACTCTATACAAATAGCTTTGAATTCTATCCCTGTCTTTTTGGTTATCGTGAACTAAATCAGCAATTTTAAGCGTTTTTCCAGTTTTTTTACTTTTAACATATAAAACACCAGTATTAGGGTCTTGATAATCTAATTCTCCTAAACTATCAATAATTAAATTAACCTCTTCAGCTTTACCTTTTTTAGTTGATTCACCAGAATTTACACTTGGAATATGAATAATTGTTTTTTTATCTTCATCTAGCACTTCACTAATGGCAGATGTGTATCGACCTTGGTAGAAATGATATCCAATCCCTAGTGATTTTAAATATTCATAACCGTTTAACTGCTCGTAATAGTTATATGTTACTTTCGTAAATTTCCCTTCACTTTCAGGTAATAATATTGGCACGCTATCACCTCTAAAAAATGAACCAGTCATTGCGACAATATGAGCTGTAGAATTTTGCATAATATTACGTAAAACTTCACCTAATCGATTGCCACCATCAGCGGAGACGTGATGAAACTCATCAATTGCTACAAGTGTGTCGTTTAGGTCTTTTTCATCTATTGCTTCAAACGCAAAACGTAATGTAGCGTGTGTACAAATTAAAATTTGCTCTTTACTTTCTAGAAAACTTAAAAATGCTTTTACTTTACTTCCTTGTCCTCCAGGAGTGCAAAGATTGTATTTATTTTTTGGTGACCAATTTGCAAAGAATCCAAATTCCTTTAAGTAAGTTAAACCAAAAGAGCTACCAATTGATTTTTCTGGTACAGCAACAATAACTTTTTTAAGTCCTTGATTTACCAACTTATCTAAACCTATAAACATTAACGCTCTAGATTTACCAGAAGCTGGAGGAGCTTTAATTAATAAATATTGCGCAGTGCGTGCTTCAAATGCTCTTTCTTGCATTTCTCGCATTCCTAATTCGTTTGTGCTTTTGCTTTTCCCAGTCTGGTTATAAGTTACTTCAACTAAATTTGGCATAATCTATATTTTCTTTTTACGAGTTCTTTTAGGTTTTTCTAACAATGTATTTTTATTTATCATCTTTTCATATTCTTTGAAAAGATACTCTAAGCGCTCTGTATCACTTGTAAATGGTTTTAAACGGTAACAACGCTCAATAGCTAAATCTAATTGGTGGTGTACTTCCTTTAAACCTTTGGGCATTTTATCTGGGTCGTAGAGTTGCGCCAGCGTTTTTTCTGGATGTTTTTCTCTTTCTTCTAACACTTCAAAAACATGTAAGTTAATTTGTTCTTTCTGTTTTTTGTTTATTTCTGGGAATGGAAATGTATTATAGCAAAGCGTATTTGAATATTGAATACGTGTTTCTAAGCGACCAGCAACAGCCTGAATCCAAACATTATGTATTTTAGAAGATAATAAACCAAAAATCCAAGGCTCTGCATCAAATATAGCTCTTGCACCATTTGATATTATAAAATCAGGACTTAAATACCCAATAGGAATATACTCTCTTCTTTCAGATGTAGTTTGAGGTATAAGAATTGTGGAATTAATACTAAAAAAGAAATCTCTAAATTGGTGAGCTTTACTTGCCAAATTTTGTGCTCCGACATCTCTACTTTTTAGTCTAAACTCTTTCGTTTCCTTTATTCTATTAGATATATCATCTATTTTTTTTGCTTCTTTCAAATCTTCATCCTCAATCCATAAACAATATCTACATGTATTATTCAAAAATTCTGAAGCACCTATAAACTTCTTAATATAATTATAAGAGTTAGGATTATTAGAAATAAATTTATTTTTTTCATTTTCATTCAATATTAAATTACCTCCGTCAACTGGCTTGTTTCCAGATATCATTTTAGGTAATTTGGAAATAGGGTTGCTCTTTTTAGAAATAAAAAGATTTTCTCCTGCTTGTAAATATCCATTAATATTAGGTACTTTAGATTTTAGTCCTAGATTGAAAATTGGCTTTAAGTTATTAGATTTATTCTGTAATCCGATAATAACGACAGTTACTCCAGCATTTCCTTTTGCATTGTTAGTCCATTTAAAAGATTGATGAGCAAACCCTATTTCTATCCCTCCATTAAAAATATTAGGCCATAATAGTTCAACTTGGATACCTTGAGTAATAGAGTTTGTTGTTACAAAAGCCAATTTTGAATTGAATCCTTTTATATAGTTACTTCCTTTTATAAACCAACTTGTTATGTAATCTAAATTTTTGAACCTTTTATACCTCGCAAAAACGATTTCCATATCTTTTTTTTGTTCAGTATTCTGCATACTTGAACCTAAATATGGTGGATTTCCTAATATATATACTTCATCGGCTAAATCAATAGGGCAAACATTTTTCCATTCTATGCGTGTTGCATTATCTTGAGTGATATGGCCAGCTTCTTTTAATGGTAATATTGGTTTAGAACGACCAAAATCAAACAATTCATCTACAAATATTTTGTTCATTTGATGCTCAGCTAGCCAAAGTGATAATATAGCCATTTCGTGAGCAAAATCATCTAATTCGATTCCATAAAATTGGGATAATTTAATATTGGTATAAACCGTTTCTGTTTGATATGGTAGTTTGCTTGCTTTTCTATTGAAGTCAATTTGTTGCCAAATTTTAATTTCTAGCAAACGTAATTCCTTATATGCAATAATTAAAAAATTACCACTACCACAAGCTGGGTCAAATATTTTGAGTTGTCCTAACCGACTTATAAGTAATTTTAATTTTCTCTCGTTATCTTTATATTTTTCAAATTCATCGTACAACTCATTTAAAAATAAAGGTTCTATTACCTTCATAATATTTGGTACAGATGTATAATGCATTCCTAAACCACTTCTGTAAGCTGGGTTTACAACCGCCTGAATCATTGAACCAAATATATCTGGATTAATTTCGCTCCAGTCTAAATCTCCACAATTAATAATTATTTTTCGAGCTTCTTTATTAAATTTTGGAGATTTAATTGTATTACGAAACAAGCCACCATTTACAAATGGAAATTGTGAAAAATGAGATGCTTCTTTGCTGTTATCTTCAGTATTTAACACCTTAAACAAACGATTTAAAAACGTATGAATGTCACTTCCATCTGTTTGAGTATGTTGCTCTAATGTATCTGTAAACATTCCTTCAACAGGAAATATTGCAGTATCCTCGGCAAAGAAACAAAATAACAATCTTGACAGGAAAATGTTGAGGCTGTGACCGCCATCTTCATAGATACTTGGGTTTTCTTTAACCAATATATCATACAGTTTGGCCATTTCATAAGAAGCCTTTCTATCTGCATAATTTTCATTTGTGGATTGATATTTCTCTTGGCCATCCCAAGGTAAAAAGAAGCTAAAGTGTTTAGCTATTTCAAGAATTGGAGTATCAAGTGTTTGGCCAGTTCTAATATCTTTTGCTAATAATGTTTTATAATCAGTAACTATTACAAAACGTGGATTGTATTTTAAAGAGCTTGCATCTTTAGTAAGTTCATCTATTGTATGTAAAAGATTTCCAGTTTCGACCTCTTTAAACAGCATTTTACTTTTGTAAAGCACTTCACCTTCAACTTTAGATAAATTGAAATCTCCTCTTTTTAAACGAGTTATAGATGTTTTTGAAATGCCATAGGCCAACAATAAGTCGTAAATGAACTCTTCTTTGTTGAAATTTTCAACTAAAGCAATAATATTTTTTTCAATTTGGGATGCATTCATTTGATGTAGCTCTTTTTCTTAGAGTATCAAAAATAAGCATCTTTTTTGAGTTTAAAAGCTAATTTATAATTAAAACCTTCTTAGTAGATTCAGGATGTATTTTTACTACCTTTGTCGTTGACCTTAATTTAAGGTATAGATGTATAACGTAATAAATCATTTATTATGAAATTACCAGTAAACAGCCGAATTTGGGTTGGAAAAACAGGTGTTTACATTAAGCTAGGCGGTAATGGTCGTAAAGGTAAAACTTTAGCTTATTTTCCATCTAAGTAAATTTGAAAATAATTACAATCCATATAGCGGTTGAGTACTAAGCACCTTAATGAGAAGGTGCTTTTTTATTTGTGTTTTGTCGTCATCTGCTTAAACCAACTTTTAACATCAAACTGGGCTTGTATAATTTTACGAGCTGCTGATTGAGAAGTTGCATCACAATAAACTTTTACTGGGTGACCTCCACTTTTTAAACGAATTGAACCAGAATACTTTTTTAAATTTGTTAGTGAATGGTTTCTTTCGGTTAACTTTTCTCGGGCTTCTTCCATTTCCTTCCTAACGTTTAGGATTTTAATTTGATGTAAAATTTTATTTCTTTTGTCTTGGTCGTTCTCGTCATTAAGCTCCAGTTGCTTGGTAGCAATTTTAGAGTTTATGATATCTGTTTTATTTTCATCCATAATTTTTTATAATTTGTTTACGTGTGCGTTTGCTTTTTATGCTATCAATCTTTTTTATTGAGAAACCTCTTCTTTTATTTTATATCCTTATAGTTTAGACGTGTCGTACTCTTAAAAAAAAGCACCTCAAAAAAATTTTCAAAAATTTTCAAAAATTTCATGTAAAGGTTCGACTGGCTTCTAAGAGGCGGGTGCGGGGGGATATATAAGGCGGTGTACGGCATTAGCTAATCTCATAGTTGACTACCTCCCGCCAGGACCTTCATTAAAGCACTTAAAAACATTAAGTATATAATTAGTTGGAATATATAGAAGCGCCATCAAAAGGTCTTAAATCATTTATTTCCAATATGGATTTATTTCCTTTAGAACACAAGGAACATATTGATTTGATTGGTTAAAAGTTTCTTGTCTCCACCAGCAATCCTCTATGAAGATATCCTTACTAATTAATTTAATTTCTTCACCCCGAAACAGTTTTCCTAGCATTCCATGATGCTTTAATATTGTATAAGTTTTGTGTTCTAATTCAGGAATATAGCTCTTGTATATTTCGAAAGATGATACTTTTTTTGTTTTCATAATAATTGAAATTTTAATATTTGGTTATATATAAATAGTTGGTATTTGCATTTTAAGGTGTAAAAAATCATGATTTATTTTTAAAATCAATGTTAAGTTCTTTCACAAAAGTTTTAAAATGATGCCAATATCTTTTTATAGTTGACAGGCTTACTCCCATTAGGATTGCAACACTCTTTTGAGTGATTTTACCTTTCTCAGTGAAATCCCAATCCTCAATAATTTCATATATAATAGCTTTGGTTATTTCGCTTTTCATTTGACCGAGTTCTTTATTAACCAACGGCATTATTTCTTTATGACTTAATTTAATAGTAGGATTGAATAATATTCTGCGCTCTTGATTATAAATCATTTCAAGGTCGTTATTCTTCAATTTTTTGAATACACTATTAATAACACCATTGATTTCTTTTTCAGATAGTTTAGGTTTCATAATATGTATGTTAATACTATCACCTAAACTTTTCATATAGTTTTTTGATATTGTTGGATTTAATGCAACGATTTGACAGAAGTAGATAAATAATATTGAATTTCTTCTACCAGTTTTTACTTTTAAAGGTAAATACGGATTACATATCAATTCTTTTTTTTCTGGAAAGAAGATATATGGCTTTTCACTATCAATAAAATAATCATCAATATTATTGTATCTAACTTTAGTGTTTGTAGATGTTTCCAAAAAAGTACCATTTGTTTTTAACCTCTCCTTCCCTTTTTTAAAGTTATTAGGAGATGATACTTTTTCTTTATTAGTATAGTGATATGTTATTGAATCTGAATTGAAATATAAATCTGAATCATAACTTAATACTGTTTGTTGAGTAGCTTTTCTAGCATTCACATCTGTTGTTACACCTATTTTATCAGATATTTCATTGTAAACATATTTGAAATTATCCAATGTTAGATTATCAACTTTAACCAATAAGCCATAGCCAGTATTTGAAAGTGACCGCCATGAAGCATAGATTAATTCACTATCTGGAACAAAAAGATTATTATCGATATCAATATAAATAAGACCTGTTGGTTCTATAATATTTTTGTTAGAAGCATTCCCATCAAAAAGAAAATTAAAACGAAACGTAGGTATTAAATTTGTTTTAATTGAATCATAATCTTCTTCTTTTTTATTAAAACTTCTGGCATACTCAATATGCTTTAAAGCAGAGTCTCCATTTTTAATAACTCTAAGAACCTCTTCTACATCTTTTACAGCTTCAACCTTAGAACTTTTAGCGTTCTTATATTTAGTAACCTTAAACATGTCCTAACTTGCTTTATTTTGGAATAAATCCCAGTTAGAGTTTTTTTTAAGAACGTCATTCAATTGATTAATAGGGTAGAGGTATACGTCACCAAGCATGGTGAATGGAATTACACCTGATTCTCGATATTTTATTATCGTATTAGGTGATAGACCAAAATTTACTTTAAGGTCTTTGTTTCTGTAGTAGCCTACTTTATGTGTAGTTGTTTTTTTATTGAGATTTTTGTCAATATCATCCAGTCTGTTTAAAACTGGATTTAATAGACTTTCAAGTTTGTCTGTTGATAATAGAACTAGTTGTGAATTGTTGTTTTCCATAATATGCTGTATTTTAAATTACTATACAGCAAATTTCGGAGTTTTTGTCAGCAATGGCTAGGGATTCCCTAGCATTCCCAGTGAATTTTAAAATTCTTCGGAATCTATTTCCTTTATTCTTTCTGTTAATTTTTTGATTAAATCTTTTAGGAATTCTTTTTCCATATTTTGGTGCATTACTCTTTCTTCCATACCATAAACTTTAGAATATTCCTTTTTTATATCTTTAATTAGTTTTATTTCACCGTTGTGAGGAAAATACATATTAGCATTAGCAATATATTTTTTAAGTTGAGTATGTGGGTGCTTAAATCCTGTGTTATCAACATGAAAATATCCAAAATCGCTTAAATTTTTAAACAACATGGCAATTTCTTTCTTATTTATTTTAAATTCAAGTTTTAGATTGTTTGGGTTGTTATTATGAACTTCTTCAAATGTTAATTCTTCTCCATAATTTTCTACTTTTTTAACAAGAACAATTAAATACTCAATGTATTCAGCAATTCGTCCTAGCATATCCTTATTAGACTCTAAAAAAAGAGATAAATATGCATAGGAATAGTATCTCCCCAACAGACTTTCTTTTGCACTCAATCCATAATCCTCATCAAACTCACCATCTAGACCAAAATAATTTTCTAAACCAAATTCATCAACTGTTGGGGCAAGTTTTTCTAAATCTTCCTTTTTTGAGATATCAAGTAACATTTCATCAATTATATTTTTAGACTCCAAAAAATCACCATTATACATATCGAAATCTTCTAATTCAAAAAGTTTAGCCAACTTTTCTAATACAGCTTCGTACATATCATCTCTTGGGAAATCTATGTCACTAGTTTTTTGTTTAGCTTCTTCATAATCAACCGAAGCAATGTAAATTTTAGTAATAGATTTTAGATATTCTAAATCTGAAAAATTTAATTTAATTTGCTCCTTGTATTTATGTAATACATCTTGGTGAAATAATTTCAAGAAGTTAATTTTACCAGAGCTATCCAAATCAGCTATTAAATCAATCTTTTCCTTAATTCGTTCTTCATAATCATTAAAATAACTACTATCAATTTCATTGACCCAACTTTGGTTAACCGTAGTATTTCCACTTAGGTGATAGTATATAATATCTGGATTAAAAATATTTTCAATTTCTATATTTAATTCTATAATGTTTTTCATAAAAGTATTATATAATAAAAGCCCTCATAGTTGAGGGCTTCTAATTTATTAATTTTATTGTAACTAACAGAATTTACTACTTAGTTTATCCATGTCTTTTTTGACATTTGGGTCAAGAACCTTTGCGTAATGTTGAGTCATAGCAATTCTAGTATGCCCCATCATTGAAGAAACATTTTCTATAGCAACTCCATTACCTAGGGTTACGGTTGTAGCAAATGTATGTCTAGCAACATAATGTGTCAGTTTTTTATCAATTTTACATAAGTCAGCAATCTCTTTAAGGTATTCGTTAATCTTTTGGTTACTAATTGTTGGGAGTAATTTATCACCTTCTAAATGAGCATACTTATCTAGAATTCGTTTTACTGGAGGTAAAACAGGAACATTAGATTTTACATTAGTCTTTGCACGGTTTGTTTTAATCCAGTAAGAGTCATTACTATCTTTTATTAAATTTTTTTCAGTTAATTTTTCAACATCTACTGGAGCGTAACTTGTATAGCATGAGAACAGAAATATATCTTTTACTTTATTTAGTCTTTCGGTGCTAAATTCTTTGGATTCAATTCTTTCAAGTTCATCTTTGGTTAGGAATACTGCATCTTCAATTACCAACTTTTCTTCATAACATAAAAAAGGGTTTGTAGTACATAAATTATATTTAATCCCATATTTACAAATAGTTTTAAAACATTGAAAATACTTTACAACTGAATTATGACTTATACCAACTTTATTCTTAAAAGTAGATTCGTATTTAAGGAAGTTTTCTAAATTGTAAATAAATTGATTATCTATATCGGTAATGTTAAATGATGTTTTACGGTGTTTTATTCTAATATAATTGGATAATAAATCTTTAGCTCGATTATATTTTTGTAGTGACGCTTTGCTACGCTCTCCAGCTTCAAACTTTATCTTAAAGTAATCATTGTGTTTTTTGAATAGTTGTATAATGTCTATAACTCCAGATTCGGTTGATTTGCCGTTTAGTTTATTTTTAATATCTAATAATGTAACATCTGGATTGCTTCTAGAAAGGTCAAAATAATTAGATTCAATTTTATTTTCAATTAAATCAATAGCAATTTTACTGTTCTTTTCGGGGTTTAAGCGAAGCTTATTCCTTAGCTTATTAGTAAACATCCATCTTTCTTTACTGATAAACTTACCAGTACTTAAAGTTGTTGATTTGCCTTGTAGTTGAATTTTGGCATAAATAGGAGATTCACCTTCGTTGTTTTGCTTGTCTGTTTTCAGGTAGAAAAATGTTTTAATCATAGTTTTACGTTTTAAATTATTTGTAAATTTATCAGTAAAACAGGAGGTTAGCTAGGGATTCCCAGTCATTCCCTAAGAAAGTTAGTTACCCTAATTTAGACTATAACCTAAGGTAACCTATAAGGTAACTGAACTTTGATATATATAGTGTATTTTGAATATATACCAAAAAACAAAAAACCCTCTAAACGTAATGTTTAAAGGGTTTTGATGTTTAAAGTGTCATTTGACAACTTCATCAGCGGAGAAAGAGGGATTCGAACCCCCGGAGGTATGACCCTCAACAGTTTTCAAGACTGCCGCATTCGACCACTCTGCCATTTCTCCAATAGCGAGTGCAAATATAAAACGCTTTTTTGTTTCCCTCAAACTTTTTTGCGTTTTTTTTATATTTATTTTCATTTTTTTTTAAAGTACATTTGGCACTCAATAAATTAAATGAATCCAATAGTTGAAATTATTATATTATTAGTTGTGGGTTTTGTTGCAGGAGCTATAAATACCATGGCTGGTGGAGGCTCTTTATTATCATTACCAATTCTTATTTTTTTAGGACTTCCTCCAAATATTGCAAATGGCACAAACCGTATAGCAATAATCTTTCAAAATGTTTTTACAACAGCAGGTTTTAAAAGTAAAGGGGTTATTACGTTCCCATTTAGTATTTATGTAGGAATTTCGGCTCTATTTGGTTCTATTTTAGGAGCGCAAATTGCAGTTGATATTAAAGGAGAAACATTTAATAAAATACTTGCTTTTATAATGGTTTTGGTTGTTTTGTATATGGTTTTAAAATCAAAATCAAAAAACATACAAGCAATTGAAAGAACTTCAGGTAAGCATTTATGGTTGAGTATAGTTCTATTCTTTTTTGTTGGTGTTTATGGAGGTTTTATACAGGCCGGTGTTGGATTTATTATGTTATTGATATTGTCTTCAATAAATAATATTTCTTTGGTGAAAAGTAATGCCATTAAAGTAACTGTTGCCTTAATTTATACCATAGCTGCTGTAGTCGTTTTTGCTTATAATAATTCTATTAATTGGAAGGTTGGATTAATTTTGGCTTTAGGAAATGCAACAGGAGGATGGTTTGCCAGCAGATGGTCTGTTGATAAAGGAGATAGCCTAATAAAAAAGTTCTTAATTGTAATGGTTATTATAATGGCAATAAAACTTTGGTTTTTTTAAATTTATTTCAAGGAATAAATAAACCTTCTGTTAAATTCTTTTTTTAAATTTGTCACTTAAATTTTTGATATGTCTAATACGTTTGGAAAAATATTTACTTTAACAACATTTGGAGAATCGCACGGTGAAGCAATTGGCGGAGTAATTGATGGGTGTCCAGCAGGAATTGAGCTAGATTTGAAAGCTATTCAGATAGAAATGGATAGAAGAAAACCAGGTCAATCTAAAATAGTAACACAGCGAAAGGAACCAGATGAAGTAAGATTTTTATCTGGAATTTTTGAAGGTAAAACTACTGGTGCATCTATTGGGTTTATTATTGAAAATGTGCACCAGCGTTCAAATGATTATTCTCATATAAAAGATTCATTTCGACCTTCTCATGCGGATTATACATACGATAAAAAGTACGGGAATAGAGATTATAGAGGTGGAGGAAGAACATCGGCACGCGAAACAGCTAATTGGGTTGTAGGTGGGGCAGTAGCAAAACAAGCTATTCCTTCTATTAAAATTAATGCCTATACCTCTTCCGTAGGTGATCTTTTTTTAGAAAAACCATATCAAGATCTAGATTTTAGTAAAATTGAGGATAATATTGTTCGATGTCCCGATGCTGATGTAGCTGATCAAATGATTTCTAAAATTGATAAAATAAGAAAACAAGGTGATACAATAGGAGGGACTGTAACTTGTGTTATTCAAAATGTTCCAATTGGATTAGGTGAGCCAATATTTGATAAACTACATGCGCAATTAGGTAAGGCTATGCTTTCAATTAATGCCGTGAAAGGTTTTGAATATGGTAGTGGTTTTTGTGGAGCAAAAATGAAAGGAAGTGAGCATAATGATATATTTAATTCTGACGGATCAACAAAAACTAATCTTTCAGGAGGAATACAAGGAGGTATAAGCAATGGAATGGATATTTATTTTCGTGTGGCTTTTAAGCCAGTTGCTACAATTATGCAGGCTCAACATACTATAGATAAAGATGGTAATATTGTTGAAATGCACGGTAAAGGTCGTCACGATCCATGTGTTGTTCCAAGAGCTGTACCAATTGTTGAAGCTTTAGCAGCAATGGTACTAACCGATTTTATAATATTAAACAAATAGAAAAAGCCCTCAGTGAGGGCTTTTTTTTTAGATATATAGTATTAAAAATAGGATAGGAATTACAAAACCAAGAATGGTATAAATTCCTCCTCTTCCAAATATGCCCTTTTTTCCTTTAACCATAAAAAGAGATGTTATTGAAAATAAAATTAGTGCAACTGCAAAAGCATCAGAAAACCAAGTCCATATTCTATTAGGGTTGTAGTGTAAATAGTTTGTTTCAAAAAACAGAGGCCGTTTTTTTAAATATTCTACCGTACCTTTTCCATTTCGTATATTTACAACTATTGAAGAACCTCCTTTTAGGAAAATTTTTAATCTATTATTATTTGGATAGTAATGCTTTTTATAATTATTTCTATTATCAATATCATCTAATAGAAGTAAAATGGTTTCTTTAATATCCAACGAGTTGTTTAATTTTAAATTAGTATTAAAGTTTTTTAATTCTACCGAATAATTTGGATTCCAATCACTCATATGGTTTAAAGCAATACCTGAAATTGCATAAATTAAAGTTGTGCCAATAAAAAAATAGCCAATATCTCTATGGAGAATTCGGCTCCATTTTCTTAAGACTTTCATTTTCATAATAAATAGTATCAATTATTCTATTTCGGTATGAGAAACATATTTTAAAGAATAGTTAGAAATATGATTAATACCTTCAGCTTTCATTTTATTTCTATACTGTTGCAAGTGTTTCTTTTTGTTTTCAAATTGTTCTTTATTCGATTTTCCTTCAGAATGACTTTTAATATTATCTTCTTCCATTTTTAATAAGTAAGCTTCATCAATTCGGTCTTCTAGAACAATTCCTGTAACTATTATTTCACTTCCTTTTAAAGATTCTTCAAAGCGTTCATCCGAAAAAACATGAGCATCTCCTTCATCAGTAACCAATAATATTTTTTTACCTCCATGTTTACATACGTGATCTACAATTCCAGATACTTTTATTTCTTTTGAAATAAATTCACCTGCTTTTTTATCAAATTCAGCCAAATTTAATACAGGTATTTCTGTTACTTCTGAAATTTCGGTTTGTTTAACCTGTTCAGTTTTATTATCTGTTTTACATGAAAAAGTTAAAATACATAGTGCGAATAACCAAAGAAATACTCTCATCATATTGTTTTTTTTATGATTAAAAATTAAGTTTAAAAACTCTAAGTTAAAATTGTTATTACATAAAAATGATGATTAAAATCAGTTGGGTAAAATAAATTATGTTACTTTAGTTTCATTAAGTGTTTAATTAACAAGTATGTAGGGAGTTGTAATTTTTGATAATATTGGTTTAAAACAAAAAAAATCATCTTTGAATTAACAAAGATGATTTTAATATTCAAAAATTATTATATTTCGTTACAAAGGAGGTAAATCTCCATTTCCTTTTGTAGGTAAATAACTATACCCCATCAAATATTCATCAACTTGTTTAGCTGCCTCTCTACCTTCTGAAATTGCCCAAACAATTAGAGATTGGCCTCTTCTCATATCACCAGCTGTAAATATTTTTGGGTTTTTAGTTTGATAACCATTAGCTTTATAGTTACTTCTAGCATCTGTTTCTAATTCTAGTTGTTCACTTAATATTGACTCTGGGCCAGTGAATCCAAGTGCTAAAAGTGCTAAATCACAAGGCCAAGTTTTTTCTGTACCTTCAATTTCAATTAGTTCAGGTCGTTGTCCTGGAACCATTTTCCATTCAACATTAATAGTTTTTAAGGCAGTTAACTCTCCCTTTTCATTTGTAATAAACTCTTTGGTATTAATTAGCCAGTTTCTATCACAACCTTCTTTATGAGATGAAGATGTTTTTAACTGAAGAGGCCAATATGGCCAAGGAGTTGAAGGGCTTCTATGTCCAGGAGGTTTAGGCATAATTTCAAAATTAGTTACAGATTTTGCTCCTTGTCTGTTAGAAGTACCAACGCAATCCGATCCTGTGTCTCCACCACCAATAACAATAACATCTTTACCTGTAGCTAAAACTTGTGGCTTGTCCAATTCCTTATCAAAAACAACTTTAGTTGCTTGAGTTAAAAAGTCCATTGCTTGTACAACTCCTTTTGAATCAATTCCTTTTGTTGGAAGGCTTCTTCTAACAGTTGCTCCACCACACAATACTACCGCATCAAATTTCTTTAATTTTTTAATTGGATAATCTACACCAACATTTACATTAGTTTTAAATATGATTCCTTCTTTTTCAAGAATATTAACTCTTCTGTCAATTATCCCTTTTTCTAGTTTAAAATTTGGAATTCCATATCGTAATAACCCACCAACTTCATCGTCTCTTTCAAACACAGTTACTGTATGTCCAGCACGATTTAATTGCTGTGCTGCAGCCAATCCGGCAGGACCAGAACCAACAACTGCAATTTTCTTGCCTGTACGTTTATTTGGTATTTGTGGTACAATCCACCCCTCTTTAAACGCTTTTTCTACAATGTTTTTTTCAATATTTTCTATTGAAATAGGATCATCAATTAGTCCTAACACACATGCTTGTTCACAAGGAGCTGGGCATAATCTACCCGTAAATTCTGGAAAATTATTTGTAGAATGTAATATCCAAGAAGCTTTTTTCCATTCTCCTTGGTGTACCATGTGATTAAAATCTGGAATTAAATTACCAAGTGGGCAACCACTGTGGCAAAATGGAATTCCGCAATCCATACATCTGGATCCTTGTTCAGTAAGATCTTTTTTTTCTAAAGGAACGGTAAACTCTTTATAGTGTTGTACTCTTTCCTCTACTGATTTATATTCTTCGTCTTTTCTTTCGAATTCTTTAAAACCTGTTACTTTTCCCATTTCCTTAAACTGTTAATTCTTCTACCATTTGTTCTTCAGTCTCTAAACGTATCAATGCACGTTTATATTCAATAGGCATAACTTTCACAAAATTGCTTAAGCTGTTGTCCCAATCACTTAATAATTCTTTACCTCTATTACTGTTAGTGTAAAGAACATGTTTTTTAATTAAACCTTTTAATTCTTCAGCTTCTTCGGTTTCAATAGGTTCAAATTCAATTGTCTCAGTATTACACAATCCATTTTTAAATTTGTGTTCAGGGTCGTATACATAAGCTATACCACCACTCATACCTGCGGCAAAATTTCGGCCAGTGTTTCCAATAACTATAACTTTACCACCTGTCATATATTCACAGCAATGATCTCCAACACCTTCAACAACAGCAGTTGCTCCAGAGTTTCTAACAGCAAAACGTTCTCCAGCGATACCATTTATATATGCTTCACCTTGAACTGCTCCAAACAAACATACGTTTCCAACAATTATATTGTTTTCTGCTATAAAGGTTGCAGCTTTTGGTTTTTTTACAATTATTTTTGCCCCAGATAATCCTTTTCCTAAATAATCATTGGTATTTCCATCAACTATGAAAGTAAGGCCTGGAGCCCCAAATGCACCAAAACTTTGTCCTGCTGATCCAGTAAAGTTTATATTTAAGGTGTCTTCAGGTAATCCTAAATGTCCATAAATTTTAGAAATTTCATTACTAATAATGGCTCCTGTTGAACGATCAATATTTGTAATAGGGTAATCTAAAATCATTTTTTCTTTTCTGTAGATTGCTCTATGAGAATCTTTCAAAATTTTGAAGTCGATAACATTATCTAAGTCGTGATCTTGTTTTTCAGAATTTCTTAAAGGCATTTTTGTGTAACCTTCTGGTCTGTGTAAAATAGAAGTTAAGTCTAATCCTTTAGCTTTGTAATGTTTTATAGCTTTATTTGAATCAATTTTTTGTGTTTGTCCAACCATTTCATCCATTGTACGGAATCCAAGTTGCGCCATAATTCCTCTTAGTTCTTCAGCAACATAGTAGAAGAAGTTTATTACGTGTTCTGGTGTTCCTTTAAAGTTTTTACGCAATTCTTTATCTTGAGTTGCGATTCCAACCGGACAAGTATTTAAATGACACTTACGCATCATAATACATCCAGAAGCTACTAATGGAGCAGTTGCAAAACCAAATTCTTCGGCACCTAAGAGAGCTGCAATTGCAACATCACGACCAGTTTTTAATTGTCCGTCACATTCTACAACAATTCTTGAGCGCAAATCGTTC
Organism: uncultured Lutibacter sp.; assembly: GCF_947495725.1. Classification (GTDB taxonomy): domain Bacteria; phylum Bacteroidota; class Bacteroidia; order Flavobacteriales; family Flavobacteriaceae; genus Lutibacter. Next base: position 22,335 of record NZ_CANLZZ010000004.1, on the reverse strand, counting down.
ATAACTAAAGTTTGTTGGGCTTCTGCTAAACCAAGTTCCCAAGGTAAACCTGCATGTTTTAATGATGTTAAAGGAGAGGCTCCTGTACCACCATCGTAACCAGAAATTAATACAACATCTGCTTTTGCTTTTGATACACCAGCTGCAATTGTACCTACACCAACTTCTGAAACTAATTTTACATTAATTCGAGCTTCTCTATTGGCATTCTTTAAATCGAAAATTAGCTGAGCTAAATCTTCAATAGAATATATATCATGATGTGGAGGAGGTGATATTAATCCAACAAAAGGAGTTGAATTTCTGGCTTCAGCAATCCATGGCAATACTTTTTCGCCAGGCAATTGACCTCCTTCACCAGGTTTTGCACCTTGTGCCATTTTAATTTGAATTTCTTCGGCATTAGATAAATAATGAGAAGTAACGCCAAATCTACCTGAAGCTACTTGTTTAATAGCAGAGTTTCTGCTGTCTCCGTTTATATCTTTTTGAAAACGTCTTCTATCTTCACCACCTTCACCAGAGTTGCTTTTACCTCCAATACGGTTCATTGCTATTGCAAGGTTTTCATGTGCTTCTCTAGATATAGATCCATAAGACATTGCTCCCGTTTTAAAACGTTTAACTATGTCAGTCCAAGGTTCAACTTCTTCAATAGGAATTGGATCGAAGTTATTAAACTCAAACAATCCTCTAATGGTCATTAATCTTTCCGATTGCTCATTAATGGTTTTGGCGTAAACATTGTAACTGTCTTGATCGCTTAACCTAACAGCTTGTTGTAATTTTGCTACTGTAGTTGGGTTAAACATATGTCTTTCACCATTACGTCTCCATCTATAATGACCTCCAATATTAAGTCCTAATCTGTTTTTTATTAATGTTTTAGGATAGGCGTAATTGTAGCGAGCTGAAATTTCTTTTTCAATTTCGTATAGTCCAACACCTTCAATTCTTGAAGCTGTATATGGGAAATATTTTTCAACAAATTTAGAGTTGAAACCTACTATTTCAAAAATTTGAGAACCTCTATATGAATGAAGTGTTGAGATTCCAATTTTATTCATAATTTTTAGTAAACCAGTTCCAATAGCTTTATTAAAGTTATTAACTGCTTTTTCTTCATCCATTCCCGTAATAAATCCTTCTTTAACTTGTAAACGAATAATTTCATTTACCATATAAGGATTTATAGCGCTTGCACCATAACCAAATAAAGTGGCAAATTGATGCGGTTCACGAGGTTCGGCAGATTCTATTACAATATCAAAATAAGAACGTTTTCTTAAACGATTCATTTGATGGTTTACATATGAACACGCTAATAAAACTGGAATTGGAGCCATTTCTTCATTTGCTCCTCTGTCAGATAAAATAATAATGTTATTTCTTTTATCTACCGCTTTTGAAACCTGGCGAATAATATCTTCTAAGGCATCTTCTAGGCCATTAACACCCCTTTCTTTTTTATAAAGTATTTCAATTGTAATTGCTTTAAAATCTTTACCAATTGAAATATTTCTTATTTTTTCTAAATCGTTATTTGAAATAACAGGATTTTGAATTCTAAGTTTTTTGCATTGCCTTTGAGATATACTAAATATATTTCTGTCTTTACCTAATGCTAAACTAATATCAGTTACAATTTCTTCACGAATACCATCTAAAGGAGGGTTTGTTACTTGTGCAAATAATTGTTTAAAATAGTTTGAGATTAATTGAGGACGGTCTGATAATACAGCTAAAGGAGTATCAATACCCATTGAGCCTAAAGCTTCTTTACCGTTTTGAGCCATTGGTGTAATAACCTCTTGAATATCTTCAATTGTATAGTTATATAAACGTGAACGCGTTTTAATGTCTAAAGTTTCAATTGGACATTCTTCGTTATTGTTTTCAACATCTTTTAAATGAATCCTTGTTTCATCTAACCAAGCTTTATATGGTCTTTCGGAAACAATTTTGTTTTTAATTTCTTCATCATTAATTATGCGACCTTCATTCATGTCAACTAAAAACATTTTACCGGGCTCTAACCTTCCATGTTTTTCAACATCTTCAGGGGCAATATCAACTACACCTATTTCAGAAGACATTATTAATTTACCACTTTTGGTAACTGTATATCTTGATGGTCTTAAACCATTACGATCTAACAATGCACCAATATAATCTCCATCTGTAAATGGAACAGATGCTGGTCCATCCCAAGCCTCCATTAAACAAGCGTTGTACTCGTAGAATGCTTTTCTTTCTGGAGACATTGTTTTATGCTTTTCCCAAGCTTCAGGTATAAGCATCATCATTACTTCAGGTAAAGACCTATCGGTTAACGTAAGTAACTCAACAACCATATCCATTGATGCTGAATCTGATTTACCTGGTAAAATAATTGGGAATAATTTGTCAATATCACTACCAAAAAGATCACTTTTCATGATTTCTTCACGAACTCGCATTCTGCTAACATTACCACGTAAAGTATTAATTTCACCATTTTGACACATATATCTAAATGGCTGAGCTAATTCCCAAGAAGGCATTGTATTGGTTGAAAAACGTTGGTGAACTAAGGCTAATCTTGTAACTAAATCTGGTTGTTGTAAATCGGTATAATAAGGTCCAATATCTTCGGGCATAATAATACCTTTATATATTAGGGTTGTATGCGATAAACTTGAAACGTAAAAATATGGTGCTTCAGACATTTTTGAAGCAGCAATTGTGTGTTCAGTTATTTTACGAGCAGCGTATAGTTTGGCTTTAAAATTAACTTCTTTTTTAATTCTACCTTTACTAATAAACACTTGCTCAATTCGAGGTTCTGAAGCTAGCGCAATTTCACCAAGTTGAGTAGAATCTACTGGAACTTCTCTCCATCCTAAAATTTTAAGACCTTGATTGTTAATTTCCTGCTCAAATATATCTTTACAATAGGTATACTGATTTATATTTTTTGGGAAAAACACCATACCAACAGCATATTCTCTAGGAGCTGGTAATTCAAATTCACAAACTCTACTAAAATATTCATGCGGTATATCAATTAATAGTCCTGCTCCATCTCCCGTTTTACCATCTGAACTTACACCTCCTCGGTGTTCAAGTTTTACTAAAATTTCTAGTGCATCGTGAATAATCTGATTCGTTTTCTCCCCCTTCAGGTTGCAAATGAAACCTGCACCACAATTTTCATGTTCAAATTCTGGTAGGTAAAGACCTTGTTTAATCATATTAGGTTTAGTTTTAATCATAGCTACAAAAATAACCAAATTTTAATAAAACCTTTAATTGAATTGCGAAAACGTTGTAATTATGATAAAGGATTAAATGAAATGTTGAAAAGAATTAAATCAATAAAAAATTTGTTTGAATATTATGAAATTAATAAAAAGAAAAAGTTATTGATGTTGATTTTTTTTTGGAATCGTTATAATTTTCGTGATTTTAATCTCTTAATTTTTAATTATTATGCTAAATTGGTATATTTATGCAAAATAAATATATATGAAAATTGATTGTTGTCCAAATTGTGGTTCGAATAAATACGTTAAAAGCGGTGTTATTAATAAAAGACAACGTTATAAATGTAAAGAATGCGTCTACTATTTTACGGTTAATAAAGTTGGTAAACAAATTGATTCCTATTATGTTAATAAGGCATTACAGCTTTATTTAGAGGGGTTGAGTTACAGAGAAATTGAACGAATATTAGGAGTTTCGCATGTTAGTATAATAAACTGGGTTAAAAAATACAATATTAAGCGCCCTTATAGTTTTGAATATCATTCAACTTACAAAATATTAAATGCGGAAGAGCTTGCAAAATATTTCTCAGATAATAAAAATTTAATAGGTGCAGGTGTTATAGTAACTGAACTTGGAGATAAATATATGTTAATAAAATGGGAGCGTTTTAAAGAATAACTATATATATTACCAATTATATATACTCAATTTAGATTGAGTCATATTTCTTATCATATTGTGAAGGTTAAAAAAAGTTTTTTTAAATCAACAAATCAAAATAATTCACATTATGAAACAAATTAAAATACTACTTTTTAGTGTATTTATTTTATCAATTCATGCTTCTTTTTCACAAGGATCACCAGATTATAATGGAGGCTTTAAAATTAAGTTTAATGACGATGGAAGTAAGTACTTAAGAGTTATCTCATGGGGACAGTTTCAAGCTGTTTATAATGATAATGTCCCTGATAATACAAGTAAAATGAGCTTTAATGTAAGACGAGCTCGTGTATTATTATTATCTCAAATCACAAAAAAGTTTTTATTAGTTACTCATTTTGGGTTAAATGGGTTGAATAGTGCCAACCTTCATCCAGTGGGTAAAGGAGATGGTAATCAGATATTTATGCACGGAATCTGGGGACAATGGAATTTAAACGATAACCATACTGTTGGTGGCGGATTACATTATTGGAATGGTATTTCAAGATTAAACAACCAAAGCACGTTAAACGGTTTAACTTTAGATAATAATCGTCAATCATGGGCTACTATAGGGTTGTCCGATCAATTCGCCCGTCATTTAGGATTCTTTATAAAGGGGAAGTTTGATAAGTTTAAGTATCAATTAGCTATAAATGATGCTATACCAAATGGATTGGATATGCGTACACCAGAAAATGGTGGAGCAGCTGTATATGGAGGGAAAAGAATTTTAGGCTCTAAAGATGCTGGTTTTGCTTACGCTGGGTATTTTGAATATAATTTTTTAGATCAAGAATCTAATACATTACCATATAAAGTAGGGACCTATTTAGGAACAAAAAAGGTTTTTAATATTGGTGCAGGTTTTTTTACGCATCCTAAAGGTGCTGTTTCAGCATCTTCTTCAGGGGAAATGGAAGGTGAGAATGTTTCTATTTTGGCTGTGGATGCCTATTATGACGCTCCTTTGAGTAATGATGGAAGTGCTATTTCGGCTTATGCAACTTACCAATCAAATAATTATGGTAAAAATTATTTGTATAGCGCTTATGGAACAGGGAGTATGCTTTACTCACATGTTGGGTATCTTTTTGCGGGTGATGTAAACAAGGCTAGATTTCAGCCTTATATATCATATGGAACAAATAGCTATGATGCAGTAGATGACAATAGAAATGTATTTGGTTTAGGTACTAATATGTTTTTAAGTGGTCACAATTCAAAATTTACATTAGAATACAAGAATCAAAAGTTTGGAACAAACACTGGTACTGTTACGCTTCAAGCAATGATTTATCTATAATAATTAAAACCAAACTATTATGTCAAAAAAAGATATGAAAGCATATTGGAAAGAGAATCTAGGATATTTAGCAATTTTGTTAAGTATATGGTTTTTAGTTTCCTATGTCTTCGGAATTTTATTAGTAGACCAATTGAATACAGTTAAACTTGGAGGGTTTAAACTGGGATTTTGGTTTGCGCAACAAGGATCAATGTATGTATTTGTAATCCTAATATTTGTCTATGTAAAAATGATGAATAAGCTGGATAAGAAATATGGGGTTGATGAATAATTAATTTAAAAGAAAATTATATCATGGGAATATTAACATGGACATGGATACTTGTTGGAATCACTTTTGCGCTTTATATAGGAATTGCAATTTGGGCTAGAGCAGGATCTTCAAAAGAATTTTACGTAGCTGGTGGAGGTGTGCCTCCAATTATGAATGGTATGGCTACAGCAGCAGATTGGATGTCAGCTGCATCATTTATTTCATTGGCAGGTATTGTATCGTTTACAGGATATGATGGGTCAGTATATTTAATGGGATGGACTGGTGGTTATGTACTTCTAGCACTACTTTTAGCACCATATTTAAGAAAGTTCGGGAAATTTACAGTACCCGATTTTATTGGAGATAGATATTATTCGAACACAGCGAGAGTTGTAGCGGTAATTGCAGCTTTAATTGTTTCATTTACATATGTTGCAGGACAAATGCGTGGTGTTGGAATTGTATTTTCGCGTTACTTAGAAGTTGACATCAATACAGGTGTATATATTGGTATGGCTATCGTGTTATTTTACGCCGTATTAGGAGGTATGAAAGGTATAACCTATACTCAGGTTGCTCAGTATTGTGTATTAATATTTGCATTTATGGTGCCTGCAATATTTATTTCGTTTCAAATGACGGGTAATCCAATTCCTCAATTAGGATTTGGAGGAGCAGGTGAAGACGGTATTTACTTATTAGATAAATTAGATGGATTATCTCGAGAACTAGGCTTTCATGAATATACTTCTGGAAGTAAATCTATGATCGATGTTTTTGCTATAACAGTGGCTTTAATGGTTGGTACGGCAGGTTTACCGCACGTAATTGTGCGTTTCTTTACAGTGCCAAAAGTAAAAGATGCTCGTGTATCGGCTGGTTGGGCATTATTGTTTATAGCCATCCTTTATACAACGGTACCTGCAGTAGCAGTTTTTGCAAGAACAAAACTAATTGAAACTGTAAGTAATGCAGAATATGCCGAACTTCCAGAATGGTTTGGAAATTGGGAAAAAACAGGTTTATTAAAATTTGATGATAAAAATGGTGATGGCGTTGTTCAATATGTAGCGGATAATTCGGTAAATGAATTAACCATTGATAGAGATATTATGGTATTAGCAAATCCTGAAATTGCTCAATTACCAAATTGGGTAATTGCATTGGTTGGAGCTGGTGGATTAGCGGCTGCATTATCAACTGCTGCCGGTTTGTTACTGGTTATTGCTTCATCCATTTCTCATGATTTATTTAAGAAAATAATAAAACCAGATATCTCTGAAAAAGGAGAATTGTTAGCAGCGCGTTTTAGTGCGTTCGTTGCTGTTTGTATTGCAGGATATTTTGGTATCAATCCACCTGGATTTGTCGCCGCCGTTGTTGCGTTAGCATTTGGCTTGGCTGCAGCATCATTCTTTCCCGCAATTTTGCTAGGTATTTTTGATAAGAGAATGAACAAAGAAGGTGCTATTTCAGGGATGATTGTTGGATTGACATTAATGTTCTTTTATATGGCAAAATTTAAATTGGGATGGTTAGGTGATAAACCACCTGCAAGTGAATGGTGGTTTGGAATTTCACCTGAAGGATTTGGAACTGTTGCTATGATTGTAAATTTTGTGGTATCGTTAGTTGTGTCAAGAATGACACCTGCACCACCTGAAAACATTCAAGAATTAGTTGAACATATTAGAATTCCATCTGGAGCTGGTGAAGCAAGTGACCATTAGTTTTAATAGTTAGTATATGCAGCACTATAATAAAATTATAGTGCTGTTTTTAAATTAATAATGTAAATAAGTCATTTTGAAAAAAAGACATCAACAAAAGTTAGTTGTAATTTCAGTTATATTACTGTGTTTATTTAACATTCCTATAATATTATTATTTAATAACAGTGCGTCTTTTTTAGGCTTTCCAATCATATATTTTTACATTTTTAGTATTTGGGTGTTAAGTATTGTGGCGTCTTATATTGTTTTAAAAAGGTTTTATGAGTAGTTTTTTAGTTATACTTGTAATAATAATTTACTTAGCTGTTGTTTTTTATGTGGCTTTTTGGGCTGAAAAAAATTCAAAAAGTAAATGGGTAAATAATCCATATGTTTATACACTGTCGTTGGCAGTTTACTGCACTGCTTGGACTTATTACGGAAGCGTTGGGTTAGCTGCTACTTCAGGACTAAAATTCTTAACAATTTATTTAGGTCCGGTAATAATTATTCCTGCCTGGATATTGTTAATGAGAAAAATCCTTAGGATTTCAAAAGCAAATAAAATTTCATCATTAGCTGATTTTATTTCTTTAAGGTATGGTAATAATCGGTTTTTGGGAGCTTTAGTTACTGTAATTTGCGTGTTGGCAATTGTACCTTATATTTCTTTACAATTGAAGGCAATATCGGAAACTTTTAATGTGATTACAAAACATAACATTATTGCAAATACTGTAATTAACGATACTACATTTTATATAGCAATTTTATTAGCAATTTTTGCGGCATTTTTTGGAACTCAACATACCGATGCTTCTGAAAGACATAAAGGGATTATAACAGCAGTTGCATTAGAGTCTTTAATTAAATTAGTGTTTTTTTTAGTTATTGGAGTGTATGTAACTTTTTACTTGTTTAATGGCCCGTCCGATATTTATAAACAAGCCTCAATATTACCAAATTTTAACTTACAACAATCAATAAATGGTTTAGAAGGAGGTTTTAATTGGTTCTTTTTAAGTATGTTGTCAATGATAGCTATAATGCTTTTACCACGTCAGTTTCAGGTTACAGTTGTAGAAAACGATAGAGAAAAGTACTTAAAAAAAGTAATATGGATGTTTCCCTTATACTTGTTGCTTTTTAACATTTTTGTGCTATTTATTGCATGGGGAGGAAATATAATATTTCAACATCAAAATGTGGATGCCGATTTATTTACATTAATGTTACCGTTAGTTAATGGTCATGAAATTTTGGCGTTAATAGTTTTTTTAGGTGGTTTTTCCGCTGCAATTTCAATGGTAGTTATTTCAACATTGGCACTTTCAACAATGTTAAGTAACAATCTAATAATACCATATGGATTTTTAAATAAATATAGTAAAAGCGAATCTAGTGAAAATACTGAGTCAATTAAAAATATTAGACGTGTAGCAATTTTTTCATTAATCATACTCGCTTATTTTTTCTACAGAATTTTTACTTTAAATAGATCTTTGGTTTCAATAGGCTTAATTTCATTTGTAATAATAGCACAACTAGCTCCATCTTTTTTTGGAGGTTTATTTTGGAGAAGAGCTTCATCAAGAGGGGCAAAGTATGGAATAATTGTAGGTTTTATAGTGACCTTTTATACCTTAATTGTACCATTTACAATTGATTCGCAAATGTTGTCAACTTCCTTTGTAATTGAAGGTTTATTTGGGACAGGATTTTTAAAGCCTTATGAGCTTTTTGGATTGCAATTATTTGAGCCTGTACCGCACGCATTTTTTTGGAGTATGTTTTTTAATATTTTGGTATATGCAATTGTTTCAGTAAGTATTGTAGGAAATTACAGAGAACGAAATTTTGCTGAAATGTTTGTAGATAGTACTAAATATGCAGAATTGCACGAAGGTGCATATGTGTGGAAGGGAGAAGCTTATGTTAGCGATATAAAAGAAGTTTTAATAAGGTTTTTAGGTGAAAAACGAACAGAAAGAGCATTAAATTTATTTTATATGAAAAACGGAATAAGTGATACATCTATATATGCAGACGCACGTTTGGTAAATTTTTCAGAAAAATTATTAACGGGTAGTATTGGTAGTGCTTCTTCAAGAATTTTAATAGCATCGGTTGTAAAGGAAGAAGAAATTAGTTTGCCAGAAGTGTTAAGTATTTTGGATGAAACTCAAAAAACGAAAGAGTCGAATAAAGAACTGAAAGAAAGAGATAAACAAAAAGATGAGTTTTTAGATACTGTAGCACACGAATTAAAAACTCCAATAACCTCAATTAGAGCACTATCTGAAATTTTACTCGATGATGAAGAGATAGAAAGTAATACAAAAAAACAATTTTTAAGTAGTATTCTAAGTGAAAGCGAACGTGTTAGTCGTTTAATAAATAACATTTTAGATCTAGAAAAACTTGCAACAGGAAAGGAAAAATTGGATTTAAAGGAAAATTCTATAAAAAACACTATTGAGAAGTCCATTGATGTTGTTTATCAAATTGCTGCAAACAAAGGTGTTACATTAAGTTTTGATGAAGCAACTGCGGCTAAATTACTGTATGACGAAGATAGAATTCAGCAGGTAATAATAAATCTATTGTCAAATGCTATTAAATTTTCAGCAGAAAATAAGGGGGAAGTTTTTATTAAGACCAGCTTCAACAAAAATAGACTAAAGATTTCTGTAGAAGATAACGGAAAAGGAATTGAACCTAACGATTTAGTTTCAATTTTTAATAAGTTTTATCAATCAAAAAATCAAACAATATTAAAACCTGTAGGAAGTGGTTTAGGTTTGGCCATAAGTAAACAAATTATTGAGAGTCATAAAGGTGAAATTTGGGCCGAAAATAACGAAAACGGTGGAGCGAGAGTAACATTTACATTACCATATAAAAAGCAATAGTATGAAAAAGTTATTAATTGTGGACGATGAACCTAACATTGTAATGTCGTTAGAATATACTTTTAAAAAAGAAGATTTCAACGTTTTTATTGCCAGAGACGGTGCTGAAGCAATTGAAATTGTAAATAATGATAATCCTGACATCATAATTTTAGATATTATGATGCCAAATGTTGATGGATTTCAAGTCTTAAAATATTTGAAAGAAAATAAAGAATTAAAAAACATAAAAGTGATTTTTTTATCTGCAAAAAACAAGACCTCAGACATTGAGTTAGGGTTAAAACTAGGAGCAGATAAATATATGTCAAAACCATTTTCAGTTAAAAAGCTAGTAAATGAAGTAAAAGAGTTATTAAAGTAAAATATACACCCAATTATTATTGGGCAGATTAACAATTAAAATTTTATAATATGAGTTACCAAAAACATTATAATAATAGTATTGAAAATCCAGAGCAATTTTGGAAGGAACAATCCAATAACATTAAATGGTATAATAAACCAACAACTATATTGTCTAAGGACGAAAATGGATTTGATCGTTGGTTTGCCGATGGAAAATTGAATGTTTGTTATTTGGCTGTAGATAAGCATATTGAAGATGGTTTTGGTGAGCAGACAGCAATTATTTATGATTCTCCAGTTACTCAAAGAAAATTAAAATATACCTATAATGAAGTTAAGCATGAAGTTGAACGTTTAGCAGGTGGACTTCGCGATTTAGGAGTAAAAAAAGGAGATACCGTTATAATTTATATGCCAATGATTCCACATGCAGCATTTAGTATGTTAGCTTGTGCTAGGATTGGAGCCATTCATTCTGTAGTTTTTGGAGGGTTTGCACCTCACGAATTAGCTATAAGAATTGATGATTGTAAACCTAAAGTTATTATAACAGCAACAGCAGGTATTGAAGTAGATCGACTAATTCCGTACAAACCATTAGTAGATGAAGCCATTGAAAAGGCAACTCACAAACCAGATAAAGTAATTGTTTTTCAAAGAAGATTAGGAACAATTCTAACTAAAACACATCGTTTTGTTGCGTATAGAGATTTAGTTGACAGTTCAAAGCCAGCAGAATGTGTTCCTATGACTTCAACCGATCCTCTTTATATATTATATACTTCTGGTACAACGGGTAAACCAAAAGGGATTTTGAGAGATAGCGGAGGATATGCAACAGCATTAAAATACTCAATGAGAAATGTTTATGGAGTTGAGGAAGGTGATGTATATTGGGCAGCTTCTGATGTAGGTTGGGTTGTTGGACATAGTTACATTGTTTACGGTCCTTTATTAAACAGAAATACAACAATTATTTTTGAAGGAAAACCTATTAAAACTCCTGATGCTAGTACTTTTTGGAGGATAATTTCAGAAAATAACGTAAAGGTTATGTTCACTGCTCCAACTGCAATTAGAGCTATTAAAAAAGAAGATCCGGATGGTGAGTTGATGAAGCAATATGATTTGAGCTGTTTAAAATATCAGTTTTTAGCAGGTGAAAGATGCGATGTTGCTACCTTAAAATGGTTAGAAGAAAAATTAAATATTCCTGTAATCGATCATTGGTGGCAAACCGAGTCCGGTTGGCCAATGTTATCTAATATGATGGGTGTAGAAGCATTACCTGTAAAACCGGGTTCTGCAACTAAGCCTGTGAGCGGTTATGACATTCAAATTTTAAATAGTGAAGGACAGCAATTAGGACCAAACGAAGAAGGATTTGTGGCCGTTAAACTGCCGATGCCTCCTGGTAATATGCTTAATATTTGGGGAAATACAGATCGTTTTAAAGATGGTTACTTAAAAAAATTCCCAGGATTTTATTTTTCTGGAGATGGAGGATATACAGATGAAGAAGGTTATGTATTTATAACCGGCCGTGTTGATGATGTAATTAATGTTGCAGGCCATAGATTATCTACTGCCGAGATGGAAGAAATTGTTTCGTCTAATCCTTCTGTTGCCGAATGTGCAGTATTTGGAATAGAAGATCAATTAAAAGGTCAGGTTCCGTTGGCTTTGGTTGTTCTAAAATCAGGAGATTATGTTTCAAGTTTTGAGTTGGAGTATAATATTGTTCAGGAAGTAAGAAAACAAATTGGAGCTGTAGCTGCCTTAAAAAAAGTATTATTAGTTCAAAGGTTACCAAAAACACGTTCAGGAAAAATTCTTCGAAAATTATTAAGAAATATTGCCGATGGTGTTGAATATACAATTCCATCGACAATTGATGATCCTGAAATTATTAATGAAATTACGCACGAATTCAAATTAAACAATATTGGAATATTTGAACATGCAACAGAAGAAGAAAAAGAAACATTAGATGATTTAAAAGTAGATTCTTTTATAAAGTATTATAAATCATATCAACATAGCGTTAATGATCCAGAAGGGTTTTGGTCTCAAATTGCTGAAACTTTTACTTGGCGCAAAAAGTGGGATAAGGTAGTTGAGTTCGACTGGGATAAACCAAAATTCGAATGGTTTAAAGGTGCTAAACTAAATATTACCGAAAACTGTTTGGATCGTCACCTGAAAAAACGCGGAGACGATATAGCAATAATCTGGGAGCCAAACGATCCAAATGAAGCGAATAGAACGTTTACTTATAGAGAATTACATGCTGAGGTATGTAAGTTTTCTAACGTATTAAAAAATAATGGAGTAATTAAAGGTGATAAAGTTTGTATTTATATGCCAATGGTTCCGGAGTTAGCTATTGCTGTTTTAGCATGTGCGCGAATTGGAGCGGTTCATTCGGTAGTTTTTGCAGGGTTTTCAGCTGTTGCGCTCTCTACCAGAATTAATGATGCTGAATGTAAAATGTTACTTACGTCTGACGGTGTTTCTAGAGGAAGTAAAGCAGTTGATTTTAAAACTATTGTAGATGAAGCATTGGAAACTTGCCCAACTATCGAAACTTCAATTGTTTTGAACAGAGTTAATGGGAATATTAACATGAAAGCTGGACGTGACGTTTGGTGGCACGAAGAATTGTTAAAGGTAGACGCAGTTTGTGAGGCCGAGGAAATGGATGCGGAAGATATGTTATTTATTTTATATACTTCTGGCTCTACAGGAAAACCAAAAGGAATGGTACATACATGTGCTGGTTATATGGTGCATACAGCTTACAGTTTTAAAAATGTATTCCAATATTCTCATGGTGATGTTTATTTTTGCACAGCAGATATTGGTTGGATAACAGGACATTCATATATTGTTTATGGGCCTTTAGCTGCTGGTGCCACAACGTTAATGTTTGAAGGAGTTCCTTCTTATCCAGATTATAGTAGATTTTGGCAAATTGTTGAGAAATATAAGGTTAATCAATTCTATACAGCACCAACTGCAATTAGAGCATTGGCTGCACAAGGAAATGAATTAACAGAGCAAAACGATTTAAGTTCTATTAAGGTATTAGGAACTGTTGGAGAGCCTATTAATGAAGAGGCATGGCATTGGTATAATGAAAAAATTGGTAAACAAAAATCTCCAATTGTTGATACTTGGTGGCAAACGGAAACAGGTGGAATTATGATATCACCATTAGCAGGAGTTACGCCAACAAAACCTACATTTGCAACTCGTCCACTTCCTGGTATTCAACCTTGTTTATTAGATGAAAACGGTGAGGAGGTAAACACAAACCCTGCAGAGGGAAGACTTTGTGTTAAGTACCCTTGGCCTTCTATTGCAAGAACTATATATGGAAATCATCAACGATATAAAGAAACCTATTTTTCAACTTTTAAGGACAAGTATTTTACAGGTGATGGAGCTTTTAGAGACTTAGAAGGGAATTATAGAATTACTGGTAGAGTAGATGATGTTGTAATAGTATCCGGACATAATTTAGGAACCGCTCCAATTGAGAATGTAATTAATGAACATAGTAATGTTGTGGAGTCAGCAGTTGTTGGTTATCCACATGATATTAAAGGAAATGCTTTATATGCGTATGTTATTGTTTATGATACTCCTGAGAATGAAGACTTTTTAAGAAAAGAAATTAATGGTTTAATTGGACGAACCATTGGTCCAATTGCAAAGTTAGATAAAATTCAATTTGTTAAGGGGTTACCAAAAACAAGATCGGGTAAAATTATGAGAAGAATATTGAGGAAAATTGCTGAAAATGAAACTTCAAACTTAGGAGATATTTCAACACTTTTAAATCCAGATGTTGTTGCTTCTATAATGGATGGGTCTTTAGTAAAATAATTTTAATATCCACAAGTAATAAGCCGCAGTCATTATTTTGATAGCGGCTTTTTTTAAATTAATCCTTTATTATTTGTAGTCCTGAACAAGTCAGAATAATAAACGGTGCGTTCCTTTTTAAGTTTTGAAATTATTTTTAAAAAGAGAAGGGCCGTAATAAAGGCATCTCCAGAAGCTGTATGCCTGTCGTGTTTTGGTATGTTAAATTCTTTGCATAGCGCATCAAGATTAAAATGATTACCGGTTTTACCATCTAATTTCTTATAAAGGATACCAGTGTCAATACTTTTATTTTTTAATTTAGGTAAATTCATTCTTGTTAATGCGGCGTTAATCATTTTAACATCAAATGCAGCATGGTGTGCTATTAAAACAGCATTTTGTAAATAATTAATGAAGTATTCAATTGCTTTTTCTTCTGAAAACTTTTCAATATTACCTTCTTTTAAAATTCCGTGAATTTCAACGGTATCAGTATTAAATTCATCTTGTTTTAAATAAATTTCAAAATTATCGGCAACATCAATAATTCCATTTGTAATTGCAATTGCTCCAATTGACAAAATTCTATCTTTTACAGTATCTAAACCTGTGGTTTCTGTATCAAAAACTATAAAACGAGTTTTTTCAATAGATTTTGGTTGTTTTATTTTAAAAGTCTTTAAGTATTCTTTCCAAAAATCTGGATAATTTTTATGTTTAAACCAGTTCCACATTACATCATTTGAGATAAATTATATCTTATATTTAATAATTCTTGAATATCTTTAATAGGTTTAAAGGCTCCTTTTAATTTTAATTTTTCCGATTTACTTAGATTTTTTAAATCAATATACCTACCAGAATCGTTATGTTTTAACCCTTGCTCGGTTCTAAAGCGTAATAAAATTTTAAACGCATCTATGCAAGATAAATATAAGTCTTTATTTTGCGGTTCAATATCAATAAGGTTCACATATCTTTTAATTGTATTATTTTCATTCTTCAAATTATGAGAAAGACATAATAATCTTGCAGCATCAATTAACGGCATTAAAGCTTTACTTTTTATATCGAATTGATCTTTATGTGCTCCATCGTTTTCTACCAAAAATTGTCTAAAAAAACCTAGAGGTGGAGGGTTAATTAAAGCATTTCTTCCTAAAAAATTAAGAAAAATTTCATAAGATTTTATAGATTTAAATATGCTTTTAGAAATTTTATCTACTAATTTTTTGTTTCCATAAACTAAATCGTAATCAAAAAATATGGTACACATCATAATTGATTTTTCTGAAGGTTGAGTGATCCATTTATTAAATTTATTTTTCCATTCGTTTACAGAAAGACAAAATTTCGGATTACTCGCCATCATATTTGCTGGGCAATACTCAAAACCAATTGTATTTAATTTATTAGTAATTTTTTTTGATAAACTTATAAAGTAATCTTTTGTTGTTTTGTAATCTTCATCAAAAACGTTTTCAAAAACCAATGCATTATCCTGATCTGTAATTAAGAGTTGTTCTTTTCTTCCTTGACTTCCCAATGCTAACCAACCAAATTTTACAGGTGGTTTAGTTTCCATTTCTAGAATTGAAAGTTCAATTGCTTTTATTGTTAATGCGCTTGTAATTTCTGAAATAATATTTGAAATAAAAATAATTGGAATCTTTTGCTCAATATAACCTTTAAGTAATTTTGATGTTTTTTGACGAATATACCTTAATGTTTCAATATTTTTTGCGCGTTTTAGTTCTTTAATTAAAACAGATGGATTGTTTCCCTGTAAAACTACAATATCGTGTTCACTCATAATGCCGCACAACTCAGAGTTTGGCGTTCCGTCTTTAGTTATACACAGATGCGTAATTTTATGTTTAAGCATTGCTATTTGTGCTTCGGATGTTGTAATTTTATCTGAAACGGTAATTACGGGAGACGACATTATTTGATCAACTTTTTCATCAATGGAAACTAATCCGGTTGCAATTTTTAACCGTAAATCTTTGTCGGTGATTATGCCAATAGGGTTTTTATTTTCAACTATTAAAATAGAGCCAACCCTGTTTGAACTCATTATTAATGCGGCCTCTTTTATAGATGTTTTTTTATTACAAGTAATTGGATTTTTACTGTATTCTGCAGTTTGAAAATCAGATAAATTGGTATTGTTACCTTCTAAAGTATCAACATTTGCAAATAGTTGTCCGTAATTGTTATTTGCGTAAGGAGTTTTAATGTTTGTGGAAAAACTAGCTATTAAAAATTTACTTACTTTATCATTACTTTGAATTATTTCTTTTAAAATTTCAACAGATATAGCGTAGAGAATACTTTCTTCATTTGCTTTTGCACTCATAAGGTAGTGGTCATTTTGAACCAATGGTCTTAACCCAAAAATATCACCTTCATCACAAATATCAACTAAAATTGAATCTAAATCCAAAGTTCTATATAAACCAATTGCGCCATCTTTTACTATATAAAAGTTTTCATGAGGAAGTTCTTTTTGTTTAAAAACAACCCTGTCTTTTTCAACATAAACTACCTTGACATTAGCAGCAATTAAAAATAGTTGTTCTTTAGTTAAAATATCAAAAGGAGGGAAATCTTTTAAAAAATCAAAAATGCGTTCTGCAATAGTGTTTTTCATACTTTTTAATGAATGATAAACACTAAAGTTACAAAATTTAGAAGAGTAATTAAAAGCTTATTTATTTAAATTGTAGTTTGTGTTTACTAAATCAAATATATTTAGAGCGTTGTTTTTTTTATATTGATTTGTCAATTTTAAAAATACTAAAGCAGTTAATAGGGCATCACCAGAGGCTGTATGTCTATCATGCATTGTCACTCCATATTCGTTACATAAATTATCTAAACTAAATACTTTATTATGTCTATTTTTGGGAGAAAGCTTTTTATAAATATAATTTGTGTCTAATTGCTTCGAAATAAGTGGTCCAAGATTAATGCGTCTTAGAGCTGTATTTATCATGTTTAAATCGAAAGCGGTATGATGAGCGATAATTACAGCGTCGTCTAAATATTCAATAAATGCTATAAGAGCTTCTTCTTCGCTCATTTTTGTTTCGGTACCATTTTTTCTAATACCATGAATTTTTACTGTTTCTTTATTGAATACATCTTGTTTTATATAAACTTCGAAGGAGTCTGTTACTAATATTTTGTTGTTTTTTATCGCAACTGCTCCAATACATAACATTCTGTCATTTTCATAGTCAAATCCTGTGGTTTCTGTATCTAAAACAACAAATCGAATGGATTCGTAATTGTAATATTTTTCACAAGTAGAAACTTTTTCAACATAATCTAACCAATATTTAGGATAACTTTTTCTTTTAAATATTCGACTAAACATATTTAACCTATTTGAGTTGTTTTAAATCTAATTTTTAAAGCTTCTTGTACATTTTTTATGGGGTTAAAGCAGCTTTTTAATTTTAATCGGTCTGCTTTACTTAAGCTATTTATATCTACAAATTTTCCACTATCATTATTTGCTAAGCCCTGAGAAGTTCTAAACGTTAACAATATTTTAAATGCATTTGAACAAGATTCAAATAAATCTTTATTTTGAGGTTCAACCTCCATTAGTTTTTTATAACGTGCAATAGTATTATTTATTTGTAAACCGTGATATAAAGAAAATATTCTTGCAGCATCAACTAACGGTCGTATAGCTCTAGATTTTATATCAAAATTGTCTTTGTTTTCACCATCCTGTTCTACTAAAAATTGTTTAAAGAAACCAAGAGGGGGTGGGTTATCTAAAGTTACTTTTCCTAAAAAGCTTAAAAATATTTGATTTTTTTTAATATACTTTAATACACTTGTAGCCATTTTATTGTACAATTCTTTATTTCCGTATATCAATTCAAAATCATAAAAAATTATACTAAGTAGTATTTTTTCTGGAATAGGATCTTTTATCCATTCTTTAAATTGTTGTTTCCATTCGTCAATTGATAAACACCATTTAGGATTGCTAGCCATAATATTTGCTGGACAATAGTCAAAACCAACAATATTTAATTTTTCAGTTACTTTTGTAGCTAATTTTAAAAAATAGGCTTTTACATTTTCGTATTCTGATTCTGTTACATTTTCAAATACTAAAGCATTATCCTGATCGGTCATCAATAACTGCTCTTTTCTACCTTGACTTCCTACAGCAAACCAAGAATAATTAACGGGTGGTTTTGTGCCAATTTCTTGAATTGATAATTCAATTGCACTTTTTGTAATTGCTGTATTTATTTCTGAAATAACTTTTGTTACAAAATAAATAGGAATTTCTTGTTCGATATAGCCTTTAGTAAGTTCTGCAGCTTTGGATCTAATATATTTTAAAGTTTCTGCGTCTTTTGCTTGTTTAATTTCTTTTATAAGTAGTAGAGGATTGTTTCCTTGAATTAAATTAAGATCATGCTCAGATAAAATTCCAACTAATTCTGAAGTATTTGTACCGTCTTTTGTAATACACAAATGCGATACTTTATGTTTTAAGCGTGCAATTTGGGCTTCAGCGACGGTTATGTTTTCTGGAAAAGTAACTACCGGACTAGCCATTATAGTTTCAACAGTATCCGTAATTTTAAACAGGCCAGTACCAATTTTGGTTCTAATATCTTTGTCTGTTATAATTCCAATTGGTATATTATTGTTGGCAATAACAATTGAATTAATTACATTTTTAGTCATAATTATTGCCGCTTCCTGAATAGTAATATTAGCTGAACAAGTAATTGGGTTTTTTGTGTATTTCGCTGACTGGGTTTCAATAAAACTATTTTCTACTTTTTTAATAGCCTTAATATTTGCAAACAATTTACCCTTATGTTTTTCAGAAAAAGGGTCTCTAGTATTTGTAGCAAAACTGGCAATTAAAAATTGACTTACCTTAGGGAAGTTTAAAATAATATCATTAAAAAGATGAATAGGAATGGCGTAAATTATTGATTCTTCATTTGCTGCAGCTCCCATTAAATAGTTTTCCTTCATTATAAGTGGTCGTAGTCCAAATAAATCTCCTTCGTCACAAATGTCTACAATATGTTTTTTACCCTCAGCAAATCTATACAATCTTATAACTCCTTCATTTACAATGTAAAAATGTTCGTGCGGAGTGTCATTTTGACTAAATATTATTTGATCTTTTTCAAAATAATGAATTTCTACTTTCTTTGCTATTTCAAGTAATGTATCTTTCTGAATTAAATTAAAAGGAGGATAATCCTTTAAAAAATCCAATATTCTTTCTGCAATTGTATTTTTCATTGTAATAATATATCAGCTTGTATAATTTTTAATTTTTTCTAAAACTAATTTGTAATAATCTTCCCCGTGCGGAACAAACTCTTTATTGTTTAATTTTAGCCTTTTTATTAAATTGTCAATTGTAATTATTTTTATTTCTGAAACTTCTTCTTCTTGTATTTTTAGAGTGCTAAAATCAAAATTTACACTACATATATATATATGGTGTATTTCATTGTCAATTAAATTGGTATTATGGTGAATTTTCTTTTTGTAAATTCCAATATAATTTAACTGATTATGTAATACACGTATTCCTATTTCTTCTTCCAGTTCTCTAACTGCCGATATTATTGGTTTTTCTCCAGCAGAAATATGTCCAGCAGCTGAAACATCCCAAAGATTTGGAAAGGTATCTTTGTTAGCTGCCCTTTTTTGAATAATTATATTTTTTTGATTATTAAACACCCAAATATGGGTACTTCCATGTAAAAGTCCTTTTTTATGAGCTTCGGATTTCAAGCAGGATTTACCTGTTAAATTTCCTTCATTGTCTAGTAAATCTATATATTCATCCATAATTTAAATAAAAAAGACAGCAAAAGCTGTCTTTTACTATTATTTGAAATAACTAAAATTTTCTCCTTCTTTAATATTTAAAAGTGTTTCATAAATTAAACGTATTACATTTTCTACATCATCTTTATGAACCATTTCAACAGTTGTATGCATATAACGTAATGCAAGTGAAATTAAAGCAGATGGAACACCACCATTACTATAAGCAAATGCATCGGTATCTGTACCTGTTGCCCTTGATGATGCTAATCTTTGAAAAGGAATTTTTTTGGCCTCAGCTGTTTCAACAATTAAATCTCGAAGATTATTTTGAACAGCAGGAGCATAGCTAATAACTGGTCCGTCACCACTTTTTGTTTCACCTTCCTTCTTTTTTTCAATCATTGGAGTGGTAGTATCATGGCAAACGTCAGTAATAATAGCAATATTTGGTTTAATAGTGTGTGTTATCATTTCAGCACCTCTTAAACCAATTTCTTCTTGAACCGAATTTGTAATATATAAACCAAAAGGAAGTTTAACTTTATTTTCCTTTAATAAGCGAGCGACTTCGGCAATCATAAATCCTCCAACTCTATTGTCAATAGCTCTACAAACAAAATTATTTTTATTTAAAATAAAAAATTCATCTGGATAAGTAATAACACATCCAACATGAACTCCTAACTTCTCAACTTCTTCTTTTGATTTACAACCAACATCAATAAATATGTTGTCTAATTTTGGAGCTTCTTCTTTACCGCCAATTCTTGTGTGTATCGCAGGCCAACCAAACACACCTTTTACAATTCCTTTTTTTGTATGGATATTAACAACTTTTGAAGGTGCAATTTGATGATCACTTCCACCATTTCTAATTACATAAATCAAACCTTCAGGTGTAATATAATTTACGTACCACGAAATTTCATCTGCATGTCCTTCAATTACTACTTTAAATTTTGCGTCTGGATTAATAACGCCAACAGCAGTTCCATAACTGTCAGTTATAAATGTATCAACATATGGTTTTAAATAATTCATCCATATTTTCTGACCTTCACTTTCATAACCCGTTGGTGAAGCATTATTTAAGTACTTTTCTAAGAACGAAATAGAACTCTTATTCAATATTTTTTTACTCATAATTATATTTCTTATTAAAAAACGAAGATACTAAATTGTTAAATAAACTATTTAAATAAACAATCATTTTAAATTTACATACTAAAAAGTATAATCGAAAGTTGTAATTTTGGAAACGTTTTGATTAATAAAAAGTATTTATGAAGGCCAAGTTTAGTACCTTATTATATATATGTACAATATTATTTTGTAATAATCTTTTTTCTCAAGTAGAAAAAATGGACTCTATCCCATTGTCAGAGCAGTACATTATTTTTGAAGGAGACACTTTATTAATAAAATTGGATGAAGTTTTGTTGTTAAAAAAACTAAAATTCAAAACTAGTTACGATAGAAGATATTATTATTGGTTTAGAAGAAAAACTTTAAAAGCTTATCCCTATGCGAAATTAGCTGCAGATAGGTTAGAAGTATTAAATGAAAGAATCGAGAATATTAAATCAGGTAGAAAGAAACGAATTTATACAAAACGAATCCAAAAATATTTAGAAGGCGAGTTCACAGATCAATTAAAAAAATTAACTCGCACCGAAGGAAGAATATTAATAAAGCTTATTCATCGCCAAACTGGAAGCACTGCATTTGATTTGGTAAAAGATTTACGTAGCGGATGGAAAGCTTTTTGGTATAATACTACGGCTAAAATGTTCAAACTTTCTTTGAAGAACGAGTATGACCCAGTTAATGTTGAAGAAGATTATCTAATTGAAGATATACTTCAAAGAGCTTTCGTAGACGGTGTTTTAGAAGAACAACCGTCAAAATTAGATTTTAATTTCATTGAATTAAGTACTAAAGAAGTTATACTGCCAAAACCAGAGCCCAAAAAAAAGTAATTTTTTAAAAAAATACACTTGTGAGATTAAAATATTTACATTATTTTAGCTATCCGGCTTTTTTTTAAAGTAATTTAATAAAATAATTCAGGGTATTTGTTAGTTTTAATTAACGGGTTTTCAGAAGTATAAGGATTTAAGTTAAAAATTA